>JAAUZE010000018.1 GCA_014804755.1 Lachnospiraceae bacterium | reverse complement strand
TGAAGCAACACAGGAAATATTCAGTGATAAGCTCCGTCTGTCCGTACTCAACCTGACACAGACGGAACTCGCAACCGAACACGACAGGCAGTCCGGCCTCACCAGATGGGCTGCCGCTTTCAAAGCAAAGACATGGGAGGAATACCAAATGTTAGCTGAAGAAGATGCTTTATTTCAAAAAGTATCCGACGCTCTTTATCTGATCTCTGAAAACAGAGAAATTGCCGAACAGTGCCGCCGCATGCAGGAAGCGGAGGCAAGGCGCAAGCGTATGGAGGAACAAGAAGCGCAGCAGATTGAACGTGAAAACGCGCTTGACGAAAAAGAAAACGCTCTTGATGTAAAGGAAAGCGCTCTTATTGAAAAGGAAAGCGCTCTTACTGAAAAGGAAAATACGCTTACTGAAAAGGAAAGCGCTCTTGCACAACGGGAAAGTTCTCTTGATGAACAGAAGAATACTCTTGATGGACAGGCGAACGTGCTTGCACAGCAGAAACATGACCTCATTGAGAGGGAGCAGGCCCTCTCAGAAAGGGATAAGGCTCTCGCAGAGAGGGACCATGCTCTCGCAGAGAGGGACCAGGCTCTCGCCGAAAAACAAGCAGAACTGGAACAACTGAGGGCACAATTACGCAAATATCAGCAGGAATGAGCAATCAATGGACTGAGCTCCTTTTCACCAAATAAGCAGAGTCTGTGAAGCGCTCTGGTACACGCGACGTACAAAAGCTTTTTATCATCTTGGTCATGGTAATTTCTGCTGTCCGCGTCACAGATTACAACAGCGTCAAATTCCAATCCTTTCGCCATATATACCGGTATGATAAATGCACCGTTCAACTCCGAGTTTCCGCCGTCACTGATCAATGGCACGTCCATTACAGGCCTCATTGCTCTCCATAATCGGTCGGCGTTCTCCCCGTGCTTGCAGAGGAGCGCAATCGAGCGGAATCCTTTTTCCATGCATAGCTTCACTTCTTCCGCTACCCGATCCGTGAGGGCTTTTAAGCTGTCCGCAACAAAAACCTCCGGACTGTCCCCGTTCCGGTTGAAGCTCTTAATCTGCTGGCTGTGCTCGATAAACTGTAAGCTGAAGTTTAAGATCTCATTGGTGCAGCGAAAACTTTTATCCAACACGAGGAGGGATGATTTTTTCTTATTCAGCCTGTTCTTGATCTGCTCATATAAAGATAAATCCTCCCGCTTTGCGATGGTCTGATTCATGTCTCCCAAAACCGTAAATTTGGCATTCGGAAACAGCATCCGAAACAATTCATACTGAAGCGGATAATAATCCTGCGCTTCATCAATAACAACGTGCCGGATGTTCCGATATTGATTGATTCCATAAATCTTCAAATATAAATAAGCTGCCGCGATCGCGTCGTCATAATGAAGGAGGTCCGATTTCAGATTATCCTTTGTATATTCCCATATTTCCTCTATCTCCTCTTTCGCTCCGTTCTCCGGGAGCAGACTGTAAAAATAGTCCTTATCCTGAAATAAGAGCCGATACAATTCTACGACGTCCGGCCTGTTCCATTGCTGTATTTCCAGCCGTATCCGGTTCTTTTCCTCCCCGTCTCCCCGTCTCTTTCCCGTCCCGAAAATTTCCTCTATGACAAACGGCTCCAGCTGCTCGAGCTTTTCTCCCAACGGCGTTTCCGCTCTCCCGGTCACTTTATCCTTCAGAACGTTTCTGCCTACAACAAGCTGTCCGTTGTAACGAATATCCTCAAATGCAATCCATCGCTGTGGTATATCCTGTAAAAATCGGTTCAGCACTTCCAAAAAACAATCGGAGGTTTTCCATTCGATACTGCGCCTTTTGATTTCTTGATCAGGCGCATACACCATCAACTGTTCCATCCACTCATTACGCGGCTGGAGCCTTCTCTCTTTCAAAATTTCCGATAGAAGCTCCCCGAATACCGCAGAAGCAATCTGCTCCTCCCCCAGCTCCGGCAGTACATCCGATATATACTGCTCGAATACAGCATTCGGCGAAATGATCATGATATGATCCGCGGACAGCCTTGTCTGCAAGCCCTGATACATCAAATACGCCGCTCTATGGAGCGCAATGGAGGTTTTTCCGCTTCCCGCAACGCCCTGCACCATGAGAAGATCGTTTTCCATGTCCCTGATCGCCACATCCTGTTCCTTTTGTATGGTTTCCACGATCGCTTTCATTTTGCTGGTCGTATTTTGGGACAATAGCTGTCTTAAAAACTCATCGATGATCTGCACGTCCGTGTCAATAAAATATTCCAGTATTCCGTTTTTAATCTCATACTGACGTTTTAAGCTGACCTCCCCCGTGATCCGTCCGCATGGAGCTTCATAATACGCACTTCCTGTCATGAAGCGGTAAAAAACGCCGGCAATCGGCGACCTCCAGTCATACACTACGATCTCCTGACCGCCCTCTTTTTTGAGCGAGGAACGCCCGATATAAATCTCCTCCGCCTCCTCTTCGTCGTCAAACCGAAAATCAATCCGTGCAAAATAGGGAGATCTCATCATGTTTTCCAGCAACCGGATCTTACGTTCTTCCTCCTCATACGCTGCAATACTGTTATTGACTGCATTGCTATATTGGCTGAATTCAGCAATATTCTCAAAGTCTTCGGGATTATTCAGATCCAGAACGCCATGTGTCGCATTTTCGTACGCTTCTCTTTTTGTCTCCGCGATCTCCGATTTCGTTCTCTCCGCGTTTTCTTTTGCCTGCTGCAGCTGCTCCTCCACGATTGTCAGCGTCTGCCGTAATCTGCTTTCTTCATACACTCTTTCTTTCTGCTGATTCCCCATGCCGATCCTCCGCCTTTCCATGGTCTGTAAACTTGAATGCGCACGCAATTATAAATACGCTAGGCCGCATGCACAATGTCTGAAAACAGAACTGTTATGTTTTGATAGTCTACCATATGGAGACGGGCAGGAACAGCCTTGTTTTTTCCTGATTTCTGTGATATAATTGGCATATGGTGAAAAAGTAAAAAAACTTTCCAAGCCAAACAATAAATCCCTGAGCTTTCGAATATCGAAATCTCAGGGATTTATTGTTACCTATGGGAAACCCACCTCACAGATCCGCAAACAGGATATTCAAGTCCTCCTCAGTGATCTGATACCACTGTAATTCTAATTCATTCGCCATACCAATAATTTCCTCATAGAATTGATCGTATTGCAGCTGATCATATTCTCCGGTATACTCCTCGCCGTAAGTGATGGAATAGACCGTGCCAGTACCCGACACATCCACATCGTCCGGATACCCTTCCGGCTGAAATTCCTTCTGCCAGCCTGTCACGCAGCCCATATAGAGATACTCGTCACTGACCCTGTCATACCGGTATATATTATAAGGCCAAAAATCCTCCCCATAAGAATCATTATGTGACCACCATGAAAAAATCATGCCATTATCAAGGTAGGTGACATACGGAAATTCCTGAAGCTCCTTTCTCATCTTTTGGGTAACGGGATCATACTCATAAACCTCCTCCCGCATATCGGCCATATAGGTCGTGGTCAATGCAATGATCAATTCTTCCGTACCGTCCCCGTCCACATCCGCAATACAGAATTCATTTTCGTTCGGTCTGTTCTCCCAAAAAGGATCCAGCTCCACCTCCGTTCCGTCCGGCATGATCATATTTTCCAAAAGATTTTGCAGGGCAGCGGCATACGCTGCGCGCACCTCAGAATCCCCCGTTCCATATCCGATCTCACTGCCGTCCAGATAGCGGTTAGAAACAAATTGGTACTCCTCTCCGCTCTTTCTGATCACAGTCTCGCAGTCGGAACGCAGATCTTCCCAAAACCAATCCGTATGAAAGCGAAGTGTATAAAGGTCTCCTTCCCTGACTCCTTCAACGCAGTCATAGGGCGTGTAATTCGTATCTCCCGCCTCATGATAATAAGAATCAAACTCCGAAAGATAAAACCACGGAAAGGGGGTTCGGATTTCCTCCAGTCCAATCCCTAACTTAGCGCGCAAAAACGCATCTATTCGCTCCCTCGACACCTTCACGCAATCCGTGTAAATTTCCTCCTGCTGGCGCTCGGTAAGATATGCCTCTATCTCCTCATCCGACATCGCCTCGTCGATACCGGCTCCGGAATAAAATACCTCCCCAAGGTCCACGTCTTCCGGCGTATCATAAGCTGACAGAAGAAATCCGTAGTTCTCCATCTTCTGAATAAGGTCTGTGAAAAACTGAATTTCCTCCTCGCTGAGCGGGGTCAGTCCTGCCGCATCCTGATCCTGTGCATCCGATTCTCCCACTGCGTTTTCGTCCGAAGTTCCCTGCTCCGCATCTTCGTCCGCCCCGCCTGCAGCTTCCGAACCGTCTCCCTGTGCCACATTTACATCCGGCTGCTGTTCCGTCATAGCCGGATCATCCGATTCCGGCGTTTCCGCATCTCCGCAGCTGCATAACAGAGCAATACTTAAAACCAGAAATAACAATACACTCTTTTTTCTCATAGTTTCAGTTTCCCTTCTATCGTAAACGCTTTCTTTCATACCATTCGATTTTGCCTCTTAGAGTTTAAATTGTCAAGAGCGGAGATAGCGCAATGGAAATGTTCTTATTCTTATGCTATAATTTTAGAGCCATTAACAACGATAAATCGGTACCTGAGATCATAATATAAGTGAGTGAACACTATGGAAATAAAACGGATTTCCATTTTTAATGAATTCAAATGCATCGCAAAGGACTGTCCGGCAAACTGCTGCCGCAACATCTGGAAAGTACCCATTGACCCAACCATGTACGGTAAATACCGCAGTGAAAAAGGTATTTGGGGTCTGCTGCTGCGCTGTTCTACCGTGAAAAAACAGGGTGTGGCCACTTTTCGGCATACTTTCCGGGGCTGTCCCTTTCTGGGAGCGGATCATCTATGCGGCATACAGAAAAAGCACGGTACATCTTACATGCCTGTGGTATGTATTCAGTTTCCCAGACAGCTGTACAACCTTAACTTTTTCTGTGAAGAAACGCTGTACCTGTCTTGCCCTGAGGCCGCACGACTTTTTCTGGTCTCCGCCGCCGGGGACAGACCGTTTGAATTTACGGTGACAGAAGGGAATGTCGACTATAAAGTAAACACCACAAACGATGACCGGGAATTTCTGGATTATCTGCTGAACGCAAGAAATGAACTGATCCAGATGCTGGAAAGCGGTATCTCTTTTGACAGCATGGCACTATTGCATTACGGACAGGATTCGCAAATTGCCTGCCTCAGAAAAACGCCCCTCCCCAGCCCGCAGGACTACGAATCCCGGGAGCATTACCAAATGACCTGCGGAAAAATAGACGATTGGATTCTTAACGGCTTTTATCACCCCAGACTTCGTACCATATCGCCGCTTTTATATCAATTGTGCCGAAAATATATTCGGAAATTCGGCCGCCAAGGCAAACGGAATCCCGGCGCTGCCAACCAAAAGCTTGCCGCCCTGCAAGAAAGCCTTTATGAAAAAATGCCTGATTTAAGAAAGATTTTAAACCGATATTACGAGTACTATCTGTTGACCGGCTTTCTTGATATCTATGAGGATTACAGCTTTTCAAAGCACCTTCTCTTCGGTATTGCCAAAACACACCTGCTGCACCTCTTTATCGCCCTATATGCCGAAGACAGGGAAAACATCAATCCCCATGAGATTGCCACAGTTATGGCTGTGTATGAACGGAGAGCGCAGCAAATATCTCTATCTGATTTGAATGGATAAAAATGCAGAACATAGAAATTGAAAAGCAATATTTACCCCCCGTCTTTCTGCCAGGTCCGGGCGAAAAGCCCATTCCTTTTAAATTCGACATAAAAGGCGAGGGGTATCTATAAATGGCACAAGAAATTATTTAAAATGCTATGGCTATTCCCCCGAAGCTGTTGCCAGCACGACCATGTTGATACCGCACTCAATAAAGTACACGCCTACGAGAATGCCAAACGTAAAGACTAAGAGCAATGGATGTACCAGAGAATAAATGCCCAGCAGCACGCCAAGGATGCCGAGAACAAGTGTCCAAATCCAGCCTTTGCCGCCAAGCTTTTTCTTCTGGAACGACATCGCAATGTCCACAACGCCCTGCATCAGGAACCAAACTGCCATAATGTAGATCAGCATTCCGTCTGTCAGCAGCTTCAGTCCGGGCACGACCAAAATCACAATGCCAACAATCACACTCAGTATTCCAAAGAAAAACGGCATCCCATATTCCTTCTGCGTCACGGATTTCATAATGGCTGCGATTCCATAGACAAGCAGCAGAACAACCAGGAAATATCCCGCCTCCAGAAACGTCATCACCGGTGTGCACATACAGGAAATCCCGCATATTGCCAATAGTACTCCTAAAATTATCGTAAAAACCTTCATTACTGTTATCCTCCTGATTTTTTGTATTTTTCTTATGTTTTCTTATGCCAATATTGCTACCATGTCACTTTTCTTTCATATTTTCTTCAAGCAGTTTCCTTACGATCCCCATGGCGCCCTGTACGGTTTCTCCATCCAGGACCAGCATAAGCACGCTGCATAGAAGTTCATAATCGTCCATCAGCATCTCGATCACATCCGCGCACTTCTCCAGCTCGTCCTCACTTGCCAGCTCTGTCCGCATCGTATAACGAAGTCCAATGGAATGCATGGGTTCTGTGTCAGCCTGCATATACAGAAGCTGCCCGGCCGGAAGCATTTTGTTCAGCTGATTGATCATCTGTAACAGATTCAATTCCGTGAGAACCCCCGGATTCTCTTCCATCATTTCGTCCAGCTCCAGCTGCCCATAAAACTGCAGAATACTCCCATACTCCGGCACATCAATGAAATTACAGGAAACATCCGTGCTCAGCTCATCACTGACTCTTAACCCAAGCATCAGGGAGTCCATCGCTACCTGCTCTCCTTCCTCCCAAAATACGCTGTGCATCTCACGCTGCTCCATATGGGCTCCCAATCTTTTTAAGCCCTCTCTCAGTTCTTCTTTATTCATGGTTCCATCCTTTCTGCCACTTCAAGGCACCTCTGAAAATGACGTTCCGTAAGACACCTCTTCAGCCTTGTTTGAAAAATAAGCACTGACTATTATTATATCTTATATCCATAATACTCTTTTAGTTCCGCTTTTCCCAGAACCTTCCCCGATTTCTCATATTCCTGCTGCAGCGCTGTCATAATATGCTCCATTCCCGTGATTTCCTGCCTGGAAGCGGCAATAAAAGCCGCATTCAATGCAATATTCTTGATGGAAGCACCGGAAAGCTCAAAATTATCCGCAAGATAGGGGATATCGATATCCTTCTGCAAAGGCATCTGTCCCGGGAACACCTTCTCCCAGAGCAGTACCCGCTGTTCCCTCTTGGGGAAGGTAAAGCGGATGATATACTTCATTCTCCGTTTATAGGCATCATCAAAGTTTTGCATCAGATTGGTGGCAAGAATCGTAATTCCGTCATATTCTTCCATTTTCTGCAGCAGATATGCAGTCTGGGCATTGGCGCTGATATCCCTTGCATCCGAGACATCCACCCGCTTTCCGAACAGCACGTCTGCCTCATCAAAAAAAAGAATGCTCCTGCTTTTTTTCACTTCGTCAAAGATTTCCCGGAGATTCTTCTGCGTCTCCCCAATGTACTTGGACAGCACGCCCGACAGATCCACTTTATATAGCTCCAGATTCAGCTCTCTTGCAAGCACCTGCGCCGCCATCGTCTTTCCGGTGCCGGGAGGTCCTGCAAACAGAAGCGAAACACCTCTGCCATATGCCATTTTATTCTGAAATCCCCATTGCTCATAGACCATCCCCCGGTAAGCCACCTGCCCGCAGGCCTGACGCAAAAGCTCCTTGGGACCATCCTCCAATACCAGATCATCCCATGTATAGACCGCATTTACCCTGCTGGCGCGCTCCCCCAGCCGATGCGATATCTTCTGTTGGCAGGCACGGTACAACAGATCAGCAGAAACCTGCCGTTCTCCTCGATTTTTCGCCTCCCTGCGGGCAAATTCCGCCGCTTCCCTGATCACTCCCGGCGTGAAATCAAACTGTGCTGCAAGTCTGTCTAACAATGCGGCGTCTTCCTGTCCCGGCGCCCCTTCCAGAAATTCCTTCCAGAGCATACTCCTTTCCTGAATGGAGGGAAGACGCATTCGGAATTCCTCAATCCGATATCCCACAGGGTATTGCCCCTCCATCACATCTTCTCCCGGTTCCTCTTCCACTGTCAGAAAGATATCCCGGAAAAACAAAGAAGCTTTCCGAAGCATCTCCTGCGCGAACTGACGCTTTTGCTGTTCTCCGGACCAAATGCTTTCCCAATGGCAAAATACGAGAAAAGCCCGGTCCAATACCGCCCGCACCACCGCATCGCCCACTGCTTCGAGCATCTGGTCTTCCCTTCTGCCTGCCACCTCCCGGATATCAAATAACAGGACACTGTACCCCAGAGCGCCTGCCGCAATGCGGATCTGCTGCTTCTTCCCACTTCCATAAGGTCCGCGCAGAAGGAATAAACGCCCTGACACATCCTGTTCTCCCGATTCTTTAAAATCGTCTTCCGCCAGATGGCGTCCAATGGCTTCTGTCACCTCCCGATTGATGTTAAAGCCAGCCCCTTTCCTGCCGTCGAACATTCTCAGCCGGTATTCTGCCTTCCGCCCCAGCAAATCCGAGTCATAAAAAAATATAAAATCGATTAAATCCTTGCGGAGCTTCAATCGCCATGCAAGCCCGCTTTCCTGCCCTGCAGGCTGTCTGTCAAAAATACAGTACAACAGTTCCCTGCGGACGAATGTCTGATGGATCAGGGTATTTTCTTTCAGCTCATCCATCGTGTACATTTTCACACATAAATCCAGCGAAGGATACCGCCATGCAAGATCGTCCTGCAGATAGCAGTACATCCGCTCAAACTCCCGGTTCAGCTCCGGTGCCATGGCAAGGCAGGCCATATACTGTTCCGGTTCTGTCAGCTCCAGCTTCCGCAGCAGATATTCAAAGGGCAGCATCACACCGCTTTTGATGGTATGGTAAGCCCTCTCATGAAAATCCTTCCACAGTAGAAACAGCGCCTCCCGCTCCTTTTCGTAGTCCGCGCGACTCATATGGGAAAAGGAATCCTCCAAAACATTGGCAAGCTCATCTTTAAATATCTTCGTATTGTATATATTGCGGAGCCTTCCGTCTTCCTTCATCCGCACCGCATATTTCGTATAAAGGCTGATCTCCTGTTTCACGAGGACCAGCAATTCCTGAAAGTATTCTTCCTGTCCGGAAAACATCTTTTTTATCACCCTGCCATTCCTGGTTGTTTATATTCCTGCTACCAGTGCTTTTTTGAATTCTTTTTGATTCTCCGCTGCAAACAATTTACTATAGTCTACGTCTGCGCCGTCAAGCTGTTTCTCTACCTTTCCATATTGTTCCACTGCTGTTTTTGCTTTGCCAATATACTGTTCGTTTTGCTCCTGATTTAAACCATTCGCAATTCCCCGCAGTCCATACTTATTTTCATCCTTGCCCAAGCTGGTCAAAGCTCCCCAGAGCCCTTCTTCGATCAGGTCCGGTTTCTTGCCTACGTTCTTAGAAAGAACATCCCTACCCGTTACAATAAGAGGCATGACCGCACTGGATGCGATCGTTGCTATATTGGTGTTGAATGCGGTGATATCAGCAGCTCTTTCTAAATTCGTCTTTTCCTCTTCCTGACCAGCTGGTTCTTCCTTTTTGCCATTCTCTTCCTCGTCCTTCAATTCTTTTAGATCTTCAGAATCCTTCCACGCCTTCGTGGAAACTGAAATCATTCCAAGAACAGTTGTAATCAGTCCGATAGAAGTATTGGCAATGGCAAACTCTTTCTTGATAATTACTTTATCACGTGCCAGATAGGACGCCAGAGTCGCTCTTTGATCCTCAGTAAGCTCAATGTCCGGATCACTCAATATCTCCACCACTTTTTTAGTCAGGTCATTATCCTTCTTGTACTTCTTATCCTTCTTATCCTTCTTACCCTTCTTGTCCTCTCCCTCCGGGGCATCTCCCTCTCCGTCCTTCTTGTCCTCCGAGGTATCTTCCTTGCCGCCCTTTTTGTCCTCCGAGGTATCTTCCTTGCCACCCTTTTTGTCCTCCGAGGTATCTTCCTTGCCGCCCTTTTTGTCCTTGTCATCCGGGGCATCTCCATTGCCTGTTATCATCCGTACTTTTTCTTGCTCTCCTTTTTGATCCTCCTCAAGCTTCTTCTTTCTGTTAACAGTTTGCCTTAATGCATCGCACGTACCCGCCAGTCCGAGAACCTGTGAGAAAAGAGTGGCGGCGTCTGAAACTATGCTGCAAATCGTTTGATTTATCTTCGACATGTTGTGTAAACTACCAATCGACTTAGTCATAGATGCTATCTTTGCGGCTACCGTAGATAAATCCGCTACCAGACCAACGACCGTTAATGCTGTCTCAGCACCCTTTTCAACTTTTTTCTTTATCAAAGCTCTTAGCTTCTTAGCGATTCCCCAAATCGCACCCGCCAGTGCTTTGACATCGGATGCTATAGAAATGGCAGCAAACATTTTCGACTTACCGTAGTCTTTATCACCTATTGCTTTAATCCCGGAAACGGCACTGGCCGTCTTACCAAACTTCCCCGCTACGTCAATCCCTTTATCAAAAAAGCGGCTAAAACGACCGGGATTTTCTGGACTCTCCGCTGCCTTTTTCTGATCCTTCAGCGCCTTTTCCGCATCATACCCATCAGGATTCGTAGTATGATCCAGTATTCTTGCAAAGATCACTGCCTTGTACAGTTTTCCTTTTCTGAGCTCATGCACGGCCGCTCGCGCATCCTTCAGATCTTTCGTATCAGCTTCTCCCCCTTGAGGCTCCCCTTGGTCCAGATTTTTTAAATCAGCCAACGTATCAAATTTCCGATTGTCAGCTTCTCCCCCTTCAGGTTCCGCCTTCATCCCGCCTGCATCTAATACCGCCTTCATCAAAATAGCATTGAAATCATCTTGTGCTCCTTTTGATGCCGATGCTGTTCTTGCTGCTTCTTCTATAGCTTCCCTTGCTTCTCCTTCTTTTCCCTCTTTCTTCAGCCTCGCAGCTTTTGCCGCTTCTTCTGCTCGTCTTACTGCTTCTTCTGCTCGCTCTACTGCTTCTTCTGCTCGCCTCGCTGCTTCTTCTGCTTCTTCTGCTTCCTCTGCGTTGTCTCCCTGCCTCGCCGCTCTTGCTCGCTCTGCTGCTTCTTCTGCTTTACGTCTTGCTTCTTTTGCTGCTTCCTTTGCTTCTTTTGCTGCTTTTTCTGCAACTGCATTTTTTATTGATGCTCTGGTTACTGCTTCTAATGCTTTTGTTGATTTTTTTTCTGCTCTTTTTGCTTCTTTTTCTGCTATTTCTGCTGCTTTTTTTGCTATTTTTACACCTTCTGTTTTTTCTGCTGTCTGCCTTGCTGCTACTTCTACTAATTGATGTTCTACTATTCCTAGTTCTGCTTGTTTTGCTCTTCTTGTTGCTTCTACCGGGTCGTTCATTGGCTGCATTGCTTGAGGACCTGCAGGCGCATTGTCTTGTCCACCATCTTGATGTCGCTCTAGATCATCTCTTTCGTGTTCTTGCTCTCGAAACCCGTCCATTTTATCACCTCGTTTCCTAAAACTTTTCAATCACTGTCTCGATATCCTCGCCAGCTGCCTGTTTATAATATTGGTCGCACCGATACAGATACTCCTTCGCTGCCTTATCCTTCCGGTACTGCTTCAGCACTTCCACAAACACAAGTCTCGCCTCATAAAACTTCTTTGCCACAAACAGCCCAACGCCTTTCTCAAACAATTGTTTTGTCCGTTCTTTATTATAAAATTCTTCTTCGCTGTCCCCATCATAGACATCATAGATCCGCTCATAGGTATCATTTGCCGTCAGATAGATGTTCCCCAGATACCTGGCATGATACTGCTCTTCAAATCCCGGAATCTGCTCATATACCAGATGCGTGATCAGGATGTGGGCGCCGTACCGGTCTCCCCTCAGCCGCAGAGCCTTTGCCAGATCGGAATGGACAGATATTGCGGTTGCTTCCATACGCTGTTCATGTCCTATCACACCGATCATCACCTGTCCATAGCTGATGGCAATGGTTCTGCCATTCCCCTGCATCAGATTCTGTATCTCAATCGCCGCATCCAGGGTCTCTTTGCTCCCCGCCGTAAACAGCGCTGTCAGCCCGGTATCCTCAAAATGCTCCACCATGCCGGAATGGCTGTTGATCGGATCCACAATGACGGACAGCACTTGATTGATATTGTTGTACACCTGCTCTGCCGAAAGGGAAGCATTCTGTTTGGGATAATCAATCGCATGCAGTGACAATATGGTAAATTCCCCTGTCATCTGATTCCCGAGTTCTACCTCCTGAATCGACTCCTTGCCCAGCATATCGAGGATTTTTGCCGGAATGAACTTATAATAGCCGTCTGAGATGCCCTTGATATCCTGTATGTATTTCGCAATTTTCAGGGACATCTGGTTAAATGCCCGGGAAATGTCCGCCACCTCATCCTGTCCATGCACCGCCACAGTGACGCCCAGATCTCCTGCTGCCAGTTTTTCGGCACATTCCTTTAAGGTCTTTAACGGCCGCAGGAAAATATAGAGGAGCACCATCAAAACTACTGTCAAAGCCAAAAGCAGCATCGAAGAGGCATTTTTCAAGCTCCACTGGTAATACCACACCTGATAGTCCAATATATTTCCATCGACGGAAACAACAAGCACTCCATATTTTGTCCCATTTCCCCGCACCAGAGGAATATACTTGTTCACCCGTTTTCCATTCCTGTCCTCGTCGGTCTTATTGACAACCTCACCGGAATCATACGCCTGGTAGATCTTTGCTAAGGCCTCCCCCGCATAGATCCATTCCACGGGAACGCCTCTGTACTCTGACATGGATTCACTAACGTATAGCTTTCCCTCTTCATCCGCATAAAAGATGCTGTAGGAATACATGTCATGCATGTTTCCTTCGTTCGCGCTGCGGTGGCTCAACATCAGAGCACGATCTTCGGAAGAAAATTTCTCCGCGTCCTCTTCAATATTATAGATAATGTCCTCCTGCAGCAGCCGTCCCAACGCAAACAACGCATTGGTCTGGTTCCTCTCCAACTGCTTTTGCATGGATACGCCTATCCAGTGTTCCAGAAACTGATCCATCACAAAAAGTCCCAGAAGAAACACCACGCAGAGCCGGATCAGAATCGTCTGAAAATGATATTTTACACGAGCCGTCCAATAGACACATAAAACCACCGCTATCAGTATGATCCATACATAGGTCCAAGCCATCCGATGCAGGATGGCAGAAACAGTAATGGTAACCTCGGCAATGTCCTGATGGTAGTCCCCATGGTCGCCTTTCTGATAAGAACAAATGGAAAACAATCCAATCTCATCCGCCATACCCGCACAAAAACCATTTTTGGTACAATCAATGCTCTGCAGATTCTGAAAGGTAAACTGCGGATCTTTTTCCTGGAGCTCTTCCTTGGAGAATACGACCTCGGAGGTCTGCCCTGCCAGATCAATATACCGGATACATTCCTGCTCATAGTCCAGAACATAGGCGCCAGTCCCATCATTTGACAGGCTTTTGAATCCCTCCTGTCTATCGCTTATACCCTGAATATATAAATAGCGTCCCGTTCCAAGCTCCTTGGCATACACTCCTCCCGCGTAGTTCATCCACAGGAGCACATTTTCGTTGCTTAAGAAAAACTGCGCGTTCAGGTATGGGGAATCCACAAGCACTTCCGCTATCATTTCCCTGCTCCCATCCTGATCCATTGAAAACAATTTGGCATTCCCCGGGCTTTTTTCCGAGTCAGAGGTCCCCACATAATAAAGGCAGCCATTCCGGATATGCTGTACCTGTATTTGACCGTATTCAACGATATCCTGCGTCAGATCATATCCTGCTTCCGTCAGCTTTCCATGCGCAAAATCACACTGATACACTTTACAGCCGAGTCCGTCTTGTGTCTCTGCGTTAATCTCCTCCATCAACACATATACACGGTTCTCATCATCAAAAAAAATCTGGCGGATAAGCCGGTATTTGCCATTACCATACTTATCACAAAAGATCACCTCTCCGTTTTTTCCATCAGGGTCAGAACGGATAATCCTTAAATCTTCATTTTTTCCCCGATCCACATAATAGAGATATCCATCCTGTAAATGGATCTGTTCAATATAATTTAACGGGATGCTCCGCCCATACAAAGTAACAGCCACAATCCCTATGACTGCTGCCGCCAGAATACAAATCATACCGTATCTATATTTTTTATTCCTATCTTTTTTCCCAGAATCCATTTCTTTAACTCCTGTATTCTGTAATCGCATGTTAAAGCTGCACCGTCTGACAGCCTGAATTGGTAAACTGAATCATTCCTCCATAAGCACAGGTGAGCTTACACTGGTTATTTACTGCCGGCTTCCCTCCCACCAGCACCTGGGGAACTCCCGGCGCCCACGGTCCAGCAGGAACAGGGGTACAGGGCATTGGTGTCAATACCCCCATTGCCGCCGCTGTTGCCGACGCTACTGCGGGATTTGCCATACTCTGGCACATTCCGAAGGACATAATATTCACAAAGGGTACATTGTCCGCAATCGATGCAAGCGGCATTGCCGACACCACCTGTGCTGTCGGCAGAACATTCAACGTCGAAGGCGCCATGCCAAAAGAACAAGTCATCATAGCTCCCCCCGTCACACATAAACCCATATTCTCAGTCCTCCTCTAAAATATAATTCTCTTTTGCCTGAACAATCTGTATCTCTCCCTGTTTCTCTTTCCCGGCTTTATCGTAAGAATAATACAGCAGACATTTTTCCTGAGGCAGCTCTTGAAACAGCATATAAAACTCACCATTTTCATCCGCAACCGTCTCCTGAGCCGGATAGATCACCGTATCCTTGATCTGATAATTCCGGTTCAATGACTCCCTTAAATAATAGGTTCCGGAATCTTCTGCCATATTTTTCGGGGCAAAGTAGATTCCCGATGTCTCTGTTTTCTTACGGATATACCAAAGCGCACCCGCAATTCTGTTTTTTATGTAAAAGGAAATCTGTTCTTCCCCTTTCTTGTAATCACAAAACAGGCGGCAGACACTCCTTTCATCTTCAATGTGAAACCGCAGAATACTCCCCGGTGCGGCTTTCCCTCTGACGGCAGTATAACCCGCTCGCCGGGGATATGCCGGAGACGGATACATGAAAACGTCCTCCAATTCCGCTCCCTGATCTGCTTTCAGACAGATTTTCCGGGACTGGTAAACAGGTGATTCCACTAAAACCTCAATCTCGGGTCCGGTTACATTCAGGAACAAAACATGTCCATCGCTCTTTTTTTCAATCCTTCCGCCGGAAAGGGAACGAATCCAAATGTCTGATGACACCGGCGCCCCAGTCAATGCGTCCCGCAGAAGAACTGCCTTGGACAATTGTACCTTTATTTCCTGCAGCAGCATGTTATCTCTCCCTTCCAGCAAAACGATAATCGATCTCCTGCACTCTCTTTACGGACTTCTTTCTTGTAGACCGGATTTCCACAGGTCCCACCGTATAAAACAGCGATGTCCTGTATGCCGCATTCGGCACCGTCCAAAGCCGCAATTTTTCTTCCATTTCCAAATTCTGCAGTTGAATGCGGATACTGCCTCCCACAGCTCCCTCCACCGGCGTAAAGCTGTCGGGGTCCATGACCGCATGATCCCGGAATACCTGAATGATCCTGCCCATGATCTGATGCTCCTGATGGGCACGGTATTTCAGATCACTTTGCAGATAAGGTGTGATCATATAATGCAGCGTCAGATAGGTGGACGGATAACGCTGGGTATTTCTTCCAATATTTGTCATCTCATGCGCCTGTATGGATGTATCCTCCCTCACATCATAAAGCCACACGCCCACTGCAAAATCCCCATGATCCTCCGGTGAGCAGAGACCAATCTGATCCGGGCTGTTCAAATGCTCCGGAACCAAGACATCCTTTAGCAGGGTAATCATTCCGTTTCCTGTATCTGCAATTTGGGTATAATCCGACATAACCATTCCTCTTTCTTATTCTGCTTCAGATGCCTCCGGCTGCTCCGTCCACATTGCCGGGGTGTCCGTATTTTCTATCGGGTTTGATTCCGCTTCCACAGAAGGGCTTTGCGGCTCTTCCACTATAACCGGCATGTTATTCTTGAATTGCCCCTCCGCCACAATTCTTCCGGTTTCGGCTTCGTAGAGAACTCCCTGCCCATTATAAGCCCCATTCACAAACTCGCCTTTGTAGAGCAAATTTCCTTCCTCATCCCACAGCGTTCCGGAACCATAATACTCGCCCTTCAAAAATCTGCCCTCATAGATCAGATTCCCCGTCATCTCATGATACAGTCTTCCCTGTCCGTCATACAGGCTTTTGTAAAAATCCCCATCATAAACAAGATTTCCCGTCTCAGGATCCATCAGCTTCCCTGTTCCCTGATATAAACCGTCTACAAAACCGCCTTCATAAATCAAAAGCTCATATTCAGGATCATACAGTTTTCCATCTCCGTTGTAGATGTCGGCCTGAAAGCTTCCTTCATAGATGAGAATGCCGTTTTCGTCATAGGCCTTTCCGGAACCTTCCCGCCGCCCCCCGACAAAGGTTCCGGCATACACAAGAAGCTCTCCCTCATAGAGTTTTCCTTCTCCTTCATAAGCATTGTCAGAAAATCCGCCTTCATAAATCAGAGCGCCCTTCCTCCCCTGCAAATCACCTGCGGGAGAATCTTCCGCTATGTAAAGCTTCCCTTCCCCTTCTCTTTTTCCATCTGCAAAATTTCCCTCATATATCGTGCCGCTCTCTGCATCAAATTCAATACCGGCTCCTTCTTTTTTCCCCCCTGAGAAATTTCCGGCATAGACCGGTACTCCTCCTTCATAAAGAATTCCCTCTCCCTCATACTCTCCATCTGCATTGACCGTTCCCTCATAGAGAACATTTCCATCCGCATCTGCAAGCGATGTCTTTTGTGATATCGGCATACCTTCCTCAAAAACACCCCTGGCGAGCACATTTCCCGCTTCGTCATAGAGGGTTCCTTTTCCCTCCGGCACGCCGCTGGCAAATGTCCCCACATATTTTTCCTGTCCATTCGCATAATACAATGTGCCGTTTCCTTCATATAAACCGTTCTTAAACGCTCCCTGGTAAACCAGATTGCCTTCTTCGTCATAGAGACATCCCTGTCCGTCATACAGATTTAACAAAAAGGTTCCCTTATAGCAAAGCTGCGGAGAATTCTTATAATACAGTTCGCCTTCACCCGAATAAGCCTCCATCTCAAAGTTTCCTTCATAGAGCAATGCGCCTTCGTAAGTGTAGAGCCGTCCTTCTCCGTTGATTCTCCCATCCTTCATCTTTCCCTTAAAGATAAGCGTTTCCCCATCCTCCGCCAAAAGTTCCACATTGCCGGAATAGCCGATCATCTCCGATGAATTGATCACCATCGTCTTTGTAAAAAAATGCGATATCAGGACAGGATGCAGCAGCTTGATATACAGAATCGGAAGTATCAACACCACGATCATCACAATATAGACGATACTCTTTAGCACATAATAACGCCCAATAGAAAAATAATCATGGATGTCCCGCTCCTTTTTCTTCTTTTTCTGGTTGATTCCCTTACGGACATCACTTAAGACCTTTGAAGAAAAAGATTCCGGGCTGACCGACCTCTTCACTTTGCGAACTGCCACCTGAATCGGCGCCGTTAAAATATGCGACATTTTTCTCGCTGTACGTCCGATTAGTCCGCCCCGCATACTTCATCCCTCCTGTCAAAGCTTATTTAGACTGCTCCCGTATCTCCAATGTCCCAATCTGCTGAAATGTAATCCCATCATCTGATATCATCGGATTGGGCAGATTCAACAATAAATAGACTGCCGCTGCTATGATCAGGGCTGCTGCAAGCATCGTTCGAAGCTTTGGGAGCATACGCTTTAGTTTCTCCCACGCACGCCACCAGAGCCTGCTCGGCTGTAACTCCTGCCGTTCACTTTTTGACAGCACCACATCATAAATATTGTCATAGGCCACATAGCAGTCCCACAGATAATCAAATACCCCTTCCCGCATATCCCTGGCAAATTTTGTCAGTTCCCGCGAACTTTTCTGTTCCAGTTCCCGGTCAAACAATTCCTGCACGAGTCCGCTGACCCGGTTGATACAATCCTGTTCCTGCACATTCCAGTAATAATCCACCTCGGTAAAAAAGTAATTAAACCGAACGCTGAAATCGTCATCCACCACAATATTATCTTTCCGCAGTACCTCATACAGAAAACAGTCCGGCATGTTTAACAGGAGTATTTGGGCAAAAATATTCTTCAGCAGCAGCAGCCGTTCCTGTAAACTGCAATTTCCCCGCTCGAGCACCTGCTGCAGCGTCTTTCCGCCGGCATATCGAAACACCACATAATATCTGCCATCTGCATTAAAGCTTGTATACAGATCCTTAAAGGAAATATTAATATTCGCCTTGGTAGTTACCGGCACCAGCTTTCTTGCAAGTTCCAGATCATTGACGCAGGCAATGGTATATTTCACACCCTCCACCCCAGCATCCGATGCGGTATACAGTTCAAGCGCTCTGGAGCTTGTGGTTTTGATCTTTGAAATCAACTCATACTGCCTATTCTGAAACTTAATTACCATACCCGTCTCCCTTTCTCTCGCGCACGATCACAAAAGTGGAAACCTGCACTTCCGGATATGCCACACTGGAAACCGCAATCTGGTAAATTCCCTCCGTCTCCGGCGCCGTATACTTTCCGTTTTTATCAATCACTCCGCCGCCGGAATCTTTCACGCTCCATTTCAACCGTTCATCGGTAAAGCCCTCCAGTGCTGCCGTAAATACCAGACTCTCGCCCACAAAGACATTCGGGTTATCAGGCTGTATGAAGATCCTTTTCTTCTTCTCAGGCTCCGCCTTGCGTGCCTCATTGCGCAAAGCGGTCCAATGTACCCGCACCTGCTTCGCACCGTCATTCTTTAATATCTTTAATCCGACCACAAAGGTTCCCTCCGTCGGCATCAGACGTGCTGCTAACGATACGGCAGCGCTATCCTTCCCCTTGAAGATAGAAGTATCACCGAACAGAATCTGCGTATCGCTGTCAAGCCCACGGTCCACTTCATAGCTAAGTTCAATGGTAACAGGTCCAAATCCCAATCCGTGGACAATTTCGTCGGAATAGAGCACCTCTCCCAGACGCACCCGACCAATGTTAAACAAAATCTCTCCGCAAGCAGCCCTGAGCGGCTTTTCCCCTTTCTGTTCTTCCTGTTTTTCCTTCTCCAGCAGCTTTGCTTCCTTTAGCTTTCTTACATCCTCCACAAGCTTTTGTACGACCGCCGTCGAAATCTCTGTATGCATAATCTTCTGGTCAAAAGGCAGCTGCTCGATCCGCTCGATCAGACAGACATTTCCGGCGCGCACCACGTAAATCTTTGCAAGGTAAATTCCCTGGTGAAAGGTATTTCCCATAATATAATCCATAGCTGTCCTGTAATACTGGACCTGCAGCGCTTCATAGTCATCCAGATCGTTTACAGCCGCCTGACTGATACAAGGCCTTGCGTCACTGTAAGTCTTGTTCCCAATCTGAAGTCGGAAGCTGTCCTTCACCAAAGAGGCCTGCGCCTGTACATTCGAGACACGAGCTGTCTTCAGCGGGATTTCCATCTGATATTTTCCACCCTTTCCGGACTCATTTCCCTGAAACGCAACGCGAACCCTGTTTCCCTCCCCATTCGTGAGAAAAGCCAGCTCCAGCTCATACTCAAAAGAAAATTTCTGCTGCCCTGTATAGGTAATCTCAACTCTTAAAGCAGTATCATGTCCCATCTCCAGAAACTTCGGCAATACCTGTACAATCTGGATATCCTGCCCTTGATATACCGTCTTTCTCTCCTCATACAGCCGTGCCGGGGAATAGACATCTCTTTCCGGCTCCTCCTGCGTCACAAACAGACGATACCCTTCCTTGTACTTATTAAATTCACTGCTGTTTCGTCCTGCAGCCCCTGTGACATTGTGCATCAATTCTGTCGCTTCTTCCTGGTACTCCAGACAGAGATAATAATACCCTTCCTCCTGCCCATTTCCCTGCCCATTTCCGTAGCCTTCCAATTCAGTTAACTTCCTCACCGCCGGCTCGTCCAGCATGATTTCCCGTCCGGCGAAATCCAAGGCAAGCCCCCGCTCCACAGAGATGCTCTCATCATCCACTTCCACGACATTCAACCCACTGACAACACCGGATCCAAAAAGAAAACGATTAATGGTTCTGCGCTTGTCATTAAAATATTTCTGCTCTGTTTCAAAGTCTTCTACAGACAGCAGCTTTCCATAAAAATACCGATTCCTCTCAAATGGAAAGCTCTTCAAATTCTTCATCTCTCTTTTCCTCCTTAAGCTTTGTCGTCTGCCATGGCAGGCAGCATGCCTACCATAGACGGAATTGCGGCTACGCCGTTCAAATTCGCACGTTCGTATGTTACCAGCGCACTGTTTACTCCTACATACACATTTTGTCCCAGATAAATTCCCGGCCGCAAAATAATCAGATGCATCTTTATATGAGCCGGCTTCATATCCTCTATCATTTTCTTCAGAGCATGCTGCTCCCGCAGGGAAGACACTGCCTGTTCCCGCACAAGCACATTCACCTCATACGGACCATGCGCATAAGACTGTGTCAGACTTTCATATGCCTTTGCATTCTCCCGATATTCCTCGATATCACCATATTCCAAAATAAACGGGCGCTCCCCCGTAAAGGTGCTGATCATATGCTCTGTATATTCCCGCGTGCCCCGGATCAGGTTTTTCCTGACGATTCCATCCAGCAGAAGCCTGAGCCTTTCCTCCTGCCATAGATGCGCATTGGAGATTCCGATCCATTTCGCCAGCCACCTTAAAAATTCCGGCTCCGCCGTCATCGGGTTCAACTGTTTTGCGGAATCTGCGATCCGTTCCTCGAAATCCTGGTAAACCGCCTCGAACATTCCCAGAAATCTCCCGAGAAAATCCTCCCTGCCGCCTGTCTGATAGATTGCCGGGAGATAAGATAAAAAGCTGCGGTTTCCTGCATAAATCTTCATATGATGAATCTCCGGAAAAAAGCCCGCCTGACAAAACAATTGTATCTCCATCCACAAATATCTTCCTCTGGCATGATACAGCATAATATCCTGAGGATTCTGTACAATATGTACCAGATACGGCTCCATGATCTGATGTTTTTTCTCTAAAGAAATCTCACTGCTCCTGATCAATTCTTCCCACTGACAGGTGGCGCCATCCACCATTACCTGCGCTTCATCGCTGCAGTAAAAGGAAAACCGGACAGAATCATCTCCATAGGCTCTGCTCTGAATCACGGCCCGGTGCCACTGATTTCCCTCTTGCCCGCTGTCCAATAACCGTGAGATAAAGATACCGTTTTCCGAAACCCCCTCTTTCAAGGCAAGTCCCCGCTCTGTAACCACGATTTCCTGCCGGTATCCGAATTCATAGTCCTTTTTTTTGTTGAATACAAAATATTTTAACTGGTCCACGCTATCTCCCTCTCACTCGCCGTAAAAATCCTGAAATCCATCTCATTCAGATAGGGCAGCCCATTCGGAGGAAGCTGCACATCTCCATTTACCAAATGCCGGAACCCCCGGCCTCTGGCCTCCAAAGACAATGATTTTGCCTGATATACACAGGGCAGCATATCAATGATTCCATAAATCTCACTGCTTGAGACCGCTCTGCCAATCTCCCATGACTTTTCATCCAGATAATTCCGCACCGCTTCTTCAATCATCATTTCCGCATCCGTAAACTGCGGTCTGATCACAATTTCTGCATAAATGGAAATCCCCACATATTCCGTACTTAGTATTCTTATGGTGGTTCCGATCATCTTCCTGCCTCGCAGCATCTGCTCCAGATTCTGCCGGTACTTCTCATTGAGACTGTCATCCCGCTCTTTGTAGCTGAGAGGACGCACCACAATAGCAACTTCATTCTCCGGCACGGATTCCCTGCCCGTTCCTGCCGCCGGCAGGATGACCTTACTGTCTAATATCAAAAGCCCCGGTGTCTGCCGGACCAGCTCTTCATAATCCGAAGAAGTAACCCCGCGCCTAATCTGTTTTAACTCCTGACGCAGACGCTCATAACATTCCTCCACAGTCTCATTGTCCCTGCCGCCGCCGGTCATCCCATACTGCTTCACTAACAATTCCGGAAACTCATGACACTCATGAATTTTCCCCGCCTTGATATTACCTGATCTTCCCCAGCTTACTTTCAATCGCAGCAAATATATGGTTCCTTCCGGAGCCATCCCATTTTCACAGTTGCCAAACAACAGACGATTTTCTAAAGGCTCCAGGACAAAGACCGCATCCTCCGGCGTGCAGTTGTCAAAATCCTCCACCCGCTGATAGGAATAATACCTCCCATCCCGCCTGTCGCAAACCAAGATTTCAAAATCATCATACAAAATGTTGTCGATATCCAGCGCGTATGTCTGATTGGCAGAACCGTCTCCCACACCGAGCTCCCGTCTTTCCAAAAAATCATCTTCATACGCAGCCAGTCGGCATATCATTTTCTCCTCTGCCCAGTCAGGTTTTTCAAAATAAAACAAACAATCCCCATCGTCTGTCTCCTCTTTTTGTCTGACCGGTAACGGAACCCATCCGCCGTCTTTTTCCAGATAAAGCTCCGTCTGCCCGCTTTTTGCCAGATACATACTGCTCTTTACAAAGAGCAGCGGCCCGGCAACCGAAGCATCCGAAAAATCAATTATATAATCTTCATAATCACAGCAGGAATACTGCTGTTTTACCTCTATTTCATTAAAACGAATATTCCATATCAATGGGGCCACATCATAATTATTTTCCATCAGCGAGACACGGATTTGAAAAACGCCGAATGTCTCGCTCACCACCATTTTCCCCGGCAGATCAAACCCAATCTTCCCACTCTGCAAAAAAGCGTATGTCGTGTCAAATGCCACCGGGAGCTCCTCCCAGCCATTCTCAGACTGATACTCCCACTTCAGCTTTGCCAACGGAATAAAATCCTTCCCAATGGGATTACGGCTCACCTCATAATCTGTACGAATATCAAAAGTAACAACCGTCTGTCTCTCAGCGGAAAACTCCTTGTCTATCACAAAGTAGCAGCAATTCCCCTCTTTGGGATGCTCTCCGAAAGGATACAGGCGCATCTGCTTCTCCAAATCATTGCCAATATTCACGTATTTGTCCAATAATTCTCCACTCAGGATATACGCTCCCATCAACCGGATGGAATAAGGCCATTCTTTCTTAAGCGTCTCAAATGTCATGTCCCCGGCAAAAAACCTGGTACCCTTCCTCAGAGACAGCTGCATGTCAGGCAGACCCGCCGGAAGCTCCACGCTGATCGAGCCCTGCGCCGGTCTTGCATGTTCCATGGAAAAACCAAATAATTTCAGGTATTTCTGTCTCTTCCATCCGCAGAGCTGGCTGATATGATATTGTTGAATCTCCTTCAGCCATGAGAGAAGCCCGATCAGCATGATTCCCGGATCCGACTGATTGTAATTGGTCCAGTCCGGACAAAGCCCAGGTATTTGAAATACTGCATCCGCCTCAATTTCCTGATAAGATTTATCATCCAAATTCAAATTATAGAACATAGCCTGCGCTCCTTTACGTCAATCCTGTCAGGGCTCTGCGATCACTTCATGATAGCCGCTTCTTGGCAGCCGATAAAATGGCAGCAGCCGTTCCTCATTCACTTCATAATCTTCAAAACGTCCGCTTCTATATTTCCGCAGAGAAAGCTGGCTGATATATTTTACCCCTTCCACCTTTTTCAGTGCATGCGTAATCTGGTTCTTATCCGGAAGTGTGCCAATCTCCCATCCGTTGCCATAAAAGTTGCCACACATCGGATCCAGAAAACGATTCAATTCCTCTCTGACCCTTTGCAGCGTGGCGAAAGTTTCTTTCTGCTGTGTCAGCTCCAGAACCACTTTCACATCCAACCGAATCAACTCCGGCATGACGATATGGAACCGTCCGCGGCTTACAATATTCTCATCCATGTGGGCGGTCAGATCCGTGTAGATTTTCTTTCTGGTCCGCTCAAAGCTGTAAAAGCTCTTCCCATAATCCCTTGGAAGCACAACCAGCGTCACCGCTCCCGGCTGCGGCCTTCCCATTTCATCATAACCTGGGAAGCATCTGGCCTTACTGATATCCCTTGCCGCCTCCCTGGCCATATTTTCATAATCCTCCGCCGAAACACAGCGCCCGTTGTGGCGCAGCAGATTCGCATTCCTCTCTACTGCCTCCATCACCGTTTCCTCAGCGAGTCCGCACACCGTTGCCATGGGGTTAAACACACTGTTGATAAATCCGATCGTCCGGTCCATCCGGCTGACTTCCCCCATGGACAGATTCCCCTGATCTCCCCGGCTATAACTGTATTTCACGCGAATTTCAATTTCATCCTGCTCATTTCTTCCGGCGGCATTCATATACTTCGGAAACTGCAGCCTTCCAATCCGTCTGTCCGCCACATACTCTTTCTTAGTCCCGCTGTCTTCTGTCAACTCTTCTGCTTCTGTCCACAACTCCCACCTGCTGCCGGTGTTATAGCTGTTGTCCGGTTTCGACACATAGACTTCCAGGCCGGTAATATTCGTATAAGAAAGCTGTATCTGCTTATCCTGTGCACGGGGCTCTATTCCATAAACCTCTTCTACCGTCTCAACACCCAGGATACTGGTAGCATTCGGATAAATTCCCTCAATTTTGGGACAGCTGTCCCTATCGCTGCCGCTCTGTTTTCCGTTTTCCTCACAAAAGCGGATCCAGTACAGATCTTGATCGAACATTCGCTCATGTCTGCTGTCTCTGCGGCCATACCAGGAAATCAGACCCGTGTGGGAAAAACCTTCTGTTCTATCGGCGGGATGCATTTCCTGCCATCCTTCTTCCGACAGATACTCCCACTTTATGGCCAGACTGTCTTTCACCAAGTCGTGCATGACAAACAGAAATTTCAATGGTCCTCCCACCGGCGGATTGGTAAATCCAAGATAGCAGGTTCTGGCCGTCTCTGATCTTGCCTTGCACAGCGGAAACGCAAACCCCATCCGCTGCATCTCCTCCGATCCATATTCTGTCCGCTCCATGTTGCTCTGCTGAAATATGGTTAAGGGTTCCAAAGGTCTGGTCATATAGCTGTAACCCATGGAAAAATTACCTATCACAGGGGCGATATAGGCGCCCTTCGTCTTATAAGCATTATTCATGCGGATAATTCTGGCGCGAATACAATAATTTTCTGTTGAATTCACCAACGCAGGCTGAATATCCAACGGGCAAATAAATTCCATTCTCCGCCGCACGCCCCGCAGCTCATCCTCTACCGCAAAGATATCCTGATACTGTCCGGACACTGCAAGCCGTTTCCAGCCAAACCCATTAAAATATTCCCAGATGACTTCCTTAATGGTGATATCAAACTCTTCTTCCGGTGTAAACTCCTGTTTGCGCATGATCCGCTTCCAGGCGATCTTTACTTCGGACACAGCCTCCTCTATGGGAATTTTCACAAAATCCAAGTCAAAATCCAGAGAAATATGCGCCCCCGCTTTTCCGAAAATCTCACCGCTTCCAATATAACATTCATTGTACAAAGAAGGCGTTTCCCCAAATGCCAGAAATTCTTCTATTTCCTGATCGGTACCGTTTACATTGACAAACTCCGGTTTTTGCCGCAGACATTCCGTGCCCAAAGACATCTTTTTCAAATACATTCCCGAAAAGAATCTTCCGTCCAGAATTTCCGCGGAAATCACATAACGGGATCCGAACTCCTGCATAGGAGCAATTCCCTGTTCGCCGCCCGGGATCTGAAAACAGAGCGCTCCATCCTGATAGGTATAATCTGTAATATTTTGAAACTTTTCTCCCACACCGTAATAAAAACGAATACGGGAAGAATCGCAGAGAGCCTCCACCAGACCGGCGTCCATTTCCCTGCCCTCCAATACAAGCGACAGCCGGGCATCTGCATGGCTAGTGATCTTTAGTTCCTGCCCAAAACAGAACGCCAGTAAGTGACGCTGCAAATTCTCCGCTCCGTCTTGAAACAAAAAGAAAGACGGCGCGCTGTCTTTTTTCCGGTCGAATAACTCATAAATGGCATCTTCTTTCGGAGCAGAAAGAAAAATGTTCTGTACGTCTAACGGACGCACCAAAACCTCCTCCTGCGTCTCAAACACAAGCTGCTCTTCTTCTCCGTCTGCAAGCAATCTGATCCCCGTCGGAACCTCCGCCTCACTGAGCAGCCCCTCCGGCAGTCCGAACGCCACAAAGCCTTCTGCCGGACTTGCCGGAAGGAGCTTTGCGTTGATTCCGTCAAAGAAAGAAAATAAATCTCCTGCCACGGACAAATTAAATTTTTTAATATTGTCGTACATCATATCGGCAAATATCGAGACCAGCGCAGTTCCGGCATCCGGCTGTTGTTTATCGTATCTCCACTCCGGAACATACTGTTTTGCGCATTTTGTCATATAGTCTATGATATCTTCTTTCGACATTTTCTCCATTTGCGGAATATTCATAAATGCCTAAACCTCGCCTTCATTGATATAAAAAGGATACACCAGATTATACTGATTGTTTGTAGCACGGACCGCATAGCTTACCTGGATCAACAGCATTCCCTGATCGATCTGTTCATCACTGACCTCTGCCCGGATATCCGTAATCCGGGGCTCCCAGCGGATCAACGCATGCTCTACCTCTGTCTTCATGGAATACAAGGTCGTATAATCTACAGATTCAAAAGCATAATCCTGTATCCTGCATCCAAATTCCGGATGCATGGTCAGCTCCCCCTGCCTTGTTCCTATGATGATACGGATCGATTCCTGAATGCTTTCTTCATTGGAGGACATTTTAATCCTCCCCGTGGCCCCGTCAATTTCAATCGGAAATTTCCAACCGGTTCCAAGAAATGCTTTTACACTGCTTCTCTGATCCATGACCTTTCTTCCTTCCGCTAATTAATCTTGACCATGCTGCCTTTCAGCTGTGCCACCCCGGATGCCTGCAGTCCCAGCTCGCCATCTGCATTCACCTTCACGCTGGTTCCCTTGACAGTTGTGGACTGACCGGTTAATTTTAAGGTCTGCTGGGCATCTAACTCTATGGTTCCGCAGGTGAGCTTCACAGCGTCCGAGCCTACGTTCATGACTTCCTTTGTTCCGATCGTCAGAGAAATCTCTTTCTTTGCATTCAGCTTTATGATTCCGTTTTTGCAGTCCAGATGAATACTGTTTTCTTTTTCCTTATCCTGCACCAGCACAGTTTCATTCTCATCATCCAACGATATTTCCAGTTCTTTCGGAGTTGCTACCGTAAATTTTTCTTTCCCCTCTGTCTCTAAAAAAGTAATCTTATGACCCCCTTTTGTAATGACGGTCTTTATCTCATTTTTTTCATTTGCAGCTTCCTTAGGCAGCTTATCCTTTCCATTCCACAGACAGCCTAAAACTACCGGCATGTTCATATTCCCATGGATAAATCCTACCAGAACCTCGGAGCCGATCTCCGGAAGCCAGTAATTGCCAAAGCCATCGCCGCCATAGCTTGCCATGACCCTCACCCAGTCAGAGGTTTTTTTATTCTTCTCACCCATCAGATACTCCACTTTGACCATGCCCTTATGCTTTTCGTCCCAATTCTCTTTCACAATGGCATTCAAAAGTCCCGGTGCAGTAATCTCAGGATAGGTCTTGTCGTCTTTTTGTTTTGACAGCAGTTCATCATAAAAATTCAACGTTTCCAGCCTCCCACTTCAAAGGTTGTCCGATAACCGTCTCCGCTAAAAGAATGCTTTACCTCGATAATATCATATGTCCCGTCGATTCGTTTGCCGTCCGCCTTTTTAATCTTGACACGACCACCCGGCTGGATCTCAGGCACTCCGATACACACCCCGGTAGCCTGTCTTGCCTGTTTTTTCACTTCATCTGCCTTGTGCTCTGCGACCTGCTTTGCATCACCGGTATCCTCCACCGCCGCATCCATCTGCGTCATCTCATTTTGTACCAATGACTTCTGCTGGTCATCTGACTTCACGGTCACTTCCGCCACGATCTCTTTCATCTCATCGACATTCTGTCCCTGGATCCGAATCACTGCATCCTGAAAAGTTGCCTTTCGCTGAAAGGATATAATATCCTTAGCCCATTCCATCTCAACGGTATAAAACAGCTCCGCTGATGTCTTCTTAAAATAAAGCTTTCCGGCATGGAAGAAAAAATCCCTGTTTCCCTTTCGGCACAGCTCTTCTTGAATGAAATCAAAATCACTGCCGTTTTGGATGATACAATCTGTTTCCAACTGGTCTGTCGCATCCACATCCATAGATTTATACGCAGGCTTATATATTTTCACTACTTCGTTAAATGCGTCCGAATAACTCTTTACATTGTGTGAAATATTGCTTTTCTTGCTCCCCATCATCAGCCTGCGCACATCGACTGCCGTCACACGAACGGAAGGATTATCTGAAAGCTCATAGTTGATCTCTTCAACAAAACCGTAAAACAGAGAAGTCAGAGAAGAACCGTATCCCATCTCAACCTCAATGATCTCTCCCAGAATAAAATCACTGATATCACTGATAAAACTGCGCTTTTTTAAGTCGTACACATTGTTAAGCTTAATGACTGCCGCACTTGCCGCCGACTGCGAAAGCGTAAGCTCTACCGATTCCACACCATATTCACTTGCACCGATTAAATCATGTCCTCCCGCCTTTACTTTCATGGCAGGTACTCGAAAATCATTATATTTTGCAGCCAGACTTGCCATGCTAACGGTTGCCACTTCAATTCCCCCTCCTGCAGTTTCTTAAAGCGCCGGCAGCTTTACTACTTGTCCCGGCCGGACATCCAGCGGATTTAAGATTCCGTTTTCTTTGGCGATCACCTTCCACATATTGGGATCGCCGTATTCCATATTTGCGATATCCCACAGCCCTATCCCCTGACGGATCGTACGGTATTTGCTGCGGTCGGGTGATTCAAAGGGTGATTTTCTCCGCGTATCCTTCGGCGAGATCAGCGACTTAAACGTCAGGCTTACCTTGGCACGGACCGGCATTCCACTCTCCGTGAACATGGTATATGTGTGATTAAATTTCGTCACCACCCCGTTAAAGTTCAGAGATCCCCACTTAAACGTCACCTTGGGCGGACGGTGCAGGCTTCCGTCAATACAAACCGCATCTGCGATCAGTTTCGTGATATACGATACATCTTCGGAAGAATCACCGGAGCTGCCAAATGGTATCAGAGAGGAAGATTTCTTTGGCACATAAGTATCCAGGAAAAGATTCAGTGATAATTCCGTCGCCTCCCCGGAAACATACTGTAAAACAGGCCCGTCTAACCCCGGCACTTTCTTTTCAGAATAGTTCGCAGCATCTGTCAGCTGATATTCCGACGGATTAAACAGCACCTCGATCACCGTCTTGCCCACTTCTTTTTCAATTTCCAATTTTGCCTTTGTAAGTCCCAAAAAAACGCTCCCTTCCCATTACGGTATTTCATTATATCAGTCCCCGGCGCAACTTCTCTACATGCAATTCTTCATATAACTGTTGCTTTACCTGTTCCGAAAAACTCCTTACATCCTCTTTTGCTTTTGTACTGTCTTCCACTTTTTTCAGTTGGTCCTCCACTTCTTTCAGCTTTTTAACCAACTGCTCCTGCTCCGATTTCATCCGGGCATTTTCCTGCTGCATCCGCAGTTCTTTCCTTTGCTGATCTTCCTCTGAGGCGGAAGCTTTCTGTACAGAATATTCCAATTCCTGCGGCTGATATCCGTTTCCCTGATAATGCTTCTTAGGGGATGCCAGCTGCACATATTCCTTTTCAATATCTTCATATGTTTCATAGGATGTCATGCCGTATTCACGGATGTCTGCCCCATATGTTTCATATTGTGCCATGCCGTATTCACGGATGTCTGCCCCATATGTTTCATATGGCACCATGCCGTATTCATGGATGTCTGCTTCATATGACATAAAATCATATGCTGCTGCCTCTGCTGTTACCTGAGCATCGCTTCCTGCAACATGGCTGCTTGCAGCATATTGCCGATTTTCTACCGCATAAGCCTGCGGAAAAATTTTCTTTTCTATTCTCCTGATATCCTTACGAAGTTCTGACTGATGCTGCTCTTCATAATTTTGGATATATCGCTCTAATGTCGGATAGGATATCACCCTTTGTTCCAATATGGCTGCCCTTGCAACGGAAGGATGATTTTCTTCTCCTGTATGAACAGATGCCGCCTCCGGTTCCTCATCTGACCGTTTCCGAAGCTTAAGGATCTGCACGAATTCCTTTACAAACGCGCCATACTGTTTTTCATCCAATTTCTGAATATATTGCAATAAAGCCTGAACCTGCGGCATTCTAAGCTGGGCATCCGCATATACCAGCTGTATATCTGCCTGGTGATTCACCTGCCTGATCAGACGCTGAAGCCAATTCCTGTCCTTTGCCATCTCAATCTGACGGCGTATCAATTGTGTCTGTATCTCATCCTGATTTGTTTCATCAAAAAATAGCTCTTCCGGTTTGGGAGCAGCTAAAATGTCCGCATCTTCCCATTCCTGTTGATGCTCCGAATGAAACAATAAGGTTTCTCCCCACTCCCACAAGCTCCTGTATGACACATTAAGCAGCTGTTTGTCGTTATTCTGCAGCAGTTCCCCGTCAGATTCCTGTTTATCGTCTTCTTCTGTCAATTGCTCCTGATCCTGTTTACGGAATATTCGCTCTGAAGACTGCGCAATATCCTCCTGCTGCCTAACCGGAACAGATTCTGTTCTTACTATCTGACGATATGCGTTCTGATATGTCTCAACAGCCTGTGCCTGCTGCTGCTCAATTCTCTCCCTGCGTATCTCCTGTTCCCGTTCCAGATTTCGAATCACCTGATAAGCTCCATCCCACAATACCAGCTGTTCCCTCTCTCTGAATCCAAACTCCGGCTCTCCAGTATCACCTTTCGGCTTCTCTGTATATTCTGTCACGCTGATATCTTGCATCAATTGCTCCATATCCACAATATCTGCAATGTCCTCCAAGGCATTCTCTTTCAACATGACAGCAATCTGCTTCTGTAAATTTTTGCTTTCATTTCGCTGATACCGGTTCCGTAAATGCAGCATTTTTTCCGAAAAAATATGCTTGCTCTCTTTCACGGAACCCACTGTTTCCATCTGTGTCCACACTTTCTGCAGACTCTCTGATCCCATCTCATCAATGGAATGAAGCATCTCTGTTTTGCTTCTTTTCCATATGATCATCTGTGGATTGACATTCTCCAGATCCACTACCTGCCAATAAAACGGACTAAACTCTTTTTGTCCCAGCTTATCTGCCGCTGCCACAAGTTTCTTTTTTGGGGATTGATTTTGAAGCGATGACAGAATCTGTCCCATATAAGCATCTTTTTTTAACTTTTTCACAATCTCTTTACACTGGGTTATTTCACGCTCTTTGAAATATGCGATCAGCTCCGGTTTCTCCTGCCAGATCAACTCTTCTGCCAGCATCCCGTACTCTGTGTCCGATAAGGAATCGACCAATTCCCTTTCCATCGTCCGCAATCTGCTCACAGAATATTCTGTCAGCTCATTCCGCAGTCTCTCAGAAAAATGAGACAGCAGACGGTATTCGTCCTTTTGCCTTTCAATCTCCTGATGATTTTTCTGCCATCCCTGATAACGCCTGCCATCTTCCTCTGCCTGCTTCAGCAAGGTAAAATATTGTCTCACCGTCCGATACATCGCAAGATCCGAGCACTTTAACTGCAGGGCATAATATTGCTCCATCCGCTGCAGGCTGCTCTCCAGCTGCTTCTGTCCGATTTTCATCAGCGCAGGATACTGCACGAGGTTGATCTGCAGCTTTTTCATTTTTAAGAGCAAATGGAGCAGCAGCTGGATCTGTTCCGGCTGTTTTCCCATATCGCCCGGCGCATCTTTCAGATAAACCAGCTCAATCTGCCCATATTCCGGCGAAGATGCGGGCACATACTTATCCCACAACCGCCGCAGCATATCCTGTCTGATATGTAGATGAACTTTTTGTATAAAAGGCTCTCGTAACGTTAACATCCGGCTATTCCAATCATCTCTTACAGGCTAAGACCAATTTTATTGATGGTCTCGGATAATCCGTTGTGGGAAATTTCCACTTTCTTAACCAGCAGACCACTGCTTGTTGCGTCCAGCGTATCAATCTCCCACTTTGTCACCACTCCCCAGTCCGCCTGATAAGTCGCAGTAGGTATCATTCCCGTTTCCGGCATTACCATGATAATGATCCCGTTTTTCAATTCATATCCCGCCGTCAGAGTGGTACGCAAAAGCTCCCCGCTGGCAATTCCATATTCCAGCGTCAGCTTGTCCATTGACTGTCTGGGCTTCTGGAGATAGTGAACCCTGTCATTTACTCCGCCTTCTACCACAGTCTCAAACTCCATTGCGGTAGATATATTGGATACTTTTGAAAATCCCAGCGGCATCCCATCTAGGATCACCTGAAACCTTGTGCGTTTCGCAAGATTATCCTGTACTGCCATCCTTCCTCACCCCTGTATACCATATTCATATACGGAAAATATCATTTTTCGGCGGTTCATGACTGACCTTTTTATTGATTTCTGATATTTCTTTACACCATCGAAGCCGTTCACTATGCGTGAGATTCAATACATCTTCCCGGCTCCAATGTACATAATAGGCGATAAATGCCGCCTCTTCATAGATTTTGTCCGCCGGATACACATTTACAGCCCGGCTTCCATAAAATTTATGGGAACTGTTATCTCCTCTCCACAGTGGGGACAAACCGTACGATAGGCGGGAATCTCTGCCTGATTGACCCTCTCGTACAGATCCTGAAGATAAGCCAGATCCGTCGTGTAAAGTCCCTCGATCACTTTTGTGTCCACCGTCGGCATCGTTCCTAAGCTTGTGATCACGCGTGAAAGCAGAATGATCACAAGATATCCGGGATTCTGCTGCACCCGCGGATCACGCAGCGGTATGATTTCATCTGCCGCTGTAGCCAGACGCATTTTTCCTTCTTTATGGAGATTTCCCTCCCTGTCCATATACCCTTTGGGCAGAACAAAAGAAAACTCTGTGTCAAACATCTGCTGTTTCCTCCTGTTTCTTACCAACTCCGGAAGACCATTCGCTTCCGGAGTTGGATTTTAACTTTATGAAACTCTGGTCATTCCTTCATGGGCAATCTCAAGCGTTTCAATGGCAACCTCGGAAGAAGTTGCATTGAAGTCGGGTGCCGTGTACTTTGTCGGCCATGCATTAATTACCTGCCATGATGCCGTCGCTGTTTCTGTCTCGTCTAATATCGTGATGGTAATGGTCTTGCGCTCTACCTCGCCTTCCACACCTGCAATCATCCATTCATACATTACCATGGAATCTGCCACACCCTGCTTTAAGGTAATATTTCCGTACTTTTTTAATCCCGGAAGCTTGATCGGCGTCTGAACCATATCACCTTCACGGTATTCGATTACATCAATTGATGCATCAAATCCGGATGCCTCTGAAAAACCTCCGGCCTCTAAACCATCAATTTCCACCTTATATCTAAATTTTCCATATGGAGTACTAGCCATCTTCTCTCAACGCTCCTTTCTATTTTATTCTGCCGTCAATGCGGAATCTCCGGTCTTCTGCGAAATTCTAAAGATCACAAATTCAGCAGGTTTCACCGGTGCAACACCGATCACACACACAAGTCTTCCATTGTCAATATCATCCTGACTCATGGTGTTTCTTCCGCAGTCAACAAAAAACGCTTCTGACGGTGCAGAGCCTGCAAGAGCTCCTGACCTCCAAAGTCCTGTAAGGAACACATCGATCGTCCGTTTTACACGCACCCACAACACTTCATCGTTGGGCTCAAATACTGCCCAGTTTGTGTTTGCCTTGATGCTTTCTTCAATGAAGATGAACAAACGGCGTACGTTAATATATTTCCAGCTTGGATCACTGCTGGCCGTACGTGCGCCCCAGACGCGGATTCCCTGTCCCGGGAAAGAACGAATCAGATTTACTCCCTTCGGATTCAGGATATCCTGCTCACCCTTGTTGAACTGACTGTCCAATCCCACACAGCCGCGTACCGTCTCATTTGCCGGAGCTTTATGTACCCCTCTTGAATTGTCACTGCGTGCATAAATTCCGATCACAGAGCCTGATGGCGGAATGGCAATATTCCTCTTATCCAACGGATCAAATACCTCTAACCAAGGGTGATACATCGCTGCATAGTTGCTGTCCACGATATCCCTGTGGGCAATAATGTCATCCATCTTCTTCGCATCTCTCGGCATATCCAGCACCGCAAACCGGCTGGCAAGACTCTCGCAATGAGCAACTAACATCAGCTGCACATTGGGATCGACCACTCCCGGAACCGCCATAATGGAAACATTTTCATTATCCAAAAACGCCTGAATACCTGTACGCTTTCCTGCACCCTTGTCCGTTCCGATAAAATCAGCGGCACTGATATTCGCTACGGAGCCGTTGCTTCCGCCCTTTAATGCAATGACGCAGAATGCTTTCTCCGGATCTGCCCCGGCGATCTCATCAAACGGTGCAACTGCCTCGCCTTTCTTGCTTCCGGTATACTCTGCAACGATCAGATCGGATTTTGCAGTCTTCTTGTTAATATAATTCGGTATTGCTACATTAAAAGAAAGATTCTCATAGAATTCCACAATGTCATCATACTTGACTTCCAGATTGAACTCACAGGTAGAAATCACCTTTGACGGCAGCAGATTTTTATCGACAACATCCCCCTCAAATTCTTTCTCAAAGACAAGAATATTGTCCTGGCTCTTTACGACACGGTTATATATCACATTTGTCATATCCTTGTATACAACCACATCTCCCTCATGAAAGCCTGCAGAGCTTTTCACTGCATACTGTTTCCCGTCCGCTGTCTGAATTTCTTCCAGAATTTGTGTCTTTGCCTTACTTGCAGGCGTTACCACAATGTTCATGTTGTTGCCCCATATGCCCGGATTCTTTGCCTGTATCCGCAACACCGAATCCGAAGCCGGAGCCACTGCCTTTGCCGCCTTTGCGTTGCTTGGCGCCACGCGGGAAATATAGCACCTGGAACCACCGTTTACAAAAAAGTGCTCCACGGCATAGGCCAGAAAACGATACTCCCCATACTCATTCTCAGAGAGATACCCTCCGAATTTCCTCTTAAAATCCGCAAAATTAGTAACAAGCTGCGGCACGCCTTCCACCGGTCCTCTCTCTGCAAGACCAATAAAACCGGCTGTACTCGTACTAACGCCTTCCATCGGCTTTCCGCCCGAATCAAATTCCTCTACATATACACCTGGTGATAAATATTCAGCCATAATTTTCCGACATCAGCAGCTCTCTGCTGCCAATGCCCTCTCCTCCTTTCTCTTTGAAAAAGTTTCTTTCCACAACATGCTGTTTTTGTATTTTGCTCTCAGGGAGCTTTATCTTGTTTTTCGATCATAAAACATTTTACTGAACAAAACTCTAAACAATTTTAGCTATTTTTCGACATAAAAGGCGCAATTTATTTTACGGTCGATTCAATGCAATTTTAGGTCGATTCATGTCGTTATTCTCTTTAGAGGGGGGATAATTGTGTTATATTAAATTAGTAAAATATTTTATAGATTTTCAATATAGAAAGATATACAATATGAGAAACTTGAGAAACGAAAGCAACAAAATCCAAACACCAAATGTTGGCAAGGGCTATACAGAACGCACGGCAGATACGCTGCTTGCCTCTCTGCAGGAAAACATCATCCTGCTCAACGCCGGCGCCGGTTATGGAAAAACACAGATTCTTGCCAATTATGTATCTCATTTTCCCGGAAAAAGCGCCTGGTACAACATTGACGATACCGACAATGATCTGATGTCCTTTGTCCTCAATTTTACAAAATCGGTTCAATATGCATTGGATATTTCCAGCGACAATTTCAATATTTCCAGTCCCCTTCTGGAAAACATTGACATATTGATCGAACAATTAGTCATATGGCTGGACAGCCGGATTCAATTTCTGAATGTGATCCTTGACGATTTCCAAGAAATCAACAATCCTGACATTTTTAACCTGTTAGATATCCTGATTGAGACCATGGATAAGAAAATCCGTCTGTTTATAGTGGAAAAACGCTCTCTTCCTGTTTTTTTAGAAAAATATATCCAAAGCGGACAGGCCTTCTGCATAGGAACAGACGACTTGAAATTCAATCTGCCTGAAATCGCAGGGATGCTGGAACGAATTGATGAGTCTTCTGAACAATGGGCCACACTGATTTATAACTGCACAGAAGGATGGCCCGTTGGGGTTACGCAGATTATGCTCCAGCTGCATCTGCAGAAAAGCAGCGTCACCTTTGAGGATCTGAAGAAAATCTGTGACAATCTGGAGGTCTCCGACTACTTTATGACACGGGTATACAAGACGCTGCCCTTTGATATCCAGACATTTCTGAAAAAAACTGCCGTTCTGGACTACATGACACCTTTGATCTGCAACAAAGTGGCCGGTATCCACAATTCAGAAAGTATGCTGCGTTATCTTGTAAACGAGAAGCTTTTTGTTCAGACTCTCGGTGAAATCAGCAATTTGTACCGATATCACTCCATTTTTCAGCATTTTTTGCTGGCACAGACCTCTTTTGAAGAACAGCAGGAAGCGCTTCGGACCGCCTCCTTCTATCTTCTGCAAACGAGCGATAAAATTCAGGCTGCGGAATATGCCTGCCGTGGAAAAGCAACAGACATTGTACAGACAGTCATCGAGGTTTTGGGCGATACCATGCTGGATGACAGACTTTTCGGCACTTTGGAGCGCTGGTTTACGTTCCTTGACACAGAACATTGTGATCTGACTGCCAAAAGCAGATTTATCTATGGAAAATATTTGATGGCCCTTGACCGGACCCAAGAGGCAAATCTGCAGATCACACGGGCAGAAAAAGAGTTTTTTGAAGCCGGCCGTCTGCAGGATTACAAAAAGGTTCTCCTGTTTGTCGCAGCGACAAAACGAAAAGAAGGCGACCTTCTGACAGCCAAGCAATATTTAGCACGGGCCAAGGCCGATCAGGAAGCATTCCGGAATGAGATCACAAACGCAGTCTATACGGAGCAGGTCAAACTGGAATGCTGCCTTCATCAGCCGGAAAGCGCTGCCTCGCTGCTCTCAGAATATAAAAGTCATGGACTTTTGCTTCAACCGAATACATTTTTATCTGCAGCCTGGGAAATTTTCAATCTATTGAAGGAGCAGAAACCGGAGCATACACCATCGCCCCATGATATCCCGGTCGGGCATTTACCGGATGGATTTCTTCTGCAAAACTGCATCCTTGCGGAACAGATGAAAACGGCGTTTGAATCCGGCAATCAGGAAATTGCGGAGCAGACTGCCATGGTGATCATACAGGGATCCGAATATGAAACGCTGCAGACTGCGACCGCATGGGAAATCCTTGCTGTTTTATCCTGGAACAAGGGAGATTACCGGAAAGCCGTAGAGCAGTTCCGGACAGGAAACGCCTTTCTGCTGAAAAACCATATATGGAATTTGGGTCTTTCGCCAAGGCAGCAGCAGATTTTAAATAAAATTGATTCCATTTGCAGAAACGTCAGCGACACCCGCCATCTCCTTTTCGTTAAAAAAGAGCCCTCGGAAGCTGCGCAAAAGGAATCCGGAAAAATCCGCATCCGGTGTATGAATTGCTTCCATGTATTTCTTCCCGGCTCAGAGGAACAAGTGGTAAAATGGCGGACAAAGAAGGCGCAGGAATTATTTGCCTATCTGTTCCATCTCCAGGGAAAAGGCGTTTCCAAAGATGCGCTGATTGAACTCTTATGGCCGGATGCGGGGCCTAAGAATGCGCTCGCTTTATTTCACACCACCATTTACAGTATCCGTCAGGTCTTTTCCCAGGAAGGACTTGAAGATTTAATTGCTTATGAAAAAAAGGGATATTCCCTCAAGATGCATCTGGTGGATTCTGACCTGGAAGAACTGACAGCTTATTTCAAGGATTCGAAAGCATGTGCGGAAGAACCCGAACAAATCATACGACTTTATCCCGGCCGCTATATGGGAAACAACGGTTATCTTTGGTCCTATGGAATGGCAAAGAAACTGGAAAATGAATATTTTAAGGTACTGCGCTCCGGCGCTGCCAAAAGAATCAGCCAGAAACAGCCGGAAGCTGCGATTCCGTTCCTCCAAAAAATCATTGAGGTGGATCCTTATAATGAAGACATCGTATCCCAGCTCATTGTGTGTCTGTATCAAAGCGGCAAACAATCAGATGCAAAGCAGCAATATGATCAGATTCAAAAACTGTACCGCGAAGATCTGGAGTTGGACTTCACAAGAACGTTTAGAGAAATCTTAGGTACCGCTGCACTCATAAAGGAGCATATATGAAGCAATATCGCAATTATCAGGAATTTATAGAAGAGCTGATCGTTTGGGGTGATCAGGCATGCGGACAACAGGCGGAAGCTTATCCCAGACAATCTCTTTTCTCCCTCCTGCAGAAAGCTGTGCAAAGTGCGGATCAGGGTGTTTTCTCACCCTTTCTTTACATTGCCCTCTCTGCACATCTGGAGAAGGAGGATATCCTGCTGCTTGCCGCTGCTTTCTATATAGAACTGAACGGGAATTTTCTTACGCCTGCCTCCTGGAAGCTTTTTCTGACTCAGGAGGGAACCGACATTCCCGAGGCAGAATTATTTTATCAGTCTGCCCCGCTGCTCTATGACCGCATAAGCGATGCGGGACACATGGACACCCGGCTTCAGATTGCGCCCCAAATTTTCCTCTTTTTGCGGGGTGCTTGTCCGGAACTGCCGCAGATCCCCGGTATGAGCTGGTATTATGATTCCGGGAACCACCTTCCTCCCCTTGGAAAAGATATTCATTTATATCGTAAGATTCATGCCTGCCTCTTAGACGTTCCGGGTAAAAAGCTGGTCTACCTGCAGGGAGAAAAGGGAAGCGGACGAAAATTAAACTATGCCTATCTCGCTGCCATGTCCCAGATGAGCCTGGCTGTGATATCCTATGAAAAACTGCAGTCTGAGTCACAGCTGCGGGAAATGCAGATCGCATGCCTGCTGCATCATGCACTGTTTGTCATAGAACTGCCGGAGCACCGGGAAGATCTCGCACCGCTGTTCCACTGGCTGGAACAGGAAGAGACGATTTTCCTTCTTGGTACAAATCCAAGCTTTCCGGACGGTATCGATTTTTCAAGACAATATCTGCCATTTTCCATCTGTTCCAAGCAGGTATTGGAGGACAAAGAGTTATTTGAACAGCTGACCCGGATCTATCAATGGGAATGCGACGATATCCGAACCGATTTTCTGAACCGCTACAATTTCCTGCCGGGCAGAATGCATCACATACTGGAGCTTGCCAAAGCCTATGCGCTGAGTCTCGGCACAGGCGCCATCACCAGGGAATACCTGCGACGTGCCATACTGGGTGTCTCCTCGCATTCTTTAGATCAATATGCCACAAAAATCCAAGGTCTTTACCGGATGCATGACCTGATCCTTCCGGATGCGCCCAGACAGCAGCTGGCCCATATCATCAACCGGGTACGCAACAGGAAGCTGGTTTACGAGACATGGGGATTTCTTGAGAAATCGGCCTATGGCAATGGTACTGCCGTGATCTTTGCCGGACCGCCCGGTACCGGAAAGACAATGGCCGCACAGGTTATGGCCGTGGAGCTTGGCATGGAGCTTTACCGGATTGAGCTTCCTGCCGTCGTGGACAAATACATCGGCGAGACGGAGAAAAAGCTGAACCGCATTTTTGATGAGGCGGAAAAAAGTATGGCGATTCTCTTTTTTGACGAGGCGGATGTATTATTCTCAAAGCGTACGGAGGTCAAAGAATCCAATGACAAATACAGCAATATGGAGATTGCTTTTTTACTGCAGAAAATGGAAGAATACGATGGCGTAAGCATCCTTGCAACCAATTACCTGCAGAATTTCGACAACGCATTCCGACGCCGGGTCAGCGACATTATCAGTTTTCCGATGCCTGATGCCGACATGCGTCTTAAGATGTGGCAGTCAATGATTCCCTCAAAGCTTCCGATCTCTGACGAAATTGATTTCTGCTTTCTGGCAGAACAATTTGAACTATCCGGCAGCATGATCAAAAATACGTTGATCTACGCCAGCTTTCTGGCAGCGGAAGCCGAAAGCCCAATCCTTACCATGGAGCTAATACTGAAAGGGTTAAGTCATGAGCTGGAAAAAAGCGGTAAAAAGCTCAGTCGTGACGAATATGGAGAATATGGGTATTTATTTTGAAGAAGAGCAGAAAAAAAGACGCTGGGATTCCGGACAGGCCATTCTGCACAGGGAAGCTTCGGAAAACCAAAAAAAAGAAACCCCTCAAAGGGACAACGACGCTTACCGTGTGACAAATTCCTATGGAACTCTCCGCTATCTGAAAAAAGACCAAAAAAACGGGGACAACCGAGAGGGCTTTGCCGTGGAAGCTTTTGAAGCTCCGGGCACTCCTGTCCATACGGAAAAAGAAAAACATTTGGACCGTCAAAACATGAAAAAAATCGGGCACTACAACAAAAAAAACTTGTTTTCCTCTGAGGTTCCCCTCCGCGGCCAGGCTCTTTTTTTCGATATGACAGGACGCAAAAGGAGTACAGAGCTCCTAAAAACCATGAAAGAGCTTATTCACAGGCGGGGACATCAGACCTTAGAAGACACGTTCGGTTTTCTGGATCAGGAATCGGAACTCATGGAATTGGATTTCCTGAAATCGGAGCAGAAGAACTCTTTATCGCCGGAATCCAAACAGACAGAGCGGCAGCTTCTCCCAGAGGAAAGACAAGATGCAATCGGGAAACGCATTGATACGCTGAACAACCGGCTCCTTAGAAAGAAAGCCAAAGAGCGCCAGCTCTGCAGTGAATTGCAGCTTATGTTAGACCAGCGCACCCGGAAGGACACAAACAAAAACGACGATCCCCTGCAAAGACGCCCGCATTCTAATCCTGAAATTCCTGAAACAGTTTCGGAGGGTGAATCAGACGAAGCGCCGGAAGAATCCGATCCGCAATCAGAACTTTAGCCACAGCAGGAATTCAAATAAAGACATATGGGTTTATGGAAAATGAATGTTTCTCTTCAACATGATACGGCAATATCAATAAAAAATGAGGTAAAATGGCATGGATAATTTTTTGGTTATCGTAGTGGGATTACTGCTTTTTGTGGTAATATTGGGATATTTTAATGAAAAGATCACGAAATTTACATATGAAATTGCACTGATGCTTTTTTCAGTCATCATAGGGTTTGTATGCGTGGTAATCGGGAATTTCATGGGCGTGGAGCCGGTTCGGAAATTTGTAGAGGGTATCGGAAAAATTAATTTGGATGCCTTTTTGATGGATGGGTTCTTGTGCTTTATGCTGTTTGCGGGCTCCTGCCATATGGAGCTGCTGCATTTTAAAAAGCACGCAAAAATAGTCAGCCTGTTAGCAATCGGAGCTACTCTTTTGGGCGCAGTATTTTATGGTCTGCTGTTTTACGGAGCTTCCCTGCTTCTGGGGTTAGGAATTTCCTTACCGGTGTGTCTGATGTTTGGCAGTATTACCGCGCCGACAGATCCTATTGCTGCTACCAGCATTTTGAAAAAATTCAACCTCCCGAAGCAGATTGGCTTCATTATAGAAGGAGAATCCCTGCTCAATGACGGCGTGGGCGTCGCATTGTTCGTCTGTTTTTCCAGTATGGCTACCGCGGAGAAGGCGGGCGGCTTCTTTGTCGTTATGTTCCGCGAGTTATTTGGCGCAGTAGCCGTTGGACTTGTCGTCAGCTTGCTATGCTTTCAAATATTTAAGAGGACAAAGGACACGCCGAGACAGATTTACACAAGCCTGCTGGCTGTTTCCCTGTCCTATGTGGCTTGTGAATATTTCGGGTTTTCGGGAGCAATCGCTTCCGTAGTCTGCGGCGTAATGTTTTCTGCGCAGCGCAACCTGCAGGCAAACAGGGATCATGTGATGGAGCTGAAGGAGTTTGATACGTTTTGGGAAATTCTAGATAATCTGCTCAATTCTGTTCTATATGTTCTGCTGGGCTTGGGCTTCCTGCATATTTTGCAAATGTCCAAGGTACTTATCATGTCTGTACTGGTAGTGATTTTCAACCTGATCGGGCGTTTTTGCAGTGTGGGGACAGCGTCTCTTCTTGCCGGAAAACTGCCGGATGGTTATGACAAGCTAAGCTTTGCGAAACTATTGACATGGGGAGGTTTAAGGGGAGGCTTGTCTGTTGCCCTTGCTATGAGTACACAGGATATGCTGCCGACCGGAATTTATCATATTGTGCTGGGCGGGACTTACGCGATCGTGTTCTTTACGACGATCGTGCAGGGCATGACAATGAAGAAGGTGTATCAGGGCATTGAAGCGAAGTTGAAATAACTCGAAGCCAAGATGAAATGAATGAAGGTAAAATGAAATGAAGGGATAAACATACGATGGGAAAGCGGATTCGGTTTTTATTTTTTGCTGTGTGTATCGGCGGAGTGATCGGTGCTTTTATATGGGGTTTTTTGAGGATTATGGGGATCGGACAGGAGCTTTTGTTTACAGTCCTGCCGAAGCAGGTACCTATCCCCTGCTTTGTTCTCGTTGTTTGTATTTTGGGAGGGGTGGTGATTGGCGTGTATGAGAAACTATTTCACGCCTCTCCGGACAACATGGAAGTTGTCATGGCAACGATCAAGAAGGAGGGAAAATATCCCTGCGATCATTTGGCAACTCGTACGATAGCCGCCCTGCTTCCGCTGATTTTTGGCGCATGCCTTGGACCGGAAGCCGGGCTGACGGGAATTATTGCGGGGCTGTGCTTCTGGGCAGGCAGTAAATTCCGCTATGCAGGGAAACATATGGAGGAGCTTGCCAACATCGGGCTGGGCGCTTCTCTGGGCGTCATTTTTCGCTCACCCCTATTTGGCTATAGTTATTCGATAGAAGAAACGGATACTTCTGCAGAATTCAGTAAAACAGTGAAAATGGTTACATATATTACGGCAATTTTAGGCGGCTTTGGAGCTTTTATGCTGCTTGGCTGGTTATTTGGCGGCGGGGACGGTCTTCCGCGACTGCCTACCTGTGACATTGGCAACAGGGAGCGTTTTTCTGTTATTCTGTTAATCCCTGCGGGAATTGCGGCAGGAATGATTTACACCTTTTTTCATGCAGCAAACAGCCGCTTCTTTCATGCGCTGAAAGAAAAATGCGGTGTGATCGTCTGCACCGTTTTAGGTGGAATCTGTTTAGGTATTTTTGGCCTGTTTGTGCCATTTAGTATGTTCTCGGGAGAGACGCAGATGGAGGTGCTGGCCGAGACATATATGGAATATACCCCTATCCTGTTGATCGGCATTGGAATCGGAAAAATTTTTCTTACCAATGTCTGCATACAGAGTGGATGGAAGGGGGGACATTTTTTCCCTGTTATTTTCGCCGGGGTGAGTATTGGGTATGGAATGGGGATATTTTGTTCCGTAGAGCCCGTGTTTGCAGCGACGGTAGCGACATCGGCATTGCTTGGTTATATGATGAAAAAGCCTGTGGCGGTGGTGCTGCTTTCGATGCTGTGCTTTCCGATCGATGCGGCTGTCTGGTCGTTACTGGCTGCTGCTGCGGGAGCAGGCGTGTCGGCGGTTTTGCAGAGGGAGAAATGAGACTCGATAAAATACAAGATGGAAACGAGGATGACACAATGAAAAAGAAATGTTTCAGTTTCATGTTATGCGCTGCTTTGCTATCTGCTTTAGCAGGCTGCGCAAGCTCTGACAATGCTTCAGAACCAAAACGCATCACAATTACTTCCGCAGAAGAAGCATTACAGGAATTAAAGGAGGGTAATGCGGAATTTATTTCGGGTAATACTGCGGAGCTTCGTGCTGATCTGGCAGAAAACGGGCAGGCTCCCTACGCGGTTGTGATTACCTGTTCCGACTCCCGTGTCGCTCCGGAGGTTTTGTTCAATACGACGATGGGCGAGCTTTTTACGATCCGTACCGCCGGTAATGTCGTAGATGAATTTGAAATCGGCAGCGTGGAATATGGCGCAGAGCATTTGGGCGCCCCATTGATCGTGGTTATGGGACACTCAAATTGCGGAGCAGTAAGCGCCGCGGTCAGCGGTGAAGCGGAGGGCTTTATACAGAATATCGTCGATGAGATTGCCCCATCTGTCGAAGAGGCTAAAAAGACAGAAACAGAGGAAAGTGCGATTGCTGCGCTGGCAGAGTATCTGAATATCCAAAATACGATTGAGAAGCTGCGCACAAGTACCATTCTCAGTCAATTGGAATCGGAAGGCAAGATCCGGATTATCGGCGCCAAATATAACATTGTGGATGGCAGTGTTGAATTTCTGGAATAGCACCTTTTGACCAACCGCAGAGCAGGAGCAGGAATGATATCGATTCGTACCTGCCCCTGCTCTTATTACTGAATTTATTGCGGAAATTGGATTGATTCATCACTTAACAAACTCCGCTTCCGCTCAATCATTTCGTCGATTTTTTCTATATAGAGAGCCACATCTTTCACATTCTCGCACCGCTCGATCCGCCCGTCCGGATACACCCGCTTGCTGATCGAACCGGCTCCCAATGCAAGAATCGTCTGTTTCTCCTCCAAAATAACGTTTAATCGAGCATTATGTTGTATTATCGTGTATTACCTGATTTTTTCATTTTTTCAAAATTGTATTATTAAGTATTATATTGTACCACACAAAGGTCATTTGTTGGAGTTTTGTTGGACTATCTCTTTATGCTACATCCCGACCTTTATGCTATCCCAAAGTTCCCCTAAGGAACCTCTCGCACTCAATATAATATTAAAATAACTTCATTTGATTAAAAACTTGTTCCAAAGACTTCTTTTTCTTATCTCCGGTTACTTCGGCGTAAATATCCATAGTCGTTTGAATATCCTTATGCCCCATGATTGACTGAATAACTTTGATATTCACATCCGCTTCGCACAATCTCGCACAAAAGGTATGCCTTAAATGATGGCAAGAGAACTGTGGCAAAATAACTGCCTCTCTCTTTTCCTTTGCCGCTCTAACTTCTTCCATTGCATTATGGTTCTCAATCACTCTGCGCAGATTTCTATTGATAGACTCCGGCACATATAATTCACGAAACCTGTTACAAAAGATAAACCCTGACATATCATCAATAACAGATATGCAGAAAGTTCCTTCTTCTTCTTGTCTTGCTTTTTCCTCAATGAAAGCTGCATATACAGTGTCAACCATTGGGATAGTTCGTATCCCCGAAGCAGTTTTCGGCATATTAATTACCCATTTATTACCTGTCTTATTCCTTTTGCCCGCAAAATAAAAGAGAGAATGATTTATATCAATGGTTCTGCTGTTCATATCAATATCTTCCCATCTCAAACCAATTAACTCGCCAATTCTACATCCTGTTCCAATCATTATAGTGAACAAAGGTTTCCACTTGTTATACTCTGGCATTTCATCCAAATATGATAAAAATTCTCTCTGCTGTTCCAATGTTAAAGCGTGCCTTACATAAGAACCACCGCTTTGAGTTTTCTTATTTAATTGTTGTATAACACCGTTAGCTGGATTGACACGAATAATATTATCTCTCACTGCCATTTCAAGTGCAGGTCTTATCAATCTCTGAATATACTGAATAGTTCCTATATGAAGTCTCAAATCACATATCAGATGATTGTAAAAGAATAAAATGTCACTGTACTTGATTTCTCCAATCTTTTTCTTGCCAAATTCACCTCGAATATACCTGTCATAGACTTCTAAATAATTGGCTCTAGTAGATACTCTTAACTCATTTTTTGTTGACATATAACGATCAAACATGAAATTCAAATCGGCTGTTCCTGCCACATAGGAATCAATACCATCTAGCTGATCTCTCTTTAACTGATCCTCCTTTTCTCGAAGTGCTTGCAAATCCTTCGCATAGATGTATCTTCGTTTGCCAAAAGGATTAGTATACGCATATAAATACATTCCTTTTGAACTACTGTACGATTCACCTTTTCGAAGAACCCTGCCTTTCTTATCCTTTCGTGATGCCATATGTATTTCTCCTTTCTTTGTAAAGGAGAGATCCATCAGTGTTTTTCTTTATCCAAGATAATGAAAATACCTTTCCGCACCACTTCAGTAACAGTCATTTCAGAAGAATCCGCATATTCTTTTAGTCTATCATAGTCCTCTGGCTTCAGTCTCACACTAATAACTTTTTCTTTGGTAATATCAGCCTTTGGTCTACCTACTTTTGCCATTGCGTATCCCTCCTATGTGACTATTATATTTTTGTCATACAAAAATGTCAAGTAAAAGCTTCATCTACTCAACTTTGAAGCTTTCTAAATATCTTTCAAAGATTTCACAATTTACCAACACTGTTTTTCCCGGTTTGTAAATAGCTTTTGCCTCTTTTGCCAACCTCATAAAAGTAGACTTGCACATTCCATAATAGTCAGCCCCATCATCATAGCGGCGAAACTTTTTCCATTCTTTCACAATTGTCACCGTTTCACTCATAGCTCTGCTCCTTTCGCTATCTTTTGGCATTATCTGCCAATAAAGAAACATCTGCTTTCAGATGCATCCTTATTGACAGACAAGCTTTTCAAAAAATCCATACAGGTGGCAGGTCATTACTCTGCCCACATCGGTGTTTCACCGTCATTCCAAATTGACCGGATCTCTCCGGAAGTATCATTATCAAAGATATGCATCATTGCCCCGTGCAACTGTTGCACATTTTGCCAGACATTCATCGCTCCCTGCCTTAGTTTCAATATCAGATTTCGATATTCCCTCACATTCACTTTCATATAAAAAATGAAAGCAGGCATCTCTTGGCGTGTCCGCATAGCGGCTCCACATATCCCACACGTCCTGTATGTATTTACATATTCAATTTTCAATGTACGCTTGATGGCAATTTTGCCACCATTTGGATAAATCTGCTTGGACTTGTCAGTCCAAAAAGCATATAAAATATGTACTGGCTATCGTATCAGCAACTCTTATATGCTTTACAAGAATGACAAGTTCTGTTTATTTTCAGTCATTCACAGCATACGGTCCGAGTTCACGAATCATTGACTGTATAATTTCTTTCTGTCTTTCCGAACAGATCAAAGTGATTTCCTCCAAACATTCCAACTGCTCCTGAGATAAAATATTTTGATGTTTTCCGGGACCATCCATCAAAAAATATCCGCCTCCGTATCCCTGCTTAACAACCAGAGGAAGTTCCCCGCTGATAATATCAAAATCCCTTCGTATAGCATCTCTGCCAACGCCGAATTTTTTCATCATTTCCGGAATGGTCAGCTTTCTTCCTGCAAGAAGCATACGCTCAATTTCTTTGCGCCGCTGGAATGCATTATCTAACATATTTCACCTCCTTTCGCGTACTCTACTTTCTAAGTATCTATTGTAAAAAAAGTAACATTGGCTCTGTTCCCATGTTTCTCAAAATCGGGTGCATTTTTTTTGAGGAATTCATTCCAAACAATTCGATTTACAAAACAATAAAAATAAAAACCAAAATCTGTCCTTGACTCACTTTCTTTCTATTGATAAAATTGTCTTTGGATAAATCTATAATGAAAACATCAACTGCTATCGTAGTTCCGGTTATTATCGGGACAGCTTTAGCAGTTTTTTTGTGCGGATACGCACATTTGTGTTGTAAGACACTCGCCTAAGCTCGTACAACACGCAAACTCCCTGCGGGCAGTTTGCACAAGAATAGCAAGCACTGCCTATGTCATGACATAGGCACCATTTCCGCAAGTTTCTTCCAAGTGGAAACTTGCAGAAATTGGCTTGCAGAGGGCATATCCCCCTGACCCCCTAAAATCGCAAAAGCCGCTTTGCTTTGCTGGCGCATAGCTGACCGCTTTTGCAAAAAAACAACCGCCGGATACGGCATAATCAAAAGCATTTTTTTAAGCATCAAGACAAGGAAAGGAGCTTCAAAATGCCAAAAAGAGAACGCAAAATTCCCGTTCAGTTTTATCTAAGTGAGGACGAGGATTATATCCTTACACAGAAACAAAAAATGTCCGGAATGAAAAGCAAATCCTCTTTCCTGCGGCATCTGATTTTGTACGGTTATGTCTATGACATTGACTATTCAGAGCTTCAGGAATATAACGCTGCGCTTGCCAAAATCGGGAACAACTTAAACCAGATTGCAAAGCGCATGAACGCCACAGGCAACATATACAAAGCCGATGTAAACGAAGTAAAGGAGCTGATGCAAAAGGTATGGCATACACAAAAATCCATGCTATCCAGGCAGCCGTCAATAAAGCAGTAGACTACATCTGCAATCCCGCCAAAACCGATGAGGGAATACTGATTTCCTCTTATGGTTGCAGCCCTGAAACCGCTGCCTATGATTTCAAATTTGCGCTGTCCAAAACGAACCAATCTGATCCAAACAAAGCCTATCATTTGATACAGTCTTTTTTTCCTAATGAAGTATCTTATAAGGAAGCGCATCAGATAGGAGTGGAACTTGCTGACAGACTTTTGGAGGGAAAATATTCGTATATTGTCACCACACATATTGACAAAGGACACGTCCACAACCACATCATTTTTTGCGCTGCTGATAACGTAAACCATGAGAAATATCACGACTGCAAAAAGACCTATTACAACATCCGTAATCTGAGCGATGAACTCTGCAAGGAGCATGAATTATCTGTCATCACTCCAGAAGCAAAAGCACGGTCTGCAAGGAGCGCAGCCAGGGGCAAAACTTACAAGGAATGGCAGGCTGGCAAAAGCGGTTCCGCATGGAAAGAACAGTTAAAATCAGACATCGACGAAGCCATAAAAACCGCTGCAACTTACGAGGACTGCATTGAACTGATCCGGGCAAAAGGTTACGAAATCAAAGGCGAGGACTTCAGGGAAAAAGCGCATAAGTTTATCTCATTCCGTCCTCTGGACAGGGAGCGTTTTGTCCGTGGCAGTGCAAAATCTTTAGGTGCGGAGTATACCAAAGAGCGGATCAGGGAACGCATTGAGGAAAAGGCACTCGTAAAGGAGAAAAAGCGTGTACCGTTCCCGACCGGAAAGAAACCCATTGTCAAAGATTATTCAAGGAAAAATCTCATTGACACCACCGAGGATAAGTTTGCACAAAGCCCCGGTTTAAAATATTGGGCGGATATTCAAAACCTTAAAATTGCCGCCGCAAGTTACAGTCAGGCAGGCTCTATTGCTGAACTTGAAAAGCAGATTGCCGCCAAGTCCACACTGGCAAAAACAGCCCGTGAAAACCTTGTTGAAACCGAGCGTCAGCTAAAAGATTTAGGGCAGGTTTTGAAGTACGCAGAGCAGTACAAAGCCAACCATATCTATCATGTGCGCTACGAAAAATCAAAGGACAAAGATGCTTATTTGCGCCGCCATGAAACAGAACTGATCCTTCATGACGGTGCAGAAAATATGTTAAAACGCATCGGTATTGACACCAAAAAACTTGATATCGAAAAACTCCGCAGCGATTACAATGCACTTTATTCCCAAAAACAGGCTTTACAGAAAACCTATCAGTCTGCCGCGAAAGAAACTGCCAGCCTTAACCGGAAACTGAATAATATCAACCAATATCTGTCCCGTATCCCCGAACAGCCGTCTGCTGACAGGAACATTGAAAAAAATCCCAAATCCCTCTAAATTCGACATTAAAAAAGAGTGTACCGCAACAAGGCTTTTATCCTCGTTGCGGTACACCCTTTTGTATGTGCCGATTCCTGTATGATTTTTTATGTCATGTCTTATGCTGTGTATTTTTTTATCTTTCAATAGATGCCATTATCCTTTTCGCATTTTTACTGCGTCTTTACGGTCTTTGTCATTTCTCCGGTAAAGTCGCCTTTTCCTTTAATCGTTACTGACACTTTGTTTTTGTTTTCCTGTCCGTATACAGGAGGCTCATAGTCTGTTCCCTCTTTCAGCGTCCGCTTGTTGTAGGTCAGCGTGAGCGCATTCTTTACTCCCTTGAGGGAAGCTTTCTTGATCTGCTGTGGGTTGATATTAAATGTCTTAGTTGCACTTAATCCCGCATAGTTGCCTTTTCCTGTTACGGTTACTGTGGCAGTTCCGGCATGGAAATTGTTTTCGTATGTGACGATGTAATCCTTCTTGGAAAGATTTTTCGTCTTGCCATTCTTTTGGATCGTCACTTTTACCGCGGGTTTCTGTAACTTGCCATTGTAGGTCGCGTCCTTAATTGCCTTGATAGAAAAATCGTTCGCGTTTGCTACGGTTTCCGCCTTGATTGTAAACGGTATGACTGCCTTTCCTTTGTATGCACCCTTTCCTGTCACAACGACATATGCCGTTCCCGCATCTTTGTTGTTCTGGTACTGCACTTTGTAGTCTTTGTTTGTAAGCTCCGTGCCGTCGATTATTACCTTTACGGCGGGTTTTACTGCTTTTCCTGTGTAAGCGTATTCACTCTGATCTGCTTTCGCCGCACTTTTTGCGCTGTTTTCGGGAGCAAGTGTTACGTTGTCGGGCGTGATGAGCTTTGACAAGTCTGTGCCGCTCTCATATACGGTAATCTTTGTTATTACCTCGCCGTCATAATTGCTCTTACCCTTGACAGTTACTTGTACGATGTCTGTCTTATTTTTTACGGGCTGTATATTAGAAAGTTCATAATCCACATTTTCTGTAAGGCGCTTTGTTCCATCATAGACGTAAACCGCACTTGATGCTGTTTGGGCTGTTCCTACAATGGCGCTAGTAAGGACTTTGAGCTTCTTTACAGGTTTCGGACTGATTGTGAAAGTTTTCTCAATCTGTCCTTTATAGATGCCGTTTCCTGTGATAATAACTTTACCCTCGCCCGCGTTGGTGTTATTTTGATAGGTTACGCTGTAATCTGCGCCTTCTGTTAGTGTAATTTTCTTCTTACCCTCTGTGACTGTTACTTTGACAACGGGTTCATATGCGTTTTGATCATAAACCTTTGCTTTTATGTTTGAGATCGTCCCACTAACAGATGATAAATTTATCCGCTCGCTGTCGTCATACGGTGAATCGTCCCCATTATCACCGCCGCTTGTGCCGTTTTTTGTCCAGCCAGCATAAAGTATGGTGTCAGATGCCACCGTATCCTTGGCAAAATCCCATAAAACAGTACAGCTTTGGTCTATGTACCAGCCTGTGAAGGTGTAACCGTCTGCCTGTGGGTTCTGTGGCTTTTCAAGCAGACTGCCCTCTTTCACGCCTGTGTTTGTGATATCGCTGCCGTGTCCCGACAAGCTGAAAGTGACTGTGTAATAGTTCGTGCTTTCACCTGCTTCGCTGACGGTCAGTGTGCCGTTTTTGTATGTAATTTCATAGTTCATGCCTGCGTCCGCGCCGGAAACGGTGATGTCATAAGTTCCGGCTGTATTAGTGCTGGCAATATTGCAGGTAAATGTTGGCTCCGTGGTCAACTGGTCGCCTTCTAAAAGTCCTGCTGTGTCGTACCGGTAATCCTCTTTCTTTGGAAGATCCGCACCAATTTTCAGTCCCATGTCGCGTGCCGTAATGGTGAGCGGCGCTTTCGCGATGGTGAAGGAATATTCTTTACTGCCGGTATAGTCTGCATTGTCGGAAGCAATGGCGACGGTCAGTTTATAACTTCCTGCGTTTGTCGGCGCGGCTGCCGTGGCTGCGTAGGCGCTGCCGTCCGCCTGTGTGCCGCTGTATGTGTAGGTTAATTTGACGGTATTGGTTATATCCGTGTTATCCTCCGCAGAAACCTTTGCAGTTCCGGTGTAAGATACAGGCAGTTTGTTGTATGTGCTGTCCTTGATTTCTATGCCGGAAATGACCGCTTCCTTCTTTGTTTCCGTAGTTGTTCCCACGTAAATAATTTTTATATTCAGTACCGCGTCTTTGTAATTCTGGAAGGAAACCGTCACGGGGATCGTCACAAAGTCGCCTGTTTTATTATTCGTGCTGTAGTAAAGGGAAATACTGCTTCTTCCTTTGGACGGTTCCCTGGCAAGTACATTTCCGCTTATTGCATCATCCTCTATCGGCGTTCCCACTTCATAGTCTGTAATGCTGCCATATTCGCTAAAGAAGGCAGCAATTTGATTCTGTGTAACCGTGCCACTTTGCGTTTTTTCATCAATTTCCAGGACAAGCTCCTGTTCCGCGGGCGCAGCGGCTTTTGCGATTTCAAAGGTCTTTTCCACCGTCCCGAAATAATCGCCACAGCCTTTGATGATGACTGCCGGTGCATTGTCCGCGCTTGCTGCGGCGTTATCCGCGTCCGTGCTGTTTTGATACGCGTTTTTGTTGTTTTTATAGTGTACTGTGTAATCCTTATCCTTCTCAAGGAGAACTGGTGTTTCCCATACCTTATAGGTAACCGCAGGCGTTGGTTTCTTTGCCTTGTTGTCAAAGACATAATTGTCCGCGTCTGCAAGCGTTATGGTCACGCTGTCCTCCTCCAGCAGATATCCCACGGTCAGCACGATATCCGCTGTCAGCGGTTCCCCTTCGGAAGGGCTGTAAGCAACGGTCAGTGTCTTTTCCCCTAACGTTCCCATATCAATTTGTGATACATTCGTCGTGTAGTCCTCCGGCGCAAGTTCCTTTACGATTCCAGCTGCGCTGTAATATGTGACTGTAATATCCTCCTTAATGCCATCAGCGCCCGGTGTTTCCCCACAGGCATAAACGGTCTTTGCTTTCCTTGCAGTGATATGCTCTGTAAGTTCCGGCTTGCCGGAACGGTACAACAGTATGGACTCCGGCTGATCCTTGGGAAGGGAAGTATAACTCTTACCATTCATATCATAATAAGTAGCGCCTCCAATAGAAACAGATTCAAATTTCACGTTCCGCGGAGTGTAAATGGTATTTAGCTTGCTGCAGCCCTTAAACATATCTTCCATACTATACATATTCATCATACTGCCTGCATCAAAACTGCTTAGGTCTAGACTAGTCAAATTGCTACAGCCATTAAACATACTAACCATATCCGTCACGCTGCTTGTGTCGAATCCGCTCATATCTACGCTGGTTAATCTGCTGCAGCCTCTAAACATCTCATTCATAGACGTCACGCTACCTGTGTTGAAACCGCTCACATCCACGCCGGTCAAATTAGTGCAGCCACGAAACATACTATCCATACGCTTTACGATGCTTGTATCGAAGCTGCTCACGTCTATGCTGGTTAAGCTGCTACAGCCATTAAACATACTAGCCATATCCGTCACGCTGCCTGTGTCGAAGCTGCTCACATCTAGGCTCGTCAGGCTGCTACAGCTAGAAAACATACCACCCATATCCGCCACGCTGCTTGTATCGAAACCTCTCACATCCACGCTGGTCAGGCTGCTGCAGCTATTAAACATACCAGCCATATCCGTCACGCTGCTTGTATCGAAGCTGCTCACGTCTACACTGGTCAGGCTGCTGCAAAAATAAAACATAGCCTCCATATATGTCACGTTGCTTGTGTCGAAGCCGCTCACATCTACGCTCGTCAGGCTGCTACAGTTCCAAAACATACGGCGCATAGTCGTCACGTTGCCTGTGTCAATGCCTCTCAAATCTACGCTGGTCAGATTGCTACAGCCATAAAACATCAGACTCATATCCGTCACGCTGCTTGTGTCGAAACCGCTCACATCTACGCTTTCCAAACTGATGCAGTCATAAAACATATCACTCATATTCGTCACGCTGCTTGTGTCGAAACCGCTCACATCTACGCTTTCCAAACTGCGGCAGCCAAAAAACATACGGTACATAGTCGTCACGCTGCTTGTGTCGAAACCGCTCACATCTACGCTCGTCAGGCTGCTGCAACTAGAAAACATATAGCTCATATCCGTCACGCTGCTTGTATCGAAATCGCTCACATCTACGCTCGTCAAGTTGCTGCAACCAGAAAACATACAGCTGGCATTTTTCATGCCTGTTACTTTAATCTCCGCAGATAGAATATCTGTTCCTTTTCCGTACCAGGGCGCCCTATTAATAAGTTTCTCACTCTCTGGCGCAAAGTCCCCCGTTCCTTCCACTGTCAGCTTTCCATCCGCATCAATCACCCACGTAATATTATTGCCGTTTTCCTTGTACTCGCCATGTGCGATATCCGCAGTGGAAAATGCAAGGTTTACGTCATTTTCAGAATCTTCCTCCACTTCTGTTTCTGTTTCAGTTTCTTCTTCCGCCAGAATTTCCGTCCCAGTTCCCTCCGCTGACGGTATTTCCGTTTCCGTCTGTTCTTCCATGCGTATTTCTGTTGAAATCTCCTCCTCCGCTGACGCCGATTCCGTCATGACCTGTTCTTCCGTCATGACCTGTTTTTCTGTCATGTTTTCTGATATCGTCTCCGCTTCTGTTGAAACATCTTCCTCTGTTGGGAGGCTCTCAGCTACTTCTTCTTCCTCTGCGCTTTCTGTCACAGCAGCTTCTTCGCTTTCTGTTATTGTCTCCGGTATGCCCTCCGCCGCAAGTGCGGTAAACGGCATATCCGAGAATGCCAGTCCCGCGCTTAGCAACAGGCAGACGGCTGTTTTTGTGTATCGCTTTAATTTATTCAAAATATTCTCCTTTCCGGCTATTCTACTGCCTGCACAATAAACGTAATTGTCTCCACATATTCCAGTTGGACTGTCGTGCCGTCATAGAAAACAGTAATCGGCTCCCGGAAGCGGAAGCGAATCTTCAGCCACGGAAGCGGCATAGTCAGAGTCATCTCTCCCAGGATATACTTAGGGATACACTGTCCGTTAACCTCCATAGTGCCTGCAGGCGCAGCCTTACCGCCTTCAACCACCTCTGCCACCAGCGTAACTTCCTTTCCAGCCAGAGCATTTGCCGCTTCTTCAAGCGCAGACAGAAATCTGCCGTTTACGCTTCTTCCCCCACAGTACTCACGCGCCGCCGGATACAGGTCAAGCTGTATTGTATTTCTCGTCACTCCACCGTTATCCACCGCTGTCTGCGTTTCCAGCCGGTATCTGCTGCCTTCATATTCAAATTCGGGACTTTCTTCCCATACGGCGTCCAGATAATAATGCTGGTATACGCCTTTATTCTGTCTAAAGCTTTCGTATTTTAATTTTAATTCCTGTTCCATATCCATTTCCTCTATACTTTATATTTTATTCTTTATATGATTGTATTCTGATTTCGTTTTTCACGGGAAACCTGCGGTCTATCCTCCCCTCAAGCCAAACCGGACTTTGCACACAGCAAAAAACCATGCATCAGGGCAGGACGCTTTTTGTCCCCCTCTGATGCATGGTTTTAATTTCCTAAAATATTCTATTGTATCACAAAAAGACAGAATTATAGCTGTCTGTCTGTCTGTCTGTCTGTCTGTCTGTCTGTCTGTCTGTCTGATAGTACGCCGTTTTTACTCATTTGTCAACCCCTTTATTGCATCTTTATCTTTCCATTTTACCAATCTTCTTGTCCGTCAAAAATATGGCTTTTATTATATCATTATTCATTGGCTCTGTCAATTTAGCCGCAGTTTTGGCGGCAAAATTCAGGGTTGACTATGGTTTGTATTTTTACACTTCCCTTTGCTTTTTCTTCATGGTTTCCTGTGCTTCATGGTCTTTTCCCTGACCGGAAACAAATTCTTTCTTCTCTGCAAGGCGGGTTTTTAAGGATATCTTTGCCGCATAACCCTCCTTCTGTGCCTTTTCCCCTGCACCGTTATTAAAGGAACTGTACCCAGTTCCTAGCATATTATCGACCATATTATAGTTCTGTTCTTCCATGCCATTTAGGGCATTGTCCTCAATCTTTGCAAGGGACTTGTACTCTGTCAGTTTTTTAAGAATCTCAATAGCTTTCTTTTGTTCCGGCTCCGTTCCCTCTGTATACACATCGGCAAGCCACATTGCAATACCACGGGTATCACCCTGCTTTAAAGCTTCTGCAATCTCTGACACATTCTCCGTCATGCTCTGGCTATTGTCATGGTAAAGGGCGGTATCATAATCATATACAAAACGGTCAATCTCCACTGCAAGCTGTTCTGCAGATGTCAGATCGGGCATACGCTTCTCCCATACCTTTGCTTCAAATTCCTCGCTCATATGTCCGTCTATCTCCATTTCCGACATCAAAGGCATAGCCTTAGCCACAAGCTCCGCAATCACATCCATAGCCTGCGGATTGTCTTTTATGTCAGGAGTATACTCTAAAAAATCAAGGTCAATCCTTTTCCCTGATAAAATATCAATCCCCACATCTTCAAATGCCTCTGTTCCCCGTGTATGGATATTGATGCCAATTGCAGGAATGCCGTTCATGCGCTCCGGCGGTATCTGTTTCCAGATTGCTACAGCTTCCTCCACTGTAGGAATATTCTCATAAAACTCGCCCATATTGTGGAACTCGCCGCACTCTGCCACGGTCAGCGTCACTTCCGTTTCTGCCTGTTCAGGGAATAAGGTTGCCCGCAGTCTTTTATGTTCAAAGTTTTCCCCGTCAAATATGGTGATCTCATCTGTTTCTTCATTAAATTCTACGGAAAATGCCAAGTGTTCACTCTGCTGTATGGCTGCAAACTCCCCTATGTCAATCCAACTGCCATATTTCCCCATTTCCACAAAAGGCAGCTCACACTCCCCATAGGCTTTGCACAGCCCCTCCACATCAAGCCCGCTGGTGTTCTTGAACCACCGTTCATCGTCATTCATACGGATATTAAAAATGCTTATCGGTTCTTTTTCCCTTGCTTCACGCACTCCCTCCAGATATTCCTCCACTTTTGGGAGATACGTTTCAAGGCTTCCCGTCCTCTGTGCGGTAATCGGGTTGATATCCACTTTTACCCCGCCGATATGAAGCCCGTTCTCATTAAACATATCGAACAGCACATCTTCCCTCTCATTCGTGGAAAGCTCCACTACCACATCAAGGTCAGAGCCTTCACGCTCCAAGCCCCGGCACCGGCTCCCTGAAACAACCGCATCGACGATTACCGCATCAATGCCATATTCATCTAATTGTGCCTGCACATGGCATTTTACGGTTTCCTCAATCTCTGCCGGGTTCATTTCACTGATTTCATGGAACAGCTCATTTGTCTTTGCCTTGAAATTTTCAACTACGTTCCCCTGTGTCTGCGGTTCGATACGGTTTGCAGCTTCCACCTTTTCCATCAATCCATCGTAATCAATCGGTATCAACTCATCATTGTCACCGATATTCCCCCTTGCACCGTTGTCAAAAGGATTGTCTTTTAAATCCTCCACTATGTCGTTAAGGGCTTCTCTGATACTGACATCGGGATTGTCATACACACCGCCGTCTATCTCCTTATAATCTGCGCCCATAATAGAATAATCATAGCCGCTATCTGTTTCCTGTATGCTGATATAACGGTCTGCTATCTGAAATGCAAGCTCATTTTCCTGTTCCCCTGCTAAAAACTTCTTCATTTCAGAAAGCACCTGCTCCCTCTCACTGCCGAGGTCAATCATTTCGTCCTCCTCCATATCTGCTGCTTCCGGTGTTTTGGAGGTTTTCTCCGGTTCGGGCTGTTCTGTTTCTGTCTGCTCCATTTCTGATTTTGGGACATCATGTCCAGAAGTGACATTTCCCGCAATTTCTTCCTCCTGCTCTTCAGCGGCTCTCGCCTGTTCAATGTCTTTGTACTCAATTTCTTCGTCGGTAAGCTCCGTCTGCATGGAGCGCAATTCCCGCTCATTCTCCCAATCGCCTTTTTCTATGCCGAAGATGCCCTTATGCTCTGTGATCCGCTTCCTGTCCTCTGCCATAGCTTCTGAACCGTCCTCATAAAGCAGGTACACGGGCAGGTCATGGTCAAACAGCTCTAATGCGGTTTCTTTTGTAAGCGGGAGCATTTCTTCCCATGTGTAACCGTATCCGTGCATCTCTGACAGACCAATCATGCCATCGGGAAGCGCGTCAATTTCCGCCTGTGCGTCAATGACTGTCAGCGCTGCATTGACAGGCTCATTCTCAATCCGGTATGCCAGCATATCCGCCAGCTCTTTTGTTTTCCCGTAATTGTCCAACTTATACCCGTAATTTACAATCAGGTTTCTTTCATCAGGGGAAAACACACTCTTCCCATGTTCCAGACGGTGTACAATGGACGCTGCATATTCGATTCCGGATAACTCTTTTTCAAGGGAAACTTCCCCTACCTTCAGGTCTACCGCAATATCAAAAAATTCCGGCATACCGCTGTTTCTGCCGCCTTTTACAATGATTGGCACATACTCCGCCCCATTTTCTTCCATAAAATCCTGAATATTCCCGTCCCACTCATTCTCGCCCAGTGACGCCAGTTTATAGGCAAGGTCAAGCGCCTGTTCCTGTGTCATGTTGGTGATCTTGTCAATCTCATACCCGTCAGTTTCCCTATACATGATCTTCAGAACCACATCGCTGTCCTTGATCGGCTCATTGGCTTTCCTGTCCATTTCCATAAATTCCTGTTCTGCCTCCAATGGGCGCGGCGCCTCCCTCTCAGGCGGTAGCTGCCGCAGCAGCGCCTCAATGCCCGTGATAAGTTCCGATACTGCCCTGTGTATCGTTTCAAGGGAAGATCTGAGTTCCCCAATATCATAATTATTTTCTGCCATATGATTCCTCCTTTTCCTTTGGCAAAAGCAGAAAACAGGCGTGTTTCCGCCTGTTCCGCTTCTGATGCTTTTATCCGGTTTTTACAGGCATTCCGCCCTGTTTTTCCCTTTTTCCTTATCCGGCTCCGGTCTGTTCTGCTGTCCGGCTTTTTCTTTCATCTGCGACAATTTATCCTTTAAGGACGTTCTCCCCCCTTTTTCCGCCTCTTTTGCAGTATTAAGGCGTTCTGACAGGCTGTCCAGTTTTCCCGTCATCCGGTCAATGGCATCAATATTTTTTTGCAGGTGCGCAATCGCATTTTTAACAGGCGTGTTGATTGCCCTTGTAATGCCGATCCCCGGCTGTTCGTCCGACATTTCTTTTGTGCCTTTCCCTGCTAACAGTCTGCCCACATTTGAAACGCTGTTCCCGATCTGCTTTAATTGGTCGCCAATGCTGTCTATCTGGTTGGCTGTCTTTTGATAATCCGTTTTCACATCGATCATCTGCTCCTGATAACCTGCAAGCAGCGATTTTATGCTTGATATCCCTTTTTGGAGGACTTTGCACATTTCCTCTTTCCCTTTTTCTTTAAAGGCATTGACCGCTTTTGCCGCCGTTTCCACGAAACAGTCTTTTATTTCTGACAGGCGCTGCGACAGGTCTGCAAGTTTTTCCTGAATGTGTGCAGCTTTATCCATCAATTTCTCCGTTGCTGCCTTCGGCTGGCTGTCCTGAAGCTGTGCAAGCTGTTCCCGCATTCCCTGTAATTCATTTGCCATTGCGCCGATCTGTAACTGCATTCCCACTGCATACTTAAAAAGCTCCATAAAATCCTGTGACTGCCCTCCCATGTCATGCTGGCTGAGCATCTCCATAAACTGCTTTATGATATCGTTTTCGTCCATATTCTGTTTTGTATTCTGTCCTGATTGTCCCATTTTCCTTAAACCTCCGTTTTATTGCTGTTTTTTACGCTGCAAGATATTTCTGTATGTCCTCCGTCATATACTGTCCAAGATATTTCTCCCTGTGCGGCAGGATGATGTTCAGGTTTCCATGCACGTTGATCCATTCAATCACAAACCAGAAGCCAAGCCCCCTGCCGTCCGGTTTCCAAATGCCCTTTTCCGTAAACGCGCCGCCGCGCATCATATAGTCAATGATCTCCGGATTGGATAATTTCTCTGCCATCTCCCAACGGTTCGGTGATTTTTCCCTGTGGCAGCCAAAACCGCAGTAAACGCACCCTGTCCGGTTGCATCCGGTCGTTTCAAACACCGGCTTTCCCAAGTCAAAGATCCCCATATCCGCCGTATCCCCGTCCGGCGCTTCACCGCCGCAGTCTGCCACCACTTCACCGTATACGTCCGCTATCGGGATATGGTTATTGTAGATGTACTCCAGCACGTCCTGCTCCGTCCAGAACGACATCGGGTTGCTGATGGGGCTTTTCATCTCAAAACCGTTGCAGCCGTTTTTCAGCCAGTTTGTTGTCCTTAATCTGCTTTCACTCGCCATCTGCGCTGTCATTGGCATTTTCCCCGTCTTTTTGGCGTAATTGTGCATGGGCGCTTTTTTCATAATCGAACAGCAGTGTTCGGATATTTCAAAAGGCGCCTCCAAAAAGAATTTATATCTTTCCTTGTTGTACATCCTGGAATATTCTGATGTTTCCGCACCGTTTTCCTTATGGAGATATTTCCCATGCAGGATAAGGTAGCGGACAGGCACTTTTATGTCCGTGCTTGGTATCTCTCCACGGATCAGACTCTTATAAAGTGCATTTTCCTTATCCTCCCGCCGGTCTATCCCTACCAGGTCAGCCATATAGCTGTAATTCGGGATTACTTCACCTCCCTCCGCTCCATTTTCCCGTTGTATCAGCTTTTCCACATACCGCCTTGCACCGTAGACGCACCCCGCAACTTCCTTTCCGATCATCGGGTAACCGTATTTCATAATCACATCGCGGAAATTCATTTTCGGTCTGATGATATCAACATTTTCATGCTGTTTCACAAACTCCCTGATTTCCGGATATTCCAGTCCGGTGTCCACATACACAGCCCCGATGTTCGGGTACATCTCCCTTACAAGGTGAAGAAGGACTGTGCTGTCCTTGCCGCCGCTGAATGCTATGTATACGCCGTCTGTCCCGTAATGCTCCACCCATTCCCGGATACGGTATTGTGTCATCCGTATTTTTATGGAAAGCGGGAGTGACTGCATCTGGTATAAATCGCTCACTGTATGTTTGTTCATATTTATATAACTTCCTCCTTCCCTTTCAATTTTTCAATTTCCGGTTTCCCTGTTCCCGCTGCCTGTGCTTTGTACGCTTCCAATTTCCCCCTTATTGACACCTTTTGCACAGGATTGTCGTCAACTGCGGATGTATTTTTCACCAGACGGAGTTTCGACGTATCTGCCGCCTGTTCTGTCTTTTGGTCACTGTGTCCGGATGTTTCCGTTTCTGTCTGCTCCGGCGCATCGTCCTCCATGCCGACGCCGTCTTCATGGCTGGCTGCATCATCGCCCTTTTCGTCCATGTTTAACAGGGCATTTAAGGCAGAAAGGCGCTCTAACTTTTCTGAAAGCTCTGCTTCCTGTGCAAAAGGCTTTGTAACCTCCGTTTTTGCCGTTTCCAGCTGGCGTTCCACGTTTTCAAGTTTGGTCTGCGCTTCGGCAAGCTGTTTCGGCATGGCTTCCAGAGCATGATTGATGCGTGAAATGTTGCCGAGTGGATCAGAGCCGATCTCCAGGTTATGGCTTAACTGCCCTTTTAAGTTCATTACAAATTTATGGTTGAATGAATCAAAAGACACCGCCATCTTAAACCCGGCATATTCCCCCACCGTTGCAGGCACATTGACTGTTTTCATTTCCTTGCACATCTCTACAAGTGCAGTTCCGGCTTCTTTTTTATCCGCATAAACCTTTTCCCCGACTTTCATGGTAAACTGTTCCTTATCTGCGGGGAGCTTCGTCTTTGCAGTCTGAATGTCCGCCGTCATGCCGCTGATCCGCTCTTTTAGAATGGCTATCTGCTGCGGATAATGCTGTGTGATGTTATCCTCCAGCCGGTATATCTGACTGGTATGGTTCGCTTTCATCAGCTTTAATTTTGATACCTGAACGTCGAGATCCATTTTTTCCTTGATATAGGGATTGCCTGTCGCAAGCGCTTTTACTTCTGCATATGTCAGCGCCGCTTCATCTACATCCTCACAGGAACGTACCGGGGATTTTGATGTCATTATCTGGCCAATGAACTTCTGCTTGTTTTCAATAAGCTGCCAACTGTACGAATCAAATGTGCTCTCCGTCACATACCGGAAAATCTTAACCTTGTCATTCATGTTACCCTGTCTTAAAATACGCCCCTCCTGCTGTTCTATGTCCGAAGGACGCCACGGTACATCTAAATGGTGTAATGCGATAAGCCTGTCCTGTACGTTTGTTCCTGCGCCCATTTTCTGCGTAGAACCCAATAAAAAACGAACCTGTCCGCTTCGTACTTTTCCGAACAGCTCCGCTTTCTTCATTTCTGTATTGGCATCATGGATAAATGCTATTTCTTTCGCCGGCACTCCTTTCTCCACCAGCTTATTTTTTATGTCCTCATAGACGTTGAAAGTGCCGTCCCCTTTCGGCGTAGAGAGATCACAGAAGATTAGCTGCGTTGACCTCTGTTCCTTTGTCTGCTCCCAAATCTCAAATGCCTTGTTCACACATACGCTTGCTTTGGAATTTTCATCATCAGGAAGCATATCGTTGATAAGCCGCTGGTCTAACGCTAACTTTCTGCCGTCATTGGTTATCTTGAGCATATTATCCTCATATGGTTCAACTTTCCTGTTCCTGACTGCTTCAGCTCTGTCCGCAAGGGAAGCAACGATATCCTGCTGGTATTCGCTCGGTTTTAACACTACATTCTCGTACGTAGCCTCCGGTACGGGCAGTTTCAGCATATCCGCTGTCTGTATATCTGCACTTTCCTTGAACAGCGAAATCAGTTCCGGAAGATTAAAAAATTTCGCAAACCTTGTCTTTGCCCTGTAACCCGTACCCTCCGGCGCAAGCTCTATGGCTGTTTGTGTTTCGCCAAAAGAAGATGCCCAACTGTCAAAATGCCCTAAGCCAAGTTTCTGTAACGTGCCATACTGGAGATAGCGCATATTGGTGTAAAGCTCCGTCATGCTGTTGCTGATCGGTGTGCCTGTCGCAAAGGTCACACCCTTGCCGCCCGTTAATTCATCAAGATACTGGCACTTCCCGAACATATCGCTCGATTTCTGAGCTTCCGTCTGTGCAATGCCCGCCACGTTGCGCATCTTGGTATAAAGAAACAGATTTTTATAATTGTGCGATTCATCGACAAAAAGTCTGTCCACTCCTAACTGTTCAAACGTCACTACATTGTCTTTTCTTGTGGTATCATTAAGTTTGTCGAGCCTCGTCTGCAACGCTTTTCTTGATTTCTCCATCTGCTTGATTGTGTAGCGTTCCCCGTTGTCCGCTTTTGCCTGTGCAATGGCAAGCTCTATCTCATCTATCTGCCGTTCAATAGTCGCCGCCTGCCTTTCCGCTGACAATGGTATCTTCTCAAATTGGCTATGCCCGATAATAACTGCGTCATAATCGCCCGTCGCTATCCTTGAACAGAACTTTTTCCTGTTCGCAGGTTCAAAATCCTTTTTCGTGGCAGCTAAGATATTTGCACCGGGATATAAACGCAGGAAATCGTTTGCCCATTGTTCTGTCAGGTGATTCGGCACTACAAACAAACTTTTCTGGCATAAGCCTAACCGCTTGCTCTCCATTGCCGCCGCTGTCATCTCAAACGTCTTGCCCGCGCCGACGCAGTGAGCAAGCAGGGTGTTGTCCCCATACAGGATATGCGCTATTGCATTTTTCTGATGCGGTTTTAGTTCAATGTCCGGTGTCATTCCGGGGAACTTTAAATGGTCACCGTTATATTCCCTCGGTTTAGTGGAATTGAACAGCTTGTTGTATTTTGCCACCAAGTCCTGCCGCCTGTCCGGATCATGGAAAATCCAGTCCTTAAAGGCTTCCCGTATGGTGTCCTGCTTCTGTGCCGCAAGTGTGGTTTCCTTTTTGTTTAATACCCTCTTTTCCTTCCCGTCCTCCTCTATGGTGTCATACACCCGGCTGTCTTTCAGGTTCAGGGAGTCCTCCAAAATCTGGTAGGCGTTCCTGCGGCTTGTTCCGTAAGTCATGTTCACAAGGGAATTTCCATAATCCGCATTTTTGCCCTTTACATTCCACTGCCCCGTCACGTCCGAATACTGTATGCCCATGACATTCCGGTCAAACAGATGCTGCGGCGTTTCAAACGTGTCGCGCATGAAATCTTCAAGATACTCCGGCTTTACCCATGTCGCACCGATACGAACCTCTATCTCGCTTGCGTCAAGCTCTTTGGGCTGTACCTGCATGAGCGCCTGCACATTCACGTTATATTCCGGATGGTTTTCTGCATAGACTTTTGCTGTTTCCAGCTTGTCACGGACGTTTCCGCTCAGATATTCGTCCGCGGTTTCCCATTTGTCAGTTAAGGGATTTTGAAAGATTACCCCGGTCAGTTCCTCTTTTATCGTGTCAGTGTCTTTCCCGGACAGCTCCGCCATATAATCAAGGTCAATTCGCGCCTTTTCTGACAGCGACACCGCAAGGGCTTCGGTTGACGTGTCAACGCTCGTGACAACCTCCGCTTTTTTGATCGTGCGCTTTGTGAACATATCCGCCTTGCCGATAAATTTCCCTTCCTCGTCCATCTTTTCAAGAGAGCATAGCAGGCAATAGCTGCTGTCCTGGTTAAATGCCCGCTTGTTGGTCTGTGAATTGATAAACCCGTACTTTTTGGTAAAATCATCATACAGCTCATTTAATTCCGTCTGTTTATTTTTAATAACATGATCCGGATATTCCTGAAGCTGCACGTTAATCAGTTCCTGCGTACAGTCCCTTATGCCCACCATGCCCCTGACGCGTTCCAGCATGGAATCCGACATATCAACAGGTTTCATAATGGAATTCTCACGGTAATAGACTTTATCGTCCACCAGTGTGTAACTGTAATTTTTTACATCCGGATCTGCGGGGATTGCCGTGCCCGCAAATTCATCATCAAGTTCATCAAGTTCTATCTCCTCAATCTTCCCGTCAATGCGGCTGATGGCTTCCGCAAGCTGCTCCGCAAAGGGTCTTGTGGTGTCGGGCTGGCAGGTGCTTTCCATACCGTAAGGTCCGGACACCATTTCCATTTTTCCAACGATCATCTCCGGGTGTTCCACAAAATAACTGTTCATAGCGATGCCGTTTTCATCTTCCGAAAGATGCACCCAGTCCGGTTCCAAATCCATAACCCTGTCGCGCTTTTTCAGAAATAAGATATCCGAGGTAACTTCTGTTCCCGCATTTTCTTTAAAGGCTGTATTCGGAAGCCTGACCGCCCCCAAAAGATCCGCACGCTGTGCAAGGTATTTCCGTACTTCGGGGCTTTTCTTGTCCATTGTACCCTTGCTTGTCACAAAAGCGACCACGCCGCCCGGACGCACTTTGTCCAAAGTTTTTGCAAAAAAGTAATCGTGTATAAGGAAGTTATTTTTATCATACTGCCTATCTGCTACCTTATACTGACCAAAAGGCACGTTGCCCACTGCCACGTCAAAAAAATCATTCTGGTAGTCCGTCTTTTCAAATCCGGAGATTTTGATATCTGCTTTCGGATAGAGCTGTTTTGCAATCCGTCCGGTGATACCGTCAAGCTCCACGCCATAAAGCCTGCTGTCCTGCATCTTCTCCGGCAGCATACCGAAGAAATTCCCGATGCCCATTGCAGGCTCTAATACATTCCCTTTTTCAAACCCCATGTTCTCTAAGGCTTCATAGATGCTCCTTATGATAACGGGGCTTGTATAATGTGCATTCAGTGTGCTTTCCCTCGCGGAATCATATTCTTCCGGGGATAAAAGGCTTTTTAATTCCTGATATTCATTCGCCCAATTTACCTTTGTTCCGTCAAAAGCGTCGGCAAGACCTCCCCAGCCCACATATTTTGCTAAAATCCCCTGTTCTTCCGGTGTTGCAGTGCGGTGTCCGCTCTCAATCTTTTCAAGGGTGCGGATTGCTTCTATATTCCTTTTGAATTTTTCTTTTGCACTACCAATACCGAGGGTATCGTCTGTGATGTGGAAATTAACAGCTCCCACCTTGTCAATCTCCGGTTCTGCCTCTTTTGCAGGGCTTTTCCGGTCCGGCTCCGGCAGGGCATTTTCTGTTTTCTCTGCTAACAGACGCTCAAAGTTCTCCCTGCTTTCCGTCCTAAAGATCGGATAAAGCAGTTTCGGATCACGGAGCTGTATTTCTCTGTCGGAAATATTTTCAATGATAAACTCCGTTTCCTCAATGGTCACCGTATCGCCAACCTTATAATCGGACTTCATACCATTCTGCTCCACGGAATCCATTTCTTTGTCTGTTTCGCCATTCTCCATCTTTTCACGGACCGCGGCGGCACCAATGTCAGAAAAATCAGCACTGCCCTCAAAACGTGAAAATATCTCTGCTTCGTGGCGGTCAATATCCCTCATAGCTTCAAGGTCTATGAAATCATCTTCTATTTCCTTCCTGTCCGGCTTATGGTCATACTCAAAGTGTGTATTCCCGTTTACCTCTGCATAGAAGAAATCACTGTCCTCAACGGAATTGCCAAGCACATATACATCATCGCCGGACTTCCATTCATCTGTCTTTACACACTTCTGCCCGTCAATGAAAATAGTATCTTCTGACTTTTGGACATCATGACCAGAAATTTCCTTATCCTGCACCTGCTCTGCTTCTGCCTGTGCTGCAAGCTCTTTCTCACGCTCAATGTATCTTCTTGCCTGATTGATAAAGCCATTCAGCACAGCAGGGTGGGAAGCGGCAACTATATCCTGGCTTTCAAGCATGGCATAAGGCGTGATAGACTTTGCCCATTCCTTATTTTCCAGGGAAAGTCTGTCCTCCTGCCTGCGGTGCATGACGGTATTTGCCAGCACATAACTTACACGCTCTATGCCGTATTCTTTTATAACCCCCTCCGCTGTTTCCCTTGGCAGACGGTATCCGTCAAAATTTTCAGCGATAGCCCTGTCAATGGCATCTTTGCAGGAAACCTTTGTGTCACGCTCCATTTTTGCCTGTGTCTTTTCAAGTTCTTTCCGCGCCTGTTCAGGGATTTCCTTTTCTGCCGGGATAATGCCCTGCTCTGCCTCTTTTGTGGCGATTTTCCCCACCTGCTCCGTGAACATGGAAAACAGGTTAATCTGCTTGTACATTCCGTTTGTGTCGATCTGCTCCGCCTTTTCCCCCGGAAGCAGATATACGTCATCCTCGATATAGGAATTGACAAAAAAACGGGCATCTTCCCATGACAAAAGCGTTTCCTCCGAAACTGTGTCATTCGTCCTGTCCTTCATGTAAATCCCATTCTCTTCTGCATGATATTCAACAATGGAATCTCCCACACCTAAAACGTAAGTCATGCCCATATGGAAACTGTTTTTGAAATATTCCGTTTGCAGCATTGCGTCCTGCTCCATTGCAAAATATCCCGCAATCTCCGGTCTTTTATGGATAAGGAACGCATCCGAGCATAAAACTCCCTTTTGAAGTTCCATTGCCTTTTCTGCAAAGTCCGGATTATCCCAAAAAGAGCCGGACAATGAATTTTCCCCACTGTTGTGGTCATTATCCGGCTTTTCTGTTTCCATATTCTGTTGTGTTTCATTACTTATAGGCTGTAGACCAGCTCCGTCAGTACGGTTTCCTCCGCTGAGTTCCTGATGCTGTTCATCTTCGCCACCCATTTCATCTGATCGGACGCTTTCAGCGCTTCGTCCACTCCCTCGGTTTTCGCCATCTGCTCTGTCAAAAACTCCATTCTCTCCTCTGCCTGCCTCTGTATCTCCAGGCAGTGCGCTTTCAGTTCGCCCATCAGGATCATCCCCTGATAAATCCCTTTCCTGTGTTCCTTCAGAAAGTTCCTCCGCATCAGTCCGAATTTTGTCAGCGTCCCCTCCGGCTCCCCGTCCGGTATCAGGTTCGGTATCAGGTAGTCCCCGTTCTTCTCGTATGTCAGTTCCATATGCCATGCCCTCCGTTTCTTTATTTTTTGTTGTTTCCGGCGTAGATCGTTCCCCAGTTTCACTTTCGCGCTTTAAAGCATTATAGTGTATATTCTGTCCTTTTGCAAGCGTTTTATCAATATTTTTTTCTTCTTCATTATTTAAAGCGCCATGCCTTTCCGCCTCTTTCTCCTGAGCAGCTATCACCCTGCCGATTTCCATTAGGATCGGCTTGGACATTTCCGTGGTGGCTGTCCCGATGACGGATAAGGTCTTTGGCGTGTTAAACTCATCAATATAGATAAAATCAAAATCGTCTTTGCACATCTCCATGTCCGCCCCGCAGCGCGAAAGCACCGTATAGGCGATGCCTGATGCAAGCGTGTCATGTATGCGGATACCCATATTCAGGTCGTCCAGTTCCTCTAAAAGGCTTCCGTCCCTTACGTCCTTTATTTCCGTCAGGATTTCCTTGTAATAATCTGAAGCGATCCTTATGGCAATCTCAATAATGCGCTGTTCAAACGGCTTTTGGTCATCTGTCCTGCCATAAATCTGTTCCAGCCGTCCAAGCACAGCCTCCTTATGTTCCTCCTTCATCTCCCACAGTTGCGGGAAACGCCCGATCCGCCTTGCCTTATGCACGTCAGCTATGTCAAAGACATATTTCAGCTTCGGGCGCTCACTGTCCGTGTCAATCAGCGCAATTCCCTTTGCCCCGCGGTTTACCCAGCAGGACATTTTTTCATTCCATATCTCCAGCGACGCACAGGCGCGCGCATCTGGTCTTTGCGCATAAATAAGCATCTGTTCATTAAACGGGTATTTGTACAGCCGTGCCGCCGTATCAAGATAATCCCGAAATGATGCCCCGTTTTCGGCAATCTTTGCCGCAGTGGTTTCCGCCAGTGCGGAAACCATCTGGTATCTTGTCATCATAATAAGCTTTCCTCCCAATCAGGCGGCGGGAACCCCCGCCGCTTTCCTTAACCATAAAATCCGTTTTCCTCAATGCCCTTTTCCAGAATGGAAGCAATCAGGTCATTCAATTCCACGCCGTTGATCTCGCTTATCACTATCAGCTTTGCAAGGGTGTTTTTACCGACAGTCAATGTATACTGCTCCTCATCAGGGCACAGCTCCCTCACGCAGACACCAAGTGCATCGGCAACCCTGCACAGCGTAGTGATGTCCGGTTCGCAGATGCCCGCCATTATATTTAACAGGGTGTTCTCATGCACGCCTGACAGCGACGCCAGTCCCGGAATGCCCATGTCCATGTCTTTCATGATATTCATTATCTTATCCCCTGTTCCCAAAACAACTGTACTCATCTTACAATCCCCCCTGTTCAGTCTTTGCCCCGAAAGAGAATGAAACGCCCTCTTTGGGTTTTGCCGCAGTAAACTTTGCCTTTACGTCCGCCACGCTTTTCTCCAGCACCGAAAATATTGCCTCCACCTGTTCCTGTGTGTATTCATAATTTGACCTGTTGGAAAGGTTTTCAAGACGCCCGATTGCATCTATCGCCTTATTCATCCGGCACTCGCCGATCCTGACGAATTTTTCCGCTTTGGTTTCACCCGTGTTTCCTTTTTTAACTGTTTTACCCATGTTATTATCCTCCATTTTCATTAAAATTTAAGGGCATACAGACTGTCCCATATGCCCTGTGACCAAATGTTATTTTGTTATATCGTTACTTCCCTTTTCTTATCTGCCGAAAGCTTTTTTTGTCCTGTGTCCATCTTAATGACTGCACCCCGCTTTTGGTCAAGCCTGCCCTTTAGTGAAGGTCGTCCCTGCTTCATTTCCTGTGTTTTTCCTCTCTGCATTTTACGTTCTTCTGCCCTGTCGCTCCGGAACAGTTCATGCGTTTTTGCATCATACTCATAAACATGGTCAGAAAGCCGTTCCTCCGGAAGCACCTGTGTTTCGTTTACCTCACATACCATCTGCTCCAGCTGCTTTCTGTCCATATCCTCACTTTTCGGAATGATCAACGTTTCGTGGACTGATGACGGAAGCACATAGAAGTCACCGATCTTATCCGCGATCTCCTGTCTGACATTATCGTTTAATATTTCCGCTGCGCCGTTAAATTTTGTATCATTTGTCAGCACATATAGTGCGACCATGTCATCGGTATCCGGAAGCATCAACGATGCCATTTCCCTTGCGCTTTCAGCGCTCATTCCCTGCGCTTCCATATCTGAAACAAATATGTCTATCACGGTTTCATTCATGCTTTTGAGGCTGTACGGCTGGAGGACACTCATGTTCTGCATCGCCTGTTCATGTAGTTCGTCAACCGTTATCCCGTATATGTCCATAAGATTGTCCGATATGGTAATCGTTGCTGAGTTATCTTTATTTTTATTAAGTAAGATCTGATACACCACGGCTAAATCTTCCATCTCCGTATATGGCTTATTTTCAAGGAACTGCCTGTTGTTTTCGCCGTTAATGAGTTTGCACACTATTTTGTCTTTGATGCTGTCATAATCCAAAACTGCCGACATATCAACATCACGGTTGATATAATTTGCCTGATAAGTGTCTGCGATCATATGCAGTACGTCATCAAGCTCCGCCCCCTGCCCTATCTGTTCAAAATACGGGTTAAGGTATATAGTGGGCGTAACATTGCTTTCCTCCGTGCGGATAACCAGACCGTCCAGTGTGCAGTCGTTATTCTTAATTACTTGGTTTACCTCCACATCTGCATCTGCAAACTTTTCCGGAAGAAAATCCTTAATCCGTTCCCTGACCTGTTCTACAAAATTTTTATATTCCATCACTTTCCTGCCCCTTTCTTTCCTTTATTTCCTGTTTCCGCTGTCAGTTTCGATACCGTATCGGCATACATCTGAAAACGTTTTGCCGTTCTGCTTTTGTCTGCTGTCATGATTTCTTTTTTCTTTCGTTTAAAACTTGGAATATATTGTTCATTTTTGGTTTCTGACATATACTCTGCTCCTTTACAAAAAAACAGAGCGCATAGACTGGTTCCTATACGCTCTGACGCTATGTTACTTATTTTGTTTTGATTGCAATATTAACTGTTTAGACAAACCCGAATTTGAGGGCACTTTATGTATATAAAAATATCAACCATCAAACTCTTTTAACTCGTCAAGCGGGTCTTTTGAAGTATCAATTCCCATACCATCCTTCAACCAATCGGCTTTACTGTAACCAGTTCCTGTCAATTCAAATATTTCGCCTTTATACCCTACAGCTTTAACCCATCCCCACTCTATAAGTCGGTCTAACGCCTCTATCCATCTTGCTGATTCTCTTTTTGAGTTATCAGCCATAAACTGCTTACCCGATGTGGAAATCTGAGTAGGCGAGCTAAGTGTCTGCGTCTTTATGATTTGACCATCACCATCAGCCGCATACACTAACAGAAAAGCTGATTCCACAGGAATGTAGCCAACATCATCTTGACCTACAACTGATTTATCTTCCTCTGAATTTCCAATAGTTAATGTCTCATTTTCAACCTGAAACAATTTATTGATATCTTCATTCGTTGCTGTGGGAATTACCTCCCAGGTTAACTGGTTATCTTCTAAATCAGTGAGCCTACTGCCTAATTGAGAAAGCATCTCTCTCACCTCTTCTAACATTTTCTGTTGATGCTCTCCAAATTCAGCATTTGCCTTATTCCGTCCTTCTGCCTCTTCATTGATTACATCTACTATATCTCGATATCGAACCCATCCAGCATTATCGTCAACATAATTAATGGCATTCCTGAATGTCGGTGATGCCACATACTTTAAACCGTTTAGATCCGTGAAAAAATCAACGGTATTTCCATCATTTTTGACCCTTTCTCTGAACTCATCAAGTCTTTTCATTTTATCATATTTATCGTCTCCAGTATCCTTTTCACTTTCAGCAATAGCTGAAGATTCCTTAATCAATGCAAGAATTGGTAGTCCCTTAGTTTTTGCGTAATTGTATTCTTTCTCCGTGTAACTTATACCAGTTTCTTCATCGATTGTTCCGTATCGACCACCAATAACAAGAAGGTAAAAATCGCACTCATCAATCATCTTTGTTATAACATTCCATTGACTTGTAGGAGCAGCATGAAATTGCTCCATTCCTACAGGGATGAAATTATTTTCTAATGCCACACCTACCAATGCCTGTCTTTCTTCTTTAAGGTCTTCATAAGTAGAACTTATAAAAATAGAAAACTTTCGTCTATTCTTCATATCAATATTCTCCTTGTATATTTATCTTTTAACATTTCACAGTATAATCAATTGCCCAGAAAGTCAGAATTTATCAACTCAACAAATCCTCATTTATATAGAGTACTACAATCACACTCATATGTCCATTAAATTTTTCGCCTCTATTAAAACACGTAAATTTTATAATTAATTTAGACAGTGAGGCGGGGCTTCACCGCACAGCGAAAAGAGAGAAAACAAGTAGAAAGGTAGGTATTAAATATGAAATTGAAAAAGTACATGGTTTATTTGGATGATGGTCGGGATTGCTTCAAACTTGCGATTCCTGCAAAAGACGAAAAAGCGGCACGTCAATATGTTGCGGGAAATGGTGAGATCATCGCGGTAAAGAATATAACAAGCGAATTTCCAATATCCAAATCTAAAGTATTTGATGCGTTGAAAGCCGCTAGTTTTGGCGAAAGTGAAATAGACTTTATCATTCGTACGCTCGATTTTACTGAAATTTGCGACATGAATTAATATTTATAGGCTGTCCTATCGGCTTGACGGGGAAATTCGAAGGAGGGGTATTAATATGAAACGTTTAATCGGTGGCAATTTGGAAGTAGACGGACAGTTATACATGTTTCACCACACCGCCCTTACTGCTGGGTATATCAATCGGAAAGCAACCATGCAGGAATGCTTAGATGCGGCAGAGGAATATCATGGACGGTACGGGGACGGTTACACCGTGAAGACTCCGAACTACAATACAACTCGGTATTGTGATCTTACATATTACATCAAGCAACCCGATAACCAGTAACCAATTTTTCCGAACGTTCGGAAAAATCAACATAGCGAAGAGAGAAAAAAAAAGAGAAAGCGAGGAACAAACTATGAAAAAGGAAATTATGAACGCACCCGTTGTTGATGCAAAAGAGCCGAAAAAAGCAACTCTTACCAAGGCTGGCAAGGCTGTAGCGGCAAAAAAAGCACCCGCCCGTAAATCTGTAACCAAGATTGGTGAGCCTGTCATTGTCAAGCCGGAAGAGGCAAAAGCGGCAGAGGAAAAGAAAGCAAAGGCAAAGGTTGTGAAAGCACTTGCCCGCAAGAAAGTGACGGAATCGGCAGGACACAAGCCGGAAGACTACACAACAGTTATCAAGGACGGGCTTGCACAGGCTGTTCCGAAATCCGAGGTTGAGAAAGGCTCTCCTGTAATTCCGGCTTTTAGTGAGGATGACAAAAAGCGTTATGCGGAGTGTGTCAACTCGTTTCGCGTTGCTTGGGACTCATATCAAAAGTCCAAGCTTACCGCTGCTTTTATATTGTATGAGATCGACAGCGACGGTTTATTTCGCCTCGATGGTTACAATAGTATCGTAGATTTTGGCATGGCTATGTTTGGCATACAAAAGTCCACCATTTACAATCTTATCGACATTGTAGGTCGTTTTGGTGCAAAGATTGAGTCCGGCAAGCCCGTTACTGAGATCGCGGACAAGTATAAGGGATTTAGCCAGTCACAGCTTGGTGTAATGGTTGGTCATACTGACGATGAGCTTGATAGCATCACGCCGGATATGAGCGTCCGTGATATTAAAAAAGCACTTAAAAATAGTAGTAAGGGCGACGATTCTTCCGGCGAAACCGAGAAGCGTGGCGCAAAAGGAAAGTCCGGTGCAGATGATCAGAAGCCGAGCGAACCGACATTCCGCGCGAATCTAATACATGAGTTTACAAAAGTTGAGGAGTGGGACGCGATGCGCGACCCCAAGGATGAGCTTGACTTTGTGGCACTCTGCAACACTATTCGTAAATGTCTTTCGATGGGTCATTCTGTCCGTATTATGGATTGCTGGACAGGGACAGGCAACTAATATCAAAAGTACAGGCAGACAGCCTTAATACTTTACACGCCCCGCTTAAAAGGGTGGGAACTCTCCCACCTGCGGGGCAACTCACAAACAAAATTCCGAACGTTCGGAAAATCAACCAGTGCGCAGGGGGCGCACAGAAAAGAGGGTAAAAATGAAATTACAGGTATTAATCAATGCAACGGTCTACAAGACCAAATCCAACACAATGACAGATCGTGAAAATGGGCGCGAAGTCGAGTGGTATCAAGTTGTTCTCGATCAGAACGAAGACGTTGACACGTTTACCTGCTCGGAATCTGTTTATGTCAATGCCCGCCGTGGACAGGAATGTACTTTGCTTGGCGAATACGACACAAAAAACAAGCGCTTTAAGATCACGGACATTGCACGGGATAAGTCTGAAACATCGGGAGTGCCGGAATCACCGGACGTTCCCGCCGGAACACCTGCTGTTGACATTTCCACCGATGCGCCGGAAGCCGCTGACGCTCCCGCCGGAACACCTGCGGAGACATCTGACGATCAGCCTGCCAAAAAGGGTAAGCGATCGTAATTAAGATAGTACCTGCCATACGGGTTGGCTTCTCTCCTGCCCGCATGGATTTGATACTTGTATCTCTTTTCGCAAGCCTGCAAGGGGGGGATAAGCCCTTAAAGGAAAAGCTCGGCATTGCGTCCGTTGCACCCTTTGCAGGCACACGAAAAAAGGACACGATCACCTGCGGCTATGTGCAGACCTGCGCGGTCTATGTGCGCATTACCCCACATGCAAACGGCGCATGTGTGCGGATCGTCGCAAGTGATTAAAAAGTATATAAATGTTTCCAAAATGATAAACGGGGGCGCGTGACGTAGGAACCGCCCATGTGAGCAGGAAGCTCACATACGCGTCAGAACAAGCTCTAATAACCTGCCTGTGCCACTAACAGGTAAGACACGGATGTCTTACCGTTCTGCGCGGTGAAGCCGATCGGTATTCAAAACCTTAATTGGCGCGCTTCGCTATAACTGGTACATAGAGCTTAACACAACATAGGCGGGTATTTGGAAATTGAGAGCATAAAAGAAACGAACATTGAAAATGCGGATACAGAATAAAGGGATTTCGGCAATGAACGGGCGCGACTTGCTATGTAATACAGAACATAGGGAATCATAATTCCCCATGTTCCTGTTCCCACCACTTAGTACCGTAGTCTCCATACTCTTCTATATAGTCTTCGGGCATATAGAAAGGGTTAAAGTCTTCATCATAGTACATTCTTACGTTGAATTGCTGGCTTGCTTCTTCGGGGTCATCATCGTAAATAATGTTGTAGTGTTCCTTGATTGCCGCATAGTGCTCCTTGTCTGTGAATACTCGTTGCCAAACGAAGCCGTATTCAAAAGTTACGTATAGCTTACTTCTCAACATACTTGTTTACCTCGCTTTCTGTTTTGCTTGTTTGCTGTTCGTGTTTGTGAGACATGCATAGCTGACCGCAACGGAAACTGCGGCAAAATGAACAAGCGCGACTTCGCAACGTGAAAAGTATCATGAAATGATATTAGCGGTTGTCATTTTGCTCCGGTTGTAGTGCAGGGAAAGGCTATGCTACAGTCTCACACGAACCGCAATCACGCAAAACAGTAGGTAACTAGTATGTGAGTGTTGCGAGTAACTTTTATCAAGGATACGTTTGGAAACTAATATACACGGACGCAAGATGCTTGAGGCGGCAATATGGCAGACTGCGACATTATTTATGATGGCGACCACAAAGCCAGCAATTTAATGTAAGGATACACTATTGTGAAAATTGTAATTTTCTATATGCCGCAAGATCAAATAGAAGATGGTGCTGTGTGGTGGGAACACTGCTTATTGCTTTCATGTATACATTAGCGATCTGCACTGTTACGGTTAGGCGTTTGGGCTAATGTGAGCTATACACCGTCCTGCACTCTGTATCCGCACAAACTTTTCCGAACGTTCGGAAAACACAGCATATAGGGTATATGCGGAAAGGATTTGGAATGAACCAAATACACGAATTAAAGATACTGCCGGAAGATTTTGAAGCCGTCATAGACGGACGTAAGAAGTTTGTATTGTATAAAGCTGATAAAGATTTTAGTGCAGGCGACATTCTTGACCTGCGGGAATATAACACAAAGATGTGTGCATATACGGGGCGCAGGGTCTTGTGTCTTGTAACATACATAGAACATACGTGTGTTTTTTGGAGTGAACATTTGATCTTGAGCATTGACGCATTCGCGGAATGTGAGGTTATCGGGCTATGAGCGGCGGGCTGATTGACGGCGCATTGAGCGCAATAGAAACAGACCTGCAAGGTGAGCCAACGCCTACGCCGAGTGCTGACGAGTCTACACCAACGCCCACAGCCGAGCCGACACCCACGGAAGAGCCAACGCCCGAACCAACGGGCGCGCCCTCTCCCGCTCCCGACGAAGAGCCGGAAGAGACGGAAAAATCAGAGGAAATCCATAACACACCTGCACCGTCCTTACAGGGTACACAGACTGTTGTTGTCTCTTCTGACTATATGCCGGAAGACTACACAGAACAGATTGCACTTATGCAGGAAACGCTTGAAACGCTTGTTTTACAGAATGAGGAACAAGCTACGCGCCTATACCATGCGGAACTTGTAAATGCTTTTCTGCTCACTATTATACTCGCCGTGTTGCTTCCCGAGCTTTTTTGGCGGCGTATTTTGCGATAGGGGATATTGTATGATCGTTTTAATTGCTTTATTTACAATGTTGTTTGTGGAAATCATAAAGCGTTATTTTTTTCAAGGTTTACCGATGTTTATATTTTCGCTTTTTCTATTATTCTTTTGGGTAAGCTATTGTGTTCATAACACGTTTGAAACAATACGAAAGATTAATCGTGTTTTGAACGATGAAAGCGGGGTGAAGTCAGATATTGAGTGAAATCATAAATGCGCTTTTTTACTATGTATTCATGCCTGCGGCTACATATGCCACAATATTGATTTTAACAAGCTATGGTATCTCAAAGGTGATGAGCCTTTTTGATATAAAAACTAAATAGAAAGGTGGTGATCTCTATGTTTAGAGCAATCAACATGCTTGCAGAAGCGGGGACTTCCGGTGTTTCCAATCTGATCGATTCGACGATCACGTCGGCGTTACAGAGCGGATTTGCCGAGGTAGCTACTGGCTACACGACCATCCTCAAGGTGGCGTTGCCGTCTGCTCTGACCGTGTTTGCGATCTCTTTCGCACTCCGTCGGGGTATCAGCTTCTTCCGTGGTATTGCGGGTTAAGGCTTGCGGGTTTTATAGAGGGGATATACCAATGTATGTCCCCCCTAGATAGCCCACAAACAAAAATTCCGAACGTTCGGAAAACCATCTAACAGAGAGGAGAAACAAGTATGGTAACAGTTGTATTTATGATCGTTATTGCGGTCTACATGTTTATCCGCTTCAAGAAAAAAAAGCGGGTTACAAAGGAAGAGCTAATTGCGGAAATTGCAGATTTTGAGGACGAATTTGAAAAGGTTTACGGCACATCATGGCAAACGTGGATTACGGTCAAGCGTGATCTTTTGAAAGATGATTATGAATTTATGCTGGCTGTGACGTCCGTATTTAATAGTATGTACCACAGTATCCAGCGTTATTATGTGGAAGGGGGTGCAAAAAAATGACTTTTTCAAGTGTTTTTGAAATATCAAAGATTATTGCCCTTATATTCGGTACTTTATTTTTGGTTACTGGTTTTATTGCTCTTGTTGTAGTAATCATTGTGAGTCTTGCTTGTTTTATTCGTGAGAATACTCATTATGTTGACGCTGAACTTCTGAAATATCGGCTAGGAAACATTTATTCCCGTAATTCCAGTAATGCCGATTTTTCCCGTGCCATTATTGATGTTCTACACGAAATTGATTCTATACTCAAGGGCGATTAATGAGGGGGTGACAAAAAAATGAGCTTTGAAAGTGTTTTTGAAATTATAAAGATTATAGCGGCTGTATTCGGTCTTTTAGTATTGGTTACTATGTGTATTGTCTTTATTGCAGTACTTATTGTTTTTTCTGTAACAGGTCTTTCCGGCTTGGTTCGTGAGCGTACGCATTATGTTAATGCGGATGATTTGAAAAAGCGGTTGGATAATTCATGTTATGAATATTCCTTAAAAAGTGAATACCGTTCTGCTATCCGGCGCGCCAAGGAAATCATAGATCATATGGTGGAGGGTGATTGATATGTTTGCATATCTTTTGAAGTTTTGGTTTTGGGCTTTTGGCTTGCACTTTTAATTAAAAATGTTTTAACGAAAATAAAGATTAGAAAGGATGGTAAATAACATGTTAGTAGGAATCATTGGGGGCGGTTTAGTCGGCTTGATCGCATTCGTTGTATATGTGCGGGTGTCTGACCGTATCGAAAAAAAGCGTGCAGAGAAGCGGCGTTCCGAACGTTCGGAAAAAAGCAAATGACAATTGAATAAAGTCCCCGCTTATGGTAGACTAACCGTGTAAGGGGGTGAAAAAATGCCTGACGTTTGGGAATTTCTTAAAGCTGTTGCCACAATTGTTGGTGCTTGTCTTGATTTGTATCTTTTTTATTTATTAGTCAAGGTCTTAAAGCGGTTGATCCGTTTTCTTGATCATAAAGAAGAGGATCGAAATTATAAACAATGGTTGGCGCGTGAACAGTATAAAAACGATTCAGAAAAGAACGGTTAAAAGCCGTTCTTTTTTTTGTAAGGGGGTGATTTATTTGAGAATACGATATAGATTTATTGCATATGTTCTTTCTGTTTCTATCATTTTCGTCACTGTATTTAGTTCATACTGTCAATCTGTTTTTGCGGCTTCGGAAGCTATTCCGATTATATTAGAACAGCTTCCTAAAGTTGTTGAAGGTGTTCAGTGGGCGCTTGCGAATGGTGGTGACGGTACGGTTATGTCTTCTAGTTTTGTGCAGGATTTTTACGAATCTTGCAAAGACCGTATTAACCCTATCCAATGCGTGCAAAATCCCGACGGTACAGTCACCTTTTCAGAAGAGGCGTTAAATCAGTTACGTGATATATTTGATGAATACCTTGCTGATCATCCCGAAGCGGTAGACGTTGTTTGGATTCCGGTCATATCATCCGATCGCTTGGCTTCATCAACCTTTTACAGTTTGACACAATACAACCAGTTCCGCAGTTATGCAGACAACGTTTCGTATAGCTTTATCAATCCCCGTATTGCCACTTCCAACTTTTTTCTTTTCAAAGATGCCTCGGACTTTGTTTTTTATAGGGGAAACGGTGGCTTTAATGATTCTTTTATGAATCAGATTAGTTATCTTACTTCTGTGTTCGGGCAAGATAACGGAACGGGTTCGCTCAATCTGCTACACCTTAATCTTGTTTCTTCCGATGGTGTTGGTCTTTCTGTTGCTCAATCTCGTTATGACGGCGCATATATGGATTCCGGCTTGACTACTACGGGCAGATCTTTTATAGGTGATGATGGCACATGTGATATTATGTATCCGTTTGGTGCTGTTGGTGCTTTTTTTAATGACCAGTTTTTTCTTGTCCGTGGCAGTAAAACGGATGCCGCGCCATACGTCCCGATCTTCAGCAATTTGAACGCTTACAAAGACTGGGTTACGGGCAATGGCAACTATTACCGCTTTGAGTCCGGCTATACGGGCGGGGACATCACGATCAACCCCGACGCAGATTATAGTGAAATCATAAACGCGATCAGAAGCGCAATGCTACAGTCCATCGAGAGCGGCAAAAACATATCCGAAGCACTTTCCGCCATGCAGAAATCATTTACTCTTGCTTTGGCAAAAATCAACGGTACATTGGGCGATATAAGTGACAACACGGCGGCAATGAACGAGTGGCTTGAAAAAATCTATCAGAAACTTTCCGAAATCTACAACACGGACGATGATAACGACTCTGCTTTTGATCTGCTTTTCAGTGGTCTTCGTAGTATGACAGTGCTAATGGAACTCTATGACACGCACATGGATGATCGTTTTCTAAAACTTGAAGCGTTACTGTATTCTTATTTTTCCAGCGCGTCGGAAAATTTAGAGGAAAGTAAAGGCTTTCTTGAAAATATATCTGACAAGCTCGACGACATCTATAAAAAGCTCAAGGCGATCTTATTCGTAGAATCGGCTGATCTTGCGTTTGACATACTTTCAAAACTTTTTGACTCCATCTATGACTGGATCGAAAACAAATTCACTGATTTTGGACTCTTGGCAGGTGCGGCAACGGTTGGTGAGATCATGAAGACAAAGTTTCCCTTTTCCATCCCGTGGGATATTTACTCTATCCTGCTCATGTTCAATGCCCCGCCGAAACCGCCCGTGATCAGTCTTCACTTTGAATTTCCGTTCATTGATTTTGAATGGGATTATGAGTACGTGATGGATGACAAAGCGTGGTCTGATCTTGCTTTTGTCTGCCGCTTCTTTTTGACGATCGGTTATGAGATCACATTGATACATCTGACGCAAAAGCTCTATGCGGCGGGACTCTTTGATATACCGAGTGTCGGACGCAAAAAGCATTAGGGGGTGAAACTATGATCAATATTATCACATGGCTTCTCGGACTTCTGCCTGACTCTTGGTTTGCACATGCGGAAGTATCCGCGCAGATAGCGGAATACATTTCATACATGAATTTTTTTATCCCATTCGATGCGGCGATCAACATTACTACCGCTTGGCTTGCATGCATCGTTGCATATTTCGTTTATTCCCTTGGGCTTAACTTTATCAATGCGATTCGGGATATTATGTGATTTTCCGAACGTTCGGAAAAATGAAAGGATGATACGATGATCTACTTTTACACGGGTGTCCCCGGTAGCGGCAAGGGCTTGCATTCTGCCGAAGTCATCTATAGGATGCTCCAGTCTGGAAAAGACGTGATCACAAATGTGGAATGTCACACGGAATTGATCGAGCCGCTTAAGAACAAGCTGATCGGGAACTTTATTTATGTTCCCAATTCGGAATGGCTGAATGATGCCTTTATACAGAAGCCAAAAGAAAAAATCGAAAAATTCAGCTATTTGCAGGGCTTGTACGGATATGCAAACAATTATCATAAGCGCAAGCCCGACGGTACTTTTTATGAACATCAGACATGGCTTGTTATTGATGAGTGCCATGAGTTGTTTAACTCCCGCACATGGAACAGGAAAGACCGCCTTGCATGGTGCGCTTTTTTCCGTGAGCATCGGAAATACGGCTTTGATGTCATTTTGATCTCACAGGATGATAAAAACATTGATAAGCAGATACGCGCCGTTCTTCAGAAGCAGGTACTTCATCGCAAAGTAACTGATTATAAGGTATTCGGCAAGGTCTTAAAGCTTTTAACGGGTCGTGATCTTTTTGTCGCGATCAGTTCGCAGTATGGTATGAGAAAAGCGGACGCAAAGATCGGTTCTCGATTCTTTTTTGGGAAACAAAAATACTATGATTTCTATAACACAATGCAGACGTTCAGAGACAGTGGGTTATAAAAAAACGGGTTCGGTATAGGTCAGCAAGCGGGCGGCGGGAAGTTCCGAGCATGCCGCGCAGGAATAACCGACGCGCCGCTTGCGGCGCTTACTTGACAGTAACCTCATTTCTCGGACAGGAAAGCATTTCAAAACAATAAAGGGTGTGTTCAGCTTGGCTTCTTACAACGTTAAACTTCTCGACTATGGCGGTACTCGTCAGATTCGCCGCTATGGTGCTAATATCACAAAAAAGGAAAGTGAGTATGTAGAACAATACGATATGGAGTATACGCCGGATGGCGGTTATGTTATGAAAAAGCGGCGCATGGTTGACGTGACACCGAAGCAGAAACGACAGTCGGATGATTATACAAAAGAAGAAAAAGAAAAGATCATTTCCGAGCGTCCGGAATTTTGGAAAGAGAAAAAGCTACGTGAGAATACAAACCGTGCAAAAGGTAAGATTTATGAGATCGCCCGTGCGAATGTATGGGAATGGTTCATTACTCTCACATTCAATCCGCAGATCGTAAACAGTACTGACTATGACCGTGTAAAGTGTGTAACGTCAGATTTTTTTCATGCGATGCGGAAAAAGTATGCACCCGATCTAAAGTATCTGATCGTTCCCGAGTTTCATTTAGACGGGAAAAAATATCATTTTCACGGGATACTTTCGAATATCGGTGATATGCCGATGCATGACAGCGGGTTAACCTTTAACAGTAAGGTTGTTTATAATCTTCAAACGTGGCGTTTTGGTTTTTCTACCGCGACACAGGTCACGGATACAAGAAAGGTTGCATCGTACATTACAAAGTACATTACAAAAGAATTGTGTGTGGTGACAGACGGTAGGCATAGGTATTTGAATAGTTCCAACTGTGAACGTCCAAAAGTGTATGAGTACAATATGTCCAGTGAGGAATATTTTGAATCGTTAGAGGGTGTCTATGATAATATTGGTTATATGAAAACGATTAAGATTCCATACACAAAAAATAAGGTTGAATACATTGAGATCGATGACTTTTAAGGGGGAAAAAATCATGTCTAATGAAGAGTTTGTAAAAATATATGGTCATTATAAAGCCTGTTGCGATTGCAAGGGTCAGTTCGATGGCAAGGGCTGTGTTGATCCTTGTGAACATTATGCATCTACTGTTTTGTTTTTGTTTGCTTTAAGTACACTGAGATGTTTTCTTTTATCTCGTTTGCTTGGAAAAATTAAGCCGGAATCGCCGGAGTCTTCTGAAAGGGGAAATAAAAATGAAAGTATGTAAAAATTATGTTGGCGGTGCATGCGTCAGTGGGGATTGTCCAAAGGCTTTACGTGATGAGTATGCAGAGCGTGGTATGGATGTGATCAACGATTGTGGCGATTGTCCTTATTATCAAGGCTGTGAGGACTGCGCAATGCCTTATTACGCTGGTTGTGTTGGCAAATCACATTTCAAAAAATAATTGATCTTACAATTAAATATTAATTTATAAAACGGCTGATTGAATGATCAGTCGTTTCTTTTTCCAAACGTTTGGAAAAAATTACTAATGCGAAAAGAGGTAATTTATGAAAGGATACTTAAAAGAGCGGGAACGCTATACGATCGAAGCCCTTTTACGTGAGGGTTTTAGCGTGGCTTATATTGCTAAACGGTTAGGGCGTTGTAGGGCTACAATTTATAATGAGATCAATCGTGGGACTGTAGAACGGATGGATAAGCAATTGCGTATTAAAAAGGTATATGATGCATATGCCGGACAGCGCGTTAAAGAGGAGCGATCAAAGAACAAGGGTATTGATCTAAAGATTGGCAATGATTTGTTATATGCTCATAAGGTTGAGGAGTTGATACTTGATCGCAAGTACTCCCCTTATGCATGCGTAGTTTATATTGCGCGTAATTGCCCGGATATACCTACGCGCGTATGTACTTCCACCCTTTACTCTTATATCTATAAAGGGCTTTTTCTGCGTGTCAAAAGGACTGATCTTCCCTACCGTAAAAGTCCCAAGGGAAAGCCCCAAATAGCCCCAAGAACACCCTTAAACCACAGGATCGGGAAAAGTATCGACGACCGTCCCAAAGCCGTTATTTCGCGCGATTCTGTCGGGCATTGGGAAATGGATACGGTAGTCAGTGGACAGGGAAAAAGCCGTGAATGCCTGCTTGTTCTCACCGAGCGAAAAAGCCGTTTAGAGCTTGTCCGCCGGATGTCGGATAAACGCGCAGCGTCTACTGTGTCCGTGTTGGATGATCTTGAATATAAATTAGGTTTGGATGGTTTTCAAACGCTCTTTAAGACGATCACAACAGACAATGGCTGTGAGTTTTTGGATAGTGAGGGGATCACTAAATCATTAGATCATTCTGTCCGTACAAATATGTATTACTGTCACCCTTATCGCAGTAATGAGCGCGGAAGCAATGAAAACCAAAATCGTTTTATTCGTCGCTGGATCCCGAAAGGCTCGGATATATCCCAATATACTGATCAGCAAATCCGGCAAATCCAAGTTTGGCTGAATGATTATCCGCGAAAAATGTTTGGTGGTCTGTCTGCGCGGGAAGTATTTGAGCGGGACTATCTCAACTCGTCATGATTTTTTCCAAACGTTCGGAAAAATTTTAGTCATGACAAAAGCCGCCTGCTTCGACGGCTTGTTTGTCGTGTCTGATTTTCAAAATTTGTTCCCTGAATGGTTTACCTGGTTGTATGCTTTTAGATAAATCCGTGTTTTACGATCTGATTTTTCTTGATTTTTCAGTATTTCCAGCCCTTAAAAAATTTTTTGAAAAAAATTCTAAATTCCTCTTGACATTTTCAGCCTCTATTAAAACACTTTCTGTTATTTTTTCTTTTTGGGAAATTCCAGCTTTACCTTATACTGAAAGCCTTTAATTTCCTTCCCGTCTTTGGTATAGGAATAATCCGTGGTGCCCTCTGGGATAAGATACGCATCATAGCTGCCTTTCTTCCCTTTCAAGCCTTTTACGAGGGTCTTTTTCCCCTCCAGCATACTTTTTATCTGGCTGTCGGTAAGCACCGCCCCCATTGCCCGTGATACGTTCATGCCGCACTTGTTTTTGCAGTAAGCTCCGAATTTCCCTTTTACCACATCGCCGCCGCACTTCGGGCATTTTCCGAAAATCTCCTGTCCGCTGTTTCCAAACATGGTTTTCTGTTCATCACTGACGCTGTGGTAAGTCCGGACAAGCTCTTTTACCATATCAGCGATCCCGTCCATAAACTCCTGCATGGAATATTCACCTTTCGCAACAAGTGTCAGGGCATTCTCCCAATCGGCAGTCAGTTTCGGAGATTTCACCACGTCGGGAAGTACCGTGATCAGTTTTATGCCGTCCTCTGTTGGCACCATCTGTTTTTTCTCCCGCCTCACAAAACCGTCCTTTACTAATTTCTCAATAATGTCCGCCCTTGTCGCAGGTGTGCCTAAGCCTTTTCTCTCCACATCATCTCCCATATCCTCTGCCCCGGCACGTTCCATCGCTGCTAACAGACTGTCCTCTGTAAATCTTTTGGGCGGATTTGTGAAATGCTCGCTGGTCTTTGTCTGCACCCGGTCAAATGTCTGCCCCTCTGACAGCTCCGGCAGCTTTTTTTCGCCGCTTTCCCCGTCCCTGTCCACTGCAACCTTGAAAGAACGCTTAAATGCTTTCTCAAAATCTTTCCAGCCGTTTTGCGTGACGCTCTTTCCGGAAACGGCAAATACATGACCGCCACAGGAAAACTCTGCCCTGACCGTATCATAGGAATGCTTCTCTCCTGTTGCGCACAAAAGACGGTTTGCGATCAGGGACAGGATTTTCCTCTCTGTTTCCGGCAGCGCTGCAAGATCAGTGTCTGCAATCTCCATTGTAGGAATGATTGCGTGGTGGTCTGTAACTTTTTTACTGTCCAGCACCCTTTTAATACCGGGATTGGACGCTGCATTCTCCTCAAATAAAACCGAATGGATAACTGCTTCGGTCACGTCCCTTGCTGTCTGTTCCATATCATCGGATAAATACTGGCTGTCCGTCCTCGGGTATGTGGCTAACTTTTTCTCATATAAACTCTGCGTATACTCTAAAGTCTGCTTTGCCGTAAAACCAAACAGGCGGTTTGCGTCCCTCTGGAGCGTGGTAAGGTCATAGAGCTTCGGCGGCGCAATGACTTTTTCCTCTTTTATGACCGATGTGACAAGCGCCTGTCCGTTTCGGCAAGCCTCCACAATCTCATCTGCCCTGCCCTTATCATCAATGCGCCCGGTTGCGGCATCTATACCGTCCATCATGATATGTACCGTAAAATACTGTCCTTTCTTAAAATTCATGATTTTTTCTTCCCTGTCCACGATCATTGCAAGCGTCGGTGTCTGCACTCTGCCTACTTTCAGGACTTTTCCGCTATAAAGCACGGTAAAGAGCCTTGTGCCGTTCAGTCCCACAAGCCAGTCTGCCCGCTGGCGGCAGAGCGCCGAATAATACAGGTTATCATAATCGCTTCCCGGCTTCAAGTTCGCAAATCCCTCACGGACTGCGCTTTCCTCCATTGAGGAGATCCATAAACGTTTCACAGGCTTATTGCACCCTGCCTGATGATATACAAGGCGGAATATAAGCTCGCCCTCACGCCCTGAGTCCGTCGCAGCGACTATTGTATCCACCCTGATATCGTTCATAAGCTCTTTTAGTACTTTATATTGCGCCGCTGTTTCGCCCTTAACCTCATGCTGCCATTTATCCGGTATCATGGGCAGGCTTTCATATGTCCATTTCTTCCACTGTTCCCCATAGCTTTCCGGCGGCGCAAGCTCCACCAGATGTCCCACGCACCAACTCACAAGATAGCCGTTCCCCTCCATGTATCCGTCTTTTCTTTCATCTGCGCCGATCACACGGGCAATCGACTGTGCCACGCTCGGCTTTTCCGTTATCACTAACTGCATTGTTCTGTTCCTCCTGTTATTTCAATATCACAATCTACTTCGTTTCCCCATGCATCAAACCCTTCCGTTTTTCTCCGGGCAAAAAGTTCTATCCTGGGTACATCTCCCATAAGCCGGCTGATTCTGCGATGTACTTCTGCCGGTTTTCTGCTGTGTTCCTCAACAGGGGATATTACCACCTGATGCACTCCTGCATTAAAACGTTTCGGGTTTCCCTTTGTCGCCAGTATGCACAGTTCTGCGTTGCTGCGCGTCCAGTACCCCATTCCCCAAAAAAGCGATGCGCTCCTCCTGTTCTGTTTTACCCACACAAACGCTACCGTTTTATAAGTAAATCCCCATGCTTTTATCACCTCTAAGCCTTCCTGAAGGCATGGGAATGTCACCCATAGAAATAAGGCGCAGTCCTTATCTGCAATGCCAGCTACCGGAAGCGCCTTGATATCCTCAATATTCATCGTGTGATAATGCCTGTCGGCGCTTCTGTCCATGCCTTTTTCTGAGTATGTTTTAAAATGCCACGGCGGATCGGCAAGTATGACTGAATATTTCTTTTTTTCCATATTCCCTATAACTCCGCCCCCTTTGCTCTATTTTTGTTCTGTTCCTTTTTTTCAGGTATCTGCGCCGCAGCTTTCGCTTTATTTTCCTCAAGTTTTCCTTTTACGGATTCCCTCGGACGTTCCTTGTATGCTTCCACCATTTTTTTTAAATCGGCATTGGAAACTTTGGTTTTCTCTGTCCCCCACTCCTTTGTTCCATCGGGCTTTTCTCCGATCACAACGGAACGGCGCAGCGTGGTATGCCCTTCTGCCGGAAGTTTTGTCCACATTCCTTTTCCAAATTTGTTCTCATGGACCCGGTTTGCTCTGACCACAAAAGTCTGCCACGGTCTGTGGTCATTCTTGTCGGGATTGGGAACGAGTATCTCTTTGTACGCTTTCCCATCCTTTCCCTGAAATTCCTCGCCGACACAGCCTTTTCCAAATTTCAGCGTGATCTCCTTAAATTCTTTTTGGGGACTGTCCGCACCCTTATCAGATTCCCCGGCTGCCTTTTCCAGCGCAGCCTCACGTTTTTCGGCGATGTCACCGATCACCTTATCCACTGTCTCCTGTATGTTTTCCTTTCCCATCATGTCCTCCTTTCTGGGCAGAAGCCGGAGCTTTCGCCCCGGCTCTGATCATTCATGTTATTCTTATTCCTCATCGGAACCGGCTTCTGTCATTTCCGTTTCCCCGTCGTCATCTGCAAAGAAATCATCTTCATCCGGCTCAGCGTCTTCCGGCTCGTCGTCCTCATTTTCATATTCCCCGTCATCTTCCTCGTCGTCCTCATCAAGAAAATCTTCTTTCTTTTTGCGGACTACTTTGAAATAATATGCGCCGCCGACAAAGGCTGCCGCAAGTACGCCCATGAAGATATAGGAAACAGCCGTATCAGGCTCTGACGCTTTTTCCTCCGGTTCTGTTTCCTCTGTGCCTTCCGTATCTTCCGTACTTTCCACATCTTCAATACTTTCCTCCGGTACCGTATCCTGTGCCGCATTATTATTTGGCAGCGCCCCCGCCGATACAGGAATTGCAGACTCCAGGGCTGCGGAATTTTTCGGCAGGGTTTCGCTGTTGTCAGAAGTGACATTTAACAGGTCATTCTCCGTGATCTCGGTAAGGAAATAAACCATTTCTTCCTCCCCGTCCCTGTCAATGATCAGATAAAACACCTTGTCGCTTGCAGTCTGTATCGTGTAAAATTCCTTTCCCTGTCCTGACTGGTCATCTTCCTGTCCAGCCGCCTCCGCAGCGTCCGCTTCTTTCATTGCCTGTTTTTTCTGTTCTGCGGGGCTGTTTTCGGAAACAGTGTTTCCATCGCTGTCCGTCTTTGTATGTTCCGTTACGGCTGCTGTTGCGTTCCCCGGTGCAGTGGCTTCGACGCTGGCCGGAAGCTGTTTGGCAGGATCATCATCACTGTCATCGGCAGGATCTTTATAATATGGATTTTTCGTCTTGTAAAACTCCGACATATTCCCGGCATTGTCCATTGCGGATATGGTAAAATATTCATATCCCGCGTCAAACTGCTGCAAACGGACATTGAGCGTGCCGTTTGTCAGGTCTGTAAACTCATACCCGTTCACATAGACCGCCCTCGCACCGGAATCCGCATCATGCACCTGCACGCTCAACAGCCCGTCGCTGACTGACGCATTCAGGGTAGGCTTTACGGTGTCAAAACATTTTATTGTGCGGCTTCTTTCATATGTATTGTCTTTCTGGTCTGTGACCTGCACATAGACCGTACAGTTTTCGGAGATTTCGATTTTTTTATCCTCCGTCACGTCCGTCCAGCTCCCGTTCTGCCCTACCTTTGCCTGTATCTTTACAATTTCAAAGTTGCCTGTGTGCGCCGTATCCTTAACGGTGAACGATACGGAAGCGGAATCATTATGCCAGCCGTCCGGTTTGTTGATGCTGATCGTCACATTTGGTTTTTTATAGGCGCAGCGTTTATAATCTTCCGCGCATACCCCGCAGTCATGGTCATATTCATGTGCGCTGCATTTTTCCTCACAGATGCACACCGGCTCCAGGACTTCATCTCCCGGCACGGTTTCCGTTTCTGTTTCTGTTTCATTTTCCCAAAAATCAGTACCGTTTCCTGTTTCCGTGCTTTCCGTTTCTTTGTTTTCTGTATTTTCCTCTGTTTCCGCTGTGCCCTCTGCCCTCACGCTCAATGCATAAATCCCGTTCAGGGAAAATGCCCCGATGGGCATACACAACAATACTAATGATAAGATAAGCGATATGACCGCCTTAATTGATATTCTGTTTTTCTTCATGGCTTTCTGCCTCCTTTTCTGATTGCTGAGCCTGTTCCTCCCGCGCTTTTTGGCGCAGCAGGCTCAAAATTTCTTCCTCGCTGACCTTGTTAAACAGCGCCAGCCTGTCCAGAGAGATTTTATTTTTTTCGATGAATTTCATCTTCTCCGCATCCTCTGCCATCTGAAGCTGTTCCTCAAGGTCCTTCTTCCTTGCCTGTAATGCTGCAAGCTGTCCGTCCACTTTGGAAAGCTCTTTTTTAATCCTCTCCTTTGTCATATATCCTCACTTCCTGTTCTAATTTAATCTTCCAAACCCATAAAAATGGCTCTGCCAGTACGGTGTATTGATGGAGGAATACTTGATCGGATCGCCGCAGTGTATCATCACTCCGTTTCCGCAGTAAATACCCACATGGCTCACTGCGCTGCCCGAATTATATGTTCCTGTAAAAAAGATAAGATCCCCTGCTTTTGCGTCCGCAGATGACACCGGAGTGCATTTGTTGTAAATCCCCTGTGCCGTCGTCCGCGGCAGGCTATGCACGCCACTGTTGGTAAATACCCAGCAGACATATCCGGAACAGTCAAAGCTTGTTGACGGTTTTGATCCTCCCCATACATAAGGGTATCCGAGGTATTTCGCTGCTTCCTCCATAAGCGCCCTCACTGTGTCATCATCGTAGGAGTCCGGCGGCACGGCATTTCCCGGCACGCCCCCGCCGCCCGGCGCCTCGCCGTACAGCGTTCCCTCTCCCGCCTCAAAATAAAATAACGGGTTATAATACTCCCCGTCATAAAGACATTCGATATGCAGGTGGCTCCCGGTACTGCTTCCGGTATTCCCTGTTGTGCCGATAACCGTCCCTTTGGTTATTTCCTGCCCCGCACTGACGCTGAGGCTGTTCATGTGGGCATATTTTGATATATATCCGTCCTTTTCAATCACTACATAATTTCCGTAATGGCTGTCATAGGCGGCTGTTGTTACCGTGCCGTCATGCGCCGCATAGACCGTTGTGCCCGTTGGCACTGCGATGTCCACGCCCCGGTGGAACTCGTCATTTCCCGTAATGGGATTTTTGCGGTATCCGTAATGGCATGACACATAATTGTACCAATAGAGCGCAAGCGGTGAGTCAAACACCTGAAGCAGACCGCCCGTTTCATTGTATGTGGCATAAATGTCCGCCTGTTCCGTATCCATTTTTCCGGCAACAAGGCTTTCCAATGGCATAACGGTAAGCTTCACTCTGAGGATACTGACCGTATACTCATATTCTTCCTCTTTCTGTTCCCCCGTGTCCGGATCTGTGACCGTCCTTGTGCCTGTCCTTGTTTCCGTGTCAGGCGTTAAAGTCAGCGTATACATCTCATCGAAAAGCGTCTGTATCTCGCTTTCCACTTCACTTGCGACAAATTCCGTGTGGACGGCGGAAAGGTAGCTGATAAGGGTAAACGGCATATGCCCGATTTCACCCAGGTTATAGGTATACTCATCGTAATCCGGATAATCTGTTTCGACTGCATCAATCTTTTTCTGCAAATCAAGTTCAAGCTGCGTCATCTGCAAATCTGCCGCATCAATCTCTTTTGGCTCGCTTAAATAACTCGATGCAAGCACTGTCGCCTGTGTGTCTGTAAACATCGCCCCGCAGGACGATACGGAAGCCATGATCATGATGCTCAGAACCGCCATGACGCCAACTGCGGCAATCACGCCCATATTCCGCCTTGCCATTTCCTGTAATTTCCGTGCTGCCGTGACAGTCGCGTTTTTGCCCTTTTCCAGTGCGTGCTCCGCCGCCTTTGATGATGACGTTTTCTGCTTCGCTATGCGGTATTCACGCTTGATGCGCTCTTTCTGTTGCTGCTTCTGTAACTGGTTATGGAGTGTTTTCTGCTGTATCTGCGGTTTTTCCTCAAGGAACTTTTGGTTTCGGAAGCTGATCTCCTTCCTGAAATGCATCTTTTCCGGCTGCGCCGCTTTCTTATGCTGTTTCTGCACCCTGTTTTTTTGTCTGTATTTTGCAAGGCGCAAAATATCCTCGGCTTTCTGCTCCGTCTTATGCGCTCCCTCTACCGCGGAATTTTCTTTTTCCACCTCCGCAACCTTGCCGTGGGCGAAGTTTGCGGATTCTGCCCCGATCCTGCCCGCAGCCTTTTTCATGTGACTGTCCGGCTTGAACGCTTTTTCTTTTTCAACTGCGGTAAGCACATACCCTGCCTTTCCTGTCTTTTCATCAAAAACGCGTTCAAAATAATACTCTTTTTTCTTTGGCGGCGCTGCTCCTGCCTTTTCCGGATTTTTTCTGTTGGAAAATTTCTTTTCCATATCGCCGCCGAAAGCGCCGTTCTCTTTAAACGCACTGTCACCGGTTTGAAAATCATGGATATCCCCGGCATTTTTTTCCTGTCTTTTACCCCTGCTGATACGTCTGCGGTATCTCCCTTTTTTATCCTGACGGTGGTAAGTGTCCCTGTGGCGGTAATCATCACCCTCCTGTTTTCCTGACTGCTCCTCACTATTTTCCTGCGAAAAATCATTATTTTCCTTTGCAAAATTACAGTCAGCCGCACTTTTTATCTCTTCACTTTTTTGCTTTTGGTCACTCTGTCCAGAAGAATGCCCTTTTTGATATTTCTTTTTCTGGCTCTCCTTAGTTTCTGTCTGCTTTGCCTTCCGGGTGTCCTGGCGGAAAGCATTATCTCCGTCTCTTGGTCTGTGTCTGTTTGATCCTTTTTTCTTTATCTCCATCTGTCTGCTTCCTCCTGATTTACATTCGTTTTTTCCGGTAATCCGGATCAAAATCTTTAAAGTCCGGCACAGCCCTGAAAAACCATTTATTGTTTACCCACCGTTGCAGCAGTTTTGTTTCCGGCGGCGCTGTCGGCTTTTCATAAATCATCACATACGGGTCATATCCCATGTCCCGCAGCGTATATATCCTGTACAGATCCTGTTCCGGCGTGCTTCCATAGTTAGTAAGGACATAGACGCGCCGTTTCCTGATGTCCTTTACGGAAGTAAGTTCTGCAAACCGTTTAAAATATGCTGTAAGGTCATCATTCGGGTTATCCCACGCAAAATGCAGCATTTTTGTCTTTATGCGGTTTAATGCCTCCACTTTCTCCGGCGTGATAAGGCGCACGTCAAGCCCCTGTACAAAGTTCACGTTTGCGCCGCTTTCTTCAAGCTGCCGCAGGAGCCGTTCCCAGTCGGGACAGGCTAACAGGTTCGCATCAAGCAGTTTGATTTCCTTTTCGCCATGCCAGAATTCTGACAGGTCAGCCACGGCGATGCTCTGCCTGCCCTCTTTCTGCCCGACAATACAAAAACCGCAGCCGCGGGGACATCCCCGTGACAAAAAACCGTAAGCTGTCCCCGCAAACTGCGGATATAAACCATAATCCGGACAGGTATGCTCCACTTCGTCGGGCAGTTTATTGTCAAGCCCGTATCCCGTGCCGCCCCTGATGATCCAGTCAGCGTGTACCGTCCCCGCATAATCTTTGGAATATGTATCTGTAAACACCCTGCTCATGTAAACAAGGTCATACCGTTTTCTGCCGTCATGCCATTCAACAGTGTCGCCCCTTGCCTTATGGTAAGCCGAAAGCTTCATTAAGCAGAGGTTCGGGAAACGGTGCCCGTCCACATCCCTCAGTCCTACTTTCAATTCATTCCCCTCCTGTCACTCATCATTTTTTACGCTTTCCTCCAGTTTCGTGTTCATGATTGCATATGTCTTTGTGTCCGTCGGGTATTTGTCCACAAACGGTATTACCACGTTGTCAAAGAGTATCAGACCGCTTCCCGGTTCGGAATTGGTGACGTGCATGAGCTGCTTTTCCGACAGTCCTAACTTATCGGCAAGTATCGCCTGATCCTTTGCGTTCTGGTTCAGCAGATAAACAAAATCGGAGTTGCCGAGTATTCCCTCGATTTCCTCCGATTTCAAAAAATCGCCCACGTTCTGCGTTAATCCTGTCGGTATGCCGCCCCACTTCCTGAAGCGCTTCCAGATCTCCACCGAATAAATCGCAGTCTGCTTTTCTTTCAGAAGCAGATGGAACTCATCACAGTAATATCGTGTCGCGATTCTTCTTTCCCTGTTCTGCGAAACACGGTTCCAGACTGCATCCTGCACGATCAGCATTCCAAGTTCTTTAAGCTGGTTTCCCAAGTCGCGTATGTCAAAACACATAATGCGGTTCTGCGAGTCAACACTCGTGCGGTGGTTAAAATAATTCTGCGAACCATGCACGTACAGCACAAGGGAATTGGCAATACGTTCCGCCTTTTTGTTTTTATGCTCCAGCAGTGCATTATACAAGTCCTCCAGTATGGGCATATTCTCCGGCACGGGGTTTTCAAAATAGTCATCATAGATATGCCTGATGCATTCGTCGATAATGCCCTTTTCATCATTTTCCAACCCGTCTTTCCCTCCGGCAATCACGTCGCACAGCGTAATAAGAAAATCGCTCTTTAATTTCAACGCTTCCTTATCCCCTTTATGGGAAAGCTGAATATCCATCGGGTTCAGAAAATCCTTTGAATTGGTGGCAAGCCTTACCACCTGCCCGTGGAGCGCCTGCACAAGCGGGAAATACTCGCCCTCCGGATCGCAGATGATGATATCGTCCATTGTCATAAGGAAGCATGATAAAATCTCCCTCTTTGCCGAAAACGACTTGCCGCTTCCCGGTGTGCCAAGTATCACGCCGTTTGGCGTTCTAAGGCGCTTTCGGTCTGCCATGATCATATTGTTACTGAGTGCGTTCAGACCATAATAAATAGCCGGTGCAGGCATAAAAAGCTCCTGTGTACAGAACGGCACAAGGACAGCGGTACTCTTTGTCGTCAGGTTCCTCTCTATCCCCGTATCATTACACCCTATCGGTGCGCACGCCATCAGTCCCTGTTCCTGTAAGTATTGCAGGCAGCGTAAGTTGCAGTTAGCCTGCTGGATAATGCCGGACACCCTCTGCGTCAGGTTCTCAAGTTCCCTCTTTGTCCGCCCGTAACAGGTGATCAGGAACGTCATTTTGATAAGTTTCTGGTTGCTTGTATTCAGATCGTCAAGCAGTTCCAGCGTGTCTTTTTCATATGTGACGATGTCCGTGGGCAGGATATCCATATCATACCCGCTGCGCACGGCTTTCTTCTGTTCCTCGATCTTCATTTTTTGAATGTTTGTAAGCGCCCCTTTCAGCATCTTGATCGCCTTTACCGGGTCCATTGTCTGCATATGCATCGTAATGGTCAGATTGTCATCAATGTCCAAAAGTTTTTTAAGCAGTTCGTCATTAAATCGTGGCGCTATGATATCAAGATAATGCACCCTTCCGTATATGCTCCCGGATTTAAAACGGCTCGGATAGCGGAAGTCAAACCCCGGCGGCGCGATATAATCCTTGACCGATTTTCCCGACTGTGACAGTTCCTTAAATGAAAAACGGAAAGGTTCCATCGTTCCCTGGTTGAAATATTCATGCAGGATACGAAGCCGTTCCTTCCCGTCAAGCGGCTTGGCGTTGGTGCCAATGTTATTAAGGTTCTTGACCACATCTTTTTCAATGTTGTTCAGTTTGCTCCTTGCTTCCTTTAATCCGGCAGCTTCTATGCCGAATATGATGTACTTTGATTTTATAATGCCGTTGTTGCCCTTTGCGGACTGGTTTTGCAGCATCTGAGTATATTCCTCACGGATATCGTCAAACTCATCTCCCTGCGGGGGAATGTCGAACTGCTCCGCAAGCATCTTTTCACTGACCTGTCTGTTGAATAAAAATAACTCAAACTTTATGGACGGATCAAAATAATTAATGAATTTACTGTATTCCTCTAAAATATCTCCCTGATCCTCCACTTCCAACAGGTCATAGTTAATGTCGAAAAACTCTGTCATCTTTGTGTAGAACCCTTTATGCACCAGACATATCCCGTCATGGTACATCTTCTCAAAAGTAATTGTCTGCTGTGCCGTGGTCGGCTTGTTCTGCGTCTTTCCTGAGAGTTTCCGCTTATCTTCCATAAGCTGCTTTCTCTCCGCCGCGCTCAGTCCCTGCCGCGGGAATAACGCTCCCGCTATCTTCTGAAAGAGGGACTTTTCTGCATTATTTATTTCCTTTTGCTTTCTGCTCAAGGTAGCGTACCTCCTTCTCTAATTGTTCCCGTTCCTCTAATGCCTTATAGAGATTTTCTGATTTATACGGTCTGATGCCCGGCGTCAAAAATTTCTGCCGTACCATGAAGTACAGTATTTTCTCCGCCGGGAACCCGTCTTTTTCATACATTGCTATAAAAAAGAACGGAAGCATCACTGCAACCATGATGAGCGCTGCCGCCTGTGTGCCGATTATGCCTTTTGTAAACAGGTACACCGGCACACCCGTAAAGGCAGCCCCCGAAAAGCATATGATCTGCCTCTTTGTCAGGTTCATCGCTACTTTGGTCTTGATCCCGCTCAAGTCCTTTGGTACTCCGACTGATATAGCCATTGTCTGCTCCTTTCTTTGAAAATAAAAAGGCATATAGACTTTCCTATATGCCCTGACGCTGTTACTTTTATTCAATTTATTACCGGTATTGTTGCATCAATCGCTGATTTACAGGTTCAATAACTGGTTAAAAATGTCCATGTCTATACTGACAGGAGTAACTTCTACTTCTATACTGTTTTCTATCACTTCACCATTAGGAGCCGTTGCGGTAACAACAACCTCGTGAATGCCTGTTTCTGTAAACTCAACCTTTTTCTGCCATTCCGTTGCATTTTTTCTATCTAACTGCACTGTATCCTCTCCGCCAGATGCAAGATGCGCCGTTATGCTGACGGCATCCGCTTCAAAGTTCAGTGATGCGGTCATATCGACTTCCATGTCTATATTAAACTTACTATACTCTGAATAAAGGTAAATTTTATATTCAGGTTCAGACTCAGATTCAACAGTTTCCGCTTCTGATCCCGTTTTTGAATTCCACCCGTTCCAAATCCCGGCGACCGATACACCGCTGATTGTAACAAGCAAAGTGATAACAGCTATGATCACAGGCAGCTTGGATGCAGTGCTTTCCTGGATTTTACCAACATCACTTTTTATATCATCCAGCTTTTCATTAATATGCTCTGTATTTTCTGCAATAGTCTGACTGTTTTTTTCGATCACACCCAAGGCACTTTTATGTTCTCTGCCCGCTTTTCTGTTTCTTCCCATTCGTATCACCTTACATCTTTCGCGCCTGATGCCAATACCAGTTTCCAGCTTACCGCTTTTAAATAGATTATATCATTCAGACACTACATTTACAATGTCACACCCTCTTTCTTTTCCTGTACTGTCTGCTGTTTTTTGTTCTGATTTCATACACTAAGAAGTATCTCTTCTAATGTGCATTGAGGATTGATTTGCTCAGTGAGCCTGTCTTAAACAGGCTGAAACAGAGGATAATGGTATATGCCGCTACCGACCACAATGCACTGTGCAGGTTTCCTGCGACTGCGACATTTGCCACAAGCACTGCGTAAATCGCCACGCACACCATTATGAAAAATCCCTGTAACGCAAGGGCGACAAGCCCCTTTAAATAATTTGTCCCGATACTGCCCCATTCCCGGTTTGTAACTGTTGCTGCCGGAATTGGCGCTACTGACACATAAAGGTATATTTCAATCATGCGTCCGTACAAAATGACGGTTATCAGTACGGACATTATTTTCATGCATAGGCTGATCACTGCCGTTTCCATTCCAAGCCCTATAAGCTCCCCTATCCCCATCGTGTCAATCTGGCTGTTGAACATGGAATTGAGCGCTGACTGCACATCAAGGCTTGTAGAACCTGATATTGTAGCCGCCGCCTGTGTAACCATATGGCTGCCCACGTCAAATACTGCCATGACAATATCAAAAGTTTTTGAGAGCAGCATGACAGCGATGCAAGCCTTGAATAAAAAACGGAAGAACAGGCTCGTATCGAAGTCATGCATATTGTTCTTGTCGATTACCATTGTAATCAGCTCATAAATCAGCACAAAACTGATGATCATTCCCGCTATGGGGACAACCACATTTTCCGACAGTGCCCTGATCATGGTGAAAATGCCGGTGTTCCATGCACTGGGGGTAGTGCTGACTTCCCCCGCAATCGTGCCTACCTTGTCATTGACATCGGTAAACATGGTGTCGAGATTGGACAGCACCCACCCTTTGAGTATATCCTTTATGAGTTCAGTAATTTTTTCTATGATCCCGCCCATTTATTTATGAGAACAGGCTTGTAAGCTGTGGCAATACCGTCTGNGCCGATCANNGNTAANGCCNCCGCCTGCTCATAAGCTGNTTNATGCCCTGNNNCTTTNCTGGTGTGTGATAAAGAAGTAAAAGAAGTGTAAAAAATTTTGCCGTCCCTATCCGGCTGACTGCCGGACAGTTCGGGCTTTATGCGTCGGGNAGTTCTACCTTGCCGACGAAAGAATAATAGATTTCGATTTCCTGNCTGCGGAGCTTCCCCCGGCGTTTCCCGTCAAGTGCTTCGGTTTCATGGACGACTATCTTTTCCACAAATTCCCGTAACAGGGTAGGGGTGAGTTCCTCAAAGCTGGTGTACTTGCGTACCACTTTCATAAACTTTTCAGCGTTTGCCGTGGCTTCCAGCGTCCTTGAAAGCTCGCCCTGCAGAACGGCGGCGCGTTCTTTCAGTTCCTTTTGCTCCGCTTCATAGTCTGCCGATAACTCCGTGAAACGCTCGTCCGATATGCGCCCGGTCACGCTGTCCTCATACAGCCGCTTGAAGATTGCNGAAAGCTCGCCTATACGCTTCTCGGCGGCTTCCAGTTCCTTTCTNTTGGCGGTGTTCCTCCGCTTGTTGCCGTCCTCGTTCTGCTCGGTTAGGAGCTTCATAAACCGGGCTTCATGCTTGGCGGCGTAGCTGGTGACCTGCCGNANGCTCTCGGTCACTCCCTCGGTCAANAGGTCGGTGCGGATAAAGTGCGCCGTACAGTCGCGGGTACGNTTCTTGTAGCTGCCGCAGATATAGCAGTCCTGCCGCCGCTTGTCCGTCTGGTAGCGTTGCTGGTACATGACGCTGCCGCAGTCCGCACAAAAGACTATGCCGGAGAACAAGCCCACTTCATCATAGCGGTTGGGGCGTTTGCGCTGNNTGCGTAATTCCTGTACGCGCTCCCATGTGTCNCGGTCAATGATCGGCTCATGGTGGTTCTCAAAGATTACCTGTTTTTCTTCCGGGTTCTCCTTGCTCTGCTTTACCTTGTAGGACACTTTTTCAGTCTTGAAGTTNACAAGGCAGCCCGTNTATTCCCGGTTTTCAAGGATATGNNCCACGGTGTTTGTCGCCCANTTGCACTCATAGCCGGGNTGGTAGCGGCGGGTGCTTCCCGTCCNGCGGTATTCCAGCGTNCCCGGCGTNGGTNTNTGCTGCTCNGTGAGCATACGNGCTATNTTGGTCGGTCCATTCCCGGCAAGGCANANGCTGTATATCTGCNTNACNACNGGNGCGGCTTCNGTGTCNNTNATGAAATTTTCGTCCTCGTCCATGAGNTAGCCGTACACGGGCTTGCTNGTNACGGGCTTNCCGCTCATGCCNTTTGACCNCTTNACNGCTCTGATTTTCTTGCTCGTATCCCTCACCAGCCATTCNTTNAAAATGTTACGCAGAGGGGCAAAATCGTTGTCGCCCTGTGCGCTGTCNACNCCGTCATTNATNGCNATNAANCGGACGCCTTTCTGTGGGAAGATCATTTCCGTGTACATTCCCACTTGTAAATAATTTCGCCCTAACCGTGACATATCCTTGACTATGACCGTCCCGACTTTCCCGGCTTCTATGTCCGCAAGCATGGCTTGNAAACCGGGTCTTTGGAAGTTCGCGCCGGAATAGCCGTCGTCCGTGTACCATTGCAGGTTGGTAAANCCGTTCTGCTTGGCATAGNTTTCAAGGATTCGCTTCTGGTTGCTNATGGAATTGCTCTCGCCTTGCAGCTCGTCCTCATGGGATAANCTCGGATAAAGGGCAGTNATAAGGTTNTGGGTGGTCTGTCTTGACATAATTTCCTCCGTTTCTGACAGCCAGCCCACTATTCCGTANGTCTATTATACCATAGGGCGGGGCGGGCTGTACAGTGNTTTTTGCTACTTTATGTCACATAATGTCGCATATCTTTTTATCAAGGCTTATCGTTCTATATGGCGTGGGGTGTCTTTATCCCGGCNGCGGTTTCTGCTTCCAGCACTTTCATCATCTTGTCGGCGGCNGTGGCGGTAGCGTCCTGTTTGAAATAGCCGGAAACAACAAGCACGGTGTTCCCTCTGCGTATCTCGGTCACGCAGTCCGGNCNGCGGGCAGNAGNGGCGGTNTTACGGTTTGGGGTGTCGGTCATAGGCTCTCCTTTCTNTCAATCATCATTTTCAGCCGTTCCATTTTCTCCTGTGCCGTGGCTTTTCTGAAATTCTCCCCGGTAAAGCAGACNGGGGAACACATTTCAAGCAGNCGGTCATAAATNCGGGCGTGGGGCGTGTCCTCCGGGTTCTGCAANTCCTCCAACGTGANGTTGGTCGTCACGATCAGCGGCTTGCCGCTGCGGNATCGGCTATCAATCACATTGTAAACCTGTTCAATCCCGTATTCCGTGCCGCGCTCCATGCCGAAGTCGTCAAGGATAAGCAGGGGAAAGCTGCAAAGGCGGTCTATGTATTCGTTCCTGTCTTTGTAGCTGGCGGCAAGGTCGTTGAGTATCAAGGCAAAGTTTGTCATGCACACGGAAATTTCTTTTTCCATGAGGGCGTTAGCAATACACCCGGCAAAATAACTTTTGCCTGTGCCGACTTTGCCCCATAGCAGATAACCGATATTTTCCGCTTTCATATCCTCCCAATGCTCCACATAAAATAAAGCCTTGTCCATTTGGGGGCATTTGCCGTTGTCGTTTGTAAAAGTCCATTCCTGCATAGCCGGGTTGGTAAAGCCCTTTCTTTTCAGCCGTTCCACTTCCTCCCGGTGCTTTTGTTCCCTGTCGGCGGCTTCCTGTTTTTCCCGGTCTGCCCGCTGGCAGTCACACTCTCTGGGGTGGCGGTCACGTCCGAAAAGTGTCTTGCCCTCTGCAAAATAGGCTTCTTTGGGCTGGCGGCATTTCCCGCAGTATAAAAGCCCGTTTTCTCCTGTGTAGTCGCCCGGCTCTGCTTCGGTTTCTGTGGCAAGCCGGAAGATTGCGTTATCATAATCGCTCATAAATAATCGTCCTCCCTGTTCATGGTCTTTTTGGTACGCCCTGTTTACGGGGCGTTCTATCGTCAAAGGCTCTCGCCCTCCTTGTAGGAATAGTCGGGTATTTTGCGCTTCGGTGCTTTCTTGGCTTCATCATCAGCCGCCCAGCGCAGGATAGTGGCGGCATGGTTTCTGTATTTCTTCCCGGTGGAAGCGATATAGCCGGATAAGCGGTCTATGTAATATTCCCATTTGCCGGGAAGCTCCTTTTGCAGCTCTGCAAGCTCTTTTTCTGACAGAAAGACGTTTCCATATCTGCCAAAAGGGGCGCGGGCGGCTTGTCCTGCCTTTATCTCTCCCTCTCTCTTTATCTCTAACTCTTTCTCTATCTCTATCTCTAACTCTCTCTCTGGTGGACAAATGTCCGCGGCATATGGTGGACATTTGTCCGCTGCGGCTTCCGGCAGGGCTTTTGATTCCTGCAAAGCCCGCCTTGCGCGGCGTTTGCGCTCCCC
>JAAUZE010000017.1 GCA_014804755.1 Lachnospiraceae bacterium | reverse complement strand
AATGACACAGTTTTCGCCCATTAATTAATGTGAGTCATTGTATGTAACTTTATAAACCATTGTACAAACAGCCAAAATAAAGGTCTTTTTGTGCAAAATAAATAAGAAAGTATAGAGAGAATGATGGCGGGACAAAAAGAAATCGACATTTGCAGGCGGGAATAAGCTCTGGATGAAAAGCTGGTAATAGAAGAGGAAATTTTTATGAAACGAATGAACAAAGTAATCTGCTGCCTTGGCGCAGCGCTTATGATGTTTTCGACTATGCCGAAAACTGTACAAGCGGAGGATGAGTTTTCATGTGGCGGATGGACTACGGTTAGTGTGACACCGGAACGCCGGACGCCTATGTGTGATGGAACGCGTTTGAATCTATATGTTACTTATAAACTGCAAAAAAGTTGTACTTATCTAAATATGGGGGAAAAGTTTACTTTGTCCAACACCCGTGTAGAGGATAGGGGATGCTGTTAAACTAGATGATGCCCAGGGCTTATTCCGTATTAAAAATTTTATGGAGAGGAGATTTTTATGGAAAAGTGGAAGAATAGAGTTTTGATATCTGTGCTTGCAGCTATCATACTGACGGGCTGTGTGGGTTGTGCGGCAAACGGGGTGGACAAAGAAACTGAGGGACAGTCGCAGGAAAATGTGTCGCGGGATGATGGTGCGGGCAACATGCAAGGGGGCGGTATTGAGGATGTTGATGATGATCCGTTTGAGCGCGGAGAGTTCCCGGCACCGCTTCCACTTCCTGATGAGGATTCGTTTGGCTATGAGGTGTGGGAGACGGGGAAGACGAAGATCAGTGCACCAGGGGGTGTTGTATTTGATGGGGAGGATCTGCTGGTCTGCGATATGAGAAATCATTGTGTTGTGCGCCTGACAACGGACGGAGACTTTGTAGAAAGCTATGGGGAGCTCGGTTCTGAAACAGGAAATTTTGTGACACCGACAGCCATTCTTCTTCACGAAAATGAAATTTATGTGCTGGATTCCGGGAATATGAGGATTCAGGTGTTTGATATGGATATGACGTATGTCAGGGAGATTTTGTTTGAAGGCGGTGAACTGCCAAGCGGCGGAAAATATCATGATATGGCGATTGCCGGAGACGATACGATTTTTGTTGCTGCGGATTCTTCCTATGGGGGTGGAACGAGCCTTTTCTATATTGAAGGGGGCGAACTATGTATTGTTTCTGGAGGAGTTTTGGGATATTTGGCGGAACAGGATGGAGTTGTGTATGCGGCGGATAAGTGGCAGTATTACAGAGAAACTACGGAATATGGATGGAAATCGGGGGAGAACTGGGTTTATCGGGTAGAAAGGAACGGATTGCAGAAGATTTGTGAGCTTCCTTATATGTATACGCCGGCGGATTTTGTGATTAGGGAGGACACGATCTATACGGTATCGATGGTTTGGGGAAAAATGAATCGGTTTTCAATGGAAGCGGAAATCTTAGATACGATGTTTTATATAGAAGAAGTGCAGGCGCATGATATGTATATGTATTTGCAGGATGAGAATACGTTTTATGTGACTGATACGCTGGGCTATCTTTATAAGGTGTTCCGCACGGAAGGAGAAGAATAGATCGTGTTTTATTTCAGCAACATCAGGGAAAGCTTACAATATCATAAAGTAATCAATCTGATCGTTGTTATCACCTTGGCGATCGGGATGCTGTATCCGCTCGGCATGGCGACCATTATCAAAGAGATTATTTACAATCGGGAGTTGTGTAAATACGAGGATGCCGAGCGGCATATGATCGTGGATTGCTTTGATACGCTTGTGCCGTTAGACGATTATCGGGATAAGATGTCCTGGCTGGAGGAAAACGGGTTACAGTACGGGTTCATCACTTATTATACGACCACGGTTTATGTAGATGGAAGTTTCCGTCAGGGCGGTTTATCTTCCTACACGGATGCGTATTTGGAGCAGGAAGGTTATCGGCTTGTTGAGGGACGACTGCTGACAGAGGAAGAACAGGAACAGGGTGCGCCCTACTGTCTGTGCGGATGGGGAGAAAATAGGCGGATTGGTGATATCATCAATGTCATGGGAAATGAACTTGAGGTCGTCGGTATTGTTCAGTGCCCCATGATGTTTGGCGGAATCATGGTGTCACAGAACTGGCTGTATCAGGTGATCGGAAGCAGTCTGATCCAGTATCGGGTGAGTATCTATGCATCGGAAGGATTTGGGGAGATCACGCAGGGCAATATAAGGAGGAATCTTTCTCTTGGTGAGATACGCGCTATCACACACGGGGAAGAAATCTATGCAGAATATTACGATTCCATTGATAAGCAGATCGGAAAAAGGCTGTATTCCAGTCTGATGGTTTTGCTGCCCGCGGTTTGCAGTATGGTGGCAATTCTGTTCGGAAAGGTCATGGAGCAAAAATATCAGATCGGGCTGAGGATGGCGTTAGGCGCATCGAAAGCACAGACGATTCTCGAAATCTTTTTGGAAAACTTTTTTCTGTTTGTAGTGGCGTTCTGCGTAGATATGGTGTTGTTTATTCCGGTAAAAAGGATTTCCAGTTTGATCAGTACGTACCCGGGCGTGGCGCTGACAGCGATGTTTTTGTTGTTCGGAGCGGTGGCTGCCGCGTTGATCAGCATAACGATTGTGGCGGTGCTTGTGGGGAAAAAACAGGTGTGTGAGATATTAAAGGAGAGTCAATGAGATATTCAGCCGAAAAGGCAGGTTTTCATTTTATACATAATAAAGGAAAGTACAGCGTGTTGATCTTGGTCTATGCAATCAGTATAACAGCTTTTATGAGCTGCTTGAACCTGTCACTGTCCTGTGCAGGTCAATTGCAAGCAATTCGAAATCAGACGAAAGCAGAGGATGTGGAGTTGAGCTTCTCGGGTGCGTTCGGACAGGAATATGCAATTACGCCGCAGGATATAAAGGACTATCCGGAAATGGAGGAAAAGCTGTTTTACTTCCCGTATCGGGACAGCGATACAATGGACAGTGATTGGAATGAGTACAGCTATCACTGTTGCTTTTTAAGTGACGCCGATTTTGTGAAATTGTTTGGAATGGAGAGGGAAACGGGAGCGGTTTATATCGGACAGGATGCATATGATACGCTGAACGAATTAAAGGCGCGCGCGGCGCTGCAAAACGAGTATGATTATCTGTCCTATTATTTTGAGGGTGACACGGCGTATCTCGGGGAGCAGCAGATCGTTGACCTTACAAAGGTGCATTTGCTTGACGAGGCACAGGGAGGTATCTGTCTGAATTCTTCCATGCCGATGTTTTCAATGGGGGAAGATCAGATTCGTCTGTCGGATTGTCTGATCCTGCCGCTTGAGAGGATGGAGAGGATGGAGAATGAGGATGCGATCGCGCTTGTGATGATCAACAAATGCGTGATCGCGAGTTATCAGGGAGAACGGAATGATGAAAACATCACCGAGCTGATGGCGTTTTGCCGGCTTTTGGCTGAGCGGCATCCGGGAATTCAGTACGGAATATCGGATCGTATGCTGAGCTTGGAAAAATCCGCTTCGGATCTGATGATCCCGTATCAGTCCTTATTACTTGCGGCGGTCTCTATGCTGCTTATCATCATGACCGGAATGATCGGGGTTTTCATTTTGATCCTGCACCGGAGAAAAAAAGAACAGGCGGTGTCGCTTGCATATGGCGCGACGAAAGGTCAGATCTTCATAGAGGTATTTTTGGAGGTTTTTCTTTGCTTTGCTGTGGGCGGACTGCTTGCGGGGGCGGCGGCGTGGTATGTGACGCCGCGGCTGCGTATCACGGGGATCGGTCTTACGGGAGCGTGGCACAGTCTTACCGCATGGTGCGCGGTGGGAATCACGCTCATGGAGGCGTTCGGCATCAGCGGGATCGCGCTTGCTGTTGTGGGGCGCGAGAATGTGGCGGGAACGCTGAAGGAGCTGTAGGGCAGGAGCATGCGGCGGGGATGTTAAAGGACTTATCGGGCGTGAACATGCGATGGAGTTATTGAAAAAATTGAAAAGAATGTAGGGGATCAGAAGATGGCGTTCATACAGGCGGAAGGTCTGACGAAAATTTATCAGAGCGGAAAAAACGAATATCAGGCATTACATGGCGTTTCTTTTCAGATAGAGAAGGGAGAATTTGTGGCGGTCACGGGACGCTCCGGCTGCGGAAAAAGCACGCTGCTCAATATTCTCGGCGGGATGGACAGGCAGACGCAGGGACGTTATCTGTTTGAGAATGAGGATGTCAGCGGAATGAAAAACAGAGCGCTTGCGAATTTCCGGAACAAAAAGATCGGATTTGTTTTTCAATCCTTTTATCTCGCGGGAGAAATGGACGCCGCACATAATGTCGCGCTGCCGATGGGGTACGGAGGGGTCCGGTCCGCACAGCGCAAGCGCAGGGCAGCAGAACTGCTCGCAGAGGTGGGACTGGAAAATAAGCTAAAGAGCAAGCCGTCGCAAATGTCCGGCGGGGAGCAGCAACGCGTAGCGATCGCACGTGCGATCGCCAATTCGCCGAGTGTGCTGCTTGCCGATGAACCGACCGGAAATTTGGATCATGAAAACGGAAAGCAGATCATGGAGCTGCTTAGGCGGTTAAACAGGGAAGGTCTTACGATCGTGATGGTAACGCATGATCTGGAGCTGGCCGGGCAGACAGATCGTTTGATCAAAATGCAGGATGGGCGCATCGTGGAATAAAGAATATCCAAAAACATCCAAAATTACGTTTAATTGCATAAATGCTTGCAAAAACTCTAAAATCCCGTATTATGGTATTATAACATGTGGACTGCAAGATGAAAGAATGAGGGATGGAAATGAAGATTAAAAAGAAATCTGAACTTGTCAAATCCGTTTCGGAGTTAAAGGAAGCGGATTATAAGAATTTCCCGGAGCTGCAGGATATCTATGAAAGACTGCAGAACGGCCGGGGGCAGCTTGCGGAAGTGTTTGACAAGAATATCAAAGCGGTCATGCAGATCAGCTCTCTCGACCTTACCATGCAGTATCAGACGCAAAAAATCATGGATATTTCCAATCAGATAAAAATGGCGTCGGAAAGAATTTTCGGAGCGTCGGGTCGTTATGATGGGTTCGGGGACGCCGAGAACCAGCATACAGAACTGACAAACACCATTATTGAGGTTGCGTCAGAAACGGACGGCGTTTATCGGAAGATCGAGCAGGGGCAGAATGAGCTTACCGCGATCAAAGAGCTTTCCGAACATGCCATAGCGATGTCTCAAAAGCTGGAGCAGGATATGAATGGTCTGTTCCAGATCATTGACAATATCGGGCAGATCGTTTCCGGAATTTCCACGATTTCCATGCAGACGAATCTTCTCGCGCTGAACGCCAGTGTGGAAGCGGCAAGGGCGGGCGAGGCAGGACGCGGCTTTTCGGTCGTGGCGGGTGAAATCCGCGAGCTGGCTGAGGAAACCCAAAAGCTGACCGGCAGTATGGATGATTTTTTGGATGGCGTCCGCAATGCGTCGCGTGCAAGCGTCAAAAGTACGGAGGAAACGGTGAAAGCGCTGGAGGGCGTGACGGATAAGATCACCAATGTATGGAAATTGAACAATGACAATCAGGCGCATGTCGCCAAGGTCAATGATTCGATCAGCTCGATCGCAGGGATCAGTGAAGAGCTCAGCAGTTCCATGACAGAAATGGAAAATCAGCTGAGAGAAAGTACGGATTTTATGAGACAGGTCGGTCTTGATCTGGGAGAGGCTGTCAAACCGGTGGTAGGGATTGAACAGAATCTTGATGATGCCGTCAAGCAGATCGGCAGTATGACGGAGGATCCGTTTTATCATATGGATCGTTCGGAATTTGCAAAATATGTACAGAATGCGATCAGCGCGCATCGCACATGGCTTGCGAATCTGCAAAAGATGGTGAACAATCGTGCGCTGACGCCGCTGCAGCTTGATTCCCATAAGTGCGGATTCGGACATTTTTATTATGCGCTTACCCCGCAGATCCCGGAGGTTCTTCCTCTTTGGAGGGCGCTGGGAGAAAAACATAAACGATTCCACCAGTTTGGCGCGGAAGTGATACAGGCGATCCACAACGAGCAATACGCCCGCGCAGAGCAGATCTACAGGGAGGCCGAAGCGTATTCCGGCGGTCTGCTGGAAGATCTTCAAAAAATCAGTTATTATGCAACAACCTCATAAAAAAGAATGGCACAAGGCGCCATTCTTTCGAAGAATTCGCCAAAGGCGAATTCTTCTGGGTTGAGGAAATTCCTATAAGATAGAAAGAAACGTGCCGCGGAAACGCGGCACGTGAAACGTTAAGTCCGATGATTAATGTCTTTCATAAAAGCGATCATGCGCTTAAGCTGATCCTTGTTCATGTGATTCATTTCTTTCAGAGCGAGCGCGATCTCAACCGGAAACGGCTCATTGATATTGAAAAACTCCTGCGGCGAGATATGAAAATAATCGCAAATATCAAAGAACGTGCTCATACTCGGAAGCGTTTTCTCGTTTTCAATCTTATTAATATAACTCTCGCTTAAACCAAGCGAAAGGCTCATGTCACGTGCGGAAACATCCCTGTCCATTCTAAGCTTTGTAAGGCGGCTGCAGAATTCTTTTCTGTAAGTATGAGTGTGATTCTTCATAAAAACCCCTGTTCTTGTTCGTGCTTTTTTATCGTATCTCCGGTTAGAGAATCAAAATCCTTGCTGTCCCTATTATTATAGAATAGGAGGACTTCAAAATCGGATAGATGGATGCTGTATTTGAGCAATAGTGCATACCTGTAGTATGCGCAGGGCGGGTGGAGGGGAGAAATGCAAATGTTGGAAGAAAGGAGCTGGCGCAGGCTCCTGTTTTTTTTGGACTTCGTTATGAATGAAACATATAGAAGCAAGATGAAAGCTGTGGTATGATAATAAATGATCTATTTCGACAGAAAATACTGTTTGCGAGATGTGAGGGTAAGGGGTTCCGTAGAAGATCTGATGGAAGTCCGGAATGCGAAAAGAGAAAAATGGGCGACTTTGAGAAGAAGAAGCGGAAACGAGCGGGGAAAACAAATTGGATGGTGGATGTGAATGAGGAAAGGGAAATTAGTTCGCGATCATATTCCGCAGATCATTATCGCGGATGGGAAAAAGCCCATTACAAGAATATTAGATGACGAAGAGTATCTGAAAGAGCTTGATCAAAAATTAAATGAAGAAGTAGCGGAGTATCAGGCGGACAAGTCCATTGAGGAAATGGCGGATGTGCTGGAGGTGCTGTTTGCGATCTGCGAGGCGCGCGGACATTCCGTAGAAGAACTGATGGAAGTCCGGAATGCGAAAAGAGAAAAACGCGGCGGTTTTGAAAAGAGGATTTTTTGGAGTGGGAACGAAGAAAATGAAGATGTTCTAAGGTTGGAAATAACCCAACCTAAGAACATCTAAGTCATTTTCCGAAGAAATGCCTTTGGCATTTCTTCACGAATATTTATTCAGTATTACAAGTATTGTTTGTGATATGCGGGGGTATATCATGCCATTAACGATTGACGCGCATTATTATAACAAATTGGATATCGAAGGTTTTTCGCGCATGATGAAGGATCCGTCCTACTGCTACAAGTTTTATTGGCTGGAAGCGATCGTGCAGCTCATATCGGAGAACAGAACGGAAGCTGCCTACGATGAGATCATTGATGAAATGATCTCGAATGCATGGTATTCGGTTTTGGAATTCCATATTCACTTAAGCGGTATTTGGGGTGACGGAGGAATCAAGGATAATCTGGAAAAAGCCGTGAAAAAACTAAAGGATTTGAGCGGCCTGCCGGCGAATGCATCAAAGGTGGAGATTAAAAATGCGATCAAACAGTTTGATAGGGAGCTTCATGCGGAAAAGCAGGCATTGACGCTAAACGTGCCCTATAAAGCACTATCAGGGTTTGCGAATAAGAGCGGTGAGAAAATCAGTCTGGACAGCAGCGCGGGCAGAATGATGGCTTATTATAACAAGCTGAGTTCCGGCGATAGACTGCTCCCTTACACATTCGGAGATGAGAATGGTCTGAGGAGAAAGTTGACATTCAGCGACGCCTGGATTCAGATGATTAAGGACAATACGGTCGCAATCTTAGGGTGGATTCAGTGTGAAAAAGTAAAGTGGTTACAAAACAATAATCCGGAAGTGCCGGGACTTATTTATAAGCTTGCGCCGCTGGACGAGAAGATGCGGAAGCTCTCGCATGTGCGAAAACTATGGGACGGCATTCTTGAATTGCGGAGCGTGACGGATGTATTCACGGATAAACCGATTGACGAAAAGAATTATGACGTGGATCATTTTATTCCGTGGTCGTTTGTCATGAATGATGAGCTCTGGAATCTGATGCCGATGGATTCTTCTTTGAATTCTTCGAAGAATAACCGTTTACCGGATTGGAATGATTATTTCATTCGGTTTGCCAAGAATCAGTACATGATGTATGAGATGATTCATGGGGCAGCAGGAATTCGAAAGCGATATGAAGATTGCTACAGGGATAACCTGCATTCTATTTGGGCGAACCGGGAGCTGTATCGGGAAGGAAATTCGGAGGCGGAATTTTACGGAATCCTGGAGAAAAATATGCGACCGGTATATGACTCCGCCAGACGTCAGGGGTATGATGTTTGGGAGAGAAGGGTGGGGTGAAGAGGCGCTCTGCGGGAGGAAGAAATTACTATTTTGTATGGAAATGAAAAGAGGAAGTAGAAAATGTATATAAGTGGGATTGACTTTCCGAATGATATTATTGATGCAGTAAATGAAGGGAATTTAGTTGTTTTTGCAGGTGCAGGGGTTTCTATGGGAGCCCCTACATTATTACCTAATTTTGAAAATTTAACAAAGCAGATTGCGATTGGAACAGGACAGAGTTGCAAAACCTCTGAATGTGACGCATTTCTCGGAAGATTAAAACATCAAAATATAAATGTTAATGAAATTGCGGCAGAAAAGTTATCGCAAATGGATTTGCAACACAACAAATTGCACGAGTATATTATTGAATTATTTCCGGATATAACAAAAATAAAAATAGTGACCACTAATTATGACAATATGTTTGAGCAAGCGCTTGAGCAGATGAATATGACGAATGTTAAAGTGTACGATGCGCCGGCATTGCCGTTAGGAAATGATATAAAAGGAATCGTTCACATTCATGGGAATGTTAATGAACCGGAATATATGGTTTTAACAGATGAGGATTTTGGGAAAGCATATTTATCAGATGGTTATGTAGCCCGCTTTCTTGTGAAATTGTTTGAAACATATACGGTTTTATTTATAGGTTATAGTTATAATGATACAATTGTGCGTTATTTAACAAGGGCAATGACAAAGGATCAAATGCATAAACGTTTTGTTTTAACAGACAGCGAAGGTGGCGGTTGGACAGAATTAGGGATTCAACCCATTGTTTTTGAGGCAGGCGGATTTGATATATTAAATGAAGGAGTTCATAAGCTGGGAGAAAGAATTAAACGAGGACTTTTAGATTGGAAGAATAGTCTGAGTGTGATTGCCCCAAAACCGCCTGTAGATTTGGCTACAATAAGTGAGATGGATTTTTGCTTGCAAGATGTAAATAAAGTGCGCATATTGATAGGATGTATAAAAGGAGAAGAGTGGTTATGGTGGTTAGAAAAAAAGGGAGTTTTAAAGAATTTGTTTATTCCGGATGTACAGTTTAGTGAACTGGATGCGCTATGGTTAAATTGGCTTGTTGATAATTATGTAGGAAAAGAAGATCGGTTGATTAAGAGAATTTTAGCAAAACATAATAGCTGTATGAATTTAAAATTGGCGAGTTGCATTTTGCAAAAAATTGCTTATGACGATGGGTTGTTTAATGATACTGTGTTAAAAGAATATTTAGTGATTTTGGATGAATATTTATCAGATGTATGGACAATTTCAAGAATCAATGAAATTGTTATGAAAAGAAATTTATATTCACTTGGATGGCGTCTTTTTACAAAACTTTTTGAGTTTAAAATGGTACTGCAAGAAGGTAAATTTTCACGAGATAAGGAGGAGATTTGCATTCAGCATAATATTTTGGGTGATGGCTATCTTGTCAACAGTGTTTGGTTAGATTATAGGGAGATTTACATAGAACATTATCCGTTAGAAATATTGAAATTTGCAATGGATTATGTAATGAAGCTTCATTTTAATTATGCACAGTTTGGGATGGCTTCAAAAGAAGGGGAGCCGTATGCTTTACTTCAGAGTGTCTCTTTTGACGCAAACAGAACATTTTATTTTTACCATGATGCAATACCTGTGTTAGAACGTGTGATTGTTGAGACTTGTATAGGTATTCAAGAGACACAAAAAAATATTGTCAGAAACTTTATAGAGCAATGCGTTAAGTCAGAATCAACGTTGCTGAGAGTGATTGGCGTAAGGCTGCTAAAAGAAACAAATACTTTTTCCAATGATGAGAAAGCAGAGTTATTGGTGCAAAATATCTGTATTTACTCTTTATGGGAGAAAGAACGAGTTTTCAAATTAGTAGCAGATATATTTGATGAAATAAGTAATGAAAATCAACACAAAATATTAAGTGAAATTGAAAAAGGAAAAGACTATAATGACGAAAAAACAAGTGCATATGCAAAATATAACTGGGCAGTGTGGTTACAGAAAAAATGTAAACCCAATGAGCGGGTAAGAAAGATTATCGAGGATGTGAAATCAGATTATCCAACATTTCAGCCACGAAAGAATCCGGAATTATCTTTACGGTCTAGCAAAGCTGTTTGGGGTGGAACCACCAGCCCGATTAGTCAGGAAGAAATGAAGATAATGGAAATATCACAATTGATGGAAATGTTACAAACATATTCTGGTGATAAGTGGGAGGGACCGGATCGTGAAGGATTGTTAAATACATTTGCAAATTGTATAAAAGAAGATTTTTCATGGGCTTGTAGAATGCTTGAGGTGTTAAAGAAAGAATTTCAATATGATTTGGATGTGTGGGCGTATTTCTTTAGAGGGTTGGAAAAAAGTAATTTAAATGCTGATGAATATATTGACATATTAAGAAAGCTACAAATAGATGATTTGATATCAAGCAGAAATCTAGATATGAGTAGGTTATTGGAGAATGCCATAGATTCAGATTGCATTAAGGAAAGCTTTTTTATCTATGGTGAAGAATTGTATGAAATAGCTATTCGACTTTGGAAGAAGAGGGGAAAAGAAGACAAATTCAAGGAGGGCATGCTGATAGATATGTGTTGCAATTGTGCAACGGGAATATTGACATTAATCTGGATAAAAATGTTATCTTATGAAGATGATAATGGTATTCCACCAAAATACCAAGAGTTGTTTGAGAAGATTTTAGCAGAGGAAGAGAATGAGCAGGTGATATGTGTTTTGGTGGGGCAAATGGCATTTTTATTTGCTCGTGACCGGAAGTGGTGTATTAGCAATTTGTTTCCGATTTTGAATAGCAAAAGCAAGAAAGAGTTTAAAGCTGCATGGGAAGGTATTGCATGGTTTTCAAGGCGTTTATATAAAGAATTAGCGGATGAAGTGATACCTGTTTATCTGCAGGCGGTAGATAGGTTGGATGATTTAGAGAGGGAGGCACGAGAGGGATTTGTAGAGTTATATACTGTTTTAATGATATATGCAGTCGATAATCCGATAATTGAGTTTATTCCTAAATTATTTAAAGTGGCAAAGGAGGTAGATCGAAAGCAGTTTATTGATAGCGTTTGGGGAACCTTATGCAATATGAATAGTGAACAAAAGTATCACTTGTGGAATGCATGGCTAAAAGAGTATTGGTGGAATCGTGTAAAAAATATTCCCGTTCCGTTACAAGAATATGAGAACGCAGCAATGTTGGAATGGATTTTTGAATTGAACGAATTGTATCCGGAAGCAATCGAAATTATTGTATCCGGGACATCAATCAATAGTATGCCTCCAACGTTTTGGTATAAATTGCATGAAGGAGAATGGTCAAGAAAGTATCCTGATGCTACGGCTAAGTTATTGGTGTTTTTGTTAAATTCCAATGTGGATTTTGGTTATCGATATAAAGAGGTCAAAGAAATTGCGAATATGATTTCATACGCTGATGAAAAGAATCAGCATGCACTAAATGAAGCTTTATTAAGAAGAGGTTTAGGATAATTGAAAGAGTGGCACATGGTTACGTGACTTCATTGCATTGTTTTGCGTATGTGGATGTGAGCCTTTGCGGTCAGCATGCCCCGTGGAGTGCAATTTTCAAATTGCACTCCGCAAAGCGTAGTTGAGAAACATAGAATGAAATGCTATAATAGTTTAACGGATTTGCAGGATATGGTATGCTTGTCAATTATAATAAATTGGATTACGGTTTTGAAAAGTATAAAGGAGAAATAGTCAGTTTTTTAGTATGACTATAATAAGCAAATGAGTTCATTAATCAGTAATTTTTTTAGAAAAAAAGAATCAAAGGAACAAAATGCGAGAATGGATATATCAGCATGCCCCGCGGAATGTATGGAAATTCTTGCGCTTAAAGGCGAAATTGATAAGTTGTGTGTAAAGCAACATTACGTTGCAAGAAGTGAGTATTGTGATATTCTGCCCAAATATCAAAAAGTGATAGAGTATTTTACTGTATTAGCAGATAGTAAAATGCTAGATAATTTCTGCGCACAACACAAAATGAACAGTAAAGAGATTTTACAGACTTTAGACGCCTTTCATTCATTAAATCAAATCATAGAAAAAGTAAATGATGAATACATAGCAGAGCATCTTGTATTGGATAAAGAATATTTGGATAATATTCTTAATTCGGTGGATGCTGCCATTAAGCTTGACGATGATCAGCGAAAAGTCATTTTGACAGATGAGGATTATTGTCTTGTTATAGCGGGTGCCGGGGCAGGAAAAACAACTACTGTTGCTGCAAAGGTGAAATACTTAGTAGAAAAAAAGAATATTGAATCAAAGGATATTTTAGTGATTTCCTTTACAAATAAAGCAGTAGGTGAATTGAGAGAGAAAATAAATAAGGAACTTCATATAGATTGCCCTATTACAACGTTTCATGCGACCGGGAATGCTATTTTACAGATACACAATCCTCAGAAGCTTAATATTGTAGAAAATTCTAAGTTATACTTTTTGCTACAGGATTATTTTAGAAATTCTATTTTAACTAGCGAAGCACTGGTAAATAAGCTTATTTTGTTCTTTGCTTCTTATTTTGATGCCCCTTATGAGGGAAATGATTTAAATAAATTTTTTAATAAAATTGCCAAGTCAAGCTTTACCACTATGCGAAGTGAGCTGACGGAATTTAAAAAAGAGATAGTAGATTCAAGAACGAAGAAAAAAGTTACTATTCAGAATGAAGTGGTTCGTTCTTTTCAGGAGGTTGAAATCGCTAATTTCTTATATTTGAATAATATCGAATATGACTATGAACCACTATACCCATATTATATTGCTTTTTCGAGGAAGCCCTATACCCCGGACTTTATTATTAGGCAAGGGGATAAAGTAGCGTATATTGAGCACTTTGGAATCACGGAAGATGGGAAGAATGATAGATTTACAGAAGAAGAACTTTCAAGATATAAGCATAGCGTAAATGATAAGATATTGCTTCATAGAGAGCATGGAACAAAATTAATTTATACTTTTTCAGCATATAATGATAAAAGGGCAATTACCGAGCATTTACGTGAAAATCTAGAGAAAGTAGGATTTGAGCTTAGTCCGAGATCCAATAAAGAGATTATGGAGAAGATTTTATCGTCAGAGGAATCGAAGTATATTCGAAAGTTGGTTAATTTAATTTGCCGATTTATTACGAACTTTAAAACAAATGGATATACCAGGGATGAATTCAGCAGAATGTATCATTCAACAATGAATGTGCGTTCGAGGCTGTTTTTAAATATATGTGAAGAGTGTTTCTTAGAATATGAAAGGTATCTCAAAGAAAATAATGCTGTTGATTTTGAAGATATGATCAATGAGTCTGCAAGAGTTTTACGCGAGGTAAAAGAAATGAAGCAGAGGCTTCATTTCAAGTACATTATTGTGGATGAGTATCAAGATATTTCACGTCAAAGATTTGACCTGACAACAGCATTGTCAGAAGTGACGGATGCTAAAATTATCGCAGTAGGAGATGATTGGCAGTCTATCTATGCATTTAGTGGATCAGATATTTCATTATTCACAAAATTTGAAGAAAAGATGGGGTATGCGAAGTTACTAAAAATCGTTCGCACATATAGAAATTCCCAAGAGGTGATAGATATAGCGGGAAACTTTATTCAAAAGAATCCCGAACAGATAGAGAAAACGTTAATGTCTCCTAAAAAGATAGATGATCCTGTAATTATATATACATATGATACCGCATATAAAAAATATAACGAAGATCGCAGATCCGGAATTATGTATGCAACAGCTCACGCCGTTGAAACGGCGCTTGGGCAGATTATTGCGTATAACCGCGTAGAAGGAAAGGAAGAAGACGGAACGATTTTGCTTTTGGGAAGGTATGCATTTGATGGTGATTTGTTAGAACGTTCGGGTCTGTTTGAATATAAAACTCGAGGAAGTAAATTGAAATCAGTGAAATATCCTCGGCTGGATATCACCTTTATGACGGTGCATATGTCAAAAGGATTGGGATATGATAATGTGATTATTGTAAATGGAAAAAATGAGACATATGGATTTCCTTCAAAAATTGAGGATGATCCGGTTCTATCATTTGTTATTAAGGGAGATAATTCGATTGATTATGCAGAAGAAAGACGCCTTTTCTATGTAGCCATGACTAGAACAAAAAACAGAGCATATTTTATCGCGCTGGAGCAAAATCCTTCTGAATTTTTATTGGAGATAAAGAAGGATTATAAGAATGTTGTGCTTAAAGGGAATTGGAATGAGGAAGAGATTAAGTACAATACAGCAAAGAAAATCTGCCCTGTTTGTGGGTACCCGATGCAATTACGTTATAAAAGTGCATATGGATTGCGATTATATCTTTGTACAAATGAGCCAGAGCTCTGTGGTTTTATGACAAATGATATAAAAGCAGGGAAATTAGCAATCATGAAATGCGATAAATGCAGAGATGGGTATTTGATTATAAAATCGGCGAAAGATAGCGGGTATTTCCTTGGTTGCACAAACTATACCGCAGATAAGAAAGGCTGCAATCATACGATTAGCAGTGCAGATTATTACACTTTAATGAATTGTTCTCCCGAACCAGCTCCCGCAGTGCAAAAGATTAGAGCGAGGGATATCTCACCGAAGAATGCAGAAGTAAAAAAGGCAGTTCCCGAAGCGCAGCAAAAACCGATGTATAAAACAAATAGTATTCAAGAAGAATTGAAGAGTGCTCAGAAGGGAGAACTTCATAAGGTATATTATAAGGGCTTTGACCTTTATGATGTTGTTGATTGTTTGTTACATTGTTTAGAGCATATAAGCGAAAAGCGCTTTTATAGTGTTACGATATTGGTGGCTACTGTTAGAGGCGGTAATCGTAAACAGATGCGGCAGGGAAATTTGATGGAGGTACCGGAGTACGGAAGGTATTCGGAAATGAGCAGAGATGATATGTGGGCAATTGTTTTATGGCTGATTGATAACCACTATATGCTGAGAACGAAGGAACGCTATCCGAAATTGCATCCTACTTACGAAGGTAGACATTATAAAGAATCTTTAACAGTAAAGAAGATAACGGATTTAAAAAGATATTTGGAAGATCCAAATCGTGAGATTGTAGAAGTTGAAACGGATGATGAAGCGAAATGAAATAAGGCAGATTAATTCTCAGTAAAATTCTCTTATCATTATAGCGGATGGAAAGAAAACCATAACAATAATTTCAGACAGCATAGGGTATCTCAGAGAAATCGATAAAGAATCAACTGAAGGGGCAATAGTAGAATGACAAAAGAGAAATTATCAGATTTGCGAGCAGGTTTTGAAACAGCATACATTGACGGTACCTATGCATCGAATCGCGCATATAAGGCGCAATTCGTATCCAACAATTATAAAGAGGGAAAGAAAGTACTGGCATCGATTGAAGATGAACTCTTAGCGTGCGAGCAATTTCAAATCAGCGTTGCTTTCATTACCATGAGCGGGATTACGCCGCTGTTACAGACATTAAAGGAATTGGAGAAAAGGGGAATTTCGGGAGAAATTCTGACGACTAATTATTTGAATTTTAGTGAGCCAAGAGCGTTAGACAAGTTAAATGGTCTTTCGAATATCACACTAAAAATGTATGATGTGGAGGCGGCGGAGGAAGGCTTTCATACGAAGGGATATATTTTCAAAAGCGAGGAGATCTATCGAATCATTATCGGAAGTTCTAATATCACAAGTGCTGCGCTTACTAGTAATCGAGAGTGGAATACGAAAGTTGTTTCTACGGAGCAAGGTGAGATCGCGCAGAATATTGTGGAAGAATTTAGAGAGCTATGGAATTCAAAGCACGCTTTACCATTTGATGTTTTTTATGAGAATTATAAAGAAAAGTATCAGATCATTAAACGTCAACGTGAAGTTGCAAGGCGGGACGATATTACCTCCATTGAAAAATATCGGTTACAGCCAAATGCCATGCAGGTTGGCTTTATTGCGAATTTAAGAAAACTTCTCGAAGCAGGAGAAGAGAGAGCGCTTTTGATTTCGGCGACAGGTACGGGAAAAACCTATGCGTCTGCGTTTGCAATGCGAGAACTCGGATTTAAAAGGGTCTTATTTCTTGTACATAGAGGACAGTTGGCAAGACAGACAAAAAAGTCTTATGAAAGAGTATTTGACAGAACTGTTTCGATGGGGCTGGTTGGAGCAGGTTATCACGAGTATGAAAAAGATTATGTGTTTGCCATGGTTCAAACATTGAATCGGGACGAGCATTTAGAGAAATATCAACCGGATGAGTTTGATTGTATTATTTTGGATGAAGCGCATCATAGTGCAGCAAATACTTATCAGAAGGTTATGAATTATTTTAGACCAAAGCTTTGGCTGGGTATGACGGCGACACCGGATAAAAGGGATGATGAGATAGAAGGGAAAAATATATACGAGATCTTTCATTACCAGATCGCATATGAGATTCGGTTGCAGCAGGCAATGGAAGAGAATTTGTTATGCCCTTTTCATTATTTTGGAATCAGCGATATTTCTTTGATTGATGAGAAGCAGATCAAGGCAAAAAAATTAGCAGAAAGAGACTTCCTTCTTTTAACTGGTGACGAGAGAGTGCGGCATATTATGGAGCAAGCGAACTATTATGGCTATAGCGGAGACCGCGTAAAGGGGCTTGTTTTCTGTAGCAGAATCGATGAATCGGAAGAGCTTTCAGCGAAATTTAATGCGGCCGGATATAGAACGATTGCGCTAAACGGAAATGCAACAGAAGAGGAAAGAGCAACTGCATTTGAGCGTTTGGCTATGAACGAAGCGGATGCAACGGAAGATATGCAGCCGTTAGATTATATTTTTTCTGTGGAAATATTGAATGAAGGTGTTGATATTGTCGAGGTGAATCAAGTAATTATGCTACGACCCACAGAGTCGCCGATTGTCTTCATTCAACAGCTTGGCAGAGGCCTGCGCAAAGCGGACGGAAAAGAATATGTTGTCGTGCTTGATTTTATCGGAAATTATAACAACAATTTTATGATTCCGATCGCATTATCGGGAGATAGAAGCTATAATCCCGATACAATCCGTAAATATGTGATTAGCGGAAATAGTACCATTCCAGGGGCGTCCACGGTACATTTTGACGAAGTGGCAAAGGATAAGATTTTTGCGTCGATTGATAAGATAAAAGGCATGAAGTCGATTATCAGAGAAAGTTATATTACGCTAAAAAATCGCCTTGGCAGGGTGCCGTATCTTCTTGATTTTTATGAGAATGGAGAGGTGGACCCGCTTGTCATCATTCGGGAATATAAGACGTATCAGGCGTTTTTGGAATCGGTTGAGCGAGAATTGTATAAGGGTAAAATATCCGAGCAGGAATTGGTGACATTAGAGTATTTATCCAAAACAATTCTTTCCGGAGTGAGACCTTATGAGCTAGAGATACTGAAATACTTTTTACACAATGAAGTGATTCAAGTGGAACAAATTAAAAAAGAATTTCAGGAGAAATATGGATATGCGATTGATATGAAATCTTTTGACAACGCGGTAAGCGTTTTGCAAGGTCATTTTGTAAGTAAGGAGGAAGAATATCAACGTTATTGCCATATGGATATCGTCAATCGTGACGGGCTGCCGATACTTTATAGAATGGGAGGATTTGCAGAACATTTACAGCATAGGGAGTTTTACAAGCAGGTGGATGACATGATCGAAGTAGGATTACGCAGATATTGGGACAAGTTTTCGACCGTACAATCTGCGGAAAATCCATTTGTGCTGTATGAGAAATATTCAAGGAGAGATGTGAGCTTATTGATGAATTGCGGAAAAGATTTATCTTCCACCATGTACGGCATGAAGCGTATTGGCGACGATGTGTTTATTTTTGTTACATATCACAAGGAAGAAAGCGGGGACGATGCAAAAAATTATGTGGATGGCAAACCGGATTATGCGGATGTGTTTGAAGATAATATGATTTTCCGCTGGGATTCGCAAATCGGTAGGGGCATTCATAGCTCATACATGCAGGAAGTTATCACAGCGCCACGTAAACATTTATTAGTAAAAAAGAGTGATGCCGAGACAAATTTTTATTATATGGGACTGTTTGATATTGTAGAGACAAAAGCGGACAAAAAGAAAGATAACAATGACAGAGAACGCGATATTGCGAAAGTAAAAGTGAAAATGCGTCATGCAGTGAGAGATGATTTACTGCGCTATTTACAGAGCAGTATTAAAGAGAAAACGGAGGAAAAAGCAGGATGAAAACAATACGTGTGGTTGCGGCCGTGATCAAGGGAAAAAATAAAAATGGGGAGCCGATCATTTTTGCCACCCAAAGGGGATACGGGGATTTTAAGGGCGGCTGGGAGTTTCCGGGCGGGAAAATAGAGGAAGGAGAAACCCCGCAGGAAGCGCTTAAAAGAGAAATCATGGAAGAGCTCAATACAGAAATTAAAGTGGGAGAGTTGATTGATACAATCGAGTATGATTATCCGACCTTTCATCTTTCTATGGACTGTTTATGGGCTGAGGTTGTGTCTGGGGATTTAGTTTTGAAGGAGCATGAAGCGGCAAAGTGGCTGACGAAGGAAGAATTGGACTCTGTTGAGTGGCTGCCGGCGGATATTACGTTGATTGAGGGGTTGAAGAGGGGGATGTGATCGTCCCTTTGACAGTATAAGCTAGTCGTGCTTATCTATATTGTTTGCTCCACCTTAAGTTCCGTTGCATCCTTGGAAAAGTCAGATTGGAAAAATCTTGCCAATTACAGTGTTTGAGAAGAAAGATATTATGATTAATATTTTTTGTGTCTTAAACGCCTTCGAACTTAAGAGGTGAGGGTCTACAGAATACAGAGAGTTGGGCTAAATAGTTCTTCTAAGACTAAGAGTTTTGCGAAAAATATAATGGGAACGAGAGCTAGCGGAGAATTTGTAAAAAGGAAATAAGTTTTTTTGAAAACATATCAATATCAAAAAGCTCATTTTTGATGAGATAATCTTTATTGTATTAGGAATCTAAAATATTTAAAAGGATAAGTAATAATTTTGTAGAAATATGAGGTGATAATGTATGGTTTCTTCGGAGGAAAAGAGAAATATTATTAAAAATATAATCCAAGGAGCGAATCAGGAAATTCGCTCCTTGGAGAAGCAACTATATGAACTTCTGCTAAGAGATACTAATGGAGGAAAGTTATACAAGTATCGGTCATTTGACGAGAAGGGATTTGCTCTCAAAAATCTTCAAGATGGTACATTACATTGTTCTAAACCAAGTGCATTTAATGACCCGTTTGATTGTAAAATAGGGGTGACACTTCAGTCTTTATATGAAACAATATATGGGGATGTAATGGATATGTTACGCATAATTTTAGAGAAGTGTATTTGGGTCGTACGTGACGAAATGAAAATAGATGATTGTAGTGTGGTTGAACGACGTGTAATCGAAAAACTCACTTCTAACGAAACTCTAATGCGAGTGATTATGGATAAGAGAGATCGAGAGGAAACATCAGAACAATTTGCTTCATTTTTGCACCAGAATTCATATATTATTACGGAATTGATGCAATTGGTTCTATCTGATGAAACCTTTGCGTCATCCCTGGGTATCTTCGCCGATATGCTCCCTCGTATGGTAGACAATATAACTCCAGATGGGCTATTATTGCTCTCTAATGAGAATGTAACCTTTGCAGATGTTGCACATATAAACGGTGTTATGGATGATGCTGATGAAATTGAGCTAGCAAGACTCTTGAGTCAAAAATTATATCCAGAGAATAATGGGACTATGAAGAATATGCAAAGACTGATTGATGACATTGTCTGCAAGTTGACCGATCAAATGAATAGTCTTTTGCTCATGGGATGCTTATGTACAGATTATAAAAATCGTTTGATGTGGTCACATTATGCGGATAGTCATAGAGGATTTTGCGTGGAGTATGATTTTAGTGGGACCGAAGAGAGTGTCTTATCAAAATTGCCATTTCCAATTTTTTACGATGAGAATAGACCGCTTTTTCCATGGAAGATCTTTTTAGAAAATACGCCAGAGAATGTAAAGGCTGCTTATACGCAAGTGATGTTAGGAGTGTTAACAAAGGATAAGGTTTGGGAATACGAGAATGAATGGCGAATTCTTATAAAGGCTACAGCATCTAGCGAGTTCAAGATGCCGAGAATATCGTGTATTTATTTGGGGGAAGCTATTCGGATAGATAATCGTGAGCAGGTTATTAATATTGCAAGAGACCGCAATATACCAGTAAAACAAATGAAGGTAGATCGTGGTACTTATGCTTTGCATGCAGAGAATGTAATAATTTGAGATGAGTCAAAAGAAACATAAGCATGATAAAGGTGCTGATTAGTTTTGCTACTCGATGAAATTTCCAAAGAAATTGCTAGCAAGATATTCAACGACTAAGATAGATCTGTTTATGAAAGCGAGATTAAAATATAAGTCAGTTTATATTGAAAGCATTAAGGTGATGCATTGAGAAGAATTATTCATGAAAATATTAAGAGGAAAAACTTATTAGGTGTATGATAGAAGAATTTATATGAAAGAGCAATCGGAGCTTTTAATTAAAATATGGAGTCGACAAGTGTAGAAATAAGAAACGAAATGTGTTAGAATAAATTATTGAAGGACTAACTATTAAAAGTAAAGATAAAAAAAGGAATTTATTGAATGAATTGCAGAAATGCATTTTATATAGATCAGTACCTTGAAAACTGCATGACAAACAGAACATGGTGTTAGGTGCTCGAATGGGAGATATGGGATTCGGTGTTTAAGCTGCTTTGGTATATGGCTGCCTGACTTTTCCAGATGGTAGATAACCCGTACCAATTTCTTGGCAGCATGGGATATTGCTACGTTATAATGCTTTCCTTCGGCGCGTTTTTTAGCAAAGTAGGAGGCAAAAATATTATCCCATATGCAGACATATTTTGTTGCATTAAATAGGGCATAGCGCAGATATCTGAAACTACGTTTTTCCATATGAGAGTTGCATCCATTAAGTTGTCCCGATTGGTAAGTAGAGGGGGATAATCCAGCATAAGTTAAAAGTTTATCGGGTGAGTCAAATCTGTAGAAATCACCAATATCAGCAATGATCATGGCGCCCATACGATAGCTGATGCCCAGAATGGTGAGAATAGGAGAGTCGGTCTCATCCATGATGGATTTGATTTCGTTAATCTCAGTATCCAGTTCCTGAATGAGTTTATGGTGTGTCTTAGTTCCGGAGATTTTACGGGTATGTCGGAGCCGATGGAATTCCTTGCAGAATTTCGGAAAATAAGAGCGATATCTTTGCCATAGAATCCTCTTGAAGATTCTTCCAGCAAATGTGTTAGTTTGGTAAGGTGTGCATAAGCGATGGCAGAAGCACTTGGGAATTTAGCCAATAAAGCATACACGAATGCCATATGAAGCGTAGGAACCAGCTTTTCCAGTTCAGGAAAAAGGATATTTATGAGTCGGAAAACAGAAGCTTTCGGTTTTGCTCGTTGTTTTACCTTATCAAAACGATAAGGGGTTAGTGACTTAAGTTTTTCATTGAGGTAAGATGTGTCTGAGTAGGACTTCAGGTTTATATTGGTCATCATCATGAGAGCGATTATATGGGCCTCGACTTTGTCCGTTTTGGTCTGTCTAAGGCTTAGACTCTTTCTGTACAGACTGGTATGTAACGGATTGATCACATAGGTTGGGAGAACTTTACCAAAGAGAAAACTCAGAAGATTGTAACTGTAGTGCCTAGTGGCTTCCAGTCCTACTTTTACTTTGGTTAAATCATCTGATGCGAATTCGATTCTTTGAAATAAGGATTCAAGGCCTTCACGATTGTTAGGGATGGTAAAGGACTTAAACAATACATCTCCATCTGAATTGGTGATAAAACAGTCGTGCTTATCCTTGGCAATATCAATCCCAGCATAAATCATAGAAAATCTCCTTTGAAAGTATTTGATACTGTTTTAGGATCACTGGTGCGCCTTGCGATTGTAACCTCGTTCTAAATAAACCGTCATGCGGTGTTTAACTGATTAACAAATATACAAAGAGATTATGGTTGTAGCCTTTCGAGAACCATCAGGTGGTAGAATGGTGAAACCAATCCGCAGTTCCCCCAATAGTATAGCATACAGTCCTTGGAGAGGGACTATAAACACTACTACTTTATAATACGAGGAAGGTTAAAAAATGAATAATATGTTTGCTGAAAACCAAGAAACATTGTTTGTTAACGAATTGCAGGAAGGGATTAATTTATTTTTAGGAGCAGGATTTTCATGTTTGCCAGATAAAAATGGTAAAAGATTGCCTGATGCAAAAACTTTATGCGAAGAAATATGTGAGAAATTTAAAGTTGATAAAGTTTTCAGTGATGATTTATATTGTGCATCTGAAATGATTCCCAAGCGTGAGTATCAGTCTTTTTTGCGTACTAGATTTACTGTTGGAAATAATATAAATAGTGATTATTATTTACTAGATAGATTAAATATAAAAAGCATAATATCTACGAATATTGATAATATTATTCCAACTGTTTATAATAGCGCGGATTCTACGCATAATCTTGTAGATAAGGCATTATATGGATCTATCCGAAAAAATGAATTTAATATTGATTATGTTACTTTAAATGGAAATGTAAATATTGAAGATTCACATTTATATTTTGGAAAATTTGAATTATCATTAGTTGAACAGAGAAATAAAGAAATGTATGATATTGCCAAGTCATTATTAAATGATAATTCTGTATTATTTTGGGGTTATTCTTTTTCTGATAGTGGAGTTTTAAAAATTGTAAAAAATTTATTGGATGCAAATAAGCACGCCAATATATGGATACAATGTCTACCTACTGATATTAAGCAAATTAAGTTGTTTGAAGCATTAGGATGTAAAATTATAATTGCTGATACACAACAAATGTTTATGTGGATAAAAAATGCATTTTTGACATTAAAAGAAGAAACAGAAGAGTATAAGGGTATAAAGTCTTTGATGCTTAACTCATATAGAATACCTAAGCAATTTTCAATTGAAACAAATGAAAAAATTGACTACTATAAATCTGGTAATACACATTGGTATTCTATATATAATAATCATGCATATGAAACAAACTTAGTTGATAATATTTGGGCGTGGCATCTTAATAATAAAAATGTATTAATTTTAGGTCCTGAATTTTCGGGTAAAACAACGGCGCTTATGCAGTGTGCAGTTAAACGCAATAACGATGCTACTTTTTATTTTTATGGTACTAACACTAAAGAAGAAGCTAATTTTTTCTTAAATACTATTGGTGAAAATAAGGCAATTGTATATCTTCAAGATTGTGAAAATGATATAGAATTATTTTGCACGTTTGCTTTAGCTCCGAATATTAAGCTTATTGCTACAGCAGATAAGTATTCGTTTGAAAATGTTAAACATATTGTTGCAAAAAAAGGTATTCAGTATTGTGAAAAGAATATAGGAGATATTGATGAAATTACAGCTAAGCAAGTATATAATCATATTCCCCGAAGCATAGTTAAAGAAAGATTTTCGTATAAGCGAAAAGATGATGAAGAGTATTCATTTCTTGAATTGTTAGGCAACAATGTAGTAGGTTTTATTTCGTATGAAAGTATACTAAAAATTTTGCAGAAGATATGCAATTTTAATGATAATGACGCTCCTTGTAATGAAATTCAATTGATTGCACTTACTGTATATTTAGAAGCTCGAGATTCATTTATGTCAACGGATTTATTCTTTTCTTATTTTGATTTTTATGATTACTTTAATCAGATAATTCCGTTATGCAATAAGGTAAAGGGTTTACTAAAAGACACAATTATAGTAGAGGCTGACCAAGATTATTTTTCGATTCGATCTAATTTTTTCTTAAAGTATGCAGAGCAAGCGTTTTTAAAAGATAATACATTAAGATATGTTTATCGTTTTGTCATATCTAAATTTATACATAAAGTATCTAAAGGGAATGTGTTTAGGTATGATATATTTAAGAGACGAGCTTATGATAGTAAATTGTTTTACACTTTATTCAAAAGTATAAATAACGAGCCAGAACATTTAGAGGAAGCTATTAATCTTTACGACATGCTTTATGATTACGATGAAAGTCCATATACATTACAGCAAAAAGCCTTGTTTTTGTCATTATTGCATCGTTCAAAAGAAGCTTTTTCCATTATTGATACAGCGTTATCATTTTATCCAAATAACTTTAGTATGAAAAATTCAAAAGCAGAAATAATATTTAACGCCAATAAGACGTTTGATACATATCAAGCAAAGGAACAGTTGAGTAAAGCCATCAATATACTTGAAGAATGTCGAAAAAATGATAAGAGACAAAATTATCACGCCATCCTTTATGCAAAAATAGTAATTCATTTGCTTGAACATTTTGATGACGAGGCTGATTATGTATTAATTGACACCGCATTAGAATGGCTTAACTCTATCGAATCTGACAAAACAATAAATACGCTCATAAATACATTGGAACAGCTACTAAAAAAACGTGAGCAAACAAATTGATTTTAAGTACATAATTATTTATGAAATAAAAATAGTGGTCATTCATATGGAATGATCACTATTTTTGCAGGGAGATATATTTGTTTGTATACTTAAAATTTGATAAATATGCGAGGACGATTTTTATTATATGGGACTGTTTGACATCGTAGAGACAAAAGCAGATAAAAAGAAAGATAACAATGGCAGAGCGCGATATTACAAAGGTGAAAGTGAAAATGCGTCATGCGGTGAGAGATGATTTATTGCGCTATTTGCAGACCAGTATTGAAGAGAAAACGGAGGAAAAAGCAGGATGAAAACAATACGTGTGGTTGCGGCCGTGATCAAGGAAAAAAATAAAAATGTAGAGCCGATTATTTTTGCCACCCAAAGGGGATACGGAGATTTTAAGGGTGGCTGGGAGTTTCCGGGCGGAAAAATAGAAGAAGGAGAAACCCCGCAGGAAGCGTTTAAAAGAGAGATCATGGAAGAGCTTAATACAGAAATTAAAGTGGGAGAGTTGATTGATACAATCGAGTATGATTATCCGACCTTTCATCTTTCTATGGACTGTTTTTGGGCTGAGGTTGTGTCCGGGGATTTAGTCTTGAAAGAGCATGAGGCGGCAAACTGGCTGACGAAGGAAGAGTTGGACTCCGTTGAGTGGCTGCCGGCGGATATTACGTTGATTGAGGGGGGTGAAGAGGGGGATGTAAGGGATTGTTGGCAGTATCAATTCAGAAATATTTGATATGCCAACATTTATTTTTTTAGTATGGAATATAGATTATGCTTGTGGTATAATAATAAAGGGTTCTTTGTAATGTATAGATATATGCGTTCAGAAAGTAAAATAAAAGCTAAATCTAATGGGAGGGAATCGCAGGATGGTAGAAGTAAAAATCAAATCAATAGATGATTTGATAGAGGAGATTAGGAAGTTAAAGAGCATTTATGGGAAACAACCAATATGGTATAGAGGACAAGAAAAAAGTGAATGGCATCTAGAGCCTTCAATACAAAGGGGAAAATTGTATCAAAAAGAGAACTATGTTACAAATGATTTTTACATATATGTCAAACAAATTGAGAACGATACGCCTAGCAAGAATAATTATGCAGCCTGGATGTCTCTGATGCAGCACTATGGTTTGCCAACAAGAATTTTAGATTGGAGCAGTTCGCCCTTGATAGCATGTTATTTTGCATTGGAAAAAAACCGGGACGAGTCTGATGATGCCTGTATTTGGGTATTGATTCCTAGAAGGATAAATGTAAAAGAGGGATTTGGTGAATATGTTTATCCAATTGATGCCTATGCCGTGCAACAAATGCTGACGACGGCATTTAAGAAAAATGTTGTAATAGAGCCCCAATTTGTTGATAAGATTATTGCATGCCATTCAGTAGAAAAGAATATAAGAATGTATTCACAACAATCTTCTTTTACGGTTCATAATTCGTATAGAAAATTGGAAGATATTTGTGATTCAGAAACATTGTTTAAATTTATTATTCCATGCGGTTGTAAAGAGAGAATGTACGAGAGTATTAATATTTTAGGGATTTCAACAAGCTATGTTTATCCGGATATGGAGCATGTTTCACAGGATATTATAAAAAAATATAGCGAGTAAAATCAGAATTTTATTTTGGATTGCAAAATAGTAATAAGTCAATAAGCAATATATAGAAGTAAAATGTTAAATGTATAAGAAGGTAAGTTTGGGAAACTAGTTTGATAAAAATATTGGAGGATATACGCATGAAAACATATTTGGCAAATTCTTATCAGGAAATATATAGTATAGTATCAGAAATAAAACGTTCACACTTTGAAAACTCGGAAATATGGTTTCGAGGTCAGGGTAAAAATACATATTTATTAAAGCCCTCATTATTTAGAACTGATAATGGCATTAAGAAAGAAAAAGAAATATTTGTTGAATATAAACGTTTGGCGGCAGGAATTGGTTTAAATCGTGAAAGCGAATGGGAAACATTGATTGATATGCAGCATTATGGTGTACCTACTAGACTTTTAGATTGGACAAGCAATTTAGGAGTGGCGTTATATTTTGCATCGACATCTTCGGTCAACAATTATGCCATGAGCTTATATATCATGAATCCGATAGAGCTGAATAAGCTGTCTGGTAAAAGCGGGATACCAGCATTACCCAATACTCCAATGGGTTTATCATATTTAAAAAATTATGTTGATAGAGAACCGTTTCCTGCAAGATATCCAATTGCGGTTAAGTGTGACAATATTAATAGTAGAGTAAAGGCTCAAAGTGGAATGTTTACTATACATGGCGATGAGGATGGTGAAGAAGATATTGATATTATTACGACTATATTAGATAAAAAGAGTTCTATATATAAAATAGAAATATCTTTAGAAGCACACGATTCAATTAAAGAGTATCTTGATATTGCAGGAATAAAAGATTACACTATATTCCCCGATATACAAGGAATCGCAAGATATTTAAGCGGTCTTATGTAAATGATAAGGTTAGATTTCTCTTTGACAAGTTGTTGCAGTTTTATTGAGACACACTTATTCTTATGTCTTTAGGGTTTGAGAGGAAATTTAGGGAAGAGATCAGCTGCGGAAGTCATCCATATCATTTTAGAAAGAAAATTTAGCAACGACAGACTGTTCAACAGTAATAGGCAAAAAGCTGTGGCTTGAGTTACCTCGCACCAGCCAAAGTTGTAATAGAATAGGAACAGATGCACAGTGCATAAACATATCAGATAGAGATTGAAATACCCAGAAAAACCTGGGAGAAATGAAAATTCAATCACTTCTAACATAATTGGATTATACGAAGGGGATAAGAATGAAATCATATGAGTTAAAACCGACACCCGAAAATCTCTTAAATACTTTTTGGGAAGATACTATTTCAAGAAATAACGATGTTTTTCGCTTTATAGATATCTTGAACACAATAGAGGATTGTTGTTCTATAGCCTTAGATGGTAATTGGGGATGTGGAAAAACATTTTTTGTAAAACAAACAAAAATGATAATGGACGCGCATAATAAGTGTGTAACTAGTGTAGATGAAACAGTACGACAGGAGATTATTCAGAAGCATTCAGAGTATCGACCGTTAGAGGAATTGAAAATGCAGCCGCAGATATGTGTATATTATGACGCATGGGAAAATGATAATGATGAAGATCCAATATTATCTTTGGTTTATTGCATAATGCAGAGTATGGATGTGGATTATTCGCTTAAAGAAAGTCCAAATTGCCTACAGGTTGGCCTTTCTATATTAGAGCTTATTAGTGGGAAGAACTTTGGGCAGATTATTGAAAAACTACGCGGCGAAGATCCACTTTCTATGCTTAAAAAGGAGAAAGATTTACATAGAGAAATTAGCAAGTTTCTTGACAGCATTATGTGCGAACGGGGAAATCGTTTAGTCATTTTTGTTGATGAATTGGATAGATGTAAACCAGAATATGCAGTAAAGCTGCTTGAAAGAGTAAAACATTATTTTGAAAATGATCATATTTCTTTTGTTTTTTCAACAAATATGAAGCAATTACAGCATACAATTCGGCGGTATTATGGTGATAAATTTGATGCATATAAATATTTGGATAGATTTTTTGATTTTTGTATACCCATGCCCAAGGCAGATTACTCCAAATTTTATACATCGATGAATTTTAATGATTCGTACTACACTTATGATATTGTCTGTGATGCAGTGATTAAGGCTTATCATTTTGAACTTAGGGAAGTTGCTAAGTTTTTAAGATGGGCTAAGACTGCAGCTTATAAACCAACCCACAGTGATGAGTATAACGTAACATTTCTTAGTAATCGCGGTTTCGAGTTTTGTTTATTATATTTTATTCCAGTAATGCTTGGAATGAGAATTTATGACGCAGATGTTTATGAAGAGTTTGTTCATGGAAGAAATGATAAACCGCTATTGGAGGTTTTTGAGGTTTTGGGGGAGGACTTTTTTTATGAACTACTGAATAACGACGAAACATATGGAATACCAAGGGAGAATCAAAAACAGGTATCATTGGTGGCAAAAATTAAAGAGCTATATAATGTGATATTTGTAAAACAATATATGAGAGATGAACATTACACACGCATTGGAGGATACGCATTTACTAAGGATACTAAAGAGTTCCTTTTTCAAGTAGTAGGGTTGCGTTCTAAATATACCGACTTGGGAGTCGATTAGGAGCAAAAGAAATATGCGATACTATCAATCTGATCAATATCCCATCGAATTTGTGTGGTCGGAAAATATTGATAAGCACTTTGAGAGTCACAATCATGTAGGACACTATATCATATCCTTAGTCACGCAGGGCGTGGCTGCAGTTCATTTTTGCGAGGGTCAGTGTCGCGCTGATTGCAGTGACGCAGGATGGATACCCGCCGCTTGCGATGGAAGAACGGATATACATAATCAACAATGGAAGTGTTATAAAGGGGACCTATTTATCATTCCGCCCTATGCCATGCATTCGGTATATCAGAAAAAGAATACGCGGCTGCTGTCTATGTGTATTGGGTCATCTTTTGTGGAGGAAACTGATTACGAGGCGGCAGAAAATATCCTTCGGAATTTGCTGAGGGATGCGGTGAAGCAGGATGTTATGACAGAGGAGCAGGGAGAGAAATTGCGAACCGCTGTGCGGAACGTTTATTGCGATCGGGAAGAAGTAGAAAAGTACCGCAAAGAAATGGATCCGGGCATAAAGACTTTGACCGATCGGCTTATCAGCTATCCGGAAAGGGAATTCCCTATAGAAGCATTGGCGGCAGACATTTTTGTCAGCAAATATTATTTTTTGAGAAAGTTCAAAAGCAGCATAGGCATGTCGCCGCACCACTTCTGCATTCAGAATCGGATACGGAAGTCACAGAGTCTTTTGAATGCGGAAAAGACAATTGGTGAAATCTCAGCAGAGATGGGATTTTATGACCAAAGCCACTTTAACAAGGCGTTTCGGAGAATTGTCGGAATATCCCCGTCAGAATATATTCGTTCCAAAAAGAAGCTGCAGCAGGCAATATAGGGCAATTTTTTACAAGACACGGCAGCATCCGGTAAATATAATCAGAGTGTAACTCGATTACACATTTTATCGGAGGTGTTGGAATGGATACATTTGAGTTGTTTGATCATGGCAAATTAGGTTTGCCAAAAAAAGAGGTCGGATTCGCGGAAATAAAATGGTCGGCGCATGCGACGTTTCAAGGCGTGGAGATGAAGCATATCCTCACCGCAAAGGATACAGACGGAAAGTTCAGTTATCATTTGGTACGGATTGCGCCTGATTGCAGAATAGGAGAACATATTCACGAGACGCAGATGGAAACGCATGAAGTGATAAAGGGCAGCGGCAGGTGCGTAAATGCAGGCAGCAGCATTCCCTATGAAGCGGGGACAATATCTATCATGCAGGCGGGAGCAGTTCACGAGGTCATTGCAGGTTCGGAGGGATTATATCTGTTTGCCAAGTTTATGCCGGCATTATGTTAAATTGCATAAGAAATGATGTCAGACCGCTGCTATGGAACGAATCTATATGCGGCGGTCTTACGTTTGCATGTTAAAAAGCGGCGAATGATACTTGATTTTTTAGTATGCGTCGGCTAATGTATAATTACAGTTACACATAGCCGGATTTCAGTAAGCGCTGAATTATAGGGTGGATTTCATCCTTCTTTCAAAAGCTACATTCAGGGGCTGTATGATGAAATCCATTGTAGAAGAAAAGCTAGTTTCATTTAGGGGAAAAGAAAAAGAATCGGAGAAAACGTGTATGATTGACCGTGGAGAAATCATTATTTATCAAACGGAGGACGGTTTGACCAAAATAAATGTCAATATGCAAAATGAAACAGTCTGGCTGTCGCTTGATCAGATGGCGGAGCTGTTTCTGCGAGATAAATCCACAATCTCCAGACATATCAAGAACGTATATACTGAGGGAGAACTGATGCGGGAGACAACTGTTGCAAATTTTGCAACAGTTCAAACGGAAGGAGACCGCCAGGTTGAGAGAAATATAGAGTATTATAATCTGGACGTTATTATTTCGGTAGGCTACCGTGTAAAATCAATTCGAGGCACTCAGTTCCGTATCTGGGCCAGTTCTGTCTTAAAGGAATACATTATTAAAGGTTTTGCAATGGATGATGACCGTTTGAAGGGAAATGGAGGAGGAAATTACTGGAAAGAACTTCTTGACCGCATCAGAGATATCAGGTCATCAGAAAAAGTGCTTTACCGACAGGTGCTAGATCTTTATGCAACGAGTGTGGACTACAATCCAAAGAGCGAAGAATCGATTCGATTCTTTAAAATTGTACAGAACAAACTTCATTATGCTGCACATGGACATACCGCTGCAGAAGTGATTTATGAAAGGGCGGATGCTGAAAAGCCGTTTATGGGTCTGACGTCCTTTTCGGGTGAACTGCCGGCACTGAAGGATATAGGAGTAGCGAAGAATTATCTGAAAGAAGATGAACTGAAGATACTCAATAATCTTGTTTCTGGTTATTTTGATTTGGCTGAAATCAACGCGATTGAACATAAGCCCATGTATATGAGTGATTATGTGCAGCAACTGGACTCAATTCTGATTTCTGGCAGAAGAACGCTTCTTACTGGAAGCGGAAGCGTCAGTCATGATCAAGCCATGAAGAAGGCAACGGGTGAGTATAGAAAGTATCAGAAGATAATGCTTTCGCCGGTGGAGGAAGAATACCTTAAAAGTATTAAAGGGATTGAGAGGGAGGTAAAAAAGAGAAAAAGGAGAACAAACAACCAATGAACTCCATTGAAATAAAAAAGATCGGAATCATAAACCTGAAAGTAGACGCGATTGTAAATGCCGCAAACGAGGGATTATGGGAAGGCGGCGGTGTATGCGGAGCGATTTTCAGAGAGGCGGGGTCGTCGGAACTTACCAAAGCCTGCAATGCGATCGGCGGCTGTAAGACCGGTCATGCGGTGATCACGCCGGGGTTTCGGCTGCCTGCAAAATATATTATTCATGCGGTTGGACCCGTTTGGCGCGGCGGAAATCAGAAGGAACCCCAATTATTATACAGCGCATATCAGCAGTCGCTTCTTGTCGCGAAGGAGAATGATTGCCATTCCATCGGATTTCCGTTAATTTCTGCCGGAATCTTTGGCTATCCCAAAGATCGGGCGTGGAGAAAGGCAATCCAGGCATGCCGGGATTTTATGAAAGAGTACCCGGATTACGAGATGCATGTTACGTTTGCGGTTCTGGATGATCACATTCTTGCGCTGGGGCAGCAGACGTTAGAGGAGTGCTATTAAAACATAAAAAAGAATCAAGATGAATAACAGGGGAAAAACAAAGTTGCAGTTAATTCTTCGTGCAAATGATTGTTTTTTTCGTGCAGATGGCATATACTGTAATCACCAGCAGGAAGGGAGATGATGATATGGCTGGCTCTACTACAAACATCAGCATCCGCATGGATTCGGACCTGAAAGCACAGGCTGACAGGTTATTTGGGGAACTTGGCATGAATCTGTCAACGGCGTTCAATATTTTTGTCCGCCAGTCGCTTCGTGAGGGGCGGATTCCCTTTGACGTTTCCCTCAACCGGCCTAACAGCGAGACGGTTGCAGCCATGCTGGAGGCAGAAAGGATTGCGAAAGATCCGTCGGTAAAAGGGTATACTGATCTGGATGAATTGTTCGCGGACCTGAAGGCATGAGGAACGCAAAGTACACCGTCAAGCTAACTACTCAGTTTAAAAAAGACTATAATCTGGCAATGAAACGTGGGCTGGACATTTGTTTGCTGGAGGACGTGATCGCCACGCTTGCCATGGGGCTTTCGCTCCCGGACAAAAACAGGGATCATGCCCTGACAGGGAACTGGACCGGACACCGCGAATGCCATGTCCTGCCGGACTGGCTGCTGGTCTACCGGATTGATGATGGCGTTTTGGTACTGACCTTATCCCGTACGGGGTCACACAGTGATCTGTTTGGTAAATGATTTTGCTTGTTAAGGAGAAAAAACAATGTTTGACAGTAAGGTTTTAGACAGCATTGAAGTATTGACACAAAGCAGTATCCGCATCGGCGGAGATCAGATCATCTATATCGATCCGCTTCAAATCCCAAAAGCGGATCACGATGCGGATATGGTACTGATCACGCATGATCATTGGGACCATTTTTCGCCGGATGATCTTCAAAAAGTGGTCAATGCCGACACGGTACTTGTTGTGCCCGAGCTTCTTGAGGAAAGAAGCAGTGATCTATTCAAAGACAATCGGGTCGTTGTGGTAAAGCCGGATCAGAAGCTTTGTGAGTGTGGGACTGCTATAGAAACCATACCCGCCTATAACAATCACAAGCCGTTTCATCCGCAAAAGAAGGGATGGGTAGGATATATTCTGACAATCGGGGATACCCGCGTTTATATTGCGGGCGACACGGATGCGACGCCGGATAACCGAAAAGTAACGTGCGATATCGCGATGGTACCGATCGGCGGCACGTATACAATGACAGCGAAAAAAGCAGCCGAACTGATCAACCAGATCAGACCGACCGTAGCAATCCCAATCCATTATGGAAACATCGTGGGAAAGCCGGAAGACGCAGAGGAGTTTCAGAAAGCCGTAGAAACGGATATCCGCGTTGTGATAAAATTGTGAGAACAAGACCTCTTACAAAAGCGGTCATGCGGGAAAGCAATCGCTTTGCGTGCTGACAGACAAATCGGTTTCACAGGTACATTGATGTGCCTGTAAAGACTCCATCATATACCCTAAAGCGATCAAGTCTGCAGAGAGCATTTCCAGTTCTTTTTCATTCAGGCACTCTGCGAGCTGGCAGGCTATGGTTGATAGAAGATAGAGATTTTGACAATGGTTTTTCATGATGCATCCGGTAAGTAGGTTTCTATATGATATGACGGAGAAAACAGAATGTGACGGAGAAAAAAGGATACAGAGTGAGGTACCACGTATGAGTAGGGCGGATAAGATCTTTTATCAACGGTTGGAGAGAATCCGGGCAGAGCTGGATGCATACATAAGCACACGGTTTTTCGGCGGGGATGTAAATGCCGTCTCTCTGTTCGAAGCTTCTCATCCGGATACCGTCAGGGAAAAACAGCAAAAAGAAAAGGGATCGTTTTCATGCCAAAGCCCGAGAATGCTGCAAAGTCCAAGGGAAAGTAAGACAACGGCAGGCGTGTCTGCGGGCAGCCTTAAGGCTCCGGAATTCCTAAGGAAAGCCGAACACGAAGATATTAATAAAGTATTGGATCAGAAGGAGGAGTCGTTTTCGACCAGACTGCTTCGGCTGATTGATGAGAAAGGTTTGAAGGACTCGGCGGTTTATAAAAGTGCAAATATCGACCGCAGATTATTTTCAAGGATTCGCAGTAATGAGGATTATATGCCGAGTAAAAAGACGGCGATATCCTTATGTCTGGCATTGCAGCTTGAAATGGACGAGACGAAAAAATTGTTGGGAACCGCCGGATATACGCTGTCGGCGTCCTCAAGGTTTGATCTGATCATCATGTATTTGATCGAAAACAACGAGTATAATATTCATTTCGCGAACATGGTTTTAGATGACTATGGTGAGGGAACTCTTTCGAGATAAAATGTCCCTTCGGAAGCGACCAGTTTTGTGATTCTTTTTTGTAATATGTGTATATCAAAAAGAAAGGCAGGGTACGCATATGAAAAAAGGATTAACAGAACTGGTTTTTATTTTGGATAGGAGCGGCTCCATGGGAGGCTTGGAAAGTGATACGATCGGCGGCTTCAACGGGATGCTTCTCAAACAAAAGAAGGGGGCGGGAGAGGCGAGTGTGACAACGGTTCTCTTTGATGACCGGATAGAGATGATTCATGACAGGTTCCCGATTGAGGGCGTGAAGCCATTGACGGAAGAGGATTACTATGTAAGAGGCTGTACGGCGTTATTGGATGCGGTCGGAAGTACGGTAAAAAAGATGGAGAACATTCAGGACCGTTTGCCGGATGAATGGAAGGCGGAGAAAATCATTTTTGTCATTACGACGGATGGTCAGGAAAATGCCAGTCGGGAATATTCTGCCCAAATGGTTAAAAAGATGATTGAACAAAATCAGGAAAAGGGTTGGCAGTTCCTGTTTCTCGGTGCCAACATGGATGCGGTGGAAGAGGCAGAAAAGCTGGGCATTCGTAAAACACATGCTGCAAGCTATAAGAACGACAGCAGAGGCGTGCAACTGAATTATCAGGCGGCCGGAAATGTTCTGTCATGTATGAGACTGGCGGATTATGATGAGACGGAAATGGCTTCGAAGATTGCGGATTTCCTCAGACCGGTAAAAGAGCATCTGGAGGAAGGCAGTGCTTGTCAAGTGCATCGGCATAGATTATAATACAGGTGAGAGAGAAGAGGGCTGTAAGAGGACTTCACATATGGAGGTTGGACTATATGACATTACAGATGAAATATCAGGAAAAATATGAGCAGGGAATAGAACAGGGCATTGAGCAAGGCATTAAGCAGGGAAAAAAGCAGATGGCGTTAAAGATGCTAAAGAATCAATTGCCGATCGAAGAGATTGCTCTATATACAGATTTGACGATGGAACAGGTGGAAGCATTGGAAGGAGATTTGCAGGCCACATAGAGATTTGTTGCAGGGAATGATATATTTCATAAAAAAACAAGATGTGAAAGGACATCTTGTTTTTTTATGGCAAAAACACGGGCGCTATGCTAAACTAAAGATTAGGAATATATGGATGAGAATGAGGAAGTCCTATGAAGAGAAAAGAGATCATAGCGAATAATGAAATATCGGAATTATGTTCGTTTTCATTAGGCGGACAGGAACAGAAAGTGTTGATAGAAGGAAAGAAAAAAGAGTCTCCGATTGTCATTGCCCTGCACGGAGGTCCGGGAACACCGATTCCGTTTTCCGTTGGGTGCAGAGGATTATTTCCGGCGTTTACGGATGAGTTTATCATGGTTTATTGGGACCAGCTTGGCTGCGGAATCAATAACCATGTGATTGATGATACCTTTTCCATAGATTCGTTTGTTCAGATGACAGAGGAATTAGCAGCGCAGATAAAAAAGAAATTTCCGAATAATAAGCTGATGATTTTTTCGACATCGTGGGGGTCCATCTTAAGCGCAAAACTGTTAGAAAGAAATCCCCATGCTGTTGATGCGGTTATCGCCTGCGGACAGATCGTGAAGAATGTGTTTCTTTGTGATGAAGTGAAAAATGCGTTGTCGAAAAGTAAGATTTCCAAAAAGAAATTAGAAAGAATCAATAAAGTAACCAGGGATCATGTTACAGGCAAAGATTTACAGCTCATTTCAGGCTCACTTAGAAAATATACGGATGCATATCAGAATAAATCAGGTGTGAAAGCACCGATGGGACCAATCATCAAGGGATTAATGACAAGTCCTGATTATAAGATGAAAGACTTTAAAGCGATTATGATAAATGGCTATAGGAAAAATACGTCATTATGGAACGAAATATTGAAGCTTGATCTCTCCGGTCAGTTGTGCAAGGTTGAAATTCCGTATGTCATTTTGCAGGGGGACACGGATATCGTTGCATCGACAGAAACGGTGAAGGAATTGGTCTCCAATAGCGGCAACGCAAATTTAAGTTATCAGGTGATTCCAAATACAGGACATTTTCCGGGCGTGGAAATGATGGATGCTTTATTGGCTGTGCTGCGGGAAAAGGGTCAATCGTTATGATTGTGACGGGCGGTAGTTGGCGGATTTGAAATTGCTGAAGGTCGGATTGGTTAGCGTATTTTGGCAAAGGGTGTATGCGGTATTTAAGACCGCATGGGAGAGGTTGGATATGGCTTTTTTTATTCAGTCAGGAAAGAAAAAGAAGAAAGATCAAACGGATCAAATAGGGGCGGTTCAGGCGGCGGAGACGGAACAGTCATCACCGAAGAAACAGGAGCCGGAGAAAAGCAGATTCCTCACACCGGGGGATCACAACATTTCCAAAGCGAGGGGCGGACATCGCGCTTCGGAGGAGGAGGGAACGGCGCCCGGTCATCCTCGTGAGAGAACTGTCCATGGGGATCCGATCATCATAAACGGCCCGGATTATCTTCTGCGCATCAACGAAACGCGGATGGAGGCTCTGCTTACGTTATACCGCCGCTTTTCCGTGGAGGAGCTTCGTGGCCTCTTAAAGGAGAACGGGGTTGTTTTTGGCATCAGAGAAAAAACGCTGGAAGAGCTTGCGCAGGGAAAGCGGAATTATGAGGAGATCCTTGTTGCAACCGGCACTGCCGCAAGAGATGGCCGTGATGGTTTTTTTGAATATCATTTTAATCCGCAGCCTGAAACAAGACCGATCATCCTGCCGGATGGTTCGGTAGATTATAATGTATTGGGAAAGATAGAGCTTGTGTCGGGCGGGCAGCTTCTTGTCACCTATCATGCAGCGCTGCCGGCCGTAACAGGCAGGGATGTTTTGGGAAATACCATTGACGCCTATGACGGAAAAGGATTGCCGCCGTTACAGTGCAAACGTTGTGAACTGGATGAAAGCGGCTGTCAATATTATGCCAGCACGGAGGGGAATGTTACGGTGGAAGGAAGATGTCTGACCGTAACGCCGATCTATGTGATAGAAGGCAATTTGGACGCCGCTACCGGGGATGTGGATTTCCGCGGAGATGTGCTGGTACAGGGCAATGTATTTGCCGGTGTTACCGTGAGAACAACGGGGAACATTACTGTAAACGGGCATGTGGAAACGGCGAATCTTTTTGCGGGAAAAGATGTGATCTTAAAAAACGGAATGCAGGGGTCGGGGAGAAGCGTGATTCGTGCGGGCGGAAATGTGATGGCGCGTTTTTTAGAGCAGACGCAGGTTTTTGCCGGAAAGGAAATCAACACGGGAGCCATGCTGAATTGTGAAGTGGAATCGGGACAGAATGTGGTGATCGCCGGTAACCGGGGCACCATCATCGGTGGAACGATCACGGCGGTAGAGCAGATTTCGGCGGCTTCGATCGGAAATCGTGCCGGAGTAACGACACAGTTGGTCATTGGTTTGGACTGTGAATTCAAAGAAAAGATGGCCGAGATCGATCGCCGGATGAAAGAATATGACGAAAACCTGACAGATGCCGAGCGCGCGCTAGAGCGCATTATCTATCAGCAGAGGACACAGCGTGCGACTCCTGAGCTCCATCAGCAAAAAATGGAACAGATGCGCAGAAAGATCCAATATCAGATGAAATTAAAAGAGGCTGCTACGGAGAGGGAGCGGTTGATTGATGTCAATCAGCGTTCTGCGGACGGAAAAATTATTGTCGGCGGGCTTGCCAATGTGGGATGTGTGATCATCATAAACGGTGTGCGGGAGGTACTGCATTCGGAGTACCGAAATGTCACATTTAAAAAGAGCAGGAAGGAAATAAGGATTGTATCGAATAATCAGTAAAAGAGCACGAATCCTTTTAACGGCATTGCTTCTTTTTTGCATGACAGCATGCGGAAAACAGGAGGATACGGCTCATGAAACGGAGCAGGAAAATATAATAGAAGATGCAGCGGAGCCGGAAAGCGAAATAGAGGAAGAATTGGCAGCAGGGAACGGCGCAGGGGAAGCGGATGAAAATAATACGGCGGAAGCAGACGACGAGGAAGCAAATCGGTCTGAAACGGACGATGCTGTTATGGTATATGTATCGGAAGATATCGAGTATAGCGATGAGGTCATATCGGTACAGTACGTGGATGATCTGTCTCTGCTGGACGATATGAAATATACGAACAGCACATATGTCTATCAGGACGGTAACGTGTATTACCGCAGGTATCATGAAGATTCTTATGAGGAAACGGCTTTATGGGGAATGTATAACCCTGTTCCTGAAACCAAAAAGGAGATTGTCTGTATCAATTCGGACGGAAGAGAAACAGAACTGTTTGTTGACGATGGATATGGTGATATTTATCTGATTCAGGACAGGTTCTATATGACTGGCTTAATATTACGTGAAGATCATGGAGTTTCCCGCGTCACAACAGGGCTGTATTCCGTCGATATGCAGGGAAACGACCGGATCGACTATGGAGACGGAAGCATTTTTGCTATCGATTGGGCAAGGAATATCATTATTTTGCAGATGTGGGAAACGTACAGTAGGCACTATTATGCGATGAATGTTGAAACAGGAGAAAAGACGCCGATTGATATGGGCGACGGTTTTATCGATGTTGAGGCATATCAGGATGGCTGGCTCTATTATACAACATTTGATCGGTCAGATGATATCGTCTGCAGGCTGTGTGCGGTTTCCTTAGAGGGAGAGAAAAGAGAGATTATCGCGCTTACATCCTATGTGAACCAGCAGCATTATTACTCTTATACAGAGAGTATCCTGCAATTGAAGGTGGACGGAGACAGGGTTTATTTCATTTTTGGCGGATATGACGGAACTGCCTGCGTGTTTCAAGGAGGTACGCTGATCAGCGTCAAACTTGACGGGACAGATTATAAGGCGGTAGAGACGGAGTGGGATGCCTTTTATCTTAGTCACGTTGACGGGAAGACTTTGATTTATTATCCGCGTTATTATTATCCGTTCCATATCGACCCTGATATAGAATATGATATGTATGTATGGGATATAGACGCCAACAAATGCTATCTCACGGATTTTCCGAGAAAAATTCTGGATGGTTATAGTGCGCAAGCCGCGTTGGCGTGTCAGTATGATTCGAAAGTGCAAGGTGCTTTGTGTGAATGGACGACATATGGGGACGATCCTCAAACGGATATGTATGCGGTGCCCGACGATTCCGGTAGAATTGTCAGGATTGTCACGGATTTAGAGAACTGTTTTACAAAGTGGCAGAGCGAAGAAACGGGCTGGATTGAATATCAGGATTGGTATTATGCAGACGGATTTTTATATTTTGGGGTAGAATATCGTGTTTATGATAAAGAAACTTCTGTCGGCTGGCGGGATGGTTACCGCAGACTGCGCACGGAAGTATATCGTTTGAAAATAGGAGAAAGTGCGGCACAGATGTTATATTCGTATTAAGAATGCGGGCTGCTCATATGGACAGTGTGCCATAACTGAAACGCTTGCTAAACCGGACAATTACTGTGAATAATAATGTTTGAGAAAAGCATAATAAGTTGATAAAAATGGAGGATAGTGCGATGACAAATACACAGGCTTGGGATTATGCGATAGGCATGATAAAAGTTGATGGTCTTGAACCTACGGAAGAATTTAAAGAATATATTGAAAAAGAAAAGCGCGGCGAGGTTACGATGGCAGATATTAAGCAGTATCTAGATAAAAAATATAAAGTAAAAGAAGGGTAGGCCTATGCAGGATTGCTATCTTTATGAGGATTGCGGTGTCTTGAAAAATCTTCTGAATATAAAGGATGAAACGCTTCTCAATAATGCAGAGGCGGATTATGTGACATATCGTTTGAAAGAAATTGCATTAAATCCTTTGCCAGGGGCATACGATTACGAACATCTCTTGAAGGTACACAGATATATTTTCCAGGATATTTATGAATGGGCAGGTCAGCCGAGAGTGCTGAATATTTATAAAGAAGAGCCGGTGTTGGGTGGACTATCTATTGATTATTCTGATATGACGACTATTTCAAAGGACGCGAAAGATGCTTTGGCGGAAATGAGAAAAAAGTCATGGAATAACATGGTTGTGCATGAAGCCGCGATACAGTTTGCAGATTCCTTGGCGAAGCTATGGCGGGTACATCCGTTCAGAGAGGGTAACACTCGAACAATAGTCACTTTCTGTTGCCAATATGCTGATGAGATTGGCTTAAATCCCAACCGTAAATTGTTTGAAAACAATGCGCAATATGTCAGAACGGCATTGGTGGCTTACAATGCCGTGTTTGATGATCTGGGTGATTTATCAAAGAAAGAGTATCTGATAAAGATTGTGAAAGATGCAATTACGAGAGAATAGGGTTGGGGAAAATTGTCACATAAATTAAAATAACCTAAGATTTCTTACCTGCCAGTTACAAATACTTACCTCTTGCGCAAAGACTATTTACAACTTTTTAATTCGCTATATACTGAAATTGTGACATGCAAAACCAGTAAAATATTAATTTTAGGGAGGTATCTATGGAAAGAATTGAATTATATCCTATTTTCAATCGGTTTACCGTTTATAATGACCATTATGACGGTGAACTGGAGGAGCTCGGAGACGCACTGGGACGAGATTGTATGATTGCTGCATTTCTGCCGGAAAAGTTTGACTTTGCGAGAGAATACAAAGGGGACGGAAGCAAAAATGAGGATTGGTTTTCCTGGAATGCTGAGGTCTTTGCGCCTGCCAGCGGAAAAATCATTTCTGTCTATATTAATGATGTGACCAATGTGCCCGGTCAGATGAATCCGTCGAGAGCCTCTTCGATCGAAATTCAAAGAGATGATGGAGTGAACATTGTACTTGCACATATTCAGAATCCTGTGGTTTCAGTGGGGGAAGAAGTGAAAGAAGGACAGCTGTTGGCTTATGTTGGAAACAATGGTTACGCTAGGAATCCGCATATTCATATCGGCGCCTGGCGGGGTGATCAGCCGCTTATGATCGGTTTTGATGCGAAAAAGGTAGGTGCGCTTAGGGAGAAAACCGATGAATGCTATTGGATAATGGGAATCAGTGATGCGGAGTATGAGAAAATTGCAAAGGGATGAAGAATAAATAACAACAGTGAAAGCGACAATACGAAGACAGGAGGGGCAGAAATGTTCCTCCTGTTTTTATGCACATGGATTGATTATACAAAGAAGATAGAAAATACCGCTTGACAGAGACGTTATACGAACGTATAATATGTTACACGACTGTATAACACGGGGGGGGGTACATGATATGTGTAATGCCATAAAAAAGCTGGGCGAGGCGGAACTGGAAATCATGCAGGTAATCTGGGACAGTGGATATCCCGTCACCTCAAATTATATCTTAAAAGAATTGCAGGGGCGAAGAAAATGGCAGCTTTCCACCTTGATGACTTCATTGACGCGGCTGTCTGATAAAGGATTTGTCAATTGTGATCGCTCAACGGGAAGTAATCTTTATACTTCGCTTATTTCGGAAAGTGAATATAAAACCGGAGCGAGCAGACATTTTCTTGAAAAACTGTATAACAATTCCATACGAAATATGGTAGCCACACTTTATAGCAATCAAACAATCAAGGACTCTGATATTGAGGAGCTTAGAAATTTTCTGGATAAACTGGAGGACGAGCAATCATGACAAATGTGTTTCTTTCTTTTTTGGAGACTTCCATAGTGATTAGCATCATTATTGTTTTATTGCTCTTGCTCACGCCGGTTCTAAATAAGCGATATGCCGCAAAGTGGAAATACTGGATCTGGATCGTAGTGGCATTGCGGTTAATGATTCCCTTAGGCGGGGATGGCGGGCAGCCGATTGCAGATAGGCAGCCAAAAAGAGAACCGCTGACATCGCAAGAAACTGAAAAGCCGTCTTCAGATGCGCCGGTCGAAGGACCGGGCCGTGGGCGGGTTGTTGTGGAGATTCCGGCACAGATGACTGCTCCGATTGTGATACAGCCCGAAAAAACGGGCGGCAATATTTCCGTGTTGGATATCATCGCTTTTGTCTGGGTTCTTGGAAGTCTGCTTTTTATCTCGGTGCATTTGATCAGCTATTTTCACTATAAACATCAGATCCTTAAAAAAGGAAGGATTGTGAAGGATAAAGATATCCTGTGCCCGATGATAAGACTGAAACGCGAATTACATATAGGCTGCACCATATCTGTGATAGAATACCCGGAAGCTGCCAGCCCTATGATGATCGGCTTTTTTAAGCATGTGTTAGTACTGCCAAAAGAACAGTATCATTCGGAAGAACTGTTTTTTATTTTGAAACATGAGCTGATTCATCTCAAACGGAGGGATCTCTGGTTTAAGCTGCTTTTTGTAGTGGCGAATGCGGTTCACTGGTTTAATCCTCTGGTCTGGATTATGCAGAAGCAAGCGGCTGTCGATATGGAATTGTCCTGCGATGAGAGGGTTACAAAGGGTACGGATTATGATACCCGAAAAGCATATACAGAAACATTGTTATCTACGCTGCATAAAAAAACCGCAAAGAAGACGGGTCTGACAACAGAGTTTTACGGAGGAAAGCAGATTATGAAAAAACGATTTAAAAATATTTTAACAAAAAAAGGAAAGAAAAACGGAGTTGCTGTGTTGATTTGTTCCACGATTTTAGCAGTTAGTTTGGGAACATTGGTGGGCTGTTCGCTCATAAAAGAAAACGCGGAAGATGAATCCGGTTCATCGGGAACAAAAGATATACAATCAAATGATAGTCCGAATGATAATAATCAAACTTACGAGCCGTCGCCCGAACCTGATCCGGGTGATAATGAGTATCATGCGAATGGGGATGAAAATGATGGGCAATTGCCTTTGTCACTGGAAGAAAGCTATCAAGCAGTGCTTTTAAACAATGGAGAGTTCTTCAGCACGGATTTGCAGAATAAGAAAATCAATCTCACAAATATAAAAGAAGTGGTCACAGATGATGATGATATTACAGTGACAGCAAATAAGTTTGCAATGATAGATTTAAATAATGACGGGGAAAATGAGGTAATACTCTGGCTGCAGATAAATGGTGTTTCAGATTTTGGGTTTGAAATCCTTCGATATCAAGAGGGCTCGGTTTATGGATATACTTTATTCTATAGGGCGTTTATGGATCTGAAAACAGATGGAACATTTATTTTTTCGGGCGGAGCGGCAGACTGGGGAATCGGAAAGCTGAGCTTCTCAGGAAATGAATATACGATTAATAAGTTGTATTATTGCGAATCGCGGTATGATTCCGATAATGAACTCGAGGTACAGTATTTCTCGAATGGGACGCCTTACTCCGAAGAAGAATTCAATGATGATGTGAGTCGTCAGGAAGAAAAGGGCAATGTCAGCTGGTATGATGTAACAACGGATAATGTGAGAGCTGTTTTGGGGCAATGAATTTAGTGTTATATCGATTATGGATTTTTAGAAAGAAAAAATGAAAATAGGTATAGTGTGAAACAAAAATAGCATTTTGGCAATAGAAGATATTTGATTGCCGAAATGATATTTTATGTATGACATATCAATGGTAAATTGTGGTACGCTATATTTTTAGGAATGCAAGGTTAATGTTTAATATAACTGACAATAGAGTTGGTGGCAGAAAGAGCCGGTATAAGTAGAGCGACACTGTGGGCGGTGGAAAAAGGTACTCCTACGGTAGCAATAGGGAATTATGCTGCGGTGTACATGCATTGGCGGTATGGATAAGGACTTAGAATTTGGAGTTTGTCTCCGTTATATGATGTCACCCCTAATATATACGGAGATACGTTATCTCTCAATGTGGATTCTGACAATAATCTGATTGACCATTCGATCATACCCGGACAGCAAGGCGGTTTGTACGTTCCTGATTTGACAGATGTATTGTGATCCTACGTTTCTAAGCGTATTTATGTATGATTTCCTGCTTTTTTCGCGATTGTAATGTTTCCGCTTTCTATAAGGGACAGAAGGCAGTCGGTAATAACGGGATCAAACTGTGTTCCCCTGTTGTTTTTCAGCTCGCTGATAATAACGTCGTCGGAAAGGGGAGTGCGGTAGCAGCGGAGGCTGTTCATCGCATCGAACGCGTCCGACACACAGATTATGCGTGCTATGAGGGGGATCTCATCGCCGGTAAGCCCGTTGGGATAGCCTTTTCCGTCGTACCGCTCGTGGTGGAACATCGCGCCCGTTCGGATGCTGTCTATCGCATTAAAATCTCGAAGAACCTCTCCGCCGAAAACGGTGTGCCGCTTCATCGTTTCGTATTCCTCGTTCGTGAGCTTTCCGGGCTTCCCGAGTATCTCATCGGGTATATATATTTTGCCGCAGTCGTGCATGAGCGCTATCCAGTATATCTGCTCGCACTCAGCCTCCGAAAATCCCAGCTTTTCGGCGATCATCTTGGAATACTGCGCCACACGGAGCGAGTGTCCCTTTGTGATCGGGTCTTTTGCTTCGATGAAATTAACGATAGTCTGCATCGTCTGCTCGATGATCTTCTTGTCGCGTTTCTGCTGCTCCACATAACGCTTTATGTTCACCTTTATGGCAATCATCGTGATAAAACTGATCATCCATGCGACGGTCAGCACGCAGAGCACCAAGAAAAACGGATTGTTTATAATACTCGCATGAAGGTGATAGTGTATCTCTCCTACGGAAAAATCCGCGACGTAGTCTTCGGCTTTTGAAGGGATGTACGTGATAAAGCCAATTTTCACGCTGCCTGTCATGGTAGATGACTTTCGCCCCATGATGCTGATGTCGTTCGCCTCCGCGTTGGGGAAAAAAACAAAATGGTCTCCCTCGTACAGCTTGACCATGAGTCCGATTGGTGTTACGTAATGCTCGATAGTTATGTCGTAATTGGAGTATTGGGGAATTTTTATTGTCTGAACTTGCTCGCTGCCCGAGTTTACATTCTGATGGAACTCAACTTCGCCGTCCCATGCGTCGTTTAGGCACATATCTTCTGGAATGCGGATCATGACGCTCCAATCGCAAAGGTCGTTGACGGAGTTGTTAATGATCTCCATCTCGTATATCGTGCCGACGGTTGACATATAAATAAGATTTCCGTCGTTGTCACAAACTTTGGTGCTTATCCACGAACCGGAATCACCGCCTCTTGGCGCCAGATTCACAATCATGTCGTCGAAGATCATAGACGTTTCTTCGCGCGTGGCATCGGAGAAGTCGCACACTCTTTCACGAGAATTATACAGGTAATTTTGCAGTAAGAGAACGATAACCCCTACCACGATAACGATTGGGAGAATGACGTTTATGATCTCCAGGAGCTTTCCGCTCTTTATCTTCCGCATAACTTTCCCTCCACCTTTCATAATGCCAATGCCGCATTTGCCGCATGAACGAACGCGCTTCGGACAATAGAATAAAAAAGTATAGACACATTAATTATATTTTATTTCTTAAAACTTTTCTACTTGATAAAGCAGATTGGCAACGGAAAGTTGCATGAAATAAATCAAATGGATACAACTGTTGGTGGTGAAACTTAGGCTTTTTCATTATGGTTATTACAATATAAAAAGAAAGGCGTTAAAGCGAACGTAGTTCGCTTTGCGAACATGGTTCACTTTGCGAACATGGTTCGCTTTGCTGAGCAGGAATGGGGGATTATTTATGAATAAACAAACAGTCATATCGGCAAAACATTTGAAAAAAGCTTTTGGCAAAGACGAAAGTATTCAGGTTATTTATTCAGACCTGAATATTGATATTTACAAGGGAGATTTTACTGTTATTATGGGTTCGTCGGGGGCGGGCAAGTCTACCCTGATGTATTCCCTTTCAGGGATGGATAAGCCGGACGGCGGAGAGATTTATTTTGACGGAACGGACATCACGAAGCTAAACAATGACAGGTTAGCGGTATTTCGGCGGAAGCAGTGTGGATTCGTATTCCAACAGATTTATCTGATCGATAAGATGAACCTTATGGATAACGTTGTTACAGCAGGGGTACTGACAAGCAAAGACAGGGAAGAGATCAAAAACCGTGCAAAGGAGCTGTTTTCTTTGGTAAATATTCCTGAAAACACGTGGAGAAAAACATCTTCCCAAATTTCAGGAGGCGAAGCACAAAGGGCAGGGATTGTCAGGGCTGTGATCAACAGTCCCAACGTCCTTTTTGCGGACGAGCCGACAGGTGCGTTAAATTCTGCCAATTCGGGGGCAGTCCTTGATGTTTTTACTTCGCTTCACCAGAAAGGGCAGAGCATCGTCATGGTTACGCACGACAAAAAATCGGCCCTGCGGGGAAATCGTATCCTTTATATTAAGGACGGAAAAATTTTTGGCGAGTGTGATCTGGGGAAATTTGAGCAGGACAATATCGAAAGAACCGAAAAACTAGATCAATTTGTCAAAGAAATGGGGTGGTAATAAATGAAGCTTCGCATCATGAATAAAATATCCACGCTGATTCTGCATAATTTGAAGAAAGCAAAGGGGCAATATCTATCCTTTGGGGTGTTTATCTGCCTGACCGCATTTATTATCAATATTGCGCTTGTACTTGCTTTTCAAACATTTAACGCTTATGACAGCCTGTTTGATCGGCTTGACACAGCGGACGTCAATTTTATCATTCCGCAGATTCAGGATCATAAAGATCTGCTCGCAGAAGTAGAAAAAATAGACGGGGTATTATTTGTTGAAAAGCATGGCGGGGTATTTATGCCGGTAACGGTCCGTGAATTTGCAGGCTCGGATTTTGACATGAATACAGTTTTTTACAATCTTGATGAGGAAAGAACGCTGAACCGGCTTGACGTTACGGAATATTCCGGGAAAGGTGACAGTTCTGTTTCTATTCCCATGTATATGAGGGCATTAGGCGGTTTTGCAGAAGGCGGCAGTATTACTTATTCCATAGATGGCAGGGAGCATACCTATGATATTGGCGGTGTCGTTCAGGAAATGCAGTATGGAAATTACGGTACCGGGCTGATCGGCGGATATTTTCCGGGGGCCGTCTATGAGGATTTTGCGCTTGAATATCGTGATCATGTCATTGCAGAATACTCCTTAAAAATCAGCAGCACAGCGGATTTAAGCGCAATAAAAAATACGATCTCTAAAATGTTAAAGGAAACAGGGATTGCATTATTAAACATTAACGACAGGGACACGGCAAAGCAGACCAGAACGATGGTCTGTACCCTGCTTATCGTTATATTTTTGGCACTTGACGCCATCATACTTGCAGTCAGCATTTTTCTCAGTAACTTTCGGATACGAAGCGCAATCGAAGACGAACTGGCACAGATGGGGGTATTAAAAGCAATTGGTTATACAAGCCATATGATCATTGCTTCAGCAGTGATGCCTTACATACTTGTAGGCATTGTTTCTACGGCAATCGGAATCGCCCTGTCTTATGCGGTTCTGCCCTTCGTAGCAGATATTTTGGCAATCCAGTCAGGATTTTCTTATACGCCTGATTTTGATATCATGGCTTTGCTGATCGTCATACTGACACTGACATGCGCGATATCGCTTTTTTCCTATCTTTCAGCAGGGAAAATACATAGATTAGAGCCGATCAATGCGATAAGAGGCATCACCGGAAACGAATCGGCGGGGCAAAATATATTATTATTTATTGTCTCGTTTGGTATCATGGTGCTGCTGTCTTTCGCGGGAACGCTCCTATACAATGTAAATGTCAAGCCGGATCATTTTATGAATACACTTTCAGAGGAATTACCGTCCGTTATTTTTACGGCAGAGGATGGAAAAATGACGGAGCTTAAGGAGCTTCTTGAAAACGACAGTCGCGTAAGGCTTTTTATGGAATATGCCTCTGTATCTGTCAGTTATGAAGACGGAGGTCTTACTGCTTTTGTGTGTGAAGATTTTTCAAAAGCAACAAATGATATTTGTTATGAAGGTTATAGTCCTGTGAAAGAGAATGAAATTGCGGTAGGAAATGCAATTTCGGATGGGTTTCCGATCGGTAGTGAAATAGAGCTGACAGTCGGCAGTAAATCGGCAAGCTATATCGTAACCGGTTATATTCAAAGCGTTAACAATGCAGGATTGGTATGTCAGCTGACAAGTGAAGGATACGAAAAAATTGGCGATACAACGAATTGCGTCAATATTTACTTATATGATAAAATTGCCGATGAGTTTATCAATGAGTATGAAGAAAATCACGATGCGATCATTCAATCATCCGTAAATTTTGAACAGATGAGTGAAAATGGCAGAAGGATGTATACGAGTATTGTTTCTGTGATCGTGATGATTCTGTTTATAATTTCCGTTCTGGTGGTGCTGCTTGTGATGTATGTAATCATAAATTCCATGATAAGCAGACGCAGACAGGAATTTGGCATCTATAAAGCGATCGGATACACAAACAGGCAGCTTACGGTTAAGACAGCCCTTACGTTTATACCCGTGGTGGCTGCGGCGTCAGCTATTTCGGTAATCACCGGGCTGTGGTATCTTCCCGCAATCAACAATGTTATTTTTTCCCTGATAGGGGCTATAAAAAATCATTTTGAAGTATCTGTCTGGATATTGATTGCATTTGCCATGATGTTTACAGCGGTGGCGTTTGGAATCAGCGTACTTCTTTCGGCACCAATCAAAAAAATTACGGCATATTCACTGTTAAAGGAATGAAGTGTGAAGAGAAGTTTTCACACGAAAAATGGTATATTAAGGAAGGAGCATCGGTATGAATTTTTCAGAAAAATTAAAAGAAATACGAAAAAAAGAAGGGATCTCCCAAGAGCAGCTTGCAGAGAAAATCGGTGTTACAAGGCAGGCGATCACGAAATGGGAAACCGGAAAAGGATTACCGGATGTTGAAAATATGGTAATCCTGGCAGAAATTTTTAAGACGACCATGGATGAGCTGCTTATGGATTCCGTCCCAAAAGCAGACCCGCAAACAGTTGTGTATACCAGTGAGACGATTTACGACATTGACTGTGAAAAACATTTTGACGTCAATATTGGCAGTGCGGCTGCGATCATGCTTTCATCAGGCGATGATGAGAAGCTGCATGTGAAGCTGTCCTCTGAAACGCTTGAGAATTTAGAATCCATGTTTAAGATCAGGCTGGATGACAGAAAAAACAAGCTTGATGTAATTTGTTTGAACAAAAATAAGCTAAGCCGCTATGAAGCGGAGGAGTCGCTGACGGTTGAGATCATTCTTCCGAATAAATATTCTGACCATTGCGAGATTGCAGCCAGTGTGAAACTTCTTGAGATAAGGAATCTTCATCTGAACCGTTTAGAATATGACGGTGATGCAGAGCAGGTCTTGATCTCAGACAGCAGTGGAAGTCTGGAATTCACAGCAAAAACGGATTATGAAATGACTGTCGATAAGATTACGGGAAGATTGGATATGAACCAATGGAAGGCAAAAGCGATCATTCACATTCCGGAAGAAAATATGGTAAATGTGATGAATAAAGGCAGAAAATGTCATGTGTATTATGTAAAAGAAGGAAAAGCAACAGAGTGTGAAAATGTTGCTGACAGTGAAAATGAGATCAGTGTTTCGGGAATTTTTTCAGAACTGGTCGTGGATTTGGTGGGGTGATCAAATGAGAGGGATGTTTCGGTTTGTGAGGTAATTAAATTAGGTGAATGCTCGGTTTACTGAGAAGAACCGTATAACTTTAAAGAGTTAGATACACAGGCGCAGAGCCGATGAACTTGTGAGCGATCATGGTTTGTCGGCTTTTTGCTATACCACGATTACACCATTTTTGTAAGAGTCCAGATGTGACAACAGAAAAAAATATGAATTAATTATGTAATGTACTAGAATTCGAAAGGATTGTTTGGTATGATAAGAATTAGGTCAATACTGTTTAAATTTACGCAATTTAAAACAGGAGGACTAATCTGATTATTAAATATTTAGGATGTGATTGATGAATGGAAACATTTTATTTGGTAGACTTTGAGAATGTTCATAATGAAGGACTAGAAAACATAGATTCTCTAAAGCAAACAGAACATGTGCATATTTTTTCTACAGAAAATGCAAAAAATATACGAATGGATATTGTGTTTTCAAAAGGAATTGATATTAAAGGACACATAGTTCCGGCTCGTAAACAATCGTTAGATATGCATTTAGTTTCCTACTTGGGACATTTGTTAGGCATCCATGGAAAACAATGCTCTTATGTCATCGTCAGCAAAGATACTGATTATGATAATATAATAAAATTTTGGATAGAAGAAGGGTATACAAATATTTCAAGAAAGCAGAAGATACCGGGGACTTCGGCAAATCAAAAGAAAACGGTACAGTCTGTTGCGGCTGCCACAACTCAGACAGCTAATAGCAAGATAAGTGCGGGATTGTCCTATGATTTTTCTGGGGACGATAAGTGTGAATTGAATGTATTTATGCAGCATGGATTGATTGCTATGGGATATTCAGGAAATGATGCAAATAGAATTTGTAAATATGTAGTTGCTCACTGTAATGATGAGAGAATGTTAAGTGGAATACATAATGACTTGAAAGAAGAATATGATAATTACTTGGAGACATATGAGGATGTAAAAACTATTCTCGGAAAATTTGTATTATCCAAGAGTAAAATTGCAAAAAGAGAGTCGCAAGTACGGTCTTTCTTTGGTCAACATTTTAGAAAGAAAATCTATGTTGATAACAAAGAGGAAATCGTAAGAATTATTATAAATGCGCAAACAAAACAGAAGATTAACAATGATCTGATGAAACTGTATTCAAATGGTAATGTTGTAAAACATATTTATCAGACGATACAACCATTAATAAAAGACATGCCGGGGAAATAGAATAATAGCTGATTTGATTAGGGCATCGGCAGAAATGTCGGTACTTCAATTATGCATGGTTTGAGGAGAAAGGAGGAATTAGAAAAGAGAAAAGCGGAAGCTATAAAAAAGAATTGGTTTTACCTCTGGATGGGTAAAAGAGGGTGGTTTCGGGGCTATGGGAAAACTTGATAAGACAAAAGTGAAAGGGGTTATTTTATGGAACAGAAGATTAAGGATGTAGAAAAATGGTACGATAAAAATAAAGCATTATATGAGCAGTTTTCAAAAGATATTGAAGAAATTATCACAAAAATTTTAAAAACAAAAAATATACCATATCAAAGTGTTTGCCATCGGGTAAAAGAAAAAGAAAGTTATTTAAATAAGAGTAGAAACGAAAAATACACTAATCCGATTGAACAAATAACGGATATGTCGGGGATAAGAATCATCTCTTATACGAATCAAGATGTTTTAAGTATATGTAAAATTTTACGGGATGAATTTTGTATTGATAAAAACAATTCTGAAAATAAAGCTGATATATTAGAAACAGATAAGGTCGGATATTTATCTATTCATTATATATTGCAATTAAGTGAAAAACGTCTTGGGCTTTCTGAATATAAAGTATATGAGAATTTGAAATGTGAGGTACAGGTAAGAACCTTGCTTCAACATGCATGGGCAGAGATTGAACATGATAGAAATTATAAATTTGCGGGAGTACTGCCAAATGAGATAAAAAGGAGATTTTATCTGGTAGCAGGTGTTTTAGAATTGATGGATTGTGAATTTGATAAATTATCAAAAGATATTGATGAATATGTAAAAAATATGAAAAAAGCTGTATCAAAGGGTGATTATAACTTGGGTATAGATTCGAAATCTGTGGAGCAATATATGCTGAAAAGATTTGACAGTGAACAGAATCTTCAATCTTGTGATGACGGGACAATTATTTCAGAAAAAGTAGTTGAAGAACTAGTAAAGTTTGGATATAAAACAATTCAGGAAATAGAAGATGATTTGAATAGTCATGAAATTGTTTCTGAAAGAAAAAATACCTATATTGGTCTGCTTAGAGATTTGATGATTATAAAAGATTGTAAGAAGTACTTTGATGTGGCATATAATGGTCATTGGCAAGGAACCAGCAATTCTAAGGTGAAGTTTTGGAAGAAAAATGGTGCAGAAGATGTAGAAAGATTTCTATTTGATTATGGAATCATGGTAGAATAAGATAGTAAGCTTTAGAGCTGCGTATTAAATTATGTATTATACATGGATTGTGGTGCATAGTAAAAAATGTATTTATCTGTAATGAGAAGGTTATTAAATTTATGTAGACATATATGCTGCTTTAAGAAAGAGGAGTATCCGAATGGCATGTAAATTTAGTAAATTGGATGGGCAGGAATCGGAAGAAAACTTTGAGGTAGGATATGCAAAAATAAAAGAAGTATATGATTATGCTTTTGGCAATGGTGAAAAGCGATGGTATAGGGGGCAATAGAAATAAACGATAATTTTAAAGAAATATGTTTGATGATATGTAGTGGATTAAGAATAAGCAAAAAATCAATGTGATCGTTCACAACGAAAAAACACTCATATATGTGTACAACATTGAAAAATGGGCATTTTTTGATGGAGATCCGTTGCAACCCTTGATTTTGCTGGATTTTTCATAAAATTTTATTGAAAATGTGTCATTTTAGAGTAATTTGGTGAACACATAAATAAAGCCAGTCCTGATTAGTAGGCTGACTCAGATGGTAGTTTAGTATTTCATTGTAGGTTACTGCTTTAGAGTTTTAATTATGAACAGATTATAATATTATTGATAGCTATTTATAGAATCTCAATAGGAAGTGATAAAATGAAAAAAAACGAATTATATAACATTTTACAGATGGACAAAAAATGGTATGGAAAAACTCAAAATATCATCAATAAAATAGAACCTTATTTAAAATCAACAGAAATGTTTTTCTTTCCAGAATATACAGTTCATGGCTATCAACATGTGAGTAACATATTACAAATTACTGAAAATTTAATACCAGATCATAGTTTGGATAAACTTAATTCCAAAGATATTTCTTTCCTTATTTTATCTATATATTTACATGATATAGCGATGTTTATTAAACCTGATGGATTACAAAAACTATTTGATATTCAAATATGGAGAGATAAATTTAATGATTTTATAAAACTAGCCTCAAGATTTTCTGATGTTGAATTACAGAAGCTATATGGAGAAGCTAAACCTTTTGTGTATCCAAATGATTTAAATGATACATTAAATTTAACTTTACGTGATAGACTAACTTACGGAGAATTTATTCGTAGGAATCATGCTGTTCTTGCTGAATATATTATACTTCATTCATTTCCTGGAAATGTAGATGAAAATTTGTTTGTAGAATTCACTGAAGAAGAAAGAAAAATAATAGGTTTGATTTGTAAAAGTCATTCTATGGACTTACGTTCAGCTATGAATGAAAGTTCAACTCAGCTAATAGGAAAAACCAATTCCTATAGACCAAGCAACATACCCATTATATATCTTATGGTTCTTTTGCGAATGGGTGATATATTAGATATGGGAATGGATCGTTCGCCTCATATTATATATAATATGCAACAATTTGAAAGTATTTTATCAAAAGAGGAGTGGGACTGGAATCAAACGATTGATTCAAATAATTTTAATTGGAGTACATTTGCAACATTATATATTCAATCTGAACCCCAAAATACATCTCAATTTATTAAAGTAAGGAAAAATTTATTGTGGTTTCAGCAAGAATTGGATTTATCGTGGGCTGCACTTTGCGATTCATATGGCAACGAATTTAGTTTATCAATACATAGAATTGCATCTAATATTTTTGAACAACCAGAATTATTTAAAAAAAAATTTCTTACAAAAGAAGCTAAACTCTCAATAAATTCTAATTTAAGTAAGTTATTAGTAGAACCATTATATCACGGAAAACCTTTTTACGGGATTCGCGAACTTTTGCAGAATTCGGTAGATGCATGTATGATTAGAAAAAAAATTGAATTTGAAAAGGGTAACGTAAGATATGAAGGTAAAATTGATGTAATAATTGATACCAAAAATAATTATATTATTGTTAAAGATAATGGAATTGGAATGGATGAAGATGTAATTGTGAACTATTATTTGACTATAGGTTCAAGCTTTAGAAATAGTGTTTTCTGGAATGATATAATGTCAAAAGACGAAAATACAACAAGAACTGGAAGGTTTGGGGTTGGTTTTTTGGCGACATTTTTATTGGGAAATGAAGCAAATATTACAACAAGACACATAGATGATGAGCAAGGTTATTGCTTTGATATTATGTTAGAAAAAGAAAATATTGATGCAGATAGGATTAAGGAAGTAGAAATAGGAACAATAATTAAAATAAAAATGAAAACCTCTTGGAATAACTTACTTAGATCTACTAACGGGGATACAAGATATGGTTTTTATAATGATTATATTCCATATTCAGATTATGCTATAAATAGAATATTTAAAGATAATCAATTGTCAGAAATCAATTGGACAGAGTGGTATCATTATAGCAATCCTTCTGTTCATTATTGGATAGATGATAAAGAAATATTTCCATCATTTTTTTATGATGCCCCCAGCAATTTAAATAATGTTGCTGAAAAAAATAATTTAAGTAAATGGTATTATATTACTATGGATGGATTTAATTCTGTGAATTATTCTTTTCCGTCTATACGATTTGGTAAGAGCAAGTATTATTATTTAGGCGAGGATAATTTAATATCCAATATTATAATTAATGGATTTCTCATTAACAATAATATTTCCAGCTACAAACGAATATGGGGAATTCCAAACAATGTTGCTATCTGTTCAATTATAGATGATAAAAATCTATTAAATATAAATCTTTCGAGAACAGAAATTGAATATAACCATCCTGTATTCGAAAAAATAAACATTGAAATATGGAAATGGCAAATTGCTAGCATCTTAAAAAGTAAAGTAGCACCTGTTAGGAAACCGTATAAACATAATCAAGAAAGGCAAAAATATAATGATTTTACCAAGAATCAAGATTTACCAGATGGTGTATTATATTTGGAAGACACTTTTTCATTTTTTCATCCATATTTTATAGAAAAGCTTAATTTATCAAAAGTTTATATATTAAAAGAAGTAAGAGACAGAAACGTTTCAATTAGGAATCATATAGTTGGGTCAGAGTATCCGATTTTGATGTATAATGATCAAGATTATATGACATATCTTAAAGGAGTTATTGATTTTATAGGCGCTAAACATGAGCATTTATTCATATTGGCTGATTGTAATACATTAAAGCTTAATTTAAAAAATTCTTTTATAGATCTTATTAATGAGTTGTTTAATGATGTTTTAGATTTATGGATTCCATATGATTATGAAAAGAGAAAGAAAAAATTTTATAAAGCATTTGATATGCTTAAAAATTATGGGATAGATGAATAAACTGATCTGCTACTTTTGAGACTGTTTCAAGTTTTGTGTAAACTCTAAAACCTGATATAAGATTTTGCAAAAGTTGCAAGTGGTTGATCCGAGTTTTCTGGTAATAATCGGCATTCCATAATCAGTTTAATCTGGCCATTTCTACAAACATGATTTTTCATGATGCTTGACTCCTTTAGATTGTGTCAATAGTTTTTCGCAAATATAATTCTTACCGTTTGGTAGTCTGCAGTTAACTGGCTATGATATCAGACAATAGATCATCTTCCGGTTTGGTGAGATGATCCATATTCATGTAACGTCGCGTCCCCCCATTGGGTCCCGGCTACATGACGCAGTCTGGCACATACAAGCATCAGGGCGCTCTGGCCGTCAGGAAAGGCACCTATCGCCTTTGTCCGGCGCTTGATCTCCCGGTTGAGGCGCTCGATGGTGTTGTTTGTCCTGATCCGGCTCCAGTGCTGGGTTGGAAAGTCCATGTAAGTAAGGGTTTCTTCAATACCGTCCTGAAGCTTCTTTGCTGCTGAGTTTAGTTTCATCTCCTTCAGCTTTTCTGCCACCTGGCGGGCTTTCTCACGGGCTGCTTCTTTACTCTCCTGCGCGTGGATGGCTTTCAGCATCATGGCAACACTTTTCATCTTATTCCGTGGTGTGACAGAAAAAATGTTTTGATAAAAGTGAACCGTGCAGCGCTGATAACAGGCATCTGGAAATACTTCCGGTATGGTCTCCAGCATCCCGAGGTTCTTATCCCCGATAATCAGGCGCACTCCGGTGAGACCTCTTTCCTTCAGCCATACGAAAAAGGAACGCCAGCTTTCTTTATCCTCTTTCATTCCTTCCGCAGCACCGATGATCTCGCGGAATCCGTCATTGCTGACGCCGATGGACACAAGGATAGAAACATTCTGGATCTCTCCGCCCCAGCTTCGTTTGAGATATACACCATCCACATAGACGTATGGATACTCACCGGATAATGGGCGGGTACGCCAGTTTTCAATGTGTCCATATGCTTTTTTATTGAGGTTGCTGATCGTGCCGGGTGATACTTTGGTGCCCCATAAAGCTTCTGTGATATCCTCCACACGGCGCACGGAGACACCGGCTACATCTCGATCAGGGCTTCTTCCACAGAAGATTCCCTGCGGCGATACCGTTCAATGATGGTCGTCTCAAAAGGAACTCCTTTGAGCTTGGGGATTTTCAGTTCCACTTCTCCGGCAGTGGTATGGAAGTTTCGTTTATAATGTCCGGAACGGTAGCCTTGGCGTTCACTGGAGCGCTCGTACTTCTGGGCATTTACAAGTTCATCCGCCTCTTTATCAAGCAGGGCATTGAGGGTTTCTTCCACGCTGGAGCGGACAAGGTCTTTCAGATCGTGCTTTATTAAATCTTCGTTTAGTTGTATAATGTTATCAGACATGGTTTTTAGCCTCCTTCGGTGAGTTTTGTAGTGGTGACTTAATTCTACCAAACGGCTATAGACCATGTCTATTTTTTATGATATTAGAATTTGCAAAATCTATTATACGTTTCTGAGGACTTGATAGTAGACCTGGTTCTGTGCCAGAGATATCATTATGGCGTCTCTGTAATCAGGCAGAACGGGCAAATTATAGTTGACCGGAGAAACAAAATGAGATATAATCTACTCGACTAAAAGATGGAAGGAGCGATGTACTATGAGAAAATCTAATATTATAGTAATTAAACATGGCTCCCGGCATAAAGTCAACTCTAGTTATTGATACTTTTTATTACTACATTTTAATACAATGGATGAAGTTGAGAAATCTATAGGAAAACAACTATTTTTCTTTCTTAGCTGAAACATACGTTTTTTCATATAGTGATAATTAAGTTCGTAAACTATCGATTAGTTTTCAGAGTAGATAAAAAATCCTTTTAGCTTGGGAGACACATATCCCAAGCATTTTTATGCCCAAAAAAAGGAGATTTTTATGAAAGAAAACTTAAAATTTATTTGGCTTTATGCCCGAAATTACAAAATCAGATTGTCTGTAATGCTTTTTAGTATCCTGTTAACATCTATATCCGGAGCGCTTTTCCCTTTCTTCCTTGGAAAAATGATCAATAGTTTATTATATGGTAGGGATTATGTTCTCTTTTTTCAAAACTTCTGTTTGTATGGCGCATTCTTCTTGGTACAACAATTAATGCGCTTTATCAATACAAGACAGTATGCTGCTCTTGAAACTACTCTTCTTTTTGATATACGAAGAGATGCTTTGGAAAACATATTTTCAAAACCGGCAGATTATTTATCTCAGATGGACAGAGGTGACACGATATCAAGAATAGAAAAGGATGTTCATCAAATACTTGATTATATTTACTACAACCTTTTTTATTCTGTTTCGGATATTTTTGAATTTGCTTCACAGATAATTTTGATTCTGCTAATAAGTTGGAAACTATTAGTTCTTACTATTATTTGTATGCCTATATCTTTCCTTCTTCCAACATTCTGTTCGAAAATATCAAAAAAGTATTATCAGAAGCAATCAGAAATAGATGGGAAATTATCAGGTTGGTTTTTTGATATTATTAATAGCTTAGTTGATATCCGTTTACTTTCCGGGGAACAGAAAGTCAACTCTGACTATCTTAAGCAGAAAGAGAATTACATAAGCATTCGAAAATCTACAACAAAAATTGAAACATTTACGCAGATTGGAATAGAGGGAACAGCAGTTATATTGAAAATTCTTTTATACAGCGTTTCTGCGATTCTCGTTATACAAAAAGAATTATTAATTGGAAACTTTATCTCGGTAATAGAATATTTTAACTCTTCACTGGCTATTTTTAATGAAATGGCCAACCGGGCAAATCCGATTACAGAAAACATGGTGGCAATAGACCGCGTACGAAATATGATATCTTCGCCGCAGGAAAGTTTTGTCCCTGAAATACTTACTTCTGCTGCAAACGATATACGTTTTGAAAATATATGTTTCAGATATGAGAAGGAAGGAGCTCAAATTCTCAAAAATTTATCTTTCTATATCCGCCCCGGAGAACATGTGGTATTTGCCGGGGAAAGTGGATGCGGCAAAACAACGATAACCCGTCTGATGATGGATTTTTATAACCCGGATGACGGAATTATTTACATTGGCAATATGGCGATGAAACAAAATAAAAATGTGAATCTGTCATCAAAAATAGGTGTGGTATTTCAGGCAACAGCTATTTTTGACGGAAGCATCAGATACAATTTGATATTCTCTGATAATATGGAACGTGATAATGAAATCTGGCTTGTACTGGAAAGAGTCGGATTATCTGAGTATGTTAATTCATTGCCCAATGGATTGTCTACTGAATTATCCGGGTTGAATACCCATCTGTCAGGTGGACAGATACAAAGGATCGGTATTTCCAGGACACTGTTGAAAAATACAGACATCATTATTTTTGATGAACCGACATCTGCCTTTGATTGGAAGAGCGAACAGATCTTTCTTGAAATGTGTCAAGCATTTTATCGTCAAAAAACTATAATTATGATCTCACACAGGATAGAGACTCTAAAAGCGGCAGACAGGGTTTATTTTATTAAAAATGGAGAAATTGAAGCAGTTGGCAAACATGAAGAATTACTTGCTAACAACAGTGATTATGTGAAATATCTTAATAAAGGAGAACCGGCAAATGAAAAATAGAATGACTTATTTTATGCAGTTTTCACCATATATGGCACAGAGAAAAACAGATCTGTATATCTGGGCGTTTTTTGAGTTATTTATAAAAATACTAATTCTGGTAAACCCATTTATTTATATACAGTTAATAGATAAAATTATGGTTGAGGATCAATTATACTTTTTAAAATATGTTATTGCATCAATTCTTACTGTTTATTTTTTGTCTGGCATAGCCAAAATAGTATCATGGAAATTCCATAATCGGTTTTTCCTGAACTTTGAGAAGAACCTTCAGAATGCGCTGCTTAACAAATATTTAGATATGCCCATTGGGAAAATTTTGTGCGGTGATCTAGGGAATCTGAAAAAAACTATTACCGAAGATGCCACAACTGTTTTAGTATTGGTAGAAAAGAATATCTTCCAGTATCTATTAGCGCTTATTACTATCTTTTCATTATCAATACTGCTATTTGTGATGTCTCCGATACTTGCAATTATAGCTTACATGTTCATCCCACTCTCTTTCTGGGTAACTAAAAAAATAGGGAGAAAAGCGGAACAATTAACGAAAGATATAAGAAATACACAAGGGGAATATGAGAAATTGTTATATAACATATTAGGAAATTGGGAATTTATTAAATATAACCATCTTTTTTCTACAATCATAGGCAAAGTGGAGATATATTGGCAGAAATTATCCGTAAAAATCCTTAAAAAGCAGACGGTCTCTTTTGCAAATAGAGCTTTTATATCCTTTAAGGATTATATTGTACTTGAAATGGGTCTCTATTTCATCGGTGGGATATTGGTTTTTACCGACAAACTTACTATTGTTTCCCTGATCGCATTTATGGGATATTTGTCGGTATTTTTAAAAAGTGTAACTGAAATATCGGACAATATATTTGAATATTATCAAAACCTGCCACAAATACAAAATGTTGCCCAGACTATAAATATCGATATTCCTCAGCATAAAATATTACATTCCTTTTCATCTGTCAAATTACAAAATGTATCGGTCTCATTTAAGGATTCGCGTGTAGATGCTTTAAGCAACATAAATCTGACAATAAAAAGGGGGGAACATATTGTTATTGCGGGTCATAACGGTTCCGGAAAAACTACTTTACTCAGAACAATTATGGGGATGCAGCCTGTTCAAAAAGGGGATATTCTGGTTAACGATATTCCCATAAGGGAAATAAATGAAATAAGCATATATAAAAAAATAAGATATCTTCCACAGACTCCACATTTTATTAATGGAACAATAAAAGATAATCTATCGATCAGCAACCCTGAAATAAGTGAAGACAGAATGATTGAAGCCTGTGAGAAAGTAAATTTACTAAGCTTCATACAAAAACTACCGCAAAAATTAGATACGGAAATCCATGATAGCGGGATCAGGCTCTCTGGGGGTCAGAAGCAAAGGCTTGCCATAGCACGATTAATTCTGGCGGATCCAGATGTTTTAGTCCTTGATGAAATAACGGCATCAATGGATGAAGAGAACAGTCAGATGATACAAAACATTATCCAAAATGAATTTCATGATAAAACGGTAATTGCCATTTCACATAAGTGGAGCGAAATAAATACATTTTCACGCATTATTATAATTAATTCAGGAAAAATAGTGGCTGACACACCTTTAGGTAAACTTGATGAGGCAGAATTCTTTCATCTGTTTGAAATGTAATTGAAGACATCGCGATCCAAAGAAAGGTGAGAAAGGAGATATCTCTATGTGATAAGCAATTGCCAGAAAGGTACTGGAAAAGAACAAGGAAGAGAAACTTGTATCGCAGAAAATGTTCCGGGTAATCTAATATGGAAAGATGTGCGCCCTGCTTCGGCAGGGCATTTTTTCGTGAAAAAATTGACTTTTACACTACATTTGGATATAACATGTTGTATGAAAGTAAATAAAAAAGAAATCATCGAAGCAAAAATTTTACAAAATCAAGGGATTATACAGATCGCTGACATTGTTGCTGAGGGTATTTCAAAGCAGTACGCAATTAAATATTTGCAAGACAGAAATTGTGAAAGGGTTGCAAAAGGCGTATATCTGGCTCCGGATGCGTGGCAGGATGATTTGTATATTATTTCCTTGCAACATAAGAAAATTGTCTATTCCCACGATACAGCCCTGTATCTGCTCGGATTATCAGAACGAGAGCCAATCTGTTTTACTGTTACCGTACCAAGAGGATACAAAGTAGATTATAGAGGGAAAAGTCCACTTAAAAAGGTAACGGTAGTTGAGAAACGCTATTCCTTAGGGATGGATACTGCTGTCACACCATATGGACATACAGTTCCATGCTATAACGCAGAAAGAACGTTGTGCGATATTTTCAGAACAGACACAGAAATACAGGATAAGCAGTTTGCGGTAAAAGAATATCTGAGTGGAAAGAAAAATCTGCCGAGACTTATGGAGTATGCCAAAATGCTCCATGTAGAGCAGAAAATCAAACAATATATGGAGGTACTGCTGTGATTCATACATCAACACAATTGAAAGCACTGGTAAGAAATAAATCTCATGGAGATAATGCCAAAGCTATGACGCTGATCAGAAATGTTATAATGGAAAGATTTTTGGAACGGATGTCTCTATCAAAATATAGCGGCAATTTAATCTTAAAAGGCGGATTGCTAATCGCTTCTATGGTGGGACTTGATAATCGAGCGACAATGGATATAGATACTACTATACGGAATTATAATCTTTCGCCGGAGGATGCAAGAAAAGTGATTGAGGATATTATTGCTACTCCACTCGATGATGAAACCCGGTTTGAAGTCAAGAGTGTCGAACGTATTATGGACGAAGCAGAATATCCGGGAATCCGTTTTAAATTGGAGGCGGTACTGGATACGATGAAAACACCCTTGAAAATTGATATCTCAACAGATGATGTGATTACGCCAAAAGAAGTGAATTATGAGTACAAGTTGATGTTTGAGGAACGTAGTATATCATTGTTAGCCTATAATCTTGAAACTGTATTGGCAGAAAAGATGGAGACCATAATCTCAAGGGGAAACTTAAATACAAGGATGAGGGATTACTATGACCTCATGATTTTGAATGTTGTCAAATCGGACGCAATAAATTATTCTGATTTAGCGAAAGCGCTTGAAGCGGCAAGCAGAAAAAGGAAGTCATATGAGCTTTTATCAGCTCCGAAGCATATTTTGGAACAGATTAAATCTGACGCCGGTCTGATGGAACAATGGGGAATATATCAGCGAAAATATGATTACGCTGCGGATTATAACTGGGAAGATATAGTAAAGAATATTGAACAATTATTTGAAAAGTTGATGTAGATTGCAGAAATCAGATGAGACATTGAGAATGAGGTTTTGTTATTTTATTTGTCCAAATTATTTTGAATAATATTGATAAATTCCTGCATTGCTTCTGACGGCTGCTTTGCATATACAATTCCATAGGGTATTTGATATTCCCATTCCATAGGGATCGTAACGATGGACGGGTGAACATCTTTCCAAATATCCAATGTTTCCATGATACACCCCGCCTGCTCACATTCATTGAATATATTTGTGTCATAAAAATGTGATATATACCAAATGCTGATTTTAGAGTGTCTTGTTTCAATCTCATCGCGCATTCCATTCAGTACAGGAGAATCGCCCCGTTTTACAAGCATAAGATTTTCTCCGTCCAGATCACTCCATTGCAGTTTTTCCTTTTTGGCTAATCTATGCTTTCGCGGAACGGCAATACAGCATTCCCCCTGTTTTAACACAAAGATATTATATTTCTTTTTCCATGTGAGGGAATCACAGGGACCGACAAAACAATCTATTTCTCTGCCAAGTGTTTCTAACATTTTTTCCATGCTTGCCGGGCTATCATCAAATGGTACAATACGAATCGTCACAGGCAGCGTCCCGTCATCAATTTCCGACCATAAATCTACCAACATTTTACATGGACGGAGAATGGATGTTCCAATACGGATTACCTGTTTTTCATTCTCGGCAATCTGGCGGGTACGGGCTATCGCTTGCTCTGACTGCTTTATGATCTTTTTTGCATCCTTGTAAAACGTACACCCAGCGGCGGTAAGCTGCGTTCCCTGACTGGTTCTTTCGATCAACTTTACACCAACATTTGCTTCCAGCTTGTTAATCTGGTTCATTACCGATGCAGCCGTAATATACAATTCTTTTGACGCTTTCAAAAAACTTCCTTGCTCTACAACTGAAATAAATGTGGTAAGTTCTCTGCTATACATAATATCATCCCGCTTTTAGATTTTCTAAAAGCTATTTTAACATTTTGGCATCTTCGAAGTCAATGTATATTCTGCTATAATATGTTTGGGCAAGGGAAAGGCGAAAGAAGCCTACCAGCTGGGAGCTTCCATCTAAAAATACAGTTAACAGTACAGGCAAGGAGCTAAGAATAGAGGAATATATTACTTTGCATAACGATGTGAAAAGAGAACAAAGTTGAGTGCACGGAGGCATGACGATGAATAACAAAACATTGACGGAAGGGGCACCGTGGAAAGGCATCTTATCTTTTATGATGCCGGTACTTTTAGGGTTATTGCTCCAACAGCTTTATAATACGGTGGATACCATCATTGTAGGCAATTTTGCCGGGGAAACTCCTTTGGCAGCGGTTGGTGCCTGCGGTGTTCTCACAATGGCTTTTCTTGCGTTGGCAAATGGTTTTTCGGCGGGAGCCTGCATCCTGATTGCACAGCTTTTTGGAGCGGACAAAAAAGAAGATATGCGCAGACAGGCGTCTTCTTCTCTCTTGACAATGCTTGCAATGGGTGTGTTAGCCACAGCAGTAGGCATTGTGATCAGCCGGTTTGCCATTGAACATATCCTGGCAACACCGGAAAGCCTGATCCCCATGGCTGATACCTATTTCAGGATTTATGCGGCAGGACTTATCTTTCAGTTTGGGTATAATATTGTAGCCGCTATCCTTCGGGGGATCGGAGACAGTAAAGCGACATTGTATTTTCTGTTGGTTGCCAGTGCGGTCAATGTTGTGCTGGATGTTATATTCGTTTATAACATGAATATGGGGGTAGCCGGCGCTGCTATTGCTACAGATATTGCACAGGCGCTTTCCTGCGTAGTGGGCATTATTTACATGATGAAGAAGTACCCGATGTTCCGCTTTAAGCTAAATGAATTCACATTTGAATGGCAGCTTGCAAAGCAGACTTTAAAAGCGGGCTTTCCTATGGCATTACAGCAGTTTATAGTATCATTTGGTTTTGTTTTCATTCAAAGAGCCGTCAACAGCTATGGGGAGGCTATGACGGCATCTTTCTCGGTTGCCCAGAAAGTGGAGACATATATGACTTTGCCCGCAAGCGCCCTGATGACGACACAGGGAACCTACACAGGACAAAATATCGGGGCGAACAGGCTTGACAGGGTAAAGACCGGCGCAAAACATACCGTATTGATCTCAGAAATCATTACAGTCTGTATCCTGACAGTGATTTTTATTTTTGCAAGACCTATTGTCGTAGCGTTTGGATTAGGACCGGAGGCGATAGGTTATTGTGCTGCCCATGTGCGGTTTGCGGCGCTTTGCTTACCTTTATTTGCATCTTACTTTTCGCTATTGGGTTTATTCCAAGGTGCAAATAATGCATTGTTTTCAACCTTTGTGGCAACCGGCGCCTTGACAGTTCGCGTGGCAACTACTTATCTTTTTCAGGGGATTCCGGGCGTGGGTTATCACATGATCTGGTGGAATACACTTTTGGGTTGGGGACTTGGCTGTATCATTGCATGGACACATTTTCTGCGCGGGAAGTGGCAGAAAAATTCTCATAGGCATTGACATTTTTTCATTTTTCCTGCCGGTCTTTTTATGGCTTTCGTTGCCAAAAAATGAAAAACAATCTTGAAGAAATCGTTGCTTGACAAATATTTTCATATATGTTTATAATAAACCTAATTTCATATTCAAGTGATTTGATTAAGAAAAGCAATGATAAGAAGAAGTAGCATAAGGGGAAACATACAGAAAGCAGCCGGTTGATGAGAGGCGCATGGGAAGCTTTGTGTGAATACATCTTTGAGCTTCGCACCAAATTCTGCAAGACTGCGGATAGTAGGCTGCGACGGTTCCTGCATCCGTTAACGTGCTAGAGTATAAGCCGCAAGGTCGTACTCGAAGAGGTGGACAGTGTGAGCTGTCTATAAACATTAGGTGGTATCGCGAGATGATTAGACTCTCGTCCTTTTGAAGGGCGGGAGTTTTTTTGTGCGCGTTGGCACTGTAAAAACAGTAGCATTCATTGGTTGTCTTAGCCTCACTGGAATTGAAAGAAATAATAAATTTGCATGAGGCATAGGACCTCGGAAAGGAAGAAAAAATGACAGCCAACGAAACAATCAAACAACAGGTAAAACACCAGATGCGTATGATCAAGCAGGGAGCAGTGAATCTGGTGGGAGAGGAGGAATTGGAAGCAAAGCTTAAGAATAGCATTCTCACAGGTAAGCCCCTTACTGTGAAATTCGGTATGGATCCCAGCGCTCCGGATATTCACATCGGACACGCGGTAGTGCTTCGCAAGTTAAAGCAGCTACAGGATATGGGGCATACGATTGTTATTATTATCGGTGATTTCACTGCCAAAATCGGAGACCCCACGGGTAAATCAAAGGGACGTAAAGCAATGACAGAGCAAGAGGTATTGGTGAATGCCCGGACATATCAGGAACAGATTTTTCGCATATTGAACAGGGAGAAAACCCAGGTACGTTACAATGGGGAATGGCTGGAACAACTACGGCTTGATGAGGTGCTGAAGCTGGCATCTAATATTACAGTAGCAAGAATGCTGGAGCGAGATGATTTTGAGAATCGCTTCCACAACAATGTTCCCATCGGTCTGCATGAGTTCTTTTACCCGTTGATGCAGGCATATGATTCGGTGGTGCTGGAAGCGGATTTGGAGCTTGGAGGAACAGACCAGACGTTTAATATCCTGATGGGAAGAAGTCTTCAAAAGAATAGGGGAATGGAGCCTCAGGCAGCATTGTTTATGCCGATTTTGGAGGGAATCGACGGTGTGGAGAAGATGAGCAAGAGTCTGGGGAATTACATCGGTATTTATGAGGATGCCAAGACCATGTTCCGTAAGGTCATGCAGATACCAGATTCCATGATTATAAAATATTTTGAGTTGACCACGGATATTCTGCCGGAGGAGCTGGATGAGATAAAGGCCGCTCTGGCAGCAGGGCAGAATCCCAAGGAGAGTAAGCTTCTGCTGGCTAGAACTGTCACTTCCCTATACCACACACCGGAAGAAACTGGGGCGGGAGAACAGTTTTTTGAGGAAGCATTTACCAAAAAGGAGATTCCACAGGAGGTAGAGAGCCTTGAAATTGTAGCGCAGCAGAGAAATCTGTTTGATTGTCTTACCCCGTTTGTGGAGAATGGATTGGTGAACAGCGGAAGTGAACTGCGAAGACTGGTTGCACAGGGCGGAGTTCGCAAAAACGGTGTCCCTGTCACCGGTATGGAAGAATCCATTGAGAACGGTGACGTACTCCGCATTGGCAAGAAGAAATTCGTGAAACTGATATTGATTTAGTTGTTTTAGGGAAACGCTGATTAAAGCGTTTCCCGCACCGGATTTTCAAGGAATATACCGCTTTGCGGTATATTCCTTTGCGAAGCGGCATATTCCTCTGCAAATCCGTGTGCATCCGCCGGAGGCTCTAAGGAAGTGCTGATTTAATCAGCGCTTCCTTAGAAATTGACATGCTGGTGATTAGAAATTCCCATAACGGCAAAAAAGAATTAAATATATTTGAAACAATTGAAAAAGAATTCAAGGGAGTTCCGTCTGATGTAAGGCCGCCAGAAAAAATGCGGTATCTGGCGATGATGGACATCACAAAAAATGGACGGGTACCGACAAGACTGAAGGGCAGAACCGGAAAAATCGGCTCTGCCCTTCAGCAACTATTCATATATCTTATATCAGATTTTTGAGATATTATTATCCGTTATCAGCTCTTTCCGCAACCGCTCTTTCCTGGATCTCAGGTGGAGCCTGCTCATATCTTGCAAAGGAATAGGAGTATGAGCCGCTTCCACTGGTTATTGAGCGCAAATCGGTATTATATCCATAAAGCTCCATGTATGGAATATCGGCTACAATTTCCTTATAGCCATTTGCCTCTGGGTTCATGGAAAGAATACGGGCACGACGTTTGTTTAAATCGCCCATAATATCACCGGTATATTTGTCAGGTACAAGTACTTTTAAGGAGGCGATTGGCTCTAATAAAATAGGCTTGGCTTCCATAAAACCCTTTTTGAAGGCCTGCATGGCGGCAATTTTAAATGCCATTTCTGAGGAGTCAACCGTGTGGTATGAGCCGTCATATAGCACAGCCTTCACGCCAACGGCAGGATATGATGCCAGTGGTCCGCTTGTCACGGACTCCTGTATTCCCTTTTCAACAGCAGGAAAATAATTTTTAGGAACAGCACCGCCGACAACGCATTGATCAAATACATAGGGGGTTTCCAAATCTCCCGATGGCTCAAAGGTCATTTTTACGTGACCGTATTGTCCATGCCCGCCGGATTGTTTCTTATACTTGTATTCCACGTCAGATTTTTTCAGTATGGTTTCACGGAATGCAATTCTTGGTTTTTCAAGCTCAATTTCAACCTTATATCTGTCTAAGAGCTTTGAGACAACGACCTCAAGGTGCTGATCGCCGATTCCGTATATGAGGGATTGAGCGTTTGCAGTATCATTTTCAACCTTGAGGGTTAAATCCTCGGACATTAACTTTTGAAGCGCCTGAGAAACCTTGTCATCGTCCCCCTTCTTTTTTACGGTATATCTCTTATATGTATATGGTGTGGAAATATTAGCACGGAGGTAAGCAACAGGATTTTTTTGCGTGGAAAGGGAATCCGTTGTTGTAACGGAAGTAAGCTTTGCCAAGGCGCCGATATCGCCTGCATGCAGTTCTTTTGTTTCCTCCGGTTTATTACCACGCATCACATAGAGCTTTCCGATTTTTTCCTCAACTCCCTTGTGATGGTTATACATGATGTCGTCCGTTTTTAATACGCCTGAAATAACCTTGATCAGAGAATATTTTCCAATGAACGGGTCTGCAATCGTTTTCCAAACATAAGCAGATTTTGGTTTTGAGAAATCATAGTCAGCGTGAAATATCTCGTTTGTTTTTGTATTTATACCTGAACAGCTTCGCTTTTCAGGGCTTGGCAGATATTTTATAATGTCAACCATCAGCGTGTAGATGCCTTGGGCCAATGTGTTAGAGCCCATAAGTACAGGCACAATACCGCATTCAGCCACATTTACCCTGAGGGCCTGCCTTATTTCATCTTCTGAAAATTCCTCACCGTTAAAATAACGATCAAGAAAGTCATCATTTGTCTCTGCAACAGCCTCCATAAGTGCTGTTCGGTATATATTTAAGTGTTCTTTGGAATATTCAGGAACGTCCATTTTTTCCACATCACCATGTGGGGTCCAGCGTTTTGCACGCTGCTGTAAAACATTTACATATCCGATAAATTCCTTGTTCTCGCGCACAGGAAAATGAAACGGTGCGATACATTTGCCATACAGATCTTGTAGATCTTGTACAACTTGCCTGTAGCTTGCGTTATCGTTATCCATATTCGTGATGAATATGATGCGTGGCAGCTTATATTTTTCACATATTTCCCATGCTTTTTTTGTTCCGACCTCAACGCCGTTTTTGCCTGATATCACAATGATGGCAGCATCGGAGGCTGATACCGCTTCCTCAACTTCCCCCACAAAATCAAATGCGCCGGGAGTATCTAAAATATTAACCTTTGTGTCCCCCCATATAATGGGAATCACTGAGGTGTTGATGGAAATATGACGTTTGATTTCCTCCTTGTCATAGTCACTGATTGTATTACCGTCAGTTACCTTTCCCATGCGTGTTGTCATTTTGGCAAGGTATGCCATCGCTTCCACAAGGCTTGTTTTCCCGCATCCGCTGTGTCCGAGCAAAACAACATTTCTAATTTTGTCCGTGGTATAAATGTTCATAAGAGCCTCCTTTCATGGAGCATCGCCGCACTTCAAATTTCATTGCAAAATGCATGAATTTGCATGGTAAAACCATGCTGCTGACTAAAATGGCGGTAAAATAGGTACAAAGTTACAATTACCTTTAGATGGATCATGTCATCTTTGGTTAATTTTAACATAATAAGAGGCTATGTGCAATCTTATATTTCTTATTGACTGAAAAAGGGCGAATATGGTTTTGAAAAGGACGAGGCTATGACACTTACCAAAGCCGCACGTTCCGTGCAGGGAGTTTTATATACTTTAAATCCCTGTGAAATGCCGGATGAGGATGCTTATTTGGTGACGGGTAACAGGAAGCATTTCAGGAGGGAAAATTAACATGATTAAGATACTTTTCGTCTGCCACGGCAGGATTTGTAGGTCATGATAAAATGCATAAAAACCAAATATACTTTGTGTTTCTTACTTAATTTTACCAATGATTTACCAATATTTGTGGAGAGTCAGACTTGCAGTTATAAAACCATAAGAAGATTAACAAAATGGACAAATTTAAAAAACATATTTATGATGAGAATAATGGACTGCATTATATATTGGTAGGTGATTACTATATTCTGGATTTAAAGCTGCCGGAAGAAAACCGCCCTATCGGACATTACGGACGGCTGCACAGGGACTATCTCAAAGAAGAACATCCATCGCGGTACAGATCTCTTGTGCTGACTGGGAAATGTATATGAAATCATATGCCGATAGGCAGCGGGGAGGCAGGACGGATGGACGACCTCAAACGGCCTGTTTACTGTGGGCGTGGAACTTTCAAAAAATCGTTGCCACAGATTCTTTTACAGGGAAAATGGCTGGAACAAGCTTGCTTCTCTACTGGGAATAAAATTGCCGCAAAATGCCAACAGGGGCGGCTTATTATTATAGAGGACGAAACAAGAACAGATACTGAGGAATAAAGGATAATTTTACAGAATGAAATTTTTAGAAAGTCTATTCCATCTGAAAAGCTATCGCGGTATAATAAAGCCAGTGACAAATCGGGATTTCACATAGCGATATCTTGGAAACCATAGTATTTAAATTATTACAAGGGGTATATGCGTGAAAAATAACCCAGAAATAATTCACAAGATTTTTGTATGAATATTGATTGAACAAGAAAATGACATTGTATTGGCGATGTGATATGATGACATGTACTTATCATTAAGTGCTTGACAATAATACAAAAAATTCAGATAGGAACATCAAGATAGTCATGGTGATGCGCAAGAATTACGGATAATATTGGGGCAAAGTATAAAATGGTGTTATATTATAAAAAAGAAGGGAGACTAAAGACATGGGAGATATTAAAAAAGATGTATTTTTAGGAACAAAAGAGGTACAAAATAAGAAGTTTGAATTATTAGCCAAAATGACACAACCAGAAATTTGGACATACAAAAAAGTCAAAGATACAGATCCATATCGAATCTTACGAAATTATATTTTTTTTACTTATAATAGGCTTGATGAGGAGAATAAGATTTTGACATCAGAAGATGGAGAGTACCGCTGTATGAATACAGGGTTATTAACGGTATATAATCAAGAAATCATTGCTCTGTTTAAGAAAAGTAGTTTAGAAGGAGGACTGCCATGGTATTTAGTAGGTTTCTTTAAGGAAACAGATAAGCAATTTACAATGTGCTTTTCTCAAATTCCTCCATTAGCAAATTATTGCAATAATGTAGAAGATCTGATATATGATAGTTCGTTAGAACTAAATTTGAGAAAAGAGCATATAATTGACGATAATATAGATAGATTTATAGAGGCTGGTTATGCTGACAAAATGCTTATCAATGTATTACTTGATGCTGCGAAAGGAATTTTAGAAAAGAAACTAAAGAGAAATTTTAAATTAGCATTGCCATTTTACTATCATAATACTGAGACTGGAGAAAATAAAATTCAACTTTTGGCACCTTTATATTTCCCGGGAGCACCTGTAAAATTAGCATTGGTTATGAATAAAGTGCGAAGTGATGCAAATGAGTATTACGAAGGCGTTACAGTATTGCCAGTAGAATGGGCATATATGAATTCTAGATTGATAGTAAAGCCTGACGAGGAATGGGCAAAAATAATGGAGGAAGTTGATACACTAATTGATGAAATTTCTATTCAGAATTCTATTGACAAAGATGAATAGAAAGTGTATTATGTGCATATGTTAATAATATAGATAGAAAAAATAAAAAGTTTAGAAAAATACTAATTAAATAGCATAATTAAATAATGTTATAGGGAGATAACTTATCTCCCTATTTTTCTGCTTTGAAATGGTGTCATCTTTAACCGTAAATGATTATTTATAATATAACAAATCTGAATCAAAACTAAAAAATTGCTGGAATGCCTTGCAAAACTGGCATTTCAGGGCATATTAAGGAGTTTGAATGATATGATAAAAATACTTTAAGTCTTCCACGGCAGTATCTTGAAATGCTCCTGAAAAGCTTGAAAAACCGATGGTTTCACGACTTAAAATGGCGCTTACTACACCACTACTACACCATTTTTGAAAGAGCCTTGATAAGACAAAGATAGTAAAAAGGAATGAATTTGGAAATTTTGTAGAAATCTTAATGCTGGATTATGATGTAAATTGGGTAGACATTGTCTACCCAATTTGACTAGAAAAGCAAATGCGTGTTGACTTTTATGCCTTGCAAGCATAAAATAGTAAGCGCAAAAGTCAATAGAAAGTGGATGATTATTGTGGGGGCAACTGAAGAAATTATCAAAATGGCAAAAGAGAATAATGGTACAGTTACTACTGCAATGGTGGCTGCAGCAGGTTTTTCTCGTGGGAATATCAAATATCTTGTTGATAAAGGCGTAATTGAGAAAACTGCCAGAGGTGTTTACATTTTGCCGGAAGTCTGGGATGATGAGATTTTCAATCTGCAGAATCGATTTAAAAGAGGGATTTATTCTCATGAAACGGCATTGTTTCTATGGGACTTAACAGATAGAACACCAAACAGATATCATATGACGTTTCCGGTGAATTACAATTTGACCAAGCCAAAGGAAGAGAATATTCGGTGTGTGCAGTGTAAAAAGGAGTTATATAATTTAGGAATAGCAGAAGTAACCACACCGGGAGGAAATACAGTAAGAGCTTATAGTGTAGAGCGAACACTTTGTGATATATTAAGAACTCATAGCCGTGTGGACATTCAGGTAGTGACGGAATCATTTAAACGTTATACATCTAGGTCTAATAAAAATATTCCGATTTTATCAGAGTATGCAAAAATTTTAAAAGTCGAACCAAGACTTAGATCGTATCTGGAGGTGCTGTTATGAAAAATGCAATGCAACTAAAGGCAATTATCAAAAATATTGCAAAAGAAAAGCACATATCAGCACAGCTCATAATGCAGAATTTTATGTTGGAGAGATTGTTGGAACGGATATCTGTTTCAAAGTATCAGAAATATTTTATTCTGAAGGGTGGATTTTTGATTGCTGCAATGGTGGGTCTTGATACCAGAGCAACTATGGATATGGATGCAACAATAAAGGGGATGCCTATAAATGAACAGACTGTCCGGGAAATGTTTGAGGAAATCTGTAAAATAGAATTAACTGATGAGGTGACATTTAGTTTTCGGAGTATTGGAGAAATTCGTGAAGGAGATATATACGCAGGATACCGTGTTTCATTATTTGCAAATTATTCGCCTATTGCAGTTCCTTTGAAACTGGATATTACTACGGGTGATAGGATAACTCCAAAAGAAATTGAATATCAGTTCAAACTTCTTTTGGAAGAAAGAAGTATCTCCATGCTTGCTTACAACTTAGAAACAATAATGGCTGAGAAATTGGAAACCGTAATAACCAGAGGCGATCAGAATACAAGACCAAGAGATTATTACGATATATACATATTAACTAAGCTGCAATATTCAAACATTGAACCCAATGCATTAAAGGCAGCATTGAAAGCAACAACGGAGAAACGCGGTTCAAAGGCAGTAATTAAGGATTATCGTAGAATTATGAATACTGTTAAAAACAGTGAGATTATGCAGAAACAGTGGGATAACTATCAAAAGGATTTCGAATACACAACAGGTATTGCGTTTTGAGATGCGTGTGATGTGGTTGTACGATTGATGGATAGTATTATAAATTCATAAGATTGAATTCTGAAAAAGATAACCATTAGGGGCACACATTATGTTGCTTTAGCAGCACACCGAACCTACCTGTTTTAGCCGGTAGTGATTCAGCTTGATTTTCAAAGATAAAATATAAAAAACGAAGGAGGGCATAGTAATGGAAGCACACGAGAAATCATTTACTTTTATGAATGGGCCAATTAGAATTGAAATTCCATTCTTTCAGAGGGGCTATGTATGGAATCAGGACAATTGGAGAGCTTTAATAGAGGACTTATTGGATAAAAAAAGCAGCCATTTTTTGGGTTCTATTATTCTTAAGGCAATTAAGACTGAAAGTGGCGAAATACCTCGATGGTCTTTGATTGATGGACAGCAGAGGCTTACCACATTAAGCGTGCTTCTTCGTGCTTGCTATGACAAGCTTCCATTAAGCACATATGATGATGAAATACAAGGTGACTTAAAGAGACAGATGCAGGATATGCTTTTTTATAAAGAGAAAAGCATAAGTGCAACCAGAAAAGCGAAAATTCAACATTCACTTGTTGACTCGGCTGCTTTTTGCAAAGTTATTAATGGTGAATTGATAGATAAATTGGATGATATTATATTGCTGGAGGAGGCTACGAAAGAGAAAAAAGCTTCTGATGGAATTCTTCAGTGTTACAAATTTTTCTGTACATATTTGAATAATGACAAAGATAAAACGGAAAAATTATGGGAACTGTTGCAGGATCAAAATACCAAGATTCTTGTAAAAATCGATTTGGATGCAGATGAAAATGAACAAGCAATTTTTGATACAGTTAATAGTGCGGGGGTAAGGCTTACTTGCGCTGATACAATTAAGAACAGTATATTTCAATATGCTATTGATAAAGTTGAGGAAATAAAGAGAACTCATGAAGTGCTTAATGTTAAATTGGGGGATCAAACTGTTTGTATTGAATCAAAAGAAACTGTTATAGCATTTTATAAAAAAACATGGGAAAACACTTTTGGTTGTGATGGAGATACAATTGGGTATTGGGGAACCTTGAGGCCACTTGGACGAATTGCTAGAGATAATCTTGAAATATTGCTTCATAGTATTGCGTTAATAAAAGGCATCTATAATCCTGAAGAACATAAAATGTTGGATTTGCCGGATGTTTATAAGGAATACACAAAGAACCTTTCTGCAATGGATTTAATGGAGTTTATTATAGAGACTTGTAGTTATGGAGAGATTTATAGAAAGTGGTTCTGCACATTTGATGCAACTACGTTATATTCTTATAAAAAGCCTATTCAGCGCTTATTCCATATTTTGAATGTGTGTGATATTTCAACATTCCATGCCTATATTCTTAAGCTATTGAGTAAATATGATGATTTAGATGAAGATAATCTGCCTACGGATATTGCGGTTGAATTACACAATCTTGAGATAATTGCTATCAGACATGTGGTTTGTGGTTCTTCGACTAAGAATTTTAATAAGAACTGTGCTGATTTGTTAGCGGATAAAACAACAACTGCAGATTTAATTAAAGACAGGCAGGATGAAATTGGAGATAATATTCTTATACAGAAAGTGAAAAGTATTTCTAATAAACATGCTACACTTCTTTTGTTCTGGCTTGAACTTAAGAGACGTTCAATAGATTCTAAATGTGCAGAGAAAGAACTGAAATATTGTTATACATTAGAACATATTATGCCACAGAAGTGGCAAGAGTTTTGGCCAGTTAATTGTCCCGTGGTTAAAGATATTAATGGTCAGGACATTACTGATATAGAAATGGCTGAAGAAGTTAGATCTGCCGCTATTTATGAGATTGGGAATATGGTATTGTTAGTATCTAATTTAAACACTTCTATTAGAAATTATGAGTTCAAAAGAAAGATGGAGGGAGAAGGCAGAAAAACAGGAGTAAAGAAGTACGACTATTTACTTTATACTAAGGATGTTACTGAATTATATGACAAAGGTGATATTTGGGATGAAATAAAGATTCATGCCAGAACAAATGAATTAACAGATGAAATTTTGAAAATGTGGTAACTTCTTGTCCACTGAATCTGTCAAGATTTTGATGAGTTTGGGATATCAGTGAAAGAGTCATGCCATCATACAGCTTTGGTATCGCAGGATGACTTTGATAGATTTTAATAGTCATTAAGTTGAGTAATTTTCTGCTTGTTGGTATATTTTTTTGAGTGATGCTGATAAAAGAAACATGAAATTACTATCCGGGTAAAGAGGAAAGGAGAAGGAATGGGGGTAATAGTTCTTTCTAATAATGGTAAATACAATCATTATAATATTCTCACAAAATATTCCAAAATGGCAGACCGGATTATTATTGTGTCCCCATTTCTTGCAGCGGATATGCCCCGGGTACTGTCTGGAATGCATACTATAAAGCATATTGAGCTTTATACCAATTTAGACGGATATGGAATGGCGGGTAATGTTTTATCGGCAATTTGTGGGCTGTATAAATATGGTTTTGAGAAAGGAGTGTCTGTCTCAGTAAAGTATAATGATTGTCTTCATGGAAAAGCATACTTGTTATATGACGGAAATGAGGGTAAAGGGTGTATCATAACGTCAGGGAATTTTACCGATAATGGTTTGAAAAATAATCATGAATACGGAGTATTTCTTGATAATGAATCTATGCAAGAAGAGCTTAGAAACCAGATATATAGTCTTGACTGTTCAGAACTTTCGTATGAGGAAGTCATTGAGCTGTGTGCAAAAGCAGATGAATTTGCCATGAAACATTTGGCAACAAAAATACCTGTGTTCAAGGCTGCTGACTATATCAAGAATAGGATGATTCTCCCAGATAATTGCAGATTTTTTATAAAGGTGTTGGGGGCCGAGGGTCGTCCTATTAGACCGGGATATACCATAATTGAAGACAACGAGATTGGTTTCAGAAAAATACCGTCACGCATATCAAAAGACGATATTCTTGTTTGTCATGCTAAAAAGGTAGGTAAAGTACTGGGAGTTTGTAAAATATTAGAGATTGAAGCTAAAGAAAAGACGAATTTTGACACGGATCGGTGGAACCAGAAGCTTCCCACAAGCTGCATATCAGAAAAATATAGTTCACATTGGTGGGACTATGATATCAGGACATCAGATTTGGAAGCAGAATATAATGAGACCAAAAAAGAGGGGGAACATATCACGATAGTTGGAGGAGATAAACTTAAGGGGTGTTTGCAGTGCGGGTGTGTAGAAATAACGAGAGAGTTTGCCCAGTTTGTTATGGACAGGATATCGAAAGTATAAAAGGAGATACAGGAGAAGCTCGGATGAAGAGACTATTTTGTTATGCGGACAGATATATTGAAAAGCAGTTCGAAAGATTTTTCCCTGCTTAAATTCTGCCTTTTTTCTATGGGGTTTTTAGTGGGTATAAGGGTACCAGAGAAGAGCAGGAAGAAGGATGGACGGATCGTAGCATCCGTTTTTGTGGCAACCTATATCCCTCTGATGTCAAAGTTCCTTTCTGTCATCTCAGAAAAAGAAGGTTGCTCCTGGATTGTAACTGAATACTTTTTACACAGGCTCTTGATATAACGGTGGGCGTCTTTTAAGCATTTTATTAGATTTTACTAAAAGGTGTAGATACGGAACCAGTTTAGGTAATTTGGTAGAAATTGAATGGAAAAAGTTGAGTGATTTCCTGCTTTTGTTATTGCTCAATATGGGGATAATGGAAAACATTATGGGGGAGGTTTATTGTTGTATAGCCAAGTTTAATTGGTTTAGACGCTGGGATGCTTACAAGAACGGGATGGCATGTGTATTTCGGAATTCTGTGGACTGACGTTGCGGGATATTGACCTGAAAACAAGGTCATCAATATCGACCATCAGCTACAGAGGACTTCCGATATGCGGCTGGCCATTGAATCCACCAAAACGATTGCCGGAATAAGGAAGCTGCCCATGATGGTGAACGTGGCGCAGTGCTTCCGGACAAGCATCTAGGACAGAGAAGAGCCGAAATGTGTTAATGTGTCTTTTGAAGCTGCATCATACTGACTAAAGTAGCTTGGTTATATGCCAAAAGATGTCCAGATGAGCAGTGGTGTGCTGAATTTGATTGCCACATAGTTTTTCGTTTGATTTCTGACAGGAAGTATGCGGATAGCCACAGCCCGCATATTTTTTTGCCTAATGCGTTAGAAGTTATTGAACAGAATAACATAAGCAACTAATTTAGAGCAGAAAGTGTTTTAAAATAAAGTATATGAGAAAAATTCCAAAATATGAAAATAATTGGAGTGGACATGCATATAATAGAGCAAAGAAAAATGTCGAAAGCAGAGGTGAGTGCAGTATGACGCAGGGTGTAGTACATAGATGTACTAGGATATGCCCTTGGCATAAAGCTTAAATGTCAGATATGATGGAGTGTTAACAATTTATATCTCAGAAATGTTAGCAGGCGATATTTGTTGTATCTATTGCTTACAGAACGAAATTTGATATAATGTTATCAACAGATACGAGAAACAAGCGATTGTTTACGGCTGCCTGTTTTAGTATCAAATAGCAATTGATAACAGGAGGTATACAGCATGGATGTTGGTTTGAATGTAGATTTTGATGGTAAGAAAAATATTGTGATGGAGGGCGACATCATCAATGTGTATCCGGTTGGTGGTATGATTTGTGAATACGCAAGACTTCGCCCCACAGAAATTAAGCTTCTCATCATGGAGAACCCCTATTTCTATGATACAGATTTGAATGGAAATGGCAGTCATGCCCTTATGAGTCTCTATGAAGTCTGTCTGGCAAAGTTCGGGGTAGTCACCGCTGTCATGATTGTCACAGATTTTTCTGCTTTCATAGCCGATTTCATCCAGGAAAATGAAGAGGAATTGCAAGGATTTATTGCCCTGATGAATGGGGATAAGGACACAAGCCAGGTCAAGTCATTCATTCTGGAGAAAACGGGCTTTGATGAATTTGGTATTAGCACCATCGGTCAGACTTTGTTATCTGCCTATGCTGTGTATGCAGACTGCTATGTGGCATTCAAGCACTCCTTTAATATGCTGGTATCTGGCGAGGAATACGAAGAGGATCAGGTGTTAGCATTCTGGGGGCTGTATGCAACCAATACAGATTTCCAGCACATTGATTTCCACATTATGTATTTTGATGACTCGTTCCACTCCATCTACACGATTAAGTCATCCATATCGCTAATTTTGTTTGAGGCTGCCCACGCTATGGATGCCAATACAAAGTTTGTGAAGTGTAAGAATTGTGGAAACTACTTTGTGCCAGTGGGAAGATCCGATTCGGTGTACTGTGGATATCCGGCTCCCCAGGACGAAACAAAGGAATGCCGGGATGTAGGAGCCAATGCAACCAGAGTCAAAAAGATGAAGAATGATGTCCTTACCAAAGAATACCGTAGACTGTATATGCGGCTAAAGATGGCGGTCAAACGCCATCCGGATGATGTTGCATTGCGTGAGCGTCTCATGGACCTTACAGAAGGAATGAAGGTAAGGAAGAAACAGAAAGAGGAAGGAACGATTTCTACGGATGGAATACTGGAGTGGCTCACTTCCTTTGAAAACCATCTGAATGGAGATTGAGGAACGGAAATAAGGCTTTTACTTTCCTCGCTAATATCACCTTTTAGCATTAGAATATCCCATAGAAAGGAGGCAGAATGCCATGAATGAAAATAAAGTCAGCCTGCAGACTATATACGATGAAATCATCCATCACTACAGTTGGGAAAATTATGAAGAAGCCAAGAAACGCTTGCTTCGTAAGAAATACTCTTTTTTGCAAAAGAAATTGGTACTATGCAACCCGGAGGATTTCAAAGAAAAAGGTGCTAATTATGTCCCCATCAACGATGCCGCTATTATTCGGGAACTTTTGATTGAGGCGGTCAACGATAGCGAAGAGAGCATGGTTGTCGACTGGTTTAATGGGAAAATCGATACCAGAGATTCCCAAGCTGCAACTCTGCTATTCATGTAGCTTAAGCCACTTATTATGAAACCATACATGATGGGGGAAACAGATGAGGTTACAATGGATGAATGGCTGAACACAGTCTCAGCAGCTATCAATCACAATACTGCCAGAAATACTCTTGCGCTAAAACGTAATCTGGAGAAGTTCCGCAATACATCACTTCCTCTGGATATGAACATAAGCTTTGGTGATGTAGTAGCCACATATGAGGATGGTTCTCGCGCCTATGGTTTGAAGGCAGAAAAACAACCGATTGAAATTAAGGGTAAGACCGTAGAGCAAATTTTAGATTCTGTGGTCACCTAGGATGATTACTTTTCCGTTCTTGAACAGATGCTTAAGATGTTTGATGATCACGCCAAAGCCAAGGCACGGGAAAGCATCGAGTGGTATGCAGAAGCCAAGGATTTATTTGAGGCTGAGAAGGCAGACGATGCCATTAAGCATGATTCAATTGTATCAGAGTATGTTATTTGGTATCAAAGGATATCTGAATTTTTAGCTCAGAATCCAGAAATATGCAGCGAAATTGAAACAGAAAAGAAAGTCACTGGTTTGGTAGAGTTCTTCCGAATGCAAGAACGATAAAGGTGGAATTAAAGGTGTGTTTGATACCTTTATGCAGGATGGTTTTGGCGGTGAGAATTGAAGAAACGCCATTTGTTTAAAAAGGAGGGATGCTAAATGAAAAGAGGGATTATAAGGGATAATCGGAGTGACAGTCAGATTAAGCCAAGGATAATGGATTACATTAGAAATGATGATGGAGAAGAGCTACTCGAAGTAAAAGACGGGAGCGTAAGAAAAACAATACTTTTGTCAGATTTAGAAAGACAGATTGAGGATATGAGAGAAAAAACATAAAAGCATCTACCGAGCCAAGGATCCACATTGTTGAGATACCAAATTGCCGGAGTTGTTACTAAGCCACAGTAGTGGCAGAAGTAATAGCTCCGGCCTTTTTATTTGATTCATATTCGATTGGGGACTGAGATGCATATCGCAAGTTTTTAGTAAATAGAAAGGTTGTTTTTAAAGGAACCATTTTAATTTTTCTTTCAAACTGGATATCTGTAATATATAGGATCCTTTATTGGAAAGATTCTGCTGGAAAACGTATAAGGAAATATAGGAAAAATACAGCACCGTTGAAGTCCTTATATTTGTCGATACTCAGCTTATGCTTGGGTAATGCATAGACAGATAAGTTATTTCCCTTACATACGGCTGGCATAATCCGGGAGGGAAAAAGAAGGAACATATATTAACAATCCGCAGATTGGCGATGAAGCAAGGAATCTGTATCTGCGGGTGTTGTGGGAGAACGAATCTGATGCATTTGGTTGCGCAGCATCATATTGAGAAACAAAACAGGATAAGGCGGCAGAAGCATTGTGGCTATACCAGTGCACATCTGTCGCATGGTAGAAAATAAAAATTGTCATGGCCGAGGGAAGTACAACCTGGGCGAGGGATACATACAGGAATCTATGGAAAAGAAATTTTTCGATTCGTGTAAGGTAGCCTTTGCTTCGTGTACTCTTTCGGATGCAGAGACAACCATATGAATTCCCTTGCCTTTTCGGCTTTGAGAAAGGCAGGGGATTTTTTATGCAGTTACGTACAAGCAGCCGGGGTGGCAGATTTCATTCTATCTGTGCGGTATACTCCGGTATCCGCGGGCCTCCTTTCCGGTCTTAAAACCCATTTAACAAATTTCAAGACTGGAGGGAATTTAAATGAAAATTAAATATGAATTTGCAGACGGGACTGTGTCGGAGGTCGAGGTGGAGGAGTCCATCGGTGCCGTCATCATTGAGTCAAGGCGCGAGGAGGACAACCTTGCCCGGAAAGAACGCTATCACTGTTATTCTTTGGATGCGGCACAGTATGAGGGTATGGAGTATGCATGCAATGAAACGCCGGAAACGCAGATGGAGCAGAAACTGGATGTGAAGCATATTGCCCGTGCGTTGGACGAGTTGTCAGAAGTGCAGAGGCGCAGGCTGCTGAGATTTGTGGAAGGGAAGTCCTTGCGGGAGATAGCGCGAGAGGAAAAAGTACAGCACAGAGCGGTCGTAAAGTCAATCGAGGGATCAAGAAAAATTGTTATAAAAAATTTTTAATTTTGGTCTCTGAAAGGGTATCCAAAAGGGTCTCCAATTATCCGTATAGTGAAGGGCAGCAAAATAACGGCCTTTCGGAAATGGAGGTCATGGGAATGGAACACACATTAAGGATTAGTGTTTCAAAAGAGTCGGCATCCAGCGGAATCGTGAGCTATCGGAATATCTCCGTGAGGGAGCGCATAGCGCGCTTCCTCCTTGGGGAGAAGCGGAGGCTGACCATCATCGTGCCAGGCGATTCTGTCTGGAAGCTGGCAATGAGTGAAATCATGGAAGGAGGAAGCGTACATGGGAAAAGTAAAGTTACTGCTTGAGATAATCGGGGATCTGCGTTCCCTTGCAGACAGCCTGCGGGCTGTTGAGGATGCGGTGGTAGCAGACGGCGGGGGAGTAGAAGAAAAAAGGGGAGTAGCAGAGTCGAAGAAAAAAGGCAGGTCTGGAAAGGCAGACGGGGATATTTCAGGGAGCAGGGCAAAGACGTCCTCCCCAAAACAGGATCCGGAGGAGAAAACGTTAGCCCTAGAGGAAGTCTGCGCAGGGCTGGCGGAAAAGTCTCGCTCCGGACATACGGAGGAAGTAAGGGAGCTGCTTGCAAAGCACAGTGTGGATAGAATGTTGGAATTTGCCCCGGCAGAGTATATAGCGCTTGGTTGTACAATCAGTGTGATGATGGGAGGTTTTGGCGGCTTCCTTTATGCACTGGTGGTATTTGTTGTAATGGATTATGTCACGGGGCTGATGGCAGCGGCGGTGGAGAAACAGTTCGCTAGCGAGGTGTGCTTTAAGGACATTTTTAAGAAGGTGGGCATTTTCTGTCTTGTGGTAGTTGGGTATATCGTGGATACCTACATTATCGGGGAGGGAGGCAATCAGCAAACGGCGGTTATTTTTTATCTTTTCAATAAAGGCATCTCAATTTTGGAGAATGCTCCTTTACCGGAGAAGATGAAAGCCGTGCTGGAACAGTTACGGGAGGGAGGAAAAAGTTGAATTTTTATTTCAAGGCATCAGTGTAAAATCTGGTGCCTTTTTATGTGCAGAAAGAGAGGAAAATGGAATAAATTTGATACAGAATTACCTTACGGAATCCGACTAATATAGGGTGGGAATGGATACAGATATTTCTGTGGGAACACCGGGACTGTTATGGCGGAGGCAACGCAAACAATATCCTGAAAGTCGTGCATGACGATAATGTTTACTACAAGTATTACGAGGTGGTCTATATACTTTTCCAAACAGGGATGCGTATTTCGGAATTCTGCGGGATATTGATCTGGAAAACAAGGTTATCAATATCGACCACCAGCTCCAGCGGACTTCAGATATGCGGCTACTCATTGAATCCACCAAAACGAATGCCGGAACAAGGAAGCTGTCCATGACAGAAGATGTGGCACAGTGCTTCCGGACGATCATCGAGGACAGGGAAGAGCCGAAATGCGAGAGGGTGGTGGGCGGATATGCCGGATTCCTTTTCACGGATAAGAACGGTTACCCGGAAGTGGCGATGCATTGGGAACATCGATTCAACCACATAGTCAAAAGGTTTAATGATATTTACAGAGTGCAGATGCCGAATATCACACCCCATATCTGCCGCCATACCTACTGCAGCAATATAGCGAAGTCGGGCATGAACCCCAAGACACTTCGATACTTGATGGGGCATAACGATATTGGTGTCGCGCTGAACACCTATATGCACCTTGGATTGGGGGATGCAACGGATGAGCTGAAACGGGTAAAAGATTTGTAGAATACTGAAAAAGAGCAAAAAGGAGAAGCCCGTTTCACAGAAATATTTTCGTGGCGATTTGATATATGGAAAGAGTGCGCCCTGCTTCGGCAGGGCATTCTTTTAATATTTTTTACATTACATATTTGCATTTGTATGGTAAAATTAATGTAATTAAAGCGTAGGTGCTATCAACGATGAAAGAGGGATATATATGGAGCATACAGGGCACATAAAGATAAATAGGAAGAATGTACCTTATCATTTGATTGATGATAAGGTGACACTGATACCTTATGATACATACTCAGCACTTATTCCAAGTGGGATTAAAGAAAAAGAAATTATAAAAGGGATTACAACAGGAAATAGAGAAGTTGCATTTTTGAATTGCAGATATTCCAACAATAGGCTTTCATATCAAGTTTTGATAATTTCAACGTGTAATACAGGTTTATACGAAGATATATCGTTATTTGATAGGATTTGCTTTGAAGGTAAGCCGGTAAATGTGTTTGCAGGACCGGGGAGGGCATATATTTCAGAAGAGGGTTATGATATATCGAAGAGAATGAAATCGATAACGCCTAGAAATTGGGATGATCTTAATGTAGAGACATATCTTAAAATTAAAAATAGGGAAATGAAATTATCAATAGATTATAGTATTTGGCATAATAAAAAATTTGTTGAGACTTCAATGGGGGAAGCAATTCCTCGTTTTTGCATCGAATACGGCAAGACCTTAACAATAAAAAATATACCAACAATTTATTTGCAGGTGTATGACTTTTTTTCATTTTTAAGTTTTAGGAGAAATGTTGTATTTGATAAAATATATATCCAAAGGAAAATTGAGGGGAAATATGATAAAGTTGCAGAAATAATAGTAAACTCAGCGGATTTTGGAGATTACAATAATACAGAAAGAAACTCGATTATTATTGATGACTGTGGTGAAAACTTTGGTGATTTATTTAAGTGTGTGGCTCAAAGGCGCTCTCAAAAAATTTATGATAATTTTTATATACCAAGAAACGGGAAAGAGAGTTCACAACTTACCTACGAAAAATTTTTATCATGTGCATTAAGTTTGGAAAGTGAGTATGCGAGACTATATCCAAGTAAAAAAGATGAAAATGAAAAATTTGCATATATACAAGGATTGTTTCAAGAATCTGCAGACAAGATGGATACGTTGTTTGCTTTAGCGGCGGAAGGAAGAATATCGCGTGATGAATTTGAAAAATGCTTTTATGGCGATGTAAATTCAAGATTGAAAAAATTTTTTGAGAGTACGTCAAAAACGAAAGCTAAATCATACCAAAGCTATTATGTAAAAATAGTTGATGCTTTGTCAAAAATAGATTATAGCTTGGGAGAAAAATACAAGAATGCATTAAATATGTATATGGATTTAGTAAAACCTGTTATAGATAGGATGAGTTCCGCTAATGACGTGGCATTTCCAAGTGAAAATGAGGCAGGGAAAATATTTGCAGATTTTAGGAATGGAATTGCTCATGGAAATCCACCAGAGATAGAAAAGATTCATTGTGTGCTTTTTGAAGTGGCCAGAGCACTGATTTATATAATGATATTGAAAAATGCAGGAATAGATGAAGAAAGTATTAAAAATATAGTAAGAAAGTTGTTTTGAGGATAGACTGATTTGTGGTAGTATTTTGAATATTGGTTTTTACATCACAGACTATTGAGTTTATGATAAAATACCACAGTAGTAAAAGCCCCCAATTCCTACTACGTTCGACAACATCAACTTGCTCGGTTTTGCCCCGATTTGCTTATTTCGTAACATTTTTAACAATTTTCATAAAAACCGCAAACCTTGCAAATCGCGCCAAAACACGGCAAATCACGGCATTTCAGGAGGAAAAACAAACATGATTTCGATACTTTTTATATGCCACGGCAACATCTGCCGCTCCCCCATGGCGGAATTCATCCTAAAAAAGAAAGTCGCCGACCTCGGCATTGCCGATCAGTTCTATATTGCTTCCGCTGCCACGAGCACGGAAGAAATCTGGAACGGGATAGGAAATCCCGTTTATCCGCCGGCGAAGGCGGAATTAGCGAAGCACGGCATTTCCTGTGAGGGAAAGAGGGCCGTGCAGCTTACAAAATCCGATTACGATGCGTACGACTACCTGATCGGCATGGACGAGCAGAACATACGCAACATGGAACGCATCACAGGACACAAAGGCGGGAAGATCCGCATGCTGCTTTCTTATTGCGGAAGAAATGATTCGGTGATCGATCCGTGGTATTCGCGGAAGTTTGACGCGACCTATCGGGATGTGGATGAGGGATGCGATGCGTTTTTAGCGTATCTGAAGAAGGAGGGGGTCCTTCACGGATAATGGAAATAATACCTAAGGAAGCGCCGATCAAACCGGCGCTTCTTTAGTGTTACCGGCGGATGCCCACGAATTTACAAAGGAACATGTCGATTTGCGGTATATTCCACGAAAATCCGGTGCGGGAAACAGTTTCCCCAAGGGCATGAAAAACAGCACCTGCTGAGATACACTCACCCTTTTTGAACGGGAATCCAGATTTCCACGATGGAGCCTGCCTCGTCTCCGTGAAAACGTTCATCGTAATATTCGACGCAATAATGCGTCGATGGATTCAGAAGGCGTTCTGTATAGCCCTCGCTGTTTGTTTTCAGCCATTCGTCCATAGCGGTATTTTCGCTCTCATAGCCATTGGCTACATATACGTCAAAAGAAGCATATTTGGACGCGGGCAATTCAAATATCGAATATGCAGGATCAATAGGATCTTTGCCGGAAACGGGATGGCCCACATGCACCGTGCAGTTGTCGTCTTCATATACCCGGATTTCATATCCGTCCGTGGATAAAGCGCCACTGAGCGGCTTTTCACTGCATAATTTTTCAAAGGCATTCCATACCTCCCCTGTCCGGTTGCCGTCACCGTGCGTTCCGGCGATAAACAGGGCGTCGCGTTTGATAATGGTTGGATTCAAATAAATTCCTCCTTTCAATCGGTTGGTAAATTTCATGATCAATTCGTCGGCGGTTACGATGACAGGCTGAAAGCCCTGCGCTCTGTATTCGCTCGGAGACACGCCCATTTCCGCCTTAAATGTTCTTGAGAAAGCCTGCGACGAATGAAAACCACTGTCCAGGGCAATTTCTAAAATACTCTTTTCGGTACGGCAAAGCTGATCACAGGCAGAAAGAATCCGCCGATCACGGATGTAGGCTGCCAACGACTTCCCGACAATGATGGAAAACAGTTTATGGAAGTAATAAGGGGAAAAGAAAAATTGCGCCGACAATGTTTCGAGCGTGATCGGTTCCTCTAAATGTTGGTCAATATACTGTAAAGCTTCACTTATTTGAGAAAAGTTTTTCAGAGTCTCACTTCCTTTCACTGATCTGTAGCGGCTACGATATAGAATGAAACGCTTTCATCTGCGTTTCCACAAGTATAACAAACCTGCGATGCGTTTGTCGTAACAATTCTTGCGGATATTTACCTGCTTTCACAATAAAAATACAAAGAAATCCCAAAAAACAATTGCATTTTTCTTCCAATGCGGTATCATATAGGATATAATGATATTAAAAAACACATAACATAGTAATCAAAACCATTTGATACAATCGTATTGCAAAGGAAAACAGGTATATGGATCAGAAGTTTCAAATTGTGAGTGACAGCTCGTGCGATCTTCCGGCAGAACTGGTCGCAGAAAAGAAAATTGAGGTAGTACCGTTTTATGTATCCATGAATGACAGGGAATCCATGAAGGAGGGCGTCGATATCTCCGTACGGGATTTTTATGAGATGATGGTGCAGAATCCGAAGAAGTTTCCGAAGTCCTCCATGCCGTCCGTACAGGATTACGCGGATGTATTCGAGCGCTATGCAAAGGAAGGAATGCCGGTCATCTGTATCTGCATCACTTCCAAATTCAGCGCCTCGTACCAGTCCGCGACGGTCGCGCAGGGAATGGTAGCGGAAACCTATCCGCAGGCACAGATCCATGTGATCGATTCCGCGGTGGATACCGTATTGCAGGGGATTTATGTATTGGAGGCTGTCAGCATGCGCGAAGCGGGCTATACGGCGGAGCAGACCGTAAAAGGGCTTGCGGACATTCAGGGCAGCGGGCGTATTTTTTTCACGGTCGGAAATCTGCGTTATTTACAGCACGGCGGGCGCATCGGCAAGCTGACGGGGATGGCGGGCGCGCTGCTTGATATTAAGCCGCTCATCACACTTAAGGATGGCGAGATTTTCCCGTCGGGCATCTGCCGGGGCAGGGAAAAATCAAAAGCGCTCTGCAGAAAGCTTCTGCTGCAATATATAAAGGAGCTTGGCTGCGGCAGCAAGGCGCTGAGCATCTGCATCGGTTACGGCTATGACCGCGAAGAAGCGGAGGCGTTTCAAAAGGATTCGATTGCTTTTTTGAACGAGAACGGGTTTGCGGTGACAAAAGAGGATTTACCGCTGTATCAGATCGGCGCGACGATCGGGGTGCATACGGGACCGTATCCGCTCGGCTTCGGCGTGATACGGCACCATGGCTGAGAACGGACAGCGCACGAAAGGGCGGGAAAAATAAAATGGAAAAGGTTCTTCTTTTTCGGGTTCCGGATGCGGAGGCGTCGGCAATCGCTGATATGCTTGCCGCAATGAAAGTGAGATGTGAGAGAATTCCGGAAAGCGCGTTCCGGCAGACGATCGGGGCGCTGGCGTCGGGAAAAATAAGCGGGTCGGACGGCAAAACAATCGCAGATGCGCAGAGCGCAGGATCGAAACAGGAAGCCGTGCCCGATCACGGCAACGCGCCGGCGGAAAGCTTGATGGTGTTTTGTGATGTGAGTGAGAAACATTTTAACAGGGCGCTCGCGCTGCTGCGCGGGCGGGCAATCAAGGTCGATTACAAAGCAGTGCTGACGCCGACAAACAGGGAATGGAATGTCCTGCGTCTTTACGCGGAACTGGCGCGGGAAAAAGCGGAATATGAACGGATGAAGGGATGACTCGGTCATCCCTTTGTGTTATACTGAATTCATATGATCTTTGTTAGGAATGAAAAATAGAAGTAAATATCTGAAACGAAAGGGGATCTCTATGGAAAAAAGAACATGGAACAACTGTGGGGTGGAGACGTCGCTGCTCGGCTTCGGGTGTATGCGTTTCCCGACGTTGGAAAACGGTCAGATCGATGAAAAAAGAACAGAGTGCATGCTCGATGAGGCGATGGCAGCAGGTGTGAATTATTACGATACGGCGTACCCCTACCACGGCGGCGAGAGTGAGCGTGTGGTCGGGCGGCTGATGAAAAAATACGATCGCAGATCCTTTTATTTGGCGACAAAGCTGCCGGTATGGCTCGTCAAGACAAAAGAGGACGTGACGCGTTATTTCGAGGAGCAGTTATCAAAGCTTCAGACCGACTATATTGATTTTTATTTATTGCATGCGCTTGGAAAAGACCGCTGGGCGGATGTGAAAAAGATCGGAATTCTCGATGTGCTCGAGGAGTACCAAAGACAGGGGCGCATCAAGCAGCTCGGATTCTCATTTCATGATGATTATGCGTGCTTTGAGGAAATTCTTCGCTACCGGAAATGGGATTTTTGTCAGATTCAATATAATTATATGGACGCGGAGGACCAGGCGGGCGACCGCGGTTATGCGCTGACCGAGGAGCTGGGCGTGCCGCTTGTCATCATGGAGCCGGTAAAGGGCGGTTCGCTTGCCAAGCTGCCCGAGGAGGTGGAGAAGACCTACCGTGCGTTGAAGCCGGACGCATCGACGGCGTCGTTTGCGCTGCGATGGGTCGGCTCACATCCGAATGTCAAGGTCGTCTTGAGCGGGATGTCTTCGGAAGAACAGGTGCGGGACAATATACATACCTTTACAGATTTTGAACCGCTTTCCGAAGAAGAGCAGGCGTGCATCAAGGAGGCGGTGAAAACGCTCCGCGCCCGTGTGCAAAACGGCTGTACGGGCTGCCGCTACTGTATGCCCTGTCCGTTTGGGGTGAACATCCCGGGCACTTTCAGGTTCTGGAATACGTATCATATGTACCAGAATTATTGGGCGGTCAACTGGGGCTGGGAGAACATGAAGGCGGAGGAGAAGCCGGAAGCATGTAAAAAGTGCGGAAAGTGCGAGCAGGCATGTCCGCAGAAAATCTCCATCCGCGAGGATCTTGCGCGGGCGCAGGCGGACCTAGATGACCCGCAGTGGAAACCGTAACCGGAATACGATCGGAAACAGGAGAACGTAACCCGAATACGATCGGAAGCAAGTAAACGTAAGCGGAGCACAATCAAAAAAACCGGAGTGGGGAGCGATGGAGAAAGCATATAAACTGGAATTTCAAAATGAGATGACGGGCGCTCTGTACCTGATTTGCTGCGGCTGTTCGCAGACGGAGCCGCTGCACAGCTTCGGACCGGCGCTAAAACCGCATTATCTGATCCACTATGTGATGAGCGGGCGGGGCAGATTTGTGATGGACGGAAAAGAATATCCGCTCGAGGCGGGCGCCGGTTTTTACATTGAACCGGGCGAGCTTGCTTTTTATCAGGCGGATGAGACGGAGCCGTGGACCTATGTGTGGATCGGATTTTCGGGCACGTGCGTGAGCGATTATATGCGCAGCATGGGACTGTCAAAAGAGCATCCCGTATTTGCCTCCGATGCGTCGGGAGAGCTGTATCAGACGGTCAAGGATATGATGGAGCACAACACCTGCGGATTTTCCAACGCGCTGCGGCGCGACGGGCTGCTCGGTATTTTTCTTTCCATCATCGCGCGCACGGCGTCCGTGCAGGAGGCAGGGGAGAGCAGCCGCGCGAACGATTACGTCAGCCGTGCCGTTGATTTTGTCAAAAGCAATTACTGTAACCCGATCCGGGTAACGGATGTGGCGGACTATGTCTGTGTGCACAGAAGCTATCTCTACACGCTGTTTCAAAATCATATCGGCATGTCGCCGCAGCAGTTTTTGACGTCGTTCCGCATTGCCAAGGCGGTCGAGCTGCTGCAGATGACGGAGCTGCCGATCGAAAGCATCGCAATCTCGGTGGGCTATACGGATCCGCTCGTTTTTACGAAAGCGTTCCGGCAGACAAAGGGGATTTCCCCTTCGGGCTATCGAAAAGAATATTTGCAAAGCGGCACGCGGCACCGCCAGAGCGACTTAGAGCAGATCGAAGCGTTCTTAAATGAGCGCGGAGTCGGCGCGGCAGAAATATAAGGGCGGCATGTCCGCACAGAATGTCGCTTTGCGTGAGGAATGCGATCAAATGGTGCGGGCGTGACAAATCCAACATTTTGACAGGTTTTCATAACAAGAAAGCCTATGGAAACAGGGTAAAAACGGGTTATAATAAGCGTAGAGAAAAAACAAGCGGGTAACGGGGTAACAGGCGCAGACAAACGATTAGCAAAAATTAAAATGAAATAAGGAGAAGGAAAAGGGTATGAGTGAAACAGAAATCAAGGGAATGCTGCTTGACAAATTTGGGGAATTGTTTGGGGATACCGACGGGGTGAAAGTGTATTTTGCACCGGGACGGGTGAATCTGATCGGCGAACATACCGATTATAACGGCGGTCATGTATTTCCGTGCGCGTTGACGATCGGAACGTATGCGGCAGCAAGAAAACGGACGGATAAAAAGCTGCGGCTTTACTCGATCAACTTCGAGAAGAGCGGTGTGATGGAGTCTGACGTTGAGAAGCTGGAGGCTTCAAAAGAGGCGGGTTGGACAAACTACCCGAAGGGCGTGATGTGGGCGTTTTCCCTGCGCGGCATGCAGATGGACTGCGGTCTGGACATGGTTCTTTACGGTAATATTCCGAACGGTTCCGGTTTATCCTCCTCCGCATCGTTAGAGGTGCTGACGGGATACATCCTGCGCGATCTGTACGGCTTTACCGTGACGAATGTCGAGCTTGCGCAGATCGGACAGTATTCCGAGAACAATTTTAACGGCTGCAACTGCGGCATCATGGATCAGTTTGCGTCGTCGATGGGAAAAAAGAATCATGCGATCTTCTTGAATACCGCCGACCTTTCTTACGAGTATGCGCCGCTTGCGCTCGGTGATGCGAAGATCGTCGTGACAAATTCCAAGGTAAAGCACAGCCTTGTGGATTCCAAATATAATGAGCGCCGCAGCGAGTGTGAGAAAGCGCTTGAGGAGCTTCAGAGCGTGGTGAAGATCGACGGACTCGGCGATCTGACCGAGGAGGAGTTTGAGGCGAATAAGTCCGCCATTGCGGACGACGTCCGCAGGAAGCGCGCAAAGCATGCGGTATATGAAAATCAGAGAACGCTCCGCGCCGTAGAAGCGTTAAAAAATAACGAGCTGGCATTATTCGGAAAGCTGATGAATGAGTCCCATGTATCTCTTAGAGACGACTATGAGGTATCCTGCGAGGAGATCGACCTCCTTGTAGCGGAGGCGTGGAAGGTGGACGGCGTGATCGGCTCGCGCATCACCGGAGGCGGCTTCGGCGGCTGTACAGTCAGCCTTGTAAAGGATGAGGCGATCGGGGAGTTTCAGGAAAAAGTCGGCGCGGCTTATGAGAAGCAGTTCGGGATTCAGGCGGACTTTTATGTTGTGGAGATCGGCGACGGACCGAGAACGCTGTAAGACCGGAATAGGCATTCGAATGTGTCGAAAGCGTGCTCGTATAGCATGGGAAATGATGCAAAGCCCCATCCTTTGAGGAAGCGTTTTGGGGATATAGAAAAGATTGGAAAGAAAAAGGGGGAGCATGTCATGTCGGTGGACAAAAACATTAGAAAACTGGTTGCATACGGATTACAGACGGGTTTGATCGAGCAGGAGGACGCGGTCTATACCACGAACCGTCTTTTAGAAATACTGGAACTGGACGGGCTGGACGATTGCGAAGAGGCGATCACGATGTCCGAGGACGAGCTGGAGAGCGTCCTGAACGAACTGCTGGACTACGCATATGAGCATGGCGTCTTAAAAGAGAACGGCATCGTTTACCGCGACCTGTTCGACACGAAGCTGATGGGCGCGTTAGTACCGCGGCCGTCCGAGGTCATCCGGCGTTTTGAGGAGTTAAAGAAAGAAGACGCGAAGGCGGCGACGGATTATTTTTATAAGCTGAGTCAGGATTCCGATTATATCCGCCGCTATCGCATCAAGAAGGACAAAAAATGGATCGCGCCGACAGAGTACGGTGATCTGGATATTACGATCAATCTTTCCAAACCGGAAAAAGATCCGAAGGCGATCGCAGCGGCAAAGCTTGCGAAACAGAGCGGTTATCCGAAGTGTCTGCTCTGCGTGGAAAACGAGGGATATGCCGGACGCGTCAATCATCCGGCGCGCCAGAATCACAGAATCATTCCGGTGACGATCAACGGGAGCCGGTGGGGCTTCCAGTATTCGCCCTATGTATATTATAACGAGCACTGCATTGTGTTTAATTCCCAGCATGTGCCGATGAAGATTGAGCATGCGACGTTCTGCAAGATGTTCGATTTTGTAAAACAGTTTCCGCATTATATTGTCGGCTCGAATGCCGATCTGCCGATCGTCGGCGGTTCTATTTTGAGCCACGATCATTTTCAGGGCGGCAATTATGATTTTGCCATGGCGAAAGCGCCGATCGAGCGCAGCTTTACGGTGAAAGGCTTTGAGGATGTCGAGGCGGGGATCGTCAAGTGGCCGATGTCCGTGATTCGGATCAAGAGTGCTGACAGCGACAGGCTGATCGCGCTTGCAGACCATGTGCTGGAAGTATGGCGCGGCTATACGGACGAGTCCGTGTTCATTTTTGCGGAGACCGACGGAGAACCGCACAATACGATCACGCCGATCGCGCGCTGCCGTGACGGTGTTTATGAGCTGGATCTGGTACTGCGCAACAACATTACGACCGAGGAGCATCCGCTCGGTGTTTATCATCCGCACGCGGAGCTGCATCATATCAAAAAAGAAAACATCGGTCTGATCGAGGTAATGGGACTTGCGATCCTGCCGTCCCGCTTGGTATCCGAATTAGAGCAGCTTTCTGACGCGATTGTCAACAAAAAAGATATTCGCGCAAATGAGGCGATCGAGAAGCATGCGGACTGGGTGGAGGAATTCCTGCCGAAATATGACAAGATAGATGACACGAATGTCATGAAAATCCTTCAGGATGAGATCGGACTTGTATTTTCCAAGGTGCTTGAGCATGCCGGCGTATATAAGCGGGATGCGGAGGGACAGGCGGCGTTTGACCGGTTCATTGCGGCGCTTTGAAATGGTGGATCTTTTTTATAAAAAATAAATTATATCCCATAAAAAGACAGCCCCCTGTGCGTATCGTAAATAGGCACAGGGGTTTTGTTATGGGCGGCCGCAAAAAGCCTAAAACCAGGCGTTTCGAATGGTTCGATCAGGAACGGGCAGGAAAGGAGAAAAAGGAGTATGAGAGCAAAGATGCTAAAAAAGATAGCGGCGGTACTGTTGGTATTATGCATGATCACGGCAGCAGGCTGCGGCGGGAAAGGCGGCGGGGAACCGTCGGACGGTGTTTCAAACGGCGGTGCTGCGGATGGGAACGACGAGGATGTGAGCGTTTCGAACGGAACAGAGGGAGAGGAAGGCGGAACGAACGCGGGCGGTTATGCGTCAGGCGCGGAAGGAGAGCCGGTCGGTGAGGCCGATTCCGGCACCGGGGCGGACGGAGAAAGCCTGCCGGGAGAAACACTGACCCTGCGCATCGTGGACGGCGCGGAAAGCGGAAATCTTGTTTTGGCAGGCGACAGCGCGGGAGAGGTATATTCCATTTCGGTCGGCGACGCGGATGTTTACATTGACGGCGCGTTATCAAATGCCTCCGTCTTGGAAGACGGAATGTTGGCAGAGATCCGGTATACCGGCGGTATCATGGAAATCTGGCCGATGCAGATCGGAGATGTAGAATCCGTCTCCGTCTACAGCAAGGGTACGCAGCAGAATCCGCTGGGGCAGTACTATGATCTGTGCGGATTATATTTGCAGGTGCTTGATGATCTTTGGAATGTGGACAGCGGCTTAAACGGCGGTGCGGCTTATGTAAGCGTCGATCTGTCGGAAGCGTCCGGAGATCTCACAGAGGGGGAAAAAGCGGCGATCGCATGGATTTTTGCGTGTGCGCATGATACAGAGCCGCTTACGCTTACCTATAACGAACTGGCGGAGCAGGGATATTTGTCAGAGTACGGTGATTTTTCGGACGATGAGCATAAAATTTACGAGTGGACGGAGGGCGTTCTTTTTTCAATCACGGCAAGAACGGACGGGCAGGATGAGGTCTATTCGCTTCCGGTTCTTCAATTTAATGCGGAGAAATGGCGTTCGCCGCTCGGAGCGTATTTTTTTGAAGACTGCAAGGCAGTCTGGTCGGAGAGCGGCTCGTGGAACAGCTATTCTGTCGGAGCGGAGGCGATTTCCTAGAGGAAAGATTTTGATTTTGGGGCAGGCAGAGACCGCCGTTACAAGCGGAATTCGAATTCGACCCGTAGGCTCATGAAGATGGCGCAATAGCCAATCAGAAAAATGTATGCTATAATGATTGGCGCTAAGGAAAAACCTAAGCAAACCAGAATAGATACCGGAGAGGAAAGCACCATGCAGTCAGCATATCTTGTGTTGGATATTGAGACGACCGGCCTCGACCCCAAAACGGAAAAAATCATAGAGATTGGTGCGGCGCGCGTGCGGGACGGACAGGTGGTGGAGACATATCAGACGTTTGTGAATCCCGCGCGGAAGCTCACGGAGAGAATCGTGGAGTTGACCGGAATCACAGATGACATGTTATGCGGCGCGCCCTATATCGAAACGGCGCTGCCTGCGTTTCTTGCGTTTGCGGGTGAGGATGTGCTGCTCGGACACAGTGTGCGTTTTGATTATTCTTTTTTAAAGCGTGCGGCAGTCAATCTGAAATGCTCTTTTGAGAAAAAAGCGATTGACACGCTCAAGCTGGCGAGACTCTGCCTGCCGGAGCTGCCCAGTCGTTCGCTCGGCGCGCTCTGCGGGCATTATGAGATCGCGCATACGGCGCACCGCGCGCTGGGCGATGCGCTCGCCACGCACGCGCTGTATCAAAAGCTGTGCGCGCAGTTTGAGTCGGCCGATCAGGCACAGCCGTATGCGCTGACCTACAAGGTAAAAAAAGAAGGGCCGATCACGCCTGCGCAGCGGGAACGGCTCTTAAAAATGTTGGAATATTATCAGATCAGTCCGCCCTGCGAGATCGACCGCATGACGAAAAACGAAGCGTCGCGCATGATGGATAAGCTGACGCTCGCCTACGGGAAAATTGTAAATTAACATGCCATTACCATAAGAATCATCTTCCGCTCTGAATTCAATCAGTCAACTTCCTGAAACCAAATCCCAATTTTTTCTTAAAAGGAACATCTCATTGCTCCGCCTCATCCAACATGCGCAGGATTGGCTGACGCATGATCGAAAGAAGGCTGTCCGCAGTTTCACGCAGCTTCTCCAGCTTGTCATGAGCGCCCTCCCTGCGGTAAATGTCCGCGAGCGTGCGGTAGGTCGCGCTGATGTCCGTGCGCGTCTCAATGCAGAATTCCATGATAGAGACCGCTTCCTGTTCACGGTCCGCCTTTAAGAGCAGATCAGCCCATTTCTGCATGGTGCGCACGAGCAGCGTATAATTTTCGTCATATTCGGTCAGGAGCGTGATATTCGGCGCGCCGTAGGTCAGCTTTAAGTCCGTGTTGGTGATGCCGGTCAGGTTGACTGCTTTTTTCTCACGGAAACCGTTTAAGATGCGGTGACATTCGGCAACCGCGTCCGCTAAAGCCGGATCGTCGGGAACAAACGAAAACGGAAGCGCGTCATAGGGAATCTCAATATAGATGAGTCCGTCGAGCGGCTGCTTGCGCGTGCTGTCGGCAAGCGCCTCTTTTTCCCAAAAATCATGCTCTGCCCGCTCTCCCTTTTTGCGGGAACGGACAATGGCAAAAGACAGCCAGATACAAAACAGGATTAAACTTGCAAACAGAGGTATTTTCATTTATAATATCCTTTCAGTAGACAAAGCTTTTTAGTGTGTAAGGAGCGTTTATATTTATGTTTAATATTTATAGTAGAAAAACAAGAAAAAAATTGTCCGCCATCATTATTATCGTGCTGGTTGCCGCTATGATAGGGACAACCGTGCTTGCCGCGCTGCTGACCTGAGCAAAGCGCTGTTGATTCGATCAGGAATCCCCGATTCAGGATCGACATTCGCCGCCCGCCGAATGAGCCGGCTCATTCAATCATAATCCCGGCGGACGGCTCATATATTGATAATGGCGCAGAACAAGCTGTTTATGCGAAAGACACATTCCTATTGTATGTCAGGAACGGGTTCTTTTCAAGTTCAAGTTTGCAGGTGATCGAAAGGCATGAGGATGATTGTTATGAAAAAAAGAATCGGAATAATAATGACAGTTGTGTCGTTAACGTTAGCGGGCGTTTGGGGCTTAAACGCCGATGCCGCGCAGAATAGAGGGAATCAGGCGAATTCGCAGGCGACGATCTACGAGGGGATCTATGCGGGGGATGTTTCGCTTTCCGGCATGACGCTCGTGGAGGCGGAGCAGGCGATCAGCGCCTATATCGCCGAGCTCTCGCAGGTGGAGATCACGCTGAATCTTTCTGCGGAGCAGGCAATCCATACAACGGCGGGCGAGCTGGGTCTTAGTTTCGCCAATCCGGAGATTTTGGAGGAAGCGATCGGTCTTGGACGTAAGGGAAATATCCTGAAGCGTTATAAAGAGATCGCGGATCTGGCAGCGAACAATCAGGTGTATGAGATTGCGCTTGCGTTTGACAGGGCTGCGATAGAAAACCTGGTACAATTGCAGAGCGAGGCGGTCAATGTGCCGGCTCAGAATGCGTCCATGACGCGTGTGGACGGCGAATTTGTATATACGGAGGGCGTGGACGGAATCGAATTGGATGTTGCGTCGTCGGTGGATTTGATCTATGCGGGACTGACGGAACAATGGTCGGGGGAACCGCAGAGCTTTGATTTACAGCTTCGTTCGACAAAGCCGGAGCATGATGTGGAGGAATTAAAGCTGGTAAGCGATGTGCTTGCAACCTGCACGACAAGCTTTGCGACGTCCGATTGGGCGAGAAGCGCCAACGTGCGGAATGCGTGCGATAAAGTGAACGGTACTGTGCTTTTCCCGGGAGAAGAATTTTCAACGCTTGCGACCATCGCACCGTTTACGGAGAGGAACGGTTATTATTCCGCGGGTTCTTATTCGGGCGGAAAAGTCGTGGACAGTGTCGGCGGCGGAATCTGTCAGGTGTCCACGACGTTATATAATTCGGTTTTATATTCGGAGCTTCAGGTGACGAACCGCATGAATCATGCGATGGCGGTCAGCTACGTCAAGATCGGGCTGGACGCGACGGTGTCCGAGGATTCGGGAATCGATTTTACGTTTGTGAATAATACGCAGTATCCCATTTATATTGAAGGCTATACGACGTCGGATAAAAAAATCACGATGACGATCTACGGCGTGGAAACAAGACCCGAGACGCACAGTGTTGCTTATGAGAGCGTGGTGCTTGAGACAACACCGCCGGGAGCGGAAGCGGTATATGCGGACGCCTCCCTGCCGGTCGGCAGCGTGGAGGTGCAGCCGGCGCATACGGGGTATGTGGCGGACGTCTATCGCGTGATCACGGAAAACGGCGTGGAGGTCAGCAGGGAGCAGATCAGCCACAATACCTATAAAATGACGAGCCGCTATGCAATGGTCGGTGTTTCGACGAGCGATCCCGTCGCTTATGATCTCATACAGGCAGCGATCGCGACAGGCAGTGTTGACCATGCGAGGGCGGTTGCGGCACAGATCGCTTCGGGAAATTACGGCTCCTCAACGGAGACGTCCGCACAGCCGGGCGGAGTTGAGATTGGCGGCGCACCCGAAGGCGCGGATGCGGGCACACAGCCGGGAGCGCCGGACGCAGGTGCACAGCCGGGGACGACGGATGCGGGCGCACAGCCCGAAGCTCCGGACGCGGGAGTTACGGAAGTGCCGGCCGCAGGCGCACAGCCCGAGGCGGGCGGACAATGATAAGGATACACACATGCTGGAGTGATACATGAAAACAGGGAAAATACCGGAGCGCGTATTGAAGCGCTCCGTGTTAAGACAACTTCCAATACAAAACGATGAAATGATGGGCGGCGCAGGCGTAGGGGAAGACTGCGCCGTTTTTGCGTCCGAAGAAGGCGCGCGGACGGCGCTCTGCGTCAATACCGTGACAGGTGACCTGGAGAGCATCGGCATTTATGCGGTGCATGCAGCGGTCAATAACATCGCCGCGGGCGGCGCTGACCCGACAGCGATCTTAGTCGCGGCGACATTTCCGTCAGCCGTAAAAGAGGAACAGCTGCGCGCGGTGATGAAGCAGATCGGCGAAACGGCGAGGGGACTCGGTGTTACGGTTGCGGGCGGCCATACGGAGATTTCCGATTTGGTGAGCGCGCCGATTTTAAGTGTAACGGGAGTCGGTTATCGAAAGCAGGAGCAGGCATCCGGCATGCGTGCGGCAGCAGAAGCGCATGGAGAATACGCGTTAGCCGATAAGGATATTGTCATGACGAAATGGGCGGGACTCGCGGGAACCGCACTCATTGCAAGGGAAAAAAGAACGGAGCTTCTGACAAGGTATCCGGCGTATTTTATTGATGATGCCATTGCCTTAGAGCGGCAGCTTTCGGTGGTGCCGGAGGCCGCCACCGCCGGAAAGTCCGGCGTTCTCGCAATGCATGATGCTTCGCGGGGCGGCATTTTCGCCGCGCTGTGGGAGCTTGCGGAATACGCGGGCGTCGGACTGCACGTTCAATTAAAAGCCATTCCGATCCGTCAGGAGTCGGTGGAGATCTGTAATTTTTTCGATGTCAATCCGTACGAGCTTGTGGCGGGCGGCAGTCTGCTGCTGATCGCCGAGCACGGTCATGATCTGGTGCGGGCGCTTGCCGAGGCGCAGATTCCGGCGGCTGTCATCGGAAGGACGGACTCTTCAAATGACAAGGTTGTCATAAATGGAGAAGAGCGGCGCTTTTTGGAGCCGCCGAAGAATGACGGCGTCTACCGGGTGTTTGCGGATGAGAGCGCATGAAGCGTCATCGCCGCAGAGAAACAGACGGAGGAAAAAACAGACGATCACAAAACGCAGGGAAACAGGAGAAAGGAGTTTGCGGTATGAATATGAGAGAGAAAATATTGTCCATGATTGAAAAAAACAGCAGGATCGGTGTAAAAGAGATCAGCGTCATGCTCGGCGAGGATGAGCTTGCTGTCGCCAATGAGCTGAAAGCGATGGAGGAGGAGGGTGTGATCTGTGGCTATCACACATTGATCGACTGGGAAAAAACGTCGATCGAGAAGGTGTCCGCGCTCATTGAGGTGCGTGTAACGCCGCAGCGCGGTCAGGGCTTTGACAATATCGCGGAGCGCATTTACAACTATCCGGAGGTCAATTCGGTCTATCTGATCTCGGGCGGCTATGACCTGCTCGTGTCTCTTGAGGGAAAATCCTTAAAAGAGGTTTCGGGCTTTGTGTCGCAAAAGCTGTCCGCGCTGGATACCGTGCTCAGCACGGCAACGCATTTTATCCTGAAAAAATATAAAGACCATGGCACGGTTTTGTGCAAAAAATATGAAGACGAAAGAGAGCTGATCACACCGTGAGAAATCCATTAGCAGACGAAGTTGTAAAAATAAAGCCCTCCGGCATCAGAAAATTTTTTGATATTGTCAGCGAGATGAAGGATGCGATCTCGCTTGGCGTGGGCGAGCCGGATTTTGATACGCCGTGGCATATCCGCGACGAGGGAATTTATTCGCTGGAAAAAGGAAAGACTCATTATACCTCCAATGCGGGCTTAATCGAGCTGCGTGAGGAGATCTGCCGTTATCTGCGCAGGCGCTTTCACGTGGATTACGATCCAAAAAAAGAAACGCTCATTACGGTCGGCGGTTCGGAGGCGATCGACATCGGCATGCGCGCGATGCTCAATCCGGGTGACGAAGTGCTGATCCCGCAGCCGAGTTATGTGTCCTATGAACCGTGCGCGATCCTTGCGGGCGGAAAGCCGGTCATCATTGATCTGAAAGCGGAAAATGAATTCCGCCTGACCGCACAGGAGCTGCTTGATGCGATCACTGAAAAAACAAAGCTTCTGATCCTGCCGTTTCCGAACAATCCGACGGGAGCAATCATGGAGCGTGCCGATTTAGAGGCGATTGCAAAGGTCTGCATCGAAAATGACATTTATGTCATGTCCGATGAGATTTATGCGGAGCTGACCTATAAGGAAGAACATGTTTCGATCGCGTCCCTTCCGCAGATGAAGGAACGCACGCTGCTCATTAACGGTTTTTCCAAATCCCATGCGATGACGGGCTGGCGGCTCGGTTATGTATGCGGACCCGCCGAGATCATTGCGCAGATGACAAAAATCCACCAGTTTGCCATTATGTGTGCGCCGACAATGGCCCAGTATGCGGCGGTGGATGCCTTAAAGAACGGAGACGGTGATGTGGCGCAGATGCGCGAAGCCTATGATCAGCGCCGCCGATTTCTGCTGAACGCGTTCCGCGAGATGGGCTTAGAGTGCTTTGAACCGTATGGCGCGTTCTATGTTTTCCCGTGCATTAAAGAGTTTGGCATGACGAGTGACGAATTTGCCAACCGTTTCTTACAGGAGGAGAAGGTTGCGGTCGTTCCCGGAACGGCATTTGGGGACAGCGGCGAGGGATTCCTGCGCATTTCCTACGCATATTCGATCGACAAGCTGAAGGTTGCAATGGGCAAGCTGGAAAGCTTTATCACGAGACTGCGGGAGTGTGAGAAAGGGAAACACTGATTTAATCAGTGTTTCCCTAGACAAAACGCGTATCATGGGGAGCGGGAGGATGCCAAGAATGAACATTGTACTGCATGAACCGGAGATTCCGTCCAACACGGGTAATATCGGAAGAACCTGCGTGGCGACAGGCAGCGTCCTGCACCTGATCGAGCCGCTCGGCTTTCGGCTGACTGAAAAAGAGATCAAGCGGGCGGGAATGGATTACTGGGAACAGCTGGATGTGCGCCGCTATGACGACTATCGTGATTTTTGTGAAAAAAATCCGAATATACGGATGTGGTATGCGACGACCAAGGCAAAGAAAACGTATGCGGAGGCGGATTTCGGCAAGGATGATTTTATCATGTTCGGCAAGGAATCCGCGGGGATTCCGGAAGAAATCTTAGTCGCGCATGAAGAAATGTGCATCCGGATTCCGATGCTGCCCGAAATCCGCTCCTTAAATCTGTCCAATTCCGTGAGCATCGTGCTCTATGAGGCGCTGCGGCAGCAGAATTTTTCGAGCATGCAGCTTGAGGGCGCGCTGCACCGGCTGAAGTGGAACGCTTGAGCGGACTAAAGAAATATGATATAATGGGCGCAAAATATCAATGAAAGGTTTTAACAGCAAGCAATGAAGACGCGATATATCCGTTCGGACGCGGATACGCCGAATGAAGAAGGAATCCGACAGGCGGGCGGGATCATCCGTGCGGGCGGTCTTGTGGCATTCCCGACGGAGACGGTTTACGGGCTCGGAGGGGATGCGTTAAATAAAGAGTCCTCGCGCAAAATATATGAGGCGAAGGGAAGACCGTCGGACAATCCGCTCATTGTGCATATCTGCAGGTTTTCGGATATGGAAAAGCTCGTAGAGCGGATACCGCAGGCGGCGTATGATTTGGCTGAGGCGTTCTGGCCGGGGCCGTTAACGATGATATTGCCGAAATCGGATGCGGTTCCGTATGAGACGACGGGCGGACTTGACACCGTGGCGGTGCGCTTCCCGTCCCATCCGGCGGCGCGGGCGTTTATTGAGGCGGCAGGCGGCTATGTCGCCGCGCCGAGCGCGAACCGTTCGGGCAGACCGAGTCCGACAACGGCAAAATATGTTGCGGAGGATATGGACGGCAGGATCGACATGATCATTGACGGCGGCGAGGTTGGGATCGGTCTGGAATCGACGATCGTTGATCTGACCGGAGAGATGCCGATGATCCTGCGGCCCGGCTATATCACGCAGGAAATGTTACAAAACGTGCTGGGCGAGATCGCAGCGGACAAAACAATGCTTAAGGAGGCGGCCGGCGCCCGTCCGAAGGCGCCCGGCATGAAATACCGCCATTACGCGCCGAAGGGCGTGCTCACGATCGTGGAGGGAAACCGCGATGCCGTGACGCAGAAAATCAATGAGCTGGCGGCGCAGGCATCGGCGGCCGGCGAAAAGGTCGGCGTGATCGCGACCCGGGAAACGGTGGACGCATATCATGCGGACTGTGTGAAAAATATCGGTCCGCGCGCGGACGAGGCGGCGATCGCCCATAATCTTTATGCGGTCTTACGTGAATTTGACGATGAAGAGCTGACCGTGCTGTTTTCGGAAGCGTTTGATACGGCGGGGATGGGGCAGGCGATCATGAACCGGCTGTTAAAAGCCGCGGGGCATCGGGTGATCCGCGTGTGAGCCGGAACATGAGCATGCACAATTCAAGCATGGTATGCAGGCGTTTTGTAAATACCGATAGAGTAATCAGAGGAGGGACAGGCCATGATAGCATTAGGAAGTGATCACGGCGGATTTGACTTAAAGCAGCATGTCATCCGTCATTTAGAGGAAAGGGGCATCGCATATAAGGATTTCGGATGCTACGATAAGGCATCATGCGATTACCCGCAGTTCGGACGTGCGGCGGCGCAGGCGGTTGCATCGGGCGAATGTGAGAAGGGAATCGTGATCTGCACGACGGGCATTGGGATCTCAATGACGGCGAATAAGGTGAAGGGCGTGCGTGCGGCGCTGTGTTCTGAACCGCTCAGCGCGCGTATGACGAGACTTCACAATGACGCGAACGTGCTGGCGCTCGGCGGCGCCCTGATCGGACCGAATATGGCGGTCGAGATCGTGGATACGTTTCTCGATACGGAATTTTCGGGAGAAGAAAAGCACTGCAGGCGGATCAGTCAGATCGAGGAGTAACGAACAGCGAAAAAACAACGTTGGAATGGGAGGTACGGGTATGGCAAAATGTGTGATCATGGATCATCCGCTGATCCAGCATAAGATCGGATATATCAGAAGAAAGGAAACGGGAACGAAGGATTTCCGGGATACGATCAGCGAGATCGCGATGCTGATCTGCTATGAGGCGACGCGCGATCTTCCGCTTTCGGAGGTGGAGATTGAAACGCCGATCTGCAAGACAACGGCGAAGGAGCTGCACGGCAAGAAAATGGCGATCGTGCCGATCCTGCGCGCGGGACTCGGCATGGTGGATGGCGTGCTGGATCTGATACCGGCAGCAAAGATCGGGCATATCGGTCTTTACAGGGATCCCGATACCCATGAGCCTGTCGAGTACTACTGCAAGCTGCCCGCGGACTGCGCGGAGCGCGAGGTGTTTGTTGTCGATCCGATGCTTGCGACGGGCGGTTCGTCTTCGGCGGCAATCCAGATGTTGAAGGACAAAGGCTGTAAAAAAATACATTTTATGTGTATCATTGCCGCGCCGGAGGGCGTAGAGCGAATGAAAAAAGATCATCCCGACGTGGACATGTATATCGGGGCGCTCGATGAAAAGTTAAACGAACATGCCTATATCGTACCGGGCCTGGGGGATGCGGGAGACCGTATTTTCGGGACAAAGTAGATTGAAAAATCAAAGATTTTTCAATCGATTATGGAAAGGCAGGGTTATTAGTGAGGGAAACGACGGACAGGGCAGTATGAAGTAACGGGATTTGGAATGGAACAAAAAATGGAACGTAAGATCGGAAAAAGAGAAGATTATATTTCGTGGGATGAATATTTTATGGGCGTAGCGCTGCTTGCGGGGATGCGCTCGAAAGATCCCGGAACGCAGGTGGGAGCCTGCATCGTCAGCGAGGATCATAAGATCCTGTCCATCGGTTATAACGGTCTTCCTACCGGCTGTGCGGACGACGAGTTTCCGTGGGCGCGCGAGGGAGAGATGCTCGAGACGAAATATCCGTTTGTGACGCACGGGGAGCTGAACGCGATCTTGAATTTCCGTGGCGGAAGCCTTGCGGGTGCGACGCTTTACGTCTCACTGTTCCCGTGTAATGAGTGCGCGAAAGCGATCATTCAGTCCGGCATCCGCACGGTCATCTACGCCGATGACAAATATGAGGGAACGGAATCTATCAAGGCAAGCCGCATGCTTTTTTCGGCGGCAAAGGTTACGTGCAGAAAGTATAAGCACACAGGGAGAAGCATTACGCTTGAAGTATAAAAATGCGGGAGAGAATACGGGCAGAAGCTTGAAAGGAAACCGTTACATTTTTTAGGAGTGCAATATCGCGGGCAGGCATGCGATATGCAGGGGTATCGTTATGAAAAAGAAAACGCTTCGCAGACGTTCTTTTTGTATGGCGGTCGTTCTGTTTGCCGCGTCGATTCCGATGGCGCAGACCTATGCCAAAACAACGGAACAGCAGTTGAATGAAGCACAGCAGCAGCAGCAGGAGACGCAGCAGGAGCTTGAGGGAGTCAAAGATAATCTGTCAAGTCTGGAAGGACAACGCAACGAGCTTCAGGAAGAATTGAGCAATTTAAACGACCAATTGAATGAAGTGCGGGCAAATCTTGAGCGGATTGAAGAAAATCTTGACTTGAAGGAGAGCGAGATTGAGCAGACGCAGGCGCTCCTTGCCGAGGCGCGCGAGGTGGAGCTTGAGCAGTATGAGAGCATGAAAGAGCGCATCCGGTTCATGTATGAGAACGGCGAGACGACATATCTGGAGATGCTTTTTTCCGCGAACGGATTTGCCGATTTCTTAAACCGGAGCGAATATATCGAGCAGATTGAACGGTATGACCGGCGCAAGCTGGAGGAATATCAGGAGACCTGCCTGCTCATTGAGCAGCAGGAGGAGCTGTTAAACGAAGAACTGGCGGGACTGCAGGAGCTGCGCGAGGAAGCGAGGGTGGAGCAGGAGCGCGTGGACACGCTTGTGGCAGAGACGTCACAGCGCGTTGCGGGCTACAGCGATCAGATTTCCGATACGGAAGCGCAGATGCGCGCGTATGAGGCGGAGCTTGCAAGACAGAATGATAACATTGAGGCCCTGAAAGCGCAGCTTGCGGAGGAAAGGCGTCTGGCGGCGCTTGCCGCGGCGTCCGCATGGCGGGATATTTCGGAAGTGCAGTTTGAGGAGAGCGACCGCTATCTGCTGGCGAATCTGATCTACTGTGAAGCGGGCGGAGAGCCCTATGAGGGGAAGGTTGCGGTCGGTGCGGTCGTCATAAACCGGATGCTCAGCCGGGTGTTCCCTGATACGATGGTCGGCGTGATCTATGCCCGCCGGCAATTTTCGCCTGTGGCGAGCGGACGGCTTGCGCTTGCGCTGTCGCGGAATGATGCAACGGAGAGTTGCTATCGCGCTGCGGACGAGGCGATGAGCGGAAGGACAAATGTGTCTGACTGCTTGTTTTTCAGAACGCCGATCGACGGGATCGACCCGCGGTATCGGATCGGCGGACATATTTTTTATTAAAGATTGTTCAGCGGTATTTTCAGTTCTTCAAAGCCGCCGCTGTATATGGTCTGAAGCAGATTGTTGACGCGCAGCAGCACACTGTGGAGCGTCTGCTCGCTGATCAGTCCGTGCTCTGCGGCTTCCACCAGCTCGTCGAGGTCGACGACCTTGACGAAGCCGTCGGGATAGACAACGACGTCCGCAAGCAGATCGATGCATGTGAGGCTGTCATATTCCTGTAAAATGCCGGCGTCTGCAGCGGGAGTTTCACTGACGTTGCCTGTCGTGCGTCCGGCATTGCCATATTCATAATCGACAATATCACAATACCAAAAGGTTAAAGAGCCGTCACTTCTTAAAAATTTGCTTACTTTGATCCCTTTTTTCAAATAATACACGGATGCGCCGTGGTTAAAATCCCGTTTGGGGCGGAAGGTTTCCCACGTGGTCACGATCATGTCACTGTCGCATTGAACGATCACGTCGTCTTTTAATGTAATACATTCATCCGGTATCAGGCGTCTGCGGTATAAAAGCGGTTTTTTCATAAATACTCCTATAGATAATAAAGAACGCTTCGCATGGAACAGAATAAAGTTATTTGGAAAGAATGGTACAGGAAACAGACAAAAAAGTCAACCAAAATCATGGTTTTGGCTGGACATCGTTGGAAAAAATAGGTATAATGATACATTATGACATGCTTGTACATGGCATGCAGGGTGAGAGGAAGTACCGGAAACTTGAGCGGCACTGACGGGAAGCGGCAGAACAACAGCAAATATTCAGGCGGACGGCAGCGCGGCGAGGGCAAAGTGTTTCAAGCGCTCGCGCTTGTCATGCAGTTTGGCATCCATATGCTTGTCCCTATTTTTATGTGTCTGTTTTTGGGTATTTGGATCGACCGCAAAGCGGGGACTTCCTATTGGGTGATCATTCTTTTTTTCATGGGAGCGCTGGCAGGCTTTACGAATATTTTTAAGCTTGCGAGGAAAATCTATGGCAGGGACAGCGGCGGAAGAGGAAAGGAAACAGACCGAGATGGAAACGGAAAGCAGGAGGAAAGGCAGGACCGGATGTAACCGTACGCTTTTGGAGATGATGTGCGGGATTGTGCTGTTTGACCTGCTCTGTCTTGTACTCGGGATCTGGTTTGTTCCGCAGAAGGGCGCGTGCGCGCGCGGACTGCTGCTCGGCATGCTGACAGCGCTTGTCATGGCATATCATATGTCATGGACGTTTGACAGATATTTGGGAATGCCGCAGAAAGCGGCCGTGCGGAAGGTGACGATGCAGGCGCTTCTTCGGTATTTTGCGGTGGCGGCGGTGCTCTTTACGATCCTGTTCACACGGATCGCGAATCCGCTCACTGCGTTTTTGGGAATCATGGGCTTGAAGATCGGCGCTTATACCCAGCCCGCGATTCACCGCATTACGGTTAAGAAATACCCCGACCCGGAACCGGCGCCTCCGATTCCGGATTCGGAGCAATATGACATTTGAACAAGGAGGTGAAAATATGACACAGGGCATCCTGTTATCCTCGGATGTAACAGAGAGCTTTATGATCAAGGGCGTGTTCAAGTACACCATCTTCGGTCAGGAGGTGTGGATTACAACAACGCATGTCTGCATGTTGATCGTTATGCTCGTGCTCATGGTTTTTGCGCTCTGCGTGAACCGTGCCTTAAAGCATGCGTCTGAGGTGCCCACGGGACTGCAGAATGTGGCGGAGCTGATTGTGGAGAAGCTCGACGGCATGGTGAAAAACAGCATGGGAAAGCATGCAAAAGTGTTCGGCAATTATATTGCCACCATCTTTATATTCATTTTACTGTCGAATATCTCGGGTATTTTGGGCTTACGCCCGCCGACAGCCGATTACGGCGTGACACTGCCGCTCGGTATTCTTACATTTACGCTCATTCATGTGACGCAGTTTAAGAATAACTCGCTGAAGCAGATCTGGACGGACATGTGTTCTCCGCTACCGCCATGGCTGCCGATCTGGTTCCCGATCAATGTGATCAGTGAGATCGCGGTTCCGATCTCGTTGTCGCTGCGTTTGTTTGCGAACGTGCTGTCGGGAACGATCATGATGGCGCTTGTGTACGGACTGCTGCAATGGTTTGCGGTATTATGGCCGGCGGCGCTGCATGTGTATTTCGACCTGTTTTCGGGGGCGATTCAGACGTATGTATTCTGTATGCTGACAATGACCTATATCAGCAACGCATACGGAGAAGAATCATAAAAAACAAAAAATTTATTACACAATGTCAAGGAGGAATTTATTATGTCAGATTTAGGATTAATCAGAGCATGTTCCGCAATCGGTGCTGGTCTTGCGGTAATCGCAGGTATCGGACCCGGTGTAGGACAGGGTATCGCAGCAGGACATGGTGCGGCTGCAGTCGGACGCAATCCGGGCGCAAAGGGCGACATCATGACGACGATGCTTCTTGGACAGGCAGTTGCCGAGACGACAGGTCTTTACGGTCTGCTTGTTGCGCTGCTGTTACTCTTTGTACATCCGCTGGATGTATAAAAAAGAAATTCGCTGGCGCGAATTTCTTTCGAAGAATTTGCCGAAGGCGAATTCTTTTGGGGTCGGACAAACTCCTATAAGGTAAGAAAGAACGCTTTGCGTTCTTTGCGAGGTTTTGCTGACGCAAAACTCGTGTGTACGTGATTTTCACGGAAAATCATGATAGAAGAGAGGAGGCAGTCAGTTGCAGACAGTGATAAATGCAGGGATCATGTTAGCAGAAACAGGAAGCGGTACCATGCGGCGTCTGTTCAATCTTGATCTACAGCTGATAACGGATTCTGTTCTCACGATCATTGCAGTATTTATATTGTTCTTATTTCTGTCGCGTTTTCTTTTTGATCCGGTCAGAAAGCTGTTGTCAAACCGCAGCGCAAAGATCGCGGATGATATAGAGAGTGCACAGAAGGATAAGACCGACGCCGCGGCGATGAGAGCGGAATATGAGGAAAAGCTCAAAAGCGTGGACAAGGAAGCGGAAGCGATCTTAGCGGACGCAAGAAAGCGCGGCTTGGAAAATGAAAATCGGATCATTGCGCAGGCTAAGGAAGAAGCTGCGGCGATTTTGGAGCGGGCGAGAACAGAGGCGGAGCTTGAGAAGCAGAAGGCGGCGGACGAGGTGAAGAGAGAGATGATCACGATCGCGTCGGCGATGGCGTCCAAGGTTGTTGCTGCTAATATCGACACGGCGATCCAAAACAGCCTGATTGATGAGACATTAAAGGAAATGGGTGAAAGCACATGGCTAAGCTGATTTCAGGGACATATGCGGAAGCGCTGTTTGAGCTTGCGCTCGAGGAGCATCGGGAGGAGCAGTTCTTAGAGGAGGCGCAGGGACTTCTTTTGGTATTGCAGGAGAACCCTGAGCTGAATCAGATGATGAACCATCCCAAGATCGGAAGGGAAGAAAAGCTTTCCACGCTGAAGGCGGTGTTTGAAGGCCGTATCAGTGAGGATATGCTCGGTTTTCTTACCGTGATCGTGGAGAAGAACCGCTACGGGAGCATTGAGCAGATTCTCTGCGGCTTCATTGATAAGATGAAGGAGCATAAGGGGATCGGCGTCGCTTATGTAAAGTCGGCGGTTGCTTTGACGGACGAACAAAAAAAGCAGGTGGAGAAGAGACTTTTAGAGACAACCGGTTACCGTCAGGTGGAAATGCACTATGAGGTGTTAAGCGAACTGATCGGCGGTATGGTCATCCGTATCGGAGACCGCGTGGTTGACAGCAGTATCCGATCCAAATTAAGCGATATGGAGCGGAGCCTGATGAAGCTTCAGCTTGCGTAAACAGATGTAAAACAAGTAGGGCTATAAGAAAAAAAGAAAGGTGCAGACGATCCATGAATTTAAGACCAGAAGAAATAAGTTCAGTGATTAAGGATCAGATCAAGCGGTATGCGTCCCAAATGGAAGTATCCAATGTAGGTACGGTCATTCAGGTTGCGGACGGTATCGCGCGTGTGCATGGACTGGAAAATGCAATGCAGGGAGAGCTTTTGGAGTTTCCCGGCGAGGTATACGGCATGGTCATGAACCTCGAGGAAGACAATGTCGGTGCGGTGCTGCTCGGCAGCGCGCACAACATCAACGAGGGTGATCAGGTGAAGACCACCGGCAGGGTTGTGGAAGTTCCTGTCGGAGACGCATTGCTGGGGCGCGTTGTCAATGCGCTCGGACAGCCTATTGACGGAAAAGGTCCGGTTCAGACTGCAAAGTTTCGTCAGATTGAGCGAGTTGCAGCCGGAGTTATTACGCGTAAGTCGGTGGACACACCGCTGCAGACGGGTATTAAGGCAATCGATTCGATGATCCCGATCGGACGCGGACAGCGTGAGCTGATCATCGGTGACAGACAGACCGGTAAGACGGCGATCGCGATCGATACGATCATTAACCAAAAAGGACAGAATGTGAAGTGCGTTTATGTCGCGATCGGACAGAAAGCGTCTACCGTTGCTTCCATTGTGAAGACCTTAGAGGAATTTGGCGCGATGAATTACACGACGGTCGTAGCGTCTACCGCGAGCGACCTTGCGCCGTTACAGTATATTTCTCCGTATGCGGGCTGCGCGATCGGAGAGGAATGGATGGAAAACGGGGAGGACGTGCTTGTCGTTTATGATGACTTGAGTAAGCATGCGACCGCATATCGTACACTCTCCCTGCTGCTTCGTCGTCCGCCCGGCCGTGAGGCATATCCCGGAGACGTGTTCTATCTGCATTCCAGACTGTTAGAGCGTGCGGTGCGCATGAGTGAAGAGTACGGCGGCGGTTCCCTTACCGCGCTGCCGATCATTGAGACGCAGGCGGGCGATGTATCCGCTTATATTCCGACAAACGTTATCTCCATTACAGACGGTCAGATCTATCTGGAGACGGAAATGTTCAATGCCGGTTTCCGTCCGGCGGTAAACGCGGGTCTGTCCGTATCACGTGTCGGCGGCGCTGCGCAGATCAAGGCGATGAAGAAGATTTCCGCGCCGATCCGTGTGGAGCTTGCACAGTACAGAGAGCTTGCCGCATTCTCCCAGTTCGGTTCGGAGCTGGATGCCGACACAAAGGAGAAGCTGGCGCAGGGCGAGCGCATTAAGGAAATCTTAAAGCAGCCGCAGTATAAGCCGATGCCGGTGGAATATCAGGTCATCATCATTTACGTGGCGACTAATAAATATCTGCTTGATGTGTCAATTGAGGATATAACCCGGTTTGAAGCAGAGCTGTTTACCTTTATCGATACGAAGTATCCTGAGGTACCTGCGGCGATCCGTGACGAAAAAGTCATCTCCGATGAGACTGAGGAGAGGTTAAAGAGCGCGATCGCAGAATTCAAGAAATCCTTTAAGTAAGGCGCTTGGGAAGGCGGTGAAATGCAATGGCGTCGATGAGAGACATCAAGAGACGTAAGGGCAGTATACAGAGTACGCAGCAGATTACCAAGGCGATGAAGCTCGTGTCCACGGTGAAGCTCCAGCGCAGCAAAGCGCATGCGGAGCAGACGAAGTCCTATTTTTCCTGTATGTATGACACGGTAAAAAGCATGATCGTCAAGGCGGGTGCGCTTGATCATCCGTATCTGAAAACCGGAGCTTCCGACAAAAAGGCGGTTGTGGTGATCACCTCGAACCGGGGTCTTGCGGGCGGATATAACTCTAATGTGGTAAAGCTGATCACGCGGGGAGAGCTTGCGGAGCAAAAAGAAAATCTGATCGTTCATGCGATCGGTAAAAAAGGACGGGATTTGCTTGCGCGCGCGGGGTATCAGATCGCGGAGAAAGACTATTCCGAGGTGATCGAGGAGCCGACCTATGTGGAGGCGATGAAGCTGGCGGAAGAACTGCTAAAAAGCTACATGGACGGAGAAATCGGAGAGATTTATCTTGCCTATACTTATTTTAAGAACACGGTTGTTCATGAGCCGAGACTTTTAAAGCTTCTTCCGGTGTCGCTTGAAGATGTGACAGACGGCGGTGAAGGGGCGAAGGACGCGGAGGCGGATAAGGCGATGATGAACTTTGAGCCGGAAGCGGACGAGGCATTAAATCTCATTATTCCGAAGTATGTCGCAAGCCTGATCTACGGAGCGCTCGTGGAGGCGGTTGCCAGTGAGAACGGCGCAAGAATGCAGGCAATGGATTCCGCGACGAGCAATGCGGAGGAAATGATCGGTAAGTTATCACTCCAGTATAACAGAGCGCGTCAGGGCTCAATCACACAGGAGTTAACAGAAATCATAGCCGGTGCGGAAGCGATTTCCTGATAAAGCGTTTCCATGACCGAGATTCATGATGAAAGGAATAAGGATATGGCAGCAGAAAACAGAAGTACAAGCAGCGGTAAAATCACACAGATTATCGGCGCCGTACTGGACATCAAGTTTGCTGACGGACAGCTTCCGGAGATCAACGAAGCGATCCGGATTACCCGTACGAACGGCGAGGAGCTTGTTGTAGAGGTTGCGCAGCATCTTGGAGATGATACCGTAAGATGTATCGCTATGGGACCGACGGACGGATTGGTCCGCGGAATGGATGCGACCGCAACGGGGGCTTCCATCAGCGTGCCTGTCGGCGAGAATACATTGGGACGTATTTTTAACGTATTGGGTCAACCGATCGACAATAAGCCGGCTCCCACGGACGTAACTTATGAGCCGATCCACAGACCGGCTCCCGGATTTTCGGAGCAGTCCACAACACAGGAGCTTCTCGAGACGGGAATCAAGGTCGTCGATCTGCTCTGCCCTTATCAGAAGGGTGGTAAGATCGGTCTGTTCGGCGGAGCGGGCGTAGGTAAGACGGTTTTGATTCAGGAGCTGATCCGTAACATTGCGACAGAGCATGGCGGATATTCCGTATTTACCGGTGTCGGCGAGCGTACGAGAGAGGGAAATGACCTCTATCATGAAATGATGGAGTCCGGCGTTATCGACAAAACGACGATGGTGTTCGGACAGATGAATGAGCCGCCCGGCGCAAGAATGCGTGTCGGCTTAACAGGATTGACGATGGCGGAATATTTCCGTGATAAGGGCGGAAAGGACGTGCTTCTTTTCATTGATAATATTTTCCGTTTTACGCAGGCAGGTTCCGAGGTGTCGGCGCTGCTTGGACGTATGCCGTCTGCGGTTGGTTATCAGCCGACGCTGCAGACAGAGATGGGCGCGCTTCAGGAGCGTATCACATCTACGAGAAACGGTTCCATTACATCGGTGCAGGCAGTTTATGTTCCTGCGGATGACTTGACAGACCCCGCTCCGGCGACGACCTTCGCGCATTTGGATGCGACGACGGTTCTTTCGCGTTCCATCGTGGAGCTTGGTATTTATCCGGCAGTCGATCCGCTGGAGTCCACATCGAGAATCCTTGACCCGCGTATTGTGGGACAGGAGCATTATGATGTGGCGCGCGGCGTGCAGGAGATTTTGCAAAAATATAAAGAGCTGCAGGATATTATTGCGATTCTTGGTATGGATGAGCTTTCCGAGGACGACAAGCTTGTCGTGAGCCGTGCGAGAAAGGTACAGAGATTCCTCTCCCAGCCGTTCTTCGTTGCGGGTCAGTTTACCGGTCTTGAGGGTAAATATGTACCGATCGCGGAGACAATCCGGGGCTTCAAGGAGATTATCGAGGGCAAGCATGATGAGATTCCCGAGTCCTACTTCCTTAACGCGGGCAGCATTGACGATGTTGTGGCGCGTGTAAAATGATCAGTACGGAATCAGGATTGAGGTGGCTGTATGGCAGAGGATAATCGTTTTGTTATCAAAATTATCACACCGGACCGCGTTTTTTATGACGGATTGGCTACGATGGTCGAGTTTAACACGACGGAGGGTGAGGTCGGTATCTATAAGAACCATATCCCGATGACGATGATCATTAAGCCGGGGATTCTCTATATTACCGACGGTGACGAGCAGAAGGCGGCGGCGCTTCATGCGGGCTTTGTGGAGATCTTACAGGATCAGATCACAATTCTTGCGGAGATCGTCGAGTGGCCCGATGAAATCGATTTAAGTCGGGCGGAGGCGGCAAAGGAACGCGCCGAGAAGCGTCTATCAGAAAAGGATCCCAAGACGGATATTGCGCGTGCCGAGACGGCGCTCTTGCGTTCGCTCGCGCGTATTTCGGCAATACGATAGGTTCGGACTTGAACCATGTTACAAAAAAGTTCCGCGGATGCGGGACTTTTTTTGCTGTTTTACATATCATAATACAAACCGGGTCTGATTGGAATTCTGATCAGAAAACAGGGGATAAACAACATGGAACAACACCGAATTGTACCGTTTTATCAGACATACAACATGCCGCCTTATCAGGCGCCTTATATGCCCGCCTATGCCATGCAAGGTTATCTGCCGCTCTATATGGCGCAGGACATGGGCGTGAAAGAGGATTTACAGTATTTACAGGAAATGTTTCCGGAGATGGCAAAGCGCTATGCGGTAAAGATTGCTGCTGTCGTAGACCGCATGGATTATAAAGGAAGCATGATCTATGATGAATATCCGGACAGACTGCGCCTGCAGCGGCTTGCGCATGACATTGTGCAGATGATCGAAAAAGAAGAAGCTGCGGCAGCATCCGATATGCAGCAGGGCGGAATGGGAACGGAGAACATGTCAAATGCGGATAAGCGTACGGATATGCAGCGGGGCGGCGCAGACATGCGAGATGCGGGAAATCGTAACCGGACATCGTCGGCGGATTTCCGATACAGGGAGGAGCTAGTCTATGTGCTTCTCTTATATGAGATTGCGAAAAGGCGGCATGGCGCGGGAATGGATTTGTCGAAATTTTACGGAATGGGCGACATTTGATCGGGTACACATGATTTTTGTATTGTGAAAATACGAAATATAGCATAAAATAAGAGCATGAAAAAAACGATCTTTCACGGAATCGTCAGCATCGTAACATTTTTAGCGGCGTTGGTGATCATTAGTAATCTTTTGAATCAGGGAAATACGGATATGACGGAAGAAATGCGTCCGGCAAGCCTGCCGCTGATCTACATGAATGTGGACGGCGAGCGCGTAAACTGCCTGCATGGCTATCAGGAGCTTCCGCAGCTTTCTTATCTGCGGGAGAGTATTACGCCGCTTGGCGATGGCAGGACGCTTTCTTTTGATGTGCAAAAATACGGACGTAATATCAGCCAGATCTTTTTTGAGGTGCGCAGCGTGGACGGTTCCCGTCTGGTCGAGGACGGCCGCCTGACGGAGTATACGGAAATTGGGGACGAGATTCATGCGGAGTTTGCGATCAAGGACCTGATAGAAGCGCAGAAGGAATACAGCCTCATCCTAAAATTGCAGATAGATACGGAGCAGGAAATCTCCTATACGACGCACATCATCCTTGCTACGGACTATCATGCGGAGGAGAAGATCGCCTTTGCCCGCGATTTTTCTGCGCGCACGTTTGACCGCGAGGAAGCGCAGGAGATCGTCAAATATCTGGAATCGAATTCGCAGGGAGATAACTCGTCGTTTGGCGTCGTCAATATTCACAGCAGCTTTAATCAGATCACATGGGGTTCTCTCGGTGTGAAAAAAGAAACGGAGCCGGTTTTTACACTGCGGGAGCTTGCATCCCAAACCGCGTCCGTTACGGGAAGTTATATCGTTTCCGTGCTGGAGGGGAAGCAGAAGCATTATTACCGAGTGGAGGAATTTTATCGGCTGCGTTATACGGTGGACCGCATTTATCTGCTTGATTTTGAGCGTACGATGACGCAGATCTTTGATGAGAAGAACACAAGCGCCTATGTGGGGAATCGGATTGTACTCGGCATTCAGGAGGAACCGCCTGTACTTGTCGAGTCCGACGGAGGAAATGTTTTTGCGTTTGTAGATGATAAGGGACTGTATTCGTACAATGTATCCGAGCAGAAAATGGCGGTGCTCTACACTTTTCGGGACGATTCGTTTGATGCACGGTGCATGTATGATGCGCATAACATGAAAATATTAAGCGTTGATGAGACGGGAAATGTCCGTTTTGTTGTGTACGGTTATATGAATCGGGGGCTCCACGAGGGGCAGATCGGCATCATGATCTGCTATTATAACAGTCTGCTCAACACGGTTGAAGAGGAGATTTATATTCCGTACGATAAGAGTTATGAGATCCTGGAGGCGGAAATGAGCATGCTCTCCTATGTCAGCAGGACGAATGTGTTTTATTTTATCCTGAACGGAGACATTTACGCGGTCAGCTTAGACAGCCGCAGCTATGAGATTATCGCGCAGAATCTCGAGGTCGGGAGATTTCAGGTTTCGCCGGATCAAAGCTTTCTTGTCTGGCAGGAGGGAAAGAACGCGGACGCGAGCACCTCGCTTGTGCATATGAATCTCAATACGCAGATGCGCAGGAAGATCGATGCGGGGATCGGCAATTATATAAAGCCGATCGGCTTCATGGGCAGCGATCTGATCTATGGCGTGGCGCACAGCGGGGATGTCTACACGGACAGCTACGGCATCAGCACGTTTCCGATGTATGAGGTCATGATCGTGGACGAGAACGGAACCGTGTTAAAAGAGTACAGCAATGAAGGGATTTATGTGACGGGCGGACAGATCACGGATAACCAGCTCAATATGTCGCGTGTGATAAAAAACGAGGACGGCTCCTATAGGGAGACGGGGGATGATCAGATCATCAATAATATCGAGCAGAAATCAGGGATCAATACGTTAGAAAGGCCTGTCACCGAAAAATATGAGACGATCGTACAGATCGTGGTGAAAAACACGATAGATAATAAGGCACTGCAGATCCTGACGCCGAAAGAGGTGCTTTTTGAGGGGAGCAGAACGCTTGCTGTTACGGAAGACACTGAGATGGAGCGCTTTTTCGTATACGCGAAGGACGGCGTCATCGGTATGTATAACCATGCTGCGGACGCGATCAATCTTGCCTATGCCCAAATGGGTGTTGTCGTGGATGATACCGGACATTACATCTGGGTGCGCGGGAACCGCCGTACACGCAATCAGATCATGGCGATCTCGGCGGAAAGCGTCAGTGAAACGCGCGGATCGACGGCGGTATGCTTAGATACGCTGCTTGCTTATGAGGGAGTGGCGCGCAACAGCCAATATCTGCTGGATGAGGGAGAAACGGTGCTTCAGATCTTGCGGGAGGCGCTGGAAGGCTGCCGCATTTTGGATTTGTCGGAGTGCAGTCTGGACGCGATTCTCTATTATGTCAATCGGGACATTCCGGTTCTGGCGCTCATGGGAGACAACACCGTGCTGATTGTTGGCTATAACGATTCGCAGATCGCCATAATGGACCCGAAGTCGAACAGCATCTATAAAAAAAGCTTTTCGGAAGCGGATGAATGGTTTCGCACAAACGGCGCGGTATTCATTTCCTATTTGGAAGAGCAGGAGTAAAAAAAGACAAGCCGATGCGTGGTACGCTTATGCCGCATGCGGATTGTCTTTTTTATATAATCATGAAATCTAAGGAAGCACCGGTTTCATCATTCCCTAGGACGCCATAAAAATCTGCCGTCTGTATTTTTCAAGGACAAGAAGCAGAAGCATGCCGAGGACGCCTGCGGACAGGAGCTCGCCTGCGCCTACGGTGATAAAGGAGAGCCAAAGCGGACCGATGCCGTAGGCCGCTTTTAGGACAAAGGGGACGACCAATGTATTTGCCGCGATCGGGGGGATCGGCGCAAGCCATTTTTGCCGGCGCAGCAGATAGGTTCCGACTGCGGCGATTAGTGTTGCCAAAGAGCCGAAAATGATGTCAAGCAGCGCGCCGCCCGCAAGGATATTGCTGAGCAGACATCCGATAAAGACTCCCGGTATGGCGGCCGGAGTAAAATACGGAAGGATGGTCAGAGCCTCTGAGAACCGGATCTGAACCTGCATGGAGGAAAGCCCAAGCGCTGCGGCAATGAGCGTGAAGACCACATACAGCGCTGCGATCATCGCTGCCTGTGTCAGAAACAGAATACGTTTGTTTTTCATATGAAATTCTCCTTTAGTTTTGTTTTACGTCAGGAAGGTCTCGAACTGACGTTAATTCTTAATTTACGGGAAATTCCTCAGTCCCGAAAGAACGCAAAAGAATGTTTCACATTCTTTGCGTTCTTTTTTACTTATAGGAAATCTCGCAGTGCCAGAAGAATTCCCGAAGGGAATTCTTCGAAAGATTGGCGCAAATGCGCCAATCTTTTTTAGGGCGCGTACCATGTCTTAAACCCTAAGCAATCCCGCGAACAAGTCTGTTCGCGGGATTGCTTAGAATTCAGTAATGATATTCTCTAGGCTCGTAGAAGAAATTCTGCATCTTACTGTCGCGCCCGTAAACGGTTGTCAGACAATGCAGGGGGACAGCTTCGTATTCCTGCGCTGCTTGTTCCAATGTTGTCGAAAACGACCGCTCAGATTTTTTGCGCCTGGGATACGGATGAGAAGAAGACTGTCTGTCCCGTTTGGTTCTACTCACTTCGGAAACCATCATTACCGCGTTCACCATGAAAATACCTGAAATTCCGTTTACTGCGATGATCCCTCCTTGGATGCGTATTTCAACAGTGTATAACGCCGATATGAAATTTTCTTCTCACTATATATTTCGTCCTGCTATGTCTGATTGTTTAGTACCGTTACAAAAAAATATCGCGTCCGTAATCCCGAAAGAAATGCCAAAGGCATTTCAACTTATAGGAAATTTCTCAGTCCCGGAAGAATTCGCCTTTTGCGAATTCTTCAAAAGAACGCGAAGCGTTCTTTTTTATGCCCTGTCCGTCTTGTATTTTGTAAGAAGCGCCTGAATACGATCGTTCGGATTTAAGAGATCGCTGATGGAAGAATCGTGATTCAGGGTGTCGATCAAATAGGCAATATATTTGCTTAAATCGCAATTGATATAGTACGGTTTGGAGAGCAGCTCAGGTGTCTGGTAGATCAGGTTCGTCGTCAGCACCCTATCAATGATGCCGTTCTCGTAAGCTGCATCAAATTTGGCAAGTCCGTTTGTGAAAAGACCAAAGGTGGAGAACACAAAAATGCGTGCCGCCTTGCGTTTTTTCAGTTCAGTTGCAACATCAAGCATGCTGTCGCCGGAGGAGATCATGTCGTCAATGATGATCATATCCTTGCCCTCAACATCCGTGCCGAGGAATTCATGCGCAACGATCGGATTTTTGCCGTTGACGATCTGCGTATAGTCGCGCCGTTTGTAGAACATGCCCATATCGAGTCCAAGCACGTTTGCAATATAGATCGCGCGGCTCATACCGCCCTCATCGGGGCTGATGACCATCATGTGGTCGGAGTCGATCTTCAGATCATCCACATTGCGGAGCAAGCCTTTGATGAACTGGTAGGCGGGCTGTACGGTTTCAAAGCCGTGAAGCGGGATGGCGTTCTGCACGCGCGGGTCATGTGCGTCAAACGTGATGATGTTGTCCACGCCCATGGCGACAAGCTCCTGAAGCGCAAGAGCACAGTCAAGAGACTCGCGGGAGGTTCGTTTATGCTGCCTGCTTTCATAGAGGAACGGCATGATCACGGTGATCCGCCTTGCCTTTCCGCCTACAGCGGCTATGATACGTTTCAAATCCTGAAAATGGTCGTCGGGCGACATGTGATTTTCATAGCCGCACAACGGATAGGTCAGACTGTAATTGGCGACGTCCACGAGAAGATACAGGTCTGTTCCGCGGACGGATTCCGTGATCACGCCCTTTGCCTCGCCGGAACCGAAGCGGGGCACCCGCGCACCCAAAATATAGGAATCACGCTGATAGCCTGCAAAGGCAAGAGAGTCCTTGTGCTCGCTCTCGCGCTCCGTCCTCCATTTTACAAGGTAGTAATCCACCTTTTCGCCGAGGGATTTGCAGCCCTCGAGAGGGATGATGCCAAGAGAGCCGACGGGAATGGTTTCGAGGTTTCTTTTTTCCTCTCGCTTCGTAGTCATGAAAAGCCTCACTTTCTGGATAGTTGTCTTTTTTTGTACATTCTGATGTCGGGACCGCTTAACTTGCATACCTCATAGTTGCTCATGATCCGTGAAGATATGCGCTCGGAATAGCGGTCAGTCAATTCCTGCAGGGAGAGATTGGTGGAGATCACCGTTGCTTTTTTCCGGATATGCCGCTCATTTAAGCAGGAAAACAACTGCGTGGCGACAAAGGAATTGGTAAGCTCCGTTCCGAGATCGTCGATGATGAGAAGATCACATTGGAACAGATCGTCCAAAAGGCCGGAAAGCTCTCCGCGGTTCTCGCGCTGAAAGGTATATCGCGATAATTCGTTGAACAATCTTGTCGCACTGAAATAGATGACAAGATTGCCTTTTTCGATCAGCTCTTTCGCAACACAGCCCGAGAGAAAGGATTTCCCCGTCCCTACTGTACCATAAAAAAAGAGATTGTGGTAGTCGGAATTGAAGTTCCTGACAAAATTCCTGCAGGTCGTCACGGCATTTTGGAAGCGCGTTAAGTCCTCGCCCTCATAGAATTCATAGGAAAGCGTGTCAAAATTATCCTGTTTCAGAAGCTCGCGGATACCGGACTGTTCATATAAAAGAGTAACGGACGCCTGACGGAAGCAGGCGCATTTGATGCCGTCTATGTAGCCGGTGTCCCTGCAGTGCGGACAGGTATATTGTATGGAAAGATAGTCTGCGGGATAGCCCTTCCGGGATAGCAGATTTGCTTTTTTTGCTCTGATCAGTTCAATGTCTTCAGAAATACGCCGTGCATCTTCGCTTTGTTCGCTCAGCAGGCAGTCTGCTTTTTTCAAAAAGAGAGCCGACTCCTCGCGCTCGAGCGCTTCATACTCGGGAAGCGCCTCGCGGACGTCGGCAAGGCGGGCGTCACGCTCGCGCCGGTGCGCAAGCTGCCGCTCGTCATAAATCCTGATGATGGAATCATATTGGGAATTGGATAGTGCCACAAAAAGCCTCCTTAGTTGCTCACGATCTCTTTTTCCAGCTCGTCGTAATCATAGGTGTTCTGCCTGAACTGATTGAAGTGATTCGGACCTCCGACGCTGCGGGAGGGGCTGCTGCCCGGCGCCGCGGTCGAAGACGAACGGTGCGATTGATCCAGCGCCGATATATCCGCTTTGCTCTGCACGTTCTGCTTGCGCCAGCTGGAAAGAATCCCGTCGGCATATTCAAAGCGGTGCTTGTCGGTTGCCAGCACTGTGCGGTCGCACGCCTCGGTAATGATGTCGAGCGAAAAAGCGTAATCCTTTGTCCATTTGCGGATATAAGAGACTTCACGGTCCGTCGGAGCGCCTGTCTTGCCGAGCGCGCGCATGATGCCGTACACGGTGCGGTCATAGCGTGCGCAGTAGCGTGCGGCTTCCTTTGGCGATGTGATCCGGTTCTCCGCCCAGGTGATGCCGACGCGTTCAATATAGCGGAAGTCTTTTTTATCGCGCTCCACGCAGTATTGGATCAGATAGTCGATCAGATCGTTGGAAAAGTGCAGCGTGTCCGACAAAAAAAGAATGGTCGCGATGTTGGACTGTGAGAGCGGTCTGCCGATGTAGGTCTGAATGGCAAACATGAGCTGCTTTGTTTCCTCGCGTTTTTGGAATGCGCTCAGTCTGTCAAGCGAATAGACAGGCTTTTCGAAAGAGGGTGTTTCCTCCGCTTTTTCCGGCATTGTATTTTTATGTATGGCAATAATCTCTGCACCGGACGTCTGTCCGCTGTTGTCGGGCGTTTCAAAAAGATGCTCAATGCGGATGCCGCAGATATTTTTGTTCTCGTCGTAGCGCAAAGAGATCAGGCGTTTTTTCTCCCAGTAACGGAGCGCGCGCTTCACGTCCTGCTCCGTATAATTAAACACATCCGCGATATCGGAGATACCGGTAGCCTTATGCGCACTCATCATGCGTAAAAGGTAGAGATAGATCTTGATCTGCGCATCGTTTGCCTCAGCTAAATATTCGTCAATAAAACGATTCGGAACCAGCGTGTGGCTGATGTAATTGTCCTGAGAAACCGTGAAAGTGTTCATTGTATCACCTGCGTCATATTATGATAGGGAAACGTTGATTTCATCAGCGCTTCCCTAGGATTTGAGTGTCAGAAGTCCTGCAGCCCGATATGCATTGACGGCACTTCATTATCATTGCACAATGCGCTCCGATAAACCTCAAAATCCGAAAGTTCTTTTTAGTTAATGAATGGAAACGAGCATAGTATAGCACAGCGCGGAAAAAATAGAAACAGGCAAATTGACGAAATAAAAACGGCATTTTCAGATACTGCCCAATGTGAAAAATGTGGATATTGTGGATGAGGCTCGGGCTTGTCCGAAGACAGTGGGGCGGTTGAAAAAAATATCCACATCTTTTCGCGGCGGTTTTTGCCGAAAAAAATGTGGATATTGTGGATGGTTAATTTTTTAAGAGCATTTCGCCGATTTTTACAACATCTCCGGCCCCCATAGTTATCAACAAATCCCCGTTTATGCAATTTTCTCGGACAAACTGTGCGATTTTTGAAAAATCTCCCGGGCAGTCACAGGGCGCATGAAGCGCCAGCAGTTCTTCCCGGAGCGTTTCAGAGCTGATCCCGAGGGTGTCTGTCTCACGGGCGGGAAAAATATCCGCGAGGATGACATGATCGGCAAGGGAGAGCGCCTGCGCAAATTCTTTTAAAAAGGTTTTGGTGCGCGTGTAGGTATGGGGCTGGAAAATACACCAAAGCCGTTTGTGCGGATAATGTGCAGCGGCGCGCAGCGTTGCAGTAATTTCTGTCGGATGATGTGCATAATCATCTATTATAGTAACGCCGTTTAGGACGCCCTTGTATTCAAAGCGGCGGCTTGTTCCGGAAAAATTGCAGAGCGCCTGTGAAGCGGTCTCATCGGAAATGCCGAGCACATCGGCAAGCGCGAGCGCAGCGAGAGAATTTAAAACGTTATGCTCGCCGGGAACATGCAGGGTAATGGGAAGCTCCGCCCGATCTTTGCGGACAAGCGTATAGGAGGCATGCCCGTATTCATCGTAGGAAAGCGCGCGGTAGGAATAATCACAGGACGCATTGCCGCCGAACGTGACAATCCGACAGGAAAGCCCCCGCGTCAGTTCTTCAAAACCGGGAATGGCGGCATGAATGATCAATATGCCGTCAGAGGGCAGAAGGGACGCGAAACGGTGGAAGGAGTCGCGGATCTCTTCGATGTCATGGAAGAAGTCCATGTGATCCTCCTCCACATTGAGGATAATGCCGATGCGCGGAAAAAAGCTTAAAAAACTGTTGGTATATTCACATGCTTCGGTCACAAAAATGTCGGAATGGCCGATGCGGAAATTCGAACCGGTCTCCTTTAAGATGCCGCCGATGGAAATTGTCGGATCGGTATCGGCATGCAGCAGGATGGATGAGATCATGGATGTCGTGGTTGTCTTGCCGTGCGTGCCGCTGACAGCGATGGAAGCGGAATAGCATTTCATGATCTGCCCAAGCAGCTGCGCGCGCGTCAGCATGGGAAGTCCTGCTTCCTTTGCCGCCGCAAATTCGGGGTTATCCGCATGGATCGCCGCGGTATACACAACGAGCTCCGGCGCGGGGGTAAGATTTGCCGCGCACTGTCCGATGCGGATGACAGCACCTTTTTCTGCCAGCTTATCGGTGAGCGCGGAGGCTTTGGAATCCGAGCCGGATACATGAAAACCCTTGGCAAGCAGAAGCTCGGCAAGACCGCTCATGCTGATACCGCCGATACCGATAAAATGAATATGAATGGGAGTCTGAAAATCAATTTGATACATGAACGCACTTCCTATCGCAAATAATAATTAAGTAGATTCTGTGGCTATTATATATCTATTAAGAAAAAAACACAAATAGATATTCCAAAACAAAAAACTGCATAATAAAAAATAGAAAAAAATCACAACATGTCAAAAATGTTCACAATTTTTTTGAAAAAAAGAGCAGTTTTTTGTAAATTATATTCACTTTCCGATAAGGGTGTGCTATAATGGAAACAATATAAGTACTATTTTACTAGATTTTATAAAAATGAGGTGATGTCATGATTAAGAAGGAAATGATTGCCATGCTGCTTGCAGGTGGTCAGGGCAGCAGATTGGGGGTATTGACCGCAAAAGTGGCGAAACCGGCAGTTTCTTTCGGTGGGAAGTACAGGATCATCGATTTTCCGCTGAGCAACTGCATTAATTCGGGCGTTGATACGGTGGGTGTATTGACGCAGTATCAGCCGCTCAGGCTGAATACGCATATCGGTATCGGTATTCCGTGGGACTTAGACAGAAATATCGGCGGCGTGACGGTGCTTCCTCCCTATGAGAAAAGTACAAATACGGAGTGGTATACCGGAACGGCGAATGCGATTTACCAGAACCTTGATTACATGGAGAATTACAATCCGGAGTATGTGCTCATTCTTTCGGGTGACCATATTTACAAAATGGATTATGAGGTGATGCTCGACTTCCATAAGAAGAACGGCGCGGAGGTAACAATTGCCGCGATGCCTGTTCCGATGGAGGAGGCAAAGCGTTTCGGTATTGTGATTACGGACGAAAACCGCAAGATCGTTGATTTTGAGGAGAAGCCGGAGAATCCGCGCAGTAATCTTGCGTCCATGGGTATTTATATCTTTAACTGGAAGACGCTTCGGGAAGCGCTCATTGCCAAGGCGGAGCAGCCGGCACTTGATTTCGGAAAGCATGTCATTCCGTACTGCCATGAGAAGGGCGCGCCGTTGTATGCCTATGAGTTTAACGGTTACTGGAAGGATGTCGGAACCCTGAACTCCTATTGGGAGGCGAATATGGAGCTGATCGATATTGTTCCGGAGTTCAACCTTTACGAGGAGTATTGGAAGATCTATACAAAGAGCAATCAGCTCTCGCCGCAGTATATTTCGGGTGAAAGCGTTGCAGAGCGAAGCCTGATCGGCGAAGGCACTGAGGTTTACGGCAGAGTATACAATTCCGTCATCGGCTGCGGCGTGAAGATCGGCAAGGATACTGTTGTGCGTGATTCCATTATCATGAATGATACGGTGATCGGCGAAGGCTGCGAGGTGAATAAGGGCATCATTGCCGAGAATGTTGTTGTCGGCAACCGTGTGAAGCTCGGAGTTGGCGAAGAGGCTGAAAATGATACGATGCCGCATATCTACAACCACGGGATTACGACGATCGGCGAGAGATCGGTCGTACCGGATGACGTCAGCGTAGGAAAGAATACAGTAATTGCGGGCGTGACAGATAAGGAAGATTATCCGAACGGCGTTCTTGCAAGCGGTAAATCTCTGATTAAGGCAGGTGACTGAATATGAAAGCAATAGGAATCATTTTAGCGGGTGGTAATAATCACAGAATGAAGGAATTGACACAGAAGCGTGCAATCTCGGCAATGCCGATTGCGGGAAGCTACCGCGGAATTGACTTTGCGCTGAGCAATATGACGAATTCCGGCATTCAGAGAGTTGCGGTATTCACGCAGTATAATGCGAGAAGCCTGAATGAACATTTAAGTTCCTCAAAATGGTGGGACTTCGGACGGAAACAGGGCGGGCTGTCCGTGTTTGCGCCGACGGTGACATCCGAGAACAGCAGCTGGTACCGCGGTACGGCGGACGCCATCTGGCAGAACCTTTCTTATCTGAAAAATGCGCATGAGCCCTATGTGGTTATCACATCCGGCGATTGTGTGTATAAGATGGATTACAATAAGGTACTGGAATATCATATAGAGAAAAAAGCGGATATCACGGTTGTGGTAAAGGATATGCCGGAGGGCACGAATGTAGAACGCTTCGGAACGGTCAAAATGAATGAGGACAGCCGGATCGAGGAATTTGAGGAGAAGCCGCTGATGGCAAAATCCAATACGATCTCCTGCGGTATCTACATTATCAGAAGGCGCCAGCTCATAGAACTGATCGAGCGCTCCGCGATGGAAGAGAGGATGGATTTCGTTAGGGATATTCTGATCCGGTATAAGAACATCAAGCGTATTTACGGATATAAGACGAAGGATTACTGGAGCAATATTGCAAGCGTTGATGATTATTTCAGAACGAATATGGATTTCTTAAAGCCGGAGATCCGCAATTATTTCTTCGGGGAATATCCGAATATCTACTCCAAGGTGGATGATCTTCCGCCGGCAAAATACAATGTCGGCATGAGCGTGAAGAACAGTCTGATCTCCAGCGGCAGTATCATTAACGGTACGGTGGAGGATTCGGTCATCTTTAAGGAAGTATTTATCGGCAACAACTGCTATATCAAAAATTCTATCATACTCAATGATGTGTATATAGGGGATAATACACATATCGAGAATTGTATTGTGGAAGGGCATGATACGATCAGAGCCAACTCTTATTATAAGGGAGATGACGGCATCAAGGTTGTTGTTGAAAACAGTGAGAGATATGTATTATAAGCAGCCGGGGGGAGTCTGTTACTGTTTCGATGTCAGGTGAGGAACAAAGGGGGATTGCAAATGAACATTACAGATGTTCGTGTCAGGAAAATTACCAAAGAGGGAAAAATGAAGGCGATCGTGTCCATTACGATCGACAACGAATTCGTCATTCATGACATCAAGGTAATTGAGGGGGAAAAGGGAATGTTTATCGCGATGCCGAGCAAGAAGGCGGCGGACGGTGAATACCGCGATATTGCGCATCCGATCAATTCCGATACGCGGGATCAGATTCAGCGGATTATTTTGGAACGCTATGAGCAGGCATTGCTGATTCCTGACGAGGAATAAAAAAGATTGGCGCACCTGCGCCAATCTTTCAAAGAAATGCCTTCGGCATTTCTTTTGGAATTTGCTTCGCGGATTCTTCTTCCGGGCTTGAGAAAACCCGAAAAGTCTAAAAGGATGCGAGGGGTTATGCAAAAAAAGAATAGCAGTTTACGGCGGGGATGTTGCGAAACATCCCCGTTTTTGGTATGGTAAAAAAGAACGCATCTATAGAAAAAAGAGGGAATGGAAATGTATATTATAGTCGGTTTGGGAAATCCGGGGAAAGAATATGAACATACGCGCCATAATGTCGGCTTTTGTGTGATTGACGCGCTTGCGGAAGCATATCAGATCAATGTCACGGAAAAAAAACACAAAGCGCTGATCGGAAAAGGTATGATCGACGGAAAAAAGGTCTTGCTTGCCAAACCGCAGACTTATATGAATTTAAGCGGCGAGAGTGTCCGCGAGCTGCTTGATTATTATAAAGCGGACGAACGGGAGGAGCTGCTCGTGATCTATGACGACATCAGCTTAGATGTCGGTAAGCTGCGCATCCGCAAGAAGGGAAGCGCGGGAGGACATAATGGGATCAAGAGCATACTGGCTCATTTGGGGCATGATGAGTTTATGCGGATCAAGATCGGCGTCGGCGATAAGCCGAAGGGCGGTGATCTGGTCAATCATGTGCTTGGCGGCTTTTGCGAGGAGGATCGTGAAAAGATGAAGGAAAGTATCACACTTGCGAAGGAAGCGGCGGTATCCGTTCTGTGCGACGGGGCGGATCAGACGATGAATCTCTTTAACGGAAGAAAATGAAGATTTCCTAAGGTTGGAGAATACCCAACCTAAGAAAATCTAAGTCATTTTCAAAAGTATCGCTTCGCGATTCTTTTTGGGATTTTGGGCAGGAGATTAAAGGAATAGGTCCGCAAAGGGAGCAAGTTCTCAAAACGAACAAGTTTGCGGGCTGAGTAAGAATGAGGGATTACTATGAATATGCTGACGGCTCCGATCAGGGAGCTTGGTGAATATGAGGAGATGCAAAAGGCGGTTCATAACGGGGAGAGTGTGTCTGTGATCGGCTGCGTGGACTCCCAGAAGCTGCATATGGTCTATGGCCTGGGGGAAGCATTTCCCTTGAAGATCATTGCGACCTATAGCGACCTTCGCGCAAAAGAGATCTGTGAGGACGCGGCTCTTTATGACAGGAATGTCATGTACTACCCGGCCAAGGATTTGATCTTTTATCAGGCGGATGTGCACGGCAATGAGCTTGTCAGTCAGCGTGTGCGCTGTCTGAGAAGCATTTTACAGGGTGAAGCTGTCACAGTTGTCACGACCTTCGACAGTTTGATGACACCGCAGATGCCGCCTGAGATTTTATATGACAGTGTTGTCATTATTGAGGAGGGCGGCATGGTCGATACCGGCGCGTTTTCCGGGCGGCTGGTTTCCATGGGATATGAAAAAACTGCGCAGGTAGAAGCGCCGGGGCAGTTTAGCGTCCGCGGCGGTATCATTGATGTGTTTGACTTGACGGAGGAAAATCCATACCGGATCGAACTGTGGGGCGAGGAGGTAGAGTCGGTACGAAGCTTTGATATTTTAAGCCAGCGTTCCCTTGAGAGCCTGAAGGAAATCCGCATTTATCCGGCGGCGGAAATGATCCTGACGCCAGAGCGCATCGCGCAGGGCCTGGAGCGGATGAAGCGCGAAGCGGATGAGGTGGAGACGCGTTTCCGGGGCGGCTTTCAAACGGAAGAAGCGCACCGTATCCGCGTGATGATGCAGGAGCTGACGGAGCTGCTCACGGAGTCTGCGTCGGTGGACGCGGCAGGCTTTCTTAACATGGAAAGCTATATCCGCTATTTTTATCCCGAGGCGGTGAGCGTGCTGGAGCTATTTGATAAAAAAAAGCTGCTGCTCGTCTTGGATGAACCGGCAAGGATCAAAGAGCATGCGGATGCGGTGGAACTGGAGTTTCGGGAGAGCATGATGCACCGCGCGGAGAAAGGTTATCTTCTGCCGCAGCAGATGAATATCTTAACGTCCGTGGAGGAAATATTTGCAAAAATATCGGGTTATGGCGTCATGGCGCTTTCCACGATGGAATTTAAGAATGTGCCGGTTAAATTCCTGCGCAAATTTTCTGTCACGGTGCGGGGCGTTGCTTCCTATAACAATAGTTTTGAAACGCTTGTAAAAGAATTGGAGCAGTATCATAAAAAGGGCTTCCGCGTCATGCTTTTTTCGACGTCGAGGACAAGGGCGAAGCGCCTTGCCGAGGATTTACGGGAGCGGGAATTAAACGCATGGTATACGGAGGATCTGCAAAAAGAGTTAAAGCGCGGCGAGATCGCGAGTGTCAGCGGCACGGTGCGCAGAGGCTTTGAATATCCGGAGCTGCAGTTTGTCGTGCTTTCGGAAAATGATATTTTTACGGCGCATAAGACGAAAAAACGATATAAAAAGGCGTATGACGGTCAGAAGATCAGGAGCTTTTCGGACTTAAAGGCGGGCGATTACGTTGTACATGAAAATCACGGGCTCGGTATTTACCGCGGTATTGAAAAGATCGAGATGGATAAGGTCACAAAAGACTACATGAAGATCGAGTACGGCGGGGGCGGTATCCTTTATGTGCTGGCGACGGGCTTAGACGCGATCCAGAAATATGCGTCGGGTGACGCGGCGAAGGCGCCGAAGCTCAACAAGCTCGGCACAACGGAATGGGAGCGGACAAAGAGCCGCGTGCGCGGCGCGGTCGCGCAGGTCGCGCAGGATCTCGTGGAGCTGTATGCCGAGCGGCAGCAGAAAGACGGTTATGTCTATGGCGCGGATACGGTATGGCAGAGGGAGTTTGAGGAGCTGTTTCCGTATGAGGAGACGCAGGACCAGTTAGATGCGATCGAAGCGGTAAAAAAAGATATGGAGAGCCACAAGATCATGGATCGTCTGATCTGCGGGGACGTCGGATACGGCAAAACGGAGATCGCTATCCGTGCGGCGTTTAAGGCGGTACAGGAAAATAAGCAGGTTGTGTATCTTGTGCCGACGACGATTTTGGCGCAGCAGCATTACAATACATTCGTGCAGCGTATGAAGGAATTTCCCGTGCGGGTCGAGCTGCTTTCCCGCTTTCGCTCCGCAGCGCAGCAGAAGAAAACAATCGAAGCGCTTCGGACAGGTATGGCGGACATTGTGATCGGAACGCACAGAGTACTTTCCAACGACGTGCAGTTTAAGGATCTGGGCCTGCTGATCGTGGATGAGGAGCAGCGTTTCGGCGTCACGCATAAGGAAAAGATCAAAAAATTAAAAAACACGGTGGATGTTATGACGCTGACGGCGACGCCGATCCCGCGCACGATGCATATGAGCCTGATCGGCATCCGCGATATGAGTGTATTGGAGGAAGCGCCGAACGAGCGGCTTCCAATCCAAACATATGTTATGGAATACAATGAGGAGATGGTGCGGGAGGCGATCGTGAGGGAGCTTTCCAGGGGCGGTCAGGTGTATTATGTCTATAACCGTGTGCACAACATTGCCGATATTACCGATATGCTAAAGGCGCTCGTGCCGGAGGCGAATATTGCCTATGCGCACGGGCAGATGCGCGAAACGGACTTAGAGCGCATCATGTTTGATTTTATTAACGGCGAGATTGACGTGCTTGTTTCCACGACGATCATTGAAACGGGAATGGATATTTCCAATGTCAATACGATGATCATCCATGATTCCGACACGATGGGCTTAGCGCAGCTTTATCAGCTCCGGGGGCGCGTGGGGAGGTCAAACCGTACCGCGTATGCGTTTCTGATGTACCGGAGAGATAAGCTGTTAAAAGAGGTTGCGGAGAAGCGCTTACAGGCGATCCGCGAGTTTACGGAGCTGGGAAGCGGCATTAAGATCGCCATGCGCGATCTGGAGATCCGCGGCGCGGGAAATCTGCTGGGCGCGGAACAGCACGGACACATGGAGGCGGTCGGTTATGATCTCTACTGCAAAATGCTGGGCGAGGCGGTCAAACGGCTGAAAGGGGAGGGCGAGCGTGCCGATTTTCAGACGACGGTCGATCTCGATGTGGACGCTTATATCCCGCCGTCCTATATCGTGAACGAGGTGCAGAAGCTGGATATTTATAAGCGGATTGCGGCGATAGAGAGTGAGGAGCAGGCGGAGGATATGCGGGATGAGCTGCGCGACCGGTTCGGGAAGGTGCCGAAATCCGCACAGAATCTCATGCGCATTTCACTCATCCGCACGTTGGCGCACAGACTTTATGCTACGGAGCTGAAAGGCGAGGCGGGCAGGCTGCGCATTACCATGCTGCCGCAGGCACCGGTCAATGTCGTGAAGCTGCCGGAATTTATTTCCTCGTTTGACGGGGCGCTGAAATTCGAGACAAAGGGCGTTCCGGCGTTTATCCACACTTATCCGAAGATCGGGATCGTTGAGAAGGATGAGAGCCGCTTAATGGACGTCTGTGAGCAGGTGCTTTCGCGCATGAGATCGCTTTATGAGGATTAAGCAGGAAGAAAAAAATGTCGTAAAAGAAGTGTAAAAAATACAGTACGAAAGGCGGGAGAATCATTGAAAAATCCTGCCTTTTTTAGTAGAATAAAAACAGACAATTTTTGGCAGGACAAAGCAGAAGACAATGGGTAACTGCGTTTGGTAAATGCCGGAGGCAAACGATGGGGAAGGGAGAGGCAGATTCATGTATTATGTCGGTATCGATCTGGGAACCTCGGCAGTCAAGCTGCTGCTGATGGACGAAAAGGGTGAGATCAAAAAAATCGTTTCCAAGGAGTATCCGTTATATTTTCCGCATCCGGGCTGGTCGGAGCAAAAACCGGAGGATTGGTATGAAAAAAGCATGGAGGGACTTTCGGAGCTGTTTGATGGCTGTGACAGATCGCAGGTTGCAGGCATCAGCTTCGGCGGTCAGATGCACGGACTTGTCATTTTGGACGAGCAGGATCGCGTGATCCGTCCGGCGATTCTTTGGAATGACGGCAGAACCTATGAGGAAAATGATTACTTAAATCAGACGATTGGTAAGGAAACCTTATCGCGTTACACGGCGAACATTTCGTTTACGGGATTTACGGCGCCGAAGCTGCTGTGGGTCAAAAACAAAGAACCCGAAAATTTTGCGCGCATTCGAAAGATCATGCTGCCGAAGGATTACCTTGCTTACCGGCTGACAGGCACGCATTGTACGGATGTATCCGATGCGTCAGGCATGTTGTTGTTTGACGTCAAAAACCGCTGCTGGTCAAAAGAGATGCTGGACATCTGCGGCGTGACATCAGATATGATGGCGCAGGTGTATGAGAGCTATGAGTGCGTCGGTACGCTGCTGCCCGATGTTGCAAAGCAGCTCGGACTTTCCGAAAACGTGAAAGTGGCGGCAGGCGCGGGCGATAACGCGGCGGCGGCTGTCGGAACGGGAACGGTCGGCGACGGAAGATGCAATATTTCGCTCGGTACGAGCGGCACGATTTTTATTTCCATGAAAGACTTCGGCGTGGATAAATTTAATGCGCTGCATGCGTTCGGACATGCCGACGGGCACTACCATCTGATGGGATGCATGTTAAGCGCGGCCTCCTGTAATAAATGGTGGATGGACGATATTATCGGTACAAAGGATTATGCAGCGGAACAAAAGCAGATTGCGAAGCTTGGAGAGAATCATGTCTATTTCCTGCCGTATCTCATGGGGGAGCGCTCTCCGCACAATGATCCCGATGCAAGAGGAACGTTTATCGGACTGACCATGGATACGTCCCGCGCGGATATGACGCAGGCAGTTTTGGAGGGGGTTGCGTTTGCACTCCGCGATTCGTTTGAGGTGGCAAAGGCGCTTGGCGTGACGATCGAGCGGACAAAAATCTGCGGCGGCGGCGCGAAGAGTCCTCTTTGGAAAAAGATCATTGCGAATGTGCTCGGTATCAAGGTTGACGTCATCGAGAGCGAAGAAGGACCGGCGATGGGCGGCGCGATGCTTGCCGCGGTTGCCTGCGGCGAATATGCGGACGTCGAGGAAATTGCAGAACGGCTTGTCAAAGTGGTAGACACGGTGGAGCCGGAACCGGAGCTTGTCGCAAAATATGAGGAGCGTTATCAGAAATTCAAGCAGATTTATCCGGCGTGTAAGGAGCTGTTTTTAACGCTGGCGGATAAAGAATAGAGAGTGTAATTGCGAAACACATAAGTAAATTATGAAAATGTCCAACGTATACAATCCAGCGCAGGCACGCTTTCGCTGCCTTCCGCTCGTAACGGTACATAGCATGCCGAAATACAGCATGCAAGTACCGACGGCGTCAGAGCACCTGCTTATGGAGTTGTATATATTGGACAATCGTGAATGTTATCAGATGTGTTACGCAATAGCTTAAATGAGGAAAGAGGTAGGGAAAGGAGCAGGAAGATGAAGGTTTTACAGATTAGTGATCCCGCATTTCGTAAATACGGACGGAAGGTGGAGGGAATTGATTTTACGGAGCTTGTGGACAAGATCAACGAGATCACGCCGCTTCCCGACGGTGTGGCGTACGAGCCGTCCATTCCGGAGCTGGAGGCGCTCGACGCGGCAGCGCAGATCAGCGCAAAGCTGTACGGAGAGCTGCCGATCGAGATCGGATATTGCAACGGACATAATGCGATGTTAAATGCGTTGGAATATCATAGAAGCTCGGAGATCAATGTCGCGGCGACGGACGCGATCCTTATGGTCGGCGCGCAGCAGGACATTACGGATGATTTTACTTACGATACTTCGCTGATCGAGGCATTTCTCGTTCCGGCAGGAACGGCGGTGGAGATTTATGCAACCACGCTGCATTATGCGCCGTGCAATCAGAACGGTAAGGGCTTCAAGGTCGGGATCGTACTCCCTAAGGGGACAAATTATCCGCTTGAGAAGAAGCATGAAGGATGGGAGGACAGCCTCATCACTGCGACGAACAAGTGGCTGATCGGACATGCCGAGGGCGGGCTGCCGGAAGGCGCACATATTGGTCTGATCGGCAAGAACTTAAATATTGACGAGTGATCCGCTGACACGCGATAGGGTAAATTCTTTTTTGGGGAAGATTTCGCGGTATCATGAAATATGTTAAGCAAAAAGTGAAACAATATAGAACTCGTTAAAATACATATGGACGAACCGGGTGTTTTGAGATATAATATTTTAGAAGACATGGTCTTTGTCCGATAGAACATTTGCCGCGAAAACAGCGGTTATGGGTAATAGTAAAATCAAAATGATAAGGGAGGAAACCAAACAATGATGAACAACACACCAACAGTAAAGATCGGTATTGTGGCGGTCAGCCGCGACTGTTTCCCGGAGTCGTTATCGGTGAACAGAAGGAAGGCGCTCGTAGCCGCGTATGAAAAGAAATACGGCAAAGAGGATATTTATGAGTGCCCGGTTTGCATCGTTGAGAGTGAGATCCATATGGTGCAGGCGCTTGAAGATGTAAAAAAAGCCGGCTGTAACGCGCTTTGCGTATACCTTGGCAATTTCGGACCGGAAATTTCCGAGACGCTTTTGGCAAAGCATTTTGACGGACCGGTGATGTTCTGTGCAGCGGCGGAGGAGTCACAGGCAGACTTAATGGACGGACGCGGAGACGCATACTGCGGTATGCTGAATGCAAGCTATAACCTGAAGCTTCGCAATATCAAGGCATATATTCCCGAGTATCCGGTCGGCACCGCTGAGGAGTGTGCGGATATGATCCGTGAGTTCGTTCCGATCGCATGCGCGGTGGATGGATTAAAGAACTTAAAGATCATCAGCTTCGGACCGAGACCGTTAAACTTCCTCGCATGTAATGCGCCGATCAAGCAGCTTTATAACCTTGGCGTTGAGATCGAGGAAAATTCCGAGCTGGATCTGTTTGAGGCATATCATAAGCATGACAATGACCCGCGTATCCCTGAGGTTGTAGCGGATATGGAAAAGGAGCTTGGCGCAGGAAATAAGAAATCCGAAGTACTGCCGAAGCTCGCGCAGTATGAACTGACGCTGCTTGACTGGGTAGAAGCGCATAAGGGATATCGGAAATATGTTGCGATCGCAGGAAAGTGCTGGCCGGCATTCCAGACGCAGTTCGGCTTTGTTCCCTGCTATGTCAACAGCCGTTTAACGGGACGCGGTATTCCGGTATCGTGTGAGGTAGATATTTACGGCGTATTAAGCGAGTTCATCGGAACCTGTGTCAGCCAGGATGCGGTAACGCTTCTCGATATTAACAATTCCGTTCCTGCGGATATGTATCATGAGGCGATCGAGGGCAAGTTTGATTATACGCATAAGGATACGTTCATGGGCTTCCATTGCGGAAATACTTGCTCCAGCAAGCTTGCGGCATGTGAAATGAAGAATCAGAAGATCATGGCGAGAAGCCTTCCTGAGGAGGTTACAAACGGTACGCTCGAGGGAGATATTGCGCCGGGCGAGATCACGTTCTTCCGCGTGCAGTCCACCGCGGACAATATTCTCCGCGCGTATGTGGCGGAGGGCGAAGTTCTTCCGGTTGCGACAAAGTCCTTCGGTTCCATCGGCGTATTTGCCATTAAGGAGATGGGCAGATTCTACCGCCACGTTTTGATCGAGAAGAATTATCCGCACCACGGAGCGGTTGCGTTTGGACATCACGGCAAGGCGCTTTACGAGGTATTTAAGTATATCGGCATCCTTCCTGAAGAGATCGGCTACAACCAGCCGGCGCATGCGAAGTACCCGACGGAGAATCCGTTCTAAGGAAGCGCTGATTAAATCAGCACTTTCTTAGAGCCTCCGGCGGATAAAAATGAGCTGCGCTCATTTCAGAGTTTCCTGCGGAAACTCTTTCGAAGAATCTGCATTGCAGAAAATTATGGTAAAGGGCGTTGCATCAGCAGCGCTCTTTTTCATAAGAAGGCCGGATATACATGGAGGAACGGGGAGCGAAAACGCAGGATTTATACTGTACAGGATTTTGTAATATTACTAAAATGGAGTATGGTTTTAATTGTGTATTGCGTGTATAGCGTTCAGAAAAAGAGAACACGATACACAAATTGTTGGGGTGTTATGTTATCATAAAATGAGAAGGGAGGCTTTAGAATGGATAGTCAATTAATACGTCCCTTGATTAATGAAATAAAGAATATTCTTGATACTGCCCGAAACAATGTTGCGAGAGAAGTAAATAATGAATTGATTATTTCTTATTGGAAGATTGGGGAGATCATTGTTCGGTATGAGCAGAATGCAAGTATTCGTGCCGCATATGGAGAACAGACATTGAAACAGTTATCAAAAGCATTAACAAATGAGTTTGGAAAAGGATTTTCGCGTTCAAATTTACAAAATATGAGAGCGTTCTATTTAAACTATAAGAATTGCCAGTCGGTGACTGGCAAATTAAGTTGGACTCACTACTGTGAACTTTTAACTATTTCGGATAAAGATAAACGTAGCTTTTATGAAAAAGAAGCTGTTAATTCAAACTGGTCTGTTAGAGAATTGAAACGTCAAATTGATACCTCTTTGTATGAACGGTTGTTGCTATCTAAAGGGAATATCAATAAGCAGGAAGTATTGAATTTAGCGTTGAACGGTATTGAAATGAATGAACCGAAGGATATTATAAAAGATCCGTATGTCTTTGAATTTCTAGGTATACCAGAAGATAAGCCGATAGTGGAAAGTGATTTGGAGAAAGCGTTGGTACAACAAATTGAAAGATTTTTGTTGGAGTTGGGCAGAGGATTTATGTTTGTAGGAACGCAACAGAGAGTTACAATTAATAATACCCATTACTATGCGGATATGGTTTTTTATAACAAGCCGTTAAAATCATATGTAATTATAGAGTTAAAAACAACAAAATTAGTGCCAGAGGCCGTTGGGCAATTAAATATGTATCTGAATTATTATGAAAATGAAGTAAATGATGAGGGTGACAACAAGCCAATCGGAATTATTTTGTGTACGGATAAAGATGCGTTGGCAGTTGAATATGCGTTAGGTGGTTTGTCGAGTAATATTTTTGCATCTAAGTATACGTATTATATTCCAGATAAACAACAGTTAATTGCAGAGGTTGAGAAAGTGCTTGATCAGTGGAATAATGAACAAAAAAAGAGGAATTGATTTTGAGTTTGCAAAAAGATGTGAGTAAATACATCACACAGAATAAGGGATTGTTTTTGTAATCGTAGCGTTTTCCGTAGTGATCGCTATAGTTTCGAAGAAATGTGGACAGATGCCGCAAAACAGTACCGTAGCGTTTGCGGGAGGAACGGAAAAACATTTTGAAAAACGGAGGGGTGCATATGGACAGAGCGGAAGCGAGAAAAAGGGCAGAAGAATTAGTAGACCGGATGACGGTGGAGGAAATGGCGTCGCAGCTAAGATTCGACGCGCCTGCGGTCGAACGGCTCGGCATACCGGAATATAACTGGTGGAACGAGGGGCTTCACGGTGTGGCGCGCGCAGGGACGGCGACGATGTTTCCGCAGGCGATCGCACTTGCCGCGGCCTTTGACGAAGAGCTGATGCGGGATGTGGGCGATGTGATCTCCACAGAGGGCAGGGCAAAATATAACGAGAGTGTCCGGCATGGAGATCGCGATATTTATAAGGGGTTGACGTTTTGGTCGCCCAATATCAATATTTTCCGTGATCCGAGATGGGGCAGGGGACATGAAACGTACGGGGAAGACCCCTATCTGACGGGCGTGCTGGGATGCGCGTTCATTCGCGGTCTTCAGGGCGAGGACGACGGCGTGCCCTACTTAAAGCTTGCCGCCTGTGCCAAGCATTTTGCGGTGCACTCTGGACCGGAGGCGGTGCGTCATTCTTTTGACGCGCGTGTGAGCGAAAAAGATTTGCGCGAGACGTATCTGCCCGCGTTTGAGCACTGCGTGCGGGAAGCGCATGTGGAATCCGTCATGGGCGCTTATAACCGCACGAACGGAGAACCCTGCTGCGGGCATACGCATCTAATGAAGGAGATCTTGCGCGGGGAGTGGCAGTTTGAAGGGCATTTTGTTTCCGACTGCTGGGCGGTGCAGGATTTTCATATGCACCATCATGTGACAAACAGTGCGGAGGAATCCGCGGTGCTTGCGCTGGAGAGCGGCTGCGACGTAAACTGCGGCTGCACCTATCAAAAAATAATGAATGCATACGGTCTGGGGATGGTTTCGCGCGAGACGATACGGGAATCCGCAGTCCGGCTGTTTACGACGCGTTATCTGCTCGGTATGTTTGAGGAGACGCCCTATGATGCGATTCCTTATGAGAAAGTGGACTGTGCCGAGCATCGTGCGCTTGCGGTAGAGGCGGCCCGGGAAAGCCTTGTTCTTTTGAAAAATGACGGAATCCTGCCGCTCTCACACGAATGCATCCGTACGCTGGCGGTCATCGGACCAAATGCGGACAGCAGAAGAGCGCTGATCGGTAATTATCACGGCACGGCTTCGGAATATGTGACGGTGCTGAATGGCATACGGGAACAGGCGGGTGACGATATGCGCATCCTTTATAGCGAGGGAAGTCATCTGTTTCTGGAAAAAGGGGATGCGCTTGCCAAACCGCATCATCTGATTTCGGAAGCACAGACCGTGGCGGAGCATGCCGATGCGGTCATATTGTGCCTCGGTCTGGATGAGACGCTTGAGGGCGAGGAGGGAGATGCGGGTAACGCGGATGCTTCAGGCGATAAAAAGGACTTGCAGCTTCCGGCATCACAGAGGAGGCTGCTGGAGAGTGTGCTTGCGGTCGGAAAACCGACGATCGTCTGCATGCTTGCGGGAAGCGCCATGGATATGAAGCTTGCCTCGGAGCGTGCGTCCGCGATCCTGCAGGTATGGTATCCGGGTGCGCTTGGCGGGCGTGCGGTTGCGGAAGCGCTGTTCGGCGTGTATTCACCCTCGGGTAAGCTGCCGATCACGCTGTATCGGGATTTAGACGGGCTGCCGGAATTTACGGATTATTCCATGAAAGGCAGAACTTACCGCTATCTGGAAAATGAGCCGCTCTATCCGTTCGGGTACGGACTGACTTACGGAAAGATCACGTTGGAGGAATGCGGGATTGTGACGGGCGAAGCGGGAGCGTCCGGTGAGACAAATGTGTCGGACGAAACGGGAACAGCGGGCAAAGGCATACCCTTGAAAGAAGGAAGCGAAGGCGTTCTTCAAGTCATAACTCTTGATAAACAGGATTATGAAAAAGCGGCAAAGGAGGGGCTGACGCTTTATGCCGGTCTGCGGAATGAAAGCGACATGGATTTATCCGAGGTGCTGCAGGTGTATGTGAGAGTGGAGGGAAGTGAAAATGAGGTGAGGAATCATCGCCTCTGCGCATTCCGGAGAATCTCCTTAAAACCCGGCGAACAAAAACGGGTGATGCTGGAGATCAGAGCGCAGGCGTTTGCCACGGTCAATGAGCGGGGAGAATACCATGCGGATGGCAAGGAAGCGAAATTGTTTGTCGGTTTTGGGCAGCCGGATGCACGAACGGCAGAATTGCTTGCATGAATCGGAAGTATACTGCTAGTATAGACAGGCGGGGTTACGGCAGCGCATTCGCAAAGGCAGATTTTTTGCGCGATACCGTAAAAATGGGCGTGCGCAACTCAAAATTAACAATAAAATTTTCAAAAGCAACTCAAAATTGGTAGAGTTGACATCCGTGCACGGCTAGAATGGAGCCCATAAGGAGGGATGATGAAAATGAATTTTGCACAGAATTTACAAAGCATCAGAACAAGTAATGGGCTGACACAGGAACAGTTGGCAGAGGAGCTCGATGTGACGCGGCAGTCCGTATCGAAATGGGAAAGCGGCGCGAGCTTTCCTGAAATGGATACGCTCTTAAAAATCTGTGAGCGCTATCAGGTAAGCATGGACGAACTTTTAAGGGGGAGCGTCGAGGAGCATCATGAGGAGGAGGCGCAAAGCTTTGTCCGGCATATGAAGATATTCAGTATCCAAATGGCGCTTTCGATCCCTGCGATCATCATGGCGCTGGCGGTGATCTCTTTGTTGGATGGAATCGCGTCGGAAGCTTTTATGGGGGCGTTTTTTCTGACGATTGTGACCGTCTCAGTGATCATCCTGATCGTGTCGGGTATGGAGCATTCCCGCTATGTCAAAAAGCATCCGAAGATACAGCCGGTTTATTCGGAAAAGGAAATCGAGCGGGCGGATCGCGTTTTCTCATGGGCGATTGCGGCAGGTGTCGGACTGATCTTATTCGGGTTGATCGTCTCCTCTTATATTGACGATTCCTATGACAGAGTCATTTACTCAAATGCAGCGGGAGCGAGCTTTCTTGCGATGGTTGCGCTGGGGGTCGGCATTTTTGTTTTTTTCGGTATACGGCGCAGCATCTACCATGTAGAGGACTACAATAAAGAAAATGCCCGCGCGGACAGTAAGAATAAGGCGGGGAAATTGACGGGCGCAGTCTGCGGCGTGATCATGCTGATCGCGACCTGTGTGTTTCTCGTGTGGGGCTTTTGGGGAACGCCGGGCGGAATGTGGACCGGAAATTGGCGGGATTACACAGGACATTGGAACATCTCGTGGATTTCGTTCGCGGTCGGCGGTATCCTTTGCGGCATTGCAAGTATTATCATAAATGCCGTCTGTGATGAGGAAGAAGATGGGGATACGGGCGAAAATGAAAATGTGTCCAAATAAGTGATGGCGAATAAGATCAGATCCGGGGAATGAACAGGATCCTGCGAAAAGTATTTGCGCTTGCTCATGGAGCTATTATATAATAAGGTAAATGCTGTTGTTTATGAAAAGAGAAAAGGCGGGTTTATCTTATGAGAAAAAAGAAATGGTGCTGTGTACTGATGGCGGCGCTGCTGATTGCCGGCTGCGGCGCAGACGGCGGGGAGAATCGGAAGCCGGATGACGCGCAGACGGCGGGACAAAACGGAACGGAAACGGGCGGTCAGGAAAGCGACGAAGTGAAAGCCGATGGTCAGGGAAGCGATGCCGCGGACGGGACAGAAACGGACGGACAGGGAGATGCTGCGGACCGGACAGCAGCGGCTGATGTAGACGGCATGCAGGCGCCGCCGACCGATTATGTGTCCGAGGAGCTGTATTTATCCGCCGACCAATGGGGAAGCTGCGATGACGCGGCGCTGGCGGCAGTCATGCGCAAGGCCGAATCGGGAGAACCGGTGACGATCGCCTGCATCGGAGGCTCCATCACGCAGGGGACGATCTCAAACGGCACGGACGACAGTCAGGTTTCACCCAAGAAGTGTTATGCGGATATTTATTTTTCGTGGTGGGAGCAGACATTCCCGGATACGGAGTTTACATTTATCAACGCAGGAATTGGGGCGACGGATTCTTATATCGGGGTACACAGGGTACAAAAGGATGTATTGGATTTTTCACCGGATCTTGTGCTTGTGGAGTTTTCCGTAAATGACGGGGACTCTCTTACCTACAAAACAACCTATGATAATCTGGTGCGCCGCATTCTGCTTGCGGAGAATCATCCGGCAGCCATGCTTCTTTTTATGGGGCAGACGAACGGCGCGACGGCGATCAGTCAGCATGTGTTGATCGGCTTTAATTATAAGCTGCCGATGGTCAGCTACACGAGCCTCATTCAGGATATGATGGCGCAGGAGGTCTACACTGCAAAGCAGCTTTCGGGCGATGAGGTGCATCCGTCGGCGCTCGGTCATGCGATCACGGGTGAAATTTTGTGGAAATACTTAAACGCGGTCTACGCGCAGCGAAATGAGCTGCCTGAGCCGCAGGATTTTGCTGTGGATGCCGTGACAAGGGAATGCTACATGAACGCGTCGCTTTTGGATCGGGAGACGATCACGCCGACAGAATTTGGCAGTTTCACCGAGAGCAGCATCTTTCAGCCGTTTCCGAATGACTGGACATGCGAGTCGGGAGAAGGCGGTATTGTTTTTGAGGCGAGCTTTGAAAGACTGGGAATTTTGTATCATAAGACGGTCGATGGTTTGAGCGGCCAGTTTGACGTGCTGGTTGACGGTGAGCGCGTGGCGACCCTGAACGCCGATTTTTCAGGAGGCTGGGGAAATTGTGCGGATGCGCGCGAGGTTTTTGTGGGGGATGGCGTGGAGCAGCACACGGTGGAGATCAGAAAGGCATCCGATTCCACAGGGGATTTGTTTACGATACTCGGTCTGATGGTAGCGCAATAGTGTGCTTAATAAAACCATTCCCGAAGCCGCTCAGAATGCTTTAAAAGCGGTCGATACGCGAAGATAAGGCAGGCGCCGGCAACGTTTAAGATCACATCATCAATGTCCGCCTGCCCAACCATCGTCAGAAACTGAATGCTTTCTACGATCACCACGGACAGAATCATTGTCGGCAGAAAATACCGCCATTTCGTCTGCGTGCGCGGCCAGATCACGGGAAGAAATATGGCGCAGGGCATGGCTGCGACAAGATTTCCCAATAGATTTGCAGCGATCAGCCTGACGGACATGTTTTGGTTGCGGTACGCGCGCATATACATGGTGATCGAACGGAATGGTTTCAGATTACAATACATTTCAAAATGCTCTTTTGTAAACGGCTCCGCCTGCCAGATATTGCGGTCCACAAATGCGCGGCGGAAAGAGCTTTTGAGGAAAAGAAGCGTTGCGGCGGCGATCACGTAAATGAGGAACATCTGCACATAGGCGCGGTGGCGGATCGCCGTTTTTTCTGCCGTTGTCTGAGCATGCCTCATGCGGTATGCCATATCAAAAAACAGCACAAAAATAGGGGTGGCATACATCAAGAGTTTCTGCCTGCCACCCATTGTATACGAAGGATTCAGATCAATATACAGTCCCGCTGCTACGATCATAAGCACAAAGGTGACTGCCACAATATGATACCATTTTTTCATGATCCGAACGAAGGGAGCGTTACTGCTCCATCTGCTTTCCTAAGAATCCTGCCGCGGAGAGGATCATTTTTTGTTCTGCCTCACCCATCTTTGCTTTCCCGTCGGTATCTGCCAATATGACCGAACCGATCACATCTCCTTCACAGATGATGGGGGTCAGTGCGACATGCTGATATTCTTCTGCGCCCTCTCCTATTATAATATAACTCCTCTCACCCTTTGATGCAATCATTGTTTCGCGATGATCCATTTTTTCTTCCAACTGCTTGCTGATCGGCTTGCCTAACAGGTTTTTGCCGCCGCCTGCATTTGCGATGAATTGATCTCTGTCCGTGACAAACGCCGTATGTCCCGAAACCGCGGCCAAGGAGTCCGCATACTGTTTGGCAAAATCACCAATCTCTCCGATGGGGGAATATTTTTTTAATATAATCTCGCCTTCATGGTCTGTAAAGATCTCAAGCGGATCGCTCTCGCGGATGCGGAGCGTACGCCGGATTTCCTTCGGGATCACCACCCGCCCAAGATCATCTATTCTTCTTACGATTCCCGTTGCTTTCATAGAAATAAAACCTCCGTTTATCCCAAATAGTCATTTTTGCTGATACTATTATTTGTAAAAAAAGGAGCCTTATACTATGATAAAAAACAAATTTTGATTCAACCATAAGATGAAGCGCCGATCGTTAAATGCGTTCCTTGATGTATATGGAAAATAATGGAAATATGGCGAAGTAAAATCAGGAAAAAATTTTGTTAAATAAGTAAAATCGGTAAAAAAGTGATGGAAATTATAAAAAAACATGCTATTATAAAAGTATCACATTTTGATCACAAATAAAGATAGAACGATGAAAGATTGTTCAAGTATCGAAAAAAGGGCGGAAGCGATGGCCGGATACATAAGCGGTGTGTATGCGCATGAATGGACCCCGTCCGGAACAGGGAGGAAGTATGCAGGATAATAACAATCCGCTGAACGGGCAGCCGGAAGGGCAGAATCCGTACAGCATGAATCAGGGCTTCGGAGTAAATCAGCCGAGTGATGTCACACAGCCGTTTCAGGCAGCCGATGCAAATCAGGGCTTTGGCATGAATCAGCAGGGCAGCGACATGAACATGAACCAGGGTTATGGTATGGGCGCAGGCAGTGACATGAATGCGAATCAGGGCTTTGGGATGAACCAGCAGAGCGGCGACATGAATATGAATCAGGGCTTTGGCATGAATCAGCCGAACATGAACCAGGGCTATGGCATGGGCGCAGGCAGCGACATGAATGCGAACCAGGGCTTTGGCATGAATCAGCCGAATATGAATCAGGGCTATGGCATGGGCGCGGGCAGCGACATGAACATGAATCAAGGCTTTGGGATGAACCAGCCGGGCGGCTATCCTAATCCGAATTACGGCTATGGCGCAGGCGGTCCCGGTTATCAGCAGCAGCAGAAGCAGAATAAGAAAAAGCTTGGTGCAGTCGTCGCTGCGATCGCTGTGATCTTTATTGCGATCGTAGGGATTATTGTCGGTATTGTGCTGAAGAAGGATGATGAGCCGGAAGGCGGCATCAGTTCGCTTGCGGCGGGGCCGACATCCGCACCGAGGGAGGAAGCGACACTGACACCGGAACCGACAGACGAGCCGACACCGGAGCCGACAGACGAGCCGACGCCGGAACCGACGGACGAGCCGGATGTGCCGGAGTTCGATCCGGGGTCTGTTGTGCAGGGTTACATGACGGATTACCGTGCTTCTTTTACGGGCTATTACGGCGAAAGCTATATTCTGATCAAGAATAATCAGTGGGACGACTATAATCTTGTCTATGCGGACACACAGGAAGCATACTCGCTTGCGGATTATGATGTCAGATACTTTACGGTTATTGGCGAAGACGTGTATTTTACGTCAAGAGATTCGGATGCGGGCACGTACTCGTTTTGGAAGGTCAAATTGAAAAACGGCTCTGAGCCGGAGCTGCTCTTAAACGGAACGCAGGTGTGTGCATTCTCGTATTATGAGGGCTTGATTTATTATGATAATTATGATGATTACTATGAGCTGTATTGTTATGATCCGGTAACGGGAAGCAATGAAAAGATCGATCAGGATTCGCTCGGTTACTATTATATTTTAGACGGATATATTTATTATGAGCGTCTCGACGATCAAACGATGTGCAAAATGAAGCTTGACGGCAGCGATAAGCACACGTTATTTGCGCTTTCCGATTATGGACTGAGTAATCTCAGCTGTCTGACAGCATTTGATGTCGGAGGCTATATCTTCTTCGCGTTCAACACGCCTGACGGGGAGATGCTTTTGACGACGGAGGACGGCAGCGCTTATGAGCTGATCGCAGAGGATTTGATGGATTTTGACTTAAATCAGGATATTTACTATGCAGAGGGCTCTATCTATTATTCTGCGGCGAACGGAACCGAGGTACACAAGCTTGATATTGAGGAATACTTAAATGATGCGAATATGGAAACGATTCCGGACAGCATCATCTGCGATCACAGCTTCTACTATTTTGAGGTGACGGACGGGCTGATTTATGTCGAGCTTTACGGCGGCAATAATGAGGTAGAGGTTATGGATTGCCTGACGGGCGAGATCTATAATACGTTTGATTTTTCTTAAGACTTGACAAAAAATAAAGAAGCGCATTATAATAGCGCTGAGAAAATGATGATTGAGCACAAAGACGTTGACAAAGACAGTAGCTTTGTTCGGAAAGTGGCAGCGAGCCGGTGAAGGTGGAAGACCGGTATGAGTACGGGCAAGGGGAATATCACTTTCGAGTCGCAGCTTGAAAGCCTTAGGGTAAGTAAACGCTGACGCATCTCCGGCGTTACGGGAGACCATATAAGCCGAGACCGCATTTTCGTGTGCGGACGGTCGTATGTTGTAAGAGGTGGTGAACGAATAAAGACTTCGTCCTGTTACAGGGCGAAGTCTTTTTTGGTATCGAATAAAGATACGGATCATTTTATTTGGAAAGGAGCACGAGCATGTATCAAAAAGTAACAACGGATCTGAATTTTGTAGAGCGTGAAAAGGAAGTCAGCGAATTTTGGAAGGAGCATGACATTTTCCGCAAATCCATGGAGGAACGCAAGGACGGACCGACCTATACATTTTATGACGGACCGCCGACGGCAAACGGAAAGCCGCATATCGGGCATGTGCTGACGCGCGTGATCAAGGATATGATCCCGCGTTACCGCACGATGAAGGGGTATATGGTTCCGCGTAAAGCGGGCTGGGATACACACGGTCTTCCGGTCGAGCTGGAGGTGGAAAAACGGATTGGTATTGACGGAAAAGATCAGATTGAAGAATATGGATTAGATCCGTTCATCTCAAAGTGCAAGGAGTCCGTATGGAAATACAAGGGCATGTGGGAGGATTTCTCGCAGACGGTCGGCTTTTGGGCGGACATGGATGACCCGTATGTCACCTATCATGATGATTTCATTGAGTCCGAGTGGTGGGCGTTAAAGCAGATCTGGGATAAAGGATTACTGTATAAGGGCTTCAAGATCGTACCGTACTGCCCGCGCTGCGGGACGCCGCTTTCCTCTCATGAAGTGGCGCAGGGCTATAAAGCCGTCAAGGAGCGCTCGGCGGTCGTGCGCTTTAAGGTAAAGGGTGAGGATGCTTATTTCTTAGCATGGACGACGACGCCGTGGACGCTTCCGTCCAATGTCGCACTCTGTGTGAATCCAGAGGAGATTTACTGCAAGGTAAAGGCGGCGGACGGCTACACCTATTATATGGCGCAGGCGCTCTTGGATCAGGTGCTTGGTGCGCTTGCCGCAGAGGGCGTTCCTGCATACGAGGTGCTGGAGACTTACAGCGGAAAGGACTTGGAATACAAGGAATATGAGCCGTTATTTCAGTGTGCGGCGGATGTGGCGGAAAAGCAGCATAAGAAGGGGCACTATGTGACCTGCGATTCTTATGTTACGATGACGGACGGTACGGGTATCGTTCATATCGCGCCGGCGTTCGGTGAGGACGACGCGCAGGTGGGAAGAAAATACGATCTTCCTTTCGTACAATTCGTTGACGGAAAAGGAAACATGACGGAGGAGACGCCGTATGCGGGATTGTTTGTGAAAAAAGCAGACCCTGAAATCCTGAAGGATCTCGACAAGGAAAGTAAGCTGTTTGACGCGCCGAAATTTGAGCATGATTATCCGTTCTGCTGGCGCTGTGATACGCCGCTGATCTATTATGCGCGCGAATCCTGGTTTATCAAAATGACGGCGGTCAGAGATCAGCTTGTGCGCAATAATCAGACGGTCAACTGGATTCCGCCCTCCATCGGAGAGGGACGTTTCGGCAACTGGCTGGAGAACATTCAGGATTGGGGCGTCTCGCGTAACCGTTATTGGGGAACGCCGCTCAATATATGGGAGTGCGGCGGCTGCGGACATCAGGAGTCGGTCGGTTCCCGCGAGGACTTGGAAAAGTTAAGCGGCAATCCGGCAGCGCGCACCGTCGAGCTGCACAGACCGTATGTGGATGAGATCACCTGCACCTGTCCGAAATGCGGCGGGACGATGAAGCGTGTTCCCGAGGTCATTGACTGCTGGTTTGACTCCGGCGCGATGCCGTTTGCACAGCATCATTATCCGTTTGAGAATAAAGAATTATTTGAGGCACAGTTCCCGGCGCAGTTTATTTCCGAGGCGGTTGATCAGACGCGCGGATGGTTTTATTCGCTCATGGCGGAGTCCACATTATTGTTTGACAAGGCGCCCTATGAAAACGTGATCGTGCTCGGTCTTGTGCTGGATGAGAACGGACAGAAAATGAGCAAGTCCAAGGGAAATGCAATCGATCCGTTTGAGGCGCTTGAGACCTACGGAGCCGATGCGATCCGCTGGTATTTCTATATCAATTCCGCACCGTGGCTGCCGAACCGTTTCCACGGAAAAGCGGTGCAGGAGGGACAGCGCAAATTCCTCGGAACATTGTGGAACACCTATGCATTTTTTGTCCTTTATGCGAATATCGATCAGTTTGACGCGACGAAATATCAATTGGAATATGATAAGCTTCCGGTCATGGATAAATGGCTGCTCTCAAAGCTGAATACCGCGATCCGCGAGGTGGATGAACATTTGGACAATTACCGCATTCCAGAGGCGGCAAAGGTGCTTGACAACTTTGTGGACGAAATGAGCAACTGGTATGTCAGAAGAAGCCGTGAGCGTTTTTGGGCGAAGGGCATGGAGCAGGATAAGATCAACGCGTATATGACGCTTTATACCGCGCTTGTGTCGATCGCGAAATGTGCCGCGCCGATGGTGCCGTTTATGACGGAGGAAATCTATCGCAATCTGGTGTGCAGTATTGATGCGTCTGCGCCGGAGAGCGTTCATCTGTGTGATTTCCCGACAGCGGATGATTCGATGATCGATGCGAAGCTGGAGGCGGATATGGAGGAGGTATTAGAGCTTGTCGTCATGGGACGCGCGGCGCGTAATACCGCCAATATCAAGAACCGTCAGCCGATCGGGACCATGTTTGTCAAAGCAGGCAGAACGCTCGACGGATTTTATCAGGATATTGTTAAGGATGAGCTGAATGTGAAGAAGATCGTGTTTACGGATGAGGTGAGCGAGTTTACAAGCTACAGCTTCAAGCCGCAGTTAAAGACGGTCGGACCGAAATACGGAAAGCAGCTCGGCGGCATCAGGGAGTATTTGGCGGCGCTTGACGGCAATGCGGCGATGGCGGAGCTGAAAGACAAGGGCGCGCTCGTCTTTAGCGTGGACGGCACGGAGGTGTCCCTTGCCGAAGAAGATCTGCTGATCGAGATGACGCAGAAGGAAGGTTATGTCGCCGAGTCGGATCATGACACGACGGTCGTTCTGGATGCGAACCTGACCGAGGAATTGATCGAGGAGGGATTTGTCTACGAGGTCATCAGCAAGATTCAGACTATGCGAAAGGAAAGCGGCTTTGAGGTCATGGATCACATTCGGGTATATGTGAGCGGCAACGAGAAGATTGCGAAGCTGATTGCGGCGAATGAGCAGGTGATCGGCGCAAAGGTGCTTGCGGAAGCGTTTGTCGCAGGGCAGACCTGCGAGGGCGCAAAGGAGTGGAACATCAACGGCGAGAATGTTGTGCTCGGTGTGGAGAAAGTGAAGTAAGCAGATTTGGTGCGGGTGTGTTGGCACTGGGTCGGATTATGGCGGCAGGAAAAAATTCCTGCCGCTGATTTTTTGTAATAATATGTACTTCAAATAAACGTGTTTGTAAATAAAGAAAAATAAAAAATTTTGTGAGAAAAACGCATTCTGATGTGTTTATATGATAGAGGGGCAAAAGAGACAGAAGAACCGCAAAAGGAGAGAGAATCGTTGGCACAGGGGTGGAATGAGAAAATCGCGGCGCTGTATCGGGAACGTTACGGACGCTTATATGGCGCGGCTTACCGCATTCTGGGGCGGCAGAGCGAGGCGGAGGACGCCGTGCATTCCGCGTTTGTCCGGTTGTTGCGGATGAAAGGGCATTATGACGCGCTGGGCGCGGATGAACTGTGCTACATGGCGGTCTGCATCGTCAGGCATGTGGCGCTGAACATGCTGCGGGATGAAAAAAAGCACCTGTTATTTGAAAAACCGGAAGAGCTATCGGCACAGTCGCCGGGGATAGCAGGAGGAGGTACCGCTTCACAAATGTCGCTTTCGACGGAAAAAAATGAGGACGCGCTGCGGGAGCAGGTGCGGGAGACTCTTTATCGTATGCCGGATGAGGAATGCAGACTGCTCTGGATGAAATATTACGCAGGGTTGAGCAATCAGGATATTGCGACCGCGCTGCATATTTCCAGGCATGCGGCGGATATGCGGCTGCACCGTGCAAGGCGCGAACTGGAAAGGCGGATCAGGGAAGGGAGGTAATCATATGAGGGAGAATGAAAAAAGTATGGAAAAAAGAGAACATGCGGTAAATGAGGAGCTGTTAAAAGAAGTATTGGGCGAATATGCGGAGAAGGGATCAGAGGCATTCGGACAGGAGCAGGAAGAAAATGAGCAGGAACCGGGAAAGCGTATAAACAGCAGGATGAAGCGGACCTTTTGGTATTACGGAGGCGGCAGAAAAAAGATCTTCGCGATCGGCGGCGTCTGCGCAGCTTCAGCAGTGGCGCTGCTTTCAGCCGGTATATGGAGTATGCAGTCCGGACGTGGGCAGGAGCAGAGGCGTGATACGGATCTTGTGGTGACAGATTCTGCGCCGCAGGATGCGGAGCATGCACAATATCAGGTCTACATGAATCAATACGGGGAAGAAGCGACGTTTTCTTATGCGAGTGCGCAGAGCCAGAACGGAACAGAGGAGGGGCTGCCGGAAGAAATAGCAGTGCTGCGGGGAGAGGAGTGGAGCGGACTTTCCGCACGCACGGACAGGGAAACAGCAATCCGAAATTCCAATTATCATAATTTTGGCTATCTGTGCGCCGACGGCAGAGGCAAGGTTTATTATTCCGATTTGACGGAACACGCAATTTATATGAGCAATGAGGACGGAAGCGGGCGGGAGAAGCTGACCGATGGCGCAGGAAGTTATTTACAGGAGAAGGACGGAAACCTATATTATACCGCTTTAGACGAGGGCGGTGTGATCATGTGTCTGAATATTGCAGCCAAAGAAAAGACGGTTATCATGGATGCGCCGCACGGGGAGTTTCTTCTTACCGGGGAAGGAATTTTGATCAATGCGGAGAGCGGCGTGCTGCTTCTTGGGTATGAGGGGGCAGAAGCGCAGACCATAGAGGCGATGTCTGACAAAGACTGGCAGCCCGCCTTATTTACCGCATCGGATGAGATGGTTCTTTTTAACGCCGTGCAGGGAACGAATGTAAATTATTATTTGCAGGGGTATCTGCTCTGTTATAACAAGACGAAGGAAGAAGTATCGTATTTAGGGCAGGTGATGATGCGCCCGCTGCTTGCCGGGGATTATCTGCTCGCGGTGAAAGGAGAAAGCATGAAACAGGCGAGCCTGCATGTCATGGATCTGGCGGCGGGAACAGATACGGACTTGGGCGTATGGCCGTTTGACGGCTTTACAAGTGACGGGACGGCGGTCTTTTACACGAGGGGCGGTCTGCTGGGCAGGTATCAGGACGGCGTGAACGAGGAGATCCTGAACCTGCACGAGCAAGAATCAGAGCTCATGGGACAGTGTCCGGATCGCTATCTGTATCTGGCGGGCGACTATTTATACTGGCTGTGCAGGAGACAGGTGGTAGAAGGGGAGGAAGTAGCAGAGATCTTTTATGAATGGCACTGCATAAGCATGACCGAATAAAATTTTTGAAGAATAACCGCACAATTTTATCGCTTAACTATTTTCATTCTTTGGCATTTACGCTATAATAAACAGGAAGAAATAGGAATTACTCAAATGAAGGAGGACGGCGTCATGCCAAAGAAGGCGACAGTAGCGGCAGCGAATAATGCATTTGACAAAGAACTATTTAAGCGCAGTGTGGTATACAATGTAAAGACCTTGTATCGTAAGAACATGGAGGAAGCAACCCCGCAGCAGATTTTCCAAGCGGTTTCCTACGCGGTAAAGGATCAGGTCATTACGAACTGGATGGACACGCAGGAGGAATATGAGAAAAAGGATCCGAAGATTGTATACTATCTTTCGATGGAATTCCTCATGGGGCGTGCGCTCGGCAATATGATGATCAATCTGCAGGCTTATAAGGACGCAAAGGATGCGCTTTTAGAGCTTGGCGTGGATATTAATGTGATTGAAGACCAGGAGCCGGATGCCGCGCTCGGAAACGGAGGATTAGGGCGTCTGGCGGCCTGCTTCCTTGATTCGCTTGCGTCACTCGGTTATGCAGCGTACGGCTGCGGAATCCGTTATCGTTACGGTATGTTCAAGCAGGAGATCCGTGACGGCTATCAGATAGAGGTGCCGGATAACTGGCTCGTAGACGGCAATCCGTTTGAATTGCGCCGTCCGGAATATGCAAAGGAAGTGAAATTCGGCGGCTATGTGGCATGCCGCGTGGATGAGAACGGCAGAAATAATTATTATCAGGAAGATTATCAGGTTGTAAGGGCTGTGCCGTATGATCTCCCGATCGTCGGCTATGGCAATGGCATTGTCAATACGCTGAGAATTTGGGATGCGGAGCCGGTGGACTGCTTCCGCCTTGATTCTTTTGATAAGGGTGATTATCAGAAAGCGGTGGAGCAGGAGAACTTAGCGCGCAATATCGTGGAGGTTCTTTACCCGAATGACAATCACTATGCAGGTAAAGAGCTGCGCTTAAAGCAGCAGTACTTCTTTATTTCTGCATCCGTGCAGGAAGCGGTTGTCAAGTATATGAGGAAGCATGATGACGTCCGCAAATTGTACGAGAAGGTGACATTCCAGCTGAATGATACGCACCCGACCGTTGCGGTCGCGGAGCTGATGCGCATTTTGATGGATGAATATTATCTGACCTGGGATGAGGCATGGAACGTAACGACGAAGACCTGTGCATATACGAATCATACGATTATGTCGGAGGCGCTTGAGAAATGGCCGATCGAGCTGTTTTCCCGCCTGCTTCCGAGAGTCTATCAGATCGTAGAGGAAATCAACCGCCGCTTTATTCTTCAGATCGAGCAGATGTATCCGGGCAATCATGAGAAGATCCGCAAGATGGCGATCATTTATGACGGGCAGGTCAAGATGGCGCATCTGGCGATCTGCGCAAGCTACAGCGTAAACGGTGTAGCAAGACTGCATACGGAGATCCTCAAGAAGCAGGAGCTCAAAGATTTCTATGAGATGATGCCGCAGAAGTTCAACAATAAGACAAACGGCATTACGCAGAGACGCTTCCTGCTGCACGGCAATCCGCTGCTGGCGGACTGGGTGACGGCACATGTCGGCTCGGACTGGATCACCGATCTGCCCAAGATCAACAAATTAAAGGTTTATGCGGATGATGAGAAGGCACAGCAGGAGTTCATGAACATCAAGTATCAGAACAAGGTGCGCCTTGCACAGTATATTTTAGAGCATAACGGAATCACGGTTGATCCGCGCTCCATCTTTGACGTACAGGTAAAGCGTCTGCATGAATATAAGCGTCAGCTTTTGAATATCCTGCATGTTATGTATCTGTATAATTGCTTAAAAGACAATCCGGCGATGAAGTTCTATCCGCGCACATTTATTTTCGGTGCAAAAGCGGCTGCGGGCTACCGTAACGCAAAGCTGACGATCAAGCTGATCAATGCCGTTGCTGATGTGGTAAATAACGACGCTTCCATCAACGGAAAGATCAAGGTGGTATTTATCGAGAATTACCGTGTATCGAATGCGGAGCTGATCTTTGCTGCCGCAGATGTTTCTGAGCAGATTTCGACCGCCAGCAAGGAGGCGTCCGGAACAGGAAACATGAAGTTTATGTTAAACGGCGCGCTGACGCTCGGCACGATGGACGGCGCCAATGTAGAGATTGTTGAGGAAGTCGGAGAGGAAAATGCGTTTATCTTTGGATTAAGCTCCGATGAAGTAATTCGTTATGAGAATCAGGGCGGTTATGATCCGATGGAGATCTTTAATAACGATCCGGACATCAGACGGGTGCTCATGCAGCTTATTAACGGTACGTTCTCTCAGGATACGGAAATGTTCCGTACACTGTATAACTCCCTGCTGAATACGCAGAGTACTTCAAAGGCGGACACCTATTTTATCTTAAAGGATTTCCGTGCTTATGCGGATGCGCAGAAGCGGGTAGAGGAAGCATACAGGAATGAATCAGGATGGGCAAAGAGCGCGATCTTAAACGTGGCATGCACGGGTAAGTTCACATCTGACAGAACGATTCAGGAGTATGTGGATGAGATATGGAAACTCGATAAGGTGACGATCAAGAAATAGCGTTTATAAAAAATGAGGGTGTCTCAAAAGTCATGAAAAGACTTGAGGGACACCTTCATTTTTTGCGAACATTTATATTTTTTCAAAAAAAGAATCCGCTTTGGCGGATTCTTTATCGGATGTAATCTGATAACCATTCGCATCCTGCCGGACAGAGGAGAAGGACGGTCGCAATGCATAAATAACGAGCTTGCTTTTTTATTCATGAAAGGCTCCGCTGTTTTAGTTTAATTTTGCACCGCATTTGTTGCAGAATGCAGCGCCGCCTGTGATCGGCTGGCCGCATTGCGGACAGAAGCGCTGTACACTGCCGGACGCGTTGCTTTGCGGCGGTGCAGTCTGACCCAAGGTGTTGTTCTGAGACTGCGCGGGCTGAGCATATGCGTTGCCTGCATAAGTCTGTGCGCCGCCCGCCATTGCCGGTACGGGAGCGGGATTAATATGCATAGGACCTTCCGCTTTTGCTTTTCCGAACAGTTCCTTAAATTTTGAAGAAAGACCGCAGAGCTTGTCATAGAGGTCAAAGGTGATCTGCGTGGAAGGAGCGACCTCCATGTAGGATACCATCATTTTTACGAGCATCCAGCTGTCGATAAAGGCGGCTTTGATCACAATGGCAATGATCAATGCAAGAATAATGCCCGCAAGCATGTTCCAGCCCGCCGCGCGGAAAATCACCGCGATCAGTCCAAACGGCACAACCCATGCGAGGAAGGTGCCGACGACGACGATCAGTGTGGTAACAGCGGCATCCTTTAACAGCTTCTTTGCATTCTGAAAATAAATGACAACGCCGTCACAGGAAGCCTGAAACGCACTCTGCTCTTTTTTTAGGAAGCAATAGCCGAGACAGCATTCATCCACATAGCCGAGCGCGATGCCGATGAAGGTCTGTAAAATATCTGTGATCTGTGCCATGCCGGGAACCGCATCAAGTGCGTTGCCGATCTTGCCAACCGCTTTTTGAAGCTGGTGAACGGCGCCGCTCACGAGACGGTCAACGACAAAATACACATTGCTTGCGGCAAAACGGGATTTTACCATCTGCTTACCATATTCAAACTGATTTTCGGGAAGCGTGCCTGTGGTGACTGCCGAAGCGATCACGGCGACATGCCCGGCTTTGATCATGTAGCCGAAATAGTACATGATGACTTTGTAAATAACTTCGGTAAGAGCGATCCATACGATGAGCATTATGTACAGTCCCGCGCCGCCGAACGCGTAGCCGATCAGCATGCAGAGCGCAAGCAGGATAATGGATGCAGCAGTGACAGCAGCGCCGATCCCGAGCTTGAGCCATACAAATTTCATAGTACCTAAATAAATGTCTTTTGCTTTCATGATACCTCCTTGGTATTTGGTTGTATGATAAGGCATATAGCCATATCCACGATATCATAGCCGGCAATGTCCGATTACCGCCGGTCTGTTCTAAATGTCTGATCAGAACGTCAGGAAATGCTGCTGCGCAATCCGCGCTTGATGTCCTCGATGATATGTGAGATCGTGTCAAGCGTGTGAACAATCGAATGCATCCGTGTCATTTCATTTTCGTCGATCACGCCGTCGCGCATGATCTCGACCAGATCATTGGAAATCTGTTCCATATCCTGCGCCGATCCCAAAAACTCAAGAACAAGACGGTCGAGATTGGAAGGTGTTCCGGCCGGCATGTCGTCTTTTAACAGATAATCCGTCGTAACATGAAAAAAGTCACTGATAGCGACCAGCTTGTCGATTTCGGGATAGGAAGAACCCAGTTCCCATTTGGAAATCGTTTGACGGCTGACGTCAAGCCCCTCCGCGAGGGATGCCTGCGATAAATTAGAACGGCTGCGCAGGATATAGAGTTTTTCTGAAAAACTCATGATAAAATACCTCCTGTGGTAGCGTGTTGTAATAGCGTACAACTAAAATTATTAAAAAAGAATAAAAAAAGCATGAATCTATTATATCATCGCGCACGGAAAAAGAGAAGCACCTATAACGTGCAATTTTGAATGGTGCCTGCAACCGGCGGTGGCATGGGGCCGGGAATTTTTGGAAAGAGTGGGCATGCTTTTTCCCAAGCGGCACTTGCACAAGGCGCACACTTCCCGTATAATACAAGGTGCGGCATGCGGACTGACGCATGCTGTGTACATGAACATAGCATAAATGGAATAGAAAAGAAGATAAGATCAGGAGGAAAACGGACATGAGGCTGTATGAAGGCGGCGCTTATCTGGTGAACGGAACGGAATTGATTCCCGACGGTGCGGATGCGCTGAATGCGGTAAAAAATAAGGTTGGCGAAAGAATGCCGGACGGCGGGTCGCTTACGAAGGAGAAGTCAAAAGAAGCGACGATCGCGTACGGCATTTTGAAGGCGCACAATACGTCCGGCAATATGGACAAGCTGAAGATTCAATTTGATAAGCTGACATCCCACGACATCACGTTTGTCGGTATCATCCAGACGGCACGCGCATCAGGATTAAAAAAATTCCCGATTCCCTATGTGCTGACGAACTGCCACAATTCCCTGTGTGCGGTCGGCGGGACGATCAATGAGGATGACCATATGTACGGCTTATCCTGCGCAAAGCGCTACGGCGGCGTGTATGTACCGCCTCATCAGGCAGTCATTCATCAGTTTGCGAGAGAGATGCTTGCAGGCGGCGGAAAAATGATCTTAGGCTCCGATTCCCATACCCGATATGGCGCATTAGGCACCATGGCAATGGGAGAAGGCGGTCCTGAGCTTGTGAAGCAGTTATTAGGGCAGACCTATGATATTAACATGCCGGGCGTTGTCGGCGTATATCTGACCGGAGAGCCGGCGCGGGGCGTCGGACCGCAGGATGTGGCGCTTGCCATCATCGGTGAGGTATTCGGCAGCGGATATGTAAAAAATAAAGTCATGGAGTTTGTGGGTCCCGGCGTTTCCTCCCTGTCGCCCGATTTCAGGATCGGCATCGACGTCATGACGACGGAGACAACCTGTCTTTCTTCCATTTGGAGAACGGACGAACAGGTAAAGGAATTTTATGAGATTCACGGACGAGTGGAAGATTACGCCGAATTAAATCCGGGACAGGCGGCATATTATGACGGCATGATCGAGATTGACTTAAGTGAGATCAAGCCGATGATTGCCATGCCGTTCCATCCGAGCAATACGTATACGATCGAGGAGCTGAATGCAAATCTTACCGATATACTTGACGATGTGGAGCGCCGCGCGGCGGTCAGCCTTGACGGTGCAGTCGAATTCACATTGAAGAATAAAGTACGGAACGGAAAATTCATGGTCGATCAGGGAATCATTGCGGGCTGTGCAGGCGGCGGTTTTGAAAACATCTGCGCGGCGGCGGATATTATGAAGGGCAGCTATATCGGAAGCGATGAGTTTACGATGAGCGTCTATCCCGCGTCCATGCCGGTCTATATGGAGCTGATCAAAAACGGCTGCGCAGCGACGCTGATGGAGACGGGAGCTGTGTTAAAGACGGCGTTCTGCGGTCCCTGCTTCGGTGCGGGCGACACCCCTGCCAACAACGCGTTCAGCATCCGCCATTCGACGAGAAACTTCCCGAACCGTGAAGGAAGTAAGCTTCAGAACGGTCAGATCGCGTCCGTCGCATTGATGGATGCGCGTTCGATCGCGGCGACGGCGGCAAACAAGGGCGTGCTGACGGCAGCGACCGACGTGCCGCGCGAGATCGGAAAATACCGTTATCATTTTGATGCGAATATTTATGCGAATCGCGTGTTTGATTCACACGGCGTTGCGGATGAGAGCGTGGACATTGTGTTCGGTCCGAATATCAAGGATTGGCCGGAAATGGTTCCGCTTACGGAGCATCTCGTTTTAAGAGTCGTATCTGAGATCCACGATCCGGTCACGACGACGGATGAGCTGATCCCTTCGGGCGAGACGTCCTCCTATCGCTCCAACCCGCTCGGATTGGCGGAGTTTACCTTATCGCGCAAGGATCCGAAGTATGTCGAGCGCGCGAAAGAGATACAGAAGGCGGAGAAGGCGCGCGAGGCGCTGCTTGCCGGAGAAAACGGCATAAAGCCCTGCCAGACCGTACCCGGACTTCATGAGGTGTTGGGTAAGATCAAGGCGCAGTTCCCGGGAACGAACCACACGAATTTCGGCATCGGTTCCGCGATCTTTGCGGTGAAGCCGGGAGACGGTTCCGCGAGGGAGCAGGCGGCAAGCTGCCAGAAGGTATTGGGCGGCTGGGCCAATATCGCCAATGAGTACGCGACCAAGCGTTACCGCAGTAACCTGATCAACTGGGGAATGCTGCCGTTCATTATTAAGGAGGGAGAGCTTCCGTTTTCCAATCTCGATTATCTTTTTATCCCGAATATCCGCAAAGCGGTGGAGGAAAAAGCGGCCGAGATTCCTGCGTATGTCGTAAAAGAGGACGGTCTGCATGAATTTACCTTAACGCTCGGCGAGCTGACGGATGAGGAGCGGCAGATCATCCTAAAGGGCTGTCTGATCAATTACAACCGCGTGGATTGATCTTCGAATACCATCCCGTTTCATGGCGGGATGGTATTTTTATGCTTTGATGGTCTTGTTTTTCAAAAAGAGGGACGATATATAACATGTATCGCAGTTCCTTGAAATCTTTTGATTCGCGGACGAAAGATTTCATTGCGTTCGATGCTAATTCCTTTACATCAAAGCACGAAATAGGAGGCAGGGTATTTGCGAATTGATTCCAGTAAAATAGGAATGGAGTCCGCCAGAAGGTATTCTTCTGTCAAGGTGGCGGGGACGTCCGCCGCGGCACAGGGAGGTGTCTTAGTAAGAAACGGTTCTTTCGGAAACTTTGTAAACAGCTGGTCGTCAGGTTCCGGTATGACGAAAAGCAGCTATGGCAGCATGGCGCAGCTCCGCTATACGCGCTCGGACATTTATTCGGCGCAGAGCATTCGGAGCGAACGGCGTGCGCAGACGCTTGAGGACATCCGAGTTTCCTCCATCATGCATCTGCTCAATCTTTTCTTCCGGAAAAAAGGAGGAACCACAAGGGACGGCGCTGTTTACGGTGCGCAGTCCGGCAATGGGCAGGGAGCCGGCACACAGAAAACGGAAACGCAGGAGACGCCCCAGACGCAGGTCTTGGGCGACAGGATCAAATATGCGCCCGCGAAGTCAAAGCCGATCGCGAATATGGTAGTTGGCGCAGCAGCCAGCTACGAAAGTGAGCAGACATCCTTTTCCACACAGGGAACGGTCGTGACAAAGGACGGCAGGGAGATCAAGTTCGGCATTGACATGAAAATGTCAAGAAGCTTTGCGGAATACTATGAGGCGAAAGTGCCGGCGAAGCAGACACAATTTTGCGATCCGCTCGTCATTAATCTGGACACGGATATCACAGAGCTGTCCGATCAGAAGTTTTTGTTTGATATTGATAATGACGGCATCCTGGATGAAATCTCAAAGCTTTCGTCAAAAAGCGGTTATCTGGCGCTTGATAAAAACGGTGACGGAAAGATCAATGACGGCGGCGAGCTGTTCGGCACGGCGTCCGGCAACGGCTTTGCCGATCTGGCGGCGTATGATGATGACGGTAACGGATGGATCGATGAGGATGATGAAATTTTTGATAAGCTGCTCATTTGGTCAAAAGATGAGCAAGGAAACGATAAGCTGTATCATCTGAAAGACCGCGGCGTCGGCGCGATCTGCTTAGCTTCCGTAGCAACAGAGTTTGCCTTAAACAACATGCAGACGAATGAGGCGAACGGCGTGATCCGCCGGACCGGTATGTTCCTGTTTGAAGACGGGAACGTCGGCACCATGCAGCATGTCGATCTGGCAAAGTAAAATGAAATAAGTATGTCCCAAACGATTTCCGCATATAATAGTGCGGGGGTGCGGACATGGAAAGATGCTTAAAAAAAAGAACCACATGGAGAACCCGCACGGGAATCTTTCTTGTGGTTCTTTTTGTTCTATTATTCATCCCACTGATTGTTGTTATTGCCGTCATCCGTCCGGAACAGGAGAGCAGGACGGGGGTATCGTATGAGGAAGAGCACACGGATTCGGCATATCACGTGTTATGCGAGCAGGAAGCCGGAAGTATCAGCGTGCCGCTTGAGACAGCACTCATCAGCATGCTTAGCAGCGTCATGGATGAGGATTCTCCGAGGGAAGCGCTGCGCGCGATGGCAATTCTTCTGCGGACGCAGGCGGTGCTTGAGATTGAGCAGAACGGGAGCTGTCTGGTGCAGGGATACGCGGGCGATACGGAGCTGAGGGAACGATGGGGGGCATATTATGATACTTATTATGCCGTTTATGCGGAAGCGGTAGAGGAGACGCGCGGCATTATCATGACGTATGACGGGAAACCGATCGAGACGGCATTTCATCCGATCAGCGCGGGACATACGAGAAGCCCGGCACTGTTGTCGGACGGACAGATGTATCGTTGGAAATCCGTTCCCTGCGAGCAGGATCTCATGGCGCAGGAATACCGCACGGTCGTAGATTATCCTGCCGAAAAGCTGGCGGACTGCTTAAAGGTACTGACCGGAAGCACGTCGATCGCAGGAGTGCAGATCGTGATCGAGGAGCGGGACGAAGCGGGCTACGTGGTATCGCTGTCCGTAAGCGGAGAGGGCTTTGACGCGTTTCGGATCGGCGGTGAACGGTTCCGGTCGATATTTGGCTTACCGTCCTCCCATTTTACGATGGAAGAAAACGGGGAGGGTGTGCGTTTTATCTGTTTCGGAAGCGGACACGGGTACGGACTGAGTATTTATCAGGCGTGTATGCTTGCCGAGGAAGGCCGGACCTGTATGGATATATTGAAATATTTTTTTGACGAAATTGTATTTATGAGAATTGCATAAAAGAACGATTACGGGAAAAACTAACCCCATGAACAGTGAAAAATCCAAAAACTGACAGGGGGTTATGACATGGGAAACAGATTTGATCTTGATAATGGTGATAAAAAATCAATCCGCGGGCGGCAGATCGGCAAGAAAAAGATGAATAAGGAAAAGGTGGTCATGCTTGGCGCTTCGATCGCGGTGCTCGGCGCGCTGACTTTTACGGGCGTGTATCTTGGGACGCGCGGAAAGGATGATACCGGGGAGCAGAGAATTGATTTTTCGGCATTGGAGGATGCGGCGAGGCAACAGGAACAGCAGGAGCAGGCACAGCAGAACAATGCGTTTCCGGACGGCTTTATTGAGCATGACGATATGGACGTTGACCCGGAGATGTATGCGGAATATAAACAGGCAAACTCGGAGGAAGTCGTCAATCCGGGTCTTGAGAGCGCGCAGAACGATGCGCAGGAGGATCAGGCCGACGCACAGGAAGATGAGACGGATAACATTGGACTTGCGGATGCGGGAGAAGCGGATTCTTCGGATTCTATGAGTTATCTCAGTGAGGAGGAGCAGCAGCAGGCGGACAGAGAGACTGCGGCGGGCATGGATTATGAGGCGATCCTGCAGAGTAAGATTGAGACGGCAGCGGAAACCTTGCAGTTTGATGCCGGTCAGACGCTTGCATGGCCGATCGTCGGCAACGTGCTGATCAACTACAGTATGGACGGATACGTATACTTTACAACGCTCGGGCAGTATCGTTACAGTCCGGCGATTGTGATTGCGGCAGCGCCGGGCGAGCATATCACATCGGCAAGCGACGGAATCGTGAGCAATGTTTTTTATGATGAGGAGATCGGAAACGCGGTAACAGTGACACTCGGAAGCGGTTATGAGCTGACGTACGGGCAGCTTACGGAGATTGCGGTCGAACGGGGCGATTATGTTGCAACGGGCGAACTGATCGGATTGGTGGCGGAGCCTACAAAATATTATTGGCTGGAAGGAAGTAATGTGTATTTCGCAATGACGAAGGACGGCGAACCGGTCAATCCGCTGACGCTTTTGCAGTAAGCGCACGGCACGGATAAAATTGGCGGGTACGCCCGTGGCGCAGGACAGCGCCCATGCTAAGAGGCGGTACGGACAAGGTGCGAAAACGGCGTCGGCGAATACAATAAGGTAGAACGAAAAACACGTAATCGATTTTCCTACTTTTTTTCACCTGCAGCGGTCACATGTTGTCCGCGCGAACGACAGTCCGGCTGACTAGGGCTGTTGTTTTCGTTAAAATACCTGTTTTCGTCGATTGCTTCACCATAGAAAAGCGTACATCAGGGACGGGATTTTAAGTCAAAATCTCCGTAGATGTACGTTTACATAGCTTTACCAAAAAGCCTTTCGGTAGTATAATGTCTTAGATATGATGATACGCATCACGAAGCGTTATGATGGGAATAGGACATGATAACAGTAACGGAGGCTGACATATTGAAGATGAGGATACACATGAGGCGGGCACACGGGGGAGTGGTGCGCGTACTGAAAAAAGCGGGTGTCCTGCTGCTCAGTATCTGTATGCTGGGCGGCTGTGCGAAGCAGCAGCCACAGGCGGATGAGAAGGACGGCGGGGAGAGCGTGCAGGCTGGATATATCGGTATGGCAGGAAACCGGCCGCAGATTCAGTACCAGGTATCGCGCATGCGGCCGTCCGTGCTGACGAATCAGATCGGATATGAAACGGGCAGCACGAAGATTGTTTTTTTCATAGGTGGGGAAAACGGTCATACTTATGAGGTGATCAATGCGGAAACGGGTGAAACCGTTTACAGCGGAAAAATGGAATATGCGGGCAGGGACGAGCAGTTACAGCGCACGGTATGCTATGGCATGTTTACGGAGATGGTGGTGGAAGGAAGCTATTATATCCGTGCGGGCGAGCTCGGGGAGTCGTATTCATTTGCCATCGGGGATGTGCTTTACGACGATCTGTTCCGGCAGCTCTGCGGTTCCTATGAGCGGCTTTGGGACAATGCCGCGTATGATCCGAAATGGCTGATTGAAGATGCGCGCACGATCTCGAATCTGCTCATCGCGTATGAATATTATACGGGAATTTTCGGTGATGATACCGGCTGCAGGTACAGTGGGAATACGATACCGGACTTGATCGAGCTGGTAGCGCAGAGGGCAGGACAGATCGTAACGCTGGACATAGAAACGCTTTCGATTGGAGAGCTGGGCGCGTATGCGGGAGTTTTGGCGAAGTTTGCACAGGATTATCGGGCGGTTGACGCAGCGGTATCGGCGGAATATCTGACTGCTGCGCAGAACGGATATGATAAGCTTTTGGAAAAGAGCAGGAGTGCGGGCGCGGACCGGTCAGATCCGGATGGGAGTCTGTCTTTTTATGCTGCGGCGGAGCTGTTTCGCGCAACCGGCTACGCGCGGTACCACACGGCGGTAATAGAATATCTGGGGCAGACTGCGGGAAATGCAACGGACAGTCATGATGAGGGAATGGAATTTTACGGAAAGATTGCGTATCTGTCAGCGAAATACCAGGTTGATACGGCGTTGTGCAGCAAGGTGATCAGCACGATCATGAGCGAGACGGAGGAGCTTGCGGCCGACTATAATGAGCAGATCTATCTGACGTCCGCGGAGCATCCGGGCGAGCTGTGCGGGGATATGGTAAAATTTGCCGTTGTCAATTATGTGATCACGAATCATGAATATGTGACGGTACAGGAAAATCAGTTACATTATCTTTTAGGGCGAAATCCTTACGGGGAGAGTTATCTTCCGCTTGGCGCATGCTTAGCGGAGGAAATGATCACCGATGACGGGGAGCAGGTGTCCGCATTGATCTTACTGATGTGTGAGATTGTGAAGGCAGAAACGGAGGAGAGAAATTGAAAATCGTTGTTTTAGCAGGGGGAACAAGTCCGGAGCGGGACGTGTCGCTGATGTCCGGGCGTATGATCTATCAGGCGCTTCGCGGGCGTCATCAGGCAGTGCTGCTGGATGTTTATTTAGGTTATGAGGGCGACGATGCCGGGGAAGTGTTTGAAATGGAGCGCGACTGGTCGGAGGGGATCGGTGCGGTCGGCACGGAAAGCCCGGATATTTCCGCGATCAGGGCAATGCGCAAAGGGGACCCGGAGGTGTTTTTCGGTCCGAATGTGATCGAGATATGCAGTAAGGCGGACATTGTTTTTTTGGCGCTGCACGGAGAGAACGGGGAAAACGGGAAGCTGCAGGCGGCGTTCGACCTGTTTCACATCCGTTATACGGGAACCGGTTATGTGAGCAGCGCACTTGCAATGGATAAGACGCTGACGAAAAAGCTGTTCCGTTATCATGACATTCCGACACCGGATGAGATTCTTGTGCCGGAGGGGGAGCAGGCGCCCGAGCCGACGTATCCCTGTGTCGTGAAGCTGGCGTGCAGCGGTTCCAGCGTGGGCGTTTATATGGTAAACAATGAAGCGGAATATCGTGCGGCTTTGCAGGATGCGGCGCGTTATGGCGGCGACCTTTTGGTCGAGCAGTACATCAAGGGAAGGGAGCTGACGGTCTGTGTCATGAACGGAAGGGCGCTTCCTGTCGTGGAGATTTCTCCGAAGGAAGGCTTCTACGATTATAAAAATAAATATCAGGCAGGCAGTACGATCGAGACCTGTCCGGCACAGATCAGTGAAGAAAAAACGAGGGAAGTGCAGGAGATCGCGGTTCGCGCGTACCATGTGCTGGGAATCAGGACCTATGCGCGTTTTGACTTTATCATGGATGAACAGGAACACTTCTATTGCCTTGAGGGCAATACGCTGCCGGGGATGACACCGACATCACTGATCCCACAGGAGGCTGCAGCGACGGGGATGAATTTTGAAGCTTTGTGCGAGTGGATCATTCAGGTATCGATGGAGAAATATGAATGAGCTCATGATGCGGAAACGAGAGGAGCGTCTGATCAGGAATGACATTGCGTGAAATGGCGGCAGCGTGCAGCGGGATTCTGCACGCGCGGGGATATGAAGAGCAGGTGGAGCGAAATGCGGGGGATGTGGTGATCGATTCCCGTGAGATCAAAGAGGACGGCGTATTTATTGCAGTGAAGGGGGAACGGACGGACGGACACAGCTATATCGCCCAGGTATTTGCAAAGGGTGCGCTGGGTGTGATCTGCGAGCGTGTTCCCGAGAACGCGGCGGGGCCGTTTATATTAGTAAAAAACAGCCTGCAGGCATTAAAGGAGATTGCGGAGTGCTATCGGCGTATGTTATCGATCCCGGTCGTCGGGATTACCGGCAGTGTCGGTAAGACGAGCACAAAGGAATTGATCGCATCGGTGCTGGCACAGCGCTTTCATGTGCTGAAGACGGCGGGAAACTACAATAATGAGATCGGGCTGCCGCTGACCGTGATGAAGATCGGTCCGCAGCATGAAGCGGCGGTGCTGGAAATGGGAATCAGCGAGTTCGGCGAAATGCACAGGCTGAGTAAGATCGCAAGACCTGACATTTGTGTCATAACCAATATCGGACAGTGTCACTTGGAAAATCTTCATACACGCGACGGTATTTTGAAAGCAAAGTCGGAAATATTTGATTATATGTCGCCGACGGCGCATATTTTTTTGAACGGGGATGATGATAAGCTCTGTACTGTTCAGGAAGTCAAGGGAATCCGGCCTGTATGTTTCGGACTTTCCGAAGAGAATGCCTATTATGCCGATGAGATTGAAAACCGCGGACTGTTCGGAACGCACTGCCGTATCCACACGCCGCAGGGGGACTTCGAAGCGCAGATACCGCTTCCGGGAGTGCATATGGTCTATAACGCGCTTGCTGCTACGGCAGTCGGGATGTCTTTAGGGATAGGAATAGAGCAGATTCAGGCGGGGATCGTTTCCGTGAAGCCGGTCGGCGGCAGGAGCAATATCATCCGTCTGGAGGATCGTACGATCATTGATGATTGTTATAATGCAAGCCCCGCATCGGTGCGCGGCGCTCTGGAGCTGTTGTCAAGCGCGGCGACAAGGCGTGTGGCAATCTTAGGGGATATGTTTGAGCTGGGGGCGCAGGAGCGGCAGCTTCATCGGGAGATCGGCGTTTATGCCGTGCAGGGAAAATGCGATGTGCTGATCGGTGTCGGAACGCTGACGGAGGAAATGTGCGACGCTGCGAGAGAGAGCCTGAAGGATGTACCGCATACGAGCGACCGAAAAATGAGGATTCTGCATTTCGATACGCTGGAGGAGCTGGAGAATGAGCTTCCCGCCGTCTTACAGCCGGAGGATACGATTCTCGTCAAGGCTTCCCATGGCATGGGGCTTGCGCAGGTCGTAGAGTTTCTGAAAACGTGAGAAAATATTGCGAAACAGTGGTGCATGGGAACCGGCCCCCGCACGTTACATGGGTATCACAATGCGGAGCGTAAATATCCCATCATCCGGCTGAAAGACGCAGATACCCCGGTTGCGATCGGCGATCGTGCGGATGCTGTTGCAGCCGTAGCCATGTCCTTCCTGACCGGAGATGGGCAGGCCGTCCCGGAACAGAATCTCGCCGCTATAGGGATTTTTGATCTCGATCAGGAGTTTATCCAGTCGGGCACCGCAGTAAAACCTCACCCAGCGGCGGCTCTTATCTAATTCAGCTACGCAGTTAAATGCATTTTCCAAACCATTGGATATCATGGCGCATACCTCTGTATCGGAGAGAGAAACGGTCTCCGGCAGTCCGGCTTCCACCGTCAGGCGGATGCCTTTTTGTTCCGCCCGGTTGGCAAAGGAGGAGCAGAGGAGATTGAGCAGACGGTTTTTACAAAAACGTCGGGGAGTGACAGCCTCTATGTCGTCGCACACTTTCTGTATATATGCTTCCGCCTGGCGGAAGTCCTTGTCTGCCAGAAAGCCGTTGATCGCCACGAGATGATGGCGCATATCGTGGCGGTAGATCGCTGACTGGCTCTGTGCCTCGTTCAAAAGGGCAATTTGTTCTTCCGCCGCATCCAATTCCAGGGTCAGCGCAGTCTGCATGGTTTCCAGATCACGCTTTTCACTGAGGTCCTGATAGTTGCGCATAAGCGAGAAGTAGTAGAGGAAGACCTGTACAGTGGGCACATAATGGATCAACATACCGCTGACAGTGTTGAAATCCATAAAATGAAAACTCCGAAATGCAAAGATGTATACATAGTAGAGAATATCTACCAGAAAAAGGGGAATGAATATTTTGTTATCGCCGTATTTCAGCAGATAATTAAAACCGCGCCGGAAAAAAAGGTGTACCAGCAGGAGCGTGGACAGATAAATGGCAGCCATGCATAGATAGCCGGTCAAGGAGTCAGCCGGGACGAACCGACTGATAACCCGGAGGGCGATTGTTGGGGGCGAGGAAAAAACCATGGCGGAGAAGATGGTAAACATCATTTTGAACGGTCCGCATTTTGTAAGATAGAGAAAAAGCAGGAAATAGGGTAGCTGCATCGTCAGCAGGAACACTTTCCTAACCGTGGCCATGCCAAGCTGCGCGCGCAGCGCTTCATTGAAAATCATCAGAAATAGGATTGCCAGCGAGGCAACCCATTTCCGGGCAGGCGTGAGATCTTCAAAATGGATATCCATGATCATAAATAGCAAAGTTCCGACAAACAGCATAAGCATTGCCGGAGAACTGACATCAGTATTTGCCATCAGAATGTCCTTTCTTCTGCGTAAATGTCATTGTCACATCTCTTTTTATACCTATAAAATAGCAAGGAAACAAAAACAAGTCAAGAATGAACTCTTGATAGCTTCATTTACACAATCGGGAATCGTATTGACGAAAAATACTGGGGGGGGGTATAATATGAGCAATCTTTTTTCGATTAAAAAATGAAAAAAGGCAGTGTTAAGTAACTTGCAGAAAAATCGAGAAAAAACAGGAGGAAACGCAATGAGAGGGAAGAGGAAGAAATGGGTGGCAGCGATGATCGCGGCGGTTCTATGTATAGGGATGGCAGCCGTGCCTGTGCCGATGCAGGTTATGGCGGCGCAGGAGACAGGAACAGCCGTTGTGTTGACAACGCAGCGATGCAGCATTTGGAGTGCGCCTGCAACCGCAGAGGAGAATCGGGTGAAATATGTGGATGAGGGGTATCCAATCACGATATATCCCGAAGTGCTTCAGAGTGAATTGGGAGACGGAAAGACCTTTTACCGGACAGTGCGGGGCTCATATGTGCTGTGCAGATGCGTGACTGGAGAAGATGGGGCATCTGCAGCGGCAGAAGAAAACGAAGCCACGGGAGATTATGCGTTAGTGATTCCCGTTATGCCCGCTCTGCCTGTATTTGACAATGTAGCAAGCGTTGTCACATGGACGTTCAAACCGGGGGCGAATGGTTCCCATATCAAGTATGGGTATGATGCGGCAGGAAATGAGATCAGGCGGGAGTATTATGAGGCGGATAAAACCACCTTATTTATGATTGACACTTTGGAATATGATCCGGCAGGACGTTGGAAAAAAAGCATGAACTATCAGCCTGACGGAACGATATTGTCGTGGAATCATTTATACTTTTACGAATTTGACGTGGCAGGAAATCAGATAAGAACCACAACATTTCGGCCGGACACAGGAAGGCCGTTTTCTGCTGACGAATTTGATGCGGCAGGAAGAAGGATAAAGAATACGTATTATGGCGGGATTGAACTTGATGGAACGATTGAAGAACGCGAATTTGATGCAGCGGGAAATTGCATAAAGGATACGTACTATTATGTAGACGGAAAGATAAAATCGCGCGACGTTTTTGAATACGATGCAGCGGGACATCAGATTAAGTGGATGAGCTACCATCCCAATGGAGCGATAAAAGAATATTGGATTTATGAGTATACGGAAGCGGGAGAGCAGTTAAAGGGCACGCACTATAATGGAAACGGAACGGTAACGGAATATTTTGTTCGGGAAACTGATGCATCAGGGACATATTATCCTTTGCCTACATGGTATAACGGGGACGGAACAAAGCAGCAGAGGGGGCTTAACTTTTAAGGATGCATCAGGCAATGTCGAAAATTTTAATTTGGGTTGGGTAGAAATGCCCAATAAACTCCGGTAACAATTTACGCAGTTAATTGGGGGATATGGCTTGACTCTGAAACATGTCTTTTGCTATAATCACTCCAAAGCATATATTCTTTAATGAATCTGTTTTGGCGTGCATATTCCTGCAAAGCCAATCCAACAGACGGCATCATGTCGTTTCTAAGGGAATTCTCCCTGTGATTCAAAAAGAATGCTGCGCATTCTTTTGTGATCTATGCTTTATTCCAAATCAAACAAACGAAGCATAGCGCATCGGATGACAGGGGAAAAGAGTCTCGTTTTTTATCTTGTTTTCGCGCGCTGTGGGAACAGGAGGAAACATGAGGCAATTAGAAGAACTGAATTTGGTGGACAACTTTCTGGTAAACAGTCTTACCACCCATAAGCTCTATGGGGAATCCGCCGCCCGCTGCATTTTGGAGTGTATTTTGGGCAGAAAGATCGGTAAGCTTAGAGTGACACCGCAACATTTTATCCAGGGTGAGAACACGGACCGGCATGGCGTCCGTCTGGATGTGTATCTTGATGAGGATGACGGAACGGGGGAGTTGTTTGACTTAGAGCCGGATAACAACGACGGAAAAGGGGATATCGCCTCCTTACCGAAGCGGGCGCGTTTCTATCATTCGAAGCTGGATGCGGAAAGTTTTAAGATCGGTGAGAAGTACGAAAGGCTGCGGAATGTGTTCGTGATCTTTATCATGACATATGACCCGTTCAAATTAGACCGGATGGTCTATACGATCAGGAACGGCTGCATAGAAGTTCCTGATTTACCGTATGAGGATGGCGCGAGGACAATCTTTCTTTTTACAAGAGGGAGGAACGGGAATCCGCCGGAAAGCTTGCGGCAGCTGCTGCAGTACATGGAGCATACCACGAAGGAAAACGCCGGAACAGAGGACTTACGGAAGCTGTACGAAATGGTTACGGCTGTGAAAACAGATGGAGAGGTAGGGCTTGCGTATATGAAATTTTTTGAACTGGAGGAGCGGACGCTGCAGAAGGGTATCAGGCAAGGAAGGGTAGAGGGAAAGGCAGAAGACATCCTTGACCTCCTCGGTGAGCTGGGTGAGATAACCCCGGCTGTGCGGGAGCAGATCTGTTCGCAAAAGGATGATACAATTCTGCGCTCATGGCTGAAGTTGGCTGCGCGGGCAGAAAGCATACAGGATTTTAAACAAAAAGCATTCACAGATTAGCGGTGTGATCGCGTTTCTTAGAGTTCCTTTGAAAATATTCAGAGGAACTCTTTGTTCTTTTCGTACATGGAATGAATGAGCGCGCTCGTATAAGCGCCGACTGCGCGCTGCTGTTCCTTCGGAAGATCCTTGATGTAGAACGGTTCGCCGTATTCGATGACGACATGTGCTTTTTTCAGCTTCGGATGATGATTTTCAAAAATCTCCGCCGTGTTATTTAAGCAGATCGGAACAATGGCGCAGCCGGATTTCTGCGCGATCTTAAAGCTTCCTTCGTGAAATTCCATAAAGTTGTCGGGCGTCGGGTTCCTTGTGCCCTCCGGGAAAATGCAGACGGATGCGCCGGACTTGACCAATTCAATACAGGAGAGGATTGTTTTAAGGCCCTCCTTTAAGTTGTCACGGTCAAGAAACTGGCATTTTAAGAAAATCATCCACACATTCAAAAGCGGCACCCGCCGCATTCCTTTTTTGGCGACATAGCCGGTCGGGCGCGGCACGCGCACATAGGTCAGCACGATGTCGAAATAACTTTGGTGGTTGCCGATATAGAGCACGGGTTCATCCTTCGGGACGCGCTCCTCGCCGATAATAGTCTGCTTTACGCCGCTTAAACGCGCGACCATGCGGAACGCCCAGTTGACGATGGCAAGGGAGCTGCGGTCTTTCAGCCCCGGATTGAATTTTCCTATGATCCATTCAATGAGCATGAGCGGCGTGCTCAATATCAAAAAAAGAACAACAAAAGTTGCAGTGATGATAAATCGAAGCATGAGAAACCTCTTTTCTTTGATCGTATTTTACGATTTTCACTCTAAATCTTATCACAAGCACCTGATTGATTCAATATGTCATGGTTAAAATCGAATTGTTGTTTCGAACAGCGAAGCCCGTTGAACGCAAAGGAATATGTAAACGATCTTCGCAACTTGAAGTTGCGCCTGTACCAAAAAACGAACCTGAAGGGTGGTGGAGAATCCAATTCTTTTTTGCTATGATCCTGTTGTCGGGTATGAATCGGGTATATGGAATAACCGTGGATAGGTTTGACGGTGACTGTGAGTACCTGTCACAGAATTTCGGAGAAAGGAAGAAAAGAGAGATGATATTAGTAAAAGCGGAAAAGGAGCATATCCCTGCATTAGTGGAAATTTCGAAAAAGGCATTTGACAGCGACATTACCGTCGGCGCATCGGAGGCGGGAGGACCGCCGGATTATGATTCGAAAGAATGGCATGTGAAAATGATGGAAGAAGGGCATTTATTTACTGCGATTGACGGTGAACGGATCGTTGGCGGTATTCTTGTTTTCGGGGATGAGAATAATAGTTCCTTCATGTATGTGGGAAGGGTTTTTGTAGACCCCGACTTATTCAGAAAAGGCTATGGGATTCAGATTATGGAGCAGATCGAGCAGATGAATCCTGCGGTTACGACGTGGTGTTTAGATACGCCGATCTGGAATCAGAGAACGAATCGTTTTTATCCGAAGATCGGATATATAGAGACCGGCAGGGACGCCGAGATGGTATACTATCAAAAATTGACGGGAAAATGAGAGGGGAAATAGGGATGCAGAAAAGCTTTAAGGAACAATTTCCGAAGGATCACAGGCCGGAGATCGCGGATCTGGAAGCATTCTGGAATGAGGACGTTTATAACATGTTTCGGGAGTTTTCCGAATATATATTACAAAAATATGATCTGAGATTCGGAATCCCTCTATGGACGGAAACGTACGGATGGACGTACCGCATCGGAAAATCGGGAGTCTTTCTTGTGAAGGGAATCCGCATAGAAGAAAATGGATTTATCGTGGATGGGGTCATGATCCATGATAGAAACACATATTTCGGACTTTTAGCGCATATAGAAGAAGTCTGTCAACAAAAGAGAGAGGATTTTTTGGGGAGAATTGCGGAAAAGAATGCCCGACAGGCGGAAAGAAACAAGGCAAGGATTATCAGGGAAAAGAAAGAATTTGCGGCCCTGCAGTCCCGGATTGTTCCGGGTCAGTATAATGTGTTTCGCTGGCCTGAAAAGCTGGATATTCATAAACTGAATAAGCTGTATCAATTGGATGCCAGGGGGATTCATGACGAGGTATTAGCGGATGAGATCGGTCTGACCTTATATTTACGCTGTAAATATGGAAAAGAAGATACAGAGCGGATGGATAAAAACATCATTCGATGTCACGGGTGCGGCAGCGAGCTTTGCGGGGATGAAGATTTCAGACAATGCAGCTGCGGCAGACAGTACTCCTATCGAGAGTACCGGAGGAGTTTTCGAAAAAATAATATGCCCACCGGCGCGGCCGCCAAAATATTTGCTGCCTTTATACAGGATTGGGAGTCGGCGAAAACGTATCAGGAAAAAATGATTCTGATCGATACCTTACTCCATGAATTTCACTTGTCCATGATCTCGGGGGCAACACACCGTCCGGTGGCGATGAATTTTATAGACGGCAGCAGGGAACGCGTCGATCAGATCATCAGTCAGCTGGCACTCAGATAATCCGTAACGATTTTGACGGCGATTTCTTTTGCTCTGGTACTGGAGACGTTTTGATCTGCCGTTTCACCTAAATATACGCAAAAATAGATCCGTTTATCGGCGGCATCTGCAAAGCCTGTAAACCATGCGTCAACGACAATACCGTAAGCTTTGCCCATTCCTGTTTTACCGTAAACAGAAATCGCTGTTTCAGCAGTCTCCGGTAACAGCATGACTTGTTTTAACCGGGTTAATGTTTCTTCTGAATAAGCTGCATGACCGCCAAAAATACGTTCCATGACTTCCGTTTGTTCTTTCGGTGAGATCAGCAACGACGATTCAATCCAAAACCCGGTTAAAACAGGATTGCTGTTATTGGTATTTAAGCGTCCCGCCCAATCAGAAATATCACAATTACCGTATTGGAGATTGTTCAATTCCGTCTGCATCATATCCTGTCCGATTTCATCAATGACTTCTCGAAAATACCACACGCATGAGGCGTGAAACGCATCGGTAAAATCAATGTCCGTATTCCATTCCTCGTTCCAAAACAGCTCCCCGCTCCAAGTACGGGTAGAGTCGTTTGGCACGATGATCTCATTTTCCAGAGCGATCAAAGAAGAAATAATCTTAAAAGTGGAACATGGTGAACGTCGGGTGAGAGCTAATTCCTGATTATAAATCAGATAGCATTGGTCAGTCGGATCATAAAGAACGGCGGCGCCGCCTATCCCGTCAAAATAATCGGACNNGTCCAATTCTTTGATGACCGGTTCCGCCAGCGNTTCCGGTGTTTCCTGATCTTCAGCGTGGACGGTATCCTCCGGCTGCACAGCCTCGTCTGCGGNTGCCTCTGTTGTTTCCTGTAATTCGCCTGTGGTTTCCTCCGTAATCTGTACAGCTTCGTCTGCCGGAGGTCCTTCCGTATGCGTGATTTCTCCGACCGTATTCATTTGNGTCGGAGTCTGTTCCTCAAAATGTTCATTTTCTTTTGAACAGCCCACGNAAATAAAAACGGAAAGNGCNAANAAANNACAAANTNTNNGGNGGAATAGNTTTGATTTTTTNNTNNTNTAATCTACGTTACTTTAAGATAAAATGGAAACGGTTCACCTTATAAAATAAATTGATAGATGCATTTTTCAAACTCACCATCTTCACGCATATCGTTCCCCTCCGGGAGCGTTACGATTTCCAATAATTTGCCGCCGGCGTATTCACACGTTTTTTTTGATGCCTCATTGTCCGGATTGCAGGTGATATATAAATATTCCATGTNATGTTTTCGGGCNAGCTGAAATAATAATANGCAGGCTTTCCCTGCGTAATGATTTCCTCGATATTNAGGAAAAACCCGATATCCAATGTGTCCNCCATAATAAAGGTTTTCATTATATCCGATGCGCAGATCGCACGTACCCATTCTGTCGCCGTCAGGGTTGCAAATAAAAAAATGATATGCAGGAACCCAGTTTCTTTTTTCATCCCCGTCTACGGTNTTCTCCAATACCAATTGTATTTCATCATTTCTTAAAAACGCAGTCTCTAAAAACATANANNCACCTCATAAAAANCAATGTATTGTTCTGATTTTAGCACAGCCAAATTCGAGGTTCAAGGGGCAAGATGAATCTGTTATAAATATTATTTTATGGTATAATAAACTCGAAAATTCAGCCGCTACGCGTCTGTCGCGCTTCGCGCTTAAAAATCTGCTTCGCAGATTTGATTTTCTCGTTACCATGTCAGGNGAAATCAAATGCTCACTGCNTTCGCGCTTGANTTCCTGCTGACATGGTATAATAAACTCATTCAAAGGAACCGGAAGGGTCACGGAGACGATTCGTCTTATGACCAAGGACAAAAACAAAGAGTATGATTGGGGGTAGATCCATGAGCATTACGAAAAATATCCAGTCAGAATCTGTGATCAGTCAGATGGCTTTGGCGGCATTTCCGCAAAAGCGCATGGNGGCTTGCGTCGAGCTTACGGAGGGAATGTGTAATGCGGCGTATCTTGTAACATTTTCGGATGGAAGCAGGAGCGTGCTGAAAATTGCTTCCGGAGGGAATATGGGCCTTATGTCAAATGAAGTGAACATGATGGATGCGGAAGTAAAAGCCATGCGCATTGTGCGAAAAAGTGATCTTGTGAAGGTGGCGGAGGTTCAATATTATGATACATCCAAGACAATCTGCAGCGGAAATTATTTTTTCATGGAAGTGATAGAAGGACAAAGCTTCTTCTCTATCAGGGAAAGCTTGTCTGAGGAAGAAAAGCAGAGACTGCATTATGAAATCGGACAGGTGGCAGGAAGGCTTACAACGATTGGCGGGGAAAAATTCGGGATGCTGGGAGATGAGGCGCATCAGTACACCTATTTGTTTGATTTTGTTTATTATATGATTTCCAATGTCTTGTCCGATGCCCGGAAGAAAGAAATCGTGATAGGCGTGGAGGCTGAAGAAATTTTGACACGGCTGGAACGGGACCGAGCGGTTTTTGATACCGTATCCCGGCCGACACTGGTGCATTGGGATATGTGGGAAGGCAATATTTTTGTCAAAGACGGACAGATCAGCGGGATCATTGACTGGGAGCGTGCCATGTGGGCAGAAGCCTTTTTGGACGATCGTTTTCGGAGACATACAAGAAACCCGAAATTTCTGAAAGGATATGGGCAGGAGCATTTTTCGAGAGAGGAAATGCAGCGTATTTACTGGTACGATGTGCTGCTGTATCTTACAATGATGACGGAAGGAGCGTACCGTGGATATCCGGATGACGGACAGTATCAATGGACGAAGCCGTTGTTTGAGGCTTCATGGAAGGAATTGCAAAACTGAAAGATAAACGCTCCTTTTGCGGCTTCATCGCATCCTTTTTGAGATTGCGCAAAAAAGCAAAACGTCAAGTTAGCATAGCGGATGCGCGGTCATCATAGAATGAAGATAAGAACGGGCAATAGGCTGTGTGAGAGTTATGAATAAGGGAGAAAAAAAGAAGCGGAGCGGATGGAGACTGACATTGCTGTCATGTATACTGATGATGGTGTTTGCGGCGGGCGGCTGCGGTATGGTGCGCGATCATACCGAAAAATTAGATGACCTTGAATATACGGTGTTGTCACCGGATGAATTTCCGTCGCAGCTGGTCGAGGTGATCGAGGAGAAAAAGGCGGGTGTCTTTCGGCTCACTTATACGGATGAAGGCTATCTGTATATCTGCGTCGGCTACGGAGAGCAGGAAACGGGCGGGTATTCCATTACCGTGAAGGAATTATATGAGACGGCAAACGGCATCTACATTGACACAACCCTGATGGGACCGAAGGAAGGGGAACAGATTTCAGAGGCGGTATCGTATCCGTACATCGTGATCAAGCTGGCAGACATCGGAAAAAGTGTGATCTTTAATTAAGGGATAGAAAACCGGTAGAAAAAAACTCCGTCATGAGATATAATGAGCGTTAGCGAGAAGAATAAACGTTAAGTTATCTCAGAACGGAGGCGTGCGATGCTGCTGATCAAAAACGGATATTATAGCAATCCGGAAACGAACTGCGAAGGAAATTATGACGTATTCATTGAGGGCGGCAGGATCAGTAAGATCGTGCCCACAGGCGGAATCGCGCCTGAATGCGGCGCGGCATGCAGGGTCATTGATGCATCGGGCTGCATTGTAGCACCGGGGCTTGTGGATGTGCATGTCCATTTCCGCGATCCGGGTTTTACTTATAAAGAGGATATTGAGACGGGAGCGGCGGCGGCTGCTGCGGGCGGTTATACGACGGTCGTGATGATGGCGAATACCAAGCCGGCGATCGATACGGAGGATACGCTGCAATACGTTTTGTCTAAGGGCGGGAGAACCGGCATTCACGTCGAAAGCTGTGCCTGTGTGACAAAGGGATTGCAGGGAAAAGAATTAACGGACATGGAGACGCTGTTAAGAGCCGGTGCGGCGGGGTTTACCGATGACGGGATACCGCTGATGGATGAAGCGCTCGTGCGGGAAGCGATGGAGCGGGCGACGCGTCTTAGAGTTCCGCTCAGTTTCCATGAGGAGGATAAAAGCTACATCACGAATAACGGCATTAACGAGGGCGCTGCGTCGGCGTATTTTCAGGTCGGCGGTTCTCCGCGGGAAGCGGAGATTTCGTTGGTGGAGCGCGACTTAAAGCTTGCGATTGAGACAGGGGCGGTCATCAATATCCAGCATATCAGCAGTAAAGAGGCGGTCGCCTTGGTCCGAGAGGCAAAAAAGCAATCTGCGCGCATTCACGCGGAGGCAACGCCCCACCATATCGCGTTGACCGAGGAGGCTTTGATCCAAAAAGGAACGTCGGCAAAAATGAATCCGCCGCTGCGCACGGAGGAGGACAGGCAGGCGATCCTTGCCGGACTAAGCGACGGGACAATCGACCTGATCGCAACGGATCATGCGCCCCACAGCGCGGAGGAAAAGGAGAAGCCGCTCACGGAAGCGCCAAGCGGACTGATCGGGCTGGAGACGGCGCTCTCCGTCTGCTATGAGCAGCTTGTAGGAAGCGGCAGGATGACGATGATGGAGCTGCTTCGCTTAATGAGCAGCAATCCGGCAAAGCTGTACGGGCTGTCTGCCGGGAATATTGCGGAAGGCTGCGCGGCGGACATCGTGATTTTTTCACCGGACGAGCAGTGGACGGCACAGCATTTTCACTCCCGCTCGCAGAATACACCGTTTCTCGGCGAGCAGATGACGGGCAGAGTTCGCTATACCATCTGCGGCGGAAAAATCGTGTATGACGGTACAGAGGCGTGAAGCCAATGCACAGAAAACGCGGATCGTATGAAAAACAAATGATGAAAAGCGAACATGGTTCGCAGAAAACTCGCAGGCAGCGTAAGAATGGGGGATTAACATGAATAAAAAGAAAGAGACGGCGGTGGTTTTCAGTCAGAAACAGATTGCCGAGGGCATATATGATATGTGGATTGAAACAGGTCTGGCAGAGGCGGCAAAGCCGGGGCAGTTTCTTATGGTGTACCCGCGTAGTGCGGCGACGCTGCTACCGCGTCCGATCAGTATTTGCGAGGTGCGGCGTGACGAAAACAGATTGCGCATTGTCTACCGCGTTGCCGGAAAGGGAACGGCGGAATTTGCCTCCTATCGGGAGGGAGAACCGATTTCTGTTATGGGAACACTCGGAAACGGATTACCGCTTGCGGAGGCGGCGGGGAAACGCGTTTTCCTGATGGGGGGCGGTATCGGGATTCCGCCCATGCTGGGACTCGCGCAGGCACTCGCCGAAAGTGGACAGGCAGCAGGCGAAAGCACCGGTGCAAAACAGGCGGGCGGACAGGCAGCGCCGATCTCCGTGTATGCCGTGTTAGGCTATCGCGACAGTGCGTTGTTTTTGAAGGAGGAGTTTGAACGCCGGGCGAACGTTGTGGTCGCCACGGAGGACGGTTCGGTCGGCACAAAAGGCAATATCATGGATGCCGTGAGGGAAAACGCTCTGACGGCGGATGTGATTTATGCCTGCGGACCGATGCCGATGCTGCGCGCAGTCAAGCAATATGCGTCCGAAACAGGCATTCCTGCCTATATTTCGCTGGAGGAACGCATGGCGTGCGGTGTGGGCGCGTGCCTTGGCTGTGTATGTAAAACAAAACAGGTGGATGCGCATTCTCATGTAAAAAATGCAAGAGTCTGCACGGAGGGACCTGTATTTTTGGCGGAGGATGTGGAAATTTGAGTACAAGCGTGAGAAGAATATATTGAGAAGCTTGAAAAGACGGCAGGAGAAGCCGAACGATCATGCAGGCAGACAGCGATACGCAGCAGCGGAATGCGGTAAGAATCAGAAAGGATACGGCGATGAATACAAGCGTAACAATTGCAGGTGTGGAACTGAAAAATCCCGTGATGACGGCGTCGGGAACATTCGGTTCGGGAATGGAATACGGAGAGTTTGTGGATTTAAACAGGCTGGGCGCCGTGGTGACAAAGGGCGTTGCCAATGTGCCGTGGGAGGGAAATCCCACACCGCGGGTCGCGGAGGTATACGGCGGGATGCTCAATGCCATCGGACTGCAGAATCCGGGAATTGATGTGTTCATGGAAAGAGATCTTCCTTTTTTAAGGCAATATGACACGAAGGTGATCGTCAATGTCTGCGGGAAGACCGTGGAGGATTACATAGAAGTGGTCGAAAAGCTTTCCGATTCATCGGCGGATATGCTGGAGATCAACGTTTCCTGCCCGAACGTGAAGGAGGGTGCGATCGCATTCGGGCAGAAACCGGAGGCGCTTTACGGTATTACGGAGGAGATCAAAAAGCATGCAAAACAGCCCGTGATCATGAAATTAAGCCCCAACGTGACCGACATTGCCGAGATGGCGAAGGTCGCGGAAGCGGCGGGCGCGGACGCGATCTCGCTGATCAATACGATCACGGGGATGAAAATTGATATTGAGAAACGCCGTTTTGTGCTGGCAAATAAGACGGGCGGTATGTCCGGTCCGGCGATCAAGCCGATTGCGGTGCGCATGGTCTATCAGGCGGCGCATGCGGTAAGCATTCCGGTCATCGGCATGGGAGGGATCGCCACGGCGGAGGACGCGGTGGAATTTCTGCTGGCGGGCGCATCCGCAGTCAGTGTCGGCGCCATGAATTTTGTGAATCCCTACGCGACCGTAGAGATTGTGGAGGGAATCGAACGCTACATGAAACGCACGGGCGTTTCGGATGTGAAGGAATTGATTGGGGCAGTAGTGTGAGAAAAATCTAATGTTCACGGCAACAAGGTGCTCATCCGAGAAATCGGCGAATAAAAGAATAGCTTCGATATAATTAAGAACCTCAATTCGCTACACAGCGTGTAGCGAATTGCAAAGCTTGTTTTGACAATAGGGATATAACGACAGGAAGCAGGTGACAAGTATGCCGGAACATCAAACAATAGAATACAAAGAATCATGGCATGATGAGTTCTTAGAGTGGATCTGTGGATATGCAAATGCTTGTGGCGGAACGCTCTATATTGGAAAAAATGACGATGGCGATGTTGTGGCAACAGCGATAAAGATAGGAAAAAGTTATTGGAAGCTATTTCAAATAAAATTACAGACACAATGGGCATTGTAGCCGATGTCAACCTGTTGTATGAAAATGAATTACAATATATTGAGATTATTGTGGACAAGTACCCTTCGCTCATTAGCTATCATGGCAAATATTTTTATCGTTCCGGCAGTACAATGAGAACGATAACCGGAAAAGAACTGGATAAAGCGATTCTGAAATCGCAGGGCAGAACATGGGACGGTATGCCGATTCCGAAGCTGAAAGTGACAGATTTAAGAAGAGAAGCCATTGATTTACTGAAAGAGAAGGCTATAAGAAGAGGAAGGCTGACAGAGGAAGAAACAAGGGTTGATGATACAATATTGATGGAGAACCTTCACCTAATCGATGAAGAAGGATATCTGATAAGAGCAGCAATGTTGGCATTCTATAAAGATCCGGAGAAATGGGTTACAGGTTCCTATATAAAGATTGGGTATTTTGGGAAATCGGATGCTGACTTGAAATATCAGGATGAAATACATGGCTCTTTGATTGAACAGATTGATAAGACGGTTGACTTGGTTTATACGAAGTATTTAAAAGCTTTAATTTATTATGAAGGGATTCAGAGGATTGAGCAGTTTATGTTTCCGCAGGAAGCATTTCGTGAGATATTGCTGAATGCGGTGGTTCACAAGGATTATAGTGCCTGCAATCCGATTCAGATTAGCGTATACGAGGATAAAATATATATTTGGAATGATGGTGAGATGCCGTCTGAGCTGGACTCAACGGAGAAACTGTTTGAAAAGCACTCTTCCAAGCCGTATAATCCTAAGCTGGCAAATGTTTTCTTTAAGAGCGGTATGATAGAGGCATGGGGCAGAGGGTTTGACAAAATCAAGGAGGCATGTGCAAAGTATGATGGGCGCTTGCCGGAATATAATATCAGTGCATCTGGAATTATGGTGCTTTGTAAGGCGTGTGATAAGTATTTGAAATTGTTAAATAGCACAGAAGATTTATATCTTGGTCAAAGTGACCAAGATAATGAACAAGATGTGACCAAGATGATAATTGTCTTTTGTAAACAGCCGCATTCTGCAAAAGAAATCATGGATTATATTAAAATAAAGGATAGGAGCTTTTTTAGAAGACATTATCTTAATCCAATGTTGAAAATGGGACAGCTAAAAATGACAATCCCAAACAAGCCCAAAAGTGGAAATCAAAAATATTATGCATAATGACTAATTCGCTCACAACTTGGTCAAAGTGACCAAGTTGATGAACAAGCTGTATAATCAATGAAACGCTTCTCACACCCACGAATCACCTAGGGCGATTCTCTACGGTGTTCACGAATTTCCCGAAAGAAAGTCATACAAAACCTGCTTGGAGAATATCTTGTATAGAGTATTCCCGAGGAGGTTTTTTATTGCAATGGAGCTGTTAAAAAAGAATATACATATGGATTACCGTAAATGCGGTACTCTGACGCAGATGACGCTCGAGGATGATATGAATATACCGGATAAATGCCCGGATGTGTCAAAAATCCTGATGAATAAGGGAAATGTAAAGCTGGATGAGATCAAGGCGACGCAGGATCATGTGACGCTGAGAGGAAAATTTTTGTTTCAGGTGCTCTACTGCTCGGATGAATGGAATAACCGCTTAAGCAAGGTGTACGGCAGCATTCCGTTCGAGGAGCAGGTCTATCTGGAGGGCGTTTCCAGAGAAGATAATGTCAGCGCGTCGTCGGTCATTGAAGACTTAACGGTCGGCATGATCAACAGCCGTAAAATCAACGTGCAGACCGTCATTACATGGAATGTGTGCGTCAACGAATTGACGGATTTAGAAGCGCCCGTTGATGTGGCTTCGCAGAGTCCGATCGAGGTATGTAAGGAAGAAATGCGGGTGACGGGAATCGGCATTTGCAAAAATGATATTTTCCGTATCAAAGAAGAACTGGAACTTCCCTCCGATATGCCGAATGTTGAGGAGCTGATCTGGGAAAGCATCCGTCCCGAGAACGTTACGTTCAAGCCGATGGAGGAGAAGATCGGCATTTCAGGAGAACTGCGCGTGTTCTTCATGTATATTGGGGAAAATGATGACATGCCTGTCAGATATTACGGGGCGGCCATTCCGTTTCACGGTGAGATTGAATGTCACGGAGCGAACAGCTCCATGATTCCGGTCATTACCTATGAGATGGAGGGACAGGAAACCGAGGTGCGCCCCGATTACGACGGAGAAAAAAGAATTTTCGGAATGGATCTGGCAATGAACCTGAAAATCTGTATGTATCATGAGGATACCGTATCGGTCATCACCGATATGTATGCGGTCGATCACGAGCTTCAGTTGAAGGTGCGTCCCGCGAAGCTGCAGACCTTACGGATGCAGAATGAGGGGAGCTATAAGCTGGGCGGAAGGATTCATGCAGGAAGCCCATCGTCCCATATTTTGCAGCTTTTATATACGGAGGCAACAGCGCGCGTGACGGGCAGCCGTATCACTCCTGAGGGCGTTGAGGCGGACGGCGTTCTGGAGGTAAAGGGAGTCTTTATCACGGGGGATGATGAGATGCCGTATGGCGTGATACACGGGAACCTGCCGTTCCGCGAGACGATTGATGCAGAGGGACTTACCGGAAATTGCAGCTATCAGCTTACCTGTCAGTGTGACGATGCGAATGTCAGCATGGTGGACAGCGAGGAGATTGATGTGAAGGCGTCAGTGCGGATTCGTGCCGTTGTCTATGATACAAGGGAGATGGACTTAATCGAGGATGCGTCTCTTTCGTCCCCCGATTATGAGAAGCTCGGCAGCCTTCCGGGAATGGCAATCCTGTTGTTTGAGCAGGGGGATACGCTTTGGAACGTCGGCAAGCAATACTGTCTGCCGGTACAGCGGCTGCGCGAGTTAAATGGCATTTCGGATAAAAAAGAACCCGCGCCGGGCAGCAGGATTTTGATCGTGAAATAAACAGGGGAATAGGTAATTGCGAAACGCCTAAATAAAGTTTTCAGTCTGTGCAAAATATACATTCCAACGCAGGCACGCTTTCGCTACAGTTCGGACGTAATGGTACATAGCATGCGAAATGACCGCATGCAAGTACCAGCGTCCTCACAGTGCCTGCTTATGGAATTGTATATTTTAGTATAAAAGATTATTTTTATGGCGTTTCGCAATTGCTGTAAATATGAAAATGAAAAGCCCGGCAGTGAAAAAACAGATCGGGATAGCAGTCTGAACCGCGTAAGTCGGTTTCGGCTGCTGCTTTTGTCATGCGCACTTGGCGCGTAGTTTCGGCCGCTGCTGTTGTCATGTACACTTAGCACGTGGTTCCTGCAATTCTGTCCGGTTTGCGGCGGGTGACGGTTGACGAATGTTCCAAGATTGTATATAATTAAGTACAATCATGTATACAAAATGCAATCAAAGATGCGGGGCGTCTTCCGGCGCATTCGTTTGCGGAACCGTAACGCATCAAAATACTGAGGTGACAAATGGAGCAAGTAACAAAAAAAGCGTATGCAAAGCTGAATCTTGTACTGGATGTGTGTCATAAGCGGGCAGACGGCTATCATGAGCTGCGCACCGTGATGCAGACTGTCAACCTGTTCGATGAGCTGACATTTCGTAAGAGGGACGATCGGGAGATTCGGCTTGAGGTACATGCGGCGGGAGCGGATGTGCCGTGCGATCAGAATAATCTGGTGCACCGTGCGGTCAGCGCCGTCATGGAACGGTATGAGGCATGCGGCGGCATGGATATTGTATTAAATAAGCAGATTCCGGCAGCGGCGGGTATGGCGGGCGGCAGTTCCGATGCGGCAGCAGCAATTCTGGCATGCGACGAGCTGTACGATCTGCAAATGGACAGGCAGACAATGTGTGAGATCGCGGTGAAAATCGGCGCGGACGTCCCGTATTGCCTGACCGGAGGAACCGTACTGTGCGAGGGCATCGGTGAGATCATGACGCCGCTACCGGAGCTTCGAAAGTTATATTTTGTCATTGTAAAACCGGATGTCAGCGTATCCACGGCGACGGTTTACGGCGCTTTGGACAGTACCCCCGACACATGGCATCCCAATGTGGACGGGATGATACGCGCGATCAAAAAACAGGACTCTGCTTTGATCACGGATTGTCTTGGCAATGTCTTGGAGAGCGTGACGATTCCGCAGCATCCGGTCATTGAGGAGAGAAAACAACTGCTGTCTGACTGCGGCGCGCAGGGCGTTTTAATGAGTGGGAGCGGACCGACCGTATTCGGCATCTTTTTTGACAAAGAGCAGCAAAAAAGGGCATATGAGCTTCTGCGGCAGAAGAAAGGGATCGGGCAGGTCTTTATGGCGGAGCCCGTCGCGGATATTTGCAGCTGACCGGAAAGGGAGGATAAATCTATGGGCTATGATCCATTTGCAAACACACAGCTTCAGCTCGGTATGGACGAATATCTCCCACTGCGCGATGTGGTTTTTAATACGCTGCGTCAGGCAATCCTCAGGGGGGAGCTCAAGCCGGGAGAACGGTTGATGGAAATCCACCTCGCGGAGAAGCTGGGCGTCAGCAGGACGCCGATCAGGGAGGCGATCCGCAAGCTGGAGCTGGAGGGGCTTGTCACGATGATCCCGAGAAGGGGTGCGGAGGTGGCGCGCATTACCGAGAAAAATCTGCGGGATGTGCTGGAGGTACGGCGTGAGCTCGATGCATTTTCCTGCGAACTGGCGTGTGACAGGATCACAAAGCAGGAAGGGGAAGAGCTGCACCAGGCCTGCGAGGAATTTGCAGCGGCGACCGCGACACGGGACGCGACGGTGATCGCGGAAGCGGATGTGAAGCTTCATGACATTATCGTGCATGCGGCGGGAAATGAGCGGTTGACCGAAATCTTAAACAATCTTTCCGAGCAGATGTACCGATACCGGTTTGAATATATCAAAGATACGAACAATTATGAAAAACTGGTCGAGGAGCATCGAATCATTTATGAGAGTATCCTGAATAAGGACAAGCAGACGGCGGCGCAGACGGCGCGCATACACATTGATAATCAGGAACGTTCGATTCTGAATTTGCTGCGCAGCGAATAGGATAGGATAGAGGGCTGTATATTTTCCGATGGGCGGGAAAGACTCCGAGTAGAAAAAACAGATCGGAGGATATTATGAAACAGCTCGCAAAAAGAACCATACTATTGGGCGCTGCAGCGCTGTGCTGGGGAATCATGTTCCCCGAATATACGTTTACGCCGGACAGCTACACCATGTTTGTGCAGGAGGCGGAGGAAGCAGAGGAAGCGGACGAAACAGAGGGAACGGAAGAAGCGGGAAGTGCACAGGGGCTGTACCGGGCGATCCAGGATGGGAAGGTCCGTTACCGCTTCCGGTTATACGATTATCTGAAAAATCATCTTTTCAGCATGACGGAAAGCGGATCGGAGGGAGACGCATTCCTACGGCGCGAGCTTTGTATGATGCTAAGAGACGCCGGAATTTGAAGGGGGCATCGTTTATCTATGGAACATACGGAACAAGACAGGTATGCGCCGATCGGGGTGTTTGACTCCGGAGTCGGCGGGCTGACTGTGGCACGCGAGATCATGCGGCAGATACCGAACGAGCATATCGTGTATTTCGGAGATACCGCACGTGTTCCTTACGGAAGCAAATCGAAGGAAACCGTTACAAAATATTCGGAGCAGATCGTTCGTTTTTTGCAGACGCAGCATGTCAAGGCAATTGTGGTCGCCTGTAATACGGCGAGCGCCTGTGCGCTGGATACGATCGAAAAGGATATTGACATTCCGATCATCGGTGTGGTGAAGCCGGGAGCGAAGGTGGCGGTGTCGGTGACACAGAACGGGAAGATCGGCGTGATCGGAACGGCGGCGACGATCGACAGCCATATTTACAGCGATTACATACAGCAATTGGATCCGTCCATGCAGATCATGGGAAAGGCATGCCCGCTCTTTTGTCCGCTTGTCGAAGAGGGACTGTGGGAAGATCCTGTTACGGACGAGATTGCGTCGCGCTATCTTTCAGAGCTGATTGATGTCGGTATTGACACGCTGATTTTGGGCTGCACCCATTATCCGCTGATCCGCAAGGCGATCGGGAGAATTGTCGGTGAGGGCGTCACGCTCGTGAATCCCGCATATGAAACGGCGTTGGAGCTGCGGGCGCTTCTGAACAGAAACAATCTGCTCAACGACCGGGCGCCGGAGCTTGGCGCAAACAGGTATCAATTTTTTGTATCGGATGCGGCGGAGAAATTTAAGACATTTGCCAATTCCATCATTAAATACGGGATTTTGACGGCAAAGACCGTGCATATCGAAGAATACTAGAGGATGAACAGCTATGACAAAGGAAGTTATTGCCGCGATCCGCGGATTGCACTTTTCAGTGGAAGACGGATCAGATAAAATAGAAACGATCACGCCCGCAGAATATTTTTACCGTGGCGGATGCCATTATCTGATGTATGAGGATTTGGATGAGGAAAGTGGGCAGACGACGAAGAATCTGTTGAAATGGAAACCGCATCTCGCGGAGCTGACAAGAAAAGGCATGATCGACGTACATATGGTTTTTGAGGAGCAAAAAAAGAATGTCTCCCGCTATACAACGCCGTTTGGGAGCGTGACGGTCGGAATTGATACGTCGAAGGTGGATATGAACGAGGAGGCGGAAAAGATCACGCTTTCGGTCGATTACGCGCTGGACATTAATTATGAGCAGTTTGCAACCTGCAAGATCGATGTGGAGATCAGCGCAAAGGATGCTGCGTGCTAAGGATCAGTGACAGAGGAAAGCGGAGGCTTGGAATGGCAACCATTAAAGAAATTGCTGAAATCGTGGGCGTATCAAGCGCAGCGGTTTCCAGAGTACTAAATTATGATGAAGGCATATCGGTCAGCGATGAGACAAGAGAAGCCATTTTTGCGGCAGCGGAAAAGGTTGGATATAAAAAGAGGGTTATTTACCCGAAGATAGAGAATGTCGCACTGCTTTATTTTACGGATAATGAGGACGAGCTGGAAGATGTTTTTTATCACGGGGTAAAAGATGAGATTATCGGACAGGCAGAAAAGATGAATATCCGGTTAAGTGTATTCGACCGCCGGGATGGAATGGACGCGATTCCGCGGGATCTGAATGCTTTTATTGCTGTCGGATGGCTGAACAGAAAAGAGCTTGATAAACTGTATCAGATCTGCAAAAATGGTGTATTTATAGGAACTTCCCCGGATGAAAAGCATTATGACGCTGTCAGACCGAACATGGACTCTTTTTTGACCCAGATGGTTGATTATTTTATGGAGAAGGGACATAAATCAATCGGCTTTATCGGGGGGAGTGACCGCAACATTGATACCGGCAAACCGTCTATGGATATTCGGGAATGGTCATTTCGCCAAAGCGCTGCCTATTACCATTGCCTGAATGAAGAATATATTTTCATATCGGAGAGCTTTACCGTTGCAGAAGGCTACCGTCTTGGCAAGGAGCTTCTGAAACAAAGCAAACTTCCGACCGCACTGTGTATTGCAAGTGATACGCTGGCCGTCGGTGTGCTGCAGGCGTTAAATGAGGAGGGAATACAGATTCCGGAACAGATCGCGCTGTTCAGCATCAATGATGTGAGCATCGCCAAATATCTGTCCCCGCCGCTTACAACGATTCACATTGATATTCCGTGTATTTGCGAGACGGCGTTGGAGTTATTGAGAAGTCGGGTGCTACACGGAGGAACCATCACAAAATCGGTTTTTGTGAATGGGATTCCCGTTTTTCGGAAAAGCTGCTAAGGAAGCTGTAAAAGAATGGCGCAAAGCGCCATTCTTTTTTTGTGCAGATTCACTAAAGTACAGAGTTGGAAATTATTTATATGGTGGAAATAGCGTATCCCATCTTGACAAATAGGATGAGCAATGTTACAATTCGAGATAGTAAATAATTTACTTGATAAATGATAAATAATTAATTTTGTTTATCGGACGATGTTTGTTTGGAAGGAGAGAAAACATGAAAAAGAAGTTATTGGGAGTGATATTGACAGTAGGAATGTTAGCTGCATTGACGGCCTGCGGACAGAAGGGGGCGGCAAAAGCAACACCGGATGCGAACGGAAATTATCTGGTAAACGGAAGCTTCGAGGAAGTGGATTTTACCGGATGGACCGTGACGAACATTGACAATGTGACGGAAGAAGTGAATATTTACGACCGCGAGACAGACTGCTTTGAGGGAGTACAGTCCCTTCATTTTTATTCGGGGAGTACAAATGTGAACTTCACGGCGGAGCAGACGGTTTCCGGCTTAGAGGACGGAAGCTATAAACTGACCGCACATGTGCAGGGAGAAGCTGCCGGTGACGAGAATGCTTCCGTTGTTTTTTATGCGATCGTGGACGGGAACGAAGTGAAAGTGGACGGCGAATTAAACGGATATGTGAACTGGTATACGGCAGAGCTTTCCGGATTGACACCGACAAACGGAGAGATCACGGTAGGAGTCAGGGTGACTACCGCACCGGGCGGCTGGGGAACCATCGACGATATAACACTTGTGAAGGAGTAAGCGTGGAGATGATCAAGGGCATGGATGTATCCATGATCATGGAACTGGAGTCATACGGAGCATCCTATTATCTGAATGGAAAAAAAGAAGATCTCTTTTGTCTTCTGAAAGCATGCGGAGCCAATATGGTACGCCTCAGAATCTGGCCGGATCCCTATGATGAGGAGGGAAATCCGTATGGCGGCGGAATGAATGACTTAAAGACAACGATCGAAATTGCGAAGCGGGTAGTGGAAAACGGAATGGAAATCATGCTGGATTTTCATTATAGCGATTTTTGGGCGGATCCGTCAAAGCAGGTAAAACCGAAAGCTTGGAAAGCACTGAGCGGAAAAGAATTGGAGACGGCGGTATATTTACATACGGTAAATACATTAAAGGCTCTGCGAAATCAAAAACTGATCCCCGCAATGGTTCAGGTCGGAAATGAGATCACAAAAGGGCTGCTCTGGCCGGATGGATATGTAGATCAAACCGAGCGTATGGCGGCGTTGTTACAAGCCGGCATCAAGGGTGTGCGGGAAGAATGTCCGAATGCCAAAATTGTGCTCCATTTGGACTTCGGTACGGACAATCAGATGTATCGGCAGTGGTTTGACCGGATCGAGCCGTATGCGCTTGACTTTGATGTGATCGGGATGTCCTATTATCCGCATTGGAACGGTAGTTTACAGTTACTTTCGGATAATATGAATGACATCAGCAGCAGGTACGGGAAAGAAGTTCTTGTGGCGGAAACCTCTATCGGCTATACAACTGACACATTGGGGTGCAAGGGAATCGTATTTTCTGAGGAGCAGGAAAAAGCGACCGGTTATCCGGCTACCACGGAGGGACAGGAAGCATTTTTAAGAGAACTGTATCATACGGTGAGAAATGTGCAGAACAATAAAGGGATCGGCGTATTTTATTGGGAACCCGCGTGGCTTGCGATTCCGGATTGTACATGGGCAAGTGAAAGCGGAAGGCTTTATATGAATGATCAGGCAGAGGCGGGAAACGCGATGGCAAACCAGGCGCTATTTGACGCATCGGGAAATGCGAACAGTGCTTTATTGAATCTGAAAACAATGTAGACGGAGGATTGGCAATGAGGAAAAAAATCATAACGGCTGTGCTTGGCGCAGTATTGGCCGCAGGGATATTGAGCGGCTGCGGAAAATCAGGGAAACCGGATACGAAGCTGACGATCTGGACAAATATGAATGCCGAAGTGGATACAATACAGAAGTATGCGGATGAATGGGGAGAACAGAACGGATATGAGGTTGAGGTCATCCGCCAGTCTCCCTCGGTTCAGCAGTTTGCACAGGCGGTAAAAAGTGATTCCGGTCCGGACGCCGTGATAGGAATCCCGAATGATCAGCTTGCCGATTATGTCAATGCGGGACTTGCCGCCGAGGTACCGGAAAATCTGTATACGGACAGTGATTTTTCGGATGCGGCAATTCAGGCATGTTATGTGGACGGGAAAAGGTATGGCGCGCCTCTTTGTGTGGAAACAACGGCGTTGTTCTATAATACCGACCTTGTTTCGCAGGTTCCGGAAACATGGGAGGAGCTGGTGGAGCAGGCAGCCGAGAGCGGCGGTGTGCAGTTTGACGCCACAAGTATTTATTACGATCTCGGGTTTGTAAGAGCATGCGGAGGATATATTTTTGATTATCAGAACGGCGCGTATGATACCTCGGATATCGGACTTGCAAATGACGGTGCGATACAGGCGTATGAGTTTATCAATGATCTGTGCAACAAATATGGCGTCATTACCCAGGATGTGACGGCGGATATTGCGAGAAGCAATTTCCAAAACGGAAAGTGTGCGTATTATATAGGCGGTCCCTGGGACATTGACGGCTTTACATCCGCCGGAACGGCTTTTGGGATCTGTGAAATGCCCACGTTCCATGGACAACAGTTTGTAACGCCTGTCGGCACGCAGATAAGCTTTGTAAGCAATGAGAGCGACTCTCAGGAGAAGGCATGGGAGCTTATCATGTATCTGATCGATCACGGTGCATTGGATATGTATGTGACGGGAAACCGTATTCCGGCAAAGCTTGCGGACCAGATTCTGGATGAAATTCAGAATAATGCATATTCACAGGCATTTATCGCACAGATCAACTGCGGCGAACCGATGCCGACCGTTTCCGAAATGGGGCAGCTTTGGGCAATCCATACCAATAATATCCGATCCATGTGGTCCGGGGAGCAAACGGTGGAGGAAGCCGCACAGAATATGGTACGGCAGCTTCAGGAAGCGATAGAGCTGATGAATTCAGGGCGTTAGGGGAGCATTACTATGAGAAAGAAAAAGAATGGCAGGGCATATGCTTATTTGGCACCGGCATTGATTTCCATCCTGTTGGTAACGTGTCTGCCGATCGTGTACACGGTCATGTTATCCTTTACCAACTATAACATGTATCATTTGAATGATTATTCTTTTATCGGCATTGACAACTATATTACCGTATTAACGGGACGCATTAAAAATGTGTTTTTTCCGGTGCTGGGATGGACGGTATGCTTTGCGATACTCAGTACGGCAGGCGCTTATGCAATGGGACTGATTTTAGCGATTTTGCTGAACAACCCGCATATGAAGGAATCAAAAATCTATCGGGCGATTTTGATCGTTCCGTGGGCGCTGCCGTCCACGATCGCGATTTTGGCATGGCAGGGATTGTTAAATGAACAATATGGCGGCATTAATAACCTGCTGCATGCGATCGGGATCGCATGGAATGTGCCGTGGCTGACAAACCCGTTTTGGGCGCGTACAGGGATCATCATCGTCAATATCTGGCTTGGATTTCCTTATATGATGAATGTATGTCTCGGAGGGCTTCAGGCGATTTCCGCGGAATATTATGAGGCGGCAAAAATGGACGGCGCATCGAGGTTCCAATGCTTTAAGAGCATTACGCTGCCCATGGTAACAAAGCTTTCCATCCCGTTAGTCATTTCTTCCTTTGCCTCGAACTTCAATAATTTCGGGAACATTTACATGATCACACAGGGCGGACCGGCAAGAGTTGACAATCAGTTCGCCGGATATACGGATATTTTGGCAAGCACGACATACAAAATGACGACGTCGTCTAACCGATATGAGCTTTCAGCCACCTTCAGTGTATTGATCTTTCTCCTTGTCGGCACGTTTACACTGATCAATATGCATTTGTCCGGCTCATTTAAGGAGGTGGATTAGATGAAGCGGAAAGAAAAAATGTCGCCGTCGGACATCAGGGCGTTGTGGATCGGCCGTATTGTCATATGGATCACGATCATCACGATCATGTTCCCGGTGCTGTGGATTGTGATGTCATCCTTTTCAGCAGGAGACAGTTTTTTCCTGTCTTCGCTGTTTCCGAAAAAACTCAGTGTAGAGCATTATGTGGCATTATTCCGGGAAACGGACTTTTTGGTATGGGTGATCAATTCCCTAAAATTTTGTTTTATTGTCGCGGTCATTCAGCTGCTGTTGACATCGCTTGCGGCCTATGCCTTTGCAAGACTGCGGTTTACGGGAAGAAAATACGGGCTGATGTCGCTGCTCGTGTTACAGGTCTTTCCAAACAGTATGGCGGTGGCGGGATATTATATTTTGGTCTATCAGTTTGGTCTGGTGGACAGCAGTATGGCGCTGATCTTTGTCTTAGCGGGAGGAAGCGCATTTAATATATGGCTGCTGAAATCCTATATTGACGGACTGCCGATCGAATTGGATGAGGCTGCCATGATGGACGGAGCCAATCAGTTTCAGGTGCTGTATAAAATCATTGTACCGCTGGCGGCGCCGCAGCTGGCCGTGATATTTTTGTTTTCGTTTATTGCGACATACAGCGAGTATGTGATCACTTCCATATTTTTGCAGACACCGGGAAAAATGACGCTGGCATTGGGGCTGCAATCATTTATCAGCGATCAGTTTGCGGCGCACTGGACATTGTTCTCTGCGGCTGCGGTGATCTCCTCTTTGCCGATCATGTTCGTGTTCATGTGTCTGCAGAGATTTATACAGAACGGTTTGGTTGCCGGCGGTGTGAAGGGGTAAAAAAGAATGGCGCAATGCGCCATTCTTTTAAAGATCGCAGTTGCCGACGGTTCTGGGGAACGGAACGACGTCGCGGATATTTGACATACCTGTCAGATACATGACGCAGCGTTCAAAGCCAAGACCGAAACCGGCGTGTCTTGCCGTTCCGTATTTGCGGAGGTCGAGATAGAACTGGTAGTCTTCCTTGTTCAGCCCCAGTTCATCCATGCGCTTTGTAAGAAGCTCTAAATTGTCTTCGCGCTGACTTCCGCCGATGATCTCGCCGATGCCCGGAACAAGGCAATCCATTGCGGCAACCGTCTTCCCGTCGTCATTCAGCTTCATATAGAATGCCTTGATCTCTTTCGGATAATCGGTCACAAACACCGGACGCTTAAATTCTTTCTCCGTCAGATAGCGCTCATGCTCTGTCTGCAGATCGCAGCCCCATGATACTTTATAATCAAACTCGTCATTATGCTTTTCCAGGATTTCAATGGCTTCCGTGTAGGTCACATGTCCGAAATCCGAATTCAAAACATGATGCAGTCTGTCCAAAAGTCCCTTATCAATAAAATTGTTAAAAAACTGCATTTCTTCCGGGCATTGCTCTAAGGTATAGCGGATGATATACTTGATCATGCTCTCTGCCAGCAGCATATCGTCAGTTAAGTCAGCAAAGCAGATTTCCGGCTCGATCATCCAAAACTCAGCCGCGTGACGCGTGGTGTTGGAGTTTTCGGCGCGGAATGTCGGACCGAATGTGTAGACATTCTTGAAGGCGAACGCGTAGGTCTCGACATTGAGCTGACCGCTGACCGTTAAGTTCGTGGATTTATTAAAGAAATCCTTTGTGTAGTCAATGTTGCCGTCCTCGTTTTTCGGCAGGTCATTTAAGTCAAGTGTGGTCACCTGAAACATCTCGCCCGCGCCCTCGCAGTCGCTTGCCGTAATGATCGGCGTGTGTACATACACGAAGCCTCTCTCCTGAAAAAAGCGGTGAATGGCATAAGCGATGACCGAACGTACGCGGAATACAGCCTGAAAGGTATTCGTGCGCGGACGCAGGTGCGTGATCGTGCGCAGATATTCAAAGCTGTGTCTTTTTTTCTGCAAAGGGTAATCGGGCGTGGACGCGCCCTCCACAAAAAGCTCCTCCGCCTGCAGCTCAAACGGCTGCTTTGCTTCGGGGGTCGCCACAATCGTTCCTGTCACAACGACCGCGCTTCCGACGCCCAATTTTGCTGCCTCCGCAAAATTGGCAAGGCTGTCGCTGTAGACAATTTGCAATGTCTCAAAAAAGGTTCCGTCGTTGACGACCAGAAATCCGAATGTTTTGGAATCGCGGTTGCTCCGCACCCATCCGCCGACGGTTACTTTTTTTCCTGTATATGTCTCCCGATCACGATACAACGACCTGATATCCGTAAGTTCCATGATCAATCCCTCCTCATATTTTGATGCATCTGTTATAAATGAAACATCTTTTCTTCGAAAGAACGCGCAGCGTTCTTTTTTTACTTATAGGAAACTTCACAATCCCGAAAGAATTTGCTTTGGCAAATTCTTTGAAAGAATCCGCCTTTGGCGGATTCTTTTTTAGTCTGACGTTATCGTATTATTTTCTGTAAGCCATTCCATCACCCGGGCGTTGATGACATAGCTGCGGAATGCATCGCGGCTGTTTGACTCAAACAATTCGTCGATCGATTCAAAGCCGCCGTATGTTGCGATGTAGGTTTCCGCTTCCGCATTCAATTCCTCATCCGAAATGTTACCGATCCCGATCGCATCCGCAAGCGCTTCGGCGGTGATCGTCTCCTGCGCGGCTGCCTTTGAGATCTGCGTTACCTGCTCGTTGAACTGCGCTTCCGTTATTCCGAGGAAATCTTGTACGAAGGCAGCGAAATCCGTGTAGCCGTACATGGAAGCATAATAAGAATATTCGTTCACGAGGCTGTCCTCATACTGTTTTACAAGGAATTCGGGCGGATCGGCAGGAAATTCGCAGTTTGCGAGTACTGCAGACCACACGGCACTCGGGATATTCTCTTCATAAGCTGCCTGTGCCGACTCCTCGAGCGATGCACGGATATCCGCTTTTGCCTCCTCCGGCGTCGCGTAGGAGGAACCGATCTCCTCAAGCAGCTCTGCTGTCAGCTCCGGATAGCTATATGTCGTGATGGAATGGAGCGTGATCGTAAACACGGCCTCTTTTCCTGACATATCGGGGTTATTGAGGTACGGATCGGGGAAGGTGCATACGACGTCGCGTACCTCGCCGATCTCCATTCCGATGATGCCGTCTTCAAAGCCTGGGATCATACCGCCTGAGCCGATCGTGGTACTCCACGTTCCGCCTTCCGGTGTGGAACCGCCTTCGAAAATTTCTCCGTCCATTCTTCCGACGCATTCATAGGAAACCGTATCGCCGCTTATGACAGCGCGGTCCGTTACCTCCACCTCTTCCATATAGGAGGAAAGCAGTCTGGTATTCAGACGATTCATTACCATCTCATCCGTTACCTCCTGCGGCGCATCGACATGGATCGTCATGCCGCTGTATTCGCCGAGCGTTACATATTTTGAGGTATTAAGCGATTCTACCGTCTCCTCTTTCTTACCGCAGGAAACGAGCATGGAAAAACTTGCAAGCATCGCTGCCGCAATCCCTATTTTTTTGTGCCATTTTTTCTTTTTCATATTGCTACCGTACCTTTCTATTGCGTGTCTATTGACGCGCCCATCGGCGTGTTTGCAGACAGAAATGTCAATGCATCTGGTGACATGCAATATCTCATTTATACCACAAAACGGTATGTAATGAAAGTCTTTCCCCAAAATTCACAGAACTTTCACGTTTGAAATACATTCAGCGGCTCTGTTTCCGAAAGAAGTCGTTGCGCGCCGTCTTAAAAAATGATACAATTCTTTTTGTGAAAAGCTACAGGGGAGGTATCTGAACATGAATCCGGTCTTACTTACTATTCTGATCATTGTCGCTGTTTTGCTTGTGATCCTTGTCATCCTTTATTTTGCGGGAAGAAAGCTGCAGAAGAAGCAGGCTGCGCAGGAAGCGCAGATGGAGGCTGCAAAGCAGACGTTTAATATGCTGGTCATAGACAAGAAAAAAATGAAGCTGAAAGACGCGGGGCTGCCCGCCGCCGTGCTTGAACAGACGCCGAAGATCATGCGCCGCGCCAAGCTGCCCATTGTAAAGGCGAAGGTCGGTCCTCAGATCGTGTCCCTCGTGTGCGACGCGAAGATATTTGAATTGATCCCGGTTAAAAAAGAAGTGAAAGCGACCGTCAGCGGAATTTATATCAGCGACGTGAAGCCCGTGCGTGGGCAGTCGCTCTTAAAGCCAACGAAGAAAAAGAGCAGATTCAAGCGTTTCACGGAAAAAATGCAGGAGAAGGCGGGTGCGAAGCCGCTGAAATAGAAAGGGTCCCGCGTCGGCGGGACTCTTTTTAACTTTCTTCAATGGAACGCGAAGCGTCCCTATTTGCGTAGGATTCGACGGATTCCCGTTCGCTGTAATGGTACTTGACTCCGCGGATCTCCTGATAGTCCTCGTGTCCTTTGCCGAGTAAAATGATGATGTCGTTTTCTTCGGCAATATCCATGGCATGCCAGATCGCTTCCTTGCGGTCGTCGATCTCGATATATTTGCCGTTGCTTTTGGCAAGTCCGATCTTAATGTCCGCGTTGATGGAGGAAATATCCTCATTACGCGGATTGTCACAGGTTAAAATAGAAAAATCCGCCATTTTCCCGCACAGCTCGCCCATCGCGTAACGCCGCATGCGGTCGCGGTTTCCGCCGCCGCCGTACACGCAGATGATGCGGTGCGGCCGGTAGGTGAGGATGGTGGAGAGCAGACTTTCCACACTTAATTCGTTATGCGCATAGTCGATCATGACGGTATAATTGCCCTTGGTCGGTACGATCTCCAAACGTCCCTTTACATGGATGGTGGAGAGCGCGCGCAGCATGATCTCTGTCGGAATGCCGACGCTGTGCCCGATCATCAACGCGCAGAGCGCATTGTAGGCGCTGAATTTACCGGGGACGGGGACGGATACCTTCGCGTCCAGAATGCCTGTTGCGTGAAAGCGGATACCGATCTCATTTCCGTTCCTTGTCGATTCAAAATCCTGTGCCCGCAGCTCGGCATGCTCGTGGAAGCCGAACGTATGAAGGCCGCAGGTATGTCCTTTGATCATTTCTTCATAGGCGTCGTCATCACAGTTTAAGAGACCGACGCGGCACTGGCGGAAGAGCAGCGATTTGCAATAGAGATATTCCTCCATGGTGGCATGTTCGTTCGGACCGATATGATCGGCTGAAAAATTAGTGAACACGCCGATATCAAACACAAAGCCGTCCACGCGGTTTAGTTTTAAGCCCTGCGAGGAGACTTCCATGACGCAGTATTCACAGCCTGCCTCCACCATGAGAGAGAGGAGGCGCTGGAGCTCGAAGCTCTCGGGCGTGGTATTGACGGTCTTATATTTCTGTCCGTTGATCACGCAGCCGATCGTACCGATGACGCCGACGTTTTTGCCCGCATGCTCTAAGATGGACTGCACCATGTAGGAGGTCGTCGTCTTTCCTTTTGTCCCGGTAATGCCGATCGTTGTGAGCTTAGAGGCAGGATGGCCGTACTGAGCCGCCGCCGCGTAAGCGAGCGCCTTTCTGGTGTTGGCCGTGGAAACGACGGTCACATGCTCTTTTCCGGAGGCGGAGACCATGACTTTGGCGGAAGCGATATGACCGGAATCGATAATGAGCGCGGAGGCGCCTTTTGCGAGTACTTCGGGAATAAATTTATGCGCGTCCTTCGCGGTTCCGGCAATGCAGACAAACAGACAGCCCCTGCTGACCTTTCGCGAATCGTAAACAACCTCCGTGACATCGTCAAGCACGTTTCCGGCTTGCAGCTCGTATTCTAAGCCTTCCAATAGAGTCTGTATTTTCATGAACCAAAGTCCTCCCCTTTGTAGTATAGCCACAGAATTCATTTATAACGCGACTTCAATCTCCGATTCAAAAACGGTGTGCGATGGTCCGGTCATCAGGACATGTCCCGTCTGTGCGTCCCATTCTACGTCAAGCGGTCCGCCGATTTGGGAGACCGTTACTTTTCGGTCGCATAGGTTAAGGCGCACAGCAGCAACGACGGCCGTGCAGCAGCCTGTACCGCAGCCGATCGTCTCGCCTGTGCCGCGTTCCCATTCGCGCATTTTTAAGTGACCGCGGTCAATCAATTCCGCGAAGGTGACATTGGTTTTTTGCGGAAAAAGAGAAGTCAGATGCTCAAAGGCATAGCCGAACGCTTCGACATCGAAACCGGAGACGTCCTCCACAAACGTTACCATGTGCGGATTGCCCCAGCTCAATGCCGTTACATGAAAATCGCGGTCGAGCACGCGCACGGGCTGATCGACAAATTCCGCAAGCGTCGTATTGACCGGAATGCGGGAAGGCTCCATGACGGGAGCCCCAATATCGGCGCGGATGTTTGCAACTGTGCCGTTTTCAACAAAAAGCGTCAGCTCCTTGATGCCGCCGAGCGTCTCAAGTGTGACGTTTGTTTTATCCGTAAGATGGTGGTCATAGACATATTTGCCGACGCTGCGGCTGGCGTTTCCGCACATTTCAGCCTCCGTGCCGTCGGGATTAAACACGCGCATACGGAAATCTGCCGTCTCAGATGGGCAGATTAAGATCATACCGTCGGAGCCGACGCCGAAATGCCGGTCGCTGACAAAGCGCGCCAATGCGGGAAGGTCGGGAAGCTGTTGATGAATGGCGTCGATATAGACATAGTCGTTGCCGTATGCCTGCATTTTGGTAAAACGGATTTTCATAGGGAGTCCTCCTTAGAATCGTGATGGATTCTTCCAAATCGCATAATTTCGGGCAGTCAAATGCCCCCAAGGGGCGGGGATTTGACCCTCGCGGCATTCGCCAACTGTCCGTGCAAGCACGGCCGCTTGGCTCATTGCTCGCGGGAATAAAAGAAAGCGCTGCCGCATGTGGCAGCGCTGTGATTCAGGCTTCGCCGTTAATCGCCTGATCGAGATCGGCGATAATATCGTCCGCGTGTTCCAAGCCGATGGAGAGACGCAAAAAGCTGTCTGTGATGCCGAGCCGCTGACGATTTTCTTCTGTCAGGGATTCGTGTGTCTGCGTCCGCGGGTAGGTGATGAGCGTTTCCGTTCCGCCGAGACTTTCCGCAAACATGACGAGGTCTACACGGCGGAGTATTTTCTTCACGGTCTCAAACGAATCGACATTGATGGAGATCATCGCGCCGAAGCCGGAGCATTGCTTTTTCATAATGTCATAGCCGGGGTGATCTTCAAAACCGACATAGAAGATTTTCTTTACTTTTTCCTGTGCGCGGAGCCAGTGCGCAACTTTCATGGCGTTTTCCGCGTGCCGCTCCATGCGGACGGGAAGCGTCTTGATGCCGCGCAGGAGAAGCCAGCTGTCCATCGGGGCAAGCTGGTTGCCGTGCGTTTTGATCTGACCGTGCATGAAGGTCGCAAGCTCATCGGAATTGACGACGACAATGCCGGCAAGCACGTCGTTGTGTCCACAAATAAATTTGGTCGCGCTGTGGACGACGATGTCTGCGCCGAGCGTGATCGGCTTCTGGAAATAGGGGGACATCAGCGTGTTGTCCACCACAAGGAGACAGCCGTGCTCATGCGCCATGCGCGCGATCGCCGCAATATCCGCGACCTTCATCATCGGATTGGTCGGCGTCTCAAGATAGACCATTTTCGTGTTCTCATGGAAGCTGTTCTCCAAAAGCGTCAGGTCACACATATCAATATAAGTAAAGGAAGCGCCGTAGCGGGTGAAAATGTCGTTACCGATACGGAAAGTGCCGCCGTAAATGTCGTCGGATAAGAGCACCTCGTCGCCGGGATTCAGCAGCGTAAACACTGCCATGTTTGCCGCCTGACCGCTTGTGAAAGCAAAGCCTTCCACGCCCTCCTCCAAAATTGCCATGGTCCGCTCCAGCTCTAATCTGGTCGGATTGGAAAGACGCGAGTAATCAAAGCCGGTCGAATCAAACAGCGCCCTGTGCCGGAAGGTTGAGGTCTGATAGATCGGCATGCTCACCGCACCGGAAAAAGGGTCATGTCCGAGCGCGCCGTGAACTGCCTTTGACTCAAAATGCAAGTCCTCTTTTCTGCTGTAATCGGTAAAATTGCTGAAATTCTTCATCGCACGATTCCTTTCAGAAATAGGTGTTTTCTTTTCGCCTATTATAGCATGGAAAAAGAGTGAGGGCAAGTATAGGCGGCGGGAAGTTTTTGTGATAGACTATAGCCGGGTGGGGATTTGCATCAGTATCTCAGGCGGATGCCGGTGATAAATCGCAGATTCATATTATCAATTTTGAATGGAAAGGTCGGACAGAGAGATGGAGAAACAACGGATGAGAAAGATCGTGCTGCTCATGTGCATCGGGGCGGCGCTGCTTGCGATGGCGCTCCATGTGGGAGAGATAGGGGGACTGCTCGGCAGGGTGTGGGGCATGATCCTGCCTGCCGTGGTCGGAGCAATCATGGCGTTTGTGCTAAATGTGCCGATGCGTGGATTTGAGAGGCTGCTTGGCAGATTAAACCGGAAAAAGAACCGGCTCTCGGAGAACAAGATTCGTTTTATCAGCCTTTGGCTTACACTCATCAGCTTTGTGTTGGTGATCGTTTTTGTGCTGAGTCTTGTCGTGCCGGAGATCGCCGCGTCCCTAAAAAGCTTATTTGCGGGCATTCAGCAGGCGATCCCGGACGTCATCGCGTTTGCAAAAGAGCACATTGATTCCGAATGGCTGAAAGAGGAGCTGCTGGAGCTGGATTCCCTGCAGGAGAAGCTTTCGGGTGAGAATATCACGAAGATGATCGTGAGCGTATCAAACGGCGCTTATGATATTGCGGGAAGAGCGCTGTCGATTGCAACTTCCACGATCGGAAGCATCATGTCGATCGGCATGAGCCTGATCGTTGCGATCTATATGCTGCTCGGAAAGAAAAAGCTTGGCATGCAGACGAGAAAGCTTCTTTATGCCTATTTGAAGAAGGAGCATGCGGACAAGGTGTGCGACATCGGAAGATTGACCAGCGCGACCTATGCGAAATTCCTTTCCGGCCAGTGCGTGGAAGCGTTTATTATCGCCATTCTGTTGTTTATCGTGTTTACGCTGTTCCGGCTGCCCTATGCGAGCCTGATCGGCGTGCTTGCGGCGGTACTGTCGTTCATTCCGTACATCGGCTCCTGGGTTGCCTGTATCATTGGCGCGCTGCTCATCTGCATTATCAGTCCGTGGAAGGCAGTCTTGTCCGTGGTTGTTTATCAGGTGGTGCAGTTCCTGGAGGGAAAGCTGATCTATCCGCGCGTTGTGGGGAAATCGGTCGGGCTGCCGCCAATCTATACGCTGCTTGCGGCGCTGCTCGGCGGGAATCTGTTCGGCATCGTCGGAATCATCTTTTTTATCCCGTTCGTGGCGGTCATTTATGTGCTGGTGAGAGATCATGCGGACAGCCGATTGGAGAAGAAAAATATGAAGATAGAGGAATAGGCGCGGCCTATTCCTCTATCTATCATGCGCCTTGCGGCGCATGTTTCTGATGGGCGAGATTCACACCTCTCTTGGAAACGCTGCTTTAGTGATTCATTTCGGCGATAGGAGTCTGCAGGTCGGCAAGCTCCGTGCGTATTCCTTTGACCAGATCGCCAAGTGTCATATCGGGTGTCTGCGTGATCAGATCTTCTGTGATCTCAATGATCTGTATCAGATTCAAAAAGCAATTTCCATCTTTCCATAATTTTTTCAGAATCTGGTATAAGAGCCGATACGAAATTTTTTCGGGGACAACGCCGGAAATGAGCGCCGGATATTCCGTGCCGAGATTTTCCGTGATCAGGCGTACAAGGTCGCGATTTAAGATTTTGTCATAATGCGCGGATACCGTGTCGTAAAGCTTCTCCACCATATGGGAAATGGTCTGATCGTCCGGCTGCGTAATACACTCGCTGTAGAGGACGCGGCGGTAGGAGAGAATCTGAAATTCATTGGGGGAGATGGAGAGCACGTCCCGCAGCCGTACAACGGGCATGAGAATGCCGTGTCTGGCAAGACGGAGTCGGCAGTCGGAAATCTGAGTGATATAATTTTGCTCAGTGTCTTCCAAAAACAGCGGTACGAGCGCAGATCCGAAGATGAGCGACAGCGGTTCCTGAGAAAAGCATAATTGTTTCATGACTTCCTGATTGATTTCTTGGCTGTGCGATGCGGTGTCCTCCTGAAGCTGCTGCGTGCCCAAAAGTGCGTCCGCACTGCAGTGAAGGATTTGGCAAAGCTGTTTTAGGAATGTGGCGTCCGGCAGGCTTTGTCCGCGCTCCCATTTGGAAACAGCCTGCGGGGTGATACCGATCTTGTCCGCAAGCTCCTCCTGTGTCATATTTTGATTCTGCCTGTAAAAAGAAATCTGACTGCCGAGTTGATTCATAAAGGGTATCCTCCTTTGAAGTGAAGTGTTACATTCGGTTTCATGTAAGGCGCCGGTCTTGACCGGGAGATCGTGTTTTGCGCCCGACTGTCTGACCTCAGTATAAAAGAATCATTCCCGTTTGTAAAACAACGATTCGTTTGGCGGGGGCTCAACGGGGTGGAGTGGACGGCTTACAAGTTGGTATGAAAGAAAAGGTATTTTATATTATTTAACTGGTTAGTTAAATAATAAATGGATCTAATATTAAGATAGCGGTAAATATAGTTCTATAGAATAGAATTTAGCAGTAATATATCTAATATTATCTTGAAATATGCAAAAATAGTTTATTTATAAAAGAGCAAGTGATATACTATTTTTAAGGGAATTGTTTGTATTAAAATACCAATAGAATGGATGATATACTTGAGGAGGAAATGTTGATGGAAAATTGGGAAAAAATTGAACCAAAGGTTAATGATGTTGCGGAATTTTTAGAGATCGCAGGAGATTTTGGTGATCCTATGGAACTGTTTCGTGAAGCATTGCATAATGCCTTTGATTGGCATGCTACAGAGTTCTATATTTCAATTGACGTTGAAGAAATTAAAGGAAGTGAAAAATTAGTTATTGAGTTAAAAGATAATGGGGATGGTATGACGAAGGATCGTATTGTAAATAATTTTTGGAATCTTGGGAATTCTGCGTCAAAAACAGATAAAAATAAAATCGGTGAAAAGGGGCATGGAACAAAGATTTATTTAAGATCGGACAGGATTGTCGTACATACATCTGATGGACATAATGCATATGAATCGGTGTGTGAATCTGCTTTTGGGAGCTTGAATTCCAGTAAAATGCACGCTCCTCAAGTACGTGAAGCGGATGAGATATATGAAAAGGGTACAACGATTCGATTGGAAGGTTACAATCAAAATGATATGGGGCAATATACGCAGGATATTGTAAAAGATTATTTATATTGGAGAACAAAATTAGGATCCTTTGAATGTGAGTTGGAAGGAAATGAAAAGCCTGACTTTAAGGTTTTTCTAAAGGCGTTAGATGTTAATGAATATGAAAAACTAGATTTTGGGCATATTTTTGCGGCAGAAAATACAGATATAAACAAGTTGTTTGCAGAACATGAAGAAAATGCGGCGGACTATTTTGTTAAAAAATATATGTATCCAAATAAGAAATTGGATTCCAGACCGGACATAGCATACGATGTTGTGATTTATGTGGAAGGAGATGAAGCAAAAAAACAATATAATATGATGTTGGGAAAGAGAAAAAACCAGAAGAAAGGTCATTACAAGGTATCGGATCGTTATGGAATATATCTTTGCAAAGATTTTGTCCCGATTCAGAGAGTGAATGAATGGATAACTGGATTTGGTACGGGGTCAAACTCTGTTGTTATGCTACACGGATTTATTAATTGTCAAAAACTTAGATTAACGGCAAATAGAGGGAGTGTTGCTAATACAAATCTGCAAATTGTAAATGAACTTAAAAAGGCTTTGAAAGAGATACTGGAAGAAATCGATATTGATCTTTATAAAAATAATATTAATACGTTAAAAAAGTGGCAGCAAGAAGTAAGGACATTAGATACAGAGCAAAGTGCCTTTGATAAGAGAAAAGAGTTAATTCTTACGAAAAAATATTTTAATATTGGAAAGAGAACTTTTTTAGAACCAAGAAATGAAGCGGAATTATATGGTCTTTTCATGTCGATTTATACACTATATCCGGATAATTTTTCTTTTGAACCTTTAGATTATGATGAAAGTATAGGTATAGATTTGGTTGCTCGAAACAAATCTGATAATAAAATTGCAGATTGCGAATATTGGTATGTGGAGCTCAAATATCTGCTTGGTTCACGGGAGTTTAATCATTCTTTCAGAAATATACGTGTTATTGTTTGTTGGGGGTTTTCTAATAATTTGAAAGACGGTTCTATGATAGCATCTGCAGCAGGAGATAAAGATCGACAATTTCACATAGGCACTGTGGAAGGGAAAAAAGTTTATTATTTGGATTCGGATGATTCACCAATTCGTATACAGGTTATACCATTAAAAGAATTTATATTAGAGGAATTAAAAATCGAGATAAGGGAGCAGAAATAGTAACTAAGAAAGAGGTTATGCTATGGATGATTTAACGTATGCTGATTCCATAATAAAAGAAATAAAACAAGTATTAGCAGATGCGCGCGGGCGCGTCGCAGTACAAGTGAACACAGAATTACTGACTGCTTACTGGAATGTTGGACGGATTATTGTGGAACATGAGCAGGAAAGTAATAAACGGGCAGCTTATGGAAGGCAGACATTAAGGCTGCTTTCAAAAGAATTGACAAAGGAATTTGGGAAGGGATTTTCTGTTTCAAATATACAATTCATGCGCCGTTTTTATCAGAATTATCAAATTCAACAGACGGTGTCTGCTAAATTGTCATGGTCACATTACTGTGAACTGTTATCTATTTCTGATTCAAAGAAACGTAGTTTTTACGAAAAGGAAGCAATTAACTCCGGATGGTCAATACGGGAATTGAAACGGCAGATTTCAACGTCTTTGTATGAGCGGCTGCTGTTGACAGAGGGAAAGACCAATCAGGAAACAGTGCTGACACTTGCCCAAAAAGGAATTGAGATGTTGCAGCCGATAGATATAATAAAAGATCCTTATGTATTTGAATTTTTGGGGGTGCCGGAAAACAAACCTATATTAGAAAGCGACCTTGAAAAAGCATTAGTTGCCCAGATAGAAAAATTTTTGTTAGAGTTAGGGCGCGGCTTTATGTTTGTTGGTACGCAGCAGCGGGTTACACTCAATAATACACATTATTATGTGGACATGGTTTTTTATAACAAAATTCTACGGGCGTATGTATTGATTGAATTGAAAACAAAGAAGCTTGCACCGGAGGCAGTTGGGCAGCTTAATATGTATTTGAATTACTATGCTGCAGAGGTCAATGATGAACATGACAATGCGCCAATAGGCATTATTCTTTGTACGGATAAGGATGGCGTTGCTGCAGAATATGCATTAGGCGGGTTGTCAAACAATATCTTTGCTTCGAGATATGTTTCTTATATTCCGAATAAAGAACAGCTTATTGCGCAAGTGGAGGCTGTTTTGAAGGAATGGCATGAAAAATGCGATTCAAATTAATTTGGCGGTTATGCGAATTATAATACCAGAAAACATAACAAAAGGAACGGAATTGAAGGGAAAACTCCAACGTTCTATCAAGATTTCTCTCAAATTTACTCTGAAAATCGAAAATGCACACCCCGGAACGTATATTCAATATATTCTCTTTCCTTTATTTTTGCCCTTATGAGGGTTCGTAAATATGGGATCACTTATTCGAAAAGGGATAATAATAAAGGCAGGGTATATCTATCGCTATTGGCATTACTACACAAATGAAAGTAGCCGTGAAATATATCAAACAGCTGATGCGAAAGTGATGAATGTTGGCTTGGATTCCATACATTTGATGTTGAGATGGCGATTGATGATTTGAAAGAGATTGATAAGCAAAAAAGAATGAAGAACCAGACAAGTGTGTCTAATTCAAAAATACAGTATTTTCTCACTTTGTGTCGTGTAGATCAGAGGACTTTTCGTATAAACTGTCAATGAAAGGAGGTATCACACGTGGATCAAAAAAAGATAGGCCTATTCTTAAAGGAGCTGCGCAAAGAAAAAAATATCACGCAGGAAGTGTTAGCTGAAAAGTTAAACGTTTCCAATAGAAGCGTATCCAGATGGGAAACAGGAAACAATCTGCCGGATATCAGTCTGCTGGTTGAACTATCTGAGTTTTATCACGTCAGTATATCTGAGATTGTTGACGGAGAAAGGAAAAGTGAGAAAATGAATCAGGAAACAAAAGACACTGCAGTAAAAATGGCGGAATATAGTAAAAATGAGGTAAAGACAGAGAAAAAGAAAGTAATCAGTTCCCTTCTTATGGCGTTTGGTGCATTTATCATGATTTCTGCATTTGCAATATTTCCGAATGACAGTAGTTGGGGAAGTATTTATTCCATTTTGGGCGGAATGATTCTGGTTATCGGATTTTATTTTAAATTGAGAACTGCTGTGTTAAAGAAAAGTCTTCGTATTATAAGTGTTGTTGGATGTATATGCCTATTATTCGGAATCTTTACGATTTCAGATTATTTGGCAGTTTCACAATATCATCAGGTACCCAGATTCAGCTATGAAAAAATATATAGCGAAGACCAGGTGGAACATAGGACCCTGTTTTATACCGTCATTCAAAAAAATCCGGGGACTGAAAATGAAAGCGTAGAAATTGTAAAATAGATTTAATAGGTAATTGCGAACGCAATGAATGATATTTATGCTTGTGCAAAATATACAGTTCTATAAGCAGGTACTATGAAAACGCCGGTACTTACATGCGGTATTTTCGCATGTTATGTACCGCTGCGTTTGAATTGTAGCGAGAGCGTGCCTGCGTTGGATTGTATATTTTGTACAGGCGCACAACCTTAATCATGCGTTTCGCAATTACCTAAAATAGATTTTAGAACAAAAAGGAACGGACTTGAAGGGAAAACTCCAAAGTCCGTTCCTTTTTTTGCGGCTTTTGGCAATTCGCTTTTATTCCGCTCTGCTCATAGCCTTCTGGAAATCCTTCTGATCCGTAAAAATCTCGTTGGTATACGGATTCTGCTTCTGTGCTTTTGCGCGCATCAAAATCACGGCAAACACGGCGATGTTTACGACAATGGAAATTACGGATATGATTCCCTGCGCCGTAGGATTGGCTGTCGTAGGCATGGTATCTCCCATAGCGGCAGCCGCCCCGCCTGCTCCGTATACGGAGGATACGGTTGTAAAGCGGCTTGCATCCTGAAAGAGCGGGAATACCTGTGCAAACATGCACCAAAGCGCCAACGTATTGGCACGGTTCTGGATCCAGCCGCCCTTGTTCCAAAGCGCATTGGCAACAGTCGGTGCAAGCAGAAGCGCAAAACCGCAGTACCATGCATGGGTAGGCAGGTTCAGGTAGGTGTACTGGAAGTTCCAGATATCATATGCTAAAATAAACTGCCAGGTCATATCCGGCCAAAGCATATCTTTTTTATCCTTGGAGGAGTAGATACCCCACCAGCCGGTCATACAAACGATATTGATCAGACCTGCGATACCGTTTAAGATGTTCCACCAACCGCCGTAGAGCCATACGCCCTCGGAGGATTTCCACCAGCCGCCCGTAACAGATCCGGCCCTGATCACAGATTCAAAATCAGATACCACTGCGATCAGGATGTTGATCGCAACGATCACAAAGGGGAATACCTTGAAAGCATGGGATTTCCCCAGCTTGCCCCAGTGATATTTGATGATCATGAAACCGATACAGCCTGCCAGCGCCGCGTAAAGCTTGGCATAATGGAACCAGCTGTTCATGTGTACATAAGTCTGGTTATTTAACGCCCATTCGGCGCCCATTGCGGCTCCGACATAAATGGCGATAAAATAAATCGTCAGTACAGCGGGAATCGCAAAAAAGCAGACCATTCCGCCGATTTTGGTACGTCTGGCAATTTCGTTCATAAGGATCAGTCCGGCAAATACCATAACCCATCCTAAAAGCTGCCATAGTGTTCTTCCGTCATAGATTTGAAAAATCATAGTCCCACCCTCTTTTTCTTTTAGTATATTTCTATTTCTTTTATGTTAAATTCGTTCCCCTGTAAAAGCCATGTATCCGGACTTTTGCAGTGAGGACAAATTTTACCATACTCCACAGTCGGATAGGTTTGCCCGCAGCCCTCACAATAAGTAATGGCAGGAAGTGTTTCCACGAGCAGCTCTGTGTCCGTGAACAGCTCCCGTTTTTTGGCGGCCCATTTCCAGCAGTTCTGCAGATAGGATTCTATGACCGTAGACACTTCCCCCAGTTCCAGAACCACTTTGGAAATACCTGTCGCCTCGTTTTCCTGTGCAACCTTTTCCATACTATCCATAATATGAAATACGACACCTAATTCATGCATGGCTTAATCCTTTTTGGATGCAAACGTTACCTTCAGAGACTGCTTGATCATGTTGGGGAGTACGTATTTCAGCTTATCCTCTGATTTTACCATCTCGGAGCACTCCGGATGTTCTCTGTGGAGCGTAATGGCGTCAAATACGCACTTTGTGGTGCAGACGCCGCAGCCGATGCACTTATTGGGATCGACAACGGACGCGCCGCAGCCTAAGCAGCGGGAAGTTTCCGCCTTCACCTGTTCTTCGGTCAGTGTGTGGGAAAGATCCCGGAAGGACTGCGCCTGTGCTTCCTCCGCACGTTCCGGCCGCTGTCTGTCGGTATTGTCATAGCTTGCAACCAGAATATCCTCTTTATCCAGTTCGATAAAATCTCTGCGGTTTCTTCCTATGGTCAGCGTACAATGCTCATGCACAAAGCGGTGAAGGGAAATTGCTCCCTCCCGTCCTGCCGCAATGGCATCTATGGCAAACTTAGGTCCGGTATAAACGTCGCCGCCCACAAAAATATCCGGTTCTGCGGTCTGATAAGTCAGCTTATTGGCAATCGCGCCTCCGTTAGGACGAAGCTCTACTTTTGTACCCTTCAAAAGATCACCCCAGACAATTCCCTGGCCGACGCTGAAGATCACGCTGGAGCAGTTCAGGGTCATGGTCTGTTCCTCGTCATAAAGCGGGGCAAAGCGATGGTTCTCGTCATAAACGCGGGTACATTTTTTGAATACGATCCCTGTCACCTTCCCGTTCTCGGAAAGAATCTCCTTGGGACCCCATCCGTTGTTTATGGTAATATGCTCTTCACTTGCCTCTAAGATCTCTTCCCGGCTTGCCGGCATCTCATCACGGCTTTCCAGGCAGACCATGGAAACCTTGCCCTGTCCGCAGCGTGTGCTCGTTCTTGCGGCATCGATCGCAACATTGCCGCCGCCGATCACAACCACGTCTCCGCCAAGGTCAAAAGCCTCTTTCTTTCCGGCTTCTCTTAAAAATTCTACTGCGGTGTAAACACCCTGCGCATCTTCACCGGGTACGCCCGCTTTTCTTCCGCCCTGACAGCCGATGGCAATATAGAAGCCCTTGTAGCCCTGCTCACGGAGCTGTTCTAACGTAACATCTTTTCCTACCTCGATACCGCACTTGATCTCAACGCCCATGGCTTTGATCACGTCGATTTCCGCCGCGATCAGATCTTTTTCCAGCTTGTAGGAGGGAATTCCGTAAGTCAGCATACCGCCGGGTTTCTCATTTTTTTCAAAAACAGTCGGCTTGTAGCCTTTCTCCGCCAGAAAATATGCGCAGGAAAGTCCGGCAGGACCCGAACCGATGATGGCAATTTTTTCATCAAAGCTGCCCCGTAAGGAAGGAACGGTCGGCTTGGGAATATAGCGGGTCTCGGCATTCAGATCCCGTTCTGCAATAAAGCGTTTTACCGCATCAATGGCGACAGCCTCGTCAATGGTTCCGCGTGTGCAGGCATCCTCGCAGCGGCGGTTACAGATCCGTCCGCAAATGGCGGGCAGAGGATTGTCTTTCTTGATGAGAGCCAATGCTTCCTCGTAACGTCCTTCTTTTGCAAGCTGCAAATAGCCCTGGATCGCAATGTGCGCAGGACAGGCTGTTTTACAGGGAGCGGTTCCGGTGTCATGACAATTGATCCGGTTCACGTCTCTGTAGTTGTGTGTCCACATATGTTCTCCCCATTTTTTCTCATGAGGAAGCGGCATCTGGGGATAGGTCACCTCGCTGCCGTCTTTTTTGCAGAGCTTCTGTCCCAGCTTTACCGCTCCTGCCGGACAGGCTTCCACGCATTTGCCGCAGGCAACGCATTTTGACTTATCTACCTTCGCAACATATGCGGAACGGGACATATTGGGTGTGTTGAAAAGCTGTGAAGTACGTAAAGCATAGCATACGTTCACGTTGCAGTTACAGATGGCAAAAATCTTATTGGCGCCGTCAATGTTCGTGATCTGGTGCACAAACCCGTTATCCTCGGCCTGCTTGAAAATCGCAAGCGCTTCCTCTTTGGTTATGTAACGTCCGTCCTTCTGGGTCTCTACCACATAGTCCGCCATATCGCCCACGGCAACGCACCAGCCCTCCGGGTCGTCTCCGCAGCCCTCATCGTGATGGAGGCGGGAACGGCGGCAGGAACAGGGGCTTGCCGCATACTTGCCCTCATATTTAGACAGCCAGTAGGAAATATGCTCCAGATCAATGGATTCGCTCTCCATCTCAATTGCTTTTTCCACGGGAATGACATGCATACCGATGCCGTTGCCGCCCGGTCCTACAAAGGGTGTCACCTTCTCTAAGGGCAGTCTGGACATGTGCTCAAAGAACAGGGTAACCTCCGGATATTCTTCCGTTATCCTGCTGTTCATGTTAAAAAATTCTCCGGATCCCGGTACAAACATGGGAAGTACATACTGTTTTTCTCGCCGCTCATTTTCCCAATTGTACTCCAGGATTCCTTTTACCGACATCTGCTGAAGCTTTGGTTCCAGCTCCTGTTCGGGTATGCCGGTAAGCTTTACCATCTCCTGTAAGGTTCTCGGCTTCCGGACGCCCATTTTTAAGGCGATTTCCGCCTCCTCATCCGTCAGTACGCCTGCAAGTCCCCAGTACTCCGGATCATCCTGCGTGATTTTTTTCAGCCCCAGCTTCTGAGGGATCCGGTCGGTGATCTTTTTCCCCAGCTTCTGAATACTCTTGCGGGGAGGCTCACTGTGATCAGCCTTGTGCTCCGGATAAACGTAATCCGGATATAATTCTTTGTCCAAATCCTTCTTCATACCTTCCTCCTTTGCTTTTATATTATTCTGCTGCACGCCAGCTTTTGACCTCTTCAGCCAGCCATTTTGTCCATTCTGAAATTCCCTCACCCGTTCTGGCGCATATGGGAATGATTTTTGCCTTCGGATTCCGCATCAGGATATATTCCCTGCATTTTTCCATGTCAAAATCAAAATAGGGCAGAACATCTATTTTATTGATCAGCACCACGTCACAAATGGAAAACATCAGCGGATACTTTAACGGTTTGTCATGTCCCTCCGGAACGGACAGGATCATCGCATTCTTTGATGCCCCGGTATCAAATTCCGCGGGGCAGACCAGATTCCCGACATTTTCAAGGATGGCCAGTTCGACATCCTCCACCTTCAGTCCGTCAAGTCCCTGTCTGGTCATTTCGGCGTCCAGATGACACATCCCTCCTGTGTGAAGCTGGATCACTTTGGCGCCGGATTCTTGAATTGTTCTCGCATCCACGTCCGAATCAATGTCGGCTTCCATGACGCCGATTTTGAAGGTATCCTTCATCGCCTCAATGGTCCGCATCAGGGTAGTGGTTTTTCCGGAGCCGGGAGAAGACATCAGATTCAACAGGAAGATTCCTTTCTGCTTTAATGCCTGTCTGAGATCAGCAGCTTGTTTGTCGTTGTCTGCAAAGACACTTTGCTTGATTTCCAAAACTCTTACTTCTTTCATTTTGATACCTCATCCCATGTTTTTAGCCGTGTTTCGGTCATTTTTTATCTGTTTTTGACACATCTATTTTAACACTTTTATTTTAACACCGCAGAGAGGGGAGCGTCAATCAATGTTTAAAGTTTGGTTTTCGGTTGGTTTTTCGGATATGCTGTATGACAACCTGCAAAGTGGTGCTATACAGATATAAAAAAATCAGAAAGTGTAAAGTGTCCTGCACTTTATACTTTCTGATGCTTCATTTATGAGCGATACGGTGATAGCTGTTATGCTCCTTTATAAAAATCTCCGATTGCCCCGAGATACGTTCCGATGGAGTGGTAATTTCCGGAATAAATGACCGGGTCAAATTGTGTCAGATCGATTCCCCGGGTGTCTACATCGATTCGCTCGTCCACCTGTACATTTTTTACTCTGCAGAAAAACGTATCCGACTGATCGGTGGTGACGGTTTGCCATACTTCACACTCACACACCCAGGGGCTTTGGTCGAGGGTGGGAGCGTTCACACAGACCGCTTTGCTATAAGGATAGGACAGCTTATTCTTTACGCCGTCCCATCCGGATGCTTGGCCGAAATAATCCATCAATTGCAGCATATCCGTACTGACCAGATTGATACTGAGCTGCTTTGTCCTTTTCACATTTTGTTTCGTCTTTTTTGTGCCATACATACTGATCACAATGAGATAATCATCGTCTTTTTCACAGGTTTTACTCACCCAGGTGATCGGTGCAAAATCGGGTGTTCCGTCTTCGTGATAGGTGCCGATAATAAATGCCGGCTGTACGATCATTTCGTGCTGTGTGCCAATGGATTTTCTTTTCATCGTTTTTACCCTTCCTTTCGTTATGCGATGCTGACATGCTCGATCATCACCTTAAAAATAATAAAGAAAATCTCATCATGATCAATATATTCCTGTTTGATCATTGGATAAATAAGCTCCATCTCTTCTTTGATCTGATTGGAGCTTTCCACTGCCATTTTACCGGTGATCCGAATCCACTTGCGCGTATTGAGATTGTAGCTCGCCAATTCAACGAACGGATTGTTGAGTAATTCCGAATAAACCTTTTTCCGCTTGTCAGTAGCGATAAACAGATTCATATCATTAGAATAGATCATGCCCATGGGTCTTAACTTCGGCTGCCCGTCTACAGAGGTAGCAAGAAAAAAGTACCCGCATTCACGAATAAACTGGCAGCAGTCATTCGCAGATATTTCCACATCATGGATAGGGTCTTCCTGCATATCATCCTTTAATAAAAAATCAATACTGCATTCTAACAGGCGGCTTAATTTGATCAGTTTTTCTGTTTCCGGAAACGCCATATCCATTTCCCATCTCGACACGGACTGACGGGATACGTTTAGAATTTCTGACAACTGCTCCTGCGTAATGTTCTTTCTTTTACGCAAGATTGTCAGTTTTTCTCCCATTGTCATTAAGAACTCCTTTCTGTCCGGAAAAGGCGAAGATTTTCTTTTTGTGATCATTGTAAGTCTCTCCGGGAAAAAAGAAAAGTCCTTTTCGCGTGCACCATGTAAATTTTGGAGTGCGTTTTTGGGTTTGGGAATGCTTTATTCATTTGTCAAATAGATATACGCATCCTCCAGCGTCACATGAGCCGGCCTGCAGGGAATCCCCGGTTTGATCCTGCTCAAGATTCTCATTTGGATTCCGCCCTCGGCATATTGTTTGGAAGAAACATGATATTTTTGTTCCAGACTCCGCGCGTCTGCGGGGTCCTTCACCGTGCAGTCCCAGACGCAGCCGGCTGCATGATCGAGAAGCTCCTGTACGCTGCCCGTATAAAGAAAATGTCCTTTTTTCATGACGGCAAGCTGATTGCAGGTTGCCGCTAAGTCCTCCACGACATGGGTGGAGAATAGGACCGTGCGGTTTTCGGAAAAATCGACTAAAAGATTACGGATGCGGATGCGCTCCTCCGGGTCTAAACCGGTCGTCGGCTCGTCGATGATCAAAAACGCCGGTTCACTTAAGAGTGCCTGAATGAGCCCGACCCTCCGCTTCATGCCGCCTGAGAGCTGTTTCATTTTCTTCTTGCTCTGCTCCGTCAAGCTTGTTTTTTCTAAATAGTATTGTATGCGTTCTTTGCAGAGCGGCTTTGGAAGACCTGCTAAATCTCCCATGTATTCCAGACATTCCCGTACGGTCAGATTCGGATACAGGTCGATTTCCTGCGGCAGATAGCCGATTTGTTTTTGAATCTTGGCATAATTCTTTTCGTGGTACTGAATGCCGTCCAGCGTGACCGTGCCGGAGGTGGGCGCAAGAACGGTCGTCAGCACCCGCATCAGCGTTGTCTTGCCGGCGCCGTTTTCACCGAGCAGCCCGAAGATTCCGGTCGGGATCGTGAGATCCGCATGGTCGATCGCCGTTACTTTATTTTTGAATGTCACTGTCAGGTCGTTTATTTGAATACTCATAATGTTGAATCCTCCATGTTATTTTTGCTTTATTAGGGAATGTGAAACGCAAATCCCTATCCTCTTCTCTTTAACAGCTTTGGCAGGATCGCAGTCATCGCGATACAGAATACAATGCAGACGCCCTTTCCGGCAAGCCAGCTGAAATCGCCGCTGTCCTCGGCGTTTCGGAACCTATACGAAAAAATATTCCATGAACCGAGATAACGGTCTCCGAAGGTTGAATTTGTGATGAGCCACAGGAGCAGGCATCCGCCGAACCCAACCCACAGGCTGCGGAACAGGCAGGCGAGGGTGTTGGACAGGGAACCCCAAAAGCAGAGCGTTACCGCGACTGCTGCAAGGCATACGAAGAACTGCGTGAGGTCGTCGCCATTACTCGTAGGTAGGGCACTTAATAAAATCGGTTTCTGGAACAAAAAGAACAATCCGTACCCCGCTGCCGCAAGCAGCAGCAGAAACAACTCCTGTATGAGCAATCTCGTGCCGACAGAGCAGATTCTTTTTTTCATCGGATATAACCGTTCAATTTCCGAACGCCTGCTCGTAACCTCCTGCACATAGGTATCCGCGCAGAACGCCGCCGCTAAAATCGCCATCGCAGGTTCTAGCTTGATCCCGATTTCGTAGCTTGCCGTTATGCCGCAGATCAGGCTCAAGATCACGATAAAAAACAGGGAGTAGGAAATTTTGGAAAGGGGAAGGGAAATTTTGATCTCGTTACGCATTACATCCGCCTCCTTTGCCAAAGCCATATGGAAATGAGGGTGATCACGGCGGAGGCCATGATCAAAAAGCTCTGATTGAGCATTGCCATCGGGGGCGTTGCTGTGTCAAAAAACTGTCCGGGAAACCGCACCATGATCGCCAGCGCTCTCCCGTAATAACCGTTCAGCCCCTCTGCATTTCTGCTGCCCATATTGGAATACACGATCAAGAGAATGAGGAGCGGCGCCGCCGGAAGCGGATTTTTGAACAGCAGGGCGATCAGGGTGTAGATGCAGATGATCATGAGCATATTCGGCAAAATATACAGGCAGGTTGCAGCGATAAAATCAAACAGCCGCACCGTAAATCCGCTGCCGTTTGTGCAGATCAGGCAGAGCGCCCAAAAAACCAGATTCAGGATAGCGAGTGTGATCAGGCAGACCGAAAATCCGCCGAGAATCTTGCCGAGTACATAGTTTGCCGCGCTGACAGGTTTGGTATGGAGAAGCTCATAGGTATGTTTTCTCGTATCCTGCAAAAATAAGACGGACAGCATGACGGTTGCGAAAAATCCCATGAACAATCCCGCAAAATCCGCGAATTTTCTTGAAAAATAATAGGAGAAGGGTTTACTTTGAAGCGCCTGTGCAAGGTAGGCATTGATCTCGTCAGCCGTTCCTTTCTTGTAAGCCGTCATCTGGTAACTATGAATGGCACCGACATAACGGTATTGTTGTTCCAGATAGTCACAGGCTTCGGCGATGTCCATCCCTTTTATTTCGTCGATGGCGGCGTCTGCCTCCGCCGGGGTCATTTCCATAATTTGGGTGAACAGCTCCCGGATATTTACTTCAAAAAAATACTGCCGTTCCGCCGGGGTTGATGGCACATAGCCCTCATAAATCTCTCCTGCATGAATCGTTTCCGGATAATCGTTTTCGATCGTTTCTCCCGGTTCGAGGTAGTGGATGCCGAGATAGGGGCTGACGAGCGAATAGACGCCGAAGATCACGATTCCGATCCCGATCCAGAACAGGGGATGCTTTACGTAGTTTTTGATTTCTCTTTTTAAGATTGCGAGCATGTGATTCTGCCTCCTTTTTGATGATAAGATCAGGATACATGACAAATCACAATGAAAAAGCAATGGAACCCAAAAAAAACGGACCGCTTACGCGATCCGGCAAAATATGGCGGTGACGGAAGCACCGCTTTGCTTTTGATTCCCTATGAGAAGCCTGCCTCCGTGTTTTTCGCAATACAGCCTGCTGATATACATGCCCATTCCGGCGTGCTTTAAGCTGTCCCTCGCGTTCTGTTGGTAAAAGGCTTTCGTCACATCCCCGGTGTTGTCCGGAAATCCGTTTCCGTCGTCTGTCACGCAGATCCGGCATTCCGAACGGGTCACAGAGATGGTGAGCGTCACTTCTTTTTTGGCGTGGCGCAGGGCGTTTGACAGCAGGTTTTCCGTGACCTCTAAAATAATTTCCCGGTCGCCGCGGAACACGTTCGCAGTAGGCGCAGCTTGCAGCGTAATCTGCCTGCCGGCCTCTTTTTCTAAAATATGACATTCCGCAAGGAGATCTGCGTGCAATTGCTCCGCCGTGATCTCGTTAGGCAGCAGTTCCCGTTTTTCCAAGCTGCTCAGCTTCCGCATGGTCTCCACAAACGCATCCATGCGGTCAAGCTGTTTCCCGCATTCCGCAAGCATCTCCATGGCTCTTTTCACATCAATTGTTTCGTCCGGAAGATAATCCGTCAGCATTTCGTGGTATCCTTTTAACACGGAAAGCGGGGAACGAAGGTCGTGCGAGATTGCCGCTCGGAGCGCACGTTCCTCCTCCAGACTCCGCCATAGCCGGATATTATTTTCGTAAAGCTGCGCCCGCATCTGCTCAAATTCCCGGCACAGCCGCCCCATTTCGTCTTCATTTTCGTAAGTAATATGAAAACAAAGATTGTTTTGGGCAATATTCTGGGACGCCAGTTCCAGCTCCGCGATCGGGTGTTTTAATTTATTCCGATAAAAAAGAAACACCGTGACGCAGCTTCCGGTCATAGATAAAACGAACACGGAATAGGTCTCCAAAAAATCACAAAGCTCGTTCACATGGCGCTCATGGGGGGTCATTTCGGAGGAGGAAGGTCTTACGATACCCGTCATGTACTCCATGCCGCCCGCGTTTATGAGTTCGAAATATTTGTCATAGTCCATATACCTCCGCCAAATGCTCATCTGTGTATGAAAGGCGAGCACGGAAATCCATGCGGACAGTGAAAAGCTGCAGATCAGACTGACTGTCATATATAAAAGAATTGTTTTTCTGAGCGAAAGATTTCTTATTTTATTTGAAAGGTTTCTTATTTTATCCATCGGTATCCCATCCCCCATACGGTTTCAATGTATTCCGTTTCCGTCAACTCCGAAAACTTGTTCCGAATCCGGCGGACAAGCTCGGTAACGACACGACTGTCACCTTCTGCATCATAGCCGCATACCTTCTCATAAATCCGTTCTTTGTCAAATACGATTCCCGGATTTGCGGACAAAAATGCAATGAGCCGGTATTCTGCCTTTGTCAGATCCAAATGATCATCGCCGATCTGTACGGTTTTTGCCGCGTAATCAATGGCAAGCTCCCCTTGAAAGTGATATTCTGACCAATTGCTGCGCCGCTGCTCGCGTTTCAGATGCGCGGTGATCCTTGCTTCGAGTTCTTTTAAGCTGAAGGGCTTTGTGATATAGTCATCGCCGCCCGAGAGCAATCCGTTTACCTTATCATCCTCCTCCACTTTTGCCGTCAAAAACAAAATGGGGCAGGATACCTTGTCACGGATCAGACGGCACAACTCGAGGCCGTCCATCTGCGGCATATTGATGTCAAGAAGGATGATGTTCGGAGGCGTCTTAAGTTTTTGCAGCGCCTCCGCGCCGTTTTCGGCGGTCATGATCTCATAATGCTTCATTTCAAAATAGCTTCGGAGCATGGTAAGAAGTTCTTTATCGTCATCGACGATCAGCAATTTATTCATGGTTATGGGTACCTCTGTGTTTTTATTTTGGGGGTTGATTTCGATGGAAATGTCATGTGTCGCTGTTTCCCGTTTTCTTTTTACAGTATACTATAAAAGACAACAAAATCACAATCATATCCCCTCGCAGACGCTCATACATTGTAAAAAAGTATTGCAGGGGGGCTTCTTGCTTGAAGGATTATATTGAGGAGCGCGCAATGGAGATTGCGGGCTATATCATTGATACGAATGCGACCGTCAGACAGGCCGCAAAACAGTTCGGCATCTCGAAATCAACCGTACATAGAGAAGTAACAAAATGGAACGATTTGAAGGTGGAACAGAGGGAAGCGGAAACATTTTTTGTAAAAAGACTTGCATGATAACGGATATACAAGGTATGATAAAAGTTAAGTGCCATTAGTTAGAGACAGAAAAGCAGAAAGGCTATGGTTTATTTTTATGATAAAAATCGCAGTTTGTGATGACGAGCTGTCTGCACTAAACGAAATCAATGCTTTGCTTGACCGATATTGTGCGGAACGGAATCGGCAGATGGATCGCATGGAATTTCAAAGCCCGTTGGACTTATTGGCGGAGGTTGAAAAAGGAATTTATCTGGATATTCTGCTTTTGGATGTTGTGATGCCCGGTGAGAACGGAATCAGTGTTGCAAGAGAGATCCGTCAATATGATAACAGGGTAAAAATCATCTTTTTAACATCATCTTCTGAGTTCGCAGTGGAATCGTATACGGTTGGCGCCTATTTCTATCTGATGAAACCCATTTGTGAAGAGGATTTTTTCCGAATGATGGATTCAGTGATCAGTGAATGTGAGAAGGCGCAAAAAAACGACTTTGTCGTGCCCTGCAAGGGCGGGGTTACACGGATTAATGTGGAAAAGCTGGTATATTGTGAAGTGATGGGGCGCACATTATTATTCTATTTGGAAAACGGGGAGATCTTGGAAAGTACAGGAAGTATGGATGAATTATGCGGCAAGCTTGCGCAGTATGATAATTTTTTGCGTCCGCATCGTTCTTTCCTGATTAACATGGAGTATATTCAAACCATTTCCTATAAAGCAATTACGATGGACAATCTTGCGAAAATACCTATTCCGCATGGGAAGTGCTCTGAAATTAAAAATCTGTATTTGGAATATGTATTTCACAGAAAGCCGGTATTTAACTCATGATGGTCATCTATTAACAGATGTGTAGCTCTGTCCATGCTGTGTTATTGTTGAAAACGGCAGATTTTACCTGCGTGTGGTTTTATGAAGCGGCGGTCGTTTTAATGCAATTTTGTGTCGATTCATAACCGCATATTCCTTTTGCGAAAATGATATGGTAGACTATCGAGGGTAGCGATGACATGGGATATACTTGCAATCATATACCTGAATTTTTAGCATCTGAAAGAGTGCAGTGAAGATAAAATGAAGACGAAATTAAGAACAAGCAGTTTTTATTGGGATTTACTTAAAATGAATCTGTTGCCGCTTATCTTATTGACGCTGGTGATCACGACGTTCAGCGCTGCCCGATTTGCGGCCTCCATGAATACGGAAGCGAAAAATGGTCTGGTAAATTTATGCCGCACGGTCAACATTTTATTTGATTCGGTCTATGAGGGAGATTATCAGATCATTCGCGAAGGGGACGATATATATTTAATGAAAGGACCCCATCGGCTGAACGGTGATTTGGCCATCGTTGATCATATTAAGGAGCAGACCGGTGTTGATATTACGATTTTTTGTCAGGATACCCGCGTGCTCACGACGGTTCAAACAGAAGGTGATATCCGCGCGGTCGGAACGAAGGCAAATAGCAGAGTGGTTGAGGATGTCATAAGAGACGGCCATCCGCAGTTTTATTCGAGCATGATGGTTGAGGGAGTCCGGTATTTCTCCTATTATGAACCGCTTTATGCGGCTGACGGAACGTGTATCGGCATGATTTTTTGCGGGAAACCGTCAGAAGAGGTGGAGGGACTTGTCTTCATTTCCATCATTCCGATCATTGTATTCGGGATTGTCACGATGCTGGTGGTATCTTTTGTAACGCTCCGGTTTTCGAATCGGCTTATCGCTGCAATACGGAAAACGGAATCCTTTTTGGAGACCATCGCGAATGGCGATCTTCATACCGAATTTGATCAGGATGTTTTGGCGCGTAAGGATGAACTGGGCGATATGGGGCGCGATCTGATCAGGATGCAAAAATCGCTTCAAGAGTTAGTGGAACAGGATATTCTTACCGGATTATACAATCGCAGAAGCGGTGAAAATCTGCTGAGGCAGACATGCGAAAGGTACCGGAAAGAAGAGATTCCGTTTTGCGTCGCGATCGGTGATATTGACCATTTTAAGAAGGTCAATGATACATACGGTCATGAATGCGGCGACGTGGCGCTTGCAGAGATTTCAGCACGGATCAAAGAACATATGCAGGGAAAGGGATTTGTCGCCCGATGGGGAGGTGAAGAAGTCCTTTTGGTATATCATAATGCGCGCTTAGATACAGCAGTTTCCTATATGAAAGAACTGATGGAAGAAATTCGCGCCCATCGCATTCGCTATGGGGATACGGTGCTCAGCATCACGATGACGTTCGGTATTACAGAGGGGAATGCGGGGAAAGTCGAACATATTGTTCGCGATGCGGACACAAAGCTGTACGAGGGGAAGAATAGTGGCCGGAACAGAATTGTGTATGAGACGGCATGAAAGGAAGCATGGGTTTGAGCCCATGCTTTTTTTATTATATAGGAAACTTCGTCTCCTATATGAAAAAAAAGCCTCCGGCAGGATGCGCAGCTCGCGGAAAAGAAAACCGCAAGAAATGATAATACAGCAGAAATAACCGGGAGTATAATATCCTTATCAGAAAGGAAGGCGGTTAAAAATGAATAATTTACAATTAGTCGAGAAGGTCTTGTATTATATTGATGATCATCTATCCGATGACATTGAGTTCAAGTATTTAGCGAAGAAATTCGGGTATTCTCCTTTTCATTTTCATAGGATATTTTCTGCGGTAACGGAACAGACGATGATGGAATACGTCAGAAAGCGCAGGCTTACCATCGCACATCAAAAACTATGTGAGACGCAGGAAAGTGTGGCGGATATCTGTTACAGCGTGGGTTTTAAAAGCATACAAACCTTTAATCGGGCATTTAAAAAGACTTTCGGAATGCGGCCCTTGCAGGTAAGAGAAAGCAAAGCGTTCATTACCTATCGAGATGTGCCGACGATTGTGGAGGGGTATCGTAAGAAGGTGGAGCTGGAAGGTGTTTTCGCGATAGAGCCGCAATTTGTGATAAGAGACGAGTTTGTAATTGCCGGATATCGTAAACATACAAAAAATGGTCTTCGTGTAATCGGAGAATCCTGGTATGAACTGAAACAACATTTGGATTGCATACAAAGGAAGAACGAGAAGGTTATATATGGGTTCGAGGATTACTCTGAAGATTTTTGTGTGGATCCATTAGCTTTTTATTATATGGCCGCAGTAGAGGTGGGCAAGGATGATAAGCTGCCGGCCGGAATGGATAGAAAAGTAGTACCCAAAGCGGAATATGCCGTATTTCCGGTAAAGGGAAATAATACGAACGGAGAGATTGGACAGGCGTTTCGATATATTTATGATGTCTGGCTGCCAAATTCTGAGTATTGTATGGATGAAAGAATCCTTGCCGATTTTGAATGTTACGATGAACGATGGGACTGTCAGTCTAGCGCTGCGCAGTTAGAGATTTATATCCCAATCAGAAAGCTGGAGGATTGATGATGGCGTTTTGCGATTTGTTTAAGGAGTTTCAACCAATCAGAGTGGATGAGAATATTTCTTTAAGGCAGCATGATCCTGAAAAGGATGCTAGACCTTTATGGGAAATCTATTGTGATGAAGAAAATTTCAAATATTTTAGTGGTTATAAAAAGCCGCATGATTGGAATAAAGAAGGAGCAATCCGTGCAGAAGCAAGCAGAGTAAAGGGATTTAAGGGAAAGCGCGAATACTCATGGGTAGTAACTATTAACGGAGAAGTAGTCGGGCAAATACAATTATTCAATTTCAGCAATCATAATACTTGCGCGGAAGTAGGTTATTTTATTAAAAGAAAGTACTGGAATCAAGGGATGAATACCAAGGTCTTAATAGCTGTGTGCAAATTTGGATTCAGAGTGATGAGATTTGAGCGGATTGAAGCGATAGCGCATGTTGATAATATCAGCTCAAACCGGACTTTACAAAAAGCGGGCTTTACCAAGGAAGGAATGCTGCGGAAACGGTTTTACTTAAATGATAAGGCAGAAGATGGTAATATGTATGCTATCGTAAAAGAAGATTTAGGGATAAGGGGGTGTTAAATGAGAGGTTATTTTTGAAGGATTAGTGAAAGCGTATTTTGGGGTTGGGGGAAATTGGTTATCAAACACAGCGTAAGGGCAGTCACAGACCGTAGAGAGCGGTCAGTGCTGTCCTTTTTTGCGTTTTTATAGAATGATAGCAATGGGAAGGACCGATAGAAGTTTGAAATGTTCATAGAAAATGGTTAATAATTTCAGCGTGGTTTTCATAGAATGGACAAAGACCATGAGGGCGGGGAGGTGTTTCCCACCATGACGTATTATCCCGATGGAAAAATAAGAAAATTGAATTATATTATACATAATCCTAATACGGTGGAAGAGACAGCTCAGGTGCTGCTTCATGTATTTGTTCAGGCAAATGCAGGAAAGGTGGAGAGACAGCTTAGGGAGTTATCGAGTTGCAATGGTGAAATAGGGGAAATGGATTGAATAAAATTGATATCTTTTTAGTTGTACATTGATTTATTCTAGGGTAAAATGCATATAGATAATTATAGTTTATACATGATATATGTATTCGAGGAGATTTGACAGATGGAAAGAATTAAAGACGAAAATATAAAAAAAATGTTAATAGAATTAGCGGAATCACTGCATCATGTGTATGGAGACAAATTAAAAACGATTGTATTATATGGGTCCGTTGCAAGGGGAACACAGACAGACGATTCGGATATTGATATTATGGTTCTGATTGATGGAAATAATGAGGAATTGCACCGGTATGATGATAGCCTCAATGAGGTTTCTACTGATTTTTCCTTGAAGTACTTAAAAGTTTTGTCCATTGTAGATATTAGTTATCAGGAATATGAGAACTGGAGAGAGCTTTCTCCATTCTACAGAAATGTATCAAAGGAAGGGATCATACTGTATGCAGCTTGATATTAAGACATTGTGCCGATATAGGCTGGATCGTGCAAAAGAAGATTTACTTGCCGCAGAGACCAGCCATCAGGCAGGGCTTTATAAAGCGGCGATTAATCGCTCATATTATGCTATTTTTCATGCGATACGCGCGGTGAACATCTTGGATAATTTTGACGCGTCAAAACACAGCTCGGTCATTGCACATTTTAATCAATTTTATGTACATAAGGGTGAATTTGAACGTGGTGTATATAAGATTGTTGACAGTGCCTATCGTATCAGGGAAAAATGTGATTATTCTGATTTCTTCATTGCTTCGAAGGAAGACTCGGAAATTCAATTAGAACACGCACAAGATTTCGTAAGTGCCGTAGAGACTTATTTGGACAATAAATTGAGTAATGAAAACGGATAAATGGATCATAAGTTTTTCGTAAATGAAATCCACGATTGCGTAATAAAAGCCTTTGGTTGACGCCAAAGGCTTATATGATTTCCGCGACCTTGTACCTTTATCTATTAGGGGGTTATAAGTTGGAATGTTTCAAACAAATATTTGAGAAAAAAACTCAAATATTTGTTTACAAAACAGGAAAATGGTGTATAATACAGATGTAGGATGGAGGTAGAAACTATGTTATGCCAATTTACCGTGAGAAATTATAAAAGCATCCGTGAAGAAATGACTTTTGATATGCAAGCCACAGCAATCATGGAACATAGGGATAGAATCATTCAAACGGAAGATGGAGAAAATTTTTTGCCGGTATCAGTGATTTATGGACCTAATGGCGGCGGTAAATCAAATGTATTAGAGGCACTTCATACATTAGATGCAAAAGTTTTAAGACCTCTGTGTGCGACCTGCGATAAATCGGAGTGCCAATATAAGGCAAGGAAGATACCAGTGGAGCCGTTTGCCTTTTCGGAAGAAACAAAAAAGGAGCCGACGGAATTTGAAGTATTCTTCAGGACAAGGATTGCAGAATACCGTTATATTCTGCATGTGAAACAGGAACTTGTTGTTTTCGAGAGTCTGGATCGGGTCAAGTTAGATACCGGAAGGCGTTCAGCACTCTTTGTAAGGAATGGAAATCAAGTTGAGCTAAAAGGTGTATTTGGTAAAATCAAAATCAGTGAAGAAATTTCAGAAAATTTGCCATTGTTATCTTATCTGGGAATTACCTATAAAAAGAATGACGTAATTTCTGACGTGATTGAATGGTTTGAGGAATCTATTGATTTCCTTAATTACGGGAATCCAAGACAGGAATTAAGAACTGCGATAGCGAAGACAGAAGAGGTGAAGAGACTTGTACTCGATATGATCCGTGAGATGGATTTGGATATTGAGGACTTTCGTATTGAAGAAAAAGAAGAAAATCGCATAGAAGTTTATACGAAACATACGGTAAACGGATATAGTACAGAGTTGACTTTGTCAGAAGAATCCAGCGGAACAAAGAAGTTGTTTGGACTACTGCCATTTATTGCAAGAAGCCTTGTTGTCGGAACAACATTAGTAATTGATGAACTGGATGCCAAAATTCATCCGGTATTGCTGCGTTATGTAATTATGTTGTTTAATGATATGGAAATCAACAAGAATGGCGCCCAGTTGATTTTTACTTCCCATGATTTGTCCACCATGAATAATGATGTATTTCGCCGTGATGAAATTTGGTTTGTAGCAAAGGGAAAGGAGCAGAATTCTAAGCTCTATTCTTTGGTTGAGTTTAAGAATAAAAAGGGTGAATCTGTTCGCATGGATGCAAAATATGATAAGCAATACTTAGAGGGCAAATATGGCGCAGATCCATATCTGAAAACGATCATAGATTGGAGTGAAGTCAATGCCTAAGAAAGTCGGCACTACACAGTGGAGGAGACAGAGACGTAAGGAATATCTGGAACAAAAAGAATACCGTTATTATATCTTTTGCGAAGGAGAGCAAACGGAGCCGCTTTATTTTGAGGGCATTAAACAACTGATAGAGGATAATCCGATTTATAAGGATATGGTCTTGATTGAAATTGAGCCTTGTGCTGCAGAGACGATGCGGGTAATTGGTATGGCAGAACGATATGTCCGTAAGAATGGGATTGACCGAGGGCAGATTTGGTGCGTGTATGATAAGGATAGTTTCCCGTCAAAAGATTTTAACGGTGTGGTAGAGCGGGTGGACAAGCTGAACATAGAAAATCCGAAATTGCAGTATCATGCGGCATGGAGTAATGAATGTATTGAGTTTTGGTTTATATTGCACTTTGCATATTATACTTCGAATAACCATAGGACAGAGTACATTAAATTTCTCAATGATAAGTTTAAGGAATTGGGGATTGGAAAATACCAGAAGAATATGAAGGATATATTTCATATTCTGATGGAGAGAGGTAATCCGAAGCTGGCGATACGGTATGCGAAGCGGATTATAAAAGATGGGGAAGGTAAGACACCGACGGATATTGCGCCGGGGACGAAGGTGTACGAGTTGGTGGAGGAATTGGCGAAGTATTTGCCGGAAAACTATAAAAATAAAATTATGTGAGGTACGGGAGAATGATTGATTTTAGAAAAAAAATTAAAGAAACGAAAATACAAAAAAGAGAAAATCCTATTGAGATATATAATAGCTTGGATAGGACTAGTTCAGCTGGACCATTACGAGGATCGCAGGAAATGGTTCTAAAGAAATGGTATGAAGAAAAAGAGGATGTAAAAGATGTAATTATTAAGCTTCATACAGGTGAAGGCAAGACATTAATTGGTCTACTAATTTTAATGACAAAAATGAATAAAGGTATGGGACCATGTGTATATGTCTGCCCTAACAAATATTTAGTTGATCAAGTGCGTAAAGAAGCTACTAAGTTTGGAATTCCAATTTGTACGATTGGAGAAAATAATGACCTACCCAATGAATTTCAGAATCAAAATAGAATTTTGATAACGCATGTACAAAAAATCTTTAATGGTAGAACAATATTTGGGACAGGAAACCGCTCAGAGAATATTGGTGCGATTGTATTGGATGATGCTCATGCATGCCTTGATGCTATTCGTGACGCTTTTGTGATAAGTATAAAACGTAATAAGGAAGAAGAGCTTTATAAGGCAATATTAGAGTTGTTTGAAGATGATTTATCAGAACAAGGGGAAGGCACTTTATGGGATATAAAAAACAATGATGATTATGAAAGTATTTTGGAAATACCTTATTGGGCTTGGATTGAAAAAAAATCTCAAGTTTTGGAATTGCTTGCGCAAAATGAAGGAAAAGAAAGTATAACATTTGTATGGCCATTAATAAAAAATCATTTGGAAAATTGTCAAGCATTTATTAACGGCGGTGAAATACAGATTATGCCTGTTGTTGCTCCTATAAATATGTTCGGAAGTTTTTCAAATGCCAACCATAGAGTCTTGATGTCCGCAACTACTCAAGATGATAGTTTTTTTGTTAAAGCTTTAGGAATTAGCATAAAAGCAATAAAAGACCCTATTGTAAATGAGGATTTAAAATGGTCTGGGGAAAAGATGATACTTATTCCCTCTCTCATTGCTCCGGAATTTACGAGAGATGCAATATTAGAGTATTTTTGTAAGCGGAAATACAAATTCGGAGTTGTAGCATTAACACCAACTTGGAAAAAACAAGAGGATTATAGAAGTTTTGGATGTCATTTATTGGATAATAGTTCAATTTCGCGTGAAATATATGATTTACAACAAGGATTTATAGATGATGGCAAAGTTAAAGTTTTGACAAATCGATATGATGGGATAGACTTACCTGATAATGCGTGTCGAATTTTGATAATAGATTCATTACCATTTTTTATTAATATGAGGGACAAATATGAGGAACGCGCAAGAAGAAATTGTCGCTTGATTCAGCAAAAAATAGCGCAAAAAATTGAACAAGGGTTGGGAAGAAGTGTACGTAGTGAGAAAGATTATAGTTGTATTATTTTAGTAGGGCCTGAATTGGTTAGCTTTATAAGAAGTGGTGCAACTCGTGAATTGTTTTCGCAACAGACGCAAAAACAAATTAGTATTGGCCTTCAAGTTTCTGAGTGGGCCAAGGAGGATGGAGGGTCGGTGAATCTTGCTAATTTAGTGGAATTAATAAATCAGTGTTTAAAACGTGACGCTGGTTGGAAAGATTATTATGAAAGTGAGATGAACAGCATAGAGATAGTGAAAGAAACGAGAGAAAACGAACTTAGAATTCTCTCATTAGAACAACAGGCAGAAATGCAATATGCTCAAAGAAAATATGATGAAGCAGTACATACAATCCAACAAATAATAGACTGTATACATGATGACGAGAGTGAGAAAGGATGGTATTTACAGATTATGGCACATTTTCAATACCATCTTAGCAAACGCGAATCGCTACGTCTCCAAAAAAGCGCATTTGAAAATAATTATGAGCTTTTAAAGCCTAAAGAGGGAATAGTATATAAGAGGTTGGATAATATTAACTTGAATCGTATACAAAATGTCATTAAGTGGATTGGAAGGTTTGATACATACAGTGACATGATGATGGAAGTGGATCGTATCTGTGAATGCCTTGCTTTTGGTGTTGAAGCGGATAAATTTGAACTTGCAATGAATAATTTAGGAGAGGCATTGGGGTTTGCAAGTCAACGTCCGGATAAGACAATAAAAAAGGGACCAGATAATTTATGGGGGACTGGAAATAATCATTATATTATGATCGAATGCAAAAGTGAAGTATCCCAAGGGCGAAAAAATATTCATAAATCTGAGGTGGGGCAAATGAATAATCATTGTGGCTGGTTTGTTAATGAGTATTCAGATGCTGCAGTTTTAAGAATTATGGTTATACCAACATTAAATATCGCCTATGATGCTGATTTCACTCATGATGTTAAAATCTTAAGAAAGAATGGTTTAAAAAGACTGAAGGGCACTATCGTGAATTTTTTTAAAGAATTTAAAGATTTTGATTTAAAAAATTTAGAAGAAAGAATTATTCATGAATGTCTAAAACTTCATAAGTTAGATGCGCAAGATTTTTTGAATGATTACGTGGAAGAACCAAAACATGAAAGTAAGTTGTGAGAAGACAAGAATTTGTGAAAGGAGATTTTCTTTTATAAAAAGATTAATTACAAAACATAATTAACAGAGAGGTATCCCATGAACATCGCCGCCTACTGCCGCGTTTCCACCGATAAAGAAGATCAATTAAACAGCCTGGAGGCTCAAAAAACATTCTTCTCTGAATACACGAAACGTACAGGGGACACCCTTGTCCGTCTTTATGCGGATGAAGGCATCTCCGGTACCAAGATCAAAAACCGCAAAGAATTTCTCCGTATGATGTCCGACGCCGAACATGGTCTGTTCGACATGGTAGTGGTGAAGGACATTTCCCGTTTCGCCAGAAATACAGTGGATCTGCTTCAGAATATCCGCAAATTGAAAGCGCTCGGCATCGAAACGCAATTTCTCACCGCTAACATGACCAGCATGGGCAACAGTGAATTTGTCCTAACCATTTTCGGCGCCTTGGCACAGGAAGAGAGCGCCAACACTTCCAAGCGTGTGAAATTCGGCAAAAAGATGAATGCGGAAAAAGGGCGTGTTCCGAACCTTGTCTATGGTTATGACAAAACCATAGGCGATTATTTTAATCTGGAAATCAATAAGCAGGAAGCGGAAGTAGTCAAACGGATTTACAAGTGGTATCTGCAGGAGGGCTATGGTGCGGCCAAGATTGCGAGTATGCTAAACGAAAGAGGGTTAAAAACCAAGCGGAACTGTAACTGGAGCCAGAATGCCGTCTGCCGGATTTTGACCAACGAACTTTATACCGGAAAGATCATCAATGGCAAACAGGAGGTAGAAGATTTCCTTACCGGAAAGCGGAAAGACAAGGACGAAACAGAATGGATGGTCGTAGAACGACCTGATTTAAAACTTGTGGAGCCGGCAGATTTTGAGAAAGCACAGAAGATTCTGCATGGCAGACATGCATCCTTTCACATGAACAGGGAACGACAGAGCAATCAATATCTTTTTTCCACATTAATTCGCTGCAAGGAATGCGGCTGGTCTTTCCGGCGTACTGTTCGCACTTACAAAAATACGTATGTTCGCTGGGTATGCTCCGGACATAATGGAAAAGGAGCTGACAGCTGCCCGAATGCGATCACGGTTGATGAGAACGAGTTGATGGATGTGTTACAGGAGTATTTTAACCATATCCTCAGTCAAAAGAAAAAGGTGGTTCAGTATGTAGTGGGAGAATTTCAGCGCGCCTATAAGGCAAAGGACGAAAATCTGGAATATGAAAAAGAACTGAAAAGCCAGTTGAACAAGCTGACAAAAGCCAGACAGAAATATATGGATATGTATACCGACGATCTGATTTCCAGACAGGAACTGAATGAAAGAATCGGCGGTTCCAGAAAAGAAATCGAGCGTTTGGAAAACGAATTGAACATGGTATCGTATCATCTGACGAAAGGGGAGCAGCTGGAAAGCGTTTTGAATCAAACATTTAAGGAAATAGAAGACATTACGGATGTTCGTGAGATGACCAACACCCAGCTCAAACGCATCATTCAGAAGATTGATGTGGACAAGGAGGGGAACGTTGAAATTTTTCTTCGGTTGTTCGGTGACCTGGGCTTGGAGGAAGCCGCGTTCATGAACGATAACGACACTGCCGGCACAGACGTTTCTATAATTTAACCGCTCTAAATAATGACAACCATACATAAGGACTTAACAGAGCGCCTACCGCAGGTGCATCCGCAGCTCGCGTCCGAAGTCAGGAAGGTGCTTGATGTGAACAAATTGGAGCGGCATATCAGGGGAGGACTTGCCACAAAAGATAAATATCTCAGGGAGAAAAAAGCATCAAAAAAAGTTACTGCAATTTTATGAAAATAAGAGTATAGTATAGGGAGAATATCTCCCGCTGTCATGTGCGGAAGAAGCTTCGGAGGAATATACTATGCGTATTTCAAAGGATACGGACGGGCTGCGTATTATGATCGTCGGCTGTGGCAAGGTCGGCGCAACCCTGATCGAGCAATTGGTGAAGGAAGGCCATGATATTACCGTCATCGACAAAAGCGCGGTAAAGATACAGGAGATCACAAATCTCTATGACGTCATGGGGATTGTCGGAAACGGCGCAAGCTACAGCACACAGATGGAGGCGGGGATCGAGGACAGCGACTTGATCATTGCCGTTACGGATTCGGACGAATTGAATCTGCTCTGCTGTACTGTGGCAAAGCGTGTTGGTGACTGCGCCGCCATCGCAAGAGTCCGCACACCGGATTACAGTAAGGAGGTCGGCTACCTCAGGGAAAAACTTGGGCTTGCCATGATCATCAACCCCGAACTGGAGGCGGCAAAAGAAGCGGCGCGCATTCTCTACCTGCCGACCGCGCTGGAGGTCAACTCCTTTGCGCACGGACAGGCGGAACTGATCAAATTTAAGATTCCCGACGGAAACGTGCTTGACGGTGTGACGATCGCTTCCATCGGGAAAAATATTGGGTCCAAAGCGCTGATCTGCGCCGTGGAGCGCGACGGCGACGTGTATATCCCGTCAGGTAATACCAAGCTCTATCACGGCGATGTGATCTCTGTCGTGGCGTCCAGAAAATATGTGAAATCCTTTTTGCTCAGCATCGGCGTAAAAACAAAGCAGGTCAAGGACACGATGATCATCGGCGGCGGAAAGGCGGCTTATTATCTTGCACAGCAGCTTTTGCACATGGGCATTTCCGTAAAGATCATCGAGAGAAGTCAGGAACGCTGCGAGGAATTGAGCGTGCTTCTTCCGAAGGCGATCATCATCAACGGCGACGGCACGGACGAGGAGCTGCTGCGGGAGGAAGGCATACAAACAGTGCAGTCTTTTATTCCGCTCACCGGTATTGATGAGGAAAATATCATGCTCACCCTGCACGCAAGGCAGGTTTCCGACGCGAAGGTCATTACCAAGATCAACCGCATCCAGTTTAAGAACGTCATTAACAGTCTGGATCTGGGCAGCGTGATTTATCCGAGATATATCACGTCGGAGGCAATCATCGCGTATGTCCGTGCAAAAAAAGATTCCATGAACAGCAATATTGAAACGCTTTATCACATGTTCGACCACCGCGTGGAGGCGATCGAATTCCGTGTGGAAAAAGCGTCCGAGGTGACGGACATCCCGCTGATGGAGCTTTCGTTAAAAAAGAATCTTCTGATCTCTTTTATCAATCGAAACGGCACGATCATCATACCGGGCGGACAAGATTGCATTAAGGCGGGCGATACGGTCATGATCGTAACAACACATACCGGTTTTCACGGTATCCGGGACATTCTCAAATAGGGGGCGAAGGATATCATGAACGGTTCGATTATTCGATATATTCTTGGATGTGTACTTAAAATAGAAGCGCTTCTCATGCTGCTGCCCTGCCTTGTCTCACTCCTTTACGGGGAGAAAGAAGGAATTTATTATCTGGTAGTGGCAGGTGTGAGCCTGCTCATCGGCGTATCTGCCACATGGAAAAAACCGTTAAATACGGTGTTTTACTTAAAAGAGGGCTGTGTGACAACGGCGTTAAGCTGGATTGTCCTAAGTCTTTGCGGGTGCATTCCGTTTTGGCTGACGGGGGAGATCCCAAGCTTTACGGATGCGCTTTTTGAGACGATTTCCGGCTTTACGACGACCGGCGCAAGTATCCTGAGCAACGTGGAAGCGCTGTCGTATACCTCGCTGTTCTGGCGCAGCTTTACTCATTGGATCGGCGGCATGGGCGTGCTTGTTTTTTTACTCGCGGTCGTGCCCATGAGCGGCGGCTCCAATATGAACCTCATGCGTGCGGAAAGCCCGGGGCCTTCCGTCGGAAAGCTTGTGCCGAAAGTGCGTTATACCGCGCGGATTCTGTATCTGATCTATTTTGGTATGACTGTGGTGGAGATCCTGCTGCTGATCGTGGGCAGGATGCCGCTGTTTGACGCGGTCACATTGAGCTTCGGCACGGCCGGGACCGGCGGTTTCGGCATAAAAAACGACAGTATTGCCGGCTATTCCGCATACAATCAGTGGGTCATCACGATCTTTATGATCCTGTTCGGCGTGAACTTTAACGCGTATTACCTCATCCTGTTTGGGCGGCTGAAAAAAGCGCTTCGCATGGAGGAGGTGCGCTATTATTTTCTGATCATCTTAGCGTCTGTGGGGTTGATTTTTGCAAGCCTCGTGCAGACGACGGGACATGTGTTTGATTCCCTGCGGCACGCATCGTTTCAGGTGGCATCCATCATTACGACGACGGGATACTCGACGGTCGATTTTGATACATGGTCGCAGACCTGCAAGACCGTGCTCGTGTTCTTAATGTTTGTCGGCGCGTGTGCGGGCAGTACGGGCGGCGGCATTAAGGTGTCGCGTTTTGTTATTTTGTTCAAGACGGTGACGAAGGAAATTCATTCCTATATTCATCCGAAGAGTATCCGCAAGATTAAATTTGAGGACAAACCCGTGGAGCATGAGGTCGTGCGCGCGACGAATGTGTATTTTATCACGTTTGTGCTTTTGTTTGCGACATCCATGCTGATCGTTTCGTTTGAAGGTCGGGATATGTTGACGAACTTTACTGCGGTCGCCGCGACGATCAACAATATCGGACCGGGATTAGAAATGGTCGGACCGACGCAGAATTTCGGATTTTTCTCACCGCTTTCCAAGATTGTCATGATGTTTGATATGCTTGCGGGAAGACTGGAGCTGTTCCCGCTGCTGCTCTTATTTCATCCGGCGGCGTGGAGGGATATGCTTCCGAAGAAGAAAAAAGAGGGATGAGGTTCTGACAGGTTTAAATACAGATGAAATCAGCGTCGATCTTAGAAAAGTGCCCGAAAATGGAGAGAATTCCATGTCACGGGGGAAATTCTTTGACAAGTGTTTCGGGGCTAACGTATAATAGGGCGTAGCAGGTTATGGGAACACTGATTTGATCAATGTTTATTAGAAAATACCAAGGGGAGGACGTAGAGGCATGGAAAGAGAAACCGTGATCGTGATCGATTTCGGCGGGCAGTATAACCAGCTTGTGGCGCGGCGCGTCAGGGAATGTAATGTATATTGTGAGATTTATTCCTACAAGACCGACATAGAAAAAATCAAAGCGATGAAGCCGAAGGGCATCATTTTGACCGGCGGACCGAATAGCTGTTATGAGGAGGGGGCGCCGACGTACAGTAAGGAGCTGTTTTCGCTTGGCATTCCGGTACTCGGCTTGTGCTACGGCGCGCAGCTGATGCAGCTGATTCTTGGCGGCAGGGTGGAGCGTGCGGCGGTGCGTGAATACGGAAAGACAATGGTGCATGTCGATACGACGTCTCCTCTTTTTACAAATGTGGCGAAAGATACGATCTGCTGGATGAGTCATTTTGATTATATCTCACAGGCTGCACCGGGATTCCAGATCGTGGCGACGACTGCGGATTGTCCGGTGGCGGCGGCGCAGCGCGTAGAGGACAAGCTTTACGCGATTCAGTTCCATCCTGAGGTGCTTCATACACAGGAAGGAAAAAAGATGCTTCACAACTATGTGTATGATGTGTGCGGCTGTTCCGGCGACTGGCATATGGATTCGTTCGTCGAGGAGACGATCGGGCGGATTCGGGAGCGTGTCGGAAACGGCAAGGTGCTTTGCGCGCTTTCCGGCGGTGTGGATTCTTCCGTGGCGGCCGTGCTGCTTTCAAAGGCGGTCGGTGAACAGCTCACCTGCGTGTTTGTGGATCATGGTCTTTTAAGAAAAAACGAAGGGGACGAGGTGGAGGCTGTATTCGGACCGGGAGGCAGCTATAAGCTGAATTTCATCCGCGTGAATGCGCAGGAGCGTTTTTATGGAAAACTGGCGGGCGTGACCGAGCCGGAGCAGAAGCGGAAGATCATCGGAGAGGAATTTATCCGCGTTTTTGAGGAAGAAGCAAAGAAGATCGGCGCGGTTGATTTTTTGGTGCAGGGGACGATCTATCCCGATGTGGTGGAGAGTGGACTCGGCGGAGAGTCGGCGGTCATCAAGTCGCATCATAATGTCGGCGGACTGCCGGATTATGTGGATTTCAAGGAGATCATCGAGCCGTTACGTGACTTATTTAAGGATGAGGTGCGAAAGGCGGGGCTTGAGCTCGGCATTCCCGAGCATTTGGTGTTCCGCCAGCCGTTCCCGGGACCGGGACTTGGCATCCGCATCATCGGCGAGGTGACGGCGGAGAAGGTTCGCATTGTGCAGGACGCGGATGCGATCTATCGAGAGGAGATTGACAAAGCGGGCTTAAGCAAGGATATGGGGCAGTATTTTGCGGCGCTCACGAATATGCGTTCCGTCGGCGTGATGGGCGACGAGCGGACGTATGATTATGCGGTGGCGCTCCGCGCGGTCAACACGATCGACTTTATGACGGCGGAGAGCGCGCAGATTCCGTACGAGGTGCTTCAGACAGTCATGAGCCGGATCATCAATGAGGTGAGCGGCGTCAACCGGGTGCTGTACGATCTGACGAGCAAGCCGCCCGGGACGGTGGAATTTGAGTGAGGGGCATAACGGAGATCAGAAATCATAGATTCATGATATATTTATAACAATGAGTCGTTAACAAATAAAATAAAGGTACATAAGGAGGTTCAAAAATGGCAGCAGACAGACGTCCGGAGGACATGACAAGAATTACCACGCCAGCGTTGGCGGATGCATTCATCGAGGAGCAGGTAAAAGAAATACGCGCACAGGTGGGAGATAAGAAGGTATTGCTCGCGTTATCCGGCGGGGTGGACTCTTCCGTAGTGGCAGCGCTTTTGATCAGGGCGATAGGAAAGCAGCTGGTCTGTGTACACGTAAATCACGGTCTTTTACGCAAAGGCGAGCCGGAGCAGGTGATTGAAGTATTCCGTAATCAAATGGATGCCAATTTGATCTATGTGGATGCGACGGATCGCTTTTTGGATAAACTGGCGGGCGTGACTGATCCTGAGAAAAAAAGAATGATCATCGGCGGCGAGTTCATCGAGGTATTTGCAGAGGAAGCGCGCAAGCTGGATCATATTGAGTTTTTGGCGCAGGGAACAATTTGGCCCGACATTTTGGAGAGTGAAAAAGGCATCAAGGCGCATCACAATGCCGGAGGTTTGCCGGAAGATATGCAATTTGAACTGGTCGAGCCGGTAAAGATTTTGTTTAAAGACGAGGTGCGTGTGGTAGGTAAGCAGTTGGGATTGCCTGACAACATGGTCTTCCGTCAGCCGTTCCCCGGCCCCGGACTAGGCGTCCGCTGTCCCGGCGCCATCACCCGTGACAGACTCGAGGCAGTCCGCGAGTCTGACGCAATCCTTCGCGAAGAGTTCGCGAAGAACGGTCTGGAAGGAAAGGTATGGCAATATTTCACGGTCGTGCCCGATTTTAAATCGACCGGTATCAAGGATGGAAAACGCGCTTTCGAGTGGTCCGTCATCATCCGTGCCGTCAACACAACAGATGCCATGTCCGCAACGGTAGAAAATATTCCCTACGACCTCATGTGCCATTTGGTTGAGCGGATCACGCATGAAGTGCCGGGAGTGAATCGGGTGCTTTACGATTTCACGCCGAAGCCGACGGGGACGATTGAGTTTGAGTGATGAAATTCTTTACACAGATTATTTTATATAGCAGGTAGTCTATAGGATTACCTGCTATATTTAAAAACTAGGGATTTTTTTTTACTGTTAAATAAAAAAATTGTTGCCAACTTAACTACGAGGAAGATGAAAATGGGAAAGTTTATCGGTATCTGGAAGTTGGATAAGCCTATCTATTGTAAGAAAGAGGTATCAGGTAGATGTTTTCAAAGCAGTATTTTAGGAGTAAATGTTTCATTTTGTTTTCCGTCTTGCCCTGAAACATATGATGGCGGAGTAAATTCACTTAGCAAAGGGGATTTGATTGCACCTTTAAATATCTTTCAGGAGCAAATAAATTGGGGGACTATTCATGCATGGCCGAAAGGGCTATTTTCTGTGAATTCACTATTATGTATTTGGGATGGAGAAGAATCCGAAGTGCAGAGTGTATATGCGGATTTTCCACGATGGAAGGAAAAATTTAATAATTTGGTTTTGATAGATTCAGGAAATTTTATACAACCGGAACAAAAATCTATTACTCTTTTGCAGTACGGAAATGGCATATATGATGGGCTTAAAGTATTTATGTTAGAAGAAGGTCAGCCATTAAAGCGAGAAGTGAATAATCGCGACTTAGATCCAATTCAAGTTCAAATGATTAGTAGTGAGCAATGCTATGACATTGAAAAAATGAAATTGTTATTTAAAAATGCGGGATCTCAAAAAGAAATTATACTCCCATATGAACTACTAATGGTAGCGTATCGTGCTGTGATCAGACATGATTTTAGAAGTGCAATTATTATAGCTGCAACAGCTTTAGAAAAGTCTATTTTGAATAGAATACAGCGTTTTTATACTGATAACCAATTAAATACATTTGAAACTGATAAAAGGCAGCATAAAATGTTGGGAAAAGAATTTGGGTGGCTTAATGAATTGGGCATAGCAATACCTGTACAGGATTACCAGACTGAAATTTTAGATGTTCGTAATCCAACAGCACATGAGGGAAGAACTCAAAATTATAATGATACAGCAAGGTATCTGGATAACTGCAAGTTGATTATACAAACGTATAGTAAAAATGTGCTAGAAGAATAAGGATGGCAAAATTTTGGCAACAGAAAATCAGCAAGCCAGAATAAATGATGTAATTGAAGTCAAAACGGGTGTGTATTTACACAAAACTTAAACAAATGCAGTTAAGAGTAACAAAGAACACGCCGAGTTCGAGTGATGAAAAATTTTACAAAGATTATTTTATATGGCAGGTAGTCTATGAGATTGCCTGTCATCTTTGTAATACTTATATTGTATTTAGGAATGGAAGAAAATGTTGCCGATTGAGTACTATTAAAGAAGTTGAAAGATTGAATAAAGGCAGGGCAATATATGATGATAATGAGTAAATTGGTGATGGCTTATATAGAATAAGAGTTTTAAAGAAAAAATATCATATAAAGAGATTATTCCCATTGTGTGTTGAGCATGGCACGATGGGATTTTTGTAATAAGATGAAAAGTAGTAAACGTTACTTTGAAAATAATAAAAATAAGTGTTGACACCAACTCGGAAAAGAATTATTATTTTAGAAGTAACGCATACTATAAGGGAGGGGAGCTGTCATGTTAGTAACTAAAACTGTAAAAATTGAATTTGCCAATTCAGAATGGCGCGCGGTTGAGTGTATTCAAGATTTAAGGAAAGCAGCTAAAAGTGCATCGTTGAATTTGTATTCTAAGTATGATGTACGAATAGAGTTGCCTAGAATTGTAAATGATACGCTTGTGGTCATGGACATACGAATACCTGAAGAGATTGCCGAGACTTTTAGTATAGGAAATCATTTACGAGGTGTGTCAGCTTACTTAATGAAATATTGTGATGGTAGATATAATGATGCGGTCGTCGGTAACCGTATTTTAAAGTATATAGTCATACCTGTACCTGAATCAGATGATATTCAGATTCCTATGGTTCAGCGATTTTCGCTAATATCGGAAATGGCAGAATTACTTAAAAACTCGGATAGTATGACTAACGATAAGATAGCAAGAATAATTGCTATTATGCATGAATAAGGGAGGGAAAAATATGTATAGGAATAAGTATTATGTAGAAATGAAAATAACAACGAGATTATCAGTGGCTTTTAGCAGAAATGAAATACAAATGTTGGAGTATGCAAAAATTAGGCATAATAATTATTTTATGAATGCAACTAGAAGGCAGACAAAGAATAAAAAACATATTTCTAAAATTGTAACAAAGGGAGATACACTAGGGTTTTATTTAGAAACAGAATATCCTGTCGCAAATTCCAAAAGAATTGGCAATGCACTCCGTATGTATGCAATAATGGCTGCCAATACTGGTTTGGGTGTTTATGTTTCAAATCAGCGTTTAATGAAGGCAGCATAAGTAATATAGTTTATTTAATATAAAAACAAGCAAATTTAGTGATTTTTGCTGCTTGGGTCATTAAATGTAGTTATAGTGGTAAAAATAGAAGAAAAGAGGGAGAATTGTGATAGAAATATTAACTGATGATCATTATGATAAGATTATGGATGTTTTTGAATCTACGAAGAAGAGAATTAAAATTGCCAGTCCATTTTTATCTATAAATATGGCAAAAAAGTTGTGTGACATTGTTAATAATCATAATATTGTATGTACTTTTATTACCCGATTATATTTGGAAGACATGTATGCAAAGGCCAATAGCATAGATGCCATTGAAATGATGATGAATGCAGGGATTAAGGTTTATGCATTAAAAGGACTCCATACCAAATTGTATTTGTTTGATGATAATGTAGGTATAGTAGGTTCTGCTAATTTTACTTCAGGAGGATTCATCTCTAATTTTGAGTTATCTTTAATGGCAGTAGATGAAATGGCTTTGTTATCTAACTTACATGACTATTATGATAATATGGTTTCTAAAATCAGTAATTCTGATGAGGGTTTAATAACGACAGAGATTTTGGGTGTCGCAAGAGAAAAATATAAGAGTCTATTGGACAGTAAAAAGTCTGGTAATAGTACAACAAGTATTTTTATGTGTGGAGCGGAATTGGACAAGAAAAAATATGACTCGGTGGAGTGGAAAATTTCTGAAATAAAATCTTGTGTGGATGAAAAAGATATTATGCAGGAAGTGTTTCGGGAAAATATTGAAGAAGTTAAATACAATTACACTATTTGGTTAAAATTTGCTGGGGAAGGGAGCGATAGGCTAAATCCTTATGAAAAGTTTCCTATGATCAAGGTTTTGCTAGATGGTAAAAAGGTATACGTTGAGAATTATCCTTATAAAGTGGGAGCGATAAAAGAAGGTGATGCGGTATATTTAGCTGCCATTACAACTGACACAAAAGGAAAGAATCAGCCGGTAATTGTAGGCTCAGGAATCATGTGTGGATTTACTGAAAATAACCGAGTGCAACCTATGTGGATTCAGGAGTATGACTGGATGGAACGGTACCCATATTATTGTGTTTTGCAGGAAGCAAAAATACTTAATACAGGGGTGACAAATGGAATTCCTTTAAGTATTGTATGGGACGAGTTAGGCTCCAATACATATGTAGCATCATTTGGTAGAAATGAGACGCTTGTTGAAGTGGCAAGAAAACATTACCAGAAAGCTCATATGAGATTGTCAGGTAATGCAAAGAATTTCATAGATATGAAATTGAAAGAATTAGGAAAGAAATATGGTTTTATTGAATATATATCTGAATGATTTTGTCGGGAAGGAAGATGAATAGGCAATATGACAGAAAATATAGAGTAGTTATATGTGAGAAAAAGAGCTGATAGATTTTTCAAGGACTTCTATTGCGTCATGTTCAAAAATTACTTGCGAATCTACGAGGACTTGCTGTAATAAGATTGTGGCAACATTTTGGCAACAAAAAATCAGTAAGCCATAATAAATGATGTAATTGAAGTAAGAATGGGCGTGTATTTGCACAAAACTTAAAAAATGCAGTTAATGTCAGCAAGGGACACGCCGAGTTCGAGTAGCGGATGTTTGGACTGGAAAGTGAGCAAAATCAGTGCTTTCAGGTCTTTCTTTTTCTCCGTGAGATTGATTTTGAAACATTTTCCGCATATTCCATGAAAAGAGAATCTGATTGGAATTCCTATCGAACTATGATAAAATTCTAATTGCGGAAATGCGCCCATGACAGGGGCGGTAGTCTCCCGAGCCAATGACCGGCTTGACGGAATACATAGGAAGGGAGGTGCGTATCATGATAGCTGCGGATATGTTACTCCCGTGAAAGCTTTTTATCTGTTTTCTTTTTGGGGAAGGCTTCCGAAATGGTTTTACGCGCATTTTCTTTTACATTCCCTGCTTCCGGGCAGTTTTCCCTGCCGTCATTTTTAACAATCCCAAAACTATAGAAAATTACCGCTTGACTTTAGCTCGTGATACATTTATGATGAATATGTACACGAATAATAGAATATAAAGAAAACTAATGGGGTAATTGTAGCTGTTTTTGTAGAGATACAGCTATTCTCATAGGGTTATTTATAAAGTTATGTTCTTTGATTTCGTGTCAAGGAACTTTTTTTATTGTATTTTTCATGTGAAGCGGAGGTTTGAAAATGGATGATTTAACAAAATTAAAAACAGCAATTAGTCTTATTGTTATAGGTTTATATGAAAAAGAACGGCAGAAACAAGAAGGAGAATATTATTATAGTAAGAAGTTTATTCATGGCATTAATATTTTTCAAAGCTTGAATTATAAGTATAATCCAAAGGATTTTGATTTTAGCAAGATGCATGAACAAAGTTTTATTACAAATTATGCTATGCAGCCGGTATCTCAATGGTTTGATGGATGGGAAAATACAGATAAATTAGATTTGGTAAGCCAAGGATTTTACTATATGGATGCATTGGTTGGGGATAGTGGATTTAATACTTTTCATGTTAATGACAATTGTGAAGATTATATTGAATACGTAGAAAAGGATGTTGTTGCAGGAATAGAACAAAGGGCAGTTTACGATTGTTTAAGGGCATTAAATCAAGATGAATATGTGAATTTGAGAAAATACTTTATAGACTATCCAATTATTAATCTTGAAGAATTACGTAAATTAAAACTTACATATTCTAAAAATGATATAGCATTACACGCAATAGAAAATGCTTATGAAGAAATAATGGAGGATTGTTTTGTTTGTCCGAAGTGTGGTTGGACCCTACATAAAGAAAAGATAGGCATGCGATGCCAAAATCGTTCTTGTGGTAAAGAAAAATATATTCAAGGTGAACTTAAAAGTATTCCAGGTGAGTCAGGTATGCTGCGATTAAAGAGGGGCGTAATGAAGTATATTTCTGTTCCGGGAAAACTGGAGTTGGAGATATATAATTATTGTAACAAGCACAAGGTTCAAAGTGTGTTATGGCCGGAAATGGATAAGTATGATATTGGCATTACATTTCTTAATGGTGATATGTGGGCGATTGATGCAAAAGCGATAAGGGAGCCTCAATTTTTAAAGGAAAATATAATCCGAGATGGTGGATTTCCTGATGGGGATTATAAAAGAGGTTTTTATGTGATCCCGGATGTATATGCCGATGACAGAACAGATTATTTAGATATAATCAATCGGCAGTTAGAAAGTATGGGATATAGGAATATATGTTGTATAAAACTACGTGATTTAAAAAAGGAAATAAGAGAAAGGGGTAAACGGAAATGAAAGAAATAAAAAAGAAGTTTAAGCCATATTACGATGAGAAAAGCAGTTCTTTAAAAATGGAACATTTTATATTGTTTGAAATGGCGCTCATGATAGTAGTATATTTTAGAAATGATGCTGACCCGAATAAGGGATACATACTATTTACTAAGTATCATAACATTGGGAAATGGGAATATGCTCCAGATTCTTATATTATTCAGAATGCAAGCGTTTGCTTGAAAAAGTTTCGTTCAGAAAAAATATGGAAAGATACACTTAAGGAATATGCAAAAGATGAATATGCAGGAATACGTCTGTTTAATATTCTTGATGACAGGATTACCGAAAGAGACACGAGTAATTTAGCATATGCAAATCGTAAAGATGATTATATGCGATATATTAATTCATATAGCAGTCCTAGAAGTGGAAAGTATGCCACTCAAGGTATTTATAAATATTATAACAAAAATAATGATGAGAAGCGTGTTTATGTAAATCTTAATGAGGACATGGATGAGAAAATTTGTTGTGTACCAATAGAAGCAAAACAACGTGAGAAGATTGTGATTGATGTAGGAAGCTTAATTGATGCTGCTACAGAGATGCAAAAGATAATACCGGGAGATCACTGTGTAAATGTACTCAAAAATAATTTTATCAAAGAAGTGAACGATGGAAATGTTAATCTGGCTACAAAGTTGGAGATTGATAAAGTTATTAATATAGTCGGAATGGTTGGAGCAGGTAAGACAACATTGCTAAAAACATTGACATATGTTTTGGATAGGCAAAAGAAAAAAGTTGTTATTGTAACAGATACGGTGGCAGAAGTTTTCAATTTGTATACATATTTTCGCTTGCTGGGGTGTAATTGCAGTCCGTTAATTGGAAAGGCTGAACGTGTAAAGTATATTAATCAAATGATTAATGAGGATGCATACTATTTGGAGGAAGATATATCTAAATATTTAACAACGAATTGTTTGATTGACGGTTTGGATCTAGCAAGTGAGAATTCTGTATCATTTGGCGAAGAGCCTTGTACTAAATTAGAATATGGCAGTCAAAAGTATGTATGCCCATATTTTGAACAGTGTGCTACCACTGCCATGCAGAGGGAAGCGATAAAGAGTAATATTGTAATCACTACTGTTGCAGGATTGGTAATGAGTAGAGTGGGAAAATTACAAAACATTTATCTTAAGGAAGTTGTAGAAACAGCAGATGTAGTGTTTTATGACGAATGTGACAGAGTACAGAAGAATCTAGACGATTTGTTTACGCCTGCAACAGAATTCAATTCATTTATAAATGAATGTGCGGAAGATTATTATCAATTTATGCTGGAATCAAATGCAAAACGACTGGAAAATATTGCCAGTATGTATTATGCGGAATTGCAATCGAAGTCACCAACCGTTTTAGCATGTGTTTCTAATGCAGTAAAGGCAGCTAAGAATAGTGGTAGTAAAAGTGCCTTTTCAAACACTTTTTCGGCATATACCTTGTTAGATAGTATACAGGATGGGATTTCAGAGCATACGGCTAAAGAGATATATCAGTTAATGGATTTTGATAAAGCGGAAATGAGTTCATTATATGATATCATGATTAGTTCGTGCGAAAGTATAAAGACAGACAGGTTTGAAGTTTTATTGGCAGAATGGCTGGATAAAAATGAACCACAGCTTATTTTAGAGGATGTTAGTAAGATATCTGAGAAAAATTCTAATAAAAGCGAAAAAGAACTCAAGACCATTCGAAAAGAAATTGAGAAGAAAAATAAGCGAAATGTTGAGTTGCGAAAAAAAATACAGCTTATCATTACGCTGATTTTCTTCGACAAGTTTGTTATGGATATTGGAGACGCGTATGAAGATTCCCAAGATATTACAATGGGATACAATGAACTGGTGGGATTTGTTAGGACACGTTTTACTGCTCAACAAGACTATTTGCCATCTGCATTAATGGGAAATTTATTTGGGATTAAATCTACTAATGAGGATGATGTATTATTGTTTAGGCAATATGCCTATGGAAGGGCTTTGTTAACAAATCTACCGTATTTAAGAGTGAATAAAGATGGAGTACCTGTAGGTCCACATGTGGCACTGTTGTCTGGTTCCAGTTATGCGAAAGGCTCATATGAATATCATGTGAATGCAGATGTTAGCTATATAATTGAAGCAGACAAATCGGTCAGAGAATTTATTGCGAAAACGCAGTTTGTGGAACTTGGATTAGAAGAACGTGTATCCGGCAGTCCATTAGAAACAAGAGAAGAAATTTTGCGAAAAGTGGTAGATAAATGTACACTAAACATTATTTCTGAACTTGATAAGGAAGGAAAGATTCTTTTGGTTGTCAACAGCTTTTCGCAAGCGGAAGTTGTAGCAACACATTTAAGTGCTAACTTAATTAAGCGAGGATGCAAAGAAGAAGTATGTGCCTTGGTTTCAGACAAGAGTATGGATAAAGGTGAACCAGATAAATATATTCGTCGAGGCGAAGTCTACAAATTTGATAAGAAAAAAGCGAGAATTTTAGTGGCTCCGGCGTTAGCAATAGAGCGAGGGCACAATATTGTTGATGAGCAAGGGCATTCATCTTTGAGTAGTGTATTCTTTTTGATTCGACCTATGGGGGTTCCTGATGATGTTAAGGAAAAAAGTATTAAGATGAATGGGTACATGGCGACGAAAATGTACGAATATAAAGGTACAGATATATATGAAAAGAACTTATATGTTCGGCAAGAGGCAATAAAATTTTGGAATCGAATGAATTATTCATCTAAAAGTAGGTTGGATAATTTATGTGATACAGAGATAAAGACGGATTTAGTTGCCACAATGTTTGTACTGATATTGCAGATTTTCGGGCGTCTATGCAGAGTTACAGATGCTTCAAAAAATCCTCCTACAGTTTATTTTGTTGATGGCGCTTTTAGAAAAAGGTCAGATGTAGAAGAAGGATTTGATACATTGAATGAATTATATCTATATTTAAAAAACATGCTGTTGGATTCAGAGAATGGTGAAATTGCAAAAACATTATATGAACCATTTTTTACAGCATATGAAGGAGGAATTAGACATGAGTAATTATACAAATATATACCCAATGGCATTTGTGCCAAATAGTGAAATAATATGTAAACTTTATTATGTAGGATTTCCCCAAGCATGGAAGGAGAAACTTATACAGGTTGAGAGGATAGTAAAACCGAAGTGGAACGGCGTATATGCACTTCCAACATATGCTCTTAAGAATAGCTTAGGAGCCTGGTTAGATGGAATAATCGATTTGACACCTCTTAGAATGGAATCGAATGATGAAATGTGGGCGATTTCATGTGAACAAGAGATAAATACGCAGTTGTTATTTGAACATATAGTGATATGGCTACATTCGTATTACTTAAGCAATCCAAAGTTGCACCATAATGCAAAGATAGAAATACAAGGTTTGATTGATGGTATGAGTGTTGATGAATTAAATGATTTGGTAGGCAACAAGACGGTTAGGTTGTTTGATGCTGAGGGAATTCCTACAGAGAACTATTCTTATTCTGCCTTTTCGCTAATGATAACTAATGCACTAGTTGGTAAAAGCATAGTAATCGATGGTCATGATGTGGTTCTTAATTATGCAGGAAAAAATCAGTTGATTTCTGATTTGCAAGGAGAAGGGAATAATGTTTATTCTTATGGGGTGTCTTTTTCGTTGCAAACGGTTCCACCAGAAAGAAAATCTTTACTTTTGTGTGATTGTTGCATACACAGATGGATACCAAGCAAATGGAAAGATAAACCATACTTAAATAAAGATAATATGATGGCACATGTATGGGTAGGAAATAATAGAATTTATAAGCTCCCGATATTCCAAAAATATAAGACCGAAGAGGAATATTATTGGCAAGAGGTGGATAAAAAATATTATAATCTATATAATTACAGACCACTTCCTACTGCACGAGAAGTTATAGATTCGCTTGATAAGTGGATGACAGGAAATCAGAAAATCACCTTTCTGTATAAAAATGGAATGAATGGATTGGGCTTTACAAAGAATAGCATTGGTACTGGGGTAAGTGTAATAGAAAAGAAGGATATATTTGATGGTGTATTGTCTTATATTGCAGAAATGGTATATAAAGTGGATGGTGTCGAGAGGGTAAAACGCTCAAAGAATGCAATGAAAAAGTTGAAGTTAGATGAGATTAATTTTAACAAAGAGCTTACAGATGAACAACGTTTCAGAGTGGCAAGTAGGATTAAAGAGTGTATTGAAGATAATCGATTAAATCTTGAAGTATATTATAGAGATGATGCAATTGAATGTGCGAAAGAGATAATGGATAAATTTAAAAATATTTTTCAGACTACTGAAGAAATGGTATTTGATATTAAAATGTGCCAGCTCGGAAAGTTAGGAGAAGCGCTTGATAACTCTGAAAGTGCCTCTGTTCTAAAAAGAATTAAAGAAATCGAGAAAGAAGTTGAAGTCGCAAAGCAAATTACAGCATGTATAGTATTATTGCCAGGTAAGGATAAGTTTGTACAAGGAGATCCCAAAGATGCTATGCGATGTGGTTTTGCATTAAGGAATCGACTTACACAATTTATAACACCTTGGAATAATGATGATGTTGAGAAAGGAGTTTTAAATAAAATTACTAGTGCAATAGAGGATTTGTGTCGTCAGCTAGGATATGTTAGAGGACTTGATGCGAAAGTAATGGATAGAGAAGATTCATTGGTACATACGCCTATAATTGGAATGCATGTTATGACACAAATAAAAACAATATATGGCAAAGCTAGATTTTTGCCGTTATGTGTTCAATTAGACTATATTTCTGGGAAGATATATGTTGAGTGTGATGCATTTGAACAGACGCGTGTTCCATATCATAAAGCAGCATTTGAATTGGCGCGGCTGAGTCTGGATAAAGATTTTGAGAAGAAATGTGATGATGCCTCAAAAGGAATGTTTAAACAGAAGATGGTAATGTGGAAAAATGTGTACAAAAATAATAATCTGTTGGTTTTAATTGAAGCAAATGGTAATACGAGAGCAATATGCAATGGTATTACTGATGGACAAATACAAAAATATACATATCAAGAGCATTATTGTCCGGAAGAAATAGAGGTTGGTACTAAAGAAAGTAGTTATAAATTGAATCTTAATGATTCTGGTGTGAGATTTATACGTATTAGGCGAAATGGAGAGGTTCCGGACTATTATACGGATTTGTCAAAAAAGGAAGGATATTCAGCATCGAGCGGAGTTTTTAGGTATGGGCAAGATTATTGGTCAGTAGCTGGTAGACCTAATGATAAAGTATATAAACGTAGTTATAAAAATACGAAATACAATATGCCAACTCAAAATTTTGCCGAGCGTGATATGATTGAAATATATCCTATACAGTTACAGAAAGGTGATAACCCTGACGAATGGGTGAACTATACAGATTCTTTACGTTTAGGAGCAATCCAATATGATGAGGCAACGATTATGCCTATTCCAATTCATTTGGCAAGCAAACTGCAAGAGTATATATTGGAAATGTAGAGTATTATCAAGTAGTGCAGGCATGTCTGCACTACTTGGCAAATAAATATCTTACCGGTAAAACACACCAATTTCTGGTGCAAATTTTATTAGGAGCATTTGGTGGTGGAGTGCTGGAATTAATAAAGTTCGAGCGATACCGTCAGACAGGACTTTCGGTAATAAAATTAGATGTTTTCTACACTTTCGGTTATTGAGGAACATAAATGCTTTGAAATATGTAATGAGAAGAACAATTGTAAGCGATTTAAATATTTTATCAATACCTCTGTTAGTCCCGTTTTAAAAAATTAAGGCATAGAAATAAAAAGTTTTTTTCAATTTTATATGATGTAACTTCCTATTTGTAATTATGTGGATTTGCCTGTATACTATGATTATCCTTTTTTATTCCTGAATCCTTAAATATAGCTAACGAAAGGAACTCATATCATGCCAATCACATTAACCTGCATGCTTCCTCATCCGCCGCTCATAGTTCCGGCTGTCGGCAGAGGCGAGGAGCGGAAAATTCAAAAGACAATTGACGCATATCATGAAGCTGCGCGCAGAATCGCAGCGTGTCGGCCGGAGACAATTGTTCTCATCTCGCCTCATCAGGTCATGTATGCCGATTATTTTCATATTTCGCCGGGAGAAAGCGCTTATGGTGATTTTGGACAGTTCCGCGCACCCGAAGAGCAAATGAAGGTCTCTTACGATACCGCTTTTGTAAAAAAACTATGTGCATCGGCGGAGGGAAAAAATTTGCCGGCAGGCACTTTGGGGCAGCATGACAGGAAGTTAGATCACGGTACGATGGTTCCCTTATATTTTGTAAATCAATATTGGACGGATTATCAGCTTGTCAGAGTCGGGTTATCGGGGCTGCCGCTCATTAGGCATTATGAGTTAGGACAGTGTATTCAGGAAACAACGAATGTGCTGAACCGAAAAGTTGTTATTATTGCCAGCGGAGATTTATCACACAGGCTGAAAGAAGACGGTCCGTATGGATATCGGGAAGAAGGACCTGCATATGATGCCCGTATTATAGAGGTAATGGGCAGGGGTGATTTTGGACGGCTTCTGGAGTTCTCCGAGGATTTCTGTGAAAAGGCAGGAGAGTGCGGACACCGCTCTTTCACGATTATGGCGGGAGCGTTAGATAAAATGAAAGTGACAGCCGAAAATCTTTCCTATGAGGGACCATTTGGAGTAGGATATGGAATCTGCACATATAACGTGTGCGAAGACGCTTATGTACAGCTTGCCCGTAAGACAATAGAAACCTATGTCCAAACAGGGGAAAAGATAAAAGTGCCCGACGGACTTCCGCAGGAAATGTATGAGCGTCAGGCGGGAGCTTTTGTGTCGATTAAGGAAAACGGAAAGCTTCGCGGCTGTATTGGCACGATTCAGGCTGTGCAGGAATCCATAGCGGAAGAAATCATCAATAATGCAATTAGCGCTTCTTCCAGAGATCCTAGATTCTTACCGATAGAGTTCTGGGAATTGGACAAACTGACAATCACTGTGGATGTACTGGGGGAGACGGAACGGATAGATTCTCCAAATAAGCTGGACGTGCAGCGCTACGGTGTGATCGTGACAAAGGGCTATAAACGCGGATTGCTGCTTCCAAATTTAGAGGGTGTAGATACGATAGAAGAACAGATTGCGATAGCAAAGGACAAGGCAGGAATCAGTGCGCAAGAAGAAGTTGAACTGGAAAGGTTTGAAGTAGTCCGTCATTATTAATGTGAGAAGTACTTCCAAAGACATCCGCCATAGAGCGGAACGCCAAGAAGTACTAAGTCTCATGCAGGAGAATGCCTGAAATGCGGCATTCTCCGCGCCGATTTTAGAATAAGAGAAAGGGTTAGTATGAAAACGGTCTGTCAGGTATGTATGCACCATTGTGCCTTATCCCCTGGTCAAGTGGGAATCTGCAGAGCAAGAGAAAATGTGAACGGTAAAATCGTATGTACAAATTATGGGCGGATAACATCCCTTGCGCTTGATCCGATAGAGAAAAAGCCGTTGCATATGTTTTTTCCGGGAAGTTTGGTTTTATCCGTCGGAAGTTTTGGCTGTAATTTGCGTTGTGCTTTTTGCCAGAACCATGAGATTTCCATGGCAGACAGTGAGGGTATCCAGACAATAGAAATGACTCCGCAAATGTTGGCAAATAAGGCGTTGGAAAATAAAAGCGTCGGAAACATCGGAGTGGCATTTACTTATAACGAACCGCTGATTGGCTGGGAATATGTGCGTGATACGGCCGTCTTAGTGAAAGAATCCGGGATGAAAAATGTGCTGGTGACAAATGGTACGGCGGAACTTTCGATATTAGCGGAACTTTTGCCTTATATTGACGCTATGAATATTGATTTAAAAGGTTTTCGGCAAAAATACTATGAAAAGCTTGGCGGTAGTCTGGAAACCGTGAAAGAATTCATTATTCGTGCGGCTGCAGACTGTCATGTGGAGCTAACTACATTGATTGTACCCGGGGAGAACGACAAAATTTCCGAAATGGAAGAGGAAGCGGCATGGATTGCTTCTGTGGAAGACGCTGCTGGGAAAACGATTCCGCTTCATGTGACACGCTTTTTTCCGCGCTATCATATGCTTGATAAGGAGGCGACAGATATAGCGCAAATACATCGCCTGGCTGATACCGCGAAAAAATATCTGAATTATGTGTTTGTTGGAAACTGTTGACTTTATGAAGCCTCTAACTCATTTGCAAGTATGCTTATGATGGGACGGAGGCGAAGATACCTTGTGCTGAAATATCTGCCATATGTATGATGATGTGCGGAGCGGGAAACTGCTCCGCATTTTTTGTAATGTGGATGAATTTCATTGAGTGATATTGTACAATGAACCAAAGCAGATATCCTTCCTCAAGTGACTAAATCCAAAAAAGCAACACATGGTTTACAAAATTCCATGCTTGGGTGATAGAACTGCAACCGCCCGTAAGTGTATACTTGCTACAATAATAAAAAAGGAGGTCGTGACATGAATGTTGCGGATAGAATTCAAAGTTTAAGAAAGATAAAGGGAATCTCACAGGAACAATTGGCGGAGGCAATTGGGGTTTCAAGACAAGCCGTTTCAAAATGGGAAAGTGAACAAAGTACACCGGATTTGGAAAAGATTGTATTGATGAGTGATTTTTTTGATGTAACAACAGATTATCTGTTAAAAGGTATTGAACCAACAAAAGAAATAGAGCATATGACAGTTGGTGATGTGCTAGATAACAAGATATTGACAGATAAGAACGGAAAGCGAATGAAGATACTACTTAGATATGTACTGTACGTATTGATAGGGGTATTGGCAGTTGATTTATTGGCGTTTATTATTTATGTCATTATATATGGTTTGCCAATGTAGGGGGGGTGACGCAATGAAGACAAATAAAGCAATCATTGGCTCTATTGCCGCTATTTTTGTGCTTGTTTTTTCTCAGATTGGTGCGCAGCTGGTTGCCAGTGTATTTCATTTAACCGGAATTCGTATCGGGATCTGCAATATCATTGCCGGTATTATTTACATAGTGCTTTCGTATTTCCTGCTAAATGTATTAGTAAGTAAATTCCTAAAAACAGATATCAGAATATTTCGTATCTCAGTAAATGTAAAGTGGATGATCGTAGCCATTGCGCTGCCGGTTATTGTCAAGGGGATTTTTTTATTGCTGCCGGGAGAATTTGTATCGTCAGGAATGGATAAAAATCAGATATTTACGACATTAAGCGCAGGAATTGTATTTACAGGTATTGCTGCCGGATTGGTTGAAGAAATGGTCTTTAGAGGCGTCATAATGAGCCTTATAAGGGAAAGATGGAACAAGGAGGCAGCAATTCTTGTTCCGTCAGTTTTATTTGCATCGGTGCATTTAATTGGAATGAATTTTTCAGCGACTAGCTGTATTTTAGTTTTGGCAGCAGGAACAATGGTAGGCATGATGTTTTCAATGATTGCTATGGAAAGTGATTCCGTATGGAACAGTGGAATTGTTCATTCCATTTGGAACATCATAATCATTGGGGGAGGTCTTGGTATTAGCGAAAAAGCAAATGAGTATGCAGTTATGACCTATGTTTTAGATTCAAAATCCTTTGCAATAACAGGAGGCGAGTTCGGAATTGAAGCGTCCGTTATTGCTCTGATTGGATACATTGTTGTTACGTTAGTAGCCTTTATTATGATAAAGAGAAAGACAAAGAATTCACTCAATAATTTATGTGATTGAAATAAAGACCCGGCAGATTTTTTCTTTTTTATTGCATTACTATATAAGTAAATGGTATACTGAAACTATTCTTAAGAAAGGAGTTCAAGAAAATGATGATGTATATGAGAGGGCATTGTCTTTAATCAGTCATTGATAAACGAAAGGAAAAAAATATTTGCATAAAATTCTCTTCTTAGATCATTGCGAAACGATGAAAGGAGAAGAGATGAGTTATATTAATGCAAATGATATTTTACCGATGGAATTGATCAATGAAATTCAAAAGTATGTACAAGGTGTAAATCTTTATATTCCTAAGATTCCTGAGAAGAAAAAAACAGATAGTGGCTATAAACATGAGTTATACGAGAGGAACAGGGAAATATATGACCTGTTCCGATCGGGTAATAAGGTTTCAGAATTGGCCCAAATGTATTACCTTTCTGACAAGAGTATTTATCGAATTTTAGGACAAATGAAAAAGTAGTGCGAGTGCGGGAGAGACTGTGGAATGCGGTTTCTCTCGTTTTATTTTCGAACAAAGTTTGAGAATGACACCGGAAGAACAGGATGGTAAACTTGAAATGAGGTGATGAAATGCAAAAAGGAAGAATTATTTTTTTGAATGGTGTAACCAGTTCCGGAAAGACATCCATTGTCGAAGCATTACAGGAACGTAAAGATGTATTTTTTTATGTTGTTGCCAATGATCTGTTCGAGCAGATGGTGGGAGATAAGTATTTGCAGGAGGATTACTGGAAATATTTAAGTGAAGTGATTATTATGATGTATCATACTGCCAAGCTATTTTCTGACATGGGAAAGAATGTATTGATTGATGGAATATTAGTGGAGCGCGAAGAAATAAAGCCTCATTATGAGCAGCTATTGGAAATATTAAAGAATAATCCGCTTGATATAGTTGAAGTATATTGTCCCATAGATATTTGCAGAAAACGTAATCGCATGCGTGAAGACAGATATGAAATGCAATCCGAGGAACAGCTTGCATTGATGGCAAAAAATATAACGTATCGTATGAAGGTTGATACAAGTGTATATCGTTCTGCGGAATGTGCAGACATGATTGTAAAAGAATTGTTTGCTTAATGTATAAACAACAAAAGAGGATATGCTATAATAAATCAATAGCAAATAAAAAGAAAGCTGAGGTAATGACATTGCAAAAATTATCCCTTGATGAATTTTTGAGATTAAGAAAGCTGGTTTGCCGCAGCGCGAGACCCCTTGACTATACGAAATGGAAATTTCTTTTTGAAAACGGCAGTTGCGATGATTTCCTTTTGGTTTTATCCAGCTACCAAAATGAAGACGGAGGTTTTGGACACAACATCGAGTGCAACAACTGGAACCCCAACTCCTCTCCCTATACAGTATGCATCGCGCTGGATTATCTGGATACGACAGGTGAGCACGAAAGCGACATAAAAAGCAAAATCATTGCGGGTATCGTCAAATACCTGGGCTCCGGAGCATATTTATTGAACGACGGCTGGGTGGGGATGCAGGGAATCCCCAGCAATAATGACTTCGCGCATATGCCGTGGTTTCATTTTGATTCCAAGAAAGCAGCAGAAGCCGATATCGGAGTGACGAAGCGCCTTGCAGACTTCATCTTAAAACACGCAGACAAGGACAGCAACATCTACCTTAAGGCAAAGGAGTTGAAAGATCGGTATAGAAAATGCGGGCAGGTTCTTCTCCATGGTTATCCCGATTATGATCCGACAGCCCTAAACATTAACGCATTTGATCCTGCAACCTATCCGTCCTGGCTACCGCTGCCGGTGTATTTTGTCGCTTCACCGGAAAGCAGCTTTTATCCGGAATGCAGACGCACTGTGGATATGAATCTGGACACAATCATTGACTCGCTGCTCAGTACACACGAATTTCAGCTCCTTTCCGCCGAGGAACTTGACGCATATGAACAGAGCAACCCTCATCCGGACGGCAAGCGGTGGTGTGTGGCTGAACAGACGATTGGAAACTATTATTGGGGCAGTAACTTTATCATACGCGATTTGGATATACTGAGGAAGTTTGGCAGATTGGATTTTGATTTGCCTGTTCTCATACAATGAGGATATCAGGGATGCGCTATAGAGAGGGACGGACAGCAACTATGATAGAGATAAAAGAAGTGGATAAGACATACTTTCCACTATACGATAAAGTACCGCAGAATGTGGAGATTAAATCTGAGTATCATGTCAACAGAGTTGATAGCGGACTCGGAGGTTTTGTGTTGGAGGAAGTACCTGTTACACCACATATTAAGGATCTGAGCATATACGAACGTGCCATGGAGTATGAGCAGATGTTCGATATATCTAATTGGAGATTTTATATGGCATTTGACAGTGATCTTCCTGTTGGAGCAATGACAATCGCGGGTACTACTGAGGGGATGAATATGCTTGGTGGAAGATCGGACGCATGCGTACTGTGGGATATTCGAGTTTCAGATAAGTACAAACACATGGGCATCGGTCAAAAACTTTTCAATCAAGGGATAAAGGTTGCTAAATCTGATGGTTATAAGCAGATGATAATCGAGTGTCAAAATAATAATGTTACCGCTTGTCGATTTTATAAGAAGCAGGGTGCTTTGTTATCGAAAATCGATATGCATGCTTATGATTCCGAGCCTGGAATTGAGAACGAGGTTCAGTTTATCTGGTATTTGGATTTATAGAAAATAAAATTATTACGACTAAGACAAATCGAAATATATTTGGGAGCATTATCAATGAAGTATACAGTTGCGGCAGAAAAAGATTTACCCTTTATCATGGAGGTTTATAATCAAAATATAGAGGCGCTACATGGCAATAATCGAAGCAATGAAGTTTGGAGGAAGCTTCTTTCAGATACAAACTCGGCATACTATATCGTTTATTCAGAGAATCCGGTTGCGTGGTTCAGAGTAGATTACAATGCGGATGATTCATTGGAGTTGGGTATGTTACAGGTTAAGCCTATTTATCATCATCAGGGAATAGGGAAATTTGTTTTATCAACCGTAGAAAGTCTGGCTAAAGAAAAAGGACTTAAGAGAGTTGTTATTCATACAACCGAAGATAATCACATTGCGCAGATGCTATATTCATCTTCCGGGTATCTTCTTATGGAAATTGGACCATGTACAACGGCAGATGGTCAAAAAAGAGTCGGTTATACATACCAGAAGGTATTAACTTGAAATCCGTAAATTGTGAATTTGTAGGAGAGATGCGGTGTTTAATCAGTAGACGGTCTCCACCGCTGTAATCGCATTATCCACAATCTGAAACCGCCAGATAGAATGGCCCGGAAGTCTGTGTTCTGTCATATACCATGCATCATCTATATAGGTAATGTAGTATGGTGTTCCGCCTCCAATGAAAAATTCATAGATATCTTCATAATCTCCCTCTATCAGACCGGATAAATCGGAGGTGCGGATCATTGTCGCATAATCCTGATTTCCGGCAATATCAGTGGAAATTGTGATATAGAAATAATCTTGAATGGGAGTAAGTTGTATCATACCCGCCATCGTATCCGGTACAGGATAGGTGTCCAGAATCTCAAATGTATCCAGATCCGCCGTGAGAATGCTGGAACTGCCGGATACAAAATAAATGATGTCGTCTTGAATCGTAAAGGAGCGGACATACACATGATCCAGTGCATCTATTTTATAGATATCACTCAAATACATATGAGTATTGTCAGAATCATGGCGAAAAAGGTACATTTCTCCGCTCATAGAACTCCATGCGTAAAAAATATCTGTTTTTTCATCATAAACAATATAGTGAGGTCTGTTCCCAATATCGGAAAAAGTCTGTGTATGCAGAAACCGGCCGTCTCTTTTCTCAAAAACTAAAATCCGGTTATTCTCTGTGTCATCAATCAGATACACAATGCCGTCACTGGCAAGTGTATGACCTTTGTCAATCTCATCCGTCATAACGCTCCACTGATAGAGCGGATCCGCCAGATTATCATGATAGATGACCTGATCATGATAACAATCCACAATAAAATAGGTATCCGCAATCTTGGTAAGGTAAGTGGGAACACTCAGATCGGAATACGAATTGAGCCTGACCTCTTCCTGCATGGCTGCTGCCAGAGAGGACTCATCTGTAAGCTCAGAAAAAACATGTTGTTCGATATGAGTCGTTACATAACCGTCATCCTTTTTGCGGACGCTTTTCGCGCATATGACAGCAATTGCCATAACAACTATAAAGAATAAAACGGTAAAAATAAATGATCTTTTGTTCACGGTAATTCTCCAATTACTGCTTCTTCCGGTTTAGGTTGTCCTCTTGCAGAAATCCATTGTCCTTTGCATGATATCCCTTAAGTTCTCAAGGTTTTTCAGCGTATCATTGCATTCAAGAGAATGATTGCAGTTCTCATATACAGTCAGCGGAATATGATTTGCTTTTGAAAGCCGGATAATCTCATTCGTGTCGCTCCAAGGGTCCGCCGTGCCGATAAAACCGATTGCATTATTTGGTGCAGAGAGGAAAGTCTGTGCTAAGGGCGTATACAGAACATGCCTTGCATGTTTTAATCCATATTTCGCCGCATACGATGTTGCAATGATCGTTCCGATACTTTTTGATATAAAAAGCGCATCATCAAATTCAGACCAGTCCATGTCCGCAAGTTCAGCCTCAGTCTGCGAAAACAGTGCTTCAAATGCTTCTTTCATTTTCTCTTCATTACCGCGGATATTTCCGGATTTATATGTGTAGCTTACATTTCTGTAATTCTGATACCCCAGTTCACAGGCGATATTTCGGCTATAATATAGAAGGGGTTTGTCGCAATGGTATCCGATACCCGGAAAGTAAACAGCGATCTTCGACATAATGGTTCCTTTCGATTTATGATATTTTTCCATTAGATAATATCATAAACAAAAAGCGATATCTATTCTTTTCTTTAAAATCTCAAGTTGTGTACGATATCAATGCGCCGTATTGGAATCTGTTGTGGAGCTTTTTTATTGTGCTTGGCGGGCTATCGTTTGCACTGGGAGTAACATTATTTTTGAAAAATAAAACACAACGCAAGGCAATCGCCTTCTGAGATTGATTCATACATTATGTAATAGCAACATAGAATATTATTTGGAAAGTTGGGTTGAACGTAGAGTCCCTCGCCGTAAGGCGGAGGACTTTTTTGTACTTTCAGAGGAACAATTTCAAATAATAGTGAATAATCTGGGACAAGGTCTCGTATGATGAATCGAGAGAAATGTACTCTCCTATCTCATTTATAGGAAAACAAAAAAAGAAAGGATGGTATTGGTATGAGTAACTATGAATGCTATGGTCCGGTAAAACCGGTAAAGCTGCCTGCGACAGGAAGTTTGCCGGAGAGAGAATGCTATGACATTTACAAGGATGTTCCCGATGAAAGGAGGGATACGGAGAACAAAGAGATTTTTCTGCAGAATGCGCTTCAGAATCAGGGTTTGCTGCTTCAGTGGGCACAGCTCGCTTATCAGATATTCCAAAGCGAGCCTGATAGCTGGTGGAACCACAGTAAAAAATCATGGGAAAAGAATTGGGGACAAAACCCCAATTACATGGATCTGATTGACTGTCTCCTTAATAAATATGATAAGACAAAGGGAGTAGACAATGACCCCCATATGAGCACCGGGTTATTGCTTGGCTCTACATTGAGTGATGCGGAGTTTAAGGCGGCTGAGCTGGTAGAGAAACTGATCGGCCGAAAGCTAAAAGCAAAGGATTTTATCAAACAGTGTGGTGTGCAGCCGCTTCATGACAATACAACAAAGCAGACCGTATTTTATACAGTAGCAGCTCACTGCGATCGATATGGGGGCACTCCTCAATACGGTTACAACGCGTTTGGCCTTGCCTTTTACAATTTCAGGCTTAAAGTAGTATCGGATGGGACGCATTATAATACGGCAATCGGAGATCTTTCGATAAAAGAAGCAATTCAAAAGGGTCCTATTCCGGGATTTGAATACATAAATACGAGCGGCGAGCCATCGATTTTGTATCAGACAGATAATAACACCGCCGCAGAAACGAGTAAAACAGTGACGATGACCGAGGAAGAAGAAGTCTCGGAATCCAATTCGATCACAAACTCAGAAGAATATAACTTTACAGAAATGATAGGCGTAACTTTTAAGATAGACAATATTTTGCCTAACTTCGGTTTAGAAACAGAAATGCAGTTTACGGCGGGGCAAGTGATCGGCACGGCCTATGGGGAAGAAAAATCTGTATCCAAGACGAAGTCCAACAGTTCCAGTGTCAGCGTAACGATTCCGCCTCATACAACAATCGTGGTAAAACAGAAAAGCACGGGTGCGACTATGAAATTGGAATATGACTGCCCGGTCATGGTGCAGTTTGATGTGGCAGTATTTTCCATGTGCGGTACCTGCTATGATGACAATGCAGCGGTACAGTCATTTAATACCGCGGGATATGAGCAGCGTTCTTTCATCACAATGTTTCAGCCCTCGGATGCAGGCTATGCAGGTGAGGATGGCTCAGAAAACCTGTATATGAGATATACGCAATCCAAAGAAGTATCCGGATATGAAAAGCAGCACGGGATCACAATATTAAAAAATGATAACGATAAGATTCTGAAGGATCATCTGGATTGGGAAACAATAAAAGGTCAGCCTGCAGCTTCTACAGCATGTAAAGACAAGGACGGAAACGTAGTAGCGACACAGGCACCGGAGGAATTGATAAAATGGCTGGCAGAGAAAAGGCCGATGTCACCGACAGGCGGGACATTGACAGAAAACGCAAAAAATCTGCAGACCACAATAGAGAATCCCGTGCCGTTATATCCGCTTGCTGCTTTGGAAGCAACTACCGGAAACAGAAAGTATGATGTGGGAATTGGTGATGTTTTGTATCCGGACAACTGGATCGTGGCAGGTTATGATACGGAAAATGTTCCCTTTTATGGCTTCGACACCAAGAAAGGAAGCTGGATACTGGTAGACGAAGAGGGTAAGCCCTTACCGGATAAATCGCTGGCGGGTATTTACACACAGCCGCTTACCGATGTCCCTTATATTCGGGGGAATGCAGCAGGTACCGTTTATGCAAAATATATGATTCCTGAAAATTATTATAAGGATAAAAACGGCATTCCTGCTACAAATGAGAGTATTAAGACGGTATTTATCGAAATTGTCATACATGATACAGAGCTTCAGGGAACGATCGTGTCAACCGGAAACGTCAATGTCAAAAACAACACGGCTACAAATCTTGAGACCTTGAACACGCTGAATGTTCATGTATATGATGAAAAGAACACAGAGATTGTTGTTCCGGTAGTCTGGGAAGCAGATCCGGACCGCGGAAACGGCATTACGATTTACTGCAACAATATGGAAGTTACAGCAGTCGGAACCTATCGTATCAGGGCTAAATATGAAACGCTTTGCTCAGAGTGGATCGAAGTCCATGTGACAGAATAATGAATCAATAACCGGAAGGCGGCAAAAGTGTCCTTTTAGTCTGGGGAATGTTTTGGGAGCTGAAAGGACACTTTTTCATATTCCGTAAAAGAACGGTGTACCAGTCATTTTTTGTTTATAAAATCGGTCATATTTGCGCTGCAATTTCTTTGAGAGTTTTCGTTTATTTTTCGTTCTTGTCTTATGAATGCCTCTTTTCTCTGAAATAAAAATATAATAGCCATTTTCCTCTATTACTTTAACACCGCCAAATACAGATTGCAGCTTATTCTTATACCATTGATACCTTTTCGTGACCATAACCATACTGCCGCCATACTTCAAATGATGAAAGCCGCTTTCAATGAAATTTTTGGGCACATGAAAGTCTGCATGATATGGTGGATTTGATAAGATCAGATCAAAATCACGTTCCATAATATTGTTCAGTCCATCGCTTTGAAATATATGGATAGCTTCCAGATCATGATAGATGGCATTCTTTTTTGCCGATTCAATTGCAATGGGATTACTATCAACCATTGTAACATTCTCTGCTCCTGAAAAATGTGCGGCATAGATTCCGATCACGCCATATCCGCAGCCTAAATCCAATATTTTTTGTCCCGGTTGAAATTCTACTTTTGACAACATCGTTAAGGTTCCTTTGTCAACAAAATTAGGCGAAAATAAGGAGCCTTCGGTATGCATTTTAAGACAGATTCCATTGATCGTACACTCTATCATATTGCGCGCTGAATATCACTTTCGCAATTTTGGACAAAACGGAATATATCATATGCATCATTTGCGTGTTTTGTGTCGTTCATGCTGATGAAATACGCGACAAATAAAATTTCGATACATTCCATCACGCAGGGGATTGCGGTTTTTTCTTTTTCAGAAAGAGGAAGGATGCTTTCGTAACCTGCAATCACGGATCTGACGTTTTCAATCCACTCGATTTTAGTAAAGGAGTCCTCCGTTTCTTCGGCTAACAGTCCGGTTAAAAAATAGCAAATATCAAAGATTCTGATATTTCTTTGGCTCAAATCGAAATCAATATATCCGGACAAATTGCCTTCAAAAAATAAGAAATTGCCAAAATGAACATCTCTATGAATTAATTGTTTCGGCAGGAAATCATATGCGCTTTCTAACAAATCCACTGTTTTTGAATATTCTTTTTCTTTTACGATCTTCCATTCATTATTTGCTAAAATTTCCCGTATCCATCCTTTCATCTCTTTTAACAGACTGTTATCCCAAAAATCCAATTCTTTTTCGCATTTCATAAATGCCGTATGCAGCTGTGCAATGGCACAGCCCATTTTCCAAGCCATGGCTTTGTCTTTTAGATCGGAAATATTATTTCCACGTAATTTTTTTGACAGGAGGAAATAATTGCTTTGATACGCAGCATACTTTTCGCCTGTTTTTGTAAGAACGATCTTTGCGACCGGAATATCGCAATCCGATAATATTTCCGATATTTTGATATTTCTTTCTAACTGTTTTTTGTCCTCATACATTTTTATGACATAAGAATGATTTACTTCCCATGCTGAGGGATATATTTGTTCTAATTGTTTGTTCTCTATTTCCCATAAGGGCAAAATTTGTTCGATCATCTCTTTCATTTTCTGATATCTCACCTTTCCTGTTGCAATAATCTTTCTGGGACTTGCATATTTGTTTTATTATAACAGATGATTTCTGCTTAGTGGTGCTCATATTCATTTCTGTAAAGAACATGAGCACCGATCGTTCTATATTGTACGGCATGGAAAACAGGCTGATAAGAGACAGAAATCTTGAGATTCTAAATGGAATCGCTTATAATCTAATAAAAGAATTGGTAGATATAGAAAGGGATCATAAAAGACACTATGGATCGGATTATAATAAAAAATGCACATTTTCATAATTTGAAAAATATTGATATTGAGATCCCCAAAAATAAAGTCGTAACGGTTGCAGGGGTAAGTGGTTCTGGGAAGACCACCATTGTGTATGATATTCTGTATCAGAAAAGTGTCATGAGATATCTTCGTTATCGGGACATGGTCTCTGATAATCTTGAGGAAGATACATGTGATGATATCGTCGGGTTAGGACCCGTCATTGCAGTAAGGCAGGATATGATACGGCAAGCGAATCCGAAATCAGTTATTGGAACGAAGACGAACATGCTCGATGACTTAAAGAGACTTTATTTGTTGGAGGGTCAGATTCCTTGTCCCACGTGTGGAAATATGATCGGAAATGCAAATATATGCCCGATATGCGGCGCTTCTGTTACGATGGTACATGATCGGCAGCTGTCTTTTAATTCACCGGAGGGCATGTGCTTAGAATGCCGGGGGAGAGGGCATAAAACGGAAATTCACATGGAAAATATCATACCGGACCCGGAAGAATCGCTATTTCAAATTTGTAAACGTATTAAGATTCCTCTTTTGTTAAAATCGCTTACTCGTTTTACGGATTACTATGGTTTTGATCCCGATACAACAAGCTTTTCGGATTTGGACCGCAAAATGCGCAACCAGTTTTTATATGGATTTCAGAATCCGAAAATGGCTTATGGTACTTATTGGGGAGTCATACCGGCGGTGGAAAATGCGTATCGGAAAGGAACGTTGATTCCCAATATTGCGAATGAGATAAGATGCCCGGCGTGTCAGGGGTACAAGCTTGGAGATGCAGGGCGCCGTTTGAAATTAATGGGATTACATATCTGTGAGATGCAGGAATTGCCGGTTAGCGAATTGAGAATGCTTTTGAATCAGGCATTAGAAGAACAAAGATTTTCGAGCGGGGGCATGCATTTAGCGAAGCGCTTAGTTTCTAAAATGGATAAGATGATGGATTTCGGACTTGGGTATTTATCCTTATTTCGGGAAATACCATCTCTAAGCGGGGGCGAATTACATAAACTTTTTTTGATGCAGCGTATGGATCAAAAATCAGATTCCATGACGTATGTTTTTGACGAACCCACCTCTGGGCTGCATAAGATCGAGAGAGAGCAATTAATATCCCGGTTGTTTGAATTAAAAAATGCGGAAAACAGCGTGATCGTTGTTGAACATGATATGGATATGATACAAGCGTCAGAATATATGATCGAGGTAGGTCCCGGTGCAGGGGCAGAAGGGGGACGCATCATCTGTTCAGGTACCTATCAGGATATGTTATGCAATAAAAATTCCGTATTGGCAAACTATCTGACGGGTGAAGACAGATTCAAGAAGAAAACAGACCGACTCATTGATGGAACTACTTCAAAGCTTGTATTACATGATATCGTAACGAATAATTTAAGACATATTGATGTAGAAATACCACTTAACAGAATGATAGGAGTTGCGGGGGTTTCAGGGAGCGGAAAGAGTTCTCTGATTTCCGGAACCTTAGTTCCGATATTAAAGTTTTATTTTGGAACTGCCGCTAAAGATGAATCAGAAGAGCATACAGAGAACGCCGAGGACTCCGCCATGCTGGAACAGGAAGAAGAGTATGTAGAACAAACATGGAAGAGTGTGATCGGTTTACAGCACCTGAATGGTTTTGTTGAAGTAGATCAAAAGCCCATTTCGATGAATAGCCGGTCTAATCTGCTTACTTATTTGAATCTTTGGGACACGATCAGAAGCCTTTATGCTGAGCAGGCATCAAAAGCAGGGAGGGCGGTTTCTGCTTCGTATTTTTCATTTAATTCCAAAGGGGCTTGTGAAAAATGCAAAGGCTTAGGAGTGATTGAAAAAAGGAATGCGGGATTCGTATACAGGGAGACGTGTAATCGGTGTAATGGAAAAAGGTATCAACAGGATGTACTCCAAGTGAGATATAAGGAGAAGAGTATCACGGATGTCCTTGATCTTTCCGTCCGGGAAGCGGAGGATTTTTTTTGCGGGCATGAGAAGCTGAGAAAAGGCTTTGAAATGCTTCAAAAAATCGGATTGGGATACATGAAACTCGGACAGCCTGTCTCTACACTGAGCGGCGGCGAGTGCCAGCGACTGAAATTAATGAAACAATTTCTCAAGAAAAAGAAAGGCCATATATTATATATTCTGGATGAACCAACCGCCGGTTTGGGCATTCCTGACAAAGAACGATTATTCACATTATTGGATTCGATGGTTGAGGAAGGAAATTCGGTCATTGTCATTGAACACGATTTGCAAGTGTTATCATATTGTGACTGGATCATTGAGCTTGGTCCGGGAAGTGGAAGTGATGGAGGTACCATACTGATGACCGGATCGCCGTCGGAATTGAAACAGTCGAATCAATCGATGATAGGTCAATACTTAACAAGATAGATAAGGAGAGGAAATGGGGCAAACAAAAAATGATTTCCCGGCGAAACAGTGGATGGAGGTATCGCCTCAGGAAGCAGGGGTAAATAATCCTATCATATCTGATTTTCATAAAGAACTTGAACGCAGAGGGAAAGGTGTTTATGCATCCTTAATGATCAAAAAGGGCTTTATCATATATGAGAATTATTGGAATGGATTTGACCGGAATACGCCGGGAAATGTATATTCCGTAACAAAGAGCTTTGTGTCAACACTCATAGGAATTGCGATAGATCAGAAATATTTGAATATCGGAGATCCGGTGGCTGATCATTATGAAGAATTTTGCGCGGGCCCTGCGGAATGGTATAAGGAGAGTATTACGATTGAAAACCTTTTGACGATGTCATCCGGCATCTTTTGTCCGACAAATGCGGGTTTTAATAATAGGATGAGCATAAGTCAGGATGAGCTGAATATGCTGTTAAGGCTGCCGATGGATAGAGGAAAAATTGGTAAATTTTCATATAATGATGCGAATTATCACTTGCTGTCGAGAATATTATATCAGGCAACAGGGATGAGACCGGTGGAATTTGCGCAAAAAGCATTATTCAATAAGTTAAACATCATGGGCGCGAAAAATGGGGAGTCTTATCCCAAATGGGAAGCAGACGCTCAGAATATTAATTATGGTGGCTTTGGTCTATGGTTATGCGCAAGGGATATGGCTAAATTGGGATATCTGTTTATGAACGATGGCTGTTGGGGGGAGGAACGGCTGCTGTCAAAAGAGTGGGTATCTCAATCGATATCTCCTCAAATAAGGACGACACAAAAAGATATTTATTATGGATATGGCTGGTGGAATCGGAAAATAAATGGAATCCCTGTTTTTTATGCACTTGGTTCCGGCGGGCAATATATTTTGTGTGTACCTTCATTGGATTTACTCATCGTGTTTCTGTGTAATAGAAATTCTATGGCATTTCGAGAAGTGGATTGTCTGTGGGAAAACTTGATTTTGGATATAAGCAGGGGAGCAGAGGGAATATGAAATATATCAAAATAAAAAATGCAAGTCTGCATAATTTGAATAAGGTATGTGTCGATATTCCCAAAAATCAGCTTGTTGTTGTCACGGGAGTAAGCGGCTCGGGCAAAACGAGTTTGATCTGTGATATTTTAGATGAGGCCGGAAGCAGTGATTATTTAGAAAATATAGGACTGCTCCAAGACATTCCGTTCCGGCATTGTTATGAAAGGATATGTGGATTAAGTCCCACAATCTCTTTAAGAAAAAGAAATGATGGCATATGGAATCCGAGGTCCTTGGTAGGAACAAAAACAAGAATATTAAAATATCTCAGATTATTATATATCACAGACGGAGAGATACCATGTAATAACTGTGGCCGCATCAACAAGCTGAGTAAGACGCAGTGTATTTGCGGAGCCAAGATCCCCGCAATTGGCAGCAGGGAGCTATCCCCGAATTCGTCCGCCGGAAAATGTGCAGAATGCGAAGGGACGGGGTATCTATTGGATGCAGATTTGGATGTGATCTATGACAATCCCGATAAAACACTGGCAGAATTATGCTGTATGATTCCGGGCTGTACTCCTCTGAAAAATCAACTTTCTTTTTTTGCAGAAGCGCTAAAGACAGATTTGTCGCTGCCTTTTGAAAAACAACCGTTGCATGTGCAGGATGCATTTTGTAACGGACTTCATAGCTCTAAGAGTAATTTTCGGGGAATCGGACCGTATTTGAAAAAGCTTTATGCGGACGGGAAATATCGTGGTACTAAAATTCATAAACGTATCTGCCCGGAGTGCAGCGGAGACAGACTTCGCCCAAAGGGGCGCAGTATACGGATCAAGAATATCACATTGCCTGAAGCATCACGATTGTCAATTGATGAAATAAAAATATGGATTTTGTCTATTCTTAACGATGCAGCCACAACGGATGCCGGAAAAAACATTTGCAAGATCGTCGTTTCTTATTTAGATCATCTGATACAAGTAGGGCTCGGTTATCTTAACTTGTACCGGACGATTCCCAGTCTGAGCGGAGGTGAATTTCAGCGCTTAAAACTGGCATCATTGCTTGGCAACACGATGGAGGATATGATCATTATTGCAGATGAGCCTTTAACGGGTCTGCATCCGGCGGAAAAGAGGAACATACTGGAACAGATGCGCCTCCTTTGTGATAAGGGAAATAGTGTGATTCTCATTGAACATAATTTGGAAGCTCTGAGGATCGCGGATCACATTATTGATTTTGGAGCTTATGGAGGGATACGCGGTGGAAATATCATCTATACCGGTGATTATGAGGGACTGCTGAATTGTGAAGAATCCATTACTGCCAGATACATACGGAAAAGAAATATGCCGCTTTTTTGCGGTGATATCGGGAAGGAAAAATTAATCATCCAAAACGCCTGTGTTAATAATTTAAAGGGAATTGATGTGGAAATCCCATTGCATTCTTTGGTTGGTATCACAGGTGTTTCCGGAAGCGGTAAGAGTTCGCTGATCGCGGGTACACTGGTTCCGTTATTGAAAAGTCATTTTGAGGCCGCCTATTCTGCTTTGGATGAATCGGACGATGAAGATGATCTTTATGCTAAAGATAGGAATGTTGCTTTGGCCGGGATGAACGATCTTGATGGTTACATCTATGTATCTCAATCTCCAATAGGAAGGAATCATCAGTCAAATGTGGCAACCTATGCCGGTATCATGAAACAGATACAGGCTTTATTTGCTAAGCAGGAAAGAGCAGGAGAAGCAAAATACAAAGGAAAGAGTCTGTCACAGATACTCGATATGACAGTGGAGGAAGGAATCTTATTTTTTGACTGTGAAAAGAAGATACGAAAAATGTTATTTGATCTAAAGGATCTGGGATTAGATTATTTGACGTTGGGGCAGCCGACACAAACATTGAGTGGCGGGGAAGGACAGCGGTTAAAGCTTTGCAGGAGCCTTGCGGGGAATAAGAAAAATATATTATATCTATTTGACGAGCCATCCATTGGGTTAAGCCTGTATGATATCGATCATTTGAATCAGATTTTTCAAAAACTATTACAGCATGGGCATTCCGTTATCGTCATTGAACATGATGTGAATATTCTGTCGAATTGTAATTGGCTAATAGAACTGGGGCCGGGGGCGGATAAACTGGGAGGGTCTGTTATTGCGAAAGGAACACCGGCGGATATGAAAAATAATAAAGACTCTAAAATAGCAGAATTTTTATGAAATTTCTTGCGAGCTCTTGTGACATAGACCGGTAAATCCCTGCCGAGATGCTTTTGATAATAATCCGGCAGGGAGGATTTTATTTTGGTAAGCTGATCGTCTGTCAGAGAGCCATAATCTTCCAGTAAGTATTCTAAGCGCATTTCAACAAGCGCATCGATATCGTTTGCGGTTGCTTTTTCTATTTTGATGTTCATGAGGCTGTCCTCTTTTATCCTACTCTCTTATAAATTGCCTGTCTTTCGCCGGTATTCCGGTATCGTCAGATAAGTACCGCTCCACCTTCATATGCAGATCATATTTTGTTCTGAGTGCTGCAATCTTTTCCATCATCGGGGAAGCGTGGTGCAGATCCAGCGCCTGTTGGCTTTCCCAACAGTCAATCAGCAATACGGTTTCTGAATCCGCCATAGGGATAAAATAATCATACCGCAAATTTCCTTCTTCGCTGCGAATCGTCGCCGCAGTTTTGCTGCTTTCCATTTCCTCCGCAAACTTTCGCGCAGCTCCGTTTGTTCCGGTATAATAAATATTTATCACAATGCTCATAAGCATTTCCTCCAAATCTTTTAATCAGCAATCGTGTATGGATTAGAATCCATTTTGCTTTCGCCTCCGCTGATCTGTCATTCCAAATATAAGTTTTTGCCAAATTCATATGCCTCGCGCAAATGAGTCGTTTGATCGATCTGAGCCTTGCCGTTCGTATCGCCGCAGCCGCCGGCCAAAAGCATGCCCTTATCATGAAAACCGATATAGTGGATCAGTGTGAACTGATAATAGGATACCGCCTGTTCAAACGTCCAAAAGAAATCGTCGGCGGAAGTCATGAGCAAAGCACAGTCCTTGACCGGGTACTTCTCATATCTTCCGAGCGGCGGGTTCGGATCTTCCTCCGCAATGCAATAAAATCGTTCGATAAACGCCTTCAGCTTTGCCGAGATTGTCCAGAAATATAATGGAGATGCAAACACAATGCAGTCAGCACTTTTTATTTTAGGAACAATGTCATGAAAAGAATCCTTCTGGATACAGTGTTTTCCAAAAGTGAAATTTTTTCTACGGTATGGCCTGCGGCTTCCGCACCCTTCCTAAAATGCTCGATAAGCTGTGCAGTATTCCCTTTCGGTCTGCCGCCTCCCTGTATTATGAGTATTTCTTTCATGGTGTCTCCCTTATCATTCGGTCCGTCAAACAAGACAGCGCTTTCTTTGCTTCAAAGTATAGCAAAAAAGAGCAGATTCTTCAATCAATTATTAGATTCCGCTGTCCGGTTGAAAAGGGAATTCCAAAATGATAAAATGTTACCGAAAGAGCCATGACGCTGGCATAAGAAGCCGGATGGAACAGCCGCGTCCTGAATAAGAAGAAGATGCAAAAGGAGACAAAAATATGTTAGAAACAGGAACAAAAGCGCCGGATTTTGAATTGCCGGATCAAAACGGAACCATGCATAAATTATCAGATTATGCGGGAAAGAAAGTAATCTTATATTTTTATCCGAAAGACAGTACACCGGGATGTACCAAGCAGGCATGCGGCTTTTCGGAAAGGTACCCACAGTTTCTGGAAAAAGGTGCGGTCGTTTTGGGCGTCAGCAAGGATACGGTTGCGTCCCATAAGAAGTTTGAGGAGAAATACGGACTTGCATTTACGCTTTTGGCAGATCCGGAGCGCAAAGTCATTGAGGCCTATGATGTCTGGAAAGAAAAAAAGAATTATGGCAAGGTGTCCATGGGCGTGGTTCGGACGACCTATCTGATCGACGAGAAGGGGATCATCATCAAAGCCAATGATAAGGTAAAAGCTGCGGACGATCCTGAAAAAATGCTGGGTGAGGTGTAATGAAGATCGTATTGTCGCCGGCCAAGAAAATGAAGGATGATTTAGACAGTCTGGCACCGTTAGGATTGCCGGAGTTTATTGATCAGGCGGAGAAAATTCTTATTTGGTTAAAAAATAAGTCCCGGGAGGAATTAAAGAATCTCTGGAAATGTAATGATCAAATAGTCGAACAGAATTTTGAACGGATAGCGCATATGGACTTGAAAAGAAGGCTGACTCCGGCGGTGCTGGCCTATGAGGGGCTTGCGTATCAATATATGGCGCCTTCCGTATTTGAGGACGGTCAGTATGATTACGTGCAGGAGCACTTGCGGATATTGTCCGCATTTTATGGCGTGCTGAAGCCGATGGACGGCGTGACGCCATACAGGCTGGAGATGCAGGCAAAAGCCGCTATTGACGGGTATCAGGATCTTTATGAATTATGGGGAAGCAGATTATATGAGGCTGTCCGTGATGACAGTGGGGTTATCATCAATCTTGCATCTAAGGAATATTCAAAATGTATTGAAAAATATCTCACGGATAAGGAAAGATATATTACGATTACCTTTTGTGAAATGTCGGGTGACAAGCTCGTGACAAAAGGGACTTATGCCAAGATGGCAAGGGGCGAAATGGTACGGTTTATGGCAGAGGAGAACATCGAGGAACCGACAGAGATAAGAAAATATAACAGGCTGGGGTACCTATTCAGGGAGGATTTATCCACGGAGACAGAATATGTTTTTGAAAGGGTAAAAGCAAGTGCTTACCCGGATGGAAAGGAGTAACGTGTTGGAAAGTAAGTTATTTGGTGAAAATCATACTGCGGATAAGAACCTATTAGAAAAATTCGAATTCCGAGATATAAAACCCGAAGAGGCAGAGCAGGCGGTGGCAATCGAGCAGATTTGCTTCCCGCCCAATGAGGCGTGTTCGGAACAGCATATGAGAGAGAGAATGAGAAAGGCTCCGGACTTGTTTTTGGCGGCGATGGATAAAGAAACAGGAAGAATCGCGGGATTTCTAAACGGAATCGCGACAAATGAGGATTCGTTCAGGGATGAGTTTTTTACGGATGCCGAACTTCATGATCCCAATGGAAAGAATATCATGCTGGTGGGTTTGGATGTGCTGCCCGAATATCGAAGGCAGGGCCTTGGCAGGGAGCTTGTATTTCAATATCTGCGAAGGGAACGGGAAAAAGGGCGTAAAATGCTGGTGCTTACCTGTCTGGAATCAAAGGTTGAGATGTATCAGAAGTTTGGTTTTACGGATAACGGAATCGCAAACTCAACATGGGGCGGGGAAGAGTGGCACGAGATGAGCCATGCGATTTAGTATGATAGGCTTGTGAAGCAACCGGAAAGAAAAAGCGTTTTCGGGAAGGAAGCATACCAGAATAAATAGGAGAAAAGGGAATAGGAAAATGACAGAAAATGCAGTCATAACACAAAGCGAAAAAGGATGCCTTAACAGAAACCAGATAAAATATATTGTCGTTATCGCAATGCTGATCGACCATATTGCATGGGCATTTGTGGATGCCAAGAATCCGCTTCTTGGCGGAGCAATGCACTTGATCGGACGCCTTACCGGGCCGACAATGGCCTATTTTGTCGGTGAGGGCTACCGCTATACCGGAGATGTCGGTAAATATCAGCAAAGGCTTGCAGTCTTTGCCCTTATCTCATGGTTTCCGTTTGTATGGTTTGAATATGGACACCTGCCATTCTATTTTGTGCAGGGCCATCTCGTGTTCAGCCCCGAACAAAGCGTTATTTTCACACTCTTTCTCGGTCTTACTGCAATCAGACTTTGGGAAAATGAAAAAGCCGCCAAACCGCTTAAAATTATCGGCATTATACTGCTTTGTCTGCTTTCCCTCATCGGTGACTGGGGCCTTATGGATGTGCTGGGATGCTTGTTCGTTCACGTGTACCGGGATAGACCCAAGGCAAAATGGACAGCGTTCACGCTTACCTTCCTTCTGCCGAATGTCTTTATCATAATATTGACCGGTTTCGAACATATGTGGTTTCAGCTTGGCGTGATTCTTGTTCCCCTGATGCTGTATTTTCTCTATAACGGGCAGGGCGGCAGCAAAGCCGGGATACATAAATGGTTTTTCTATCTGTTTTATCCGCTGCACCTACTTGTGCTTGGCGTGTTGAGGTGGGTTGTGTTTTAATAAGCTATTTCCTGCTTTGGTGAGGAAAAAGAGGAATGATATTGATATAATCATTCATGCTTCTGAATTTTTGATAGTATAATTGATCAACAGATAGATCAATTTCAAATTCATTCTGATTAAGCTGGCAGACAGCACCTTCTAAATTTCCGGCAGACTGTTTATCAAATCCGTTGATATGGTAGTACGCCAATGTAATATGCGGCGTAAAAGGATAATTTAATACTTTTACCTGATCAAAAACGGAATATAACGCCATCAAACGGAGGTAATCGGTTTCCTCAGCCGGATACAACCCCAATACCAAACTGGTGTCAACCATATTAAAGATATATTTGCTTTTCATTTTTATGACGGAGTTGCCGTGTTTTTGTATTTCGCTTATTTTTTCAATCACCTTGAGTTCGTTCTCAAACAACTCCTCCGCCACGTCATGTAAAATCGGAGAGTTGCTGAGATCATGCAAGGTAACGTGGAACGTATTCGGAACCAATCTTTCACAAAAGCATTCTGGGGCAGCCTGATATAATAAATCCACATATTCTGCTAACTGATCTTTTATCCTGTCATCTAATGCAAAAACGACAGTATCTCCGTAAAAACTTCGAAACGTATTGTCAGTATCAACTTTTTGGGAAAGGGAGGGATTACCCTTAAAGTAATTGCCGCCATAATGGATGTCCTTTTTTTCAAAAGAATCAATTCTGTTTAAGAATTCCTGATATGTTTCCATAAAGCGCCTCCGCCTTGTTCTGGGGTCGATCATATGATGCAGATGATCGTGTGCATTATTTTATGAAATGCAGGATGTTCCGTATCATGACTAATTATGTCACCTCAATTTTGGTGGAACAATATGATTATATCATTGTCAGTGGTGTGGGGCAATGTGAATTGAGAGAAGTTACCGGAAATACGCACAATGGGTTGACTTTAAAATGTAACCTTTGCTATAATCAAGCCAAAGCATATATTCTTTGGCGAATCTGTCTTGGCGTTCTTATTCCTGCAATGCCAATCCATGTCAAACGGCATCAAGCCGTT
>JAAUZE010000016.1 GCA_014804755.1 Lachnospiraceae bacterium | reverse complement strand
CGCTGTTAACCAACCCTTTTCTCTGGCAGACTGCTCTCCTTCTTCCAGTTTTGTCAAAAGCTGAATTGTTGCTTTTAATCGATCCAACTCATCAATATCCACAATGGCGTATGCCCCCCCCCGACCATTCCGGGTCAGATACACCGGTTGGTTTGTTCTTACTTCTTTTAATACTTCTGTATAATTTCTCAAATCAGATATTGGCTTAATATTGGGCAAAGTCATCATCTCCTTTGCACTTATTATATGCAATCCGCAGATCATTAGCAAGAAAAATAACATGTGAATTTTACAGCAAAGATTGACTGATCTTTTTGTATTGACAGCCCTTTGATTTCCACACCATTTTACAAAAAAACACTCACCTTTCATAATCAAATGTATACCGATCTATTTCATATCCCAACTCATTGTTTACCGATCGCAGCCATATGCTATAATAACTGTTCGGCTGTTCCCCACCGCCGATACTCACAAGCCGCAGCTTCCAATAGCCATCTTCCTTATAGATTTCATCCAACTGAAAGCTTTGCGGCGGCACCGCGTCATAGCAATATATGACAAGCTGTCCCTCTTCATAATACGCGCCGCTCCCAATAAAATCCATCCACTCATTCCAATAATTCTCTCGATATACTCTCGTAAAATCATACACGATATTCAAACTATCGCATATCTCATTAAGCGTATCTACATCAAAGTACCAATAGCGATAATCTCCCCTATCTTCTCCGCCATAATCTTCAGTTATACAAAAGAAGGTATCATTATAAAGACTATTTTCTATTTCTTCTTTGATTTGCCATGCATAAAGCGTCCCCCTCACACTCGATCTCAATACGCGACCAATATGTACAAGCACATCTATTTCTTTCTCCGTCAGCGCCAACGTCTCAGGTTCTGCATATTCACCTATGTACGCATATTCGTATTCACCCCACGAAATCAAAATGCCACTGCCTTCATAGGAAGCTTCCTTAATCTCATTCCCGTTCACGTCATATTCGTATTCATGCCACCACAACAAACTGCCATCGCTGTCATAGGAAACTCCCTTAATCTCATTCCCGTTCGCGTCATATTCGTATTCCTCCCACCCCAAGAAACTGCTAGGGCTGGCATAGTGAGTTGTTCCCTTAATCTGATTCCCGATCGCGTCATATTCGTATTCATACCACCCAAAACTGCCAGCGTAACCAACTCTCTTAATCAAATTCCCGTTCGCGTCATATTCGCATTCATACCACCACAACAGCCTGCCATCGCTGTTATAGTAAGATTGCTTAATCCGATTTCCGTTCGCGTCATATTCGCATTCATACCACCGCAACAAACTTCCATCGCTGTCATACACAGATCCCTTAATCAAATTCCCGTTCGCGTCATATTCGCATTCATACCACCGCAACAAACTGCCATCGCTGTCATAGGAAACTCCCTTAATCTCATTCCCGTTCGCGTCATATTCGTATTCCTCCCACCCCAAGAAACTGCCATCGCTGTTATACGCAGATTCCTTTACAGGCTTCACTCTCCCCCTCACATCCTGCTCCCGATCCGACAGCCTCTCCGCTCCCGTAGTCTCCACGCCTTCCCGCAATGCTATAAGTGCTTGCTCGTAATCGCCCGCTGCCAGCCATGCGTCCGCTTCCCGCAGATACACCTCCACAAGCTGTTCTCTCAGCATTTCAGCATCCGCCTCTTGGCTTTCTCCTATTCCCTCGCTTAAAACCCTGACCGCTTCCGCATAGTTTTCCAAAATCATATAAATTTCCGCCAGCTTTTGATATGCCTCCGCAAAATCAATTTCCGTTGTCAGCACATTGCCATAATATGCCAGCGCATCCTCATACGCACCCGTTTCAAAGCAGGTCTCCGCCAGACTCATCAGTTCGCTTACAAGCTGATCTCTCAGCATTTCGGCGTCTGACTCCCGACTTTTCCCGATCCCCTCGTTTAAGATCCCGACCGCTTCCGTATCGTTTCCCAAGATCATGTAAATTTCCGCTAGCTTCCGATATGCCTCCGCAAAAGCAGCATCCAACGCCAACACATTTTCGTAATACGCCAGCGCATTTTCATACTCTCCCGCTTCCATACATATCTCCGCCAGATTCATGATCTCGCTTATTTCCTCTTCGATTCCTGCCGCTGCCGGCTCCCCGCCATCCTCTGCCAGAGCGTTTTCCTGACCGGTCTCCTCACTATCGTCCTCTTGCTTTGCAACCTGCGTGACCGCTTGCTTTCCGCCCCAGACATTCCTCGTAACGAACAGAGTGCCTCCTGCACCGACGATCATGCCCAGCACTGTCGCAAAAATAACGGCAATGACATATCCTGCCTTTTTTTCGTTTCCGCCCGTCATATTGTCTTTTTGCTGCATATCCTCTTTTTTGTCCGACATCATCATTCCTCCCTGCCGCCTTTTCATTTACAAAGCAGTTATCTATCAAAATCCGTCATACGATCACCAAGTCGCGCACACCCGTCAAAACAAAGCGCCGTCATTGATCAGCGCATTCCCGACCACCCGAAAACGCAGCACCTGCCCGCTCCCGCAATGGTTCGTCAGATAATAGGTGCCCCTGATATTGCTGATATAATAGGGAATCCCATTCGTATCAAACACATCGTAAATCTCCTCATACTGCCCGTCCGCCAATGCATGCAGGTCATCCACCCTGATCATCGTTGCTGCATCCTGATTTCCTTCCAAATCCGTAGAAATCGTTATATAAACAGCCTCTCCGATCGGAAGGATGTATGCCATCCCGGCAATTTCGGGTGAAACAGGATACCGCTCTATGACATCAAACGTCTGCTTGTCCGCCACAATGATATACCCGTTCGTTCCGGACGGGAACCAGATTTGCTCTCCGCATATGGTAAAGGAACGGACATAAAAATGTTCCAATTCCTCTATACTCCTGATCTCCCAAAGATACATTCTGCCGGACTGCGGATTCTTTTTGAAAAGATACATTTCCCCCGTCATCGAGCTCCACACCAAAAAAGAATCCGTCTCCTGATCGTACTCGATGTAATGAGGTCTTTCACCGATATTTTCAAACTGCTGTGTATTCTGAAACCGTCCGTACGCCCATTCAAATACCAGAATCCGGTTGTTTTCCGTATCCACCACCAGATACACTTCCCCGTCGCTCGCCGCTGAATGCGGCAATTTGGTATCGCTTGTCATCACCTGCCATTCCCTGACCGGAGCCGTTATACTCAAAGAATAGATTACCTGATCATGATAGGTATCCACGATCACATAATATCTTCCCAATTTGAGAATCTGGGATGGAACCTTCAACTCCTGATAGGGATTGACTGGATTCGGATATACCGTAGTATTGACCGGGATTTCAACCACAGACCACCCCTCATCCGTCTCAGCGCTCTTATTTTCTTCCGCATAAACCGTCAGCGAGTGGGGTCCGGCATATACGAGCGCCGCCAGCAGGATCGGCACAAATTGCATCATCCTTCTTTTCATTTTCATCCCTCCGATACGATATGTATGATCCCGACCACGCCCTGAAACGCCGGCGAAAAAATATGCTGCGGAACCTGCTCCGTCAGCGGACCGTCCCAGCATGCATGCAAATGTCCCGCCAGAACACCGCATACATGCGTATCCGCCGAATAGATCATTTCCGTAAGATATTTCCATGTGATCTCATCCGGTATGTAACTGCCGTCGCCCCAATAATATTTTACCCCGCGCACTTCCATGGACAAATCTTCCAGTGAACCGTCTATCCATGAAGCATACGGTACATGCGTCGCTATGATCGTAGGTCTTCCCTCATCATAGAGCCGCCTGACAATTTCATACTGTTCGGGCGTCATGTTCACGGTAGAACCATTGATTCCTATAATCATAAATTCGCCGAAATCAAGGTATTTCTCATACAGGCTGTCTCCGTCAAGTCTCTGATGAAGTTCATAGACATCCTCCTGTGTCCACGCTTCTCCGCCATACCATGCCCCGTAATCATGATCCGCCCGGAGATAGAGCCGCGGCACGTTGGGGTTGATCTTTTCATACTCCCGCATAAAGGCATCCATATTGGAGTGACTGCAATAATCCATGATATCTCCTCCGAAAATGATGCCGTCAAAATCCCCGTAATTCAAAAATCTGACGATTTCCGGCCACAGGTCGGCGCTGTGGACAGGCTCCGCGTCCCCAGTCACAAACATCAGTTCATACCTTTGCTCAATGACTTCCAAAAATTCGTCCATCATATCATGCGCAGGCTCCTGATCCGTGATCATATGTACGTCACTCACCCACGCCAGCGTATATTCACGGCTTAGATTGGGAACCGTTATCGTCACTTCCTCCGTACGAAAAGGATACTCCGGCGCCGGATATTGTGCCGGTGCCGCAGTATCTGTCGGCGTTGGATTTTCTGCATGCCCGTCTTCCCGGTTTTCGCCCCTCTCTCCGCCCCCTGCCATCTGCACTGCTTGAGTAATCAGCGCCTGTATCATCGGCGATTCCGTCCGCGTCTCATGCTCTCCATCGGTATCCTCCACAGGAAATACCAGCACTTTTACCAAAACGACGATAGCCGCGCACAGCAGAACGCACCCGAAAAGCAATACATATCTTCTTTTATTCATATTTCCATCCGTTTTCTGTCCACTCAGTTATGATTCTGAAAATAATCCCGCATATATTCCCTGATCTCGCTACGGCAGGCTGCGGCCTGTTCACTCCCGTCCATACTGAATTCATAGATGAAATTTCTCATTCCAATGATATCCCGCGAAAAAAAATCGTAACCATGATTCTCCATGACCGTCTGCACATGGTTTCTCCATTCCATCGCTTCCGCATCCTGCGACCGCTCTGCCAGATAATAGATCAGGAGCGGACTGTAATCCGCGTCCTCCATGACTTCATAAATCCTGATATTCGCCTGAAGATCACTGAGCACATCCATCTCGCCGTCTATCTGTAATGCAAAAGCCGCCGTATAACACCGCCGTAGCGGATCTTCCGGATTCTCCCGCTCATAAAATTCCAGCTGGTCAACCCCTTCCATCAGACTCCACAATACGCTGCGTGACACTACGCCGTTTTCATTCCGCGACTGCTCCGCCAGCTCGGCAAACGTCGAAATATAGCGCTCCTTATAAGTTTGCGGTAACACGGTATACTTTTCCTCAATCTGCGTGGTGTCCACGCTCATACCAAGTTCTGACAGTCTCGCCGCCAGTTCCAGCGCATCAGTAAAATCCATATTCATCTGCAGATACAATCCGCTGCTGACACCCTGTCCTTCCAACAGTTCGATATGCTCAAAAAATTTTCTTTGATAATCCGCAAACACATTCTGTACGCGTTCCGACACGAAATCAGGGTTGGCGTGAGTCTCTGCAAAATCAGCATATTGTTGCAGAACTTCCCACAGCGCAAAATAATCCTCCGATTGTGCGGCAAGCGCGTCGATTGCTTCCAGTTCCTCCTGCACTCCGTCAGTCAATGCGTTACCTCCAATCTCCGCGCCATGAACAGCAGAGTCGCCCGCATCCGCGATATTCCCTGAAAAATACGCGCCTGCCAAATCTTCATTTTCCGCTTCATCATCCGCCGCGAAATCCGTTCCCCATATCCGATCTCTGATTGCCGGAACATACACAATGACCAAAGCCGCTGCAATACCGATCAGCAGTCCTGCCGCTGCACCGATCAAAATGCCTTTTTTTCTTTTCGTTTTCGGCAGCGTAACCTCCTGTACCTGCCGGGCGGCCCTTACCCTTACCGGAGCGCCGCAGAAGTTGCAAAATGCCACCCCGTCTTTTATCTGTTTTCCACACTGTTCACAAAACATGTCGATTTCCTCCGCGGTATTGCATCAACCGCCCCTTTACGCTTCCTCTATCCGTTTTTTATCACTTTGCTTCGCGTCGCATTTCCCATAGTAAAAAAGGCTACCGCATCTTGTGACAGCCTCTTTTTGTCTTCTTTCTCTTTGACTTTCCTCTGATTTCTCTTCCTAGATTCCCATCAATCCATTCGGAAAAACAGGGTGTCCGTATTATCTACCTCAAACACATACAGACCATCTCCCCAATCAGTTGCGTAATTGTATACTCCAAAAACGATACCGTCATAACCTTCCGGAACAAGCACTTCAACATGCATTTGGCATACATTGATCCGCTCCCAGTCCCCATATGCAGGGTCTGTATTATCCGTCCAGCCGTTATATCCGGCCGTGCTAATGAAGCAGCACTCTGTATAATCCACACCGTTCCAATTGACTGTAAAATGTACAATTCCATCATCATCTGTTGCAGAAGTATCAACGCATTTGATAATGTCATAATAATCGTCAAACCAGCTTTCTGTCCGCATTCCATATTCCCTCGCATTTTCATCCCCAAAAACAGCTGTAATATCTACACTTTTCCACTCATAGCCTTCTTTTGCCTCATGGGTTTCGTCAGAATCAAATGTCTGATAATTGGAAAATATCACCTTTCCTACTGTCGTGTATGCAGAATCATCGTAACACAATGTTCTATAATCATATTCCTGATCCAGCTCCACCATATGTTCCGTAAGATTATATTTTTCAAAATCCGCCTGTAGCGGTTCGCCTACGCTCTCGCCGCACACTTCACAGACAGCCGCCTGCTGGTAATTCGCTTCTGACAAAGTATGCTCTAACGCATCCCCCTCGGTCTCTCCGCATACGCTGCAGGTCTTAGGTTCACTGCATGTAGCGTCTACCCATGTATGTCCTAATGCTTCCCCCTCGGTTTCTCCGCATACGCTGCAGGTTTTTGGTTCTGCACAGGTGGCGTCTGCCCATGTATGTCCTAATGCCTCCCCCTCGGTTTCTCCACACTCACTACAGGTTTTTGGCGCCATGCAGGCTGCATCTTCCCACACATGCCTATGTCCGCACCCTGTCAATCCAAGTACCAAAATGCCCGTTATGATAGATAACAATTGCAATCTTCTTCTCATTTTCAAGTTCTCTCCCCGTATTATATTTTTGTTGTATTCCTTCCTGGTCTTGACCACTTTCGTTTTCCTCGTTTCATGAGTATATCATCTTTCAGCATATTTTACAATGCTTTTAGCATACAATAGTTTTCCTAAAGTGATTCCGTATATCATAAAATAATATTATGGAGGATTTCGCTTTATGGTATATGGTTTAGGTCAACGCTTACAGGAACAACGGCTGTTAAAAAATCTTTCGCAAAAAGAGGTCGCCAAATCCATTGGCATATCCAGTTCCATCGTATCCAACTATGAAAGCGGAGAACGCACACCCAGTGTCGAGGTGCTGATCGCGCTTGCCCGCCTTTATCACTGCTCCGCCGATTATCTGCTCGGTTTTGACAGGATCGATAAGGACAGGCTGCTTGATGTCTCCATGCTGAGTGATGAACAGCGCACGCTCTTACAGCATTTTTTGTCAAGCATCGGGGCATAAGCCGCTTTTGATCCGCATCCCCCTTTCTTCCATTTTTCAACTGCTCTCCCATCTGCATCTCAATAGAGCGCGGTTTTTCTCCAAAAGTTGCACCTGATTTTCATTTTTTTCATATTTTTTCCAAACCGAAAAAAGTTTCCTATAGACAAAAAGGCTGCCGCATCTTGCGACAGCCTCTTCTCATAGATTCAGCTTCCTTATCTTGAATCCAGCAAATACAACTTCACGATCAGATTTTTCTTTCATCCTAATAATAGTTTACATAGCTTGTCCCATCAGCACTGTAGTCGGTCCGTTTTACGAGGTTCCCGTTCGCGTCATATTCAAAGATAAAATAAGAAGTTAATGTTCCATCGGCTTTGTAGTCGGATCGTTTTACGAGGTTCCCGTTCGCGTCATATTCATAGATATAATAGGAATATATTGTGCCATCTGCATTGTAGTCGGTATATTTTACACAATTCCCATTCCCGTCATATTCCCAGATATAATAAGCAACTGTTCTTCCATCTGCATCGTATCCGGACTGTTTTACAGGGTTCCCATTTGCGTCATATTCCCAGATATAATAAAAATCTATTGTGTCATCGCTATAGTAGTAGGACTGTTTTACAAGATTCCCATTCGCGTTATATTCATTGATACAATCTAAGGTTCCATCGGCATAGTAGAAGTACCGTTTTACAAGATTCCCATTCGCGTCATATTCATAGATCGCATCTAAGGTTCCATCGGCTTTGTAGTGGGCCTCTTTTACACCATCCCCATCTTCCTGCTCTCCCGTCTCTGCATCCGGGGCAGTCTCCTGCCCTTCCGGCTCCGATTCCCCGGCAGTGCTTTCTTCTGTCTGCGCCGCCGATTCATGATCTTCCTGCTCTCCCGTCTCTGCGTTCTCTACGGTTTCCTGTCCTTCCGTCCCGGTGTCCTCTACGGTTTCCTGCCCTTCTGTCTCCGCGTCCGGGGCGGTCTCCTGTCCTTCCGTCTCCGATTCCTCAGCAGTACCTGCCTGCAGATTTTCGTCTGCCTCTGCCGCCGATTCGTCATCTTCCTGCGCTGCCCCTGTATCCGCCGTCATATCCGAACCTGCCTCCGCGTCCGCCAATGCTGTTTCCGCCGGATTTTCTTCGCCTGCATTTCGGGCGTTCGCATAATAGATCAGCGCCGCGCCTCCTCCTATCACAACCGATGCCAATACAGCGCCTGCTATCAGCTTATAGCGCACGCCCGACTGCAATAACTTCTTTATGACCGGATTTTTTGCACCCGGATTCTTTACACCTGATCCGCCCAATTCTTTTTTTAATGCTTCCGGCATCGGTCCTGCCTCGCATGCCTCCGCTTCCATTGACAAAAACAACAGCATAAACGGCGCCAGACTGTAAAGCCTTGTCCCCTTTTCCCGATCCAGCACGATCACGGCATCCTTGATCTTTGCCTTTGCCCGGCTTAGATGGGACTTGACCGTATTGGCGGGAATCTCCAGTTCCTGTGCAATTTCCTCTATGGATTGCCCGCGATAATAAAACCCGATAATGCACAGCCGCTGCATATCGGAAAGTCCGTCTATGATCTCCTGAACCAAACGCTGCTTCTCCCGATCCTGCAGGATTGCCTCCGGAATAAACGCCTCGTCATCTGCGATGGATTCAAAAAAGTCCTGTGCGTCTCCGTCCTGATCATTGTCAGAACGAACCAGAACATCCCTTTGCTTTTTTAAGTACGCATAGCATTTGCGATTTCCGATCGTCGATGCCCAGCTTAAAAAGTCCTCTGCGCTTTTTAACTGTGAAATGTTGCGGCTGATTTCCAGATAGGTCTCCTGAAGCATATCCGCCGCGATTTCCTCATCCTTCACCACATGGATCACGCAGGTATACAAATACCGATAAGATAATTCATAAATCCGGTCAAAACTAACCGTATCTCCGTTTTGATACTGCCTCACAGCATCCTCTAGCTCTTTTGTTGTTTTCATACGAATCTCCATTCCACCGTTTTCTCTATTGCCCATTCGGGCAATCCTTTAATAGAGTACCATTCCTTCCGAAAAGTTGCACTCATTTTGTTGTCGCATCTTGTAAAACCTGGTCACTATGATAAAATATACATGGATGTTACCAAAACGGGTAGCGGTTCGCCTTTTGCCAAAATGAGTACATTAATAATAAAAAAAGACATCAAAAAAGCAACCGCCCCGACCAAAGTTAGGTTGCTTTTTTGATAACCACATAACCAAGGCGAACCGTTGCTTTACGGTAACACCCTTTCTTAAAATATTTTAGCACTTAGCAACACTTCCCGTCAACAATTTTTCGAAAGGCAGGTTCATCCCTATGACATTGGTTCGCTTTTATGATGAGGTTGCAGATAAGCTTTTGAAGTTTGCGGTCATCATCACCGTACATAACGGCAAATGGGTATTTTGCAAACATAGGGAAAGAAACACGTTAGAGGTTCCCGGCGGGCACAGAGAACCCGGCGAGGATATTTTTTCCACCGCAAGAAGAGAATTGTATGAAGAGACCGGCGCGCTTACCTATACGCTCAAGCCGATCTGCGTGTATTCCGTCACGGCGCCCGACAATTTTGACGGCATGGAATCCTTCGGTATGCTTTATTACGCGGATGTGATCCGGTTCGAGCCGGAGCTGCACAGCGAGATCGAGACGATCGTTATCACCGACACGCTGCCGAAACATTGGACTTATCCCGAAATCCAGCCGAAGCTGTTGGAGGAAGCGGCACGCAGGGGCTTTATCAAATGAATCACGCAGGTATACAAATACCTGTAAGACAATTCATGTTTCCTAATCTTTCCGGATCTTAACTGCTGTCGTCTTCCATTTTTTCATGATATAATCTTTCAGCATATTTTTGAATGCTTCGCATGCTATTACAAAAGCCCTTAAAAGCCAAATTCTTGATATAACTGCTCCCGGTATTCCGGCTCTTTTGCCGCACGCCTTAAGTCGTCCTCCCGGTGCTGTTCAAGCAATATGCAGATCAGCTTGCTGTATCGCGCACTTTCTTCTTCTCTGACCTCTTCCCGTATTGATCTCTCATACTTTTTTACATCGAATTCTTCCAATAACATCCCCAACACCTCCGCTCGGTATTTTCTTAGAAATTCCGCTAAAATATCCTGTTCAATACAGTCCTCGATCGCTGCTTCCAGCGCCTTCTTCGGCTTCATGCCGCCCGAAAGATACTGTCTGGATAATTCCACAAACGCGGCGTATTCGCGCAGTACCTGACACTTCTCCATCAGCTCCCTGTTATGTCCCTGATTGATGTTGAGCATCCGTACCGTCAGTTCCACATCCGCACGCGCATCCGGCTTCCGGCTCTCAAAGGAATCCGAAAGACGCAAGATCTCTTCCTCCGGAATGTCCTTCTCTCCGTTATAAAACACCACACACTGCGGCGCCGGCAGCATGATCCGCTTCGTCCCGTAGAGGCTCTCCTTCGCCTGCTCCACCAATATTTGATACTCTTGCGCCAGATAGAGCAGAAAACGCAGCGGCATGTTTGGATTATAAGTGCTCTGATGCTCATACAGGTTCAGCGTTCCCGCTAAGACAAAAGCGAGATCATTCTTCATGACCATGTAGACCGCGCTTTCAATCGTCACTACCTGCAGTTGGGACGCATCACTGTATGCCGTCCCGTTCAGCGTGTTATACAGCTGCAAAAGCGCTTCCCGGTCCTTTTCAAACAAAAACCGAAACAGCCTGTCCTTCACCTGACGGTGCACTCTGCGCCTGCCGGTCCTTACAGGGCGTATCTTCCCCGCAGACCGTTTCTTCCACCAGAAAGCACCACGCGCAGTCCTGCCTGATCCCGCCGCCTCCGCCGATCGTTCCATTCGTCCCGTTTTTACTCTTTCTTCTGTTTTCCTCATAGCTTTTCCTCCCTTTTGACGGCAGGAATGCTACGATGAAACGCTGTGCAATCCGAAGGAAAATGCCGCGTCACAGTTCCGGCACCGGACAAAAGCATATCGTCCTATACCAGCATCTTACGGAAGCGTATCGTTCCTTCCCAGCTCCTGCCTTATTCATTTTAATGTAAGAAAATCCGACAGAAACTGTCTGAATGTGCGAGCGCACATAGTTAGAATTTCTTTGATGGTTTTATATTAGAAAATACAATCGCATTTGTCAATCAGTTTGTAAAAATATTTGCCATCTCTTTTTTAATAACCATCTAACCGAGGCGAACCGATACTTTACGGTAACACCTTTTCTTATAAAACATCTTAGCACTTCCGTCAACAATTTTTCACACGCTGTAACAGTTCAGCCATGGGGCTTCCTCAGATGAATCACAACATATTCCGAATGTTTCTGCGTTCTGACCGGATACCCCCATCCGGCGATGCCGGAAGATACTACCTCCGTTAAGCTTCCCGCTTGGCGGTATCCGTAGGTCATCTCATCCGTGTGGAATACCTCCGCCAGAAAGCCCAAAGGCCAAACCTGCCCGGCATGGGTGTGGCCGGACAGGATCATTCCGCATCCGCTTTCCATAACGTCCGCATACTCCACCGGCTGATGGTCGATCAAAATCCATTCTTTCGCAGCATCCGCACCTTCTACAAGCTGGAAAACGGATTTTCTCGTTCCTGCGCCGTGCCCTCTGTCAGCGCGTCCGATCAACAGGATTTCATTGTTAATCTCACACGTCTCGTCTTCAAGGATATGAATTCCCGCCTGCTCTATCGCATCTGCCAGCTGTTCCGCTGTATAATTCGGTCTTTGGACATACGTATTTTTATCATGATTCCCATATACATAATAAATCCCGTATCGGGTACGGATATTGCCCATGATCTCAAACGCTTCCTGCATTTGTGCAAGGCTTGTGCGCTCGTCCACGATGTCTCCGCCCAGAATTACCATATCGGGGTTCTCGCTTTCAATGGCATCCGCCGCCTGCTTAAGTTGAACGCCGTTCAAAGTTGTTCCATAGTGCAGATCCGAAAAAAACACAATGGTGTACCCTTCTTCACGAATCTCCTTATCCGTCAAAACCGTATATTCCGTTTTGACAATATGATGCATATTATAATAGCCGTAGCCGACCAGCAGCACCGCTGCCAGCAACGCCGGTATTCCGCTCCGGTAAACCGCCTTTCCCCAGTACGGAAACGGCTTATTTTTGCGGAACTTTTTCACGATCAGCGCAATAAAATCAAATAGGAGCAGAAATACCACCATGTACATGAATATCACAAACCATAACCCATTGATATAGCCGACCGACAGGATCAGTATGCCGGTAACCCCCGCCGCGATCATGATTCGCATTCTCTTAGTAAGGTTTTTTCCAAAAAAACAGACTGCCCCATAAACTTTACGGCAGAGGTAAATCCCCGCCAATAAAATTACGATCAGGGGCAGCAGCATCCAAATAAAAAACATCATTCTGATTTCCTCTTCTAAACGGAACGCTTTCTTTTGATCCTACACATTTCAATTCATCCTGCGGTATTTTTGAACCGTTTTTACAATATAGTAAATTCCCGCAATCCCGCCGCTGACCGCACCTGTGATCAAAATGCCCTCAATCGTAAAATGCAGGTACGAAAGCGTAATAAAACTGATGATGAGCAGCAGCAATATAACATAGCCTGCCGTGCATCCTACCATCAGAAAAAAGCACAAAATATCCTTTATTAAATCCAATACGGAAAACCGCCCTTCGTCCCGCACGGTTCTTCTTTTCTTTTTTGGCATTATGATCCTCTTTTCTATCTTCGTTCTTATTCCATGTGCGTTTCGCTCTGCTTTGCCCACACGCTTTGCCCGTCGTCCGTGTAGCCGCAAAGCACGCGGCACATACGGCTGTTTTCAAAATCAAACGCTTCTCCCGCGACCGCCGTGACACCGGACAGCGATACGTCCAGCCGGCCGCGCGCAGGCGAATTGTCCGTGTTGGAGAATACGATCCACTCCCACGCTCCGCTTGCTTCACGGCATCCGGCGCTCTCTCCCGCGCCGTGCTCTGCTGCTATCTGCGCTCCCGTCTCTGCTGCCTCCGCCGTCGCTGCCTCCTGCGATATTGCTTCTGTTCCCGCCGTCGGCGCATGTTTTCCGACAGGCACACCGTCCGCGACGTCAAAGCGATAGATCTGCTCCGCGGCGCGCGCCTCCCCCGCAAACGGTTCCGGCGACAGCACCGGCCAGTCATTGATAAAATACATTCTCCGCACGACCATATAATGCATGCGATAGGAACGTCTGTCCCTCTTTTTCACCGGCTCATGCATCAGCGCCGCCGCGCCGTCACGCACATGGTGAACAAAATAATAGGCATCCTCCGGCACATTATAAAACGGCACACCGTGCCCCGGTCCGCGGAATCCGTCAAAACGCCACTCCGGATAGCTTACCGTCTCCATCCTCACGCCATTCCTCGTCCATACCTCGATCGTACGCGGTTTTGTTGCGCTCCGCTCCGCGTACGGCGTTTCCGCAGAAAAACAATAACTCCCCGCAAGCTTCATGCCAAGTGATTCCCCGTTCAGATTCCTGCCGTCCATGTCGCGATACGGTCCGTCCACCGTGCGGCTTAATCCCACACGAATATCATAATCTTCCCCGAGCCAGCCATAGGAAAGAAACAGATAGTAGTTGCCGTTATGCGGATTTCGGATGATAGCGGCGCCCTCCGGTCCGTCGATATACGAGCCTGCCGGTTTATGCGCAATGCGCCGTCCAAGCTCATGCACATCTCCCGACAGGCTGAGCCCCGTTTCGGGCGCAAGTTCTTTTAAGTAGATTCCCCCAAAAAAAGAACCATACACCAGATATTTTTTTCCGTGCGCGTCATCCACGATATGCGGATCGATCGCATTCGGATAAGAATTGTCCGTTCCCCATGTATCCACGACAACGCCCCGGTTTTCAAAAGGCCCTTCGGGATTGTCTGCCACAGCAAGGTGAATGCGCGATTCTGAGCTTCCGAATGCCCGCGTTGCCGAATAATAAAGACGATATTCCCCGTTCACATACTCCACAAACGGCGCCCAAAAGCCCGGCGTCGGCGCAAAACGTCCATTGTTCCGTGCCTCTTGGACCGCCGCGTCGGAAAGCGCATAGCCGACAAATTCAAAATTCACCAGATCCCGGCTTTTCCTGATTGGAATTCCCTGACGATAGCGCGAGGTGATCGCGCTGTCCGTTGCATAAGAATAATACAGACCGCTCACGGGATCATAAAACATGGACGGATCATGGGATTCAAATAACGGGTTTTGATCTCTGTCATGACAATTCAGCTTAAACCCCGGCCGTATCACCTTATCTTTTTTCTCCGCAAGCTCCTGTTCCATCGTTTCCTCCGTTCCGCGCTGCTCCGTGTTGTTCTCCTTACAATTTCAGGCATGCCGCCAATGGCGTCATGCCGCCAATGGCGGCACAACCATCCGTGTTTTCACACGTTACTCATAAACCCTGCTGCCCCAGATTGTCACCTGATTTTCGATTCCCATCGCCGTAAACACGACTGTCTCGATATTGGTATTCTCCACCGCCATCTCAAGGCTGACGCCGCTGTAAGTAACGCCGTCAAAATATAAGGTAATATACGGTGTCCCCGGCTCTAATGCCCATGTACCCGTATAATCGCCGCTGATCTTTCCGTCCTCCGTCAGCGTGATGAACTGTGGTTTTTTCGTCTCCAGATGCTCGTAATCGATGTCCAGCTCGTGAATGATCATCTCGTACTCTCCCGCAACCTGCGATGCAGACAGCCCATTCTGGGGCAGGCTCTCACCCACGGTCTGATACGGCGCCGCCACAAGCCAGCCCTCCTTGTTGACAAACAACTGGTGCACCTTCACATAATGCCCCTCCGTGCCGTTGCTCGTGCGGGTATGGAAGACGATATAAGCGCGCCCGTCCTCATCCACAAACGCGGAATTGTGTCCCTGCGCCACCTGTCCCGAAAGAAAGTTTCTCCACTTATAACCGCCAAACAGGCGCACACCCTTACTCATATTAAAGTTCATCTGCAATGTGTCAAAGAACGCATCGTTGCCGAGTGCATCCACATAACCGCCATCCGGCGTCTCCGAACGGTATACACGGACATTATAACCGCGCGCCGCCTCTAAGCCGCCATAGGAAATAAACAGGTAATAGTAATCGCCGATCTTTTCAATATAGGAAGCCTCACCGGACGAGTACATACCGCCCGCAATCTTTTTGCCGAAATAAGCATCCGAATGAATATCCGTCTCGTAGCTGACCGTATAATCACGCAGTCCCGTTTCCTCGTCCAATTCCAGCATGAAAATACCGCCCGACCAGGAACCGTAGGACATCCACAGATTCCCGTCATCGTCATAGAACACGCAGGGATCGATGCAGTTCGGATACATATCTCCCCATTTATGATTATCTACGCCGTTTGTCACATAACGCTCCGGTATCTCATCCTCACCGGTCACAAGCGGCGCATCCGTCAATCCGTAATCATCTTCGTTAAAGCCGCCGTATACGATCGTGCCAACATACTCATACGGTCCCTCAAACGCATCTGCCGTCAAAAGAACAATGTTCGACTTCCAATCATCCCCGTTTGCGCTTAAATACATACAGTACTTGTTCATTGCCGTATTATAGATCACATCCGGCGCCCAAAGATAACCATTCCAGCCGTCGGCACGGTCATCTAAATTCCACTCACGTATCTGTGACTTGACGTTTTCGGAAAAATTGCCCTGTATCACGCTGTCCAGACTCGTCCAGTCCGTCAGATTCTGGGACATTGCCCCGCAAAGGAAGCTGCCGACAATATAATAAGTGCCGTCTAAGTCACGGAAAATGGAGGGGTCATGGCAGGTCACTCTCTGCGCGATCTGAACATTCTCATGCTCAATAACAAGCAGATCCTGAGATGCTTGGAACTTGATCACGGCACGGAGCATGATCTCCTGTCCCGCATACTGTATTCTTATGTAAGGGCGGACCGCGATCTCCTCCACATCCGCAGCAGCAGCCTGTGTGGGAACTGCCGGAACCATGCCCGCCGCCAGCGACAAGGTCAGGAACAAAACAAGTGCGTTTTTCCCATTTCCTTTTTTCTTTTTCATTAAAATCATCACAACGACAACGATCACGACAAGGGCTGCTATGACACCGACGATGATGCCGATGATCACACCGCTTCCCATGCCTTGAGACACATAGATCTCCGCATCGCCGATCAGCACGCCGCTCAGCTCATAGGTCTCACCCGCCGCGATTTCAGGAAGCTCTGTCGGCGCAGCCCCCTCGTACGCTTCGATGATACCGTCGGAATGATTGTAGGTAACGCTCGTCGCCGCAAGCGTCCAGTGCTGCTTCGTATTTTCCACGCGGAGCGTATAATGAATCTCCTCGCCCGCACGATACTCCGCTTTGTCCGTCTCGATCGTTACGGAAACGCCGTCCTCCGTCGATGTATTCGCCGTCTCTCCCTCGGCAAGCGCAGTCATCGCAAGCAGCGTGCCGAGCAGGCAGATGCTAAGCCATGTCATGATTCGTTTTTTCATTCTCATACCTATTCCTTTCTATGACCTGCGGGTTCTATGCAACAACATCCCCATCCGGTTCACACTGATCGCCATACCAAAGCCGGAACCCTTACCGCCATACCCAAAATACGGAACCATGCGGAGGAAGCACCACAGAAACATCGTGCCTCATTTTCCCCGCCTCATACGCACCGTCCCACGCAGAACGCATCTTCTTTCCCATAAGCGAAACGCCGTTTGCCAAAAGCGCCGCAGCTTCCGGAAACAGCCTGCGCTCCTGTTCGCCCAGATTAAACAGCGCAAGATAGATACTGCCGTCCACACTGTCCTCATTCATCCAGACCGCGCTCTCCTCATCGCGGCAAAGCAGCTTCGGTGTCCCGCCGTTTTGCACACACTTTAAAAGTGTTTCGTTCGTCAGAAGCCCTGTTGTCCAATCGTCTAATTTTGTCAGCTCCGCCCCGACCATCAGCGGCGCGCGGAAAATGCACCAGAGATTCATCATTGTGACCTGTTCCGTGCGCGTAAATCCGGTATCGCGCTCATTTCCGAACGCTTTTCCGATCTTTCCGAGCGGAAGCATGTCACAGTCCGGAAAACAGCCCGGCGACACATGCCTCTGCCACAGTTCACAGCGGTCAAACATATCCTTTAAGGAATCCCAATGATCCCAAAAATCATCCGTGATACGCCACATATTCGCATGCTGCGCATAATACCATGCCTCTTCGATCTTTGCAGGACCGGGAGACAGGCTCAAAACCATTTCTCTGCCGCAGCGCGCCATCGCCCGATGCAGCATGGCGATCTCCGCCCGCGCCGAAGGCATATCCATCCGGCAAATATCGTCGCACTTGATAAAATCGACGCCCCACTCCGCATACAGCGCAAAAAGAGAATCGTAATACGCCTGCGCTCCCTCGCATGCCGGGTTTAAGCCGTACATATCGGGATTCCATGCGCAGATATTCGACGGATCGGCGATCTCGTTTGCCTTAACGGACGAGCCGTAAACCGGAAGATGGCGATGCGCTGCCTCGCGCGGAATGCCCCGCATGATGTGGATTCCGAATTTTAATCCCAGTGCATGCACATAATCCGCGAGCGGCGCAAACCCCTTCCCGCCCTCTGCGGAAGGAAAGCGCTGCGGACACGGCAGAAGCCGTCCGTATGCATCCATCTCTACCTTCCAAAACGGAATATACTGATACCGTTCCCGTATGGAACCGGCGTCATAGGCGTACCACTCGATATCCACAACGACATATTCCCATCCGAATGCTTTCAGATGCGCCGCCATATAGTCGGCGTTCGCTTTGACCTGCTCTTCATTCACCGTCGTATCATAATAATCATAGCTGTTCCACCCCATCGGCGGGGTGTTTGCACAATGCTCCTGCTTCATCTACGCTTTATCTCCATTCTGTGTTGCTCCCAGCTGCTCACACGAATCCTCCATGCTGCCGACAGCAAAGCGAACAAGTTCGCTTTGCGAATTTGGGCGTCAGCACAAATTTGCCGTTTGAAAAATCTTTGATTTTTCAATCTACCACCTTTTATGCGGACAGCGGCTCGCCTTCACCGCGGCGCGCAGCTCCACATAACAGCCGCAGGCAAGGCAGGTTCCCTCTGAAAGCTTTTCGCATTCCTTACAGGCAGAAAGCCGGTTCTCATAAAGCGCCTCCGGCGCTTTGATGTCCTCCTCCAAACCGACGATATAACGCTCCAGTTTTTCACGGTATTCGTTTTCGTCAAATTCCCGTAACAGACAACGCTTACATACCCTCACGTTCGATAAATCCGCCATGCTGCCTCCGTATCCGTCCTGCTCTCATTTTCTTTGGCCATAATACGCGTTTGCGCCATGCTTTCTGTAATAATGCTTATCCTGCAGCTCCTGCGGAGCGGGCTGTACCCGCGCGTTGATCTGCTCCGCCCGTGCCGCCATCTTGGCAACCTCCTCAAGTACGACCGCATTGTGTACTGCCTCAACCGCATCCTTACCCCATGCAAACGGACCGTGATTTTTGCATAACACGGCAGGAACCGCCGTTACATCAAGCCCTCTGCTCTTGAATTCGTTAACGATCAGCAGTCCCGTATTTTTTTCGTATGCCTCGTCAATCTCCTCTTTCGTCAGCACGCGCAGACACGGAACCTCGCCGTAAATATAATCGGCATGCGTTGTTCCGTAACACGGAATGCTCCTGCCCGCCTGCGCCCAGCTCGTCGCCCATGACGAGTGGGTATGTACGACGCCGCCGATCTCCGGAAACGCTCTATATAACTCCGCATGTGTCGGCGTATCGGAGGACGGATTATAGTTCCCCTCCACGCGTTCGCCATCCAGATTCATTACGACCATATCCTCCGGCTTCATTGTCTCATAAGGTACGCCGCTCGGCTTGATCACAAACAGCCCGCTCTCGCGGTCGATCTCGCTTACATTGCCCCATGTAAATGTCACAAGCCCGTATTTCGGCAGCTCCATATTGGCCTCATAAACCTTTTTCTTTAATTCCTCTAACATAGCGACTCCGCTCCTTCCTAGAAATTTTCCACCGCCGCGCGTTCAATGGGCAGCGCTTTCTTATATTTCTCAATGAATGCGTCAAAGCCTGCTACGTCCTTCTCATCCGGCTCCATCCTGACGCCCTTATCGCCTGCGAATACCTTATTGTTCAAATAATCATCCAGCGTTTCCGCATCCGCTTTATTTAACATGTAGGATGCCAGCAGCGCCATGCCCCACGCGCCGCCCTCTCCGGCTGTCTCCATTACGGAAACCGGCGTATTTAACGCTGCCGCCGTGATACGCTGTCCGACGCCGGGCGTTTTATACAGTCCGCCGTGACCGAGCATGCTGTCGATCTGCACGCCTTCTTCTTTTGTCAGAATATCCATGCCGACCTTGATCGCGCCAAGTGCCGTATACAAATGCAGGCGCATGAAATTCGCAAGATTAAATTTCGCATCCGGTGTGCGCACGAACAGCGGACGTCCTTCTTCAAAGCCCGTGATCGTCTCACCGGAAAAATAATTATACGCCATCAGACCGCCGCAGTCCGCATCGCCCTCAAGCGCCTTGCGGTACAGCGTTCCGTAAATCTCGTTCATATCCGGTTTGCAGCCGAAGCTCGCAAGCGTTTCCTTAAAGAGATTCACCCATGCGTTTAAGTCGGAGGTACAGTTATTGCAGTGTACCATACCGACGAGATCTCCTGCCGGAGTTGTCACAAGATCGATCTCTTCATGCACCTTTTTTAAATCCTTCTCCATCACGACCATCGTAAAGACGCTCGTTCCGGCAGAAATATTTCCGGTACGCGGCGTGATGCTGTTTGTCGCCGTCATACCCGTTCCCGCGTCTCCCTCCGGCGGACACAGCGGAATGCCCGCTTCCAAATTGCCGCTTACATCTAACAGCTTCGCGCCTTCCTCCGTCAGCACGCCGCCCTTATCACCCGCAAGGAGCACCTTCGGCATAATATCGGCAAGCTTCCACGAAAATCCTTCTCCCGATACCATCTCATCAAATTTACGCATCATACCGGCGTCATAATTTTTCGTTGCAAGATCGATCGGGAACATGCCGGACGCTTCTCCGACGCCGAGCACTTTCTCACCGGTCAGCTTCCAATGCACATAGCCGTCGAGGGTCGTCATGTAATCTACCTGCGGCACATGCGCTTCCTTATTTAAGACTGCCTGATACAGATGGGCAATGCTCCACCGCTGCGGAATATGATAAGCAAACGCTTCGGTCAGCTTCGCCGACGCTTCCTCCGTCATCGTATTTCTCCATGTGCGGAACGGCACGAGCAGTTCGCCGCTCTTGTCAAACGCCATATAGCCGTGCATCATTGCGGAAAACCCAATGGCGCCGACTTTCGTCAGCGTTACGCCATATTGCTTTTTGACATCCTCCGCCAGCTTTGCGTAGCAGTCCTGTAATCCTGCCCATACATCGTCAAGACTGTATGTCCAAATACCGTTCTCCAAACGGTTCTCCCACTCATGGTCGCCCTGTGCGATCGGCGCATTATCTTCTCCGACGAGCACCGCCTTGATACGCGTGGAGCCAAACTCGATGCCGAGCGCCGTCCTTGCTTCCTCAATTGCCTGTCTGTTTTTTTCCTGTCCCATACCCATACCTCTCCTCTTCTTCTTTTCTCACATTACACAACCTTATTCCGATAATCAAACACCGGTCTTCCGTCTTCATCCCAAACAACCTTCATCAACATCGCATGGCGGTTCGGGTCGTAAAGCGGATCACCGACAATCTCTGCATAGGTGCGCGCGTGATAAACGCACACATCCGTACCGTCCGCAAGCTTCGTAAAAGAATTATGTCCCGGCCCGTAAAAGCCCTTTTCCCGATCCGAGCACAACACGGGCTGCCGCTCTTTTTTCCATGCCCGCGGGTCAAGAATCTCGTCATTTTCATCAATGCTCAGCATGCCCATGCAGTAGCATTCTCCCGTCGCACTTGCGGAATAGGTGACAAAAATACGTCCGTCCCGCTTGATCACCGCCGGTCCCTCGTTCACCCAAATATCCACGCGCTCCCAGTCATAATCGGGCGTCGTCAAAAGCACCTGCGCCGTCGCAAGCTTTGTCGGCGATTCCATCCGCGCGATATAAAGGTTCGAGATCTGGATGCCGACGCTGACCTTTTCCGCCCAGATATAGTAATAACTGCCCTTGTTCTCAAAGACCGTTGCGTCGAGGGAAAACGCCTCAAACGAATAGATGTCGTCATCGGAGCGCTGCATCTTTCCGCATTCCTTCCATGCATCCCGCATCGGATCGTCACCCTGACATTCTAACACATAAGGACGGATCTTCCAAATATCCTCCTCTTCACCCGCCGCGTAATACAGATACCACTTTCCGAACAGATAATGCAGCTCCGGCGCCCAGACATGCTTGCTCATCGGTCCCGACGCATGTTTTGTCCAGACAACGGTCTCCTCCGCTTTGGCAAGCGCCTCCAAGCTGTCCGCCTTTCGCAGGATGATACGGTCATACGCCGGAACGGATGCCGTAAAATAATAACTTCCGTCCGTATGTCGGTACACATAGGGATCGGCGCGCTGCTCGATCCATGGCTGATTATACTCCGTGATCACACCGTTTCTGTCTCTTTCGCTCATTGTAAACCTCCCGCTCCCTGATTGATCGCATGATTGCCGCGCAATCATGCTAATACTTTACCATAAAATACACATGTCCGTCCACGGAATCCGCCGCACACAGACATCTGGATTTTAAAGGAAACACTGATTTCATCAGTGTTTCTTAAGATAAAACACTCCGGATTCCGGTCGTGTCCGTCATCCGGAGTGTTACCTCAGCTTGATTTGAAACTTACACAGGGATCATAAAACCCCTATTGCTATCACTTTGCGTCTTTCCGGACGCATTTGATTACTGAACGTCAACGAAAGAACCGTCAACCGTTAAGCAGAAGTACACATCGCCCGTTACCGCAATGCCGGTGTAGGTCTGCGTATGAACCTCTCCTGCTGCGGAAGTAACGACTGCCACAACATCCGCCGTATCGCCGTTGTTCGTAACGGTCAGCTCAACGCTCGCACCGTCAACATCGTCAATGAACGTATCCCAGTTCCAGTCGCACTCCGGAGTTGCAACACCTTCATAGCCTCCGCCCCAGCCATAGTTATCTGCACGAACAACGCCGTACTCTGCGTAATCTGCATTGTCCTCAGCGGAATGGCCGTCAGCCGTGCTCTGAAGAATGACAACGAAGTTATTCCAGTTGTTTAAGCCGCTGGACCAGTTCGTGAAGTTGATCGTTGTAGACTCACCGCTCGCTACGGCATAGATCTCGGAGAACTCTGTCCAGAACGGAGTCGTGCAATCCTTTGCACCGACTACGGTACCGGTCGTCTCCACATCGCTGTGATCTCTTGCTACCGGCTCCTCCGGCTCTTCCTCTGCGGGAGATTCCGGCGCTACGGACTCTACGTTCGGATTACCCAATGCATACAGGGATGCTACCTGTCCTGCGGAAAGTGCGGAATCAAATACATAGAGATCATCGATAAATCCTTTGAAGATCGTATCCCAGTAGTTGATACCGAAATAGGACTCAAACGTAGAAGATCCCGGCTTCATGATGTTCGGAGCAAGCGTTGCATCCCATGTGTATCCGCCTTCCCAACCCATGGACGCGCCATTGGTGGAGAAGCATTCCTGTGAATCATACACGAGCTCGCCGTTTACATAGTACTGTGCGCCTGCAGTCGTAGAACCAACAGGACCGTTCTGTACCTCACCGGAGCAGACGATCGTTACCATCACCCACTCCTTCTTACCGGTGATCGCCTCGTCCTCTCCCTTAAAGCCCCACATCCAAGGCCAGCAGTCCGTACCGTCCTGTGCGTCGCTCGCCTCGTTACGGCTCCATACGATCGGGAATGCCTTAAAGCCCGGGAACTCGGTCTGGGTTACGTTCATCCATGTGACATTGTTGCCTGCATCCGCAGCCTTACCGATGTCATAGCCGATCTGCAGCGTTGCGCCGAAGTTGGAAAGTCTGTCCGCGTTCATCCAGTAGGATACCGTGTATGCATCCGTATTGGTCGGCTCTAACTTTAAGTCAAGACCGAACTTACCGTCAACATACAGTGCGTTTCCGACAGGACCGTCCGCATAAGCAAACGTGACATCCGTCGGCTCAATGCCATAGGTTGCACCATCATTGTCGCCCACATTCTCTGTCTGGGTAACAGCCACATAGTTCTCGCCCGCACCCTCATCAAATGTGATATGCGCAAATGCGTCCGGAAGTTCTTCCGGCGTTACCTCTGCCGGTTCCGGATTGGTGTCCGCAGGAGCGTCTGCGTCATCTCCCGCATCAGCAGCAGGCGTATTGCCTTCATCCTGCGTGTTGTCTTTGTTCTTGTCGTCTCCTCCGCCGCATCCGGAAAGCATCGCTGCCGTCATTGCGGTGCAAAGAAGAATCGCCAACAATTTTTTCTTCATTCTTTTTTCCTCCCTTTGAATGTTTATATAGAACCTTCTCTCAAGCAACCGGAAACGGTTCCTTTATTGAGCGAAGGAATCTACCACTGCCTGATACTTCGCAAGCTCTTCCTCGGATAACACATTATAGCCGTTCGGTCCGAAATAAGAGATCATTGCCTCTGCGTGATAATAGTTTGCCTGCTCGGTCGCTTCCTCCACATAATCGGCAGCCTTTGCCTTTCCCTGATCTACCAGATCATGAATACCGATCTTGTTAAAGTACTGATCGCAGAAGTTCCAGTAACCCGCAATATTGTACCAGCCGTAAGGAACCGGTCTTGTCACGCTTGCAAAATAATCATCCCAGAACGGCTTGTGATCTGCATCCTGCGGGAACAGGGACTTGTAACCATCCCAGATTTCCTGATCCAACGTGATCGGCATCGGCATCTGCGCATTCTTTAACGGTGTGCCGGATGCGTTTGTGATGGAGGTATCGGAATAGATTGCAATTCTCTCTTTCCAGCCTTCAATGCCCCAGCCCATCCACTTTAAGAGCAGATATGCCTCATACGGATACTTGCAGGAGGTGGAAACACCACCCATATACATTGTGGAAATGACGTTGTGCTCTTTCTCATCCACAACGTTCGGGGTCACATAAGGAACAATGTCAAGACCGAATCTCTCCTGATAGCCTTCCAGTCCCCAAAGGTTCTGATAGGTCCAGAAGCCCTCGGAGAATACCGCAACGTGTCCGGTCTCACCAAACCATGCATCCCAGTTGCCCGTCCAGTCTTCCATTTCCTGTGTCTCCTGGGACGGAGCCACATATCCGCCGAGCTTTAAGTCGGAGAATTCCTGCTCGCCGACTGCCCAATAGGATAAGTCGAAATCCGTACCGTCAAAACCAAACTCACCCTTTAATGCTCTCTCCTCCGGAGAACATGCCGCAATGCCGTACAGGGAATCCAGTCTGTTGTAGAAACCAAGTCCGAAGTACTTCATACCGCTTCCGGTATCGACTGTCGCGTCCTTGATGAGCTGGATCATCTCCGCCCAGGTCCAGTCCGTTCTCGGCATCTGAAGATTCAGGGTATTGATCACGTTTCTGTCAATGAAAATTCCGCTCGGCCAATATACCATCGGCATTGCGTATCTCGCGCTCGTATCAAAGCAGCCGATACCGTACTCTTTGATCGTTGCCATCAGGTTGTCATTTTCCGGGTCATTGTCAAAATACTCGGAAATATCCAGCCAGTACTGATTTGCGAGCGCCGTATCGGAATCCGTTCCCTCAAATACATCCGGGAAATTTCCGGCTGCCGCCGCCGCGGACAAGTCCGCGCTCATATCCTCGATCACACGCGTTTCCACCTTGATGTTCGGATATTTTTCCATAAACTTTTCCGCCAGCATGTTGATCGTCGTCTCATCCTCGTAATGCCAGAAGGTCAGCGTAATTTCATCCGTCGTTACGCCGTTCTCATCCACATTACCAGAAGGTCCGCCGCCCTTCTTACCGCCGCCGCAGCCTGTCAGTGCCAGCATCAGCGACGTCATGAGCGCTACTCCCACTAATAATTTCTTTTTCATTTTTTTCCTCCTTTATCTTTTTTTATCTTTTTATTCGCCTGTTATACCGGCTCTGTCGATACTCTCAACAAAGTGCCGTTGTAACACAAGGTAAGTGATCAGAAGCGGCAATATGGATAATGCTGTAGCCGCCATCTTGACGGATTCGTTCAAGTTTGTTGCCATCGCTCCCACGCTTGCCTTTGTCTGGAAGGTGGACTCGAAATTTTTCAGCTCGATCACCAGATTCGTCCAGTCGCTCTTCGTGGTAAGCCCCCGCACGTACAACTCCGTTAAGTACGACTCGTTCCAGTACCAAACGAACGAGAACAGAACGACCGTAATGATCGCCGGGAACGCGGACGGGATCGCAATCTTGAAAAAGGACTTAAAATGCCCCGCACCGTCGATCGACGCCGCCTCCATCAACACCTTCGGCACCTGCCGGAAGAATTGATAAAAAATCAGGATAAAGATCGGTGCGTTCAATCCGTTTCCGAAGATTGCCGGAAGCAGGAACGTCCACAAGGTTCCCAGAATACCCATGTTGTTGTAGAGCACATAGGTCGGGATCATCGTGACCTGGCTCGGCAGGATGTAGGAAAAGATCAAAACTCCCATCATGATCTTTTTGCCCTTAAAATCATACCGTGCAAAACCGTAACCGATAAACATGCAGATCATCACATTGCAGAGTGTCGGCAGTCCGGCGATGATGATTCCCTTGAAAAACGTTTGCCAAAAGTCCATGGATTTCGCCGCATCTATATAGTTTGCAAAATACAGCGTGCTGGGCAGCCACTTCACCGAGGTATCCAGCAGATCGTCCCTGTTCATAAAACTGGTGCTGAACATGTAGAGCATCGGGTAAAGATATACAAAGCCGATACAGATTAATAAGCCATATACAACAATCTGCTTTCCCGCGCCCTGTTTTTCCTTTGTTCCGAAAATAAAGCGGTGAATCTTTTCTCTCGTGAATTTCTTTTTAATAGTCTCCAGAGCCGTCGTAGGTTTTGTATTTGCGCTTTTTTCTTGCTTTTTCGAGCTTCTTGACATTTCTCTTTCCCCTCCTCTCTATCCGTTTCTCCATGCGGAGCTCTTTCTTCTTTGCCCTCTTGACTTTTTTGATCTGCCTGTCGTAGGCATCCTTCTTTGAGCCAAGCAGCAGGAAGAACAACAGCACGATTAAGGTAATGACGACCGCGTACATCCACGCCATAGCCGAAGCGTATCCGTAGCCCTTCTCCTTCGTGCCCGAAAACATTGCCGACTCGATCATATTGATCAGGCTGTTCTGTTCGTTGCCTGATAAGAAGATGACCGTATAGACCGCATTTAAGAGGATCATCGGCTTGATCGTCGGCAGCGTGATCTTCCAAAAGCACTCCCAATTGGAGCCGCCGTCAATCTTTGCCGCCTCGTACAGCGCGGGATCGAGCTTTTGTAACGCCGATAGGAAGATCAGAATCTGTACGCCCGAATACCAGAGCGTCATGATCATATTGCTGAAGATCTCTCCGACCGATTCCGCCAGCGAATGCGACAAAAATTGATCAAACGCATTTACAATGGACTGGACATTCATACTCGGGATTGTCGCTGCACCCTCGTCCACCAGCATATTCATGACCGGTCCGCTCACAATGATGACCGGCAGGAAGAAGATCAGTCGAAAGAATCCACGACAGCGTATCTTTCCGTTCAGCATTATGGCGATCAACAGTGCGAACACCACAATGACCGGAACCTGTACGATCGTCTGCCATATGTATGTGACCAGCTGCTGCGGAAACTCAGGGTTCTCCAGCCAAATCTGCGTAAAGTTCTGTGTTGCCACATAATTGTATACTGTGCCGAGCGGGGTAATACGGATATTGAACCACATATAGTAGAACGACTGTCCGAGTGGTATCAGCAAAAAGAGCAGCACGCCGATAATCCACGGTGCGACGAACAGATATCCCATCCTCGCCTCTCTCTTTTCAAGCTTTCCGAGCTTGATCTTGGGTTTCTTCTGCTTTTTCTCTTTACTCATTTACTCACCCACCTTATACGACATTGCTTCGACTGTGTTTCCGTCAACCGTCTGAGCAGTATTACTATAGTTGACGTAAACCGTAACTCCGTTATCGTAAGTGACTTTCGTGACATCGTTCGGGAGCATCTCGTGTCCGACAATGTGTGCGCCCGCCACCTTTGCGTTCAACGCCCGCAGTTCTAAAGTATACTCAATGATCGTATCGCGGTATACGCTGTATTCCGAGCTGTAAATATCACTGGAATTCGTGTAGATCAGCTCTGCGGAGCTTTCCTTTGTGATGTAGAAGGACGGATAGGTTCCGGTCTCTACCATTTTTAAGAAGAACTCCTTTTTATTTGCCTCAAAGTTCACATATTCGGAATACACCGGAATCGTGCCCTTTAATACGATGGATAAAAACGGTACGCTCTCATCCTCAAAAATATAGTTTGAGGTGTAAAGCGGCATATCAAGGAATGCATCCGTGTACTGCCAAAGATAAGCAAACGGCTGTTCCAGCACAAGCGCCGCATCCTCATCTAAATCCCTCACCATGCTTTCATAGCTTTCCGCACAGTCATACCGCGTGTAAAACTCTCCGCTGTAATTGTAGGAAAACAGCGTATTGCTGACGCCTGCCAGGCAGATTGTATCAACGCCCTTCTTAAAGTAGCTCGCCGCAAATTTGTCGAGCAGCTTATTGCTCCTTGCCGGCGTTAAGTACATCATTTCCTCATAGACATCCTTATGCGTATCCTCCGTAAAACGGCGCTTATTGATCATCTTAATGACGTTGAACGTCGCATTCTGTTCATCCGGATTGATCCTCATCGCATCATTATAGAGATAAATCTGAATCCCATCCGCAGCCGATTCCTGTATGAGCTTTGTCAAGTCCGACGTTCCTCCGATGCCGCCGTCCGCCTTGTATTTGGAGATCGGCACATTGTAGAGCCCGCCCTTCTGCCAGCCCTTATATACGGTAAAGATGTCCGTAACGCCCTCCGTCGCCAGATCCTCATACATCTCGCGGATGTCATCCACGGTCGTCATGACGACCGCCGTGGTCCCGAGAACCCAGTTTTCGCGCTCCGTGCCGAGGAAGTCAATTCTGGTACGATAGGAATCCTCCGCGCTGCGCAGCAGTCCCCTCGCTATCAGATAGTCGCGATAGGCATTCGCCATGCCGCAGTAATTCGCCTCCTCATCCGAGAGGAACATAAAACGGATCTGCAGATCAGAATGGCTTCTGCTGTCCTCCGGCTTTTTGAAGGAGCCGCTGCTCGAGTTGTTGCTTGTCGGCTGTGTGTAAAGCCGCCGCTCCACAAATTTTGCATAGATACGATTGTAATCAACATTCACGCCGTTCGGATTCGCCTCGATCGTGGCGCGCATCGCGCCATCCTCGATGACCGCGAGATACGCGATCTTGTCATCCGTATGCGCAACCCCGTATACCGGCGCCGCCACTTTTCGCGCGTCATTGATCATATTATAACGATCATGCAGCAGGGTTTCGACGACCGTCTCCTGAAAGCCGACATCCGTACCGTAGACCATCGCGGTATATCCGCTGTTAAATCTTCCCTCTTTGTCATCCAGATAAATGAGCGCCCCGTTTCCGTCCGGGATAAAGAGGTAGCCTTCCTTATCATCCAAATAGGAGCAGCCCATAAACGGATAAATAGAGATCGTTCCGATCTGATACTCATCTCCGTCCTCTCTGATGGACTCATCGGGAATCCTTGCCACCAGACCATCTTCCTCTAAGCTGACCTCCAGCCTCATGCCAAGCTTGTAGGAATTCCAGTAGAGATCCGCCGTAAATCCGTTGGAAGTATAGGTAATCGTCTTTGTGACATTGTCATTGAGCAGATCCGCCTGTCTCGTATCGTCGCTCTGGACGATCATCGTCAGCACGACCGCCGACTTCATGGCACCGAGCCATGTGTTGTTATTGTTTCCGTCGTCATAGCTGATGGAGGACTCCATGTACGCTCCCGTCACCTTATCCGCTACGACAACGGACAGATCCTCCTCATTCATGTAGAGTGCGTACCGTGCGTTTTCCGTCACAAATTGATGTCCGTTGATGCTCTCCGCTGCCTGCGCCCGCAGGGTTACGCCGCATCCCATATCAGGTACGAAAAGAAGAAGGATTACCGCCATGACCAGACTGCATATTTTTTTCATTTTCGATTTAGCTGCCAATCCGATACACCACCTCTCCAAATAACGACTGAATAAAGTCAAATACCTGCGACCACAGTACATAAATGATAAATGCTAAGAGACACGCGATCAAAATCGTAAAGATCGTCAGTCCGATGATCTTGAACGTCTCCTTGACCTTGTAGTTATTGATCTCCTTAATGGCTATGAAGATCAGCACCGCGATCCATACATACATGAACAGGTTCGCAAACTGAACAAAAAACGCTTCGTTAAAGGTTACGACATGCCCCAGCAGAAAGATGAACGGCATAAATACAAGGTACGGTCCTAAGCTGTAAATAAACGAGCAGTAAATGTGTTTGAACTTTCCTTCGCCCTCGTTGATCGTACACATCAGATAATTACATCCGACTATCAGCACAAGCATGACCACGATCGTTCCGATATCCGACAAAATATCGTAGCTGCCCTCCCGCACATACTTCAGCAGAAATCCGCAGAAATACTTGTTGATGATGTAGAACAGCATGAAGATCACAAGCAGGATATTGGCACTGAGCACGGAAACTCTTCCCTCACGCTTAATGCCGTAGCAGCCGTCGATCGGGTGTCTCATATAATAAAACATGTAACGAAGCTGCTTTATGATCTTGACCTCGCCGACCTTATGTAACACCGCCCGCGGCTTGTCAAGAATATGCTTTTTCTTATCGAGCACACCGATGACTTTCTTCAGCACAAACAGGATAAGAAGAATGATAATGACGGCCGCAAGGTTATGCTTTAACCAGTTGTTCCGAATTTCCCAAAATGCATCGGAATACCCTTCATAATCCTTCGCCAGTCTTGCGTAATGCACCGCCTCACTGTAATTTTCTTCTTTGTAGAGCGCCCTGCCCATCGCCATGTTGGCGTAGTCAAAGAGGTTGTTCATTTTGAGCACCTCTGTGAGCGGCTCCTTACTCTGCGTATAACGTCCCTTTGAGAACAGATACAGCGCCTCATGCAGATAATTCGTAAACTCGGTCGGCTCGTATACCTGAATCTGTGCCTTGTCGGAATCAAGCACGTAAATCTTATCGTCCGTTCCGACCTGAATCGCCTCCACTTTGGTACTTAAGCCGATCCTCTGCTGTCCGTCGTCACTTCCGCCGAATACAAAAAGCAAATCGCCCTCGTTATTATATTCATAAATAAAGCCCATCTGCGACGCCACGAACACGTTATCATGATTTCCGACCGCAACCGCCGCCGGTACCGGCTCATAGTAATCCGGCTCGATCATATTGACACCCGCAATGTTGAGCCTCTTTAAGGTGGCTTTTGCCTCTCCTCTCGTGACAGTGTAGATCAATCCCTTTTCATCGATCGCCATGTTATCGGGCGTTGCCGGAATGTTGCCTCTCGACTTTGCTCTTTGAGCATCCGTCTGGATCGCACGCCAGATAATATTCCATAGGGATGGGTCCGTACCGTTTGTGCCGAAATATCCGAGGAAGGTTCCTCCTTCCACCGGGCTGATCTGCACAACACCGTTCGTATTGGACTCACAGATGATGTACATGGTCCCCGATTCATTTACGATGATCTTAAGAGGCAGGAAATCCTGTGTCTCTCCGTAAAGCGGCGCTGTCGGCTTTCCGTAGGTCTGTATCAGTTCGCCGTTTTCATCAAACACGAAAATGGATCTTGCGTCACGATCCGCCACATAACAGATGTGCTCCGGCGTGACAAAGATACCGCGCGGATTGACTAACACCCCTTCTCCGAACGTGCTGATCAGGTTCGCTTCCATATCGGATACGACCACGCGCGCGTTTCCGCTGTCCAGGATATACATATATCCATCGTCCAGCAGGGTAAAATCCGTCGGGGCATTCAATGCTTCTTCCCCAACCTTTGTAATGGTCTCATAAGGCAGATATGCCGTCTGTGTCTCCAACACATATCCGTAGCCGTCCACCGTATAAGTCTTGTACGGCGCGTCCGCCTGCACGATGATCGTATCCGCCGACACCGCAAAGGCAATGAGGAGCGCTGCCAATGAAATGATTCTTTTTTTCATTTTCTTCATGGTCTACCCTCTCATTTCTACTTGATACCGGAATGCGCCATCGTGTTCATCACGTTCTTCTGAAGGATACAGAAGAGGATCAGGTTCGGCAGGAACATGATCAGCGAGGCTGCCGCCGAAATACCCTGACCGGCTACGGTATTGGTTGTCGTGGTGCTTGTCAATGTACTCATATAGAACGCAAGCGATTTTAGTCCGTCATCATTGATGTAATAATTCGCCGTCTCCAGATTCGTCCACACCTGTTGGAATACAAGAATGGCAGCCGTCGCGATCGCCGGCTTGATCATCGGCAGAATGATCTTGAGATAAATCTGGAACTCCTTCGCACCGTCCATGTACGCCGCTTCGATCAGCGAATCCGGAACCTGATCAACGAACTGTTTCACCAAGAACAGTGCGACCGGCAGGGCAATGAGCGGTAAGATCTCCGCCCAGTAGGTGTCGATGAGTCCGAGCTTATTCACGATCAGATATCTCGGTATCATGACCGCAACCGATACGAACATCAGCGCGAGCTGGTTGATCTGAAGCATTGCGGTTCTTCCCTTAAATTTCAGTTTGGAGAGCGCATATGCCGCCGCCGTCGAGAAAAACAGGGAGGCAAACACCGTCGTCACCGTGATCAGAATACTGTTAAACACATATTTACTCAGCGGAATTCCCGCAGAGCGCGAAGCCTTGAACAGCTTTCGGAAATTATCCAGCGTCGGATGCGTTGTGATGAATTTCGGCGGGAAGGCAAAGAGCTCTTCCATCGGCTTAAACGCATGAAAAATGATAAACACGATCGGCAGTCCCGTGATCAACACAAGCGGTATGACAAAGAGATATATTTTAATCTGTCCCCGCTCAAACTTATCCGGATTCATTCTATGTCCTTTATAAGCAGCCATCTTTTCTCCCTCCCCTCTTATTCTTCACCGAACAGCTTCTTGGATATGACTGAGAATACCTGTACGATCAGCAGCAGTACGACTGAGGTCGCCGCCGCGTAACCCATCTCATATCGGATGAAACCGTAATCCTCAATGTGGTTGACGATCAGCTGTGCCGCATATTGTGGCGTTGGATTTCCCGCGAGCAGTGTACTGATCTGTCCGTTCTGGAACGCTCCTACAATCTGCATGACCGCTGCAAAGAGCATCTGCGGCTTCATGCTCGGGATCGTCACATAGATCATCTCTTGGAAACGATTCTTCACACCATCGATCGCCGCCGCCTCGTAAAGAGACTCATCGACATTTAAGAGTCCGGCGAGAATCGCTAAGAATCCGACGCCCATGCTCGACCACAAACCGATGATGATGACGATCGGGAGCAGGTACTTCGTGCTGACAAGCCAGATGATCGGCTCGTTGATCGCCCCGATATCCATAAGCCAGCTGTTGATATAGCCCGTCTGATCTCCCGTAAACATGATCTTCCAAAGTACCGTCATCGCGACACCGGTCGTCATGCTCGGTGAGTAGAGGATCAATGCAAAGATCGTACGCGGAACCTTCGTCATATTCGCCAGCGCCCATGCAAGCAGGAACGACAGAACATAGCCGCCGACACCGACGATCAGCGCGTATTTCACGGTATTCGGTATGACATACTGCATAAACACATCATCGCTGGTGATCAGGTTTATGTAATTGAGCAGTCCCACCCCTTCCGGAAACTGAATGGCGTTAAAGTTCGTAAACGACAGAATGACCGCCATAATGACCGGAGCCAGTATAAACACAATGAACAGTGCCGCATACGGAAATACAAAGAGATAACCGTTCTTATTAAAATGCGACTTGCTGCCTACCTTTGATTTTTTGAACATCTCTCCGCCCCCTTAACGTCCCATGATCTCACGAACCTGTTCTACCGACGGTATCACATATTCCTTGATCACATTGCCATCGGCGTCAATATAGCCGAATTCCTCCAGCTTACGCAGCGTCTCTCTGTTGACCGCCTTCGCTACGTCATCCACTCTGGACCGCAAATTCTTTCCGTTGGCGACCACATCGTTGAACGCGTTGGAAAGCTCACGCTCTAACATATAACTTCCGAGCAGACGCGGCGCTTCCAGAATATTTTCCGCCTGTTCCATGATCGTCTGCTTATGCTTGGTCGGATAAGGCAGATTGCCGAATGCCTCTAAGTTCGCGGTCGGCCAAATATATTCATCGCCATACATGATCTGTAAGCGCTGTCCGAATTCCGCCTGCACCTGAGTGCTCGACCACCAATCCATGAACTCCCATGCCTGCTGCTCGCGCTCATCATTTGAGCGGAACATGACCGTGCTCTCCGCACCGCCGCTCATATAGCGCTTGATCTCTCCGGTCTCTTCATCCACAACGCCGGGAACCAAAGATATTTCCCATGAATTGGCAATTTCGGGCGCCGCATTTAAGATCAGGTTATACGAGTTAAAATCCGCAATACCGATCGGCAGATCTCCGTTTCTGAAATGCTGATAGAAGTTCGGAATATCCACCGGCATATTATAAAGGGTAAACAGCTCAGTAAGCTGCGTAAAGCCTGCGATCGTCTCCTCGCTGTCCACCGTCACCTCCAATGCCGTTCTTCCGTACAATGTACCGCCGTTCTGGAAGATCAATGGCGTCGTACCGTGGAAGTTACGCATCACCAGCATGGACGCGGTAGGATAGTAAATATTGAGTCCCCTCATCTGTAAGTCCGTCAGCATGCCGATCATCTCATCGATCGTCTCCGGCGGCTCAAGTCCCAGCTTTTCCAGAATATCCGTACGGCAGAACATAACATAAAAGTTCATCGTTTCCGGAAGGGAATAGAAGCCGTCTCCGATCACGGAGGAAACCAAAATACCTTCACTGTATCTGCCGAAAACCTCCTGATAATTATCAAACTTTGTCAGATCTACAAGCGCACCGCGGATACCCAGCTCGAATGGAATCGAGTAGTTAATGCCTGTCGCTATATCGGGCGTATCCCCCGATGCGTTCGATAGGACGAGCTTATTGGCGTCCGTCATAATGGATAGATCCACCTCTATACCGGTCTGCGGCGTAAACTGCTCGTCGATCATCTTCTGCATGATCTCGACATACTGCCTCGGACGGTTTACCCATACCTGAAGATGGGACGCATCCGTATTGGTTGCCGAATAGGACTGTCCGAAGAAAGAGTAAACGAACCGTTTCAGGGACATCCAGATACTCTCAAAGAAATTTAATCCCCGCGGCAGCTTTGCGCCGTCCTGATAAATGTAAATCCGATCGATCGCAAGGTTATTGTCATTGATCAGATCGATGAAATTCGCAATCTGTGTATTGATGGAATTGACGCTCGTAGAAAGCTCCCCTACACGGTAAACCAGCTCGTTCGGCTCATCGCCGAGACTCTTTAACTGCTTTGCCGCAATGATCAGATAGGCAAACGCCGCCACATCCTCGGGATCATTCACATCGACATACTGCGTGGCAATATCCGCCACCTCGTAAAGTCCGTCCACCCAGCCATACAGGCGTTCCTGCAAATCCGGGATATATCTTGTCAGTCTCAAATCCCTGTATTTATCTTTTTTAGTACCGGCTACCTTCGTCACCTCAAGCGACAGATCATTGATACCGCTCATGATCTCATCGACTCTTTCCAAAGCGTATCGGAGATTATCCGCACTGATCGTAACGGAAATGGTGTGCTGCCCCTCCTCCAGAAAAACGCTCAAGCGGTCTCCGTCATCATCCGTTAAGGATGTGGTCTTATATTTGGTTGTATATGCCATAGGATAACTTTGAAATGCAGTGTTCGGTATCTGTCCGTCAATACGCCAGTCCACGAACACGGGAAAATCATTTTTTTCCGACTGAAGATAATTCGCACCGATATAATACCAGCCCGCCCTGTCTACACGAAACCGATAAGTAATCTCCTGTCCCGCCGTCTTAAAGGAATCGGCATCCACCGTATTCAATACCGTGTCTTTTGAGGAAAGCGGGGATAAAGAAGAATCATATTCGCCGACCGCATGAATGGAAGAGTCGTTGCGGGCATAGAAATCTTCTCCCTGAATTGTGATCAGCTCGTTTCCTTCCGCCTTTTGCGAACCTGTATAGGCTGCGACGCTCTGCGGCGCATTCAATGTGATATTGCCAAGAAGGAACGTTCCCTCGTTGACCGTAAACGTCAGTGTATGTTCTCCCGCAGTCAGTTCCACGAGCAGCGGCTCGGAATAGCGGTAGCTCGTATCCATCAGATACTTACTCTCCCACTGAATCTTTTTGTCCGGGAGCGACACGATCTCATTGCCGTAACGGTCAAGCTCCACATCCTCCTTTGACACCCACGTCGTCTCAAATGTGAGGTTCCTCATCTCATAAAAAGGATAGGTATCATCCACCATCAGCGAAAACTCGATCGGCAGGATCGAGCTGTCATAGGAAAGATAGTCAAACTCCATCCAATAAAGCCCTGTCTGCGGCACATTCACTTTTACGCTGACCGTATCGCCGCCGTGCAGATCGACAACCCCGTTTTCATAACCTCTGTTATCCGCCGCAATCTTGTCGCTGTATGCTCCGTCTAAGACTTCATCCATTGCAAAACGAATCTGCTCGCCGCCGTATACGGGTGCCGTATAGTTTGCGCTGATGTTCGTATAATTGGATGTCAGTCTCTCTACGCTGAAGTTCTCCCCCGCTGCAGGCATCTCCACCGAACCGGACGTCTCATCCGCGGCCGCAGATACCTGCGGCATCTCCCCGGCCTGCGCCCCCTCAAGCGTGATGACTGCCGCCAATGCCAGCGCTGCAATTCTTTTCCATTCCTTCCGTGCCATACGAACCTCCTTACTGTGGAACCTTCTTTTCTAAAAACCCAAGAGTATGTTAGGTAATCTATGATTACCTAACATACTCTAAAGAAAACAGCTGTTTTCTTGAACCTTGATAAATATCACTCGTTTTTTAATTAGCTTTGCTCATTTATGAGTTTCGCTCATTTTTTTGTAACTTCCAAATGCAGCACGCTGCATGCAGGAATCGTAAACGTAAGCCGATCGTCCTTGAACGTGCAGCCCTCAAACTTCTCCGTATGTACCACGTTCGGATTCTCAAACGTATTGTGGGCATGCATCTCATTCGTCAGGATCGTTCCGCTGACAGCCTCTATTTCTGTATCCGCAAGAATGCTCTCCACTTCATAATCCTTCTCGACCGACAGGTTATTGATCGTAATGTGGATCTTGCCGTCTTTGCCGAGCGATACGGACTCGTTTAAGTTCGGTACCTGATACTCATCCTCCAAACCGATCGTTTCCGTCTCGATATAACTTTCTAACAGCTCCGCGTCCTGATGGCACTGATACATGTGGAATACATGATACGTCGGTGTCAGGATCATCTTTTCGCCTTCAGTCAGGATCACCGCTTGAAGAACATTTACCAGCTGTGCGATGTTCGCCATCTTCACTCTGTCGCAATGCTTGTTAAAGATATTCAGGTTGATGCCCGCCACCAGCGCGTCGCGCATCGTGTTCTGCTGATAGAGGAAGCCCGGATTGGTACCCGGCTCACAGGTGTACCAGGTTCCCCATTCATCTATGATGAGACCGACTTCATGCTTTTTATCATAATGATCCATGATCGCGGTGTGATGCTTGATCAATTCTTCCATGTAAAGGGTCTTACTCAACGTCTTATACCAGACCTTATCATCAAAGTCGAGCGCGCTACCCTTCTCGATCCATCCCTCCGGATGCGTGTAATAATGAAGGGATAATCCATCCATAAAGCCATGCTGACCCTCTTCGCAGCGGAATGTCGTCTTCATTACACCATCTGTCCATTTATAGTCATCTATGTTCGGTCCGCAGCATACCTTGAAAATATGCTTGTCGGAACGGTAATTGCGGACATAAGTCTGGTATCTCCGATACAGGTTCGCGTAATACTCCGGCGTCATATTGCCGCCGCAGCCCCAGTTTTCATTGCCGACGCCGAAATAATCAACGTTCCACGGCTCTTTGCTGCCGTTTGCCGCACGCAGATCCGCCATGGGAGAAACGCCCTCAAACGTCATATACTCGACCCACTCGCTCATCTCCTGCACCGTTCCGCTGCCGACATTGCCGTTGACATAGGTCTTGCAGCCGAGCTGTCTGCAAAGCTCCATAAACTCGTGCGTACCAAAGCTGTTATCCTCGACAACACCGCCCCAGTGGGTGTTGATCATTTTCTTTCTCTTTTCCTTCGGTCCGATGCCGTCCATCCAGTGATATTCATCGGCAAAGCAGCCGCCCGGCCAGCGCAGCACAGGAATGCCCATCTCCTTTAACGCCGCCACAACATCATTTCTCATACCGTTTGTATTCGGAATGTCAGAATTTTCTCCAACGTAAAGACCCTCATAAATGCATCTCCCGAGATGCTCCGAGAAATGTCCCTGAATTTCAGGATTAATATGTCCTTTCTGATTTGCCGGATTAATGTAAAGCTTAAACATGTTTGTCCCTCCGTCCTTTCTCTCTGTTGTCGGGTTTTTCTGTGGTTTCCTTCCGTAAAGACCACCTACCGGATAATATGCTTGATCAAAAGCATTTTTTCCACCGTTTTCTATACAAATTGCAGATTTATTTCAGTGAAACTTTTAATATAAACTCGATTATAGGCTACTTAAACGATTACTATATCCTTTTATTTCACTTTTTACTTAACCTTTTCTTTTTTTGCTTAATTATAGTTACAATTTACCACACCAAAGAACGCAAATCAATAATCATATTCTCTTTTTATCGAAAAATTTTGCCCTATGTTTTTGTGCAATTTGACTATTTTTTGCGCGATATTTTAGAAATCACAACATTTTTTTATTTTTAACGATTTTTATCCAAAAACGGCTTTTACTTTTCTATTGACTTAACCTTTTTCTTTTCCTATAATGAAATCTATAATGAAATTCAAGCACTATTCATCATGTCTACCGGCATATTGCCGCGCTATCAAAGGAGGCAGCTATGTTATATGCAGGTTCCCTACAGGAAGCAGAAGAAATTTTCAAAGCGCTGAGCACGCCGATGCGTCTGCGCATCATGGAACTGATCTATGAGAACGATCATCTCAGCATGAATGATCTCGCCGAAGCGCTCAGTCTGACAAACAGCGCGATCTCGCTTCATGTCAGCAAATTGGAAAGTGCGGGACTTGTCAAAATACACACAACCTCCGGAAAACGCGGCATCATGAAGCTGATCCGCCCAAGATACAGCCGCCTGATCGTCGATCTCGCGCCGCAGAATACCGCCCGCGCATGCTATCAGGATGATATTGCGGTCGGGCAGTATACATCCGCGGACGTCCATCCGACCTGCGGACTTGCCACGATCAACAGTATTATCGGCGAATTGGACGATCCCCGCGTATTTTCTTATCCCGAACGATTCAAGGCCGGTATCCTCTGGATCGGCTGGGGCAGCATCGGATATAATCTGCCGAACCGGCTGCGCGCCGGACAGAAGCTGACGGAATTGCAGATTTCTTTTGAAATTTCTTCCGAATGTCCGGAAAATAACGACGATTATCCGAGCGATATTCATTTTGAGATCAATGATATCTCCGTCGGAACATGGATCAGCCCCGGCGATTACGGCTCCAGAAAAGGAATGCTTTCCCCTCAGTGGTGGCCGGAGCTCTTAAATCAATACGGTCTTTTGAAAACCTTGATCATTAATCATAGCGGAACCTTTATCGACGGCACGCACGAAATATCGAGCGTGACGATCGAGGATCTGCATATTGATTATAACAGCAGCATCGACCTGAAGTTTTCCGTGCCCAAAAATACGCCAAATCGTGGCGGCATGACGCTATTCGGAAATGAATTCGGGGATTATAATCAGAGCATCCGCGTAAAAGCGTATTATGAAGATGTGAATGAGTCATGAGATGTTATTAACAAAACAAAAAAGACTTTCGCGCCGGCGAAAGTCTTTTTTGTTTTCATGCTATTCTGCCATATATCAGGAATTTTCTTCGTACCCAAAGTACATAAAACGTTCTTTTTTACAGGATCGTCTTTACCCATCCTTCCGGCGCTTCGATATTTCCCATCTGAATGCCGGTCAGCGTATCGTACAGTTTCTGGATCGTCTCTCCCATCCGCTCCATACCGCTCGCAAAGCAGATCTCTTTTCCGTGGTCATTAATCTTGCCGACCGGAGAGATGACCGCCGCCGTGCCGCACAGACCACATTCCACGAATTCCGGTACTTCCTCAAAGAACACCTCTCGCTCCTCCACCTGCATGTGAAGGTAATGCTCCGCCACATAGAGCAGAGAACGTCTCGTGATCGAGGGCAGGATGCTGTTCGACTTCGGCGTTACCAGCTTGCCATCCTTCGTGATAAAAATAATATTCGCGCCGCCCGTCTCCTCAACCTTCGTTCTTGTCTGGGGATCCAGATACATATTCTCATCAAAGCCCGCCCGATGCGCCTCCATGATCGGGTGTAAGCTCATCGCATAATTTAAGCCTGCCTTGATATTACCCGTGCCATTCGGCGCCGCACGGTCAAAATCGGAGATCCGGATCGTTAACGGCTTCGCGCCGCCCTTAAAATAAGGTCCTACAGGGGTCACAAAAATGCGGAACTGATATTCTTCCGCCGGCTTTACGCCGATGACGGAATTAGTTCCCATCATGTAGGGACGAATATATAACGTTGCACCGGTGCCGTAGGGCGGAACCCATGCCGCGTTTGCTTTTACAACCTCGCAGACAGCCTCCACAAACTTCTCCTCGGGAAATACGGGCATCTCTAACCTTTTTGCCGTATCCGCCATACGCTTTGCATTCATATCCGGACGGAAGCAGACAATGTGTCCATCCTCCGTTGTGTATGCTTTCAGTCCCTCAAAACAGGTCTGCGCATACTGAAACACGCAGGCGCACTCGCTTAATACCACATTTGCGTCATCCACAAGCTTTCCCTCGCCCCACGCGCCGTTTTTATACTCGGCAACGTAACGCTTGTCTGTCTGATGATAGGCAAAACCGATGTTTGCCCAATCCAAGTTCTTTTTTTCCATTGTCTGTTCGACTCCTTTCCACACCGAAGGATGCTGCTTTTGCCCCACGGAGCATTTCTGTTCTTTTCCATATTAGTATAGTTGCGCTGTTTTTTCAATATCAGATTTGAATCAATACTGGACTTTTTGCCCCGCACATGAGATAATAAAACCAAAAAATGGGATAAAGAAGCGCCTTTTGACGCAGACTACGTTCAGACAGTCAGACAAGCGGAATCGCTGAGAAACTGTTCCCGACCGGCATTCCGGACAGAAATGGAGGATGATTATGGCTAAGATCGTTAACACAGCGGATTTTGAAAAAAGTGTATTACAGTCGGACAAACCCGTGCTTGTGGATTTTTTTGCGACATGGTGCGGTCCGTGCAGCATGATGGCTCCCGTGCTTACGGAGCTTTCCGAAACCTATGATACGTTTGATGTCGTAAAAGTCGATATCGATGAGTCCATGCCGCTCGCGGAGCGCTACGGCGTGATGTCCGTTCCGACTTTTATCGCCTTTAAGAACGGTGCGGAGATCGGCCGCTCCATCGGCGTTCAGGCAAAAGAAAATCTCCTGAAGCTGCTGGCACTATAAAAGATTGGCGCAAATGCGCCAATCTTTCGAAGAACCGGGATTTGCGGAGCTTACTCCGTTTCCCGGTTCTTTTTTATGATCCCCAACGATTCGCCAGTCTTTCCTTCTTTAGCCAGTTCAAATCTTCTTCGTTCAGGCTTTCGTATGCCGCCGCGATTTTCAGATGAGCCGGCGCTTCTCCGCATACATATGCAAAACTGATCTTTAACGTCCATTCGCCCGGCGTCACGGGAATCTGCTCCTGCACGGAAGTGTCCTTTGTGATTTCATCTCCCACGCTTTCAAAACAGAATACGCTTTGCCCGTTCGGTGAAACCACTTCAACAACAATCTGCTCTTCCTGCGGAAAGATGTTTTTGTCGGGCTTCCTGATCAGATCAGAAAACGCGATCTCCAAGTTCACGATATTGTCTTCGTGAACATAAAACGGCCAGACTCCCATACTGACACAGGGCGCTGTATACACGTTTCCTGCCGGAAGCTTTGTTTTTTGAAACGTGGTATCCAGCCGAAAGAGATAACCCTGATCAATATCCGCCATCAGTTCTTCTTTTGTAAGATAATATTCATAGGTGACATCCGCTTCCGCATCCGATGTTCTTTGTTCCAGCATAGAAAGCAGCAGATAACTCGCCGGCATAAATTCACGCATAAACTGCTTCGCTTCCGCCTCGCCGCCCTTAGACTGCACCAAATCCGCATAGGCTTCCTGCGTGCTTTCAACCAGCGCGTCAAAATAAGCCTGCCCGTCGTTGAGCGGCATTCGAAGCGCCATCTCCTCCAAGATCATCTGATGCAGAACACGGATCATCAGCTCACCCCTTAAGCCGCTCTCGCCGCCCCGCATAAATTGGCTGTAGATATAGCGCAGCGTGTTATCTCCGTAATAATAAAGCTCTCTTACCGTGAGCGGATACGCCGTCATCCGCTTGACCGCGTCCGCATCCTCTTCCAAAAGATCATCCCGGTCTTCCTGCATCCTGTCAAACAGACCACCCACGACGGACCACGTATCCACCACGCCTGTTTCCGAGACTGCTCTTGCATAACTATCCTGCATCAATTCATAGATATACTGCTGTCCGTCGATCATCGCATCCGCGACCCGCACAGCAGAAACTTTCTCCCGGATATCCTGCACAAAATAGCTGCCGTCACGCGGCGTCCAATACTCTGAAAGCGTGTACGAACCATCTTCATCGACCCTAAAAGTGATCACCGCCGGAACATAACTTCCCCCAAGCTCTGTCAATCCCGTCTGCTCGCAGAGATACGCCGTTGCCAGAACCTGCGCATAAACCGTGAGGGTCTCGTGATCTCCCGTCACCGCATCCGTCGCCCCCTCCGTTGCCAGCACGACATAGCTGACGCAGGGATACATCGCCCACAATTCTCCGGTCACACCCTCGGCGGCTGCCTCCGTCCTCGTCACACCGCCAAACGCGCCTGTCTCCTCCGCCCAGTCCCATGCCGCTTTTGCGATTGCGTCATCTAACAGACTGCTCTCCGGACGCAGCGCATAAATGCTCCAGACCTCCCCGCCGCCCATATGCCGCAGCAGCCACAGTTCTCCGTCCACATACAGCAGCCGGCTCCCGTCTTCCAGCGGACGCCATAAGCGTTTTTCCGCAGGAAGCGTCCCAATCCTGTCAAGCTCCGCTTCCATCCCGTCATTCGTCAAGAAAATCCCATCGAACAACACTTCTAATTCTTCCTTATTAAAAAACGACCACGATACGGTATCCGCATTATATTCCTCCGGTGTCTGCGCAAAAAGAAGATACTCCTGCTGCCCCAACTCATTCCATATCAGACCGTCCGCTTCCAGATAACCGCCGATCCGCTGCCCTTCTACCGGAATATAAGAGCTGAGCGGATTCATATAAACACAGTGGTCATATTCATACCAGCCAACAGCCGGAACCGCCACGCCTATAGGGCTGCTCCCGTCTCCCTCACCCGCTGTTTCCGATGCGCTGCTCCCGTCTCCCTCACCCGCCGTTTCCGATGCGCTCCCGCCTTCCGCAAACGCGTCTCTTTCCGTCTTAGGATTGGTCAAAAAGCAGACAGCCACGATCACAAGACAAAGCGCCGCTGCCAGCAGTACCCAGAACGCCGGCTTTTTATAATGAAGAACGCCCTTGACCCTCTGCCGGACGCCCACCTCTCCAAACGCAACCGGACAGGCGGCGATCCGAAAACGCCGCACACTGCATGTAAGCAGCGCCGTTGAATACGCCTTGCGTTCTTCCACATCATACCGTTTCACCACTCGCTCATCACAGGCATACTCAATATCTCTGCAGAGCATGATATAGGCGATCCACAGCAGCGGATGAAACCAATATACCGCCAAAAGCAGATACCCGAACGGCTTGATCCAATGATCTTTTCTGTGAATATGCGCCAGCTCATGGGAGATGATATAATTCCTGTCCGTTTCCTCCACTTTCGTCGGCAGATAGACGCGCGGACGGACAAGCCCGAGCACAAACGGCGAATCCACCCGTTCGCTCTCCAAAACCGGAATGCTCCTGCGTTCCGCTTTCCGCCTCACGGGAACCGCCGTTCTTACATGCATGCACAGCCGCATATAGGACGCCGCCGCATAGAAAAGCAGGAGCATCGCACCCGCCAGCCATACCCGGGAAGCCACGGCCGCAAGCACCTGCATGGGGTTCACACTGTCCCCCGGCTTCGGCGCAAAATGGTCGGAAATTACCGGATTGACCGTCTCATTCAGTATTCCGATCCCCATATGTATTTCCGGTTTCTCGGTATACATCAAGTCAGGAGTAATCGTCTGCGCACTGGGAATGAGCGAAACCGTGCTTTCTAACTGGATCGGAACGAGAAGCCGGACAGCCACCATCCCCCAGAGGAAACAGTTCATCCATTTCGGCATTTTTTTCAGTATCACACGCAAAAGCAAAATAACCGGAACAAGCCAGCCCGCGCAGATCGCCCGATTCAACAGTTCTAAAAAGAAACGTTCCATCCATGCGCCCTCCTATTCCCTGTATGTATCGATCATTCGCTGCACGCTCTCCACATCCTCCTTGGAAAGCTTCTGATGCTTCGTAAAGGCGGCAATAAACGCAGGCAGCGAGCCCCCGAATTTTTTATTGACAAGCTCGTCAATCTCCGCCGCCTGAATCTCATCCTGAGACACCAGCGCAGTAACCACCGCATTCTCATTTTTTACGACGCCGCGCTCACTCAGACGCTTGATGACCGTATACGTCGTCGTGCGCGACCAGCCAAGCTCCTCCTTGCAAAGCCGCGCAAGATGCGCGCTTGCGATCGGCTCATGTGCCCATAAGATCAAACAAAAACGATATTCACTCTCAAAAACCTTCGGTGTCGGCATACTCCGCCCTCCTTGTCCGCCGCGGCGATCCGTTCCGGTTTTGAACAGGTCCTCGCCGCGTGCAGGCTGTCTAATGCGTTAGACTATTTATTGTCAGTCTAACACGTTAGACAAGAAGTGTCAACTGCAGCTGCCATTTTTTATACTTTTTCGATCACGACCGCATGGGCGATGCCCGGTACGGTCTGACCCTCGTTAAACGAGGTTTTGCTAAGCAGCGCGCCCGTCGGCACGAACAGGACTCTTTTCCATTCTCCCGATTCCATGCGCGGAAGGATATACGCCGATAACACCGCCGCGGAGCAGCCGCAGCCCGAGCCGCCCGCCTCCGTCTTCTGCCGGATGCTGTCATACATGCGTATGCCGCAGTCGTCATGCTGCGCGGCGATCTCAATCCCCTTTGCGGTCAGCAGATCGATCAGCGCCTGCTGTCCGACCGTCCCTAAGTCGCCCGTAAAAATCTTATCATAATCCGACGGCCTTCTCCCGAAATCCTGCAGATTCTGCGCGATCGTATCGGCCGCCGCCGGAGCCATACAGCAGCCCATATTAAAGGAATCCTTGATACCGTAATCGACGATCCTTCCCGAAGTGATACCGGTGATGCGCGCGCGTGCTCCGCTCGTGCTTACGGCGGACAATACATACGCGCCGCTTCCGGTCACGGTCCATGTGGAGCACTTCGGCCGCTGCGAACCATAACCTAACGGAAACCGGAATTCTTTTTCCGCACTGGCAAAATGACTGCTCGTGACACAGGCGAGTGTATCCGCATAGCCTCCGGCGATCAGCATACTGCCGATGCCAAGCGCCTCTCCGCAGGTCGAGCACGCCCCATACATGCCGAGAATGGGCGTTTCAAAATCCATCAGTCCGTACGAGGAGGCGACCGTCTGCGCAAGCAGATCTCCCGCAAGCAGATAGCGGATATCCTTGTGCGTTAAGCCCGCTTTTCCCAGCGCCAAGCTGAGCGCCTCTTTTTGCAGCGTGCTCTCCGCGGCCTCCCAGTTATCGCACCCCATCATGTCATCCGACGCCACCATATCAAAGAGCGCGCCGAGCGGTCCTTCTCCCTCCTTCGTCCCGACGATGGAGGCGCTTTCCCTGATATACACCCCTTTATCAAACGCTACACTCTGTTTTCCTTTTTGCGGACTCCCCATATCGCACCATCCCTTCTCTGATCGCTTAACCGTCCAAAAAGAACCGTTTTCCATTCTTTTTTCACATGGTTACTATGCGCCAAAGAGATGATTTTTATTCTTTGATCAAAAAAAAACAATTTTGCTCCCCATCCTATTTTTTTATTGAGTCCGACCGTGATTTCCCTTATAATAAAGCGAAGATCTCTCGCAGAAAGGAAAATCACGTTCCTCAGGGTAAAGCATATGAATTCAGAAAACAAGTATTATGAAGAATTACATTTTATTCATCAGGATAACCGGTCGCTGCTCCCGCAAAATCAGGCTGCCATCATTGATCTGCTTGATCATAACGGCGCTGTCGGCGTCGTCGCCTTCTATGACGAACCCGGATATCCTATTTATTTTGTTTCGGGCTTTGCCCTGACCACGCTTGATTATGACTACTCCGAAATGCTGCGCGCCTGTGACGAGCAGTTTTTGAATCTGGTATATGAAAAAGACCGGAAGGCCTTTACGGAAAATACGCAAAATAAGAATGTCGTCTGTCAGGAATTCCGTCTCGTGAACAAATCCGGTAAAAATATCTGGGTCAATTCCTATCAGAAGCCTTCTCTTTCCATGGACGGCCGCCCGATCATCATCGCATCCATCCGCATCGTCGAGGATGCCAGAAAACGGGAAAGCGAATTGCTCACAGCGCTGACAAAAGGCTATAACCGCATTATCTATGTTGATATGAATCAGGGACGGTATCGCGTCATCAAAAGTGACGGCGGCGTTTTTGACGAGCAGATCTGCGGTACGCTCCCCGAACTGGAGGAGCTTCTACGTCAATACAGGCAGGACTATACCAATCCGGAGGATCACTCCTTTGCGGATATCCTAAATAAATTAAACTTTTTTTCCGTCTCCGCCGATCAGGGAGGCAATTATCAGACAACCTATCTTGCCAAAACCGGGGACGACTACCAATGGGTAGAGTTTCAGGCATTTTACGGCGGTGCCATGAATTTGGATACCGGACATTTCATTTTGACTTTCCGCATTGTTGACGAAGAGAAACGGCGTGAATTGGACGCAAAAAGAATTCTGTCCGACTCCCTTGCAAAGGCGGAAGAGGCAGGACGGATTAAGAATAAATTTCTTTCCCGCATGTCCCACGATCTTCGAACACCGATCAACGGAATCATCGGCATGCTGGAAATAGCCAAAAAGAATCGGACAAACCCTGAAAAGATTGACGAATGCATCAACAAGATTGCCATATCCTGTGATCACTTAATGAGTCTCGTCACGGATGTTTTGGATATGAACACGTTCGAAAACGGCGATCTGAGCCTGACGGACGAAGCCATACGCTTGGATTCCCTGCTGACGAAGGACCTCCGGCCGATTTTAGAACGGGCAAGGGAACGCGGTCTGACCTATACGGCGCAGCTTGAACCGTTTGCACATCCCGACATTATCGGTAGTCCCAAACATATTTTGCAGATATTTCATCACGTTTTAGATAACGCCATCAAATATAACAAACCCGGCGGCTCCATTACACTGAACGCACGCGAGGTTTCAGACAATAATAACGTGGCAGTATTTGAGTTCCGGATTACGGATACCGGAATCGGCATGGAGCCTGAGTTCGCCAGCCATGTGTTTGAGGCGTTTGAACAGGAGCATAACGAGGCACGCACCAATTATATGGGGACAGGTCTCGGCATGTCCATTGTCAAAATACTCGTAACCCATATGAACGGAACCGTCTCGCTTGACAGTACTCCCGGCGTGGGTACCACCGTCTCCATTACGCTCCCTTTTAAGATGGGAACGGCGCTTTCAGATGCCGACGATACATCGGATGCTCTAAATACGACTTTATCCGAAACGACAACGCCTGCTGCCGATGAATCGGATGCAAAAGTTCATGAATCGGATGCAGAAGACGACGAATACGGCAAGCTGTCCGCATGCAGGGCTCTGCTCGTCGAAGACAATGAGATCAATATGGAGATTGCGCGCTTTTTATTGGAGGACGCGGGCATGAGCGTGGTCTGTGCCGAAAACGGTCAGCTTGCATTAACGCGGTTCGAGGAGTCCTCGCCCAATGAGTTTGATTTTGTTCTCATGGACATTATGATGCCCGTGATGGACGGTTTAGAGGCAGCACGCAGGCTTCGGGCGCTGCCTCGCCCTGATGCCAAATCCGTCCCCATCATCGCTCTGAGCGCAAACGTGATGGACGACGATATCAAAAAAACAAAAATGGCGGGAATGAACGAGCATCTGCCGAAACCCATCAATTCCCACCAACTGCTTGACACCATCGCAAAATGCTTAAATCGGTAAAAAAGAACGCTACGCGTTCTTTCGAATAATTTATTATTGGCAGAAAAAGAACCTGCACCAGCGATATGCTGATGCAGGTTCTTTTACATTCAATGCCGGCGACCGGAATCGAACCGGTACGGGAGGTTAGTCCCGCAGGATTTTAAGTCCTGTGCGTCTGCCAGTTCCGCCACGCCGGCACAATGCAATGATTCTGAAAAGAACAGAGCTTGTTCTTTTCCGTGGGACCTATAGGGCTCGAACCTATGACCCTCTGTTTGTAAGACAGATGCTCTCCCAGCTGAGCTAAGATCCCTGATATGAGGTATTTCTTTGTTCCGTATGTCCTTAGAATCGTTGATTCATAAGAATATACGGAGCGACCCAGATCGGACTCGAACCGACGACCTTCGCCGTGACAGGGCGACGCTCTAACCAACTGAGCCACTGGGCCAAAAACGATTATGAATGGACCTTCGGGGACTCGAACCCAGGACCGACCGGTTATGAGCCGGTTGCTCTAACCAACTGAGCTAAAGGTCCGAATAACCTCGGAACATATATTGCTCCTATTGTTTCAAGGAATCACACATTCCTCAAAAATGACTCCGACGGGAATTGAACCCGTGTTACCGCCGTGAAAGGGCGATGTCTTAACCTCTTGACCACGGAGCCCTGTCTTTCGCGGGTTCTCCCCTCCGGGATCTCTTCCGTGAAAATATCCGAATAGACATTCCTACGCTTGAAATCCCAGCGAAATTGATTATAGCATATCAATATTCCCTTTGCAACAAAAACTTTCTCAAAAAAGCTACTGACATCAGACATGAAAAAGATCATAATACAGATTTTCCAAGATCATGATCTCATCCTGCATCTCCACGCCCGTCATCCTGCCCTCCCTTTTTCCTTTTTCATAATACTCCCTGAGGGAATCCAAATTTCCCCGCAGCAGAATCTCGCCATGATTCATAAACAAAATTTCCTTTGCAATGGTAGCAATATCTTCAATGATATGCGTCGCCAGCAGCACGATCTTGTCGCCTGCCAGCTCCCCGATCAGATTCCGCATATTGATCCGTTCCATTGGATCAAGCCCCGCCGTTGGCTCGTCTAAAATAATAAACTTAGGATCTCCCAATAACGCCTGCGCCAGCAGCGCCCTTTGCAGCATTCCGCCCGAAAGCGCCTTCATCTTTTTATCCCGATGCTTCTCCAGATTCAGGCGGACCAACAGTTCATTGACCTGTTTTTCCTGCTCCTTTCGCGGCACTTCTTTTAAGTTTGCCATATAATATAAAAATTCCTTGACCCGCAGTTCCGGATAAATGCTCTGCTGCTGGGGTTTAAAACCCACTACGCCCCGGTATGCCGCCCCCTGCGAGCCGATTTCTTTCCCGTCCCATAAGATTTCCCCTTTATCCGGTATCCTGTTTGTGACAAGCAGGGAGATCAGCGTGCTCTTTCCTGCTCCATTCGGTCCTAACAGCCCGTACACCCCCGGCGTCAGCTCCAAATTCATATCCTCGATCACAACGGTCTTCCCGTATCCAAACGTTACATGTGCAATCTCTAACTTCATCGACGCTTCACCTCTTTTCTTAAAATCCAAAAGGACGCTCCCACACACAGCCCCACCTGCAGTAAGATCAACAGGATGATTCCGATCTCCCCATTCCGAAAAAGCATCAGAAATTCCTCCCCCTGCAAAAACGCATTCATAAAATACCCTCGCATAAAGGAAAATCCATTCATAAAAAGCAGGTTGGGAATCACGAGCAGCACCCCGCACAGCAAAACAGCACTCAGATAATCCCTGCTAAGATACATACACGCCATAACAAGAAGCGCCGCAAGCGCAACGCCAAACAGGCGAAGTGTATAAATAAGAACCAGATATCCGCCCACGCTGCAGCCCGACAGAAATCCGCCAAGCTGACTGATATTTTCTGTCGCCTCCGCCAGCCCGTAGCTTCCGAACTGTCCGAAAATCTTCGCCGCATCTTCTGCACAGATACTACCAAATAACAGAACCGCCGTCAGGAAATAGACCGCATATTGCGTCAAAAGCACCCTGCTCCTCCCCCGCATAGTCGTGCGGACCACCCCATCCGCTCCGCCGCCGAGTTCGATCCAAGAAAGATAAGGAAGAAGTAATGTCAAAATCAAGACTCCGAGAAAAACACCGATACGCCCGGACTCGTTTTCTTCAAGCCCCATCAGGTACAGATACCCCGCTTCATATAAAAAGACGCCGCCGGTTTCCTGAACGCGGGCATATTGGAGCTCCACCAGATCAAACGCCGATTTTTTAACCAGCTCATTTTCAATATAGCTGATCAGGAGTCCCTGATCTCCGCCCTGTAAAAGCAGTTCATTAAGAAACACTTCCAAATTACGGAATCTTTCCCTCTCCTCCAAAATAAACTGTTCCTTTTCCGGTGTCAAAGAACCGTTTAACTCCATCATATATTCCCGGTAAAACTTCTCCTGCTGTGTCATCGCCTTCTCATCAGAGACAACATATCCTGCTACACAGGCGAAGATGACCGCCAAGACCGGCAGCAGCATCCGATAAGAAATCATGCTTTTTTTCAGCTCCAGTAAAAAAGCTCCTTTGGGCAGCCGCTTTCCATGCCCTGTCCGCGCTCCCTCAGCATTCCGGTCAATCCGCTTTTTCATGCGCGCCTGCCAGCATCTCCGAATCTTCCCGCTCCCTTCGTTTGCAATGAGGAGAAGCACCCCCTTTCTCTTTGCCGTTCCGGCATAGAAAAGAAGCCCTGCCGCGAATGAGGCGGGTGCCAGTAGCACGATAAATACCCCTGATATCCATGCTTCGGATACGGGATTACCAAAAATCGGAAACTGGCGATATCGGATGATCATTCCCGCCGTATCCGTCAATCCGATCGGATTCAGGCAGGTCATCCACCCAAAGCTTCCATTAATATCCGCGGTCCGACCCCAGACAACGGAGAACAGCACAATGAGCGCGGTAACACACAAAAAGGGCAGCGTCTTGGACATCAGACAGGCAAGTGCCGACAACACAAGCGCCAAAATATAAAAAAACAAAACTTTGAGAAGAATCGTCAGGACAATAACCATCCCCACACTGAAACCGTGACAGCACATCTCAAACGCTGCGATCGACTGAATCGGCGCATTCCAGACCACACCGCCAAGCCTCCATACATCATAGGCGAGCAGCACCCCTTCGTAGACCAGCACCGTAAACAGCGTAAACGCAAAGAGCACGCCTGCTTTCTTCACATAAAAACGCTGCCTTCCTCCCTTCGCCGCAGCAGTCAGCGCCGCATATCCCTTTTCCTTTTCCTCCATATAAAGCAGAAGCACCATGACCGTCAGAAACAGGAAAATCAGACCATCCATCACCCTGTTTTGCAGAAACTCCCGTGCGGAAACGTTTGGCTGCCATGTGTCGAGTTCTACCTGAAGTCCGGCATAGTCCCGCATTGCCTTTTCTCTTGTCAGCGTAACATACTCGTCCTCGTTAAAAAAGGAAATCCCGGACAGACCGCCTTCGCCCTGCTGAATTTCTCTCATACGGTCTCCGTATTGCAAAAGAAGATTCACTTCGTCCAATACGCACTGATACTTCGCCCATTCCTCCCTTAACTCAATGAAAGTCAACTCATCAGGCGGGGTTTCCCCATACCCCAGAGACGCAAGTTTCCCCGCCGCCTCCTCAAGACTTATCATCCTCGCCCGATAATCCTGATAGGTTTCGACTGCCTGAAACGCTGCATCCTCTCTTTCACGCAGATATTCCGCCGCTTCCGTCAGCGCCATGCCGCGGCAGCTTTCCGCCGCTTCCAGATACTGCTCTACACTGCAGTTCTCATCCCGAAATGACCGCTCCAGCGTCAGCTCACTGATCCAAAGCCCTAATGCCAGAAATGCTAAAAAGCAAAGCAGCACCCAGCCTTTTTTTGCTATTCTTTTTCCCTCAAGCCATACCAGCTTCATATCCTTCCTCCGGTCTGCAAAAAGAAAACGCTATGATACATTAATCGATATCAATGAAATGGAATTCATAATTCCCCTCCTTGAAATCTTCCAATTCCATATAATAAAGCGTCGCATCACCGCCAAAGTAAAGCGTATCTCCAACCGCCCCGTAATAGTAATTCACGTTCCCTTCGGGATCAGTAAAGCTTCCTGTTTCCGTGAAATTCTCCAAAATCCGAAACCGGTATTCCATCCTTCCTTCGTAGACCACGTAGCCGTTCGTGAGCTGTTCCACCGTTTTTTCACCGGTATCTTCAAAATAAAGCTCCCAGATCAGATAGCCGTCCGTGAGCGGTTTCACCTCCCAAGACATCGCATCACCGGAATAGGTATACAGAACTTCTGCCAATTCCTTCCCCTCGTACCGCAGGATACTGTCACGTAACCGTATGGTGAAACTCTCCCCCTCGGCTTCCAGAATCGTTAACATGACCTCATCCCCGCCTTCCTCTTTTATGAGCAGTTCCGTCTCCCTCGTCTGCCTGTCCGTGCGGTAAAGAAGATAGGCATAAACGATGCTGTCCCACTCGATTTCCTTAAATTCCCCCGTGGCGGAATCAAAATAATCATTAAGGTCCGTATCGCTTGCTGTATATTGCGTATAAATATACCGGTCCGTCACATAAAAGTCAGAGACATTGGAAATCAGGTAACCCGTATCCACGCTTGGTAAAGCCTCAAGCGTTCCGTCTTTCAGCTGAAAGGTATAAAGCCCCTCCGTGTGCGTGCTATTATCCGCCTCATATTGCCACTTTGTGCCAATAAAATACAACATATCCTCATAAATACGCATCGTATACGTCAGTGGAGACACGTCCATTTCTCCCAATATCTGCCGGTTTTCCCCATAACGGTTTGCTTTCATTACCTGACTCCGGTCGGCGCCATAAAACTGTATCAGATAAAGCTCATCATTTGCATAAAAAGCATTTTGCAGATTCTCGGCATATGCACTGCAGTCCGCGTCCCGATGATTACAGCCTGCCTGATTGCATAAATAAACCGTCTGATCCGATTCCCTGTCAAAAAACTGCAGATAACCACGGCCATTGACACGCAGGACTCCTGCCGGAGACATCGTATAAACTCCCTCAAAGAGTTCTGTTGTCTCGCCGCTTCTTGCCGTCTCTTTTCCCTTTCCGCATCCCAAACTAAGTCCCGCCGTCAGAAGCAGCAACAGTCCCACTGCTATGTACTTTCTTCTCTTTTCCGCCATCCTCTTTCTCCTTTTACTCACTCCGGTGTTCTGCATTCACCGCCTCGATCAATTCCAAATATCCGGCTTCNACAAGCTGNTCATGCACTTCCTCCAGCTTCTCTGCTGTTTCATTCCCGTAATACCCCAGGAACACCGCACTATTGTCTTCTATGATCTGCCTGCATGCCGCCTCCTGATCCGACAGCTCCGGATTCTCCGGAAGGTCATAGGGCATCGTCATCCCGAGTCCCACGGAAACATCCCTGTTCATATCGGCAGCTTCCGCGGTATAACGGGCGCCCCAGTCCCCCGCAGGCCAGAAACGCAGATCCTCCCCCAGACAGAGTCCTATCGGAAAGCCATACGCACTGGCGTTCAACAGCACATCATCCTCCCATATATAGCTATATCCCTCGACCCCCTGATACAATAACAGTCTGATATCCGGGTCCGTGAACAGGATCTGCAAAAACTGCATGCATTCCCGCGGGTGCTCCGTCTGCGCACTGATCACGGCAGTTCCGTATATCAGGATCTCCCGCTCCGAGATATAGGCCGGCTGCTCAGGGACATAGTATCTCGACGCCACGTATCCGTTCCTCTCATCCGTAAGATTCAGCCATGCATACCGCGAGGTCTCATCCGTCTCATACAGCTGGAACAGCTTGTATGGATACCTGCTGCTGTCGTCTTCCTTGGAAACCGGAATCCCCTTTGACCTGAATTCCTCCAGCAGAAAACTCTCATATCCCACATATCCCTGTTCCTTCCACGCTCCAAGCCGGGTGTAGAACGCGGTCGCTTCTTCCTCCTCCCACAGATCCACCGCTTCCCAGTCATCGCCGTCATGNCGGANCGCNATGATCCCGCCATAGTTTTCCAANCCNAACANCGACAGCAGCAGCTTATCCGTTATCGCACCATCCAGNTCCAGCGGGAGGACCCCTCTCTGCAGGAGCTCCGGAAACCGATCCTCAAACTCACCGGGATTACCGGAAAAAGACGACATATCAATAGAAAGCTGCTCCATCAGCTGGGGCGTGTACTGATANACACATCTGCGCGTCGCGATCGGGTTCATGGGAATCCCGTAAATGCNCCCNTCTTCCAGCACCACATTCTCCCANACGCANNCGTCAAAATTGGNATACANGCTGCTNCCCTCTTCACTNTGCAGAAAATCCGNAAGCTCCAGCNCTTCCCCGCTTTNTNCCACGGACAGNTAATCACGGGTCACCCACAGGNCGATCACCATCCCCTCCTGACGCTTCTCCGNGACAAGCTCTTCCGNGTTTGTTNCCCCCNGCGGATTTCTGCCANACATTTCTTCATNCGTNGGTCTCTGGAAATGAACGTAAAANTCATANCCCGCCAGATAGAGACGGTGGTTCAGCTCATCCTCGATCAGCGGGATATGCTGCTCCATCANNTCATCGAGCATGACCCAGAAATTCAGGCAGACCCCGTCTTCCCATTCCTCACTTGTATAGTCCGCCTCCCATGTCTCTCCGAACGTACCATATACACTCCCGCTCGCATAATACCAAAAGGGGAACTCCCAATGCAGAGCGATCTCATCCCCGGACGTATCCTCAGACCCATCCTGCGNNTCTTCCGTTNCCTGCACNGTGNCCCCGTCTTNTTCTTCTTCTCCGCTCTCCTGCCNGGGAACCGATTTNCCGCAGGCNGNCGGAATCAGNAGCATTGCAATCAAAAGTATACCTATGATCCATTTGCTCTTTTTTATCCTATTCATCTGAAACACCCCTATTCTTTGAAAACTGTATTTCAATTATATAGGGTTTTCTTCGGATTTTAAAGTATTTCATTACATTTGTTTCCAATGGTTTTGCGTATCAGATGCTTCTTTTACTCACTCCGGTGTTCTGCATTCACCGCCTCGATCAATTCCAAATATCCGGCTTCCACAAGCTGCTCATGCACTTCCTCCAGCTTCTCTGCCGTTTCATTCCCGTAATATCCCAGGAACACCGCGCTATTGTCTTCTATAATCTGCCTGCATGACGCCTCCTGATCCGACAGCTCCGGATTCTCCGAAAGGTCATAGGGCACCGTCATCCCAAGCCCCGCGGAAACACCCCTGTTCATATCGGCAGCTTCGGCGGCATAGTGGGCGCCCCAGTCCCCCGCAGGCCAGAAACGCAGATCCTCCTCCAAACCGAGACCCATCGGAAAGCCATACGCACTGGCGTTCAACAGCACATCATCCTCCCATATATAGCTATATCCCTCGACCCCCTGATACAATAACAGTCGGATGTCCGGATCCGTAAACAGGATCTGCAAAAATTGCATGCATTCCTGCGGGTGCTCCGTCTGCGCACTGATCACGGCAGTTCCGTAGTACATCAGAATCTCCCGTTCCGAAATATAGGCGGGCTGCTCAGGAACATAATACCTCGACGCCACGTTTCCGCCCTTCTCATCCGTATAATTGAGCCCCGCATACCGCGAGGTCTCATCCGTCTCATACAGCTGGAACAGCTTGTATGGATACCTGCTGCTGTCGTCTTCCTTGGAAACAGGAACCCCCTTTGACCTGAGTTCCTGTAACAACACGCTGTTATATCCCACATATCCCTGTTCCTTCCACTCTCCGAGCCGGGTGTAGAACGCAATCGCTTCTTCCTCCTCCCACAGATCCACCGCTTCCCAGTCATCGCCGTCATGGCGGATCGCTATGATCCCGCCATAGTTTTCCAACCCGAACATCGACAGCAGCAGCTTATCCGTTATCGCACCATCCAGTTCCAGCGGGAGGACCCCTCTCTGCAGGAGCTCCGGAAACCGATCCTCAAACTCACCGGGATCACCGGAAAAAGATGACATATCAATGGAAAGCTGCTCCGTCAGCTGGGGCGTGTACTGATACACACATCTGCGCGTCGCGATCGGGTTCATGGGAATCCCGTAAATGCGCCCTTCTTCCAGCACCACATTCTCCCATACGCAGGCGTCAAAATTGGTATACAAGCTGCTTCCCTCTTCACTTTGCAGAAAATCCGTAAGCTCCAGCACTTCCCCGCTTTGTACCACGGACAGATAATCACGGGTCACCCACAGGTCGATCACCATCCCCTCCTGACGCTTCTCCGTGACAAGCTCTTCCGTGTTTGTTGCCCCCAGCGGATTTCTGCCAAACATTTCTTCATACGTGGGTCTCTGGAAATGAACGTAAAAGTCATATCCCGCCAGATAGAGACGGTGGTTCAGCTCATCCTCGATCAGCGGGATATGCTGCTCCATCAGGTCATCGAGCATGACCCAGAAATTCAGGCAGACCCCGTCTTCCCATTCCTCACTTGTATAGTCCGCCTCCCACGTCTCCCCGTACGTAGCATCAAACGTCCCACTCGCGTAATACCAAAAGGGGAACTCCCAATGCAGCGTGATCTCATCCTCAGACCCATCCTGCGTTTCTTCCGTTCCCTGCACTGTGGCCCCGTCTTTTTCTTCTTCTCCGCTCTCCTGCCCGGGAACCGATTTCCCGCAGGCAGCCGGAATCAGCAGCATTGCAATCAAAAGTATACCTATGATCCATTTGCTCTTTTTTATCCTATTCATCTGAAACACCCCTATTCTTTGAAAACTGTATTTCTGCATGAACCGTCTGCTTATGTAAGTTCCAACCCATTTCTTCTGACCGGTCTCATCTGCTTTCCCGATCCAATGCGGAGAAGATCGCATTGGATTTATGGGAGTCGGTCATTTTGAAAACGCTTCATTGCGCATACTGTCTGCGTGTTTCGCTAACGCCGGTACTCGTCTGCGTATGTGTCTGCACCGCATAATGTATATTACTTGCCGCATAGTTTACGGATGCATAGCCATTAGCCGCATTCCCATTCCCCCCAACAGAATTATTGGCACTATTATATGCCGTTGAGTTGATCGTTACCGTACCGGAAGCTGATGTATATGCAAAAACACTAGTACTGGATACACTGGCGTAACACTGCATACCACTCACCGTCACATTATAAGAACCCGCCTGCGCCGTCAATGACGCGCTAAGCATAAATACTACCGCCGTGAAAGCTGCAAATAGTTTCTTCATTTTCCTTCCTCCTTTTCACAACTACAGCCATGCAGAAATACAGTTTCTTCAATTGTAATACAATTCTCGTCGCATTTCAAGAGTCAAATTACGTTTGTTTTACATGACTGTAATATTATCCCAAACTGATCTGCAAAATCACCAAAGCGATCAGAAAGCAGACGCTGCTTGCCGAAAAAATTGCAATGTACGCCCCTTTCCGATTTGGCTCCTCCTTTGCCACATACTTATAGGATATCAGGCTCGCCATAGAAGCAATCAGCGTTCCCAATCCTCCTAAGTTCACACCGATGACCAATTGCCCGTAATTCTGCGTAAAACCGGACAACAGAAGCGCCGCCGGTACATTGCTGATGATCTGGCTTGCAGCGATCGCTGCATAGACCTCCCGGTTTTCCACTACATTCTGCAGAAGCTCACGAAAAGCAGCAATTCTCCCCACATTACCGATAAAAATAAAAAATCCCACAAAGGTAAGCAGCAGGGAATAGTCCGCTTTTCCCAATATCCGCCTGTCCATCACAAGCACTGCCGCAAGTACGATTCCGGTCACGGCCTGCCACGGCAGCACATGTATGACCGTCAGCAGACAGAGCAAAAACAGGCATACATAGACCGCCATCGGCGCCAACACTGCCTTCAGACAAAAAGGCTCCTTCTCCTGTCCCCCGATACTGCAGGCGCCGCCCTCCCATTCACCTAAGCAGCGTTTTCCTAAAACCATCCCCCAGAGCACTAAAAGAACAAGCGACAATAACGCATAGGGCAGCATTAACAGTATAAAGCTGCCGATGGACATGCCGGATTTACTATAGAGATACAGATTCTGCGGATTGCCTATGGGTGTCAGCATACTGCCCAAATTAGCGGCGATCGTCTGCATCGCCACGATGGGCAGGATCAGTTTTCGCTTTTGTTCCCCGCCCATCATCTCAAGTACGATAAAGGTAAACGGCACAAACGTGATCAGCGCCACATCGTTCGTGATCAGCATACCGGAAAAAAAGCAGAGCAGCATCAATACCTGCACAAGACCGCCAAAGCTCCTTACCCTGCGCAAAAGTCCCTGTGCCACCCAACTGAATATCCCCAGCTTCTGCAGCCCTGCCATGACAACCATCAGGCAAAGCAGAATCGCCAGCGTCCGATAATCTATGTATCCTGCATATTCCTTGTCCGGCAAAACCACGCAGGAGGAAATCACCGCTAACAGCAAGGAAATGCAAAGCACCACTTCTTTTTTGACAAATGCGATCACATTTTTCATACCGCTCTCCTTCTTAATATGTTTTTCAGTTCTGATAACAAAAGCTCAGCAGCCGGTGTAAATACCTGATATTTTTTCCAGATCACATACATTTTGGTACAAAGAGCCGGAATCATCTCGCGAAAACATAGATCGCTTTCTTCTGACACCTCGATCAACTTATCAAAGGTGAGTACCACACCCAGACCCTCCCTTGCAAATACGGCAGCATTGCCGGACAGATTAAAGGTAGCCATAACATTCAACCGGTCAACCTGTTCCCCGCACCATCTCGGCAGATCGACTTTCTCAGACTGTTCCGAACAAAAAATAGGATATGGCAGAATATCACTGATCTCAATCGCTGATTTGTCCGCCAAAGGACAGTCCTTCCGCATAAGCACTCCCCATGTATCATGTCCGGGAACTTCAAGATAATTGTACTTTGATAAATCCGGCGGCTCTACAATAAACGCAAAGTCTAAAAGCCCACGGTCAAGACTCTCTGCAACCTGCCCGGTATCACCGCTGGTAATGTGGTAATGGATGCCTGCATATTTCTCATTTAACCGGCTGACCGCACGGGCGAGATACTTGATCAGGTGGGATTCGGCACAACCGATATAAATGTCGCCCCCTGTGATTTCGTCCAATGCCTTGAACTCACTTTCAATCTTATCCGCCATGGCGAGCAGGTCCTCCGCCCTCTTTCTGAGCAGCATTCCCTCCTCTGTCAGGCTGACACTTGTACTGCCGCGCCGAAACAATTTTTTCCCAAGCTCCTGCTCCAGCTCCTTCATCTGTTTGGAAAGGGTGGGCTGCGTCACATGAAGCCGTTCAGCGGCCCTTGTCATATTCCCTTCTCTCGCAATTTCCAGAAAATATCTCAAAACCCGTATTTCCATAAATCTTCCCTTCGTTTTGGACAATCCTTTGTTTTAGACATCCCCTATGCCCTAAAAAGCAGTTATATTATATACAGCAGCAGATATTCTTGTCAAGAATATCACGATATGAATTATGAATATTAGACATACCGAAACGGTGTGGGTATAATACACTCAGAAGAGAAACAATTCGTAAATAACTTTGCAGCCGGCGCGGGATGCGTCCGCAAAGCCAAGGCACAGGAAAGGAGCATGATGATCTTCATGGCAGAGGCATCAGATGTATTTGGCATTCTGTATCAAAATCTTGTGGATGCGGGATGCGGCGAAAAAGAAATCACCGGATGCATGGATCACGCACAAAAAGGGGAATGGAAAAGCCTGCTGCCGGTACTTACACAGCATAAGAAAGCTCTGCTGGAACAGGTGCATCAAAGTGAAAAGCAAATTGATTGTCTTGATTTTTTAATCTATCGTTTGAACAAAGATTTTACAGACACAATCAACAAATAAATTCATTGAGAGGAGAAGAAACTCATGGAAGAGAAATTGGTTTTGACAACAGAATGGGATAAGACTTTTCCCAAAAGCGACAAAGTAAACCACAGCAAGGTAACATTCCATAACAAATATGGGATCACATTAGCGGGTGACATGTATGTCCCGAAAAACGCGGATGGAAAACTCCCTGCCATAGCGGTATGCGGTCCTTTCGGCGCCGTGAAGGAGCAGGCTGCCGGATTGTATGCGCAGACGATGGCAGAGAGAGGTTTCCTTGCGATTGCTTTCGATCCGTCCTTTACAGGGGAGAGCGGCGGGCAGCCCCGCTATATGGCATCCCCTGATATTAACACAGAGGATTTTATGGCGGCGGTAGATTTCCTTTCCCTGCAGGACAATGTTGATCCGGAAAAAATCGGCATCATCGGTATCTGCGGCTGGGGCGGTATGGCACTCAATGCCGCGGCACTCGATACCCGGATTAAGGCTACGGTTTCCTCCACCATGTACGATATGACAAGGGTGAACGCAAAGGGTTATTTTGATTCCGAGGACAGTGAAGAAGCACGTTATGAGAAGCGAAAGGCTATGAATGCTCAGAGAATTGAAGATTACAGGAACGGCTCCTATGCGCTTGGCGGCGGTGTGGTCGATCCGCTTCCGGAAGATGCGCCATTCTTTGTAAAGGATTATTATGACTATTATAAGACGGAGCGCGGCTATCATCCCCGTTCCCTCAATTCCAACGGAGGCTGGAATGTGATTGGCTGTCAGTCCTTTATGAATATGCCGATCCTCCAGTATGCAGGCGAAATCCGTAATGCTGTGCTGATCATCCACGGGGAAAAGGCGCACTCCTGCTATTTCAGCAAGGATGCGTACCAGCTTTTGAAAGGGGATAATAAGGAGCTTATGATCATCCCCAATGCCGTTCATACAGATTTATACGACCGGACAGATGTGATTCCTTTTGACAGAATGACAGAATTCTTTGCGGAACATTTGAAGTAACAGACTATGAAAGAATGAGGGTGTCCCAAAAGTCATGAAATGACTTGAGGGACACCCTCATTCTGAAAATATCTTACCTAAGCATTCAAAATCTGACTGTCTTCGGCTCATCGACAAAGGAACTGAAAGTTGCCACTGCATCCTCAAGGTAAAGGACTTCTGTATTATCATCATCCGCCGAATATCTCCCTTTCAGGGAAGGATACGCATCCAACATATGCTCTTTTGCTTTCGCATTCTCATCACGGATCAGCCTGCATGCAATGCGGACCCACACACCATCGCAAAAAGCACATAGCTCCGCTTTGGGATTCGCCTGAAGCTGCTTGGAAACATCCTTGACTTTTCCTGTCTGTATATACATTTTTCCTTCAAAGATGTCAATGGTGCCAAAGGGACGCACGCGGGGCTGGTCTCCTTCTACCGTTGCAAGATAATAGGTTCCACATTTCTTCAAAAACTCATAGACTTCGTTCATTTCCATACCTCCATTCCTTTCTTCCTCACACTTTTGAAAAATAAGTCAGCGATTTCTGCCGCCCTCTAAGTTGTATCTATTGTATTACAGATTTTCTTATTTGTACAATACTTCATTCGCGTCTGTTATAATAGCCGTAATTCACCCCCACAGCACCCCTTCGAGTATGATAAAATGAGCATTTTTACAACCGAAAAAGACCGGTTCAACGAGCTCTGAATAACTCTTCCCGGATCCTTGCGCTTACCAAATGCGCGTCCATTTTTCAAATATTTCTTAGGATTTACCGTATTAAGATTGATACGGGCCGCCGTCTGTCCTATAATAAAAACGTTGATAAAATCAGCCGCTAATACAAACAGAAAGAGGTGGAAAACAAATGAAAAAACAAAGCAAACTCCTTGCACTGCTCCTAGCCCTGGCAATGACTTTCACCATGACGGTTCCCGTCATGGCTGCGGAGGCGGAAGACGGCGTCATGACGATTTCCGCCGTGCCGGGGGACGTAGCCGGGAAAACCGTGATTCTGCACACCAACGATGCACACGGGGCGATCGGGGGCTACGCCAAAGTTGCCGCGCTGAAGGCGGAATATGAAGCCGCCGGCGCTAACGTCCTGCTCATGGATGCCGGCGACTTCAGCCAGGGCGAGACCTTTGTCAGCGTCTCCGAGGGCGCTGCCGCCATCGAGCTGATGAATATGGCGGGTTATGATGTGGCCGCGCCCGGCAACCATGAATTTGACTACGGTTATGCCCGGCTGAAAACCCTGATAGAGGCCGCTGATTTTCCCGTTCTGGCCGCCAACATTATGTGTGAGGACGACAATGTCTTCGGCAATCACATTGTTTTGACCGTGGGGGAAACCAAGGTTGGCGTGTTCGGCCTGTCTACCCCTGAGACCGCCACCAAAGCCCACCCCGCCAAGATCGCGGGCTTGATCTTCGTGAGCGCTCAGGAGATGTACACCCTGGCCCAGGCTGAGGTGGACGCCCTGAAGGCCGAGAACTGTGACTACATCATCTGCCTGGGCCATCTGGGCATTGATGAGGAGTCTGCCCGTGAGGGCAACCGCTCCATCGACCTGCTGGACAATGTGACCGGCATCGACGTATTCATTGACGGCCACTCCCATTCCACTCTTGCGCAGGTTCAGGAGACCGCCGGAGGCACCGGCAAGGTGGGCGACACCTACCTGACCTCCGCAGGTACCAAGCTGGCCAGCATCGGCATGATCATCCTGGACGGCGAAACCATCACCATCACCTGTGTCTCCACCGAGGACATCACCGTGAACGAGGACGACGCCATTGCTGCCCGCGCACAGGAAATCCAAGACGAGATCAAGGCCGAGTACGGCGCTACCTTCGCCACCTCCACCGTCAACCTCAACGGCGACCGCGACCCGGGCAACCGCACCGAGGAGACCAATCTGGGCGACCTGATCACCGATGCCATGCTGTGGTACGCCACGAAAGACGGCGGCCTTGAGGTGGATGACGCCCATGTAGTTGCCGTGACAAACGGCGGCAGCGTCCGTGCATCCATCGAGGCCGGCGACATCAGCAAGAACAGCGTCAACGCAGTTATGCCTTTCGGCAATACCGTGGCCATCATCTATGTGACCGGCGCCCAGCTGTTGGAGGCGCTGGAGGCTTCTACCTACTGCACACCCACCGCTGTCGGCGGGTTCCCGCAGATCAGCGGTATGAATATCACGATTGACACCACCCATGAATTTGCCCAAGGCGACCTGTATCCCAACAGCACCTACCACGCCCCCGCTTCCATCAACCGGGTGACAATAGACTCCGTCAACGGCAGCCCGTTCTCGCTGACCGACACCTATGCCGTTGTCTCCAATGACTTCTGCGCCGCCGGCGGCGACACCTACTACGCTTTCTCCACCGCCACCGTCATGGACACCGGCACGCCGCTGGACGAGGCCATGATGCAGTATATCTCGACGGTACTGAATGGCACCGTGGACGAGCGGTACATAACCCCCGCCGGCCGCATTACCGTCATTGCTCCCGATGGGACCGTGACCGAGCAGTCCGAGCCCGCCTCCTCCTCCATCTATTTGGTCATTCCGGGCGACTCCTTGTGGTACATCGCCCAGAAGCAGTACGGCAGTGGTTCCCTGTGGTGCCTGATTTACGAGGCCAATCAGGACACTATCAACGATCCCGGCCGCATCTGGGCCGGCCAAACGCTGAACATTCCCGCTCGTTAAAGCGGCCTCGCCGCCCAAACCGGCAGACAGAATTTTCTTACCAATAAACCGAGGGCCGACGCTTTCCATGGAAGTGCCGGCCTTCGGTGATATTCTTCTTTATAACTTAAACTTCTTTGTATTCTGACTCAGTTCATTGGAAATCTTCACCAACTCAGCGGTAGCTTTACAATCATAGCCAGCTGATCCATGGCAGCCGCCGCCTCCTCCGCAACCACCGCAAAGCCCATACCCATCTCGCCGGGCCTGGCAGCCTCTATGCCGGCGTTCAATGAAAGCTGGTCCGTCTGCTTCTGTACCTCGTCCACAGACTTGCTGATTTTTCACAATAATGCTTTTAATTGAAATATTCAACTGATTATTATGTAATCTCTGTAGATGTAATATTGTTATATGCGTTCAGATCATTTTGGGGGACAGTTCTTTATGCGCTCACTATTGCAATCCTGTACACGACCCGAACCACATTTACCATGCCCATTAAAAAGCAGAAAGTATCCCTCCCAAATTGGAACTGTATTTCATACACCATCTCCCGGGAATCTGCCGCAGAATATACTATTTCTCAGATACGCACAGGTACTCCCCCATCCACTGCAAAATCTCATTCTCAAATGGGAACACATCTGCTTCCGGCGCAGGCAGTTCCCCATAAATCTCTTTCGTCTTCGTAGAGACATATCCTGTGTCATTGCAAATCTCTTCCCACTCTGCAATATCAAATAGCTGTTCATGCAGGGAATAACTGTCATCCAGCGTTCTGTACAGGCGTTCCCACTTTTTCGTATTCTCCGAATCATGGTCCCCTACGATGCTGATGTTATACACTGCATGGCCGCCCGGCTTCAGTACCCGGTATCCCTCCCGGAAGCCCTCCATCATTTTAGACTACATGCTCTCAAACCCGCCGTTTGAGACCACCATGTCGATACTGCCATCCTGAATCGGCAGATGGGCGCAGTCGCATGCCAGACACACGATGTCCACGTAAGGATTCACCATCTCCTCACTGAAATACCGCTTGTTATATTTGAGGATGCGGTGGGAAAGGTCTGTCATGATCACAAGACAGGGCCAGTTAATTCGCTGTAGATCATACTTAAGCCCATTACAGGTACCGCAGGCCATATCAAGAATAACCCGGGGACGAAGCTTTTTCAAAGCCTGCCAGCGCACCTCACTGCAGGGAACCGCCCCCATCTGATAGCGCGGATTCCCCGGATGGCACTGTTCTCTGAGATAATCCTCATAATTCTTCATAAACAGAGACCAGAGTTCTCCCGGGATTTCGCGGGAACCAAAATACACGACACCATCCGTCACATCATAGTGGTGAAAGTTTTTACAGATGAAACTTATCTTATTTACGTCTTTATTTTCAGGGGAAAGCTTTTCTCCGCATTCCGGGCAGCACAGCAGCTCCGCGGCCCGTCGAAGCCCGGGCTCCGTATTACCTATTATTTCTCCCAGAGCCTTTGCAAAATAGGGTGCCGTTTCCCGCAGCGTGTATTCCCCAAGCAGGCTGGCGGGAATGGAAACTTTTCTTTCCTGAAATTCCTTGCCTTCCGTTCTCACAAGACCTGCCTGAACGGATAGCTTCAGGCTTCCCTCGGACAGCTCTCTGGCAATATTGTAGAGTTCCGCATCGGAACAGTAGGTCGCAAGGCTCCGCAGCAGCCTGCGCCTTTCGGCATCCGGAAAGATGGCTTCCACGCTGGCAGGGAGCCCTTTCTGGCTGCTTTTCTGCGTAAACAGCAAGTCCCCTTCCACGATGCTGTCTATGGTCATATGAAAAAGCCATGCCAGTTCCTGGAACATATCGATGTCCGGCAGATTCTTGCCTCCCTCCCATTTACTGACAGCCTGGGCGCTGACCCCCAGCTTTTCGGCGAGCGCCTGCTGGGACAGCCCTGCCTTTTTCCGCAAGGCCGCTATCCTGATTCCTATTTGTTCACGATCAACCATGGCCAATACCTCCTGCTTTCCTTTAACTTGAATAAAGTCATTATACCCTCAAAAAAGAAAGGTTTACAAGAAAGCAAAAGTTGATATTCCTCATTCCGGATTCAACTGAGAAGCAAACCAAACTACACACAAAATCCGCAGACAAATTCAAAAACTACACACAAATTACAAAATAGTTGTATATACGCATTAAGCAGAATCCCTATGGAGGTATAGGTAATCATGTCCCGCTGGCTCACGCCGGAAACCGTCCGTGTCCCGTCATAAGCGACGATCCAGAAGCAGGACTGCAATAGGATTTATATCAGCCATTGTAACATTCTCAGCTCCTGAAAAATGCGCTGCATATATATAGCTCCTTACACAATTCGGACAATAAAAAAAGGCTTCCGGGTTATACCCTTCCGCCCATTTCTGTTTGCCTTCAACACGGCAGTCCAAAATCCCAGCCATGCAACACAATCCCTGCTTGTTTTCGGTTAACATTTCTATGCCTAATTTTGCAGATGTTTGTTTTTCTGGCTTTGATAATTCCTTTTTCCCAATAAAAACAGCCCGTAAACACTGATGTCTACAGGCTTTTTCTAGCTCCCCGAGTAGGGCTCGAACCTACAACAACACGGTTAACAGCCGTGTGCTCTACCATTGAGCTATCGAGGATCATCTCCGGTACACCATCCGCTGTACCCTCAAAACCAAACACTGAAGAAGTGACCTTCCACCAAAGACATGCCATCGGCATTTCTTTTACATTCCTTACTTTCCTAGGTTAAGCTCTCGGCCGATTAGT
>JAAUZE010000015.1 GCA_014804755.1 Lachnospiraceae bacterium | reverse complement strand
GGGGCATACGCCATTGTGGATATTGATGAGTTGGATCGATTAAAAGCAACAATTCAGCTTTTGACAAAACTGGAAGAAGGAGAGCAGTCTGCCAGAGAAAAGGGTTGGTTAACAGCGGATGAGGTAGAGGCTGCGTTGGGGTTGTGATATGCCGAAGCTGATTTATACACCAAAAGCGTTGGATGATCTACAGGGGATAAAAGTCTATGTTGCCGGGCAGTTTGGTGAAAGCAAGGCAAAAGCCTGTACCAAGGAGATTACATCAGATGCCAAACAGTTAGAGATGTTTCCGAAAGAATGTCTCCGCTTAGCGGATCTGATAGAATATCCGACGGATTACCATTATTTGGTTGTCAAGCCTAATTATGTTTTTTACAGGGTTGAGGGTGATACCGTAAGGGTTATCCGCATTTTGAATGAAAAACAGGATTTTTTACAGATATTATTCGGAATGAACAGTATATCTGAAAAAGGAGAAGATTACTGGGGTGATTAGGAGGTATGTAGACAAAGTTTCACAGTACGGGTGGATAAGGAATGCCTATTCTTAGGAGTGCGCATCCAATCATTACCATGATTGCGAAGCAATTATGGTATCATAAAAATGGAATTTTGCCGATAGATTGATATAAAATACATACAAAGAGAGGGAAAAAAGATGTTTTGTAATCAGTGTGGCACGCAGATGCCGGAGAACGCGAGAATTTGTCCGAACTGCGGAGCGGATATGGGCGCAGGTCAGACGCCGTTTCAGCAGACGCAGGGTGCGGGGACAAACGCAGGTCAGATGCCGTTTCAGCAGACGCAGAGTGCGGGAACAGGCGCGGGGGCTGTGCAACCGGGGTATGGTCAGCCAAACCAGCAGATGTACGGCGGCGCTCCTATGATGGGATATTCCGTACCTCCTCAGACAAACATGGGGAATGTTGGAGCGGTGTTTAAGAATGCGCCGGGCGAATTTGCCGGCAGGGTAAAGCGTATGGGAATCAGCATGTTTTGCCTTTTGGGCATTATCGCAGCGATGCTGTTTTTGGTTGCGCCGTTTATGAATTTTGCTTCCATTCATGTGAATGAAAAAGTAGAGGTTCCGTCCTATTCCAGTTATTTTATGGGTTCTTCTTACAGTTCCAAAGTAAGTGTTAAAGCCAGTGTCGGGCTGAACCTGTTTGAATTGTCACAATTGAGCGGTACGGTTGCGCGTCTGGCGGATAAATTGGGTGGTGCGGATACAGATGATCTTGCGGACGCATTGGAAGGCGCGGAGGACTATCTTGTTCGTGAGTTGGAAGACGAGATGGATACCGATATTAAAGACAGCAGCGTGAAGGAGGTTTTTGGAACGGCACGGCTGGTTTTGAAAGGACGTGCGGCAGTGCTTGTTACACCGTGGATTCTGATTGTCTGCGGTGTCGGACTTTTGGTCTTTACCGTAACGAATCACAGAAAATTGAAACTGGTATTTTCTGTGATTCCGCTTGCATGCCTGATCTGGCTGATGATTTGTTCCGGTCACTTTTTCTCGATCATGGGAATCGGAGCATGGGCGATCATTCTCGGAATTGTATTAGGCTTAATCAGCGCACTAAAGGATGCGTAAAAGCGTGCAAATGTAATAGGAAAAGGATTGCCGAATCATTGTGGCAGTCCTTTTTTCGTGCAAGATCATGCATACCGCTGAAAGAAAAAGGCTGGTGTACGCTTTCTGCTTGCAAGATTTCTTGTAAAATTTATCCAAAATTTTCTTGACGCACGGTACAAATCTTTGTATAATCAGCACAAAGCATATATTCTTTGATGGATTACTTTTCGATACAGCAGGCAATTTTCGAAAAGATGATCCGTGTCAGACGGCATTCTGCCGCTTCTTAAATTCTACTTTTTCAATGTAATCTATGCTTTACCCACAAAACAAATCGAAAAGCATGGTGCATGGAAAATGAAGAGAGGCGGACAGGCTCCTGTTTTCGTGCACGATGGGAACAGGAGGAAAAATGAGACAATTGGAAGAACTAAATCTGGTGGATAACTTTTTGGTGAACAGCCTGACAAGCCATAAGGTTTACGGAGAGCCTGCGGCGCGCTGCATCTTAGAATGCATTCTCGGCAGAAAACTCGGAAAGATCAAGGTGATCCCTCAATGCATTGTGCAGGGAGAGGACACAGACAAACACGGCATCCGCATGGACGTATACCTTGACGAGGAGGACGGAGAGCTCTTTGACATGGAGCCGGACAACAACGATGGAAAAGAGGACGTTGCCGCCCTGCCGAAAAGGGCGCGGTTCTATCATGCGAAGCTGGACGCGGGAAGTTTGAAGGCAGGAGAGAAATACAGTATCCTTAGGAATGTCGTTGTGATCTTTATCACGACGTATGATCCGTTTTCTCTTGAGCGGATGGTCTACACGATCAAGAACGGCTGTATAGAGGTTCCGGAACTGCCGTATGAGGACGGAGCGCGAACGATTTTTCTCTATACGCAGGGAACGAAGGGGAATCCGCCGGAAAGTTTACAGGAACTTCTGCATTACATGGAGTATTCGTCAGAGGAGAATGCAAAGACAGAGAACCTACAAAGACTGCATGAGATGGTAACGGCAGTGAAACGTGATGGAAAGGTGGGGCTTGCCTATATGAAAAGCTTTGAGATCGAAGAGCGGATTATGGAAAAAGGCATTGCGGAGGGAAAAGCCATTGGACTTGCGGAGGGAATGGAAAAGGGAATAGAAAAAGGAATAGAAAAAGGCGTGATTCAAGGGAAGATAAATGATATTTTAGACCTCCTTAACGATTTAGGCGAGATACCGTCTGCATTGAAGGAGCAGATTACATCCCAGAGGGATGAAGAAACGCTCCGTGCATGGCTGAAGCTGGCAGCAAAGGCGGAAAGTGTTGCGGAGTTTACAAAGCAGATTTGATAATAGGCTTGCATTGAATGCGTCTATTGAGGCAGCCGCGATCAGTTTTCAGTGGCGTTTCGCCATGGGGTATTGGAAGAAAGAAATAACGATATGTCAATTCTTGACTGTCTGAATTTTCCGGAGGATAGGTGGGTGAATGCCGTGACGGAGTTATACGGCAAAAGAAAAGATGCTGTAAATTCACATGTTATTTTTCTTGCTAATTATCTGCGGATTGCATATAATAAGTGCAAAGGAGTTGATGACTTTGCCCAATATTAAGCCAATATCAGATTTGAGAAATTATACAGAAGTATTAAAAGAAGTAAGAACAAACCAACCGGTGTATCTGACTCGGAATGGTCGGGGGGCATACGCCATTGTGGATATTGATGAGTTGGATCGATTAAAAGCAACAATTCAGCTTTTGACAAAACTGGAAGAAGGAGAGCAGTCTGCCAGAGAAAAGGGTTGGTTAACAGCGGAAGAGGTTGAGGCTGCGTTGGGATTGTGATATGCCGAAGCTGATTTATACACCAAAAGCGTTGGATGATCTACAGGGGATAAAAGCTTATGTTGCCGGGCAGTTTGGTGAAGGCAAGGCAAAAGCCTGTATCAAGGAGATTACATCAACTGCCAAACAGTTAGAGTTGTTTCCGGAAGAAGGTCTCCGCTTAGCGGATCTGATAAAATATCCAACGGATTACCATTATCTGTTTGTAAAGCCTAACTATGTTTTTTACAGGGTTGAGGGTGATACCGTAAGGGTTATCCGTATTTTGAATGAAAAGCAGGATTTTCTACAGATATTATTCGGTATTAACAGTATATCTGAAGAAGGAGAAGATTACTGGGAAAATACCTGAGTTAGGAAAAATAGCCGATAAGGAAGTTTACCGATAGATTGATATAAAATACAAGCAAAGAGAGGAGAAAAAGATGTTTTGTAATCAGTGTGGCACGCAGATGCCGGAGAACACGAAAATTTGTCCGAACTGCGGAGCGGATATGGGAGCAGGTCAGGTGCCATTTCAGCAGACGCAGAGTGCGGGAGCAGGCGCAGATCAGACACCGTTTCAGCAGATGCAGAGTGTGGGAACAGGCGCAGATCAGACCCCGTTTCAGCAGGCACAGAATCCGGGAGCAGGCATGGGATATGGACAGCCGGGGTATGGACAGCCGAACCAGCAGATGTACGGCGGCGCTCCTATGATGGGATATCCCGTACCTCCTCAGACAAACATGGGGAATGTTGGCGCGGTGTTTAAGAATGCGCCGGGCGAATTTGCAGGCAGAGTAAAGCGTATGGGAATCAGCATGTTTTGCCTTCTGGGCATTATTGCAGCGATGCTGTTTTTGGTTGCGCCGTTTATGAATTTTGCTTCCATTCATGTGAATGAAAAAGTAGAGGTTCCGTCCTATTCCGGTTATTTTATGGGTTCTTCTTACAGTTCCAAAGTAAGTGTCAAAGCCAGTGTCGGGCTGAACCTGTTTGAATTGTCACAATTGAGCGGTACGGTTGAGCGTTTAGCGGATAAATTGAGCGGTGCGGATACGGATGATCTTGCGGACGCATTGGAAGTCGCAGAGGACTATCTTGTTCGTGAGTTGGAAGACGAGATGGATACCGATATTAAAGACGGCAGTGTGAAGGAGGTTTTTGGAACGGCACGGCTGGTTTTGAAAGGACGTGCGGCAGTGCTTGTTACGCCGTGGATTCTGATTGTATGCGGTGCCGGACTTCTGGTTTTTACCGTAACGAATCACAGAAAGTTGAAACTGGTATTTTCTTTGGTTCCGCTTGCCTGCCTGATCTGGCTGATGATTTGTTCCGGTCACTTTTTCTCGATCATGGGAATCGGAGCATGGGCGATCATTCTCGGAATTGTATTGGGCTTAATCAGCGCACTAAAGGATGCGTAAGAATACACATAAATCTGCATCACCAAGCTTTGACAAAGCAGATCATTTTTATTTTAGACAGCAGACAGACTTTAAATCGTTTGGCTGCTGTTTTTTTTGAACTGTCCGGAATGAATATGTTGATAAATATCAAAGTTTTATTTGACGGACACCGATACCGTTGGTATGATGATACAGGGGGAGCTGTTATGTCAGACAATGCATCAAAGTTGAAATATTATATGAGGGAAGCATCCAGCTATGCGATGCTGGTGATGGGCGCGGCAATCGCCGCATTTGCTATTGAAGAATTTTTGGTTCCATGCACGATCCTGGATGGAGGGATTGTGGGAATCTCGATCATGATCAATAACCTGAGTGGGATTTCTCTTGGATTATTGACTTTGGCACTTAACATTCCGTTCCTGGTGGCCGGCATGCGGAAGCTGGGAGCTAAATTTATTATCAAATCCACAGTTGCCATGGTGACATTTTCAAGTTTTCTGGAGATCTTTGCGTCGATTGTGGATGTTACGCATGAATATCTGTTGGCCGTTTGTTTTGGAGGCGTATTTTTGGGAGTGGGAGTGGGGTTTGTTATCCGCGCCGGCGGCTGCCTCGACGGCACAGAGACAGTGGCAATCTTCCTGAATAAAAAGTTTAATCTTCCGGTGGGACAGACGGTTCTCTTTTTCAATGTTGTGATCTATACGGTCGCCGGATTTCTGTTTGGATTTGACAGAGCCATGTACAGCCTGCTGACGTATTTTATCACATCGAAAGTGATTGATTTTGTAGAATCAGGCGTGGAACAGGCGAAAGCAGCTATGATCATCACGGATGAAGGACAGATGATCGCGGACGAGATCTTTAAGAGAATGGGGCGGACGGTGACGCTTCTGGAAGGAGAGGGTCTGATCAGCGGAAAAAAAGCGGTCTTATACTGTGTGCTGAACCGGTTTGAGATCTATGAACTGAAGCGTTTGATCAAAGAGGTGGATGCGAGTGCTTTTATAACGATCAGTGATGTATCGGAGATCATTGGAAATCATATTAAGAAGAAGGCAGATGTCGGATGAATTAAGATAAAATGATTTGCAGGCGGCTGTGAAATGAAACAGCCAGCAATAGAAACAATAGATTGAAGGAGACAGCGATAAAAAAGATCGGAGGACAGAATATGAATGAGAAGAATTTAAGTGTTTTTGAGACCGGAGAGCCGAACGATGCGTTTGCCAAGTATTTTGTTGGCAAAAGCTGGCTGAACATGCTCTCCACCGAACAGGTGGCGATCGGCAATGTCACGTTTGAGCCGTCATGTCGTAACAACTGGCATATCCACCACGCGGAGAAAGGCGGCGGACAGATTCTCCTTGCAACTGCAGGAGAGGGCTGGTATCAGGAATGGGGAAAACCGGCAAGAAAATTGAAACCGGGCGACGTCGTGAACATTCCCGCAGGTGTGAAGCACTGGCACGGCGCTGCGAAAGCATCTTATTTTCAGCATCTTGCCGTTGAGGTTCCGGGAGAAGGCGGCAGAACGGAATGGTGCGAGCCGGTAGCGGAGGAAGAATACAGTCGATTGGAGGAGCAAAAATGAAAAAACAAACAGCAGGCAGGGATCATCTGGGCGCTCTTGCACCGAAATTTGCGGAATTAAATGACGATGTGTTATTTGGCGAGGTATGGTCGAGAGAGGACAAATTGTCCGCCAGAGACAGGAGTATGATCACAATCGCGGCGCTGTTTTCCGCAGGGTTATATCCGCAATTGAAGTCGCACATTGCCATCGGAAAAGACCACGGGATCACGAAAGAGGAGATCGTGGAGGTTGTGACGCAGCTTGCGTTTTACTGTGGATGGCCGAAAGCGTGGAGCACGTTTCCGATGATCGAGGAAATTTATGGAGAGGAATAATTGCGCGGATTTTCATGTGATTCCAAAGGAATTGCGTGCATTTAATCGGATGGAAAAGCAGGCTGTGACCCTAGTGGTAATGGTCTGCTTTTTTATAGCTGTTTTACCTAAAAATATCTTGACGAACCGGTGCGACCTTTGTATAATCAGCACAAAGCATATATTCTTTGACGGATTACGTTTCGATATACCGGATATTTTTCGAGAGACGATCCGATTCAGACGGCATTCTGCCGCTTCTTCTATCTTATTTTTCTAAAAGAACGCGAAGCGATCTTTTGTAATCTATGCTTTACCCACAACAAAATTGAAAAGGCATAGTGCATGAAAGATCCTAAGAGGCGGACAGACTCCTGTTTTTCGTGCACTATGGGAACAGGAGGAAAAATGGTAACGGCGTCAAACGTGATGGAGAGGTGGGGCTTGCCTATATGAAAAGCTTTGAGATTGAGGAACGGATACGGGAAGAAGGGATTGCGGAAGGAAAAGCCGTTGGCCTTGCCGAGGGTATGGAGAAGGGCATAACCCAGGGAAAAATAAATGATATATTAGATTTGCTTAACGACTTAGGTGAGATACCACTCGCATTGAGGGAGCGAATCACATCTCAGAGGGATGAAGAAACGCTCCGTGCATGGCTGAAGCTGGCGGCAAAAGCGGAAAGTATTGAGGATTTTACAAAACAGATTTGAACGAATGGAAAGAGGATATGCGGGATGAAACAAAAGGATGGATGACCCGCGTCTAAAGTTTGAGAGCACCGGATAAAAGCTGTTTCAAAGAGAGGAAAACGCAGATGACAGCCCTATATTCCATTCTGCATCTACTGGTGGACGGCGTGTGCGCCATGGCGATGTTCGGATCATTTATCCCGCAGGACGGCGGGTATTTCTATATATTGTTATATAATTTCTGTGCATTCGCCCTGCAGATGCCGTTTGGCGTGGTATTGGACGCCTTGCATGCGAGAGAAGAAGGAAGGAACCGGGACGTTTCTTTCAGGCATGCGAAAGCCGGAAAAAAGGACGTAGACTTCGATCTTATGACCGCGTTCATCGGTGTTTTGTGCACGATTGCGGGGGCTGTGACGCATCCGGTCGTATTGGGAATCGGAAATGCGCTGTTCCATGTGGGCGGCGGCGTGGGAACGATACGAGACAGGTGTGTGGGAACGATGCGTGAAGACGGCGATGAAAGCGATTGCAGAGGCCGATACGGCGGGAATGCCGGAAACGGGCTGATCAAGCGGCTTGGCGTGTTTGTTGCGCCGGGAGCGCTGGGACTGTACCTTGGAACTACGCTCGCTCAAAACGGCGGATGGAATTCGTGGTTTTTGGGGGTGAGCGCTTTAATGCTGCTATTGTGCGCAGGAATGCTCTGTTTCCGGTTACGGCGTCCTGCATCGGGACCGGACATTCTGGGTAAAAGACAACACGCTCAGCCGGATCAAAGGAATGTCTTCCGCTTAACCGTCTGCTGCCTGCTTGTTGTCATCCTGCGCTCGTATATCGGCATGGCAGTTTCGTTTCCTTGGAAAACCGGGGTCTTGATAGGGGGGGTCAGCGTGCTTGCCGTGGTGGTCGGAAAGATGGCAGGCGGATTTTTGTCGGCATGGAGAGGCTCGTTTCGGACAGCGGCGGTTTCGCTTATTCTGGCGGCAATCTGCTATTTATTTTCTTCTGTTATGCCGCTCGGACTGGCTGCCTTGTTTTTATTTAACATGACCATGCCGATTACCCTGTACTGGATGATCTGTGCATTTCCGCAGATGCCCGGATTTGCGTTTGGGTGTTTGACCTTTGCCCTGTTTTTGGGATTTCTGCCGGGTTATTTGGGGGTGCAGCCCGCTTGGACTGGCAATGTGATCGGCGGCGCGGGCAGTATCCTTTCGCTGTCGCTGCTGGCAGCCGGGATCGGAAAAAGCCGGCGTGACAGCGGGGAAGCAGTGTGTGATGCACTGTGTTTCCCGACGGAGGAAATCGGAAAATACCGGTGTGAAAGGGAGAAGGCGTGAGGGATTATTTACTGGAAATGTTTTTGGTTTCTCTGCTGCTTACGATCGCGGTGGAGCTTGCCGTTGCGATTGTGTGCTTCGCGATACGCGGAAAAAACAAAATCCTGCTCGTGATGCTTGTCAATGTGCTCACGAACCCGCCGGCGGTATTATTGTGCTGGCTTGGGAGGCGGTATCTGCCAAACGCGGCGGCTCTGCCGGTACAGCTTTTGGTTGAAATAGCGGTTATGACAGTGGAGGCGTGGATCTATTGCAGTTTTGCGAAAAAAAGACAGTGGGAGATCACTCATCCCGTCAGGCTGTCGGTCGTGGCAAATCTCTGCGCATGGCTGTTCGGGGTCATTCTTTTGGAAATGAGGAGCTTATGAAAAAAAGGAGGAGCTTATGAAGAAGTGGATCGGTTTTTTGGGAATGGTGTTTTGTTTTCTGCTCTGTGCGATTTCGGTGCGGGCGGATGTGATCTGGGAGCCGATGGATTCCTTTTATGAGAAGCATTCGTCGGAGTGCACTTATGTAAACCGACAGTATATTGCCAATGGACCGGACGGCGTGGTGATCCTTTATGAGAGTCCGGAATCGGCAAAGGTCATAACGACATGGGAAAACGGGCGTAGGGCGTATATCTCCTTTACCTATGAAGATGCGCAGGGGATTGTTTGGGGCATCGCGGAGGATGAAAAGACAGGGTGGATGCCGATGGACTACATGAAAGTGGTCTATGATTCCATATCATTTGCGGAAGATTATGGCGACCAGATTGTCAGCGAGAATGGCACTTTGGACGAACAGTACCGGAATGAGTCGGTTTATTTTTGGAAATATCCGGGTGCGGAGAGCTATAGCAGTATGAATCTGCAAGACTGGGAGTACCTGCCCGATTATAGTGGTTTGTACACGGATGAAGCAGGGCACCGCTGGGGATATATCGGATATTATTACGGCAGCAGGAGTGTGTGGGTGTGTCTGGATGCGCCGACAGCGGATTATGCTGCCCTATATCCGGACGGAGCGCCTAAGATCGGAAAAGAGGACGATACGCAAACGCAGAGTCCGGAGAGCAGCGGGACGGAGCGGATCGCGCCGCAGACAAATCACATGTCAGTCATGATCGTGGTTGTGCTGGTGGCATTGGTTGTGGCAGCGACGGCAGTGCTGCTTGTGTTTTTAAAGAAGCGGAGATAAGGGGCTTACGGGATAAGAAGCTGCTCTATTGGAATGAAAAGAATAAAGTGGGGTAGGAAATGGATAATAGGGAGATTTTGAGAATTGCCATGGAGCAGTCGGCGGCGGATATTCATTGTGATCCGGGGGATTTTCTCCTTGAAACGAATGTGATTGTTTCATCCGTGCTTGGGGAGAATGCGCGAAAATATTACAAGGAGCCGATCACCTGCAATCTGGTGTCTTACGGAAATAATATCGTTGCATCCGTAAAGGATGAGGTCAGAGAGGTGGTGTCAGCCTACATCGGCAAATTTGATTTCTATCATTGTTTCGAGACGCCGAACATGCATTGGCTGAACGAACGACTGATGAAGCAGGGCAGTAAGGTGTGTTTTATGGCGGAATACTATCTGCCGGATTTGACAAAGCTGCACGCGCTAACATGTGGCTATGAGATGCGGGTACTGGAACAGAAGGATTTTACTGGTCTGTATGTGCCGCAATGGGGCAATGCATTGTGTGAGGATAGAAAAGAACTGGATGTGTTAGGCGTCGGTGCGTATGACCATGGGAAATTGGTCGGGCTGGCCGGATGCTCCGCGGACTGTGATAAGATGTGGCAGATCGGAGTGGATGTTCTTCCGGCATACCGGAGGCAGGGAATCGCAGCATCACTCACAAGCCGTCTGGCGGTGGAAATTCTCGAAAGGGGAAAGGTTCCGTTCTATTGTTCGGCATGGTCCAATATCCGCTCGATGCGGAACGCGATTAAGAGCGGGTTTCTTCCTGCGTGGGTGGAGATGACGGCAAAGCCCGCGGAGGTTGTGGAAAAAATGAATGAAGGGATCAGATTATGATAAGCGTTAAAGTGATTGACAAGACACATCAAAATGATATCAACATCAAAAATGAACCGTTCCCATTATTCGGTCTTGTTCTGCCGTCCTATCATAACGGGAAATGGGACTATGAAATCGTACGGTTTGCAGAGGAAAATGTTACACAAACGTGTTTTCCGGATGAAAACTATGATTACGAGGAACTCTCAAAGAACAGCGTTTTCATCGGTGCGTACGACGGGGAACAATGCATCGGTCTTGCGATTATGCAGCAGGCAATGTTCCGTTATATGTATCTGTATGATTTAAAAGTCAACATGGACTACAGGGGCAGGCATGTCGGAGCGATGTTGATCGAGAAGGCAAAAGAAATTGCGCAGGAGCATGGATACCGGGGGATTTATACGCAGGGACAGGACAATAATCCCGGTGCGTGTCTGTTCTATTTGCGGAATGGCTTTGAGATCGGCGGACTGGATACGAATGTGTATAAGGGTACTTCACAGGAAAATAAAAAAGACATTCTTTTTTACTGTGATATAACAGCTTAATCCAAAGCCGGAAAGAGGCAGGAGGTTTCAAAATGAAAATTCGCGTTATGGATATTTCAGACTATGAGAAAGTATACGCACTTTGGATGTCCTGTAAAAATATGGGGTTTAATAATCTGGACGATTCCAAAGAGGGCATAGAAAAATTTCTGAAGAGAAATCCCGACACATCTTTTGTCGCCGTTGAGGGCGATGAGGTGGTCGGAATCGTATTGGCCGGGCATGACGGACGCAGAGGATATATTTATCATATGTCCGTTGCGGAAAAATACAGAAAACAGGGAATCGGAACGCAGCTCATAAGCCATTGTGAGGAGGCGCTGAAGCGGGAGGGCATCAACAAAGCGGCGCTGCTCGTATTCAACCGCAATGAAGTCGGGAATGCGTTTTGGGAAAAGCAGGGCTTTACTGCCAGGGAGGATGTCGCTTACCGGAATAAGGCGCTTGCGGAGATTGTCAGGATCGATACATAGGCGTTTGTTTTTTTATTGTTTTTTATACCAACATATTGACACTTGCTAAAACTCTGATACAATATATGGTATGCGATGTTAAAAATGTGTAGAGGGGTAGCAGGAATGAAGATTATCAAGAGAAGCGGCTCGGAAGTCGGTTTCAATATGGACAAGATTGAGGCCGCGATCAGAAAGGCAAACCTGAGCGTCGTGGACAGCGAGAAGATGTCGGACGAGCAGATCAAACGGATTGCCTTGAGCGTGGAGGAGGCATGTTCTTCCATGCAGCGCGCGCCGAGCGTGGAGGAGATTCAGGATATGGTGGAGAACCAGATCATGAATCAGCGTGCTTTTTCCGTTGCAAGAAATTATATCACCTATCGTTACAGGAGAGCGCTTGTCAGAAAATCCAATTCTACGGATGAACAGATCTTAAGCCTTCTTGAGTGCAACAACGAGGAGGTCAAGCAGGAGAATTCCAACAAAAATCCGACGGTCAACAGTGTACAGCGTGATTATATGGCGGGTGAAGTCAGCAAGGATATTACGAAACGTTTTTTGCTGCCTGCGGATATTGTCGATGCACATGAAAAGGGACTCATTCATTTTCATGATGCGGATTATTTTGCACAGCATATGCACAATTGCTGCCTCGTAAATCTGGAGGATATGCTGCAGAACGGAACGGTCGTCAGTGAAACGATGATTGACACGCCAAAGAGCTTTTCTACTGCATGCAATATTGCGACGCAGAGCATCGCGCAGATCGCATCGTCGCAGTACGGCGGACAGAGCTTTTCGCTTGCGCATCTTGCGCCGTTTGTGCAGGTCAGCCGTTTAAAATTCCGCGAGGAGGTTCGAAAGGAGCTGGAGCTTGTCGGCGTAGCGCATGACGAGGAGATGGTGAACCGCATGGCGGAGTGCCGTGTCAAAGAGGAGATCAACCGCGGCGTGCAGATGATCCAGTATCAGGTGATCACGCTCATGACGACAAACGGACAGGCGCCGTTCGTCACGGTATTCATGTATTTGAACGAGGTTCCGGAGGGACAGACAAGGGATGATCTTGCAGCGGTGATCGAGGAAGTGCTGCGTCAGCGCATCAAGGGCGTGAAGAACGAGAAGGGCGTTTATATTACCCCGGCGTTCCCGAAGCTCATCTATGTGCTTGAGGAAGATAATATTCATGAGGGCAGCAAGTACTGGGAGCTGACAAGGCTCGCGGCGGAGTGTACCGCAAAGCGCCTTGTGCCGGATTATATTTCCGAAAAGATCATGAAAAAATTAAAGCAGGGCGACTGCTATCCCTGCATGGGATGCCGTTCTTTTTTAACGCCGGACAGATTCACGGAAACCGGAGCCGGAAATGTGGCGAATGCGCAGAATTACGAGCCGGGAAAGCATAAATATTACGGGCGCTTCAATCAGGGCGTTGTGACGATCAATCTTGTGGATGTGGCGTGCTCTTCGAACGGGGATACGGGAAGATTTTGGGAGATCATGGATGAGCGCTTAGAGCTTTGCTACCGTGCGCTCATGTTCCGCCATGAGCGCCTGAAGGGAACGCCGTCGGATGTTGCGCCGATTCTTTGGCAGAACGGCGCGCTCGCGCGTTTAGCGAAGGGCGAGAAGATCGATAAGCTGCTCTATGGCGGCTATTCCACAATCTCACTCGGTTATGCGGGCTTGTGCGAATGCACAAAGTATATGACGGGCAAGTCGCATACCGATCCGGAAGCGACGCCGTTCGCATTAACGGTAATGCAGTATTTGAACGAGGCGTGCCGCAAATGGAAAGCGGCGACAAACATTGATTTCAGTCTGTACGGAACGCCGTTGGAGTCCACAACCTACAAATTTGCCAAGTGCCTGCAAAAGCGTTTCGGCATCATCAAGGACGTGACGGACAGAAATTATATTACGAACAGCTATCATGTGCATGTGACCGAGCATATCAATGCGTTTGACAAGCTGAAGTTTGAAGCGCAGTTTCAGGAACTTTCGCCGGGCGGCGCGATCAGCTATGTTGAAGTGCCAGACATGCAGAACAATCTCGATGCGGTGCTCGCCGTCATGCAGTATATTTATGAAAATATTATGTATGCGGAGCTGAATACAAAGAGCGATTATTGTCAGGAGTGCGGCTATAACGGTGAAATCCAGATCGTTACGGACAGCCACGGCAAGCTGCTGTGGGAGTGCCCGAACTGCGGCAACCGGGACCAGGATAAGATGAATGTGGCGCGCAGAACCTGCGGCTATATCGGCACACAGTTTTGGAATCAGGGCAGAACGCAGGAGATCAAGGAGCGTGTGCTGCATTTATAAGCAACAAACGGTTCAGCCATCGGCTGCTTGAGGTGCGAATGGCGACTGCTGAGCTTTGGGATATTTCGGGGACTTCTTATGAATTATGCGGAGATTAAGACCTGTGATATTGCGAACGGTCCGGGCGTGCGGGTGTCGCTGTTTGTGAGCGGCTGCAATCACAGATGCAAGAATTGTTTTAACGAGATCGCGTGGGACTTCGGGTACGGGAAAGAATTTACCCGCGAGACAATGGATTACCTCATCGGAGAGCTTAGCCCGTACTATATACGGGGATTGACGCTGCTTGGCGGAGAGCCGATGGAGTACCAGAATCAGGTCGGGCTGCTTCCGTTTCTCAGGCGCATGAAAAAAGAACTGCCAAATAAGGATATCTGGTGTTTTACCGGTTATTTGTTTGACCGGGAGATCGTGCAGGAGATGTGCCCGAAATGGGAGATGACGAGGGAGCTTTTGTCCTATATCGACGTGATGGTGGACGGCAGATATGTGGAAGAACTGCATGATATTACACTGCTTTTCCGCGGTTCGTCGAATCAAAGGCTGATCGACGTTCCAAAGTCGCTTGCGGCGGAAAACGTCGTCTTGTGGGGCGGATCATGAGACGGAGAAATAAAAAAAGATAATGAAAAGAAAACGGAGGGTGACACAATGGCAACAGCATTTGAGAAGCACGGTGCGTTATCGGTGCGCGGAACGCAGCTTACGGATAAGGACGGACAGCCGTTTCAGTTAAAAGGACCGAGCACGCTCGGTATCGTATGGTATCCTGAATATATCAATAAGGCGGCGTTTGAGACGATCCGGAACTGGGGAGGAAACCTGATCCGTCTTGCGATGTATACGGCGGAGGACGGCGGTTATTTAACGGACGGCGATCAGGATTACTTAAAGGGCTTGCTGGATACCGGCGTGAAAGCGGCGACGGAGCTTGGCATGTATGTGATCATTGACTGGCATATTTTGAGCGACGGAAATCCGCAGACAAATAAAGAAGAAGCAAAGAAATTTTTTGCTGAAATGACCGAAAAGTATGCGGGCTATGACAATGTGCTTTACGAGATCTGCAACGAGCCGAACGGTGAGGGCGTGGACTGGGCGACGGTCAAAGCCTATGCGGAGGAGGTCATTCCCGTCATTCGTGAAAAAGTGCCGAAGGCGGTCATCATCATCGGTACGCCGAACTGGTCGCAGGATGTCGATCATGCTGCGGACGATCCGGTTGCAGGCGAGCAGCTGATGTATGCGGTTCATTATTATGCGGCGACGCATAAACAATATCTCCGCGATAAGGTCAGCTATGCTATGGATAAGGGGCTTCCTGTATTTATCAGTGAGTACAGCAATTGTGATGCATCGGGGAACGGAGAGCTGGATGATGAGGAAGCGCATAAATGGGCGGAGTTTGCGGACGCGCGCTGTATGAGCTATGCACAGTGGAATCTGGCAAACCGCGACGAGTCCTCCTCGATGATCAAGGTGCCTTGCACAAAAACGTCCGGCTGGGAGGACGATGATCTGACCGAGACCGGCCTTTGGATGAAAAAGAGGCTCGGCGGGGAGATTTAAGTTCGGACAAAGAAAACGAAAAGAGATATGAAGCAGATATATCCAAGCGGTCTTTTTGCGGATTTGGATATATCTGTTTTTTCTTTCTATTTGAAAAAATACTATTGACATTCGGCAACAAAGATGTATACTAGACCTTGCGAGTTTAGAAATTCTAAACTTTTGGTTTATATTTACAAAGGATAGTATAGGTGAACTTTCGGTTTAGACTAAGACTACATAGCGCGAAAGGAAAGGGCTTCCACGCGGAAAAGGGGTTTTTGTGGAGATCGGGAATAAGATCAAAGAGCTGAGGATGTTGAAGGGACTGACGCAGGAGGAGCTTGCGGACAGGGCGGAGCTGTCGAAAGGATTTATTTCACAGGTGGAGCGGGATTTAACCTCACCCTCCATCGCGACGCTGATCGACATTCTGCAATGTCTCGGGACGGACTTAAAAACATTTTTTAACGATTCGGCGGATGAGCAGGTTGTGTTTCATAAGACGGATTATTTTGAAAAAGAGGATAAGGAGCTGGGCAATCGGATAGAGTGGATCATTCCGAACGCGCAGAAAAACATGATGGAACCAATTCTGCTGTCTTTGGAGGCGGGGGGTGCCACTTATCCGGACAATCCCCATGAGGGGGAGGAGTTCGGGTATGTCCTAAGCGGTCAGATCTCCGTTGTGATCGGCGGAAAGGCATACAAGGCGCAGAAGGGGGAGTCCTTCTATTTTGTGCCGAAATATAAGCATTACATAGAGTCGAAGAAGGGCGCGCAGATCTTGTGGGTGAGCGCGCCGCCGAGCTTTTAGAGCGCTGGAAGCGCCCTTGCGAATGGCGCAGGCTGAACGGTAGGTTTAGCACCGGTTTAGGGATTGAGGAAAGGATAGGGCAGAAACATGGCGGATATGGGAGACTGCATCATCGAGCTGAAGGGAATCACAAAGAATTTTGACGACCAGCAGGTCTTAAGAGGTATTGACTTAAATATTTACGAGAATCAGTTCCTGACGCTGCTCGGTCCGTCCGGCTGCGGAAAGACGACGATTTTGCGAATCATTGCGGGTTTTGAGGAGCCGAGCAAGGGAGAATTATTGTTTAACGGCATCGACATTGCTAAGGTGCCGCCATATAAGCGCGAGATCAATACGGTCTTTCAGAAGTATGCGCTGTTTCCGTTTTTGAATGTGTATGACAATGTGGCGTTCGGCCTAAACATCAAAAAGGTGGATAAATCCGTCATCAATCAGAAGGTTCAAAAAATGCTCTCGCTTGTGGGACTGGACGGCTTTGAAAAAAGGGATGTCACGCTGTTGTCCGGCGGACAGCAGCAGCGTGTCGCTATCGCGCGGGCGCTTGTGAACGAGCCGAAGGTGCTTTTGCTTGACGAACCGTTAAGCGCGCTGGATGCGAAGCTGCGCAAGGAGATGCAGGGCGAACTGAAAAAAATCCAGCAGGAGGTCGGCATTACCTTTATTTTTGTCACGCACGATCAGGAGGAGGCGCTTTCCATGTCGGATACGGTCGTCGTGATGAACGACGGTAAGATCCAACAGATCGGAACGCCTGTGGATATTTATAATGAGCCGGAAAACCGATTCGTTGCGGATTTTATCGGGGAATCCAATATTATCGAGGGCAATATGATCCGGGACTGCCTGGTGAAATTTGACGGTTATGAGTTTGAGTGCGTGGATAAGGGCTTTAAGGAAAATGAGGAGATCGAGGTTGTGCTGCGGCCGGAGGACATTGAAATTGTCGCGCCGGAGCAGGCGAATCTTGTGGGAGAGATCATCAGCAGCGTGTTCAAGGGCGTGCATTACGAGCTCATCGTGAAAACTGCGCAGCGTAAGTACAAAATCCATACGACGGATATTCATGAAGTCGGGAAAAAGGTCGGAATGGTGCTTGATAAAGAAGACATTCATGTTATGTATAAGATGGACTACTAAAAAGCGAACAAGTTCGCTTTGCAGATTTAAGATTCTGCTTAAGCGGAATCATGGAGGATTTGTATGAGACATTTTAAGAGTCTGATAAGACCGTACCTGGTTTGGTCGTTTTTGCTCATCATCATACCGCTTTTGCTGATCGTATTATATTCCGTCACGACGGGCGGTAATTCTCTTTTGAATATCCAGTTTACGCTGGACAATTTTAAGAAGATCGCAGACCCGATTTACCGTCAGGTGTTCCTGCGGTCCTTAAAAATAGGTCTTATCACGACGTTGATCTGCCTATTGCTCGGCTATACGCTTGCCTACGTCATTTCCGGTTTTCGGGAGAGAACGCAGACGACGCTCATTTTATTTGTGACAATCCCGATGTGGATCAATACGCTGTTACGCACGTATGCGTGGATCAGCCTGTTGTCGGATAACGGGGTGATCAATTCTTTTTTAAGCAGGCTCGGTATCGGGCGGATGTCGATCATGTATACAGATTTTGCGGTCATTCTCGGTATGGTGTGCGATCTGTTACCGTTTATGGTGATTCCAATCCATACGGCGCTGGCAAAGATGGACAAATCGCTGATCGAGGCGTCCTATGATCTTGGCGCAAACAGAAGGCAGACGTTTTGGAAGGTGACCTTTAAGCTGTCCATTCCGGGAGTCATCAACGGGTTGACGATGGTGTTTCTGCTGTCTATCTCCACCTTTGTCATTCCGAAGCTGCTTGGCGGGGGACAGTATGTGCTGATCGGAAATCTGATCGAGAAACAGTTCATTTCAGTGGGAGACTGGAATTTCGGAAGCGCGATCTCGCTGATTTTGGCAGTCGCCATCCTGATCATGATATGGGCGACAAAGAAGATTGATACGTCGGAAGGGGGAGAGCGATGAAGAAAAGAAAAAAGGGCTTTCCCATTCTATACATCGTGCTTTGTTTTTTGTTCTTTTATGTACCGATCCTTGTCATGATGGTGTTTTCGTTTAACTCATCGCGGTCATTGACGAGATTTGAGGGCTTCTCCCTGCATTGGTATGAGCAGCTTTTGGCGGACAGCGAGATCATGGGCGCGGTATCCGTCTCGGTCAGCATTGCGGCGCTGGCGACCCTGATTTCGACGGTGCTCGGTACGCTGACGGCAATCGGCTTGTCGAAGACGCGCAGGGTATTAAAGGAGTGGCTGCTGAACGTCAATAACCTGCCGATCATGAACCCCGATATTGTCACGGCGATCGGATTGATGATCCTCTTTTCCTCCATGAAGTTTGACAAGGGCTATATGACGATGCTGTTGTCCCATGTGCTGTTCTGTACGCCCTATGTGATCACGAGCGTATACCCGAAAGTGCGCCAGTTCGACGACAGCCTTGCCAATGCGGCGATGGATTTGGGGGCGAGTCCGTTCCAGACGCTCACAAAGGTCATTGTGCCGTGCATTAAGCCGGGCATTTTTGCGGGTATGCTGCTTGCGTTTACGATGTCGTTTGATGACTTTGTGATTTCTTATTTTGTAACAGGAAACGGCGTACAGAATATTTCGATCATTGTTTATAACATGACGAAGCGCACAAATCCGACGATCAATGCACTCTCGACCATTGTGATCGTCGTGATCTTAGTGGCGCTGCTGATCGGAAATGTGGTGCCGATGCTCGCGAATAAAAAGAAAAACGGAAGATTAAAGGAGGAAGAACGATGAAAAAAATAAGAAGAGCGGCGGCGTGTCTGCTGGCATCAGTTCTTTTGGCAGCGACATTATCCGGCTGCGGAGGCAGCGGAAGGGTGCTGAAGGTATATAACGCCGGAGAATATATTGATAAAAGTCTAATCAATGAATTTGAGAGAAAATATGATTGTACAGTTATTTATGAGACCTTTGATTCTAATGAGAGTATGTACACAAAGCTGATGAGCGGAGAGGAATACGATATTCTCATTCCGTCCGACTATATGATCGAGCGGTTGATCAGGGAGGACTATCTGCAGCCGATCAACTGGGACCTGCTCACAAACGCCGGAAATCTGATGGATTCGGTCATGGAAAATGCGGCATACGATGAGGAACATATTTATACGGTTCCCTATTTTTGGGGAACGGTCGGCATTATTTACGATACGACGATCGTGAATGAGGCGGACTTATCGCAGGGGTGGAATCTGTTAAGAAACACGGATTATGCGGGAGAGATTTATATGTACGATTCCGAGCGCGATTCTTTTATGGTTGCGCTGAAAGCGCTCGGTTACTCCATGAATACAACGGATACGGCGCAGCTTGAGGAGGCGTATGACTGGCTTGTGGCGCAGCGTGACGCGATGGAGCCCGTCTATGTCGGCGACGACGTGATCGACAATATGATTTCCGGCAATAAGGCGATGGCGGTCGTCTATTCCGGCGACGCGGCATACATGATCACGGAAAACAGGAATCTGAATTATTTTACGCCCGAGGAGGGAACGAATATCTGGTATGACTGCATGGTGATCACGAAGAACTGCACGGATACGGAGCTCGCCCACCAGTTCATCAACTTTATGCTGGAGGATGAGAACGCGCTTAAGAATTCGGAGGCGGTCGGCTATTCTTCACCGGTGGAGAGCGCCTTTGAGGAGATGCGGGAGACGGTGTACGAAGGGATCAGCGCGTATGAGCCGCGTTTCGGACATCCGTCTGACGAGGTGTTCGGGTATCAGGAAACGGAATTAAAAAAATATCTGGCGGATCTTTGGACGAAAGTAACGGCGTACTGACATGGGGCGGGCTCTTTTGGATCTGTCATTAAAAAACTAATTGACGGATTTACCTTGGTGTGGTACATTATTTTTGACAAAAGGGAGTAGTTGCAAGCGTATAGTCAACATACCCCGGGTGCAAAGCCCGTGGCTATACCCCTAAGCTGATTAGGAACAAGACTTTTGCACAGACTTGATAAGTGTGTGCAAAAGTCTTTTTTTGAGTCGGCGTGAAAAGATGGTGAGGAAGAGGTGTTCATATGGAATTGGTTTGGAATGTCGTGTTGCTGCTTGTTGGATTCGTTCTTTTGATCAAGGGAGCGGATTATTTCGTGGACGGCGCGGTCGGGATAGCAGAACGCTTTCATATTCCGCAGATCGTCATTGGACTAACGATCGTCGCGTTCGGAACAAGCGCGCCGGAGGCGGCGATCAGTATTGTGGCAGGGATAAAGGGCAGCGCGGATCTGTCGGTCGGTAATGTTCTTGGGAGCAATATCATGAATATTCTGCTGATTCTTGGACTGACGGCATGTATCCGCCCGCTTAAAGTTCAGAAAAATACCGTCCGCTATGAGATGCCGTTTCTGATCGGGATTTCCGTTCTGCTTGCCGCGATGGGATATTTGGAGCAGCAGCTGACCTTAAGTTCCGGTCTGATCCTCTGGGGCGTGTTCCTGTGCTTCTTTGTTTATCTGATCGCGCAGGCCAAAAAAGGAAACGGTGAGGAGGAAGAGGAGAGCGGCGGGAAAAAGAGTGTCTGGCTGATCCTTCTCATGACGGTGGGCGGTCTTGCGGCGATTGTGATCGGAAGCCAGCTGACGGTTGACAACGCTTCGGCGATCGCAACGGCAATGGGAATGACGGAGCGCCTGATCGGCTTGACGATCGTCGCGTTCGGCACGTCGCTTCCCGAGCTGATCACTTCTGTGACAGCGGCGCGCAAGGGCAATGCGGATATTGCGATCGGCAATATCATCGGAAGCAATACGTTTAATATTCTGTTTGTACTTGGCACAACGGCGCTCATTACGGTCGTTCCGTATCAGCGGGCATTCCTGTTAGACGGAATTATCGGCATTGCCGCGGCAGTGTTCTTAATGGTGGCGACGGCAAGAAAGAAAGAGCTTCGCAGATGGGCGGGCGTGGTCATGCTTCTTGCTTATGCGGGATATTTCGTGCATCTGCTGATGGGATAAAAAAGGACTGAGAACGGTCTTCCCGAAAAGGGACGCCCGCTATCGCAGACGGGGGGAGTTCTATGAAAAAAATCATAAAAAATACCGTAGTTGTCCTATTGGTTCTAACCTTAAGCGTCTCTACTGCTTTTTTGGCTTATTTGCACTTTTTTGCCTCAGAGGACGAGGAGCTTTCCGGGGAATGGACCGCAGAGCTGGACATGACAGAACAGGCCGCCGTCACGGCGCTTAGCTGGCTGCAGGATATAGAGGCTGTCTCCATTTCACTAAAGGACATGGAATCCTATATGCAGGATTTGACCATCCAGATCAATCTGACTTTGGAACAGACCGGTCGCTCTGAGGGCTCGTTCCGCTGTTATGTTCTGCCGGAGAGCTATGATGCCTGCAATCAGGCTGCCTATGAAGCGTTTGCCCGGGCCTTTCAGGCGCTTTTGACCGAGAGACTTCTCATGGCAGGCTATACGGGATCCACAGATCAAGAGACCATTGAAGCGCTTGTAACCGAGACGTTCGGGATGTCCACAGTCTCCTATTTGATGTCCTGCGGACCTGCCCTGCTGCCTTCGCTGGAAGAGTTACAGACCCAATATGACGGCAGCGGTGTCTATGAATTTGCAGAAGGCGTTCTGACCAGACAGTTTGACGTCGACGGATCTGTCGTTACAAAGGTGGAATCCTATATGCGGAATGACGTAAACCTGATCCTGTCTGAAGAAAACGGTGCTGTTTCAGGCGGTTTCCTTTCGGATCGTTCTCCTATGGTATACACGCTTAGGCAACCCCAAGATCAATAACATTTTTTCAATCGTTCCCGGAAAATGAGCACGAAGGGAGATCCAATGAAAAAAATCCTACAGAAAATAAGTTCCCTTATATTGACTGCAATCCTGATCGGTTCCCTCCTGCCAGCCAAGGCGGACGCGAGCTTCGAAATTCCGGGGAGCTGTCAGGTACAGACGGATACCGGCGCCGCATGCAACGTAAAAACGCTGGATTACGGCTACGATCACAACACGTATTACTCGCTGCGGGACATCGCCATGGCGCTGAGGGATACGGACAAAGCGTTCTCGCTGGAGATCACGAAGGATGCGGTTTCACTGGTGCTGGGAAATACTTATACGCCCGTGGGCGTGGAAAATGTCTTTTGGGAAGACAGCGAAAACCCTGACATTACTCTGCGGCGCAATAAATTCCAGGTAAGCGGACAGAGCGTTTATTACTACACCCTGATCACGAAGCTGCCTTCCGGTTATTATGATTGTTTCATGATGGCTGCCGATCTTGCCATGATCCTGAATGCGGACATCACCGTACCGACCGCGGGCTCGCTGCAGATTCACACGGAGGAACCCTTTCATATCTCACCTGCCGCATTGGAGCAGGCAGGCTATTTTTACGGAGTCAACAGCGTGCTGGTAGGCGATGCCACGACGGGAGAAATCTACTATCGGTACCAGTCTGATACGCCCTACCCGATAGCCAGTACCTCCAAGCTCATGACTTGTCTTTTAACGATGGATGCCCTTGCAGCAGGGCAGCTCACCCTTGAGCAGTCTGTCACGATTTCTGATGCGGTTCAGCTATTATCCGATTCAGCCGACGGGGGGATTCCGTTAGAAGCCGGACAACAGATCACGGTGCAGGATCTCCTCCTGGGAGCGCTTCTGCCTTCCAGTAATGAATGTGCGCTGTGTCTGGCCGAATCAATCGCCGGCTCGGAGGAAGCGTTCGTCCGGATGATGAATGAGAAAGCAACGGAGCTGGGACTTACGCAAGCGGTCTTTTTTAACAGTCATGGACTGCCCTCTTACACGGAAGATCCCATTCCCTCAAAACGTCAGAACCGCATGAGCGCAGAGGATATGTTCCGACTGGTATCTTATCTTTTGAAAGTGTATCCCCAGATTACGGATATCACTTCCCGGGAATATGCCACCTTAAGTACCCTCGAGCTTGAAGTGCGCAATACCAATCCGCTTTTGCACAATCTGCCGGAAGTCACCGGCTTGAAGACCGGAACGACCAATAAGGCGGGAGCCTGTCTGGTCACATCTCTGACTGCGGACGACGGGAACACAGAGCATGATTTGGTTGTGATCGTACTGGGTACTGAGGATTCGATAGAGAGGGGGCGTGTTTCCGGATTGTTGGCCAGATATGCGCTGTATACCTTTTATTCAGGCATAGAAGAACCGGAGAACGGGGGAGCAGCCCAGACAGCCGAAAACCTGCCCGTCCATGCGGAGGCGGCAGTGGATTGGATCCTTCGGACTGCAAAAAAGCAAGAACAGGCATCCCTCCCAATAGAGTAAAGCCTGATGTTTTGTACATTTTTATCGGAGGTATCCATATGACAAATTGTGATAATTGCAGTCATTATGCATATGATGAGGACGAGGAGTATTACGTCTGTGACGTGAATCTGGACGAGGATGACATGCAGCGTTTTTTGCGCGGAACGAATGATGCGTGCCCGTATTTTTCGCTGGATGATGAATATCGGGTCGTGCGGCATCAGATGTAAGACCGGATGTTGTTTACAATGATCGAAAGGATCGTAGGATAAAGGGGGAAATAGGAATGATACATACATTGCTGGAATTTGACGGTCAGATTTTATTGTTTTTTCAGGAGTTTATCAGAAACCGCTTTCTGACGCCAATTTTGGTTTTTATTACATCGCTCGGAAACGCGGGGATCATCTGGATTTTGATCTCGATAGGATTCCTTTTTTTCAATAAGACACGAAAGATTGGCTGTATGGGACTGCTTGCGCTGTTTTTTTCTCTTATCGTCAACAACGTGCTGCTCAAAAATCTCGTCGCAAGGGTGAGACCGTATGATGCGATCCCGGAATTGATTCCGTTGGTCAAAAAACCGATTGATTATTCCTTTCCGTCGGGGCATACGGCAGCGGCTTTTTCGGCGGCGTGCGTGTTTGTCAGAAACCTGCCGAAAAAATTCGGGATACCGCTCATTGTGCTGGCGGCAGTGATCGCCGTATCGAGGCTTTATGTCGGCGTGCATTATCCGAGCGATGTGCTTATCGGATTGATCAACGGGATCGTGCTGAGCTATGCGGCGGAGTTCTGCGTAAACAAGTGTTGGGACAGATGGGCAAAAGCCAAAGCGGGCGCGGAAGCCGGATGATCGAATCGCGGCCGGGCAGCCTAACTGAGGTTTCCGTCCGCCAGATCCTGCAGCGTAATCCCGCTTAAATAATCGTCGATGACCTTGTTTAATCCATGCCATAACGGGAGCGTCTGGCAATCAGCGCTTCTTTCACAGGTGACGGGATTGTCCGACACGCACGCAACCGGAGCTAAGCTGCCCTCGGTCAGTCTCAGGATTTCTTTGACGGTGTAGTCCGAGGCGGGTCGGGCGAGACGGTATCCGCCCTGAAAGCCGCGGCTGGTCAGCAGAAAATCGGCATGACCGAGAAGAGGAACAATCTGCTCTAAATATTTTTTAGAAATCTCCTGCCGCTCGGCGATTTCCCCAAGCGATATATAGCCGTCGTTCTGATGCTTCGCCAAGTCCAACATCATACGAAGCGCATATCTTCCTTTAGTAGAAACACGCATATGGCGTCCTCCGTTCCCGCTCTGAGAAGAGCATCATAAGAATATTCCTATAATACCATATATTTAGTAGGCTTTCAAGTAAGAGAAAGGGAGGTTTTTTATGACATTACAGCAACTGCATTATGCGATCGTGATCTCGGAAACCGGTTCCATGAATAAGGCAGCCGAACGTTTATATATTTCGCAGCCGTCGCTCACCGGAGCGGTGCAGGAGTTAGAGAAGGAGCTTGGCATTACCGTGTTTCACCGGAGTGCAAGGGGTGTGACGCTGACCAATGACGGACAGGAATTTATCGCCTATGCAAAACAGGTGTATGATCAATATGAGCAGCTTACGGAAAAATACGGACCGGAGGGGAATATCAAAAAGAAATTCGGTGTTACCACACAGCATTATTCTTTTGCGGTAAAAGCGTTTGTGGAGATGGTAAAGGGGTTTGATACCTCCAAATATGAATTTGCGATCAGAGAGGCGAGGACGCGGGAGGTCATTGATGACGTGGCGAGTCTGCGCAGCGAGATCGGGATTTTGTATTTAAGCGATTTCAACCGCAAGGTCATTACGAAAATCTTGAACGCGAATGAGATCGCATTTCATGAGCTGATTGATTGCAAAGCCTATGTCTATCTGTGGAAGGGACATCCGCTTGCGGATAAAAAAAGCATCTGTATGGAGGAGCTTGGCGGTTATCCGTTCCTCTCCTTTGAACAGAATGGGAATGAGTCTTTTTATTTTTTGGAAGAAATCTTTACCATGAACGAATATTCCCAAATGATCAAGGTAAATGACCGGGCGACCGTCTTAAATCTGATGGTCGGCTTGAACGGCTATACGTTGTGTTCGGGAATCATCTGCGGCGAATTGAACGGCGAGGATTATCGGGCGATCCCGCTTAAGGACGACGGCTCGGACAACATGACGATGAAGATCGGGTATATTGTAAAAAAGAACCGGATTCTCAGCGGCCTTGCGAAATTGTATATCGAAAAGCTGCAGGAATATCTGCGAGGGTAGTTATAGCCTCAACCTATAACCCACTATATCTATATGATATTGGAAAAACAAGAATGCTTCGTGTATGATAAGTTCATTCCAAGAAAAGAGAGGTTGAGGTATTATGAAAAAAATGATTGATTTGTTACTGATCACGGTGCTTAGTCTGGCTGCATTGACGGGCTGCGGTGGAAAGAGCGATTCCGTTACGATTGCGGTTCCGAATGATCCGACCAACGAGGCGCGCGCGCTTTTGCTCCTTCAGGAGAACGGCTACATAACCTTAAAAGCGGATGCGGGCATTACCGCCACGGTTCAGGATATTGAAGAGAACCCGCACAACATTCAGTTTCAGGAGGTGGAGGCAGCACAGGTTCCAAATGTGCTTCAGGATGTGGATTATGCGATCATCAATTCCAATTATGCCATTGAAGCAGGCTTGAATCCCATAAGTGATTCCCTTGTTATGGAAGGCTCCGCTTCTTCCTACGGCAACATTCTCGCTGTGAAAGAAGGAAACGAAAACACGGATGCGATCAAAGCGTTGATCGCGGCGCTTGCGAGTCAGGCGGTGGCGGATTACATTGCGGAAACCTACGGCGGCGCAGTCGTCAGTGTGGTAGAACAGCCGGGAGACGGCTATGATGCGACAGTGGATTATGACGCGCTGTCCGGAACAACGATTTCAGTCGCCGCATCACCGACGCCGCATGCGGAAGTTTTGGCTATCGCGAAGGAAATTCTTGCGGAAAAGAATATTACATTGGACATCAAGGAGTTTACCGATTACATACAGCCGAACAATGTTGTGGAGAGCGGCGAGGTGGACGCGAATTATTTCCAACACGTTCCGTATCTGGAGGATTTCAATGCGGAGAACGGCACCCATATCGTTGTGGCGGCGGTCATCCACGTGGAGCCGATGGGACTCTACGGAGGAAAGCAGTCCTCATTGGATGCACTGGCACAATAAGGTTAAAAAAAGACAGGAGCGCAGCATATGATTGAGATTCAGAATGTAACAAAGACCTTTTCCACCTCGGACGGAAACGTAGAAGCGCTCAAAAATGTGTCCCTTTCCATCGCGGATGGCGAGATTTACGGCATTATCGGTATGAGCGGCGCCGGAAAAAGCACGCTCGTGCGCAGTATTAATCTTTTGGAGCGTCCGACAAGCGGTAAGATCCTGATCGACGGCAGGGACATCGGCAGTCTGAGGGAGGCGGAATTAAGAGAGGAACGCCGCAATATCACGATGATCTTTCAGGATTTCAATCTCTTAATGCAGAGAAATTGCCTGAAAAACGTCTGTTTTCCGCTGGAGCTTGCGGGCGTTAAAAAATCAGAGGCGGTGAAGCGGGCGACGGAATTGCTTGGACTGGTCGGGCTCTCGGATAAATTGAAAAGCTATCCGGCACAGTTGTCGGGAGGACAAAAGCAGCGCGTGGCGATCGCCCGCGCGCTTGCCACGCAGCCGAAAATTCTCTTGTGCGATGAGGCGACCAGTGCGCTCGATCCGCAGACAACACAGTCCATTTTGTCTTTGATCCGCGATATTCACGACAGACTCGGCATCACGGTCATCGTTATCACGCATCAGATGAGCGTGGTGGAGCAAATCTGCACGAGAGTCGCGATCATGGATGGCGGTGTTGTGGCCGAGGAAGGGACGGTCAGTGAGGTTTTTTCCTCTCCGAAATCGCATGCGGCAAAACGTCTTGTCTATCCCGAGGGTTATGAGCAGAGTGTGGCGGCAGAAGAGGGCGAGCGCATCATCCGCGTGGTGTTTAACGGCGCAAACGCCACAAAAACACCGCTCATTGCAAAAATGGCAATGGAGGAGCAGATTGCCGCGAGCATTTTGGCGGCATCCACCCGGAGCATTGGAGATAAGGCGTACGGGAATATGCTGCTCGGCATTTGCGGCGGCGGGGAGCAGCTAGGCAGGGCGGTCCGCTATCTGCAGGCGATCCCTGATATTGATGTGGAGGAAGTGTTCAGCGATGTTTCATGATCTTTTTGCAACCGAAACCGTGCAGAATGCACTGAATATATTGAAAACACAGTTTCCGCTGGCAATTTGGGAAACTGTCTATGTGACGTTGTTATCGACTCTTTTTGCAATTGTGATCGGCCTGCCCATTGGCGTTGTGCTTGTTGCGGGAGAAAACGGCAGAATCTTAAAAGTGCCGAAAGCGGTGCTGCATCTGTTAAACGTGGTGATCAATCTGCTGCGCTCCGTGCCGTTTCTGATCTTAATGATTATGGTATTTCCGATCACAAGGCTGATCGTCGGGACGGTTGTCGGCACGGCGGCATCCGTTGTCCCGCTTGTCATTGCGGCGTTTCCGTTTGTCGCAAGACTCGTGGAGGGAAGTCTGCGCGAGGTCAATCCGAACGTGATCGAAGCGGCGCAGAGTCTGGGTGCGTCCCCGTTTCAGATCATCGTGAAAGTCATGATCCCGGAGAGTGCGCCGTCCCTGATTTTAAATACGGCGATCGCGCTGACGACGATCCTTGGCTATTCCGCGATGAGCGGGATTCTCGGCGGCGGCGGACTCGGCAAGATTGCGATCAATTACGGGTATTACCGTTATCAATATCTCGTCATGCTCTTTGCCGTGATCTGCCTGATCATACTGGTGCAGATTTTTCAGAGCGTTGGCACATTTCTTGCCACGAGAAGCGATAAGCGCTTAAAGGGGAGGAAATGAAGCCGGTCCATAAAATATGAAAACGGATAGTTACCGAAAAAGAACAGACTGCTACTGGAAGTATGGATGAAAATATGGTATCATGTCGTCAGACATGATACCCGCCCGAATGGGCATGTTCGGGCAAAAACAGGAAGCAGGAGGGCATACGGATGCCAAATTCAAAAATCATATTGACAGGGGACAGACCGACAGGCAGGCTGCATGTCGGGCATTATGTCGGTTCTTTGAAACGACGCGTGGAATTACAGAACTCGGGTGAGTTTGACAAGATATTTATTATGATCGCGGATGCGCAGGCGCTGACGGACAATGCGGACAATCCGGAGAAGGTGCGTCAGAATATTATCGAGGTGGCGCTTGATTATCTTGCATGCGGGATCGATCCTGCAAAATCTCATATTCTCATTCAGTCGCAGATTCCTGAACTGACGGAGCTGACGTTCTATTACATGAATCTGGTGACGGTGTCGCGCTTACAGCGTAACCCGACGGTCAAGAGCGAGATACAGATGCGCAATTTTGAGACGAGCATTCCGGTCGGCTTTTTCTGCTACCCGATCAGTCAGGCGGCGGACATCACCGCATTCAAGGCAACGACTGTTCCCGCGGGCGAGGATCAGATGCCCATGCTTGAACAGACAAAGGAGATCGTGCATAAGTTTAACAGCGTGTACGGGGAAACCTTGGTGGATCCGGCGATTCTGCTGCCGGATAACGAGGCGTGTCTGCGGCTGCCGGGAACGGACGGCAAGGCCAAAATGAGCAAGTCGCTCGGCAACTGCATTTATCTGTCTGACACCGAGGAGGATGTGAAAAAGAAGGTGATGTCGATGTTCACGGATCCGAACCATCTGCGTGTGGAGGATCCGGGCAATGTGGACGGCAACCCTGTTTTTATTTATCTGGATGCGTTCAGCAGAACGGAGCAGTTTGCGCGTTATCTGCCTGAATACCAAAATCTGGATGAATTAAAAGATCATTATAAACGCGGCGGACTCGGCGATGTCAAGGTCAAAAAGTTTTTAAACAAGGTTTTGGAGGAAGAGCTTGCACCGATCAGAGAGCGCAGGAAGGAATTAGAAAAAGATATTCCGGCGATTTATGATATATTGAAGGAAGGAACCAAGGCGGCAAAAGAGGTTGCGGAGCAGACGCTTGCCGAGGTCAAGGCAGCGATGAAAATCAATTATTTTGACGATCAGGCGCTGATCGCAGAGCAGGCGGAGCGCTTCGGGAAGTAAAAAAGAGTTTGCGGAACGCAAACTTTTTCGAAGAATTGCTGCGCAATTCTTCTCGGACTGAGAAAATTTTTACAGTATATAGATAAGAAGGTAATCATGCAGGAAAGAACAGAGGAACGGAAAGAGCAGACGGAGGGGAGGCACCGTACCCCGAAGCAAAAGGTTAACAAAAGCAGAGGCATTGCAGCAGTCTTTTTTGCAATGCTTTCTTTGCTTGCAATCGCCGCGCTTTTATTTGTTTTCTTTTATTTTCGAAAAGAAAATGAGGCGTTGAAGCAGGAGCTGAAAGAAATGGAGGCGGTTGAGGCGATTGCGGTATCCGATGAAATGTATACGGAGGAAGAAGTTTCGCAGCTTTTGGCGGAGCAGGCGCAGACGCTGGATATGGAAGCGCGGGAGCGTTTTCTGGAGGAACTCAAGGAGCAGGCCACAAGCGGGAACGGAACGGTTCTCATGCTCCGTCATTTTTTTCCGGATCAGATCGTGTTTGCGGATGCGGGACAATACTATTTTATGGACATCAATGACGCCCTGCAGAAGCACCCCTATGTCAATGATAATTTAGTCGTTACCGAGAACAATGAGTATCGGTATTATGAGAATGAACAGCTTGTGACGCACAAGGGGATTGATGTTTCCAGCTATCAGGGGGCAATCGACTGGCAGCAGGTTGCGGCAGACGGCGTGGAGTATGCGATCATCCGTCTGGGAATCCGCGGCTATGGCAGCGAGGGAAGACTTGTGCTCGACGAGTATTTTGTCAGGAATATCGAGGGCGCGACGGCAGCAGGCGTGGAAGTCGGCGTATATTTCTTTACGCAGGCGCTCACTCCCGAGGAGGCAAGAGAGGAAGCGGATTTCGTGATCGAGGCGCTTTCTCCTTATAACCTGCAATGTACGGTGGTATTGGATGTGGAGGATGTGAATGCGTCAAGCGCGCGCACGAACGTGCTGACGATGGAACAGTGGACGGACAATTGCATTGCCTTTTTTGACCGGATCGAAGAAGCGGGTTACCGCCCGATGATATACGGAAACTTAAAGACATTCATGCTCATGCTCGACCTGACAAGGATTGAGCAGTATCCGAAGTGGTTTGCGGCATATACGCCGTATTTCTATTTCCCATATGCCTTTGACATCTGGCAGTACACGGACACCGCGAAAGTGGCGGGAATCACGGGGAATGTCGATATGAATATCAGCTTTTATGATTTTTCGCTGCAATGAGGGAGTGACCGACCCCGTGCGATGCCTTACATGCGGACAAGCCTTGACGTTTTGTGAAGATTTCCTGTATAGTAATCCATGAGAGAGAAACAATGCGTTTGCAGGTCGAAGGCAAAGCATTGTGCCGCAAAAAATAAAAGTGCAAAGACAATGTAAAAGTGTGCGGCGAAAAACATAGGAGAGCACAGACCCCCGTTGGTGCAGCGGGACGAGGCAAGACACAGAGTGAAAAAGAAAGAACAGAATTCCAAAACAGATGCGAAAATTCAGTTGACAAAGCGTGGATGATGAAGTAATATATATTTGTTGCGTAAAGCAAATGTGCGTTTAGCTCAGCTGGATAGAGCGTTTGGCTACGGACCAAAAGGTCGGGGGTTCGAATCCTCTAACGCACGTGAATAAAAAGCCGGAATCCTTATAGAAGGGATTCCGGTTTTTTATTCTTAAGGAAAATATCTCAAACCTGCAAGAATTGCGAACGCAAATTCTTCGAAAGAACGCAAAAGAATGTTTCACATTCTTTGCGTTCTTTTTTCTATGCATAAGGGTTCATGATACAAACAGGCGAAGCGCAGGCATTCAACATTGCCCCGCTTCGCCTTAGTGTATCATGCTTATGAAAAATCAAATGTGTTGTATAACTCTCCGGTCAGGCAGTCGTAAACCTCTACCTCGTTGTTGCCGTCGTAAAGCTCCACATAGATTAGTCCGTCGGTCAGCTCAAAGTAGTAGAAGCTTCTGTTGCAGATCACTGTGTCGGGAATTTCGGTCATACCCTCGGTCAGCAGATATTCTGCGATGTCAAGTCGGTGAATCTCCGTTCCGTTCTCTGTGGAATAGTACAGAGAACCGTCCATGCAGTAAATATCCTGATTTAAGTCGAAATCCTGAAGACCGCTTGCGATCAGCTCGTAACTTTCCCCGTCTTCCGCTGTGATGTACATTTCGCCGTTAGGCGTTGTAAAGGCGAAGAAGATATAGCCGCTGACGTCAAATGCGGTAAAGCTGCTTAAATATTCTAAATTATAATAGGAAAGCGCAAAAAGCGTCTCCTTGTCGCTGCCGTCCAGCTTCATCTTGCAGAAGGTCTGGTCATCCATCCGCTCATAATACAGATAATCGCCTAAAATGTAATAACGGCCAAGCGAGTCATCATCGATCTTCTCATTGCTGCCATCTGCGGGATTGTAGCAGTACAGCTCATAATAATCATCATAATTATCATAGTAGATCAGACCGTTATAATAGGAAAAAGAACAAACCTGCGTGCCATCCAGCAACAGCTCCGGTTCCGCGCCGTTTTCCATTGCGATCTTCCAAAAGGAATACGTCTCAGTATCGGAGTCTCTGGAAGTGTAGTACACCTCGTCGCCGATCACGGAAAAATATCTGACGTCCTCATCGACAAGCGCATATGCCTGCGTGGTATCCGAATAAACGAGATTATAATCGTCCCACTGATTGTTCTTGATGAGGATATAGTCCCCGCCATAATAGCCTGTAAAAGGTGCACGGTAGTCTGTGTCTGAGCCGGCGGAGCTGCCGTTCAGATCCAGGTTTCCGAGATCGTCCCGATCGTCCGTGTCATCAACATCGTCTTTTTCCGGATCCTCCTCCGGCGCTTCGGTCGGTTCAGGAATCGGCTCCTCTGTCGGTTCGGGAGTCGGTGTCTCTGCTGCAATCGTCGGTTCTGCCGTAGTGTCCTCTTCTTTTCCACATGCAGGCAGAGCCAGAGCGAGAGCCAGTAACAATAGTGCTGCATACTTTCTTTTCATTTCTTTTATAGCCTCCTATCAAATTGAAAGATAACGTTATTATAATCGAAGCGGACAAGAAGTGCAATACAAAAGAATCCGCTAAGCGGCAAAAAAAGAATCCGCCGCTTGACGGATTCTTTTCAAAAATGTAATTTATCCCATTGTTACAACAACCTGATATTCCGTCTTGCCTTTTTCGTACGGGATGATGCATCCGTCCACGGCTTTGCCGTCCACTGTCAAACTGACGACGCCTTTTTCCACATTGTTCGGGTTCTTGACCTCAATGTGGTAAGTGCCCTCGCGGAATTTTCTGGTGATCGTGAAATCGCCGAAATCCTTCGGTACGCACGGATTTACGGAAAGACCCGTATGCGTCGGATATACGCCCAGAATATACTGGGAGATATTGACGAACGTCCATGCCGCGGTACCCGTGAGCCAGCTGTTTTTGCCCTCGCCGTGATATTTTGCGTCACGTCCCGCAACCATCTGGCAATAGATATAAGGCTCTGTTCTGTGAATCTCACTGATCTCCTCCGTGTAAGCGGGGCAGGTCTTCTTATAAATCTCAAACGCGCGGTCGCCGCGTCCGATCACGGTCTCCGCAATGGATACCCACGGGTTATTGTGACAGAAGATACCCGCATTCTCCTTGTAGCCGGGCGGATAAGAGGAAACCTCGCCAAGCTCCTCGTGATATTTGGTATAAGCGGGCTGTAAGATCATGATACCGTAATCGGTATCCAGTTTTTCTTTTACGGAATCAAGCGCGCGCTTTGCCTCGCCGGTCTCCACGCCGACGCCCGCGAGCACACAGAAGCCCTGCGGCTCAATGTAGATCTGACCTTCCTCACAGTCCTTGCTGCCGACCTTGCCTCCGTAGGAATCGTAAGCGCGGATGAACCACTCGCCGTCCCATCCTGCGTCCGAAAGAAGAACACGGTTCATCTCCGCAACCGCAGCAAGCGCTCTGTCCGCCTCGGCGTCATTGCCCTGTAAGCGGCAGAGATCCGCGTACTCCTGACCATACTTCACAAACATGCCTCCGATAAAGACGGATTCCGCAACGGGACCTTCGGACGGACCGAATGTCTGGAATGATTCGCCCGGCTGTAAAGAATGGCAGTTTAAGTTCAGGCAGTCATTCCAGTCCGCACGTCCGATCAGCGGGAGATTATGGGGACCTCTGTGGTTCATGATGTAGTCAAACGACCGCTTTAAGTGTTCCATGAGCGGTTTTGCTTTGCTCTCGTCATTGTCAAAAGGAACCATCTGATCTAAGATCGTCATGTCTCCGGTCTCGCGGATATAAGCGTTTGTTCCCGCGATCAGCCAGAGCGGGTCATCGTTAAAGCCGGAGCCGATGTCGGAATTTCCTTTTTTCGTTAAGGGCTGGTACTGATGGTAAGCGCTGCCGTCCTCAAACTGGGTGGAGGCAATATCAATGATACGCTGGCGCGCACGGTCAGGGATCAGATGAACGAAGCCCAAAAGATCCTGACAGGAATCGCGGAAGCCCATGCCGCGTCCGATACCCGACTCATAATAGGAAGCGGAACGGCTCATGTTAAACGTTACCATACACTGATACTGGTTCCAAATATTGACCATGCGGTTGACCTTATCATTTGCGGAGGAAACCGTGTACTTGGAAAGCAGCTGCTTCCAATAAGAAGTAAGTTCCGTGAACGCCTTCTCTACATCCGCATCCGTCTGGAACTTGGCAAGCAGTTCTTTTGCGGGCCGTTTTTTGATAACGCCCGGTGCGTCCCACTTGTCGTCGTCCGGATTCTCGCAGTAGCCGAGAACAAAAACAAGAGACTTGCTCTCGCCCGGTGCCAGCGTGATGTTGATCTGATGGGAAGCGATCGGAGACCAGCCGCTTGCCACGCTGTTCTTTGACTGACCGTTTTCTACGACTTCCGGATCGGCGCCGCTCTTGTACGCGCCGATAAATTCGCTTCGGATCGTGTCAAAGCCGTCGATTGGGCTGTTGACGGAGAAAAGAGCATAATGATTACGGCGCTCACGGTACTCGGTCTTATGGTAGATCGTGGAACCCTCGATCTCGACTTCGCCCGTGCTCAGGTTACGCTGGAAGTTTCTGGAATCGTCATCGGCATTCCACAGACACCATTCTACATAGGAGAACAGCTTCAGCTCCTTCGGCTTGTCCGTCTTGTTCGTCAGTGTGACCTGATTGATTTCGCAGTTATCGTTTAAAGGAACAAAAGCAAGTACGGACGCCTCTACGCCGTTCTTGGCGGAGGTAAAACGGCTGTACCCGATACCATGGCGGCACTCATAGGAGTCAAGTTCTGCCTTAACAGGCTGCCACCCGGGATTCCAAATAGAATCGCCGTCTTTAATATAGTAATACTTGCCGTTGCAGTCATAAGGTACATCGTTGTAGCGGTATCTGGTAATCCTGAGCAGCTTCGCATCCTTATAGAAGGTATAACCGCCGCAGGTGTTGGAAATGAGGGTAAAGAACTCATTGCACCCAAGGTAGTTGATCCAGGGAAGCGGGGTCTTTGGTGTGGTAATGACGTACTCTTGATTGGCGTCATCAAAATAACCGAATTTCATAGCCATATTCTCCTTTTTCTGTTTGATTTAAGAAATCGTTTAAGTGGCGAAAATAAAGGCGCCGTCCACTAATTTTCATTATACAGAAGAAGGCTGAAAAAAGCAATAAAGGGAAAAACGACAAAGAAAAATTGTGATAATATACAAAATGTGGAAAAAAAGTATGGTAAAGATATACAAAAATGTGAAACTTATATAAAAATGCACAACGAAATGTTGAAAAAACATCAAAATTGTTATATAATCATTTCAACGAAAACGATTAAGCACTCAGCACATTGTTATCACAGGCGCAGTGAAGCTGTATTTGGCGGTGTGTTTGCCGTTGCTGTCGGTATGGAGAAAGGGCTTCTGATCATATGGTATCCATGAAAGACATATCCATTGCCTGCGGCGTTTCGGTGGCCACGGTTTCCAAGGCGCTGAATGATCATGCTGACATTGGCGAAGAGACAAAGCTTCATATTAGACAGGTCGCCAAGGAAATGGGGTATTTTCCGAACCTGTCTGCAAGGGCGTTAAAGACGAACCGCACTTACAATTTGGGTGTTTTGTTTGCTGATGAATCGAGGAGCGGATTGACACATGATTATTTTGCAAATGTGCTGGACAGTTTTCGGCTGTATGCGGAGAGTCAGGGATATGACATTACGTTCCTGAATTGCTCCAAGACGCGTAAGAATCGGCTTTCTTATTTGGAACACAGCCGTTACAGAGGGCTTGACGGGATTGTGATCGCCTGCATTGATTTTAAGGATGCGGAAGTGATCGAGCTGCTTCAGAGCACCCTTCCCGTTGTGACGATCGATCATGTGTTTTCGGAACGGATCACGGTAGCTTCGGATAATATCAGGGGCATGCGGGAATTACTTTCTTATATTTATGAGATGGGGCACCGCAGGATTGCCTATATTCATGGAGATGATACCTCAGTTACAAGAGACCGCCTTTCCAGTTTTTACCGGGTATCGGAGGAGCTTGGCATAACAGCTCCCGACAGTTACGTCCTGCCTGCGGCATACCGTGATATGCGAAGAGCGGCGCAGCAGACGGAACGTCTCTTAAAACAGAAGGAGTGTCCGACCTGCATCATTTATCCGGATGATTTTGCGGCAGTCGGCGGCATTAATTGTTTGAAGGGCAAGGGGCTGCGCATACCGGAGGATATTTCAGTTGCCGGGTATGACGGATTGCATATTGCGTCACAGCTTGAACCGATCCTGACGACAGTCCGGCAGGATACGCAGACGATCGGAACGACTGCGGCAAAGAAGCTGATCGAGCTGATTGAGCATCCGAAGACGACGTTGATCGAGCAGATTACCGTGCCGGGAGAGCTGGCGCGCGGAGGAACGGTCGGCAGACCCCGGAAGCTGCAGGCGATGAATGGCAAGAATGTTAAGTAATGGAAAGTCTTAGGACAATACCGGCGGAAATGCAGAAAACAGCGTGAAAGAAAAAAGATCGGCATAACGAAATAAAACGAAAGTTCGTTTTATGGGTTGGCAAGCAGACAGAGCTGTGATATAGTAAGGGCATTGTTTTTCAAAAGACGAAGAGCGGCTGAATGCAGGCGCAGATCAGTTTTGGTACAAACCACCTTGTGGTATTTATATCACACGTAAGTGATATTGATATAAATGCAGTAACTGTTCATCACACTTTGTAAGAGGAGGATAAGAAAAAGTGAAAAAGAAATTATTAAGTGTGTTACTGGCATCTGCAATGGTAATTTCCCTTGCAGCTTGCGGCGGCGGAGATGACAATGATAATAATTCTTCGTCGAACAACAACGACAACCAGCAGGTAGAGGACAACAATACACCTGCAAACAATGACAACAACACCTCAGACGATGGCAATGGCGCGGCTGGTGGAGAGGATCTTGCTTACACAGGTGAGATTACATTCATGCATTACTCCACATCCGAGGAGTCCGAGGGTAACGGTGGTTCTGATGCATTCCGTAGAGCAATCGCTAACTGGGATGCTGCACATCCGGATATCACGCTGAATCAGGAAGTTCTTGCAAACGATGATTTCAAGACGCAGATTGCAACCTATGCAAATGCGGATTCCCTTCCTGATGTATTCATGCTTCAGGGTATGAATGCAGCAAGCTGGGCATCACAGGGACTGATCCTTGACTTAACGGATGCGATCACCAATTCTCCGTATGCGACCAATTACAATTACGAGAGAATGACTCCGTTCACGGTTGGTGGCAAGTATTATGCATTCCCGGCACTGACGGGTATGACCTGTACGGTAGTCGTATACGATGCGCAGATGTGGGCGGACGCAGGCTATGACAGCTTCCCGACGACATGGGCAGAGGTTGAGGCTGCAGTTGATTACTTCGAGAGCCAGGGTATCGATACCATCGCATTCGGTAACGGCGGACAGTGGCAGATGAATTCTGATTTCATCTCCTGCTTAGGCTATCAGTATACCGGAACAGAGTGGTTTGATCACATCATGGCAGGCGACGGACAGGCAGCGTTCACGGACGATTCTTTCGTAGCAGCATTGACAGAGACCCAGAGACTGTTCCATGACACCCAGATTTTCAACTCTGACTTCAACGCTGTAACAAACGAGGATGCGCGTGAGTACTTCATCGCAGGCGATGCAGCAGCATTCATCGGCGGTAACTGGGACTTCTCCTATATCAAGGCTTCCGTAGATGCTGACAAGTATGCAAACTTAAAGGTTGCGGTACTTCCTCAGGCAGCGGATGCGAACTATCCGAACAACTACCAGAACATCGGTATGGGTTATGGTGTTGCCATCAACGCAAAGGTAGCAAATGATCCGGATAAGCTTGCAGCATGTATCGATCTTGCCCGTGAGATCACCGGACCGGATTTCGCGATCTATGTTGGTGAGACTTATGCAGAGCAGGGCTTCTACAAGGCTAGCTTTGACATGGGCACATTTGATCAGGTAACGGTTGACTTCTACAACTTCAACTATGTTGACAATATTGCAACAGAGATTTATGACTCTTATGTTGACAATTCAGTATGGGGCGTTCTGAATGCGGACATGCAGGCTATGTGTAACGGAGAGATGGATCCTGCTACGGTAGCAGCAAACGCACAGGCATCCTACGAGGCATTCCTCGGCAACTAATCACTGTTGACACAAAAGAGAATGGAATTCTATATGACTCCGCCGGAGGATTTCTCCGGCGGGGCCAAAAAAAGAATGGAAAGTGTTCTTTCAGGATTGAAGAAATCCTATAGACAGAAATAATATGACGGAGCTTAGACCAACGGTTGTTTGCGAAGGCAGCTTCGTCTTTTTTTAACGATAGGGAATCCGGGGTATGAAAGGATTTTAAGGGTGGGAGGCGAAAACATGCTGAATTCAATCAGACCGAAAAACAGGGTCATTTTCGCATATTTGCTGATTCCGGTTGCACTCTTTGCATTTACGGTGTTTGTACCGTTATTGGCGGCGCTTTTTTACAGCTTTTTCGAGTGGAAGGGCGGTCCGTTCAGAAATGCGACACCGAACGGAATTGCGAATTATAAGGAATTGCTTCAGGATAAAGTATTCTGGAAGGCATTCGGCAATAATATGTATTTGGTTGTTGCCTGTATTATAGGACAGATCGGTATTGCCTTTGTGTTGGTAATGGTGATCAACTCCAAGCTTGTGAAGCTGAAAGGCGTTCACAGAACGTTCGGCTTCTTTCCGAGTACCATTTCTGCGGTTGCGCTCGGTTTTATCTGGACCATCATTTATCATCAGAAATATGGTTTGATCAACTGGTTTTTGGATAAGATCGGCGTAATAGACGGCACGAGAAACGGAAAGGTATGGCTGAATGATACGGCTCATATCATGTTGATCGTATCGATTCCTTTGATATGGCAGTACATTGGATATTATATGGTAATTATTTTGTCGGCAGTGTCCGCGATCGATACGGAAATTTTGGAGTCTGCCGAGATTGACGGCGCAACGGCGATCCAGCGTGCGCGTTATATTGTATTACCTTTAGTAAAGAGTACGTTGCTTGTCTGCGTTACCCTCTGTGTTGCGGGTAATATGAAAGCTTTTGATAATATTATGATCATGACGAAGGGTGGACCCGGAAACGCGTCAATGGTTATGGCGCTCTATGGCTATACCACATCGTTCCAGTATAACAGACTTGGCTATGGAAGCTGTATTTCCGTAGGAATCTTTGTATGCTCGCTTGCCGTGATCGGCGGCTCCCAGCTTTTAATGAACTGGCTCATGACGGATAAGTATGACCGCATTGAGAAGAAGCTTCAGAAAAAGACGGATAAAGAGATGAAAAAGAAAATGAAAGAACTGCAGAAGGGAGGCGCGCTCAATGGCTAAGAAGATGGAAATGACAAAGGTTGAGAACAAGTCCTTAAGCCATAAAATCGGGAACGGCGTGCTTTCCGTTGTACTCAACGTGATCCTTTGGATTTTTTCACTGACCTGTATCTTTCCGTTGATCTGGATGTTCTATTCTTCCTTAAAGGAAAAGAGGGAGTTTAACGCCGACATCATCGGAATGCCGAAAAATCCAAGCTGGGATAACTATATTTCCGTTATGACGAATGAAGATACCAATTTGGTCAGAGCGATGATCAACAGTGTCCGTACAACGGTGCTTGCCGTAGGCTTGATTGTAATCTTTGCGTTTATCTGCGGTTACATTCTGGCGAGGATCAACTTCAAGCTCAATAAACCGCTCTATGTGGTATTCCTGATGGGAATGCTGATTCCGACGCACTCCCTGCTCGTACCGACCTTTATTATTTTTTCACAGCTGAACATGGATAACAAGTGGTTTACGCTGCTGTTCCCGTATGTCACGTTCGGTCTTCCGGTTTCGCTGTTTCTGGTGCAGGGCTATATCAAAGGGATTCCGTCGGCATTGGAGGAGGCAGCGGCGATCGACGGATCGAGCTTCACGAGAACGCTGTTTTCCATCATTCTGCCGATCTGTAGACCGATTTTGGTTACGGTTGCCATCATTCAGGTATTCGGAAACTGGAATGAGTTCACATTTGCACTCGTATTGTTAAAGAGTAACGGCGGCTGGGCAACGCTTCCGCTTGCCATGAGGCAGTTCTCGGGTCAGTTCAGCACGAACTATCCGCAGTTGATGGCGGCGATGCTCATCACAATGGCGCCTGTCGTGATCTTCTACTTCGTATTCAGCAAGCAGATCATCAAGGGCATGGTAGCCGGAGCCGTTAAGGGATAAAAAAGAACGGCGCAGTCGCGCTGTTCTTTCAAAGAATTCGCTTTTGGCGCAATTCTTCCAAGATTGAGAATTTTATCTTGAAAAATTCTTTTGAAACTGAGAGAATTAAGTGTGGCGTAGGAAAATCCCCTTCTGACGAAAGCCGGAAGGGGATTCTTATCAGGAAGGACATACGATGAACAGACAGGAGTTTGTTGCAGAGCTGCGGCGGGCGATGTCAGGCAACTTTTCTGTGGCAGAGATTGAGGATACGGCAGCCTATTATGAAGATTATATTACGATGCAGATCAAAAAAGGAAAAAGCGAGGAAGAGGTTCTTCGTGAACTTGGTTCTCCGCGGCTGATCGCAAAAAGCATGAAGGCGGCAGGAGGAAACGCGGGCGGGAATGTAGGCGCGCGGAGAGGCACTGTCGGAGGCGCGGGACGCACGGCGGGCAGCGACGCTCCATACGAGGAGGATGTCTCGTTCAATGGCGGAATGCATATGTTCCGTCTGCCGATGTGGCTGGTCCTGCTTGTTGTGCTGCTGCTTTTGCTTGCCGTACTTACGATCCTGTTTCACCTGCTGATTGCGCTGCTGCCGATCATCCTTGTGACCGTAGGCATTATCACGCTTTACCGTTATTTTTCAAAAAAATAACGGATACCTGAATAATTTATTTTTTTGCAGGGATACTACTTTTTGTAAGAAAAAAAGGAGGTGCCCTATCATGGCAAAGAACGAGTATAGCAGTAATCAGGCAGGCAACGAGTATAACAGCACGAACGCACAGGATGCAAAGAGCAAGAACGCAAAGAACAGCTCGAACAGCAGCAACAGCTCTAACAGTTCCAACAGCAGCAACAGCTCCAATAGCTCAAACAGCAGCAACAGCTCCAATAGCTCCAACTGCAAATAAGAGCGCAAAGCGGCGGCAGAAGCCGCCGCTTTTGGTACATAATCACCTTTGTCGAATGCTTTGAAAGAGTGGCTTCTGTGCGGCAGATGTCACTCTTTTGTTGACAGATGACAAAGCGGGCTATATGATAAATCTATGAGAAAATTTGAGTTGATCGTTCCCTGCCATTTTGGCTTGGAATCGGTATTGAAGAAAGAAATCATTGATCTTGGATATGATATTTCCGCCGTGACGGACGGAAAAGTCTCGTTTTACGGCGATGCGGAGGCGGTCTGTCGGGCAAACATTTTTTTGCGGACTGCGGAACGTGTTTTGATTCAGATCGGTCGTTTTCGGGCGACGACCTACGACGAGCTGTTTGAGGAGACGAAGAAGCTGCCGTGGGAAGAATGGATACCCGAAAACGGCAAATTCTGGGTGGCTAAGGCGGCAAGTGTAAAAAGTAAGCTTTTCAGTCCCTCTGATATTCAGTCCATCATGAAAAAAGCAATGGTGGAGCGGATGAAGCTAAGTTATCACAGAGAGTGGTTTCCGGAGGACGGAGAGCGCTTTCCTTTGCGTGTTTTTTTGATGAAGGATGAGGTAACGATCGGGCTTGACACGACGGGGGATTCCCTGCATAAGCGCGGCTACCGCAGGCTTGTGGCAAAAGCGCCGATCGCGGAAAATCTGGCCGCGGCGCTCATCATGCTCACTCCTTGGAATAAGGACCGGATTCTGGTCGATCCGTTCTGCGGCAGCGGTACGTTCCCGATCGAGGCGGCAATGATGGCGGCGAACATCGCGCCGGGAGAGAACAGAAGCTTTACGGCGCAGGCCTGGGAGCATCTGGTCACGCGCAGACAGTGGTATGACGCGGTGGACGAGGCGCGCGAGGGCGTTAATTTGCAGATTGAGACGGATATTCAGGGTTATGACGCGGATGATGAGATGATTCGTATATCGAGGGAGAATGCAAAGCTGGCGGGAGTGGATTCCCTGATTCATTTTCAGAAAAGGGATGTAGCCAACCTCAGTCATGCTAAAAAATACGGTTTTCTCATTACGAACCCGCCTTACGGAGAGCGGCTTTCTGCAAAGGATGAGCTTTTTGATCTGTATCGGACGCTCGGGGAGCGTTACCGGAATTTGGATGAATGGTCACTCTGTATGATCACATCTTATGAACAGGTGGAAAAGGCCATCGGGCGTAAAGCAGATAAAAACCGCAAGATTTATAATGGGATGCTGCAGACTTACTATTATCAGTTTATGGGGGCAAAGCCGCCGAAAAGACCGAGGGAGCGGATGACGGATGTATCATAAGCTTGTGAAATGGTCGGGAATCATCGGGATCACGGTGATGATATTTGCGATCGCCGGCATGCTTGTTTATTCCTGGAAAAAGCCATTGATTTATGTGCGGGCGGAAGAAAATGAGGCGCAGAGCCATAAGACGCAGACGGCACAGGTTGATTTTGAAGAACTGACGCCGACGGTCAGGGAAGATGCCGATAATCTTTGTATTCCGGTTGCGGCGGGAGTGACACAGGAAGCCATTCACATCGACTGCGACTATATGAATCATATTTTGACGATCACGATTGAAGGCATGGGAATGTCAGATTTATCGGACGGCGTGTACGGCAGTCTTGACGGTATCAATCGGATACAGACAGCCGAGTGGGACGGACAACTGATTCTGATGGCGCTGATGGAAGACAGCTACGAATATGGGGCAATCTTGGAAAATCAGAGACTTATGCTCACGCTGAAAATGCCGAGGGAGCTTTATGACCGCATTGTAGTGCTTGACGCGGGACATGGCGGCACGGATACGGGGATTGTGGAAAACGGCGTTACGGAGAGCGAACTAGTTCTTGACATTGCGGGGCGCGTCCGGGAGCTACTCTCGGATGAGGGAGTCCGGGTGTATATGACGAGAACGGACAGGGAGAATCCGGGCGGCACGGAGCGGGTTGCGCTGGCGAACGGGATACGAGCGGACATGTATATTTCTCTTCATCTTGCACAGGGGGAGGACTACGGTATCTCTGCGCGATACAACGGGACATACTTTACACCTCTGCTGACGAATGCCGAGCTTGCCGATCTGCTTGTGCGCTATACGGCTCAGGCTGTGAATAATCGCGGCGTCGGCGTGTTTGCGCTTGCGGAGCAGGTGGAAGATGAGCAGGATGTGCGGCCGGAGGAAGCGCTCTATTATGCACAGGTGCCTGCTGTCTATCTGGCGCTCGGCGCACCGGGCAGCGATGCCGAGGCAGCGCTTCTTAGCAGGGATGATTACAGACAGGATCTGGCGGAGGGCATTGCCCGCGCCATTCTGGAGGCTTATGAGCAGAAAAGGGAGCGCTAGATTGAAAAATCAAAGATTTTTCAATCGGCGAGGTTTGTGCTGGCGCCCAAACTCGCAAAGCGAACTTGTTCGCTTTGGTGTTGACAGCATGGAGGATTAATGTGATGCAGACCATTATTTTTGCGACAGGAAATCAGGATAAGATGAAGGAAATCCGCATGATCTTAGGCGGCATGGGAGCGGAGATCCTGTCCATGAAAGAGGCGGGAATCGTACTTGACGTGGAGGAGAACGGGACAAGCTTTGAGGAAAATGCGCGCATTAAGGCGGCCGCAGTGGCCGAACGTGCGAAAGCCCTTTCCATGGATGCTATTGTGATGGCGGATGATTCAGGGCTGGAAATTGATTATTTAGGCGGTGAACCGGGGATTTATTCCGCGCGGTATATGGGAGAGACAACGTCATACGCCGTAAAAAATCAAAATTTGATCGACCGTCTTTCGGGTGTGCCCGATGAACAGCGGACGGCGCGTTTTGTGTGCGCGATCGCCGCTGTTTTGCCAAACGGGGAATGTTTGGAGACGCGGGGCGTCATGGAGGGAAGGATCGGTTACGGCGAGAGCGGGGAAAACGGCTTCGGCTATGATCCGATCTTTATCCTGCCCAAATACGGATGCACGACGGCGGATCTTGATCCCGAAGTAAAGAATGAGGAAAGCCACAGGGGAAAAGCGCTGCGCGCCATGCGGGAGAAGCTTATGCCAATGGGCATTCGAAATGCCGGATGACTGCTATGATAGAAATACAATGGGGGAGAATATGCGAATACTGATTGTGAGCGATACGCATAGGAAAAATGAAAACTTTTTGGAGGTTGTCCGCAGGGAGAAGCCGCTTGATCTGCTCATTCACTGTGGGGACGTGGAAGGGAGTGAATATGTCGTCAGCGAGGCGGCGGACTGCCCTGCGTATATCGTCATGGGGAACAATGACTTTTTCTCCGATTTGCCGCGGGAAGTCGTATGCGACATCGGCTCCTATCATGTATGGATCACGCACGGGCATAATTATTATGTGTCCATGGGAAATGAGACGATCAAAAAGGTTGCGAAGCAGCGCGGGATGGACATTGTGATGTACGGGCATTCGCATAAGCCGGTCGTGGATATGGATGACGGTGTGATCGCGCTCAATCCGGGAAGCTTATCCTATCCGCGCCAGTATGACCGCAAACCTTCTTATATTTTGATGGAGTTAGATGAGAACGGGAAGGCACATTTTGAGATTCGGTATGTGTGAGCAGCCGTTTGACCATGCAAAATGGGTTCGATGAGATACGTGATCTTAGAAAGAGGTAGTTATGAAATTATTTGTTGCCCGCCATGGGCAAACGGTTTGGAATGCTCAAAACAGGGTATGTGGTGTTACCGATGTAAAATTAACAGAAAAAGGAATAAATCAGGCAAGGGAATTGGCAGATACGGTAAAAAACTATAATATTGATATGGTCATGGTTTCTCCGTTAGAAAGAGCTATGGAAACAGGCAAAATTGTTGCAGATAAAAATAGTATTCCTTTGCAAATAGAGGAACTCCTTATTGAACAGAATTATGGAATATATGAAGGAGTAGATAGGAAAACGGATAGCTTTTTAGTCAACAAAAGAAATTTTGCTTATAAATATCCTGAAGGAGAATCCATGTTACAGGTAGCATACAGGATATATGGACTAATTGATAAAATAAAAGAGCAATATCAAGGCAAGAATATTTTAATAATCAGCCATGGAGGGGTATGTCGTATCATCAGAACTTATTTTCAGGATATGACAAATGAAGAATTTTTTAATTATACGTTAGAAAATGGCAGATTAGAGGAATACGAGTTATAAGCAGTCTTCGGTTTATGGAACTGCTAAGTCATTATAAGTTTTGCGGGAGGAGCCGGATGGATTACAGCGGTATCATCGGAAAAACAGTGAGGGGAACCGTGGACAGACCATTGGGAACAACGCACCCTCAGCATCCGGATATGCGCTATCCGATCAATTACGGTTATGTGGACGGCGTGTTTGCCGGTGACGGAGCGGAGCAGGATGTGTATATATTCGGAACGGATAAACCGTTAGTGCATTTTGAGGGAAAGGTGATCGCGGTATATCACCGCTTTGATGATGTGGAGGACAAGTGGATCGTGTCTTTGACCGGTGAGGACATTGCGGACGAGACGATCTTAAGGGATATTACTTTTCAAGAGCAGTTTTTCCGTGGGAAGCTTTATCGGTAGCGTTCTGTGGGAAATCGATGTTTTGAAGAGAAATCATAGGAGAATGCTGAAAGTTGACAGTTGACAGGAATGCGGCTTTTCCTTATAATACACTTGTTATGATGTTTTACGGGGTGTGGCTCAGCTTGGCTAGAGCGCCTGGTTTGGGACCAGGAGGCCGCAGGTTCGAATCCTGTCACCCCGATTTTTTATTGTTGCGAGCCGGACGGGTTCGATGACGAAAAAGCTGTAGGGAGCTTGCTCCCGCAGCTTTTTTTGTATCAGATTGTGCAGATTTAGCCATAAAACGAGGAACATCATAGCTTTTTCGCGCCGCACGCATCGATACACGAATATTTTGCCGGAGTGCTTGACTCTGCCGTTAGGGAAGCGTTTATAATAGGTGTAACAGCATGAAAGGGGTTTTGTATGGCAGAGTTATTGAAAATAAGAGAAGTTTCGTCTAAATATGATATATCCGCCCGCGCATTGCGTTATTATGAGGATATGGGGCTGATCAGCAGTACACGAAGCAGGGATTATGCCTACAGACTGTATGATGAACAGGCGATGAAATGATTGGAACAGATTTTAATCCTGCGCAAGCTGAATATTAGTATCAAAGATATCCAATTAATATTTCAAACGGCGAGCTCGGAGGTCGTTTTAGATGTGCTCGGAAAAAGGTAGAGGCGATTGATGGCGAGGTTGCGCTGCTTCGGGACTTAAAGGACATCATACTGGAATTTGTCGAGCAGATCAGGCAGGCGGACTTTCGCAGAGATGTCGATGTGAAAAGATTATATGCGAAAGCGTCAAAAATAGAAAGCCGGATTGTCAATATTTCCTATGACGGAAACACATCAAAAATAAATCGTCTGCCCGATGTGTCGGACAGGCTGAAAAAAGCGCCGGAAGTAAGGATCATTCAGATCAATCCGTTCAAAGCATTTTCATCCGGTGCGGATTCCTTTGAAAATGTCATGGGTACGTTTCAGCAATGGCAGGAAGCGCACAATCATTTCGTCAGGAAGATGATCTATGGCGCCCCGGATTTTCTGTGGTTTGAAGAAGATGGGAAAGCGGTCTGGATTTGGGCGGTTGAGGACTGGGTGACAGGGGAAGATACGGCTCCCTATGAGCTGATCGAGTTTGAAGGGGGACTCTATGCCGCTGCCATGTCGGTAGACGGGGATGATGATATTGCCGGAAGGGTTTGTGCGGGAATTTTGAAATGGTTAGAAGACAGTGGATTTGAACCGGATGAGCGTCCGGGACGCAGAACGATGTGCCATATGGTCAATCCAACGGACGAGATCAGGAATGCGTTAGGATACGATCAAATGGATATTTATATGCCGATTAAAATCCGCGGTAAGGAATCCTAATTAAAATCATATTTCAGAGAGGCAGGGACAGATTGTGGGAGAAAATTATTTAGTCAGTGAATGGGCCTTGATACGTCGCAATGAGTTAGTGGATATTCCGGATCGATTGGTGATCCATCCCGACTTTTTGCAGACGCTTTCCCATGAGGAATTTGAAAGCGCATTCAGGGAAGTCGGAGCGATGTTTTACCGGATGTATTCTGATATCGCAGACGCACCTCAAAGGTTTGGGCTGCCACTATATCAAACAGAGGAATATGATTATTTTTCAAATCAGGCAAGAGAGGCAAGGACAGTACCGCGGAGTCTGTTCTATCTCATGCTCTGGCTGTTTGCCTGCGGCGATTTTAAGGGAAATGTATTTATTACGGATACGGCGCAAGTCAGAAAATGGAATAAAGCCAAAAAGACAAATCAATTGTTAGAAGCAATGTGCGATTATGGATTTGTGTTTGGCGGAATCTCAAAATACAGCTTGTCATCAGGAGATGATATGGAAATTGACTATCCGGATAATCAGAATGTCATAAAAGTTCTTTCCCTTGTTGCGAAAAAGGTAAAGAATACGCAGCTAAAGGACGTGAAAAATGTGGATTCAGGTATCAACGCTTTCAGCAACGCGTTTATCGGTTGGAATTATCGAGTATTAACGGAAGATCTGCATACCTGCAGTCTGGCGGAGGGCTGCGACTATGTCGCCGATAAGATGCATGATGAGGCGGATCGGGAAGTGATAGCGATTTTGGATGAGATATTGGTACAACAGGGGTGTACAAGGAAAAAAGGAGATTCGAATGAAGGTCCCATGCTCCGATATTTTCGCCGGCAGTCGGCCGCATATGATTACGCACTGAACTCTGATAAAGGAGAATTATATTTGGAATTAAGAATCCGAAATGCAGAGAAGTGCCTTTCGTACTTAAAGGAGTGTCCCGAAAGGATCGTTGAAATCTTCCGCTATAGTGACGCCGGATGCCAAAATCGCATAAACGGGAGCTGTAAGTTTGGAGTAAAATACGAGTTTGAAGAGGAAGAAAAATGGCATTGCGGATGCTGCGGAGCGCCATTCAAGCTCCATCCCGTAAAGGAAGATATCCCTCATTATTTGAGATTAGTGGAGCTTGGCGGCAAAAAATAGGTCACAACTTAAAATAGGCAACGGATTCTTTCAGCTCTTCAGATATGTTATTGGTATCTGTTGCCTGAATCGTTATCATTTCAATCGTTTTCCGCAGTTCTTCTATGGATGCTGTCGTTTCCTGACAACTTGCGGTATTTGCTTCTGATACGGACGACAGGCTGCTTATTTCGTCAAGTACCTTTCCCTTATCCTGATTCAGGACATCACTTTCTGTTGATATGTTATGAATCGTATCAACCGTGATCTGAATCTTATCACTGACTTTATCAAAGCTGTCGCTCACCGTAACCAGGGCATCTCCTTCCGAATCAATGGCATTTTTGATCTGATTTGCGAGCTGCACATTGTTTTGTGACTTCAGGATAATTTCATTAATTATCGTTTGAATCTCCTTTGCGGAGTTATCGGATTCCCCGGCCAACGTTTGTATGGAGGAAGCAACAACAGCAAACCCTTTTCCGGCTTCCCCCGCCCTTGCAGCTTCAATGGAAGCATTCAGAGCCAGCATACTCGTCTGAGCTGCAATGTTTGTGATGACATCTGCTGCCTTCCTGATGCTTTCAATTGCAGTATTTGCTTCATTGATACCCGTTACAACATTTTCCGATATGGTAATCGTATTTTTATTTGCTTCGATCAAGCGGGACAAATTATCTTTTGCCTCAATATTGATGACTTCAATTTCCCGTGCCCCTGCCTCTGTTGTTGCCGCACTTTCCGCAATGGAAGAAATGCTTTCTCCCACATTCTGCATGGATGCTGCCGTATTCTGAACCGATTCCGCAATTTGCGCAGAGCCCCCCGACAATTCATTTGCGGCTCGCACAATGCCCTCGATCGCATCATTAGAAATCTGAATGCCATCATGGATTGTTTTTACATTCTGAGTCAGCCGTAGTGTCTTATCATCCACCTTGGAAATAATGTTTTTCAAATTATCCTGAAGATTTTGGGCAGAATCTATCAGGGTTGCGATTTCCCGGATATTGGATGCGCAGCTTGTACTGATACTCAGCCTGCCCGTTGACAGTTCATGCGTATAATCGGCTATCCCGATAATCGACTTTCTTATGTTCAGCCCGATCAATACAATGATCACAATACAAAAAGCGGCAGTACATACGGCAACAAGCACCATGCTCATCGTATTTGCCGTTATATTTTCCTTCACAAGGGATTCCGGCATTCCCGCAAATGCCATTCCGATGATCTCACCGCTTTCACTGCAAACGGGAGTATAATACACATAGTACTCCCTTCCGCCGATGATCGTTCCGTTCGTGTAATAATCCTGTCCCTGTTTCACGAGATCCCAAATGCCCGCAGAAGCTTTTGTTCCTACATTACGTTCCCCATTCTCGTTATAAATGGATGTAATAAACCTTACATCCTCAAGAAACAGTGTAAGATCGACGTCCTGAACGGTAAGACTGTCAATAAAATCCAGACTGACCTCATCCACTTCAAGAATATCTTCATTGATATCCCATTCAAAATACTCCCGCACCGATATGGCGCATGCCTGCAATTGTAAATACACTCTTTCTTCCAAATTGCTTTTTGTTTTATTAATCGCCACAATGGATATTGTGACTGCCGCCACAAGCAGGGGAATGAGTCCCATTAACATACTGGTTGCCAAAAAAGATAATTTATGCTTCTTCATACACTTCCTCCAAACGTATTTTGGGTATTTGTCACCACGGCAGCCGCCGATTGTATCATCTTATAAAAAGCACGACAAGATTATCATTTCATAAATAGTTGTGTCAAGTGTTCAGTCACATTTTGCAGAAAATGAGGTACGAAAAGAGGGTAAAATAGTTGTTCATATCATTGGCCTATACTATAATGATTGTAATTCAGACACTAAAAAACAGAAATGATAGGAAGTAGCGCAGAGAAAAACGTGTAGAATCCGGAAAACACGGCGTGTGCAAAAGAGGGGGTGATGCTATGAACATAATAGTCAGCTTTAGTGGAAGAAGAGATGGGAATTGTGATACGATCGCAAAATATATTTCGTCAAAAGAGGATCTGGTATTATTCATGAGAGAAATTTCTACCCAGCCTTGTGCTGACTGTGATTATGAGTGTATGTCCGGTCAATGTAAGTATCATGGTGACGGAATATACGCATTTTTTGAGAAATGTGCTTTGGCAGACAAGATATTTTTCATTGTTCCGATGTATTGCGGAAATCCCTCCTCTTTATATTTTATTATGAATGAGCGCTGCCAGGAGTACTTTATGCAGAATGAAAGCCATTGGGAAAAAATGTTGAAGAAGTTGTACATGATTGGCATCTATGGGAGTGAAGAGAATGATCCGGATTTCTTGAATTGTTTTGCAAGGCAATATCCTTTTAAGAATGTTGAGAAACATATATTAGGCTTGGAGCGGCATAAGTACAATCAAAAAATAAATGATTTTCTTTTGGATGTAGATGAGGTAAAGGTGAAATTGAACGAGTTTATAAGCGGACAGGATTAGAAAGCGTATGACGCCGGTAAGGCAATATGATCGGATATGATGCCGGCATTTTAAGAGAGGAAGGAATAGCGGAATGATATTTGAACGATTGAATCAAGATAATGTAGAAAGCTATATTGCGTATTTAGAGGTTGCAATGCGTGAAGAACCGGATAATATGGTTGCTGATAAAATCGATGAACAGGGCATAAAAGACAGGATCGCAGATCCGTTTTATAGCAGAACGACATCGATTCTTGCTAAAGAGAATGGGAAAGTGATCGGAAGGATCGAATATCATTTCTATGGCTGCATGCAGGATGGTCATAGGATGGCGTATGTGGATTGGGTTTATGTGTTAAAAGCGCACAGACATAAGGGCGTTGCGCAGATGCTTTTTGCCGAATTTGAAAAAGATTGCGCGCGAAATAAGATAGACCAATATTATTTAATCCGTGCAACCAATGAGGAGGCAGACAGGTTTTACCATCATTTCAAGAATGTAGAACTGAGCGAGGCTCCAATCTTGAGAAATTATCTGGAGGCATAGAATCAAAATCCGGAAGGGAACTTTCAGTACATGAAATACAGGAATACCGGATGCATTTCCAACCACGGGTTGGAGAGGCGGACATGAAACCAAACCAATGCGTGATTGTTTTTATGACCTCATATTCGTAAAATGATGTTGTAGGCTGTAGGCAACATGAGGGATTGGCAAAAAAACAATCAAGAGAGGTGCGGTATAATGAAAATGAAAATTCATGAACAGATCACATTTTTAAGAAAGCAGAAAGGACTTACGCAGGAAGAACTGGCGAAGGCTTTGGGCGTTTCCAATCAGGCAGTATCGAAGTGGGAGTCCGCGCAATGCTGCCCGGATATTCAGCTATTACCTGAGATCGCAGAATTTTTCAGTGTCTCGATCGACGAGCTATTCGGGTTTACACCCGTATCCACGGAGGAGAATGTCGTCCTCGATATTCGTAAGAGAATCGATTCCCTCCCGGAAAGAGAAGATTTTCAGTTCGTGCTTCATATCGCGGCAGCACTGCATACGATCATCCTTTCAAAAGAGATGACCGCAAAGTGGAACCGGAATCCGGGCTGGGATACGGATGATGCTATCGAGCACGCCGGAAACGGTGAATGGGGCTATTCGTGTTACGATCTTCCCGGTTTTACGACTGTGATGAGGCGGGGAAGCATCTTTTTTTCAAATAATCGGGATATAAACCTGTTGAATGCGGAGATGCGCTGGATCGTATCGATCATAAAACCGTTTGCAAAGATAGAGAATTTGAGGGCAGCGGCAGCGCTTTATCAATTGACGCTTCATGCGGAGGACGCCTATGCGGACATTGCACAGGTCAGCGAAAAAGCGGGGATGCCGGAGGAAAAAGTCACGGACTGCCTTACGGGGGAGCTTGCTATGTTTCTCGTGGAAAAGGAAGATGTACAGGGACAGTTTCGTTTTGAGGGGATGTACGGGAATCTCATTCCCATGCTATCTCTGTTTGATTGCAGGTGAGGCCGGGGAGGAAGAAATAGATGGATTATAGCAGAAAAATAGCCGAGCGTTTGTGGAATCAGCCGGATAAGGGCGAGCTGGAAAGCCGGCGAGAGGAAACATTTATAGACGATATCATTCAAAAAAGCCATATCGAAAAGGAATTGCTTTCTCATTTGGATGGGGTCAGAACCGTATTCGACGGCGGCGCGGGATGCGGGAGATTTTCCGTTCTTCTTGCAAAGCATGGCTGTGAAGTGACACACTTTGACATTTCCCAGCCAATGATAGACAAAGCGAAAGAACGGGCGAAAAAAGAGGGCGTTCTTGATAAGATCACTTTTGTGAGAGGGGCGTTGGAGGATCTGAGTGATTTTGCGGACCGATCATATGATATGGTGATTTCCTTTGATGCGCCCATCTCCTACACGCATCCGAATCAGGAAAAGGTGATCGGCGAGCTGACGCGCATTTGCCGCAAACGCATTATCATCAGCGTATCGAGCCGGTTAGGATACCTTCCGTATTTGGCGAATCCGATTCAAAAAAATCAATTCCTGTTGGATGAAAATTGTGATGACCCCTTTGTCAGGTGGTGCGTTGACAATAAAGCGAATGCGGTGGAATCATTTTTGTTCTGTAAGGACGCGGTCATGAAGCTGTGGGAGGACGGTCTGATGGGCGGAAGCGAGGAAATTGCCGCGTATGAGAACGGAGGCACACCGTGGTGCATCACCTACACATTTATGCCGGAGGAATTGGAGAATATTTTGAGACGCTTTGGCGTAAAGGAGATTACAATGGCGGGCCCCGGCGCATATGCGAGGACGATTCCGAACGAGCTGCTTGTAAAGATCATGAACGATCCGAAGCAGCGTGCAGATTTTCTGGAGGTTTGTTATCGGTATGATGCCAATCCCTATGTCTGCGGTATGGGAAAAGATAACCTGTTAGCGAGCGGGGTTCTTTCATAAAAACACGCTTTACACACCACATCTATAAAACCTGCATCTATGCGGGAAGCGGTGCAGCCACAGTCGGGGAAAGAAATCCCTCCCCCGGCCGTGACTGTTACAGAATCACTCTTCCTGATCGATCGCGCGCAGATTGATCATGGAAACGATCTGATCCTGCATCTCCTCGACGGTTTCAATCCGGATCCTGCCGATTCGCTTTCTTGTCGATTCATAATCCACATGGGGAAAGCATTCCTCCATAAAGAGATTCATTTCGGGTGATGCGCCCATACATGCGATCACCAAAGAGTCCGTATCAAATTGCTTTAATGCTTCTTTTACCTCGTCTTTGGAAATCGTAGCGACCTGTTCAAAATCAGTGATTTTCCGTGGCTGTATCTCGGGCTCCAATAAATCGTTTATGGTAATGCCGTACAGCTTGGAAAGCTTCAGCAAAATCTCCACGTCGGGTATCGTTGTTCCCGTCTCCCATTTGGAAACGGCCTGACGGGACAGGTCTAAGCGTTTTGCCAGATCATCCTGTGTATAATGATGACTTTTGCGCAGGTACTGCAAATATTCTGATAGGATCGCTATGTTCATAAACACTTCCTCCTCTAAGAAAAGTTTGTAAGCACTCTTGCATATATCATAAGGCAGAGAAATGACGGAATCAAGAATCTGTCAGGTGCAAAAAAGCGAATGGCAGTTGCGGATTTGCGAGGTTGGATGGTATAATAGCCGCAAAGGAAAAGCAAGCGACCGGCACAGGGATGGAAAAATGAATCATGTGATTTTTTTAGATATTGACGGGGTACTGAATTCCAATGCATGGAATGAAGCTCATCAAAGTGAGATCAGCAGCGGCACATTGATCGATCCCGAAAAAGTGACGTTGTTGAGCGAACTTGTGAAACGCACCAACGCGGGCATCATCTTACATTCAGGATGGAAGCATTGGTTTACCGGGGAGTTAGAACCGTTGCGTAAAGAGGCGGAAATCTTAAGAGCGATGCTGGAGAAGGAAGCATTGTCGATTGCGGGAATCACGCCCGATCATTCGACGGAAGAAATACGAAAAACAAAAAAATTCAGCATGGTGAAGTCGGGGGAAATCATCGCTTATCTTAAGCAGCATCAGGACGTTACGCATTGGATCGTGATCGACGATTTGGATTTACATCATGCAGAGATAGAGCGGCATCAGGTAAAGACAGATCCTGATCAAGGTCTGACGGCGGAAGATGTGCGCAGAGCGGAAAAACTGCTGTTGGGTACATCATAAACCGCAGGAGGATTCGTATGGACTTTATTTTTATTATCGGTCCGAGCGCCGTCGGAAAGACGACTTTGGCAAAAGAATTATACAAGCATTACAACGGCGTATATGTTGAGCAGAGTATGGTCCCTGAATTTATGATTCCAAATGATGTGGAGGATGAGGGAATCTATGAGGAGCAGATGTGCTGGGAAAACGTACTTCTGCAGCTTCGTTTCTTTTATGAAAAAGGATGCAGAAACATTGTTGCACTCGATTTTGACGATGTGAGAACAAGAGAGCTCCCGGCTATTTTCAAAGGCTATCGATTTATTACGTTAAAATTAGTGTCCGGCGACACGGAGCAGATTCGACGCCAGATGATAGAACGCCGCGACCATGAAGGCGGATTGTTTTATCCGGAAGGAATTGAGCGGAGCAATGCCGTGATACGAAGCAGGAAGCTTCTGCCAAACGAAGTGATGATCGATGTGGCGGGAAAAAGCAAAGAAGAGGTTTTGGAATACGCGATTCGTGTGATCGATGCGCACAAACCGGTTTTGGATTATGATTATGAATTGGATGATGAGCACAATTACCTGTCGTGGGTTCAAAGTCGTCATTTGACTTAGAAACGAAAGTGCGGAAATATTATGATATAGGGCAAGGCGAGGAGATTCATGACAAGGGTGGAAGAAGCGGTTCAAAGATTGCGGAGAGAACTGGAGCAGAAAGAAATATTAGAGGCTGCATGCGGGTGTGCGGAATTTTCGATTCATGCTGCGAAGTATGCTAAGACCGTTCAAAGTATCGATTTAGACAGCAGGCGGCTGAGTCCTAAGGTAAAGGATTGTCAGAACTTAACTTATTGCGAAATGGATGTGACAGCGATGTCCTATAAGGACGAGTCCTTCGACACCGTGGTCATATATAATGCGATCGGGCACCTGTGGGAAGTTTTGGAAAAGGCAGTCCAAGAATGTCTCCGCGTATTGCGTGTGGGAGGAAATCTACATATCATTAGTTCTGTTAAGATGGACAAGCATGTCATTTCCCATGATCTGATCCCGATATTAGAACGGAAGAAGTGTTTGTTTCAAATAACGGAAGAAAAAGTATTTACCGATGTTCATATAAAAAAGGAATCTGCTTATGATTGAAAAACGAGGAGGAGACATGTCGGAATTAACATCTCTAAGAAATATCGGTAAGGAAATGGAAAAGAAGCTGACCTCGGTCGGGATTGATTCTGCTGAGAAACTGATCGAGTCAGGCGCAAAACAGGCGTTTATGAAACTGAAAGAGGCGTATCCTTCTGTATGTCTGGTACATTTATATACTTTGGAGGGTGCGATTACGGATGTGGAATTTAACAGCCTGTCGGAAGACAAGAAAAAAGAATTAAAAGAGTTCAGTGACTTTTTAAGAAAGTAATCAGGGTTTGTAAGACGCAGAGTTATGGTGTGACTATTATAAGGAGGAAACATCTATTGGTTTTTCAATCACAATGTTACCTCCGGCAGTACTGCGGACGAAACCGCTTTTATCAGGACGCTTGCGGAAAGCGGAGACACAGAGATAACATATGCCGTATGTATGTGGAGTGATTCTGCGATCGATGTCCCCTCGCACCATTTGCGGGAGCAGCTTATGGAACTCAATCCCTCTAATAGGGAAACGGAAATCCTATTGCGCAGCGGGGAAGGATTCGTTGTAAAACCGTTTCGTGTATTGGCTGGGGGCATCCAATCGTCATTGGTGCGCTCCGATTAGTTTTTCCATCCAGATCATGTCATACCAGCGATCGAATTTGTAGCCGCATTTGTGGAAGGTACCTGCTTTTGTGTAGCCTAAATGAGCATGAAAGTCTGCGCTGTTTCGGTTCAGATATTCGTCTTCCGTTTCCGGCCAGCCGATGCAGGCATAAAGATTCAAAAATCCCATTTCTTTCAGTCTGTTTTCAAGCGCTTCGTATAGTTTTCGTCCAAGCCCCTGCTTATGGGAATGAGGGTCAAGATAAATCGTCATTTCACAGGAGTGCTGATATGCGGCGCGTCCGATGAAGCTGCCGGCATAGGCATAGCCCTGAATTCCATCGTCTGTTTCAATGACCAGATAGGGGTAGCGTTCCAGTGTCCTTTTTATGCGGTTTTGAAATTCAGACAGCGTGGGTACGGTGTATTCAAAAGAAATCGCCGTATGTTCCACATAGTATGCGTAAATTTCTAAAATGCGCGCAGCGTCTTCCGGCGTTGCGGTTCGGATCGTTGTGTTCATAAATAACCCCTCTTATTTAATCATGAATCTACGATTCATGATATAACTTTGTCAGAAGAAAAACAAGTCTGTCCTGCTTCCATCTTAAAATAATTTAACACTCAACGATTTCAATATGGGATTTGCAGGGATCCTGTGATAAAATAAAAGCAAATGTAGAGCGAAAAGAAGGATATTCCTTTTTGAAAACGTAATTTTTGGAAGAGATACAGGGAGAGATACACGATGATAAGAGGGGAGGTATCACCATGAAAATGATCCACCTTTCGGACCTTCACTTGGGAAAACGCGTGCATGAGGTTTCCATGCTGGAGGAGCAGAGCGATATATTACAAAAGATCATCTCCGTCATCGATGAGGAAAAGCCGGACGCGGTACTCATCGCAGGAGACGTATATGATAAGTCCGTGCCGCCCGTGGAGGCGGTCGGGCTGTTCGATGATTTTTTAGTGCAGCTGGCAAAAAGAGAACTGACCGTTTTAGTCATCAGCGGCAACCATGATTCCGCCGAGCGGCTTGCCTTTGGCGGAAGGCTTATGAAGGAGAGCGGCATTCACATTTCTCCGGTCTATCATGGCGCAGCGGAGCCGGTCACGCTTGACGATGAATACGGCAGCGTACATATCTATCTGCTTCCTTTTGTAAAGCCGGCGCATGTGCGCAGTATTTTTCCGGAGGAAACAATCGAAAGCTATACGGATGCGTTGCGCACCGCGGTCAGTCAGATGGAGATTGACCGAACAGATCGCAACGTGTTAGTCACGCATCAGTTTGTCACGGGAGCGAGCCGTTCGGAGTCGGAGGAAATCTCGGTCGGCGGCAGCGACAATGTGGATGCGTCGGTGTTTGACGGCTTTGATTATGTGGCGCTCGGGCATCTGCATGCACCGCAGAACTGCGGGGGAGAGCGGATCCGTTATTGCGGAACACCGTTAAAGTATTCTTTTTCCGAGGCGGGCGATCAAAAATCCGTCTCTGTAGTCACGCTTTTAGAAAAAGGAACGCTTTCAGTACGCACAGTGCCGCTTACCCCGAAGCATGACATGAAGGAAATCCGGGGAACGTATGAGGAACTGACGAAAAAGAGCTTTTACGAGCATACAACGTATCAGGAGGATTATCTGCATATTACGCTGACGGACGAGGAGGATATCCCGGAGGCGGTCGGCAGGCTGCGCTCCATCTACCATCGTTTGATGAAGCTTGATTATGATAACAGGCGGACGAGGAGCGGGGAACAGATCACGGGTACGGCGGATGTGACGCAAAAAACGCCTCTTGCCCTGTTTGAAGAATTCTACACACAGCAGAACAATCAGCCGATGAGCGCAGAGCAGGCGGCATGGACAGAACACTTGATTCAGCAGATATGGGAGGAATAGGACGGCGATGAGACCAATGAAACTGACGATGTCCGCATTCGGTCCCTATGCGGAAACGACCGTGTTAGAGATGGACGAGCTGGGCAGGAGCGGGCTCTACCTGATCACGGGGGATACCGGAGCCGGAAAAACAACAATCTTTGATGCAATGATCTTTGCACTGTATGGGAGGGCGAGCGGAGAGAACAGAGAACCCGCCATGCTCCGTTCCCAATATGCAGCGCCGGATACGCCGACTATGGTGGAGCTGTTATTTGAATATGCGGGAAAAAACTATACGATCAGGCGCAATCCAGAATACCAACGCCCGGCCAAACGCGGCGGCGGTACGACGACGGAGAAAGCGGATGTCACGCTTTTGTTACCGGATGGCAGAGTGCTCACGAAGCAGCGCGAGGTGGATGAGGCCGTTCGCGACATCATCGGGATCGACCGTAACCAGTTTACACAGATCGCGATGATCGCGCAGGGAGATTTCCTTAAACTGCTGCTTGCCACCACGGAGGAGCGGAAAAAAATATTCCGCCGGATTTTCCGGACGGAGCCGTTTTGGGAACTGCAGGAGCAGTTAAAAAAGGAATCCGGCAGGCTGAAACGTCAGCTTGACGATGCAAGACTTGGTATGGAGCATCATATCCGGTCTGTTCGCTGTGCAGAAGACGATACACGGTCACAAGAAGAACTGCAAAAAGCGGTAAGCGGGCAGCTGCCGTTTGCAGATGTCATGAGTCTCATAGAAACGCTGCTTCTGCGGGATCAAAATGAGGAAAAACGGCTGGAACGGGAGATCGCCCGGGATGAGGAGACGCTGACAAAGCTCACGGCGGCGATCGGGAAAGCGCAGACGCTTCAAAAGGCGCGCGAAAGCCTGCGGGAGGCGGAGGAAGCGCTTGCGCGGGAGCTGCCGCACAGAGAGCGCCTTCTCGCGGCATGGAACGCGGAGAAGGAGAGAACAAAGGAGCACAAAACGCTGACGGAGTGGCTGGAAGCGTGCGAGGAGCAGGCGGGCTGCGATGCGGGGCAGGGCAAACGTATAGAGGGGTGGGCAGTCGATACGGAGCGAAAAACACTCGAAGAGTGGATTGCCAGACTGGAAGCGTCCCTGCCGGAATATCGGGAATTGGATGAGCGGAAAAGGAATATTGCCGACCTGTCCGATATGCTTACGTCATCCGGGCGGCAGCGTACGCAGAAGCAGGAGCGGATGGGGGCTCTGAAACAGGAGACGGATGGTAAAAAGCAGGAACAGCAGGAGCTTGCGCACGCGGGTGAGGAGCGGGAGCGGCTTTTATCCGATGCCGGAAAGTTAGAGGAGCGGCTCGCTAAGCTTGACGGTTTGGAGCGGGCGTTTGACGAACATAAAAGGCTGGTGGTGAAATGCGAAAAAGCGCAGGAGGTTTATCGGCGGGCGCGCGCCGAAGCGGAAGAAGCAAAGGCGGCATATGACAGGGACAACCGTGCCTATTTGGACGCGCAGGCGGGAATCCTTGCGGAAACCTTGAAAGACGGGGAACGCTGTCCGGTCTGCGGCGCATTGGAGCATCCGCACCCGGCGCATGGCGGCGCGGCTGCTCCGAACAGGGAGCAGCTTGACGAACGGAAGGAACAGGCGGAACGGGCACAGGAAAATGCTGCAGAGGAGAGCGAACGCGCGGGCGAAGCGGCGGGAAAGGCGCAGGAGAAGCGCATGTCGCTTATAGAACAGGTGTCGGAGCTGTTGAATGTGGATGCGGACACAGAACCTGCCGAATATCGAATATTGGCAGCGGAGCAGAAGGCGGATGCGGAAACGCAGCTTGCCGCTTGCCGCGCGCGGATTGCGGAAGAAGAGGCCCGCATTGCAAAGCGTAAGACGCTGGAACGGGAAATCGCGGAAGCGGAGCAGACACTGGAAGAGCTGAAAACGGAGCTTGCCGGACTGGAAATCGCGATCGCTTCCGGAACAGCGCAGAAAGAGGAAGCGGAATCAGGGCTGAAGCTGCTTTCGGAACGACTGCTTTTTGTGGGCGGTCAGGATGCGGAGGAAAGCTGGAAGCGGCTGAAAAGGCAGCAGGAGACACGGAGCGAGACTTTGGATCAGATGCAGCGGGAGACGGCGGCATGCGAGAAACAGATCGGCAGTCTGGAGGGACAGATCCGGCAGTTACGGGAGCAGCTTGCGGAAGCACCCGACAGTCGTACGGAAGAAAACGAGGAGCAGAGAGACCGTCTTCTTTTCCGTAAAGAGGAACTGAAGCGGGAGGCCAAAAATGTTCATGCCAGGTGGAGTGCGAATGAGCGAAGCAGGGAGTTTCTTGCGGCACAGGCGGAGGAGGTCAGAAAGACGGAGGAGCACTTCATATGGGTGCGGGCGCTGTCCGATACGGCAAACGGCAGTCTTGGCGGCAAGGAAAAGATCATGCTTGAGACGTATATTCAGATGACCTATTTTGACCGTATCATTGCGCGTGCCAATACGCGTTTTATGATGATGAGCGGCGGACAGTATGAGCTGGAGCGGCGCAGGGAGGCGGAAAACCATGTCAGTCAAAGCGGACTGGAGCTCAATGTGGTTGACCACTATAACGGAACCCGCCGCAGTGTCAAAACGCTTTCGGGCGGGGAGTCCTTTCAGGCATCCCTTTCGCTGGCGCTGGGGCTTTCCGATGAGATTCAGGCGTCTGCGGGAGGCGTGCGCTTAGATACGATGTTTGTGGACGAGGGTTTCGGCTCGCTTGATGAGGACGCGCTTGAGCAGGCGATGAAAGCGCTTTTAGGCCTGACGGAGGGAAACAGGCTTGTCGGCATGATTTCCCATGTTGCCGCGCTCAAGGAGCGGATCGACAAACAGATCGTGGTGACAAAGAGCAAAAGCGGCGGCAGTCAAGCGCGGATTGCCGGTGTGTGAAGAAAAGCTTCTCTACCAAGAGTCGCTAAAATATGGAAAAAAGCACAGAAAGCCTATTAACAAATAAGGTTGTATCACCGATAATATATGTAGAAACTGTAAAGTAGCGTCGTAAACGGATTTACGAAGGAATGTCAAGGAGGAAAAGAGCATGAGCATGGATGTATCAGGAGTAAACAGCCAATACGGTCAGTATTATACCGGCACAACGGCAAATAACAACACGAGAGCGGCAGAGAAGGCGGCATCGGAGCAGGACAAAAAGGGTGCGACCGTTGAGATTTCCGGAAGCGGCATGAAAGCATATGAGAACAGCAAGAGTGATGGAACCGTTACCGCGAAGACGGATAAGTACGCAACGGCAAAGAAGTCCGAGACGGATCGTGCAGCAATCGTAAAACAGATGCAGGCAGATCAGGAGCAGCGTAATGCCACCATGATGAACATGGTTAAGCAGATGCTCGGACAGCAGACTTCTGCAGCGACCGGGGACAACAGCATTTGGAAGTTCCTTGCGGACGGTAACTTTACCGTAGATGCGCAGACAAAGCTGGAAGCGCAGCAGTCAATCTCCGAGGATGGATATTACGGCGTAAAGCAGACCTCCCAGCGTTTGTTTGAGTTTGCACAGGCGCTTGCAGGCGATGATGTAGACAAGATGAAGGAAATGCAGGCAGCGATCGAGAAAGGTTATAAGCAGGCAACCGGCGCATGGGGCAAGGATCTTCCTTCCATTTGTCAGGAGACCATGGATGCAGTCAATGGCATGTTCGAGGACTACTATGCAAGCAAGTAATTAAAATCTCAGCATTGATAAGAAAAACATAAAACAGCCGCAGTTATGAGAAGATCATAGCTGCGGCTGTTTGGTTCGTTGATAGAAAAAAGAACGCGTAAGCGTTCTTTTACATGCCAAGCCCCTTCATTAAGGTTGCAAAGGATGGGGGATCGGGCATGAATACGAAAAACCCCTGCACATTTGCGGACTCTGCCCGAAGCTGTGACTGAACAAATAAAATTTTGCCGTTGTTTTGCATGGCGGCAGCAAGAATATTTTCGATTGTATCAATGATGACGGTGGGAACAGATTCATCAATCGTCAGACCCGTCATTGTGGAAAGGCTGTTGATATAGGAGGCCGTGATGATATTTCCGACTTCCTGCATGGCGGAGGCCTTCATTTCGTCCGGCAGCATGGCGGGATCCATTCCGCCTGTCATGGCGGAGACCAGGCTGTCCACACTTTCGCGGTGCAAAAGAAACAGCATGCGCCCGTGAATATCTCCGACAATGTCCAAATACACGCCGACCATGTGTTCATGCCCCTCGGAACGGACATAGCCGCATGCCTCTGCTGCGCCGATCAGCCGCACGGTTGTAACACTGAGCCGGATCATGATGTTGTTCATCATTTGGGAGAGTGCGGTTGCGGCATTACTTGCGCCGATGTTACCTAATTCATTTAATGCGTCTTGAAAAATTTCGGTCTTTTTTGCCGGATCGATCTGAAACATGAATCACTCCTTTTTTATACAATGGACAGTATCAATTACAGAATAACATAAAGAGAAAGAAAACAAAAGACAGAAAATGAACTTTTTTACGACAAAAGTTTCCAAACGAAAAAGAATCCGCAAAAGACGGATTCTTTCAAAGATTTACGTTATGCATAAATCTTTTGCATGAGACACGGGGGATTCGAACCCCCGACAACTTGATTAAAAGTCAAGTGCTCTACCAACTGAGCTAGTATCCCATATGCAAAGTATAGCCGTAAACGGCATAGTTAGTCACGAAACTGGGCTAACCAGATTCGAACTGGTGAATGCAGGAGTCAAAGTCCTGTGCCTTACCGCTTGGCGATAGCCCAAAATTGTAAGCTGTGAGGCATGGTAGCGACTACACTCTTACAGGGTGGATAGAGGGACTCGAACCCTCGGCCTCCAGAGCCACAATCTGGCGCGCTAGCCGACTGCGCCATACCCACCGTATTGAAAACGGATATTTTACCTTATAGGAAATTTCCCGATCCTAGAAGAATCCGCTATGCGGATTCTTCGAAAGAACGCTACGCGTTCTTTTTCATCAAGCGGGCATTCCGTGAAATATCCGAGCGTGCTCGAAGGGATTCGAACCCCCGACCCACGGCTTAGAAGGCCGTTGCTCTATCCAACTGAGCTACGAACACACAGCCTCAAGGCTATCAACATTTCCATATTATACGTAACATCGTCGGTCTTGTCAATTGTTTTTTCACGAATGGTTGCTTTTTTTTTTATGAAATGATATGGTAGACGATAGATTGAAAAATCAAAGATTTTTCAATCGGCAAATTTGTACTGACGCCCAAATTCGCGAGCTGTTGGCAGCATGGGGGATTAGCGAGTTTTTATATCAATCGATCGTTACGAAAGGATAGGAGAAGAAGCATGGCAGTAAATGAGGGTAAAGAAAATAAAATGGGTGTGATGCCGGTGAACCGGCTGTTGTTGAATATGTCCCTTCCGATGATGCTATCGATGCTCGTGCAGGCGCTTTATAATATTGTAGATAGTATTTTCGTCGCCAAGATCAATGAGGATGCGCTGACGGCTGTGTCCCTTGCATTTCCGATTCAGGCACTGATGATCGCGTTTGCGGTCGGGACGGGCGTGGGCGTCAATGCGCTGCTCTCGCGTTCCCTCGGCGAAAAAAATACGGAGCGCGCCAATCAGGTAGCGACGAACGGTATTTTCCTTGCATTTGTCAGCTTTGTCCTTTTTGTGCTGATCGGTATTTTTTTTACCGATATTTTCTTTCGGACGCAGACTAACGCACAGGATAACAGCGAGCTGATCATGCAGTACGGCACGACTTATATGCGAATCTGCTGCATCTGTTCAATCGGAATGTTTGTTCAGGCAATGACGGAGAAGCTGCTGCAGTCCACAGGCAAAACCGTGCTCGCCATGACCACGCAGATGACCGGTGCAGTCATCAATCTCATTCTCGATCCGATCCTGATCTTCGGTTATTTCGGGCTGCCGCGCATGGGCGTTGCGGGAGCGGCGACTGCGACGGTCATTGGTCAGTGTGTCGCGGCGGTGCTTGCGGTGGTCTTAAATCAGTTAAAAAATAAAGAAATTCGCGTGAGCTTCAGGCAATCACCCGTGAATTTCGGCATGATTGTGGAAATATACCGGGTCGGCATTCCTTCCATTGTCATGCAGGCGATCGGTTCGGTCATGACCTATGGCATGAACCTGATCCTAATGTCGTTTTCCTCGACAGCCGCTGCGGTATTCGGCGTTTATTTTAAGCTGCAGAGCTTTGTATTCATGCCGGTATTTGGCTTGAATAACGGAATGGTGCCGATCATTGCGTACAATTACGGCGCCGGCAAACGTGACAGGATGATCAGGACCGTTAAACTTAGTGTCGCCTATGCAGTCGGATTGATGGCTGTCGGATTTTTGGTGTTTCAGATCATACCGGACAAGCTGCTGCTGTTGTTTGAAGCGTCAGATGAGATGCTCAAAATTGGTGTGCCGGCGTTACGCGCCATCAGCTGCTGCTTTGTGTTTGCGGGGTTCAGTATTGTGGTCGGTTCCGTATTTCAGGCACTCGGAAAGGCGTTTTACAGCATGATCGTATCCATTGCGAGACAGCTTTTGGTGCTGCTGCCGACAGCGTATCTTCTTGCGAAGCAGTTTGGCCTGCAGGCGTTATGGTATGCATTCCCGATTGCCGAGATCATCTCGCTTTCGCTGTCCACGATCTTTTTTGTTCATATTTACCGTACGATCATTAAACATGTTGGGCCGCAGGGGGAGGAACATGAAGTACGATTGTCTGATCGTTGACGATGAAAAGTTGTTTGCAGACAGCGCGGCGGAATATTTTAATCTGTTCGGGGTCCGGACGGCAGTCGTCTATGACACCGCCGGGTGTCTGGATTTTATAGAAAAGAATACGGTCGAGCTGATGCTGCTTGACATCAATCTCGGGGATGGCAGCGGATTCGAACTGTGCAGGGAGCTTCGGGAAAAAACGCAGATACCGATCCTGTTTCTTTCTGCGCGGACAAGTGACGATGACAAGATCGTCGCCTTAAATATTGGCGGCGACGATTATATCCAAAAGCCGTGTTCGCTCAGCGTACTGCTTGCCAAGTTAAAGGCGGTCTTAAAGCGGTATGGGCAGCATCCGAAAAAAGGGTATTCCGATGAATGGATGACGATCGACTTTGCCGCAAAGCAGGTGATTGTCGCTGGAAATCCCATCAGGCTTACGACACTGGAGTTTAAGCTGCTGACCTACCTGATCCAAAATGAAAACAGGGCTGTTTCCAAGAAGGAAATTTTTGAGAACGTCTGGGAGGATAAATTTACGGGCGACGGAACGCTGAACGTACACATCAGAAAACTGCGTGAAGCGATCGAGCGTAATCCGGGCGAGCCATGTTATATCATCACGGTCTGGGGCACCGGTTATCGGTTTTGTGGGAAAAGAGCGTAAAGCCGAATGCGTAAACGGATCCTGTTTACGGAGTGTGAAGGGATAGAGTCGGCTTGTTGGCAGCATGGAGGGTTAACAATGAAATATCGTCGATTTCTTGGCATTGTCGTCCTTGTTTTTGTGGCGGAGATCGCGGCTTTGATCTTTTTCATGAACCGGAATGTGGACGACCGGCAGGATGTGGTGTCTGTCAATGAGGCGCTGCGGTCCGTACAAGCGGATTTTGACGAGATGGAACGGCACCAAAACGTGACGGCACTTGATTATACTGTGCTTGATAAAGACGGTGCGGTACTTTTTCAGACCGCAGCGGGGCTGAGCGGGAACATCAACGAGGCGGTGATTCATCGGGATACCGTTTTGGATATTGAAAGAGATGGCGCCGTAGTCGGAAAAATGATCATTCATAATGACGCGTCTCAAATGCGGGACGATCACAGGCGGCGGATTGCCGCCGTTTTTATATTTGCGTCGATCGTTCAGTGCGGATGCTTAGTGGGCTATCTGTTCTATATTAATCGTCATGTAAAAAAACCGTTTCGAAAATTGGAGCGCTTTGCGGAGAACGTTGCGGGAGGAAATCTGGACATCCCGCTTGAGATGGACAGGCAGAATCTGTTCGGCGCATTCACGGAGAGCTTTGACATCATGCGCTCGGAGTTGAAAAAAGCGCGTTTTGCGGAAGCACGCGCCAACGCGTCCAAAAAAGAGCTGATCGCCCAGCTTTCCCATGACATCCGTACGCCGGTATCCAGTATATTGGCGGCTTCGGAGGTTGGTGCGGCGACGACGGACAACGAGAAGGATCGGCAGAATTATATGCATATCATACACAAGGCAGATCAGATAGGCACGCTTGTGACGAATCTTTTTTCTGCCACACTGGAGGAGCTACAGCAGCTTGCCGTAGAGCCCGCGGACATGGAGAGCGGTGAGCTTACCGGGATGCTCCTTGACGCAGATTATTTTCATTATTCCGAGCTGCCCCCGGTTCCGGACTGCCTGATTTTTGCGGATAAAGTCCGCTTACAGCAGGTGTTTGACAATCTTTTTTCAAATTCTTATAAATATGCAAATACGAAGATTGATGTGGCGATCGCCGTTACGGAAGCTTATCTTACGGTTCGGATCGAAGACCACGGCGGCGGGGTTTTGGCGGAGGAGCTGCCGCGGCTGAAAGAAAAATACAGGAGGGGAAGTAATTCGAATAAGATGGAGGGTGCAGGCTTAGGACTGTATATTTCCGATTGTTTTATGAAGGAAATGCAGGGGGAGCTTGTGATCGAAAACGGAGCGGACGGGTTAGCGGCAACCGTACGGATACCGCTGAGCGGCAGCGTAAGATTTAAGGAATTTTTAAGGAATGCTTAAAGACAGTTAAGCTTATGTCGGACAGAATGGAACGTGAAAAAGGGAGGCAGCGTGAGAAGAACTTCTAAAGCTCGCAGCAATGGCTGCTTCGCTAAGAAGTTCTACGTCTCACGCAAGAGAATGCAAGGAGAATTTATTCTCCCTGCATTCTCTGCAGGGGTTGAAAATCAAAGAAAGGCATAGGTAGATTATCATGAAAGAAGCATTGATAAAAACCGAGCGTCTCAGCAAGAGCTTTTCCAACGGAGGGGCGATGCAGCACGTTCTGAAAAACATTGATCTTACGATCTACAAGGGGGATTTCACAGTCATTATGGGTGCGTCGGGAGCGGGAAAATCCACGCTTTTGTACGCGCTGTCGGGAATGGACACACCTACCCTTGGGAAAATCACGGTCGGTGAAGCAGACATATCCGATTTTAATTCTGATCAGCTTGCGGTATTTCGAAAGGAGCATTGCGGATTTGTATTTCAACAGATTTATCTGCTCGACACCATGAGTGTTTTAGACAACGTGCTTGCGGCCGGGCTGCTTGTGAGCAGCGAAAAAAAAGCGCTTGTTTCGCGCGCGAAAGAGCTGTTTGCGGCAGTGGGGATCTCGGAGGAAACGCAGAGAAAGTTTCCGACGCAGATTTCGGGCGGTGAGGCGCAGCGGGTCGGAATCGTCCGCGCGCTCATCAATTCCCCCGAAATTCTGTTTGCGGATGAGCCGACGGGCGCGCTCAACTCCAAGTCGGGACTGGACGTGTTAGACACGCTGACACGTTTTCATGAGGCGGGACAAAGCGTCGTGATGGTGACGCATGATATGCGCTCAGCGAGACGGGGAAACCGTATCCTGTATATTCAGGACGGCGTTGTGATGGGAGAGTGTGATCTGGGAAAATATAAGGCAAACGACAAAGCGCGGCACGAGAAGCTGTCGGCGTTTCTTGTGGAAATGGGGTGGTAGTGTGAAACGAACCATGTTACTTGTCCGCTCGAATATCCGCAAGGCGAAAGGCCAGACTGTCGCGATCATTATGCTGATATTGCTTTCGTCCATTATGATGAATCTGTGGCTGATGCTGAGCACGGATTATATGAAAAACTTTGAGCGATCTCATACAAAAGTGAACGATGGACATGTCACGATCGCTGCCTATACGAATGAGGAGACGTTTCGGGAGTTTGTAACCGATATGCTCTCCGGCTCCGATGAGGTGACGGAGTTCTCTGTGAGAGATGCGCTCTGTATGCCGGGCTCGTTTTCCTACGGCGGCGGGGAAATCATGGCGAGTCTGGTGATCCTGGAAAAGGATACTGCGCTTTGTGCGGATGTGGGAAAAGCGGAATTGACCGAGGAGAGTGATTTGAGCAGCGGAATCTATCTGCCCATGCTTTACGGATCGGGGGATAATTATTCCGTGGGCGATACGATACAGCTTGCTTTGGGCAGCGAAACGCTGGAATATACGGTATGTGGATTTTTTAATAGTCCGATGATGGGATCTCACAACTGCGGGGTGACCATGATGCTGTTGACAGAGGACAAATTCAGAGCGCTTTCTGAGGGAAACGCCGCGTATCCATCAACCTGTATTTCCCTACGGCTAACGGACAGGACGAAAAGCGAGGAAATGAAAACGCTGCTGCTGGATGGCATGGCGGAAGCGTTTCCCGATGTGATGTTTGTAAGCGATTCTTATGAGGAGGTGAGCGAGTCCCGTTATATTTCCTCCATGATCTGCGCGGGAATTCTAAGTGTCATGGCATTTTTGGTGCTGTTGATCGGCGTGGTCGTCATCTCGTCAAACGTGGCAAATACCATTCAGGATCAGATGCAGAATCTCGGTGCACTGAAAGCCGTGGGATATCGAAGCGGACAGCTTGTTTCGTCCTTTGTCATGCAGTTTGTGGTAATCTCGGTTCTGGCTGCTGTGATAGGCTGTGCGCTTTCCTATTGCATTTTTCCGGCAGTAAGCGGCATGATGGTCTCACAGACGGGAATACCGTATCAGATCAGAGTTCTGCCGGTTCCTTTTTTTGCCACGATCGGTTTTGTTTTCAGCGTGGTAGCGCTGACGGTGCTCTTATCTGCAAAAAAGATAAAGAAGATTGAGCCGATCACTGCGATCCGTCAGGGTGTCGCAACGCACCATTTTAAGAAAAACGCGGTTCCGCTTGACTTAACGCGCCTGCCGCTGCATGCCGCGCTGGCGATGAAAACCGCAAGCTCGGGATTAAAACAGAATATCACGATCGGGATCACGATGCTCGTGCTATCGCTCATCATTGTATTTTCGGGACTGATGTTTGAAAATATGATCATGGATATGCAGCCGTTTGTTGATATGTTCGTAGGAGAATCAGCGGATTCCTGTATTGATGTAAATGTGAGCAGGGAGAGCGAATTTTTATCCGCCATGAAGACCGATAGCCGTGTGGAAAAAATGCATCTTCATACGAATGTCAATGTGCAGCATTTGGGCGGGAGCTTACTGCCCGGAATAATCTACGATGATTTTTCGAAGTTTAATAATCAGAATATCGTCATTGAGGGGCGCTTTCCCAAGTACGATAATGAGGTTGCCATCGCCGCGAAATATGCAAGGGAAAACGGGTTAAAAGTCGGTGATGAGATTGTTTTGAAGGCGGAAGGAAATGAGCAGACCTATCTGATCACGGGATTGACACAGCTTACAAGTTATCTTGGAAAGGACTGCGCGATGACCCGTGAGGGATATGAAAGGATCGGCACCCTCTCAAATGCGAGCTACTATATCGATCTTACGGAGGATACGGATATTGACGATTTCAACAGCGAGGTGAGCGGGCGTTTCGGGAACGATATCAACACGGCGTTGAACATCCAGGCGATTCTTGAAGGCTCGGGCGGCGTGTATGTTGCGCTGGCGACGGTGATCGTGACCGCCATCCTGTTCGTAAGCGGTATTATTGTAGTATTTGTTATGTACCTGCTGGTGCGAACGGTTTTAAACGGTAAAAAGAGGGATTACGGCATCTTAAAGGCGTTGGGCTATACGACGGGACAGCTGATATTGCAGACGGCGCTCAGCTTTATGCCGGCGGTCATTCTTTCAGCCGCAGTGGGAATCACTGTCTGCGCGCAGATCATCAACCCGCTGACCGCCTTGTTTTTTAGCGGAGTAGGAATCGTTAAGTGTACGTTTACCGTTCCGCTCATGTTTAATATCTTTGCAGGGATCGGACTTGTTTTGTTTGCGTTTGCGGCGGCGTGCCTCATGTCTCTCCGGATTAAGAAGATTGCACCGAGAGCGTTGATCTCGGGAGAATAGAGTGTATATGTGATCAGGGAAGCGGTATTTCATGACCGCTTCCCTGAAATTATGTCTTAGGAAGAAAATCATTTGCCAGACAGAGAGACTGTTGGTAAAATGGTGGGGAGACATCATTCACGGTTTGTCCGTTTCAGATAAAAGAAGCATTACTTACCGGTTTCGAACGGAGGAGGATGTTTATGAGTGAGGCTCTGCCCGGCGTGAATCGATATTCATAATTCATTGGGTTTTGTGTTATGATTGAAAGGGAGTATAGGCAGGTGGCATATGAATTACAAGATAGCTATTATTGATGACAACTCCGCAGATACGGAATATGCTGCCGCTCTGGTTGAACGCTGGGCGGAATCCGCAGGGCATTCCCTGAGAATTTTCACATTTCCGTCTGCGGAGGCGTTTCTTTTTCAATACGAAGAGGAGCAGGACTTTGACATTCTTCTGCTTGACATAGAAATGAAGGAGATGAACGGTGTTGACCTTGCCAAGAAGGTGCGTCAGGGGAACGATGCGGTTCAGATTATCTTTATTACCGGATATCCTGATTTTGTTGCAGAAGGGTACGAGGTCGCTGCGCTGCACTATCTCATGAAACCGATTTCTTCCGAAAAACTGCATGAGGTGCTTTATAAGGCCGCCTCTAATCTTGCGAAAACAGAAAAGAGGCTGTGCGTGACTTATGACCGCAGGACGGATTTCGTGCCCCTTTCGCAGATCCTTTATGTTGAAGCCCAAAAGCAATATGTCGTGATTCACACTTTTGCTGAAAATTACCGGATGAAACGGTCTTTTGCCGAGACGGTAGAAGCGCTTGATGAATTTTTTTTCAGATGTCAGCGCTCGTTCTGCGTCAACTTGTGCCACATCACAAGAATTGGGGGCAGCAGTGTGCTTCTAAAAAACGGCGAGGAAGTTCCTATCAGCCGTGGGATGGCGGAAAAGATCGGAAAAGAAATGATAAGATTGTTTTAATATATGAGGTATTTATGTTTTTACAAAAATGGATTGACAAGCGGATTGCGGACTATCAGAGCGACTTGCTTCAGAAGTATTGCGACGAGGTGGAGTCGATGTATACGAAGATGCGGGGGTGGAGGCATGATTATCACAACCACATTCAGGCATTGCAGGCAAGTATGGCACTGGGCAAGTATGACGAAGTGAACGAATATCTGCGTGAGTTAAATCATGATCTCACACAGGTGGATACTACGATTAAGACCGGAAGGGTCATGATCGATGCGATCCTGAACGGAAAGATGAATATTGCGGCGCAGAATGATATTGCGGTCAATGCTAAGGCAAAAATTCCGGAGGGGACGCCGGTTACGGATGTGGATATGTGCGCCATCATCGGGAATCTGCTGGACAATGCCATTGAGGAGAATAAAAGGCTGCCGCGGGAGGATCGATTCCTTCGTATCTATATCGGGCAGAAGAATACCCAGCTTTATCTTGCATTCACCAACGCCGCCGGAAAGAAGCGCGATAAGCGCAGAAACTTTTTTTCGTCCGACAAAGGGGCTCAGCATGGTCTTGGTCTTGTACGGGTGGAGAGCCTTGTGAAAAAGTACGGCGGTCTTTTCTCGGCGGATAGCGAGGACGGCGGATTTACAGCGGAACTGTTGATTCCATTGCAATAATTTCGGCAACTTATTTTTGTCGGGCGTTCGACCTATAGAATGAACTTTAGCGCATTTCGTTCACCGAAAATAACTTTTGGTTGACGGAATGCGCTTTTTTTTATTGATTGGGTATAGTATTCTTTCAGGTGATCACGAAAGGAGACGACTGGATTACGATGAAGAAAAAAGAGCAAAAGAAACCGAGGCGCAAGCCGAAGTATGGGATGTTTTCGTGTGTGGGATACATTTACCGCCTGTTGTGGAACAGTGAGCGGGGGCTGGTGTTTACGGGAATTTTTACGGTGCCGATCTCCTTGGCGCTGTCGGCGCTTGCGCTCTATACGCCGTCCGCAGTGCTGGCGGTGCTGGAGGCGTCGGACAGATTCACACCGATTGCGCTGGTGATTGCCGGACTGCTGCTTGCGCAGCTGCTGTGTGATCTTGTTAATAATATTCTTTCCGTAAAGATCGATAACGCAGAGTTTTATGTCGTGAAAAGGATGCATTATATCTTGGAAAAATGTGAGCGTGACAGGGACTGGTATCACCGATATGATCCTGAAGTGCAGAAATTGAACGAACGCGCACACAATGCGACCAGCGACAATCACAAGGCAGGCGTGCAGTTTCCGATGGATTTTTCTAATATGCTTACGCAGATGTTAAGCTTTCTGCTGTTTGGAGCGGTTGTTTCCGTGTTCCATCCGGTCATTATTCTGCTGCTTGCCGCCGGATGTGCGATAAATGCCGTCATGGGAAAGTGGGAGCGAAGGAAGAACTGGGAGGGGCGGGACGTACGCAACGATATTGAGAAAAAAATGGAGTGTATCACATGGTCAATCTCTCAGGATTTTAGTTATGCCAAGGACATACGTTTGTATGGCATGAAACAATTCCTGCATGACAGGATCGCGCATCTGTGTGATTTGAGCGCGGCAGAGTGGAGAAAGATCGAACGACGCAGTATCCTTACGGCTTTTGTCAATTTCCTCATCATTCTGATTCGCGACGGAGCTGCGTATGCGTTTTTAATCGGCGAAGCTGTGAGGGGAAATGTGGATGCATCCTCCTTTGTATTATATTTCTCGGCAATCACGTCTCTGTCGGGCGTGATGGACAAAATTCTGGGGAAAATAAACCGGGTTTCAGAGGGAGCGATGCAGGTCTCCGATTTTAGAGAGGCAATGGAGGTGGAGGATAAGCTCAACCGGGGTCCGGGTATTCCGGTGCCTAAGGGACCCTTTTCCATAGAATTTAAAAATGTATCTTACCAATATCCCAAGGGTGAGAAGAAGGTGCTTGACAACATCTCATTTCAGATCAAGGCGGGAGAGAAGATTGCACTGGTAGGATTAAATGGCGCCGGGAAAACAACGCTGACCAGACTGATGTGCGGAATGCTCCTGCCGGATTCGGGGGAAATCCTGCTGGATGGGCACACTTTGTTCGAATATAACCGCGACGAAATGTATGGACTGTTTGGTGTTGTACCGCAGAATTTCAATCTTCTGCCGATGTCCATTGCGCAGAACATCGCATCAGCGACAAACGAAGAAGAGATTGACAGGGACAGGCTTGCCGCCTGTATCGAGCTGGCGGGATTGACAGAGAAGATCGCATCTTTGCCTAAGGGGCCAGATACGCCGCTGGGACGGGAACTTTATGAAGATGGTGTGGAGCTGTCGGGCGGGGAGACACAGAAGCTTCTGTTGGCAAGGCTTCTCTATAAGAATCCGCCATGTATCATTCTGGATGAGCCCACGGCGGCTCTTGACCCCATTGCCGAGGACAAGATGTATCGCAGCTATCATCAGATTGCCGCGCAGGCAACTTCCGTATTTATTTCTCATCGCCTTGCGTCAACCAATTTTTGCGACCGTATTTTCCTGCTTGACGGCGCCCGGTTTGCACAGGTGGGCACCCACGAGGAGCTTATGGCGGCAGGAGGAAAATATAGGGAGCTGTTTGAGGTTCAGAGTAAGTACTATAAGGAGGCGAAAAAGGATGGTATGGAATGATCATAACGGGAAGCGCACGCTTCGGGAAGAATGGCGGCTGATTGGGCGCGGCATGAAAATACTGAATGAGATACTGCCGCACTTTTGGCTGTATCAGATGCTTTACACCATAGCGGAAACGTTCTCGCCATACTTTGGTCTCTATATGTCCGCGCAGATGGTGAACGAGCTTGCGGGAGACTGTGATTACGAGAGGCTTCTTCGACTGGCCGGGATTACGGTGGTCGGCGGACTGCTGATTTCAATTGTGATAAAGCTTCTGCAAAGCAGGAGGCAGATTTACGAAGAACTAAGGTGGCACAAGCATGAAGCATTTTTGATGGATAGGCAGAATGAGTTCCAATATGAGCATCTGGAGGACCCGGATGTGCTGTTTCGGCGCGCGGAGATTTTTGCCGGTATGAATGCCACCGGCGCGGGACTTGCCCAGATTATGTGGCGGATTCATGATTTGTTCAGCAATATTCTGGGTATTGTTTTTTCTGCATCCCTGACGGTATCCTTGTTTACCATGACAGCGCAGGGAGAATATGATGGCGTGTTTGGCTTTGTTAATTCACCGGCATCTGCGGTGGTGATTCTGGTATTGATTATGTTAAATGCGCTTTGTTCCATAAAAATTTCTGCCGTCCGCACGATCGGGCGGAAGAAAGCGTTTGACAAGCTGGTGAAGTCAAATGCGCGCTATTCTGCTTTCGTACGCCGGTGGGGTGTTGACATGGTCATGTTTGACCTTGACCGTATTGTGCTGGATGAAGTCCGTAAGTACCACCTTCGTCCCGAATGGGTGGAAGAACTGGAAAAGGTTACGATTAAATATAATTTCCGTTCCATCCTGCTGAATGCGGCGATCAATTTATGTGTATTTCTTTTTATTGCGGCCAAGACATTCATTGGCGCGTGCGGAATCGGCAGTTTTATCCTTTATCAGGGAACGACGAAACGATTTATAGAGGCGGCCGCGGGCATTGCCGCAGGCTTCAGCAGCCTAAAACAGAACAATTCCTACCTGGTATTGCTTTATGAATATCTGGATCTTCCCAATGATATGTACAAGGGCACGCTTGCTGTGGAAAAACGGGATGATATAGATTACGAGATTGAATTCCGGGACGTCAGCTTTCGTTATCCCCGTACGGACGCATGGGCGCTGCGTCATGTCAGCATGAAATTCAGGATTGGCGATAAGCTGGCAATCGTAGGAGAGAACGGTTCTGGTAAAACCACATTTATTAAATTACTCTGCCGCCTGTATGATCCGACGGAAGGAAAGATTTTATTAAATGGCATTGATATTACCCGTTATCGGTACGATGAATACATGGCGTTGTTTTCCGTGGTATTTCAGGATTATGTGCTCTTAGATCTGCCGCTGGGCGAGAATGTTGCTATAAGCGATACTTACGACGGGGCAAAAGTGCGTGACTGCCTGATTCGTGCAGGTCTGGGTGATAAGTTGGAAAGTCTCGACAATGATCCGGACGTGAAAGAGAAGGACGCCTTAAAGAGGGCAATCGGACAGAAGTATGACTCCGAGGGAATTGACTTCTCCGGTGGGGAGAAGCAGAAAATCGCTTTGGCGCGGGCGCTGTATAAGGATGCTCCGTTTGTCGTGCTGGACGAGCCCACGGCGGCTCTAGATCCCATTGCGGAAGCAGCGGTCTATGAGAATTTTAATGTACTGGTGGAGCATAAGACTTCCGTGTTTATCAGTCACAGGCTTTCAAGCTGCCGTTTTTGCGACTCGATTGCCGTGTTCGACCATGGACAGCTCATACAGCAGGGGACCCATGATGTGCTGATCGCGGATGCAGGCGGTAAATACAGCAAGCTCTGGCATGCGCAGGCGCAGTATTATGAGAAATAGAATTGGGTCTGAGGCGTTTCTGTGCTGAAAATCCGACGATTCCGGTTGTGTTTTTTAGCGGATATGATAAAATAAACACGAAAATCCAGCCGCTGCGCGTCTGCCGCGCTTCGCGCTTATAAATCTGCTTTGCAGATTTGATTTTCTCGTTATCATGTCAGGTGAAATCAAATGCTCACTACGTTCGCGCTTGATTTCTTGCTGACATGATAAAATAAAACCGATATGCAAATTTTGTGCAGATGCCCAAATTCGCGGACTATTGGCAGCATGGAGGTATGGTTATTAGCATGTCTGTAAAACGAATATCGGATGAGAAAGAAAAAAAGAATATCGCGCGATGTATATTAGAAGCGCTTCCTGATTGGTTCGGCATTCCCGAAGCGCGGGAAGAATACATAAGCGGGAGCGAAGGTATGATTTTTTTTGCCGCATACGACAGGGAGCGGCCGGTCGGTTTTTTGTATCTGAAGGAAACAGGAAAGAGCACGGTGGAGCTTTATGTGATGGGAGTGCGCAAAGAATATCATCGTCAGGGCATCGGTCGGGAGTTGTTCAAAGCGGCGAAAAAAGCGGCCTGTGAAGCGGGATATGCATTTATGCAGGTCAAGACAGTCCGAATGGGCAGGTATGAGGAGTACGACCGGACCAACCGGTTTTATCTTGCCGTGGGATTTCAGGAATTTGAGGTTTTCCCGACGCTTTGGGATGAATGCAATCCGTGTCAGATCTATGTGATGGCACTCGGGTAAGGGGATCACATTCTGCTTAGGTATGTATGGATATTTGCAGAAGAATGCAGGGAGGAATTACGCGATGGCAGACTTTGGATTTCTTGAGATGCAGCAGATGCAGGCTGAATTGCAGGAAAAATACAAGGACAAGTGGGAGCCCCTGTGTCCGCAGATCGGCAGAAATCAGCTGCTATGGCTCGTGGCGGAAGTGGGTGAAGTGATCGACATCATCAAAAAAGAAGGGGATGCAAAGATCACTGACGATCCGGATGTGCGGGCGCATTTTGTGGAAGAAATGGCGGATGTGTTGATGTATTATAATGATGTCATGCTGTGCTATGATATTTCCGTCGATGAGTTAAGCGAAGTTTATCGGGCAAAACACCATAAGAACATGAGCAGGTGGGCGTGACAGGAAAGCTGACACGCGGAAGGGGGCGTGGGATGAATTTGTTGCTCGCGATACCTTTACAAGACCGGCTGTGATATGATATGATGGATAGGCTGTTGCAGAGAAGATTTCTCAGCAAAAAGCTTTCAGCTTGGAAGAAGCGCGACAGCGATTCTTTGCGGATATGGCGGAATTGGCAGACGCGCCAGATTTAGGTTCTGGTGGGAGACCGTGCAGGTTCAAGTCCTGTTATCCGCACGCATGGGAAAATGCCGTAAATCCGACGCGGATAAGCGTAAATCAAGGGTTTACGGCATTTCTGTTTCGTACCGATTCAACCAATGATTGAGTCAGCTTTGTTTGCGTTTCAATTACTGCTTGCTGTAAAAATGCGACGGGATTTGCGACAATTGGTCTGCAGAGGGAAAATCATTCCCCGATGCAGAAAGGCGGGAAACAATATGTTCAATATGAAAAACGTAGGATTTCAAATCTCAAAATTGAGAAAAGCAAACAACATGACGCAGATGGAGCTTGCCGACAGAATGGGCATCAGTTTTCAGGCGGTATCCAACTGGGAGCGCGGCAATTCCATGCCAGACATCTCTAAATTGCCGGAGCTTGCGCAGATTTTCAACGTGACAATGGATGAAATATTGTGTGAAAAATCCGAGTTGATCGAAAGCGCAGCCAATAATAAGATCAGCGAATATCTGGAGAACAACACGGTCACGCCGCAGCAGTTAGCCGATGTTGCGCCCCTATTAAAGACGGAGCAGGTGGATATGATCTTTGAAAGAGTTGAAAAAGAAATGGAAAACTCGCAGGAAATGCATCATGTCGGGTTTGACGACGTACTTCCGCTGCTGCCCTTCTTGAATAACGAAACGATAACCGAGCTTGCGCGAAAAGCCGCGGAAACAGGCAGCTATAAAAAAGTATTTGAAATTGCTCCTTTTGTTGAACGAAATGCACTAGAGCAGATTGTTCGCGGAATGGAGGCGGAAAGAAAAAGTATTTCAGATCTTGTACCTTTTGTCTCAGATGCACTGATAGATGAAATCGCGAACAACAGATATCGGGAGGAAGGGCTCTGCTCGCTGGACGACATCATGCCCTTTATTCCCAGGGAGACGCTTCAAAAGATTGCAAAGGAAGAATATGAGAAACAGGGACTGAAGCAGTTTGAGCCGATTGCGCCATTCTTAGAACGCGGTTTCTTAAACGGACTTGCCCAAAAAGCAATTAAGAAAGACGGAATCAAGGCGATCAGCGGGATCGCTCCCTTTCTTGACAGAGATATGTTGTCAGAGTATATAAAAGAAAAATATCTGTAGACGGAAAGACCGAAAGAAGGAGATGCGATGACGGAAGCATTGACCGATCGAAAAAATAGAAAACGGCGTATGCGCAGGATACTCCTGATCGGACTGTTGTCAGGCCTGCTCTGTGCAGGAACGGGCTGTGCGCAGAAGCAGGCGGCGGATGATGACGTGCGCGATATTGTGCCGGAGAACGGAATCGGAGCGGATGGGATGCCGGCAGGTGAGCCGGGGAGAGATGACGAAGCGGTGAGCACATTGGGCGCCGCCGATGCGAACGAAAAAGAGCAGGAGACCGCGCAGGTCGGCCGGCTTACGCTGACGCTCCCGGCAGGCTATCAGCAATCGACCACGAGCGGATTGTATCTGAATCAGAATTATCCTGACGATCAATCGAATGTGTATATTTACACGACGGAAAAAACAACGGATTTCGAGCAGGTGATGGCGGGAGGACAGGAGCAGTTCATCGGGTATTTGGCGGATGCTTATGAACAGCAGTATGAGGAACGCCCCGAGATCACGATGACGCGCTATGAAGCGGCGTCCATCGGAGAAAATCCGGCCTATGTGGTGGAGATTTCCTATGACTTAAAGGGGGTACATTACGAACAGCTTGAATATATCGTGGATGCGGATAAGACCTATTATATCGCGTTTTCTCAAGTGGGAGCGCGTTCGTGGATGGAAGCGTTTTATGCCAGCGCGGGTACGATGTTTTTTTCGGAAGCGGAATAGCGGAGGAAGAATCTGCCATTTTGTGCTTGTGCCGGCAATGCCGATTTGATATAATGAGAGCGATGTGGGCATACTGATAGAAAAGGTGCAGTGTGTCCGATGCAAAAATAAACTATTTTATAAGGAGAGGTCAAAATGAAGGGTAATATTGTTGTTGGACAGTCCGGCGGCCCTACCGCCGTCATCAATTCCTCTATCGCGGGCGTGTATGTTCAGGCAAAGAAGCTTGGCGTGAACAAGGTTTACGGTATGGTACACGGAATCGAAGGATTTTTAGAGGACAAGCTGTGTGATATGGATGAGTATTTCTCCGATCCGGTCAATGTGGAGATTTTAAAGAGAACACCTTCCGCATTCTTAGGCTCCTGCCGTTTCAAAATGCCGAAGATCGAAGGACACGAGGATGTCTATGAGAAGGTATTTGAGATCATGGAGAAGCATGACATTGAGTGCCTGTTCTATGCGGGCGGCAATGACTCCATGGACACTGTAAAAATGCTTTCCGATTATGCGGCTGCACACGGAAAGAGCCAGCGTTTCATGGGCGTTCCGAAGACGATCGATAACGACCTTCCGATCACGGATCATTGCCCGGGCTATGGTTCTGCTGCAAAGTATATCGCAACATCCTTAAAGGAAGTCATTCGTGATAACGAGTCTTTCGGCGCAAAGAAGCCGACCGTATGTATCGTTGAGATCATGGGAAGAAATGCGGGCTGGCTGACAGCGGCAGCGGCGCTTGCAAAGGGAAGCGACTGCTCCGGTGCGGATGCGATCTATCTGCCTGAGAAGGTATTTGATATTGACGCGTTCATGAACAAGGTAAAAGAGCTGGGCGCGACAAAGAGCTCTGTCGTGATCGCGGTATCCGAGGGCGTTCACATTGCAGACGGCCGTTATGTCTGCGAGCTTGCAAACGAGAACGTAGCGGTTGATGCGTTCGGTCATAAGCAGATGTCCGGTACGGCAGCATATCTTGCGCAGCTCGTAGCTTCTGAGACGGGCTTAAAGACACGTGCGATCGAGTTCTCCACCCTGCAGAGAGCAGCGACTCATTTGGCATCCTTAACGGATATTAACGAGGCGTTCCAGGCAGGTGCGGATGCGATGAAGGCAGCTGCAAACGGCGAGACAGGCAAGATGATCATTTTCACAAGGGATGGAGAAGATCCGTATGAGTGCGGTACGAGCTCTTATGACATTCATGAGATCGCAAACGTGGAGAGACATGTTCCCGATGAGTGGTTTACCGAGGATGGCACGAACTTAAACGAGAAATACATTGCGTATGCACGTCCGCTCATCATGGGTGAGCTCACACCGGTATACGTGGACGGACTTCCGCGCCATATCGTGATGAAGGAATTATTTGAAAAATAAGATTCCATATTGGAATCCGTCAAAAGAGGAGTCAGGGTCTTGTAGTGCAGAGCCCCGGCTCCTTTTTCGATGGATTAAGGAAAGCACGGATGTAACAGTGCTTCCTTGGAAAAATCGCTTGCCTATTTTTTCCAAACATTCTATAATGAGGAAAGAAAACGATTTCCGAGCGAAGAGCGCCTTACCAATCACAAGAATAGAAGTTTGAGAGGAAGGATAAGGCGCTGCCGGAGTAAGAGACAGGAGCGGGATGATGGTTTCCATTAAGGATGTGGCAAAGCAGGCAGGTGTGGCAATTTCAACGGTATCCAAGGTAGTAAACGGGTATCCGAACGTGAGTGAAGCGACCAAGAAAAAAGTCAACGCGGCGATCGAGGAATTGAATTTTGTTCCAAACGCGGTGGCGTCCGCACTGTCGTCCAAGCAGTCGGCGCGCGTGGCGCTCATCATCAATCTCAATCAGCAGACGCAGGCGATCGATGAGATTGATATGCAATATCTTTCCGGAGCCATCAGACAGGCAAGGGAATTGAATCTGGATGTGCAGACTGTTTTTTTCAGTATGATACAGGATAAAACGTTGGAGGAGATCACGCGCGATCTGCGTTCACAGAATATCGGCGGCGTGATCATCTACGGGCTTTCCAAGGATGACAAGGTGCTGCACCGGCTCATTCAGAGCCAGAATTTTAAGACCGTGGTCATTGATTCCCCGATGGTGAATCCCAATACCTCCTCAGTCTGGATCGATCAGGAGCGCGCGCAGTATGAGGTCGCAAAGGTGACGCTGGAGTCGAACCCGACTGCGGTGAACAATGTGCTTTATCTTGCGGGAAAAAGAAACGGGTATGTCACGGATGAGCGCACAAAGGGCATGCGCCGTCTGGCGGAGGAGAAGGACTTAAAACTGACGATCCATTACGGAGAGTTCAGCGAACTTCGGGCGCGTGAGCTGACATTTCGTTATGGAAGGAACAGCGATGCGATCGTCTGCGCTTCCGACTTAATGGCGATCGGCGCGATGAAGGCGCTGACTGAGATGAATGTGTATCATCCGGTATGCGGTTTTGACGGCATTACGCTCATGGGGTATGTCGGAAAACAGATGAATACGGTCAGACAGGATTTTAACCATGTTTCGGCGGAGGCGGTCAAGGAGGTCGCGCTGCTCTTAGGCGGTATGGAAGGGCGGAACGTCGTGCTTGATTATCAGATCGTGCGGCTGAAATATTTAGATATTATTTGTTAAAAATATAATTGAAAAATTTGGAAAAACCTCTTGCGGAAAACGTTTTCTTGTGCTATTCTAGGGAAGACGAGGGACAAAACAGATTAAAAAACAGAGATCATAAGAAAGAAAAGCAGACGGAATAAAACGCAGTTGAACCAAACGAATCAGGAATCGCACCGGACGAAAGGTGCCAAAACAGGAGGGAAAGCAGCAATGACATTATTACCAAACATGCAGCGGGAAGTATTGGAGTTAAAGCTGGAGCAGCAGTTAGAGGATTTTGCAAAGGACATGTTCGGCAAGACCATCAGCGAGTGTACGGATGAGGAGACTTATTATTGTGTTCTCCAAATGTCCAAATGTCTCATGGGAGCAACGGATGAGATCAACGGGGAAAAGAAGATTTATTATATTTCCGCGGAGTTTTTGATCGGAAAGCTTTTATCCAATAACCTCATCAATCTCGGTGTTTACGATAAGGTCGAGGAGATCTTAAAGAAAAAAGGAAAAGAATTAAGCCGAATCGAGGAGATAGAGCCGGAGCCGTCTTTAGGAAACGGCGGACTCGGAAGATTGGCGGCGTGCTTTATGGATTCGATCGCGACGCTCGGACTGCCGGGCGAGGGCATTGGCTTGAACTATCACTTCGGACTGTTTAAGCAGGTATTTGAGAACCGGCTTCAGACGGCGGAAAAGAATGACTGGATCGAGAAGCAGTCCTGGCTGAATAAAACGGACATTACGTTTCAGGTGGAATTCGGTGACCGCAAGGTAAAATCCCGCCTGTATGATATTGATGTGGTTGGTTATGACAACGGCTTAAACAAGCTGCGTCTCTTTGATATTGAGTCGGTGGATGAGTCCATTGTAAAGGACGGAATCAACTTTGATAAGGAGGACATCGAGAAGAACTTAACCCTGTTCTTGTATCCCGATGATTCCGATGAGGCGGGTCACCTGCTTCGTATCTACCAGCAGTATTTTATGGTGAGCAATGCGGCACAGCTGATCCTGCAGGAGATGAAAGAGCATAAGTATGATCTTCGCAAGATGAATGAGCATGCGGTCATCCAGATCAACGATACGCATCCGACCATGATCATTCCGGAGCTGATCCGGATTTTAGTAAATGATAAGGCGTTTACGATGGATGAGGCAATCGAGGTTGTCAGCAAGACCTGTGCGTATACGAACCACACGATCCTTGCGGAAGCGCTTGAAAAGTGGCCGATTGCTTATCTTGAGAAAGTCGTTCCGCAGCTTGTGCCGATCATCAAGGAATTGGATAAGCGCGTGCGTGCAAAGTATAAGGATAAAGCCGTTCAGATCATTGATAAAGATAAGCGCGTACACATGGCGCACATTGATATTCATTATGGCTTCAGCGTAAACGGCGTTGCAGCCATCCACACCGAGATTTTGAAGGATACCGAGCTGCATGCATTTTATAAGCTGTATCCTGAGAAGTTCAATAACAAGACGAACGGAATCACGTTCCGCCGCTGGCTTCTTTCCTGCAACAGAGAGCTCGCTGCATTCCTTGAGGAGACGATCGGCAAGGACTATAAAAAAGATGCCGCACAGTTGGAGAAGCTGCTTGCATTTAAGGACGATGAGGCGGTACTTGATAAGCTGGCAGAGATCAAGCATCATAATAAAGAAAAGCTGGCTGCTTACCTGAAGGAGCACGAGGGCGTCGAGGTATCCCCTGATTCTATTTTCGATATTCAGGTCAAGAGACTGCATGAGTATAAGCGCCAGCAGATGAACGCGCTGTATATCATTCACAAGTATTTAGAGATCAAGGCGGGCAAAAAGCCTGCAAGGCCGCTTACCTTTATCTTTGGCGCAAAGGCGGCTCCGGCGTATGTGATCGCGCAGGATATTATTCATCTGCTGCTCGTACTGCAGGAGATCATCAACCATGATCCGGATGTCAGCCCGTATATGAGCCTTGTCATGGTGGAGAATTACAATGTCAGCTATGCGGAAAAACTCATTCCGGCATGCGATATTTCCGAACAGATTTCTCTTGCAAGTAAGGAAGCGTCCGGCACGGGCAATATGAAATTCATGTTAAACGGTGCGGTTACGCTCGGAACCTCAGACGGCGCGAATGTGGAGATCCATGAGCTTGTCGGCGACGATAATATTTATATTTTCGGAGAAAAGAGCGAGCAGGTCATCAAGCACTATGAGAAAGCGGACTATGTGTCCAAGGAGTATTATGAAAAGAGTCCTGTGATCAAAGCGGCGGTCGATTTCATTGTCAGCAAGGAGGTATTAAAGGTTGGCAAAAAAGAGAACCTCGAGAGATTATATAAAGATTTGATCAATAAGGACTGGTTCATGGCACTGCTCGACCTTGAGGATTATATCGAAAAGAAGGATGCCATCTTTGCTGATTATGAGGATCGCGCAAAGTGGAAACGGATGATGTTAGTCAACATCGCGAAGGCGGGCTTCTTCTCCTCTGACCGGACGATCGAAGAGTATAATCGTGATATCTGGAAACTGGAGATGGCGAAATAGATTGAAAAATCTAAGATTTTTCAATCGGCAAATTTGTGCTGACGCCCAAATTTGCGGACTGTTGGTAGCATGGAGAATAAGTGTGAAATCCCCTTCACACAGAAGAATGCCCTGAAACGGGCATTCTTCGTTCCAATATAAAATGCCGTAAAGCGGCATGAGGGAGGTTCGGATGAGAAGGAGCGGCATACTCATGCCTGTATCGGCGCTCCCGTCTAAGTACGGGATCGGCGGTTTTTCCAAACAGGCTTACGAATTTGTTACTATGTGTAAAAAAGCAGGGCAGAGCTACTGGCAGATTCTGCCCTTGGGACCGACTGGTTACGGGGACTCTCCGTACCAGTCTTTCTCCACTTTTGCGGGAAATCCGTATTACATCGACTTGGAGACACTGATCGAAGAAGGGCTCCTGACACAAAAAGAATGTGAGGAGGCCGATTATGGGGATAACGAGGCGAAGGTGGATTACGAGAAAATCTACAATACTCGTTTTAAAATTTTGAGAAAAGCGTTTGAGCGGAGCAATCTCAAAGAGGATTCGGAGTTTTCTGAATTTTGTAAGGAAAACGCGTTCTGGCTGGACGACTATGCGCTGTATATGGCAGTCAAAAATTCCTTTGACGGAAAAAGCTGGAGCGAATGGGATGACGACATCCGTCTGCGCAAGGAGAGCGCGTTAAAAAGCTATCGGCAGAAATTTGCGGATGAAATCTGTTTTTATCAGTTTCAGCAATATGAATTTGCCAAACAGTGGAAGGCGCTGAAAGCCTATGCGAACAAAAATCACATTGAGATCATCGGAGACATTCCGATCTATGTGGCGTTTGACAGCGCCGATACATGGGCGAATCCAAAGCTGTTTCAGCTTGATAAGGATTGTGTTCCGCTTGCGGTCGCGGGCTGTCCGCCTGATGCGTTTGCCGCGACGGGACAGCTTTGGGGAAATCCGCTGTATGACTGGGATTATCATGCAAAGACGAATTATGAGTGGTGGATGAAGCGTATCGCATATTGCTACACGTTATATGATGTGGTGCGTATCGATCACTTCCGCGGGTTTGACGAGTACTATTCGATCCCATACGGAGACCCGACGGCGGAATTCGGTCATTGGGAGAAGGGACCGGGGTATGATATTTTCCGCGAGATGAAAAAACAGCTTGGCAAACGCCGCGTGATCGCGGAGGATCTTGGCTTTTTAACCGATTCCGTGCTTAAGCTCGTGCAAAAAACAGGATATCCGGGCATGAAGATCGTGCAGTTTGCATTTGATTCCAAGGCAGGGGACAGTGATTATCTGCCGCACAATTATACGCATAACTGTGTTGTGTATACTGGAACGCACGACAATGATACGACGCTTAGCTGGTATGACAACTTATCTGTGCGGGACAGACGGTTTGCCAATGCGTATCTCGATGTCCACAGCAGAAAAAAAGTACCGTGGTGCTTTATTCGTGCAGCACTTGCATCAGCAGCCGATACCTGCATTATTCCGATGCAGGATTATCTGGAGCTCGGCGGGGAGGCGCGTTTTAATTTCCCGTCCACACTCGGCGGAAACTGGGAGTGGCGGATGCTTGACGGACAGTTCTCGGACGAGCTGGCAAAGAAAATCTGCAGCATGACGAGATTGTACGCGAGATACTGATGGAGGTCTGTGCGAAGGAGCGCAGATTTTTAGAAAACGCGAAAAACAGCGTGTACCGCGGGAGAGCGGGGCACGCTGTTTTTCGCGTTGTGTTCGTCTTCTTAAAACTGCCCGTTCCAAACGGGGAAGTCCGACAGGTATTCACCGCTCACAGCGGGCACATAGTAAATGCCATAGCAGGTGAGACCGGCCTCCGTGCCGGCGTCAAAATTCGTCAGTTCCACATAAAACCGATAATAGGGCATAAACAGTTCGCTCGTATTGCCGGTGCGGTAGACCAGTTCTGTTTTTGCAATCTGGGCTTCAGTTATCATTCCGCCCAAAAGGTAATCTTCCGGTACTGTGGTGATAGATTCCCCGCTTAAGAGGAGGCTCCGTGCCGTATCCGCACTGATGAGCGGGTAGTCCCCCACTTTCTGCGCGCCGGTCAACAGGTTTCCAAGCCATATGACGAACAGATTCCCATCGTCATCGGGACCGAAGGAGATGCGATTAAAATGATAGCTTAGAATCTGCTGTGTGAGGTCGCCGCCTCCGTCATACGCCTCATAAAAACGGATACGGTCGCCGTAATAGGTATAATCGCCTCCGGTATCCGCTGTGATCTTCTCAAATGGGCAAAGACCGGAATAACGTTCCGTCAGATAACGAATCACATCAAAGGCCTCATCGTCGGTCGTATGGGAATAAGTAAAGCTGTATTCTTCCGGCAGGATGACCGGTTCGGAAAAGAAGATTCTGATCTGTCCGTTTCCGTAGACATCGATTTCTCCGAACGCTGTCTTAGCCGTCAGGCTGTAAGCCTCTGTGCCGGACAGTCCTTCGATGTTGTAATCAATGATGTCATGGACCCGGCGAAATTCCGTGTGATCAACGGACGTTCCCAAAGCGACGGCAGTCTGCTCAGCCAGTTCCAGCATTGCCTCATCACTCAGAAATACGCTGAGACCGGAACCGTCCGTATAGGCGGAATTTCGATAGACCGGCAAGGACGCGGGAGTATGCTCCCTGGTCCATGGATTTGCGTTTTCCGCTTCGGATATATCATAGTACAGCAAGCCCTCAAACCCCATAGCGCCGCTTTCGAAACGGGCGGATAGTATGGGAAGTTCTTCTGCCTCCGGAGAATCCGGAGCAGTGTGGGAATCCGCCGCAGGGTCGGCGGTCTGAATCCCGTTTCCCGGGGTGTTTGGCTCCACCGGTCTGTTGACTCCGGCGGTCAGAGAGCGGAGGCAGATACACAGGGCGATAACAGCGCAGGCTGCCGCCGAGCCCCAGCCGAGATAACGATGCCATGCAGGCGGGCGTCTGACATCCGCCGCCTGTGCGATATAGGTCTCATCCACTTCACTGAGCATATTCAGAATCCGTTCCTCTTTCATAAACAGACACCTTCTTTCTCCAAAAACTGTTTTAGCTTACCGCGCGTGCGCAGAAGCGACATTTTTACCTTGCTTTCACTTACCCCAAAGAGGGAGGCAATTTCCGAAACGGAATTAAAATACCAGTACCGACGCAAAAACATGGTTCGGGACTGTGCAGGGAGAACGCCTAAAAAGCGGTTTAAAATCTCTGCAAGCGCCATATCGTCCACGGCTTGTGCCACATTGTCCGCAGAGGGAACGCAGTCCGAGAGCTCGCCAAGCGCAAGAGCGACCCGGCCTGAGCCGCGTTTCCCCGCATGATGCTTTTCATATAGGTGCAGGGACAGGTTGCGGGTCAGTTTACCCAAAAACGCGGAGAGCTTTTCGGGGCGTTTGGGAGGAATGGAATCCCATGCCTTTAGGTACGTATCGTTGACACATTCCTCGCTGTCCTCTTCGTTCTGCAGGATGCGGTAGGCAATGGAGTGACAATACCTGCCGTATTTGTGAGCGGTTTCGGATATGGCGTTTTCCGAACGGGAAAAAAACAGGTCGATGATCTGTTGATCTTCCATAAGGTTCTCCTTTCTGAGCCGGCTGCCTACTCCTATACACCGGATCATGCCCGTGTGCGTCACATTTTTTATAAAATATTTGCAAGTTCTCTTTTAACATCGAAAAAAGAACAGCGAAAACAATGTTCTGTTTTGCTGTCCTTCGTTTCCGATCCGTGCCTGCCGGTCGGTTCGGTTTATTGCGATCAGGGTTTCCAGGGGCGTTTGCCCTTAGTCCACCCTTTTTCCTTCCAATAGTTGACATCCGCCTCGTTCCAGCCGCGCTTCTGCAATTGAAGCATGACGGAAAAAAACATTTTTGTCTTAACGGACGGTCTGACATGCCCCTGCCTTTTGACGATTTTCCTTGCCAGAGCATCCAGCTTTTTTTCGATTGCCTGTTTTTTCTTAGGACGAACCCGTTCCCAGGAGGTTTCCATCACGGCAGCGCCGTATGTATAGGTTTTGGCAACGCCCCAAAAGAAAGTGCTGTGTGCCATATCCCGGTTTGTGCTTTTCATGCCGGCGCCGGCAGCGGTGGAAATGCAGACGGCCTGTTTGGAAAACATTTTTTCTTCGGGGCGGTGAACCATCCACCGCCAGCCGTAATGGTCAAGAAAAGCCTTCATGGCGCCCGTTGTGTGATAGACATAGACGGGACTCGCCAGTATGATCACGTCGGCGTCGTCCATTGCCTTTGTGATGGGAGATAATCGTGCAAAATGCGGGCATCTTGTTTCCGTTTCGCTAAAGCAGGTCGTGCAGCCGACACAAAATTCTCCGAAATCTCTCGGCAGAAAAAATTCTTCCACATCATCGCTCAGCCTGTTTGCCAGCATTCTTGCGATATGGCAGGTAGAGCCCTGATGACTCTGTCCGTGTATGATGGTGATTTTCATTGTCTGATCTCCGTTCGCTTTTTTTCGTTTAGAAGAGCCATATGCTGGACCTCCTCACTGGGTTAAAATTTTGGTCCGACGTTAGAAAATCGCCTCAGACCGAAAACACTTTTTTGCTTAGGTTGGAGTTATGATAGGCCGGATCGTTTGTGACGTCTTTGTCAAACCATGCGGGCGGGATAAATGCATTCGCTGCTTCGATGGACGGAAACTCTACTTCGGCGATGATGAGTCCGTCAAAAGGAGGGGCAAACACGTCCAGCTCGATCGTAGGCTGATAATCGCCTGGGAGTGTCTGCAGGTCACACGGCGGGGTGGCGTCTGATGAAAAACAGGGGGTCTTGATCGGAATCAGATACCGTTTTTTGGAAATGACATTGCCGTCCGCCTTTGGCAGCAGGTGTGCATAGGCATCGGCATTTAGGGGGAGATTATATTCCTCCCGAGCCATAAGCCCCCCGCCTTTATAGGTCATGTAATAGCGGTCATCTTCCCTGCGGATGCGGATGACGGGATTCGTATTGAGATATGCCTGCTCGATCAGGTGATAGGAGTAGTCGGCGAGGTTTTCCGGCAGTTGCTTTATTGTGAATTTGCGTTCGATTTCCATAGAGTTGTCCTTTCCGGATTTTATATATAAGTGGGCGATTGCGAAACGCATGCATTTAGGTTGTACGATTGTGCAAAATATACAATCCAACGTAGGCACGCTTTCGCTGCCCTCCGCTCGTAGCGGTACCTAATGTGCCGAACTACGGCACATAAGTACCGACGGCGTCAGAGCGCCTACTTATGGAACTGTATATTTTGCACAATCATAAATACAATTAATAGCGTTTCGCAATTACCTGTTTTATATATTAGGATTCCCATGAATTTTTCATTTGGCGGCATCCCATACAACATTTAGTATGTTGAGTGTATCTTATCATAATTATTTACCTGTTTCAACAGAGGTAAAGTGGCAGAGAACGAAATACTTTTTTTGAAAAAAAGCACTTGCATTTCTTTCGTGACCGTGCTAGTATCAGTATAAATAAAATGTATCCGTGTATACAATGTTGCCAATGGCGCATTACTACAGGATGAATGAAACAGGAAATGCAATGAAGGAGACTCTTGCAGGGAAACACGACAGGAATACGGCGTCACCGACTGAGAGCGCTGTTTGTGGGAAGCTGTAAAGGGAACGCTCCGGAGCATTCTGTCTGAACCGGAAAGACGGCTAGGGCAGAACGCGGGTACGCGTTATGTACAGAGAGCGGAAGCCGATGCAGGAATGAGGCGGCTTCAATACGGGTGGTACCGCGGAAAAAGAATTCGTCCCGAAATACAATGATTGTATTTCGGGACTTTTTTTGCGCGATAAGCTTAAGAAGAACAAACTCAGATTCAAACATTTTCCAAACGGAAAGGAGCGGCATATGAGAATGACAGAAAATAAGTACAGGACAAAAACCATCGGAGAGATCAGTGAGCAGGATATTGACCGGACGCTTACCATGTCCGGATGGGTTGAAAATATTCGCGACCACGGCGGAGTTTCTTTTATCGATCTGCGTGATATGTACGGGGTGCTTCAGGTCGTCATCCGCACGCCGGATTTGTTAAAGGGCATTGTAAAAGAAGAATGCATCCGCGTTGAGGGAATCGTGGAGAAACGCGGTGAGGACACCTATAATCCGAAGATTCCGACCGGCACGATCGAGCTTGACGCGAAATCCATCGAGATTCTCGGCAAAGTATATCGGCCGCTCCCGTTTGAGATCATGACGTCGAAGGAGACGAAGGAAGAGGTGCGTCTGACCTATCGTTACCTTGATCTGCGAAATAAAAAAGTGAAGGATGCCATCGTATTCCGCTCACAGGTCATTGCTTTTTTACGTCAAAAAATGACGGAGCTCGGCTTTCTGGAGATTCAGACACCGATTCTATGCGCTTCCTCCCCTGAGGGCGCGCGCGATTATATCGTTCCGTCAAGAAAATATAAAGGCAAATTTTATGCGCTGCCGCAGGCACCGCAGCAATATAAGCAGCTCCTGATGGCATCGGGCTTTGATAAGTATTTCCAGATCGCGCCGTGCTTCCGTGACGAGGATGCGCGTGCGGACCGTTCGCCGGGTGAGTTTTACCAGCTTGACTTCGAAATGAGTTTTGCCACACAGGAAGACGTGTTCCGTGTCGGCGAGGAGGTGCTTGAGGCTGTGTTTACGCGCTTTGCGCCGGAGGGCTATGAGGTGACGAAAGCGCCGTATCCGGTCATCAGCTATAAACAGGCGATGCTGGAATTCGGAACGGATAAGCCGGATCTGCGCAATCCGCTGCGGATCATTGACGTGACGGAATTTTTCGGAAAATGCTCGTTTAAGCCGTTTATCGGAAGGACCGTGCGCGCGATCAGGGTACATGCCGAAATGTCCAACGGGTTTCATGAAAAGCTGTTATCCTTTGCGACATCGCTCGGAATGGGTGGGTTAGGCTATCTGGAGGTCATGAAGGACTTATCCTACAAGGGACCAATCGATAAGTTTATTCCCGACGAGTGTAAAGCTGAGCTGCGTGCGCTTGCGGGGCTTGAAGCGGGAGACACGATTTTCTTTATCGCCGATAAGGAGGAACGCGCGGCATATTATGCCGGACAGATCAGAAACGAGCTGGGAGAAAAGCTGGGACTCATGGAGGAAAAAGCGTTCCGGTTCTGCTATGTCAATGATTTCCCGATGTTTGAGCGGGATGCGCAGACAAAACAGATCGGATTTACGCATAATCCGTTTTCCATGCCGCAGGGCGGACTTGCCGCGCTTATGGAGAAGGAGCCGCTCGAAGTGCTCGCATACCAGTATGACATCGTGTGCAACGGCGTGGAGCTTTCGTCGGGCGCGGTGCGTAACCACGATATTGAGATCATGAAAAAAGCGTTTGAGATAGCGGGTTATGATGAGGAAACGTTAAAAGAGAAATTCGGTGCGCTCTATCAGGCGTTTCAGTTCGGCGCGCCGCCCCATGCGGGAATGGCGCCCGGCATCGACCGGATGCTCATGCTCCTTCGCGGAGAAGAGAACATTCGAGAGGTCATCGCATTTCCAATGAGCGGTTCCGCGCAGGATTTCATGTGCGGCGCGCCGGGTGAGGTGACCGAGCAGCAGCTTCGCGAGGTACACATTAAGGTTCGGTCCTAAAAAAGAACGCTGCGCGTTCTTTCAAAGAAATGCCGAAGGCATTTCTTTTGGAACGCCTACGGCAATTTTTGGGGATGTGATAAAGTTCTCGCATGCAGGGCATGGAAATCGGATAGGAAAGGATGTATGACGATGGCAAACAATATCAGTGACGAGACGATTGACTATGTCGGTATTTTGGCAAAGCTGGCGCTTTCCGACGAGGAAAAGGAGCAGGCAAAGCAGGATATGGGAAAAATGCTTGACTATATTGATCAATTGAACGAGCTGGATACGTCGGGCGTAGAACCGATGTCCCATGTGTTTTCCGTTCATAATGTATTCCGTGAGGATGTGGTGACAAACGGAGACGGCAGGGAGGAGACGCTTGCCAATGCACCGGAGAGAAGCGGGGATACCTTCGTTGTGCCGCGCACCTTTGAGGAATAAAAAAGAACGCTGCGCGTTCTTTCGAAGAATCGCTTTAGCGATTCTTCCGGGGTTGCGAAATTCCTATTAGTTAAAAATGAGCTATGCTCAAAAATGAGCTGCGCTCATTTCAGAGAATTGCTTGCGCAATTCTTCCGGGTCTACAAAATTTTCCATGAAAGAGGAGATAAGTTCAATGGAACGATTGGAATATACGGCGGTTGGTCTTGGCAGTGCGATCAAGAGCGGAGAGGTTACGGCGGAAGCTGCGGTTGAAGCCGTGCTTGCGCGGATCAAAGAAAGAGAAAGCGCGCTGCACTGTTATGTGACGGTGGATGAGGAAGGCGCTTTAAGTCGTGCGCGCGCCGTGCAGAAACGGATTGACAGCGGGGAGCTTACCGGAGCGCTTGCGGGCGTGCCGGTGGCGGTCAAGGATAATCTCTGCACACAGGGGATGCGGACGACATGCTCGTCGCGCATGCTTGCCGAATTCGTACCGACCTATACGGCGCATGCTGTTCAAAAGCTGGAGCAGGCGGGTGCGGTGATCATCGGCAAAACAAATATGGATGAATTTGCGATGGGATCCACCACCGAGACTTCCGCATTCGGAGTGACCCGCAATCCGCACAATGAGGCGCATGTGCCGGGAGGCTCTTCCGGCGGCTCTGCGGCGGCGGTCGCAGCGGGAGAATGCTTCTATGCGTTAGGTTCGGATACGGGTGGCTCGATCAGACAGCCCGCATCGTTTTGCGGCGTTGTGGGAATGAAACCGACCTACGGAACGGTTTCACGATACGGATTGATCGCATACGGGTCGTCGCTTGACCAGATCGGTCCACTCAGTCAGGACGTGACCGACTGCGCGGCGGTACTCACGGCGATCGCCGGTCACGACGACAAGGATTCGACGAGCTTACAACGTGAGGACACAGACTTTATGAGCGCGCTTCACGAGGATGTGAACGGACTGCGCATCGGCATTCCGCGTGATTATTTTGCAGACGGGCTGAACGGGGAAGTCCGCGAGGCGGTACTGGCGGCGGCAAAAGTGCTGGAGAAAAAAGGCGCTGTGATCGAGGAGTTTTCGCTTGGGCTGGTGAAGTATGCGATCCCTTGCTATTACACGATCGCGGCAGCGGAGGCGAGCTCGAATCTGGAACGATTTGACGGCATCAAGTACGGGTATCGTACAACAGAGTTTGAGGGGCTTCATTCGATGTATAAGAAAACGCGCTCGGAGGGCTTCGGCGCGGAGGTCAAGCGCCGCATCATGCTTGGAAGCTTTGTGTTAAGCTCGGGCTATTACGACGCGTATTACCTAAAGGCGCTGCGGGTTAAGGCGCTCATAAAAAAAGCATTTGACGATGCGTTTGCAAAATACGACCTGCTGCTTAGTCCGGTTGCGCCCACGACGGCGCCGAAGCTGGGGGAGAGTCTGGCGGACCCGATCCAGATGTACCTCGGCGATATATATACCATCTCGGTCAATCTGGCGGGACTGCCCGCGATCAGCGTGCCGTGCGGAACGGACGAAAACGGACTGCCGATCGGCCTGCAGCTCATCGGAGACTGCTATCAGGAGAAAAAAATACTCCGCGCCGCGTATGCATACGAGCAGCAGAGCGTGAAATCAGAAGGTTAAGAAGTGCAATATATTGCATGCAACACATTGCAGGCATATTGCGTCTTGCAGTCACGAAGCAGGAAAGGAAAGAGTATGAAAAAATCATATGAAACCGTCATCGGATTAGAGGTACATGTCGAGCTGGCGACTAAAACAAAAATTTTCTGCGGCTGTTCCACGGCGTTCGGCGCGGAGCCGAATGCGCATACCTGCCCGGTGTGCACCGGCATGCCCGGTTCGCTTCCCGTGTTGAACCGGCGGGTGTTGGAATATGCGGCGGCGGTTGGTCTTGCGACGAACTGCGAGATCACGCGGGAGACCAAATTTGACAGGAAGAATTATTTTTATCCCGACAATCCGCAGAATTACCAGATTTCCCAGCTTTATCTGCCAATCTGCAGAAACGGGTATGTGGAGATCGAGGCGGAGGAAGGGCGCAAAAAAATCGGTATCCATGAAATTCATATGGAGGAGGATGCAGGAAAGCTGATCCATGACGAGTGGCAGGACTGTACGCTGGTGGACTATAACCGATCGGGCGTGCCGCTTATTGAGATCGTGTCCGAGCCGGATATGCGGAGCGCGGAGGAGGTCATCGCTTATTTGGAAAAGCTGCGCATGCTCATTCAATATCTGGGCGCGTCGGACTGTAAGCTTCAGGAGGGCTCCATGCGCGCGGACGTGAATCTTTCCGTCAGAGAGACAGGATCAACGCAGTTCGGCACGCGCACGGAGATGAAAAACCTAAATTCTTTTCGGGCGATCACGCATGCGATCGAGGGTGAGCGGGAACGTCAGATTGCGCTGCTTGAGGCGGGCGAAGCCGTGATTCAGGAGACGAGACGCTGGGATGACGCAAAAGGAGAATCCTATGCGATGAGGAGCAAGGAGGATGCGCAGGATTATCGTTATTTCCCTGAACCGGATTTAACGCCGATCGTGATCTCGGATGAGATGCTTGCGCGCATCCGCGCGGGTCAGCCGGAATTCCGTGAGGAGAAAATGGAGCGATACCGAAAAGAGTACGGACTGCCTGATTATGACATTGACATTCTCACGCAGAGCAGACATATGGCGGAGCTGTTTGAACAGACCTCGGCAATCTGCGGGCAGCCGAAAAAGGTTTCGAACTGGCTCATGGTACAGACGATGCAGCTCCTAAAGGAAAAAGCGATGGATGCGGAGGACATTTGTTTTTCACCGGAGCATCTCGCAAAACTGATCGCGCTGACGGATGCAAAGACGATCAACAGCTCCGTTGCAAAAGAAGTTTTTGAAGTCATGTTTACCTCCGATATTGACCCGGAGCAGTACGTCGAGGAGAAGAGCTTAAAGACGACGAACGACACCGGCGAACTGAAAAAAGTCATTGAGGAGGTCATTGCGGCAAATCCGCAGTCTGCCTGCGATTATCGCAGCGGAAAAGAGAAGGCGATCGGCTTCCTTGTTGGTCAGACCATGAAAGCAATGAAGGGAAAGGCGGATCCGGCTGCGGTCAATGCGATGCTGAAGGAATTGTTATAAGATGCCAAATACGGACGTCTCAGAATGTGATTGCATTGTGAGCCGTCCGTTTTGTATAATGGGGTAGGAAACGGAAGGATTTTGCGGTCGTATACGGAGAGACAAACATGCGCTTGATCATAAGCTATTGCAAAAGAACAATGAAACGTTACCCCAGGATTTTCATGCGCGCTACGGGACTGATCATTTTCCTCACACTGCTGAACGCATTTTTGCCGTACGGCATGCGGATGTTTTTAGAGCGCGTGATCACCGAGGCGCACTATGGTTATGCCGTGCTGGGAATTTTGGGCTTTGCGGTTTATCTGGTATTCAAAACAATGGTGGATATCCGATGGTATCGGCTGCTGGATGAGCTGGGAGGGTGCTGCATCACAGATCTGTCCGTGGAACTGGAGAGAGCCCTTGCGGAGACTTCCGGTTTGCAGATTGACGCGGAGGATCCGGGCAGGATCAAGCACACCTTGTATGCGGATGTGCAGGATGTCTTTCGGGTCATCGGGCATCATATTCCCTTGCTGCTCGGGAGCTTGGCGGTCATTCTTGCGAGCCTGGTTCTTGCCGCGTTTTATGACGTGAAGCTGATGCTTTTTATTTTTACGGCATTGATCTTAGGGACGGTCATTTCTCTTTTAGGAAAGAGAATGATCGTGACGAAGGCGGGAAATACCAATCGAAAGCTCAAGGAGCATCATAAGCTGTGCGACCAATATGTGGATGCGATCTCTTTGGTGCAGACGAATCCGGTGCTTCCTTATTTTGTTTACAAAACGAAAACGAGCATTGCGGATTTTATTTTATCTTCGCAGAAAGAAGACGGTGTGCAGGTGTTTTGGACGGAAGCGGTGAGCCATTACAATACACTGTTCAATCTGGCGCTGTCCACGCTTTTGGCGCTTCCGGCAGCAGGCGCCTCCATCGTGAATCTTGTGTTTTTTATCACACTTTCCGGTATTATCATGTCGGAGGGAGAAAAAAGCCAATTACTCATACCGCAGATTTTGCGGGCGCAGGTCAGCTTTGAGAATGTGGATAGGCTTCGTCGCCTGCCGTGCCGGCAGGGAACGGAGACACTTGGACAGATTAAGGATATTGCTTTTGAGGACGTTCGTTTTTCCTATCGGAAGGAGGGGGAAGCGGTTTTGCATGATCTTTCCTGTAGGCTGCATGCGGGAGAGAGTATCCGTTTAGCAGGCGGTAACGGAAGCGGGAAATCCACCTTTATCAAACTGCTGACAGGCGTATATGAGGCGCAGGAAGGGCGGATTCTCGTAAATGGAAAGTCGATTTCTGCCTATTCCCGGGAGTCGCTGAATGAGCAGATCCTGTATATCAATCAGGATGAGATTTTGCTGAACGAATCTGTCCGTGATTACCTGAAAAATATCAGCGGACCCGCGTTTGATGGAAAAAAAGCAGAGGAGGCGCTGCGTTGGACGGCATTAGATCAGGAAGACATCGCGATTGAAAACAACGGACTTTCCCTGTCCGGCGGGCAGCGCAAGAGGCTGCTTATATCCAAGCTGTTAGTCCGCTGTGAAAAGGCTTCCGTCATCATTTTGGACGAGGTGGAGGCAGGACTAGATCAGGGTATGGTTCAAAAATATGCGGAGCTTCTGCGCGGCATGTTTGCCGGACACAGCAAGATTGTGCTCATGGTGACGCATCAGGACATGGACGGCGTTCTTACGTTTGACCGGACGTTTTGCTTTGGGGATGGAGTGCTCACAGAAAAATAGGGATGTTTTTTCAGAGCGGAGTAATCAACTTCCTTATATAAAGAAAACCAACCGTTTGTTGAGAATAATTAGTAGTTATTCTGGAAATCTTGTGGTAAACTGATAGTAACTGTAAACAAAACAGCAGTAAGAATGGCGGGGGTTAAAATGTGTCAAATAGCGATTAATATACCGAATGAAGTCTTATTTGAGACAAAAATGAGCAAGGAACAGGCGAATCAGTTTGCAAGATGTGCAGTGGCGCTTGGATATTATACGCAAAGTGGTGTATCAATAGGGTATTGTGCGCAGATAGCCGGAATGACAAAAGAAGAATTTATCAAATATCTCGGGAAGAATCATATTTCTATTTTTCATTATGATAATGATGAAGAATTTTTGGAGGAATTAAACAATGCGTAAAGTTGTTGTTAACTCCACACCTCTTATTGTGCTTTGTGGAATTGGACGATTAGATATTCTGCAAAAGCTGTATCAGGAAATTATGATTCCGACTGCCGTGTATCAAGAAGTTACTGTAATAGAAGACTCTGCCTGTGCGCAGATTAAAACTTCTGAAAATTGGATTCATGTGGAAAAAATCGAGAACCATTTAGAAAAAAAGATGTATCGTGCAAAACTGCATGACGGCGAGGTTGAGGTTATGATCCTTGCACAGGAACGAGAAGCAGATTTGGTCATTCTTGATGACAATGCAGCGAAGAAGACAGCAAAGTATCTTGGACTTACGGTTACCGGTACACTGGGAATTCTTTTGAAAGCAAAACGACAAGGTATCATAGATAAAATTTACCCCCTGTTGTCCGAATTGAAGCAGAATGGCTTTTACATTGATAATGCACTGGAAAAAGTAGTATTGGAACAGGCAGATGAGGCGGATGATAGAGGGTGACAACCGATGTTTTTCATTCTGAATACACCCATGTAAGAAACGCAAGTGCCTGTTCGGTGTGCGGCGCGTTATAAAAGATAGAAAACAGCACGCCGTCTTCTTTTTCATAGCCGAGCATGGAAGCTTTCGGTGCATCCGATATGTCAACTGCAATCGGTATGCTGCCGTTTCCATCATTAAAATCATAATAATAAAGCCTGTCTGCATGCTGCGAGAGCAGCGTTTCGTCAAGCGTCTCATGGAGGTTTTGGAAGTAGCCGGCGGAACCGAAAAAATCAAAGGTTTTCGCATCGGTGATCGCAAAATCGCCCACATTTCCCTCGGAGTAGGCAAGCATCATGACCGGCGTATAGGTGCTCACGGAATCCGTCGGATTCTCAAGATCGTAGGCGAGCGAGCAGTCGAAGTCCACGGAGTACTTTTCCGTGTCAATGCCGTTTGCGGAGGCGTATTCGTCGATCAGCGCCGCGCGTTCGATGTTGGTCAGCCGCGTGTTTAAGAAGATGCCCGTTAAGTACAGCTTTTGATGATCGGTAAACAGTGTATGGAGGATGGAGCCGACAAGAAGAACGGCGGCGGTCCCGCCGATGAGCTGCCACTTATGATAATACCAAAAATAACCGATCCGTCTCGGGAGCGGTTGTTTTTTTATCTTATCCGCCTGTGCTTTGATCTCTTCGTTCACACTGTTATACTGACTCATTCTCCAAACCGAACCTTTCTTATTTTGTATAGGAACTATCTTACTCCGTCTGTCGGCTGTGCGTCAATGAGCAGATTCGGATAAGAATATGAAAATTCATAAAAAAAAGATAAATTTACAAAAAGGGTATGCCAACCGCATCAATCTGTTGTATGATAGAGGGGATAAGTTTTGAAAAATAAAAATAGAGAGGGACTAGTGATGAGTGAAAGTTATGTAGAGGTAATGGTAAAAAAGGAATCAACGATATTAGGAAAACTGTTGAATCTGATCGTTACGTTTTTGATCATATTTACGGTCGTTCTGTTTATGATGTCCTTTAATCCGATGATGCTGATCGGAACGATTGTCTTTGGCGTGGCGTTGTATTTTGTGCGTATGAACACAAATCTGGAATATGAGTATCTGTATGTCGATAAGGAGCTTACGATCGACAAGATCATGGCAAAGACCAAGCGCAAAAAGGTTACCCAGATCAGCATGGAGCGTCTGGAGGTCATTGCGCCCATTGGTTCGCACCATTTGGATGAATATAAAAACAGGCTGGACAAGACGCCGGATTACAGCTCCGGAAAGGCGGAGGCCAAGCGTTATCTGCTTGTTTACGATGGACAGAGGAGCGTTATCATTGAGCCGGGCGAGGAAATGCTGCGCATGATCAAAAATATTGCTCCGAGAAAGGTATTTTTCGATTGACACCGCCGCCGAATAGTGTTATATTTTATCAAATATTTTCATATCAATCACACACAAACACATAAGGAGGCAGGAAAATGGGACAGATTATCGGTGAGGGAATCACATTTGATGATGTGCTGCTGGTACCCAGCTATTCGCAGGTAATTCCAAATCAGGTTGATCTTACAACACAGCTGACAAAGAAGATCAGGCTGAATATTCCGGTCATGAGCGCCGGGATGGATACGGTCACGGAACATAGGATGGCGATCGCCATGGCGAGACAGGGCGGCATCGGCATCATCCACAAAAACATGTCCATTGAAGAACAGGCGGATGAAGTGGACAAGGTTAAGCGTTCCGAGAACGGCGTTATCACCGATCCTTTTTCTTTAACTCCCGAACATACTCTTGCGGATGCAGATTCCCTGATGGGAAAATTCCGTATCTCCGGCGTGCCGATCACAGAGGGCAGAAAGCTTGTCGGCATCATCACAAACCGCGACCTGAAATTCGAGAAGGATTTCACAAAAAAAATCAAAGAGTCCATGACGAGTGAAGGGCTGATCACTGCAAAAGAGGGCATTACGCTTGAGGAGGCGAAACAGATTCTTGCAAAGGCGAGAAAGGAAAAGCTTCCTATTGTGGATGACAATTACAATCTTGTCGGACTCATCACCATTAAAGATATTGAAAAAACGATCAAATATCCGCTGGCGGCAAAGGATTCTCAGGGACGTCTGCTCTGCGGCGCGGGCGTCGGCATTACGGCGAACGTATTAGACCGCGTTGGCGCGCTCGTAGACGCAAAGGTTGATGTGGTCGTGCTTGACAGTGCGCACGGACATTCGGAAAATGTGTTGAAATGCCTGCGCATGATCAAAGAAGCATATCCGGAGCTTCAGGTCATTGCGGGAAACGTGGCGACGGGAGAGGGCGCAAAAGCACTGATCGCGGCAGGCGCGGATGCGGTCAAGGTCGGGATCGGACCGGGTTCTATCTGTACAACGCGTGTGGTTGCCGGCATCGGCGTACCGCAGATTACTGCGATCATGGATGCTTATGCAGTGGCAAAGGAGTATGGAATTCCGATCATTGCAGACGGCGGCATCAAGTATTCCGGTGATATCACCAAGGCGCTCGCGGCGGGCGGAAGTGTCTGCATGATGGGTTCCATTTTTGCAGGCTGTGATGAAGCACCCGGAACCTTCGAGCTGTTTCAGGGAAGAAAATATAAGGTGTACCGCGGCATGGGTTCTATTGCGGCGATGGAGAACGGCAGCAAGGACCGCTATTTCCAGACCGACGCCAAGAAGCTGGTGCCGGAAGGCGTCGAGGGGCGCGTGGCATACAAGGGACATGTGGAGGACACCGTATTCCAGCTGATGGGCGGCTTACGTTCCGGCATGGGTTACTGCGGAACACCGACGATCGAGGAGCTTAAAACAAACGGCAAATTCATTAAAATATCCGCGGCGGCATTAAGAGAGAGCCATCCGCATGATATACATATCACGAAAGAAGCGCCGAATTACAGTGTGGAGGATGATCACTAAAAAAGAGTTTTGCTGACGCAAAAATCTTTCGAAGAATTTGCGTTCGCAAATTCTTCTGGGGATTGAGAAAATCCCTATAGCGTAAAAAAGGAGCGCAGCTCCTTTCGAAGAATCGCTGCGCGATTCGTTCGGAATTGAAAAAAATATTACAAGTAAAAAAGAGTTGCGCCTTACGCAACTCTTTTTGGGTTGCTTTTATGTGTCGTATCCTGTAAAATTAGAATGTGATAACGCGATATTGAAAACGGCAAGGTACGGGAAATGAACATGCTAAAAACAGCGGGCGGAGCAGTCTGCAGAGGGAAGAAATCATTGATAAAAGCGTATAGAATCGCATGCTGACTGAGATGACGGGCAACGAAACAGACGTCCGTCTGTTATATGAGAAACTCGGTCAGGATGCGTTTTTTCGTGTCTATGAGCGGGTGGTGAAAAACGGCAATGAGGAGGAGTCTATGGTTACATTAGAACAATTGGAACAGTATGAGCCGATCACGATTCAGTGCCATGATAATCCGGATGGGGATGCAATCGCATCCGGTTTTGGACTGTATACTTATTTTAAGGAAAAAGGAAAGGATGTCCGCCTGATCTACAGCGGCAGAAATCGCATAAAGAAGGCAAATCTGACGCTGATGCTGTCTCTTTTGGACATACCGATCACCTACGTGGAGCCGCAGGAGGAGCCGATCGAGGGGCTGCTCATTACGGTGGACTGTCAGTACGGCGCAGGAAATGTGACAAAGCTTCCGGCCGAGCAGGTGGCGATCATCGATCATCATCAGGTGGAGATCACGGATGTGAAAATGAGCAGGATCGAGCCGACGTTCGGGAGCTGTTCGACGCTCGTATGGAAAATGTTTCTGGAAGCGGACTACAGGGTGACGAACATGCGGCTCGGCACGGCGCTTTATTACGGACTGTATACGGATACGAGCCAGCTGACCGAAATTTTTAACCCGAACGATATGGATATGAGAGACCAGATCATCCATGACGGGGAGCAGATACGCCACTTAAAGCAGACGAATCTCTCTCTTGAGGAGATGGAGATCGCGGGACTTGCGCTGCTGCGCAGTATTTATAACGCGGACTATCATTATGCCGTGATCAAGACAAAGCCGTGCGATCCAAACCTGCTCGGACTGATCAGTGATTTTTTGATCCAGGTCGCGGAGATCAATTCCTGTATCGTTTACAATGAGCAGGAGGACGGATATAAGCTTTCCGTGAGGAGCTGCAGCAAGGAGGCTCACGCAAACGATATTGCCGCCTATGTGACGGAGGGAATCGGCTCCGGGGGCGGACACCTCGATAAGGCGGGCGGCTTTATCAATAGAAAGCTCTATGAAAAGCAGTATACGACACTGCACACTCAGGCATACATGGGGAACCGTATGGCGGAGTTCTTTGACAACAATCAGACGATTTATGCGGCGGACGGGGATCTTGACACGAGCGATATGCGTGAGTACTGCCGCAAATCCGTTTCGTTTGGTTATATTGATCCGCTGGACATCTTCCCGCTTGGCACACCCACGACGATCCGGTCGATGGCGGGCGACTTAAAACTGCTGATCGATGGGGAGCACTACATTATGATCGGCATGCGCGGTGAAGTGTACCTGCGCTGCAAAGAGCAGTTCCTGAATCAAAACGACGTGGTGCGCAAGCGTTTTAAGCTGCCCGCAGCTTTGGAATATAATCCGGTCATTCGAAATGACAATGACGGCAGCGTGCGCGGACTGATCACTTACGCGAAAAGCTGCGTGAGCATCGGAGATATTCGCGTCTATGCAAAGAAGCTGAAAAAAACAGTCAAGATCTTTCCGGCAAATGATGAGGAGCACGTCCTGTTCGGAAAACCGGGGGATTATCTCTGTGTGCGTAAGGATAATCCGCAGGATGTGTATATTGTGGAGAAGGAGCAGTTTACTCTTTTATACCGCAGAGCGGGCAGGAGGATGCAGAACGGGATGTAGTCATGCCGTTTGCGTCATGCCGTTTATACGGCATGATTGTTGATTATTTCCATGGTTTGTGCTATGATGCTACAAGGGAGCATGTTTTGGCGGACTTGTGAACTCGCAAACCGGCATGGGACGTGGTCCTGCTTTCGCAATCGTGCAAGGCGGAACTGTTACGAATGCATCGAGGATGCCTGCGGCGGGAAGCCGCAAATAGCGGAAAGGCATGGTTACTGAAATGGATGACAGTAAGGAAACGGTAAGCAGAAATTTTATTGAAACCGAGATTGATAAGGACTTAGCGGAGGGCGTATATGATACGGTGCACACGAGGTTTCCTCCGGAACCGAACGGTTTTTTGCATATCGGACATGCAAAGAGCATTTTATTAAACTATGGTCTGGCAAAAAAATATCACGGCAAATTCAATCTTCGTTTTGACGATACGAATCCGACAAAGGAAAAGACAGAGTTTGTCGAGTCCATCAAGCAGGATGTGGCATGGCTCGGCGCGGACTGGGAGGATCGCCTGCTGTTTGCCTCTGATTATTTTGAACAGATGTACGAGGCGGCGGTTAAGCTGATCCGCAGGGGAAAAGCGTATGTGTCCGACTTGACGGCGGATGAGGTGCGCGTCTACCGCGGCACGCTGACGGAGCCGGGAAAGAACGATCCGAACCGCGAGCGGAGCATGGAGGAGAATCTGGCTCTGTTTGAGGATATGAAAAACGGCAGATTTACGGACGGGGAGAAGACGCTGCGTGCGAAAATCGACATGGCGTCGCCGAATATCAACATGCGCGATCCGGTCATTTACCGCGTGGCGCATATGGCGCATCACAATACGGGGGACCGCTGGTGCATTTATCCGATGTATGATTTTGCGCATCCGATCGAGGATGCCATCGAGGGTATCACGCATTCAATCTGCACGCTGGAATTTGAAGATCACAGACCGCTTTATGACTGGGTTGTGCGGGAATTGGAATATCCCGTGCCGCCGAGGCAGATTGAGTTTTCCAAGATGTACCTGACCAATGTTGTGACCGGAAAGCGCTATATCAAGAAGCTGGTTGAGGACGGCATTGTGGACGGGTGGGATGATCCGCGCCTCGTGTCGATCGCAGCATTAAGAAGAAGGGGCTTTACGCCGGAATCCATTCGGAAATTCGTAGAGCTGTGCGGTGTCTCAAAGAGCCAGTCCTCGGTTGACTATGCGATGCTTGAATATTGTATTCGTGAGGATTTGAAATGCAGCCGCCCGCGCGTGATGGCGGTGCTTGATCCGATACGGCTTGTGATCGACAACTATCCCGAAGACCGGACAGAGGAGATCGAAATACCGAATAACCTGGAGAACGAGGCGCTCGGTACAAGAACGGTTCCGTTTGAGAGGGAGCTTTATATCGATCGGGAGGACTTCATGGAGGAGCCGCCAAAAAAATATTTCCGTATGTTTCCCGGAAATGAAGTACGCCTGATGAACGCATATTTTGTAAAATGTACGGGTTTTGAGAAGGATGCGGACGGGAACGTTACCGTCGTGCATGCCGAGTATGATCCGGCATCAAAGGGCGGAAACAGTCCGGACGGCAGAAAGGTAAAGGGTACGATCCACTGGGTACCGTGTCATGCGGCAGTTCCGGTTGAGATTCGTTTGTACGAAAATATTGTGGATGAGGAAAAAGGGGTATATAATGAAGAAGACGGCAGTCTGAACTTAAACCCGAATTCCTTAACGGTTTTGAAGCATTCTTATGTGGAGCCCGCGCTCAAAGGCGCGAAGGCGTATGAGAGCTTTCAGTTTGTCAGACAGGGTTATTTTTGTGTGGATTACAAGGATTCCAAAGAGGATGCGCTTGTCTTTAACCGCATCGTATCGTTAAAGAGTTCGTTCGTATTACCAAAAGTGTAACGGAAATGAAGAAGTTCTAAGGCGTCAAATACGCCGTCAGGGTGAAAAAGGTTTCACATGGAAATAGTAAGAGGAAAGTGGAGGTAGCGCAGTGGGATTATTAGACGGATTGGGACAGTTTGGCTTAGGCGGTCTCGAGGGAATGAATATTTATGAAACACAGGCAGGTGCGAAGGGACAGGATGCAGCGCCGGAGGCACCGAAAGCACCGCAGGAGCAGGATTTCTTGTTTGACAAATCGTTCCAATGCCCGCTCTGCGATAAGGAGTTTAAGGCAAGAACCGTCAAGATCGGTAAGGCAAAGCTGGTCGGAACGGATCTTGATCTGCGTCCGAAGTATGAAAATATTGATATGTTAAAATATGACGTGATCCTCTGTCCGAACTGCGGCTACGCGGCCTTGAGCAGGTACTTTAAGTTCCTGACGGCGGTACAGGCGACCAAGATCAAAGAAGCAATCTCGCGTTCCTTTAAGCCGCAGACCGACACGAAGGAAATTTATACCTATGACGAGGCATTAGAGCGCTATAAGCTGACGCTTGCGAACGCTATCGTCAAGCTGGCAAAGCCGAGTGAAAAGGCATACATATGCTTAAAGACCGCGTGGCTTCTGCGCGGACAGGCGGAGCATCTCGATCCGGCAGCGCCTGATTATGCCAAGAAAAAAGAAGAGGTCGATGCGGAGGAAAATGAATTTTTGAAAAATGCGCTTGAAGGATTTTTGGCGGCAAGGCAGACTGAAGGCTATCCGATGTGCGGCATGGATGAGTCCACAGTGGATTATCTGATCGCTGTTACGGCGATGCGGTTTGAGCAGTTTGACGTTTCAAGTAAACTCGTGTCAGGCATCATTGTTTCTCCGGGTGCAAATCCGCGCATGAAGGAAAAGGCAAGAGATTTAAGAGAGATGCTGATGGCTAAGATTAAAGAACAGCAGAAAAAACGATGAAGGAATTGACTTTATTTTTAGAGCCGGGCAGCAAGAGAAAGCTCTATGAACAAATTTATGACTATATTGTAGCAGAAATCAGGGCAGGGAGGCTTCTCGTCGGCGAGAGGCTTCCCTCGACGCGTTCTTTGGCGGAGTTTCTGTCCATATCCAGAAGCACGGTGGATTTGGCTTATGATCAGCTTCAGGCGGAGGGGTATATTGAAGCCCGCCCTTATCGTGGTTTTTTTGTCTGCCATGAGGATGATCTTGTCCGAATTGAGCCGGAGGGGGAGCGCGAGGAGAAGCCGGAGCCGGAGCCTAAGCTGCCGTTTCAGATTGATTTTTCTCCGAACGGCGTGGATATGTCCCTGTTTCCGTTTGATACATGGCGCAGGATCACGCGCAATACCTTAAATGATGACCGGCTTGAGCTGTTTTCGCTGGGGCATCCGCAGGGCGATCACAGCCTCCGTCATACGATCGCGCGCTATCTGCACAGTGCAAGAGGGGTTCAGTGCGAGCCGTCGCAGATCATTATCGGCGCGGGAAATGATTATCTGCTCATGCTGCTGCGTTATATCATCGGCGAGGGGCGTGCGGTTGCAATGGAAAATCCGACGTATCAGCGGGCATACCGCCTGTTTTCGGCGATGGGCTTTCGGATGTGCATGATCGGGATGGACGCGCAGGGAATGCGTATGGACGAGCTTGCGGCATCGGAGGCTGATGTCGCCTATGTCATGCCCTCCCATCAATATCCGACCGGCGTAATCATGCCGATCGGCCGGCGGAGCGAGCTGCTTCGCTGGGCGGCTCAAAAGGAGGAGCGGTATGTGATAGAGGATGACTATGACAGTGAATTCCGCTATCGTGGCAAGCCGATCCCGTCCATGCAGGCGTCCGATCACAGCGGACGCGTCATCTATATCGGTACGTTTTCCAAGGCGATCGCGCCCGCCATTCGTATCAGCTACATGGTCCTTCCGGAGGCGCTTATGGAGCGGTTTCATTCGCGGTGCGGTTTTTTGTCGTCCACGGTGTCGCGCATTGATCAGGCGACCTTAAATGAATTTATCGGAAACGGGTATTTTGAACGGTATCTGAATAAGATGCGAAAATATTACAGACAGAAGCACGATCTGATGCTGAGCGGCATCAAACGGTGGGGCGCTGATTTTGTTGTTTCGGGGGAGCATGCCGGCATGCATCTTTTGGTGACGGCAAACAACGGGTTAAGCGCGAGTGAAATGAAGCTGCGTGCCGCAACGATGGGCATCCGTGTGTATACCTTAAAGGAGTTGACGATAAAGGAGGAGTGCATCGGGCTTCCGGCGGGGCTGCCCGTTGACCGCACGGTCGTCATGGGCTTCGGCGGGTTAAAGATCGATGAGCTCCGCGCAGGACTTCGGATATTGCGCGGCTGCTGGAAATATTCGTGATTTCTTGATGGTACAAATGGATGCTGATATACCAATGCCTAAGATATCCGCGGCAAGGGGAACTGAGATGAAGAAGAGTTTCAGTATTGTAATGCTGGTGATTGCCGGTTGCGTTTTGGGGGCATGTGGGAAAACGGTGACTGAGCCTGAAAATGAAAAAATGATTACTGTGATTCACGCGGAGTATCCGTCATATGATACGGCGCAAGAATTGGTCGATGAAGCGGACTTGGTTTTTAGTGGTACAATAGAAAGCGTATCTTATGAAGTGCTGGATGTAAGAGCAGAGGGTGAAAAAGATTCTGTGACGGACTTGGATCAGTCCTATAATATTCCGTATACGATTTATAAGGTGAGGGTTGACGGTGTTTATAAGGGAAGCTCGGAGGAGATTTATATTCATATTAAATGTCCGGGTGGGGAAGTAGATGATAATCAATATATTGTGGAAGGCGCTGTAATTTTGCAGGAGGGTGAACGATATCTGCTATTGACAAAAACGTTTGAGAATACCTACCCAAGCCTTTTAAATGCTGCACAGTCGGCATATCGCATGAATGAGTCCAATGTTTTAAACGGGGAGAACAGTGGGATTACGCTATCCGACATATTGGATGTTTTGCAATAGAAGACCTGAAATCATGTGGAAAAGAGAATGGAGTAAATCTAAGGGGAATGAATGGTGCTCAGCGCCATTCATTCCCCTTAGAAATGGAATCATAAAGTGAATTTCCCGTAATGTGAAGTCGGAAGGCAGAGCTGCTGCGAATATCCTACTTCTTTGCGGAATCCTCATCATTAAAAAGCTCTTCCGTCTTTTCAACGGTCTCGGAGGCAATGCTGGAAAGGGCGCTTGTTGCAGATTCAGCGGCTTTCTTCACATCTTCCTTTGCTTCCTTCATATTTTCCTTTGCGTTCTCCACATCTTCCTTCGCCTTACTTAAATCGACATAGGAGCGATCTTCGGAAGAATCCGAAGTCTTATCGGAATCCTCATCCAAATCCTCGCTGAAATCGTCAAAATCGTCGAAATCATCTACAGAATCCTCATCGGGAGAACTCTTTTTCTTCAGATAATAGTATGCGCCTGCTGCGGCAGAAGCGGCAGCGGCAGAGAACAACAGGAACTTACCAAACTTTTTTGCCATAACGGACTCCTTTCAAAATGATTAGCATCTTTGGATGGTTGGTATCTTTCGAAGACTTTTGCTCCTGCGAAAGTCTTTTGAACAAATGGAAATTTATGTTATCTATTTTAATACATTTGAGACAATCTCACAAGTCATTATATGCAAAAAAGTCATAACTTAAACATATCTATTGAAAATTTGTTCGGACGGGTCAATTTTACTATTTTTTCCTTTAAATATTCTACAATTTTTTACACAGAAAATCATTTCAGAATAGTTGTGATACGCTTCTAAATGTGATATGATAGATTTCGACTCGCTCAGTCAAAGAATTTCAAATATTGACAGCGATTTGCGACGGGCATAAAAAGAAGCTAGTGGGATTTAGGAGATTTTCGGTCAATACAGTCGCTTTTGACAGCGCCGGCGGTGCCGGACGGGAGTATCGATATGAATGAAAAATTTTGGGATATGAAAAAAGAAAAGCAGGACAGGATCATGAATGCGGCGATTGGCGTGTTTGCTGCGCAGGGCTATGCGCATGCGAGCACGGATGAGATCGTAAAGCGTGCCGGGATCAGTAAGGGACTGCTGTTTCATTATTTTATCAGTAAGCAGGGGTTATATGATTTCTTGTATGACTATTTCAGTCGGTTCATGAGGCTGGAGCTTTCCGGCATTGCTGCAAGGGAGCGGGAGGGCTTTTTTGAACGCTGCATTGCCATTGAGACGGCAAGGATGCAGGCAATGAAGCAGTATCCGTTTATCCAGTGTTTTTTGACTGCGGCGGACGATGAGGATGCGGAAGTGATCGGCGGAAGTTTTGGTGAGCTTCGCGGTCAGTACCATGAATTTTGTGAATCACTATATATAGGAAGAGAAAGCTACAGTGCCCGGTTCGCGGAGCATTATGAGACGTGGAGAAACGTGGAGCGGGATGTGTCACAGGGAGCTGTGCGGCGGAATACGATAAACGGAGAGCTTGATACAAAGGCATATTTCAGAGAGGTATCCGGAATCTATGCGCTGCTTGCAAGCCGCGTGACAGAGAGCGCGGAGTTTGCGGATACTGCAGGAGATGAGGAGCCTGTGAAACAGTAAACCGTACGAAAGGACGATAAAAAGACAAAATTTTCGAAAATATTTTGATTATTTTTTAAATGGAAAAAATTGTATTAAGAAAAATACTTTACAACTGAGAGAAAATGTTATATAACTTCTACAACATCTAGTGTAATTGTTGTTTGATATCAGAAAGGAAGGACAAAAATGATAACGAAGAAAATTTCAATGACACCGGAAGATGTGAAGCAGTTTGTGAATGTTGCAACGAAATGTGATTTTGATATTGATATTTCCAACCGCAGTTTTGCGGTGGACGCAAAATCGATTGTTGGTGTGTTAGGCTTGGATTTTTCCAGCCCTCTTTACGTCAGCTACGATGGTTATAATGAGGAATTGGAGAAGCTGATGCACACCTTTGCATGTGCATCATAGTGCACTGAAGCGACAACTGTTTCTCGAGGTGGAACACCCCGTTTGGGAATGACAGGATGAGGATTGCCGGTTAGGTATTTGCGTAATGGCGGCGCTCATGCTATCATATTTCCAGGCGGGGTGTTTTTTATGCAAAACCATATTTCAGTCAGAAGCCTGGTAGAGTTTCTGATGAGGAGCGGAGATATTGATAATCGGCATACGGCGCAGGAACAGAATGCCATGCAGGCGGGCAGCCGAATTCATAGGGAAATTCAGCGCAGTATGGGACCGGAGTACCGCGCGGAGGTCAGTCTGTCCCATACGGTCAGCCTTGAACGCTATGAGCTCGTCATAGAGGGCAGGGCGGATGGCATCTTTGTGCAGAACGGCATTGTTACGGTGGATGAGATCAAGGGGACTTATCGGGGACTTCAAAAGATCAAGGAACCGATTCCGGTTCATCTGGCGCAGGCAAAATGCTACGCGTATATCCATGCCGTGCAGCAGGCGCTTTCGGAAATCCATGTACGCATGACTTACTGTCATTTGGAAACGGAAGCGGTGAAATATTTTGAGGAGGCATATTCCTTTGAGGAGCTGTCTTTGTGGTTTGACGCGCTGATTTCGGAGTATCGAAAGTGGTCGGACTATCGCATGGACTGGCTGGAAAAGCGGAATACCATGATGAAGGAGCTGGCTTTTCCTTTTCCGTACAGGGAGGGGCAGAAGGAGCTTGTTACTTATGTGTATCAGACGATCTATCATAAGCGGAAGCTGTTCATTGAAGCGCCGACCGGCGTCGGAAAGACGATTTCGACGATGTACCCGGCACTCAAAGCATTGGGAGAGGGGCGCGCGGACAGGCTGTTTTACCTGACTGCAAAAACGATCACGAGAACGGTTGCGGACGATACCCTGCGGCTGCTTTCGGAAAAGGGCATGCAATTAAAACGTGTTCTTTTAACGGCAAAAGAAAAAATTTGCCCGCAGGAAGAGACGATCTGTAATCCTGACGCATGCCCGTACGCAAAAGGTCATTTTGACCGGATCAACGACTGTCTCTATGACTGTCTGACGAATGAGGACAGCTTTTCAAGGGAGGTCATTGAGCGCTACGCCGAGAAGTATCGGGTCTGTCCGTTTGAGATGAGTCTTGACATGAGCCTGTTTTCGGATGCCGTTATCTGCGATTACAATTATGTGTTTGACCCGCATGTGTATCTGAAACGCTTTTTTGCCGAGGGAAATACGGAGCGTTATCTGTTTTTGATCGATGAAGCGCACAATTTAGTGGAGCGCGGAAGGGAGATGTACAGTGCGACGTTATATAAGGAGGATTTTCTGCGGCTGAAGGGCGTGATCCGGGATGTATTGAATGCGGGAGGAGAACAGAAAGCGTCGGACGGGCATGAGATATTGCGGGAAGACGGGCAGATGTCGCTGATAGACGTCTCGCAGACCGCGCTCCCTGCGCCATTTTCGGCATCTCAATCAGTGACGCAGCTGCATGAGATTTCACGTCTGCTCGATCGGTGTAATAAGGAGCTGCTTGCGCGAAAGCGGGAGTGTGAGGGCTGTGTGACGAATCCGGAGCTTGGCAGCTTTACACTATCCCTAAACCGTCTGTCCGAGACGATGGGAAAGTATTTGGAGAATACGGATTCGGGCGCCATGCCCGGGCGGGAAGAAATTCTTGATTTTTATTTTGAGGTATCTCACTTTTTGATGATCACGGAGCTTGTGGACGAGCATTATGTTCCATATATGCAGTTAGATGAGGAGGGACGTTTTCAGGTAAAGCTGTTCTGCGTTGATCCGTCGCGCAACCTTCAGGAATGCATGGGGCGTGCCGTGAGCAGTGTGCTTTTTTCGGCGACGATGCTTCCGATTCAGTATTATAAGAAGCTGCTCGGCGGAACGGACGAAGATTATGAGGTGTATGCGGGGTCCACGTTTGATGACAGAAAGCGCGGGATCTATATTGCCGATGATGTGACGAGCAAGTATACGCGCAGGGGTGAGAATGAGTATCGGCGGGTTGCGAAGTATATCCGGCGGATCGTGGATTGCAGATATGGAAATTATATGATTTTTTTTCCGTCTCATCAGTTCCTGCGGCGGGTGTATGAAGTGTTTGTATCGGACGAATACGACGCTTCTTATATGGATTGTATCGTGCAGGAGGGAAATATGGACGAGCGCGCCAGAGAGGCGTTTCTCCTGCGGTTTACGGAGGGGGATTCCGACCGTTGTCTATTGGGCTTCTGTGTGCTCGGCGGGCTGTTTGGGGAGGGCATTGACCTGAAAAGGGATGCGCTCATCGGCGCGATCATTGTCGGAACCGGACTGCCGCAGGTCTGTGCGGAGCGTACGATTCTCAAAGATTATTTTGACGGGGACGGAGGTGTCGGCTTTGACTATGCCTATCGGTATCCCGGTATGAATAAGGTACTGCAGGCGGCGGGGAGGGTCATTCGGACAGCGGAGGACGTCGGCATTGTCGCACTGCTCGATTATCGTTTCTGCCAGCCGGAATATCGGGCAATGTTTCCGCGTGAGTGGAAAAGCTTTGAGCAGGTACAGCTTAACACGATCGGCAGACGGATCGAGCGGTTTTGGGATGAATGGCTCTGAGATGAGTGAGTATGAAATGGAGGAAAAGACATGTATTACACGTTAGCGGAGTTAGCGTCCATGACAGGATATTCTACCCGCTCCCTGCGAAAATTCTATAGTCAGGGGATTCTGACCGGTACCATGACAGCCGGAAAATATTCTTTTTCAGAGGAAGACATGGGTCTTTTTTTAAATCAGCCGTTTATTAAGGAAGGGATGAGAATCAAGAGCAGGATGCAGGTGCGGCATTTTTTGGAGGAGGAACACGCGCAGCAGCCCGCTACCTGTTTGATCCATGACGAACCGGGCAGGAAACAGGCAGAACAAATGAATGAGGATTTGCTGGAATACATTGAGCGGGAGGAACCGATAGAATTTCGATATACCTATCAGTTTGACGGGAAAAAAGAAATCGGGCGGTTTATTTTGGTCGGTCAGGCAAAGGATATTGCTGCAGCCATGGAGAGGATAGGAAAAAGTCCGAGTATTTCAAGTTGATACATATGGATTCGTATTTTATCCTAAACATATATCAAAATGATCATTTGGATAAGCGGTATGTGATTAGGAGGAGAGAAGAATGCGTCAGCTATATGAGAAAATAGAACGTTTATTACAGCTTGTGCAGTATGAGGACATATGTCCTGAATTCCGGCGCTGTGGCTTTGCGCTTTATAATGGTGATCATGTCTGGCTGAAAGGCAGGATCATCCCATGGGACGAACGTTTTATCGGAAACACATCCATCGATTTTGAAGGAGACTTTATTGCTATTTATCAGGTGGAGAACCCGCAGGAAGCAGATGTGGAGGTTCTTACGGCGGATCTCGTGCATGAGATGTTCCATGCACATCAGCAGCGGAGTGGGGAGAACCGGTATCCGGATGACCTGAAGCTTTTGGCATATCCCGCAAACATGGATAACTATCGGCTAAAATATGCGGAAAATCAGTTGTTAGCGACTGCTTATGAAGAGACCGGAGGGCGGAAAGCTGAATTATTGGCTGCCTTTCGTGCAATACGGGAAAGCCGGAGGAAATTATTGGGCGATGATCTGGAGCAGGAATTGTTGGCAGAGCATATTGAGGGCAGAGCAGAGTATGCAGGCTGCAGGGCGCTGCAATCTATCAGTACCGGAAAGTTTAAGGAAAGAATGGGGCGTTATCTGGCAGCGCTTAGAACCGTGAATCAGGCATTTTTCGATATCAGGAGGCAGGCATACATTACCGGAGCATTGTACCATTTTGTCAGCGCAGATTGTAGGGAGGAGCCTCTGCAGTCAGAGCTTTGGAAATATCAGCAGACTGGAAAAAAGCAGGTAGAGGCGTTTCTGGCGCAGAAGCCCGTAGGTAAAAAGGGAGACTATCTGATCTGCGGATATGATCCCATGAATATGATAAGGAGTGGTGAGCAAGTGTTATGCACACATTTTGTTATATTAGCATCAGGGGAGGAAACACGGTTTCTGGACGGGCCTGTGTTGCTAAAGATAAAAGAGGGAAGTGATCAGGAGGTGGAGGAATATTGGAAATTGCCGTCACAGGAGCTGTGACGGCAATTTCATTTTGATATGATATAGTGAGAAGAAATAACAGAGGTCCGGATTTACCTTAGCATAGCAATTTCTTCCTTATAAGGAGGAAGCGTCTGACTTGGATTTTCAGAATCGGGACGGTAGGGTGTCTCTAAAATCTTGGGAACGGATAGAAAATCAGGGTGATGCACGATGGCTCGGAGCGCGTCAAAGCCGATAAAGCCCTCACCGATATTGGCATGGCGGTCTTTGTGAGCACCGCGCTCGTTTTTGCTGTCATTGATATGGAATACGGCGATCTGATCTTTTCCGAGCAGTCGGTCAAACTGTTCGATCACACCGTCAAAATCGTGCACAATATCATAGCCCGCATCATGAACATGGCAGGTGTCAAAGCAGATACGGAGCCGGTCGTTTTCCGGTACGCCGTCATAGATCGCGGCAAGCTCCTCGAAGCGCCTGCCGATCTCGGAGCCTTTTCCCGCCATGGTTTCCAAAGCGATCATGCAGTCGGGGCAGGCGCTTAGAACCTCGTGCAGACCTTTCACAATGCTGCGGGTGCCGACATCCGCGCCCGCGCCGACATGTGCGCCGGGATGAAGGATCAGTATACGGGAACCCATCGCGGCACTTCTTTGAAGTTCTAATGTTAAAAAAGAAACGGCGAGTTCATAGGTCTCCGGCTTTACGGTGTTGGCAAGATTGATGATATAGGGGGCATGAATGACAATTTCTTCGATGCCGTGTGTGCGAAGATACGCCCATCCCTCGTCAATTTTTAGTTCCGAGAGTTCCCGGCGCTTGGTGTTTTGCGGAGCACCGGTGTAAAGCATCAGGGTATTAGCCTGGTAGGATACAGCCTCTTTCGCGGAGCCGAGAAAAAAATCAGGGGCATTCATGCCCACATGGGAACCAATCAAAGTCATGGGAAACCTCCAAAAAAGTTTGTCTATCGACATGATACCATGATTGCTGCGCAATCATGATAAAAAATGGGATGCGCACTTCGCTTCGCTGCGGCGCGGTATCATGTCTATCGACATGATACCATAAATATCGCAAAAGAAAAAGGAGGTTGGGAGTCAGTCCTCTTTTGCCATGATTTTTTTAACACTAGCTTTTTCGCCACAATGTCTGTCATGTTTATGCCGACACGATTCCGGCGCTCATACGGATGATGCCGTCGTACCGCTTCACGCAGGAGGCGCTTAATTTGTGGGAGACGAAAAGGCAGGTCACATCCTTCAGGTTCAAGATCAGGTTTTCGATTTTCTCTGCCATATCGCTGTCCAAAGCGGAGGTTGCCTCATCAAACAGCAGAATCTTTTTGTTGTGATAGAGTGCTCTGGCAATGGCAATCCGCTGCCGTTCTCCGCCCGAGAAATTCGAACCGTTCTCGCCTGTCATGGCTTGAACCCCTTTGTCTGTCCGTTTTAAGACTGTTTCTAAACCGGATTCCCGTATCGCATAGGCGAGGCGTTCCTTATCCGGTTCCTGATATAGACAGATGTTGTGCTCGATCGTATCATTTAAAAGAAATACTTCCTGCCCCACATAGGCGCATTGCTTAAAAAAGCATCCGTATTCTTTTAACTCCGTCCCGTCAATCAGAATCTGCCCTTCATAAGTCGGATAGTATTGCATCAACAATTTTAATAGCGTGGATTTTCCACTGCCGCTGTTTCCGGTCAAGGCATATTTTTTGCCCTTTTCCAGTGTGAGACGGATATGCTTTAGCACGGGCTGTTCCCCATAGGAAAAAGAAACATCGCGGAATGAGATATCATGCTCCTCGGTTTTGGGATCGTCAATCGGGAGTGGGTTGTCGTTTTCTTTTGCTAATTCCATGATTTTTGCCGAAACCGGGCGTATGGATGTAAGAAGTCCGAACCTTGCGGTCAGTTGTGATGCAGGGGTAATGACCTGACCTGATAATTGTGTGACAGCCACGATACTTCCTAATGTGATATATCCCTTTGTCGCTAAAAATCCTGCAAAGAGCATGATGAGAAATTGTGTCAGGATTGATGCCGTGTTCGCGATTCCCTGGAGCTGTGCCATTACACATTCCCGTTTATATTTGCAAAGCTCTGCCTGTATGGATTGTGCTTGATAGCGTTCCTGCATTTGTTCTTCAATGGAATAATTCTTGATCAGTTCATATCCATCCAGTATTTCGGATACCCGTGTTTGAAATTCTGATGCTTTTTCGGCGGTTTTTGCTTGCATGGCGGACAGCTTTTTCGCAAAGAGTTTGGGAATTGCTGTCGGGATGCAGGTGCATGCCAGCGAAAAGAGCGCGACGATTGGATTTGTTACGAACAATACAATAGCTGCGAGCACCATTCCCAAGAGGGATTCATAGATCGTGAAAAAGTTTTTGAAGTAGTTTTCCTCCACGAGACTCATATTGTGGTTCAGCATAGAGAGATAGGCTCCTTTTGCCTCTGCCTGATAGCTGACGATTTCTTTGTTCAGAATGGCGGACATGACATCCTTCTTTAATGCTGTCATGGCGTTCATGATACAGCGGCTTTTCTGTCTGCCGGTGCAAAATACGACAAGTCCCAGGAGGACGGCGTAGACAATGCAGATCAGTAGGATCTTCATCAGCGGCGCAGTATTTCCGGTTTGGATGCTGTCGGATACGGCATCGATCAAAATGCTCAGCAATACCGCCACCAAAACGGCGAGAAGCGTCTGGATTGTCTGTAAAGCCAAGGCTAACAAAAAACATGCGTTATTTTTGTGGGTAAAATACGATTTCATGATAGAACCTCCCTTGTGTTGCGATTATTTGTGGGGCGAGGATACTTCACAGTTGCCGGGCCTGATTTGTTCGCCACCCCGGTCTCATTTCACAATCGCTTGTTATTTTGCTTTCATGTCACCGTTTGCAAATGGGATGTTCTCATTATAAAGAGTTTTATTCTGAATTAACATATCGGATGATGTAAATTAAATTTACATCATCCGATATAAATCGTCCATCAGTTGAACAAAAGTGGTTTTTCCTTGTAGCTGCATGAACGGATAGATGACGGAAAGAAGGTTTTTGCATTCTTCCGTTTGCCCCAGTCGGAGCAACAGCTTTGCCTTAAAATACTGTAATTCCGCAAATAGGATTTGATGATATGACTCCTTACTGATCACGATCGCTTGTTCGCAGATTTGAAGCGCGCTGTCATAGTCGGCTTCTTTTTCCAGCAATTGAGACAGATTGATCAGGGCATTCAGGAGCAGCTCCGGATCATTTTGAAAAGAAGCTTTATGCTGCATCAGATGTTCACTCAGCTTTTTTGCAAGCGTCATTGCCTGCTCGTCTTCGCCGTTCTGAAAATATGCGGCGCAGAGCGCATTGAGCAGATTGGCTTCTATAGTAGTTAGCGGCACGTTCGAAAATCGTGAAAGGGAGATGTCTTTTTTCGTAAGGGAAAGTCCTTGTTTGATTTCCTCAATGATCTCTGTCGTGCGGTGTGGATCGGTACGAAGTTCGATCGAGGCTTTTAATAGGATGTAAAGCTGTTTGTTCCGAACATCTGTTATATCTTCCCTTTCGACCCGTGAGAGCTGTGTGACGGCTTTCTCAAAATGTCCTTTATTGACTTCTTCCGCGATTTGGGAAAGATACCGCTCTGTTTTCTGATCCCGCTTTTCCCGCGCGGTGTTAGCGGTTTGATAGAGATCGCTCCCGAGTCGCGCCAGCAGTTGGTTGATGATTCTGTCCGAGGGCATCTGTGTTCCGGATTCAATGCGGGAAATGGTGACGTTGGAGCAGATACCCTCAGCCAATTCTTCCTGCGTCATTTTCTGTTCTTTCCGAAGATAACGGATGATTTCTCCAATCGAATATTTCTCCATGGCGGTCTCCAAATCTGCGTAAGCAGCAAGCGAAAAAGAAATACTTGCAAAAGCATCTTTGATGTTTTGTTGACATCATAACACACTCGCATATCACATGCAATTAAATCCTGATCAAGGAAGACTTATTACGCACAGGAAAGCAGGAGGAGGAGATGACATAGTGGAAACATCAGAAATGCCACTAGGAACAGGGGGTGACATAATCTGTAAGCACAAGATGTAGTATTGACCAATCTGGACAACCGCAGGTGAAAAATTGCAAGAGGTTCATGCAGAAAATAAATTGATTGCGTGTCATATGACATGTCAGTCGATGTGGATAAGTCTGTGGAAATTGGGGATTTCTGGCGAAATATGTCACGTGTGTCGGAAAATACTGTGGATAAATGACGCAGGCTTCTACAAAATATTGACGGCAAAATTGCAAACCACAGGATATTGTGGAAGAGGGCGAGTATGCCGGAATCTTTACATAACTTGGAAAAACACCCGTGATGTAACAAGGAAGTGTGTAGGAAATTTTTAGGGAAACGCTGATTAAAGCGTTTCCCGCGCCGGATTTGCGCTGCAAAACAGCAAAATTCCAATGCAAATCCGTGCGCATCCGTAAGAGTTTCTAAGGAAATGCTGATTTATCAGTATTTCCTTAGTATTAATCCCGTCGGTCCTGCTCCTGATATTTGCGCAGTTGTGCTTTTAAATGTTCCAGTTCAGCATCCCTCTCAGCAATGGTATTGTCCTTTTCAGCAAGAGCATTGTCCTTTTCGGCAATAGTATTGTCCTTTTCAGCAATAGTATTGTCCTTCTCAGCAATAGTATTGTCCTTCTCAGCAATCGCTCTTTCTTTTTCCGCAAGCGTTTTCTCTGCGTCAACAAGCTGCTCCTTTATTTTCTCCCAGTGCTTCCGCTCAGCAGCAGCCTCCTGCATGCGCAGGCACTGTTCGGC
>JAAUZE010000014.1 GCA_014804755.1 Lachnospiraceae bacterium | reverse complement strand
AAACCTCCGTTTGATTAAAAGTGTTTTTGTTTCATCCGCCAAGATGAACACTCTTATCTTACGACGAGGTTTCTTTTTATTCAATTGGCATCATTTCTGAATTACAGGAATGCTCCTTGTTCAGTTAATGCATAATTACCATGGTCTTCTCCGTCCAAAGTTAATATTGTGTTAACTCCAGAGAGTTCTATTGGCTCAAAAACTGAAGAATAGCGAATCCCATTCTCATTATTATAAAGTACCAAGTGCCCTATTTTATTCGTAACATCATAAAGATTTTTAATCAATCGGTCAATATAAAAAACAGATAAATTATCCTTCAATATTTCTTGTATACTTATTTTATATTCACCAATATGATATTTCTGCAAAATAATCCTCTCGTTTTCCGTCAGATTTTCCGTTTTCACAGCCATAACAATCCGGTGTAGAATTGTATTTATCACACTATGCCTACAAAATAATGTACCCACAGAAAAATCTTTCTCACATTTGTATTTTACTAAATAATATTTATCTCCATCCTTGAGTCCTATTTCTCTTCCGCATAGATACTCGTTAGAAGCTACATATAAAACTGGCTTATTCTTTTCATTTAAACGACCTTGCTTTACATATTCGGCAGGAGGCATAGTCCATTGGTTAAAATCATAAAGATTTGTTTTTCCATCATCTTTTCGCGCTCTATACAAAAATGTTCCTGCTTTTATAGTCATAGATTCATCAAAGATACTCAACTGCTCATTGATTCCATATCCAAAGAACATGGTCAAAAATTCATTTAGTGATTTACATTTAAATAATTTATTTTCTTTTTCTCTATCCAAAATCTATTCCTCAATCTCTGCAATAATCTTATCAATTTCCTCCCGAAGTTTTTCTTCTCTTGCTACAATCTCCTTAATTTCCGCATTCAATTTCACAATATCAATCTTTTCTCTTGTATCTTCCTGCTCCACATAAGATGAAACTGAAAGATTATAGCTGTTTTCCGCAATCTTATCATTTACCACTACTGCTGCATAATATTGTTTGTTCTCTCTTTTCTCGTATGCCTCCAAAATATTTTGAATATTTTCCTCAGTTAGCTTATTATTATTTGTAATTTTCACACATTCCTTAGAAGCATCAATAAATAGTGTACTGTTTTCTGCCTTATTCTTTTTTAACACCATGATGCAAGTAGCAATGCTTGTCCCAAAGAAAAGATTATCAGGAAGCTGTATCACACATTCCACATAATTATTATCAATCAAATATTTACGGATTTTCTGCTCCGCACCGCCGCGATACATGACACCAGGAAAACATACGATAGCTGCCGTTCCGTTTGTCGCGAGCCATGACAGGGAATGCATAATAAACGCTAAGTCTGCTTTTGATTTCGGCGCAAGTACACCAGCGGGTGAAAAACGCTCATCATTAATAAGAACAGGGTTATCATCGCCCTCCCATTTGATAGAGTACGGCGGATTGGAAACAATCGCCTCAAATGGCTCATCGTCCCAATGCAAAGGCTCCGTTAATGTATCTCCATGACCAATACTAAATTTTTCGTATCCGATGTCATGCAGGAACATATTGATACGGCAAAGATTATATGTAGTAATATTAATTTCCTGTCCGAAAAATCCCTGACGCACATTATCTTTTCCCAAAACTTTTGCAAATTTCAACAAAAGTGATCCGCTTCCGCAAGCCGGATCATAAACCTTGTTTACCTCTTTCTTTTCCAATACCGTGATTCTTGTCAGAAGTTCTGAAACTTCCTGCGGCGTATAATACTCTCCACCACTCTTTCCCGCATTAGAAGCATACATTCCCATTAAAAACTCATAAGCATCACCAAATGCATCAATGGTATTATTCTGATAATCCCCTAACTTCATATCCGCAACACCATTCAAGAGCTTAACTAATTTTTCATTTCTTTTAGCTACAGTGCCACCCAATTTGTTACTATTGACATCAATATCATCAAACAATCCCTTAAAGTCGTCCTCGCTGTCATGTCCCTGCGCTGAACCTTCTATATTTCTAAACACGCTTTCCAAAGTTTCATTCAGATTTTCATTGTTTGGCGCTTTCTCTTTTACATTGCAAAATAGCTGGCTGGGTAAAATAAAATATCCCTTTGACTGCACCAAGTCCTCCCTTGCTTCCTCTGCGGCTTCATCATCTAACTTTGCATAATCAAAATCTTTGTTACCTGCTTCCAGCTCTCCTGCATTTACAAATTTAACAAAATTTTCTGAAATATATCTATAAAACAGCATGCCTAACACATACTGTTTAAAATCCCAACCGTCTACGCTGCCTCTAAGGTCATTTGCCATATTCCATATGGTACGGTGAAGCTCATCTCTCTCTTGTTCTTTCTTGTTGTCAATCATTGGACAACCTCCTTGTATAACTTTCAAAATTAATTTTACTACAAAATACCCCAAATGTCATTTGAATTCTTTTAACACCATTTAAGGAATTATGAAACACTAGATTTTCCGAGTTTTTTATAAGCACTATATAAAGTAACATATAAGGTTTAATTCAAAGCAAAAAAAGCTTCCAAGCAAACGCTTGGAAGCTTTTTTTTACTGAATTTACTGATTACTCAATAATCGTAGCAACACGGCCTGAACCAACTGTTCTACCACCCTCACGGATTAAGTTGGGAGAATCTCGTGTGGCAAATGGCGTGTTTTCGGGATTTTTTGTAACCATATTTTCTAAAAATATTGATTTTCTCTGTGTTTTCAGACTTTTCGTAGCCAATTTGTAGCCACGAAAACTTCCGCCAAAACTTCGGTCAGATTTCAATAATTTTTTGACCGCAGTTTGCATCATTAAATATAAAATATGCCTGATGTGGACAATCTTCTCACAGCTTTCTATCAGCTAGATGATGAAGCGAGAAAGGAAGTTGTTGAAACGATACAATTTAAGCTGCAATACCACAGGGATCCAGAACGGGCAGAGCAAGTCAAACAGATAAAAGGGTGGTAAAAATGCTCCAGTGAAAGAAATCACTTTCACTGGAGTTTTTACAATCCTTAATACTATATAATTAATACTGGGCCATTTTCAAGAGTCTTTATAAGCCTGTCTAAACAATATGGTTTTGTCTCCACACAGCCTTTATATCTGAAACAACACTTCGTTTCCCCATTGCTTTTAAAATGGCTTCTATCTCTTTAATCGTTAAAGAAGAATCCTCCTTTTTAGCAATCTCTTCTATAAGCTGAATACCATTGAATATCTGCAATGAATATTGACCTAAGCGCATTCTCCTTTTAGCTATATCACGCAGCATGTCAATATCTGAATCTTCTGTTAGTAAGATGGGCATTTGTAAATATGATGCCATTAAAATCATATGAACATCGCCCATACTGCTACCTTGTTTATGTGTATTATAAATTGTCTGTCCTTTATGTAAACACAACTTTTCTATCTGCTTTAGACCACCTATTGCTTCCAAAGCCAATCTCATATCTTCGTATAGTACATTATAATAGGCCTCATAAGACTGCTTATCACTTGCATCTTTTTGAAATTCATTGTACTGAATTACCCTTATATATCCTTCATCAACTAAATGTACAAAGTAAGAATGTAAGGATAATTCATGCTCATAAATGTACGGATGCACAACAGGGATATATTCTAACTCATTAAGCACCTTTTTTATATTGTCAGTCTCTCCGCCTTCCGAAGATAACTTTTGAAGAAAACATGTGTCTACAATAACCTCAGTTTTCCCCATAATTACCTCCATCTATAGAAATTTCTACAATATTATTTGTTTCACTTATATCATCAATATCAAAGTCTTTCTTTATCTTGCTTATGGTATATTGACTTAACTCACCACTTTTTTCTACCATTTCTATTAAATTTCTCAATCCCGGAATAGTTTTCTTTGCGGTTACTCTATCCAACATCGTATTCTGATCTTTAGAAAAGGCCTCAACCAGCGGTAATATAGCTTTTTCACTTTTTAAAAGAACATCTCCAACTTCTGGGCCTATTATATTTGTTTCGATTACTCGTCGTCTTACAGATTCATATGGAACCATATAGTCATTCATCTGCAATACCATGACTCGAATCAAATCAACAAGCCTTAATTTATTAGAATTAAGCGCCAGTTTTTCCATATGTGCATAAAATGTTATTCTAAATTCCTTTGTAGGCATTAACAATTCCGCAGCAAATCTATTAACTATTCGTTCTTCTATCTTGCTCTCTAATATTTCTTGTTCGCCAGCCTGTTCCCATACTTGGATAGCAACACCCCACACATGTCCTAACTCATGAGCCGCAGCAAAAACTTGGTCAGCAATAGGCTTTGCAGTATTAATATATACGAAGTCCTCTAATCTGTCTTTTACAAAACGCTTTGTGTGAAAGCCACAATTTTTCTCATTTTCTATCGGATAATATACAACTGTACAATGCTTTTCCAAAATTCCAAAAATATCATCCTTAATTATAATATTGTTCAAAACATAGTCCGTTCTAACTTTTTCTATTACTGACGGAATTAACTCAACTATCTTAACCCAATTCATATGCTACCTCAAAAAAGCTGTACTTTCGTACAGCTTTCCTTGTTATATCACTTCTCTAAGTTCCACATATTCATCCATTAAATCAAGTATTCTATCTAGATTTTCAGGTTCACTAAATTCTTTCATATACTGCAAATCAGGAACCAAACTATCTGATTCTCGATTAATCAATTCGCTCTTTGTTGTCCCAAGAAAACTTGCTATTCTTTCTAATTCAACAGGAGGAATAATAACCTTTCCTTCAATAATATTCCACACATCTTTAATTGAATATTCAAAATGCTTGGCAAAGCTATCAAGACTAATGTTAGCTTCCCGCATACACGTACTGATATTAACGCCAAGCTTTCTTCCTACGTTAGTCATAATATGCCCTCCTTTTCTATTCTCATTACAAAACATTTGCACAAAAACAATGTACAACGCATAAATTATACCATTGAAGAATGACCTCGTCAATTACTTTCTAACACACCAATAACGCTTTAACAACGCTTATCCCATCCCCTATATTTTTATCGTCTATTTTCGAGTATATTATAACATATTTTTTCACCTTGTATACATTTTTTTATTATCTCTACACACCATTATATGCACTTAAAGTTTTATATTACCCAAAATCCATATTTTAAAAACTTATTCAAAATTTAAAATCAATCAAGTTTGGCACCGTTTACAACATTTTCACTGTTTCAAGACAGAAAAAAGGGCTTCTCGATTTCTCGGAAAGCCCCATAAAATATAGCTTTTACTGATTACTCAATAATCGTAGCAACCCTGCCTGATCCAACAGTTCTACCACCCTCACGGATCGCGAACGTAAGACCCTGCTCCATAGCTACCGGATGGATCAGATCGATCGTCATCTCGATGTTATCGCCAGGCATGCACATCTCTGTACCTGCAGGAAGCTCGCAGACACCGGTAACGTCGGTTGTTCTGAAATAGAACTGCGGACGATAGTTGTTGAAGAACGGTGTATGACGGCCACCCTCGTCCTTTGTCAGAACGTATACCTGAGCGGTAAATTTGTGATGGCAGGTTACGGTACCCGGATGAGCAAGTACCTGTCCTCTTTCAATATCAGTTCTGTTGATACCACGAAGCAGAGCACCGATGTTATCACCAGCCTCAGCAAGATCAAGCATCTTACGGAACATCTCGATACCGGTTACAACGGTCTTCTTGGTGTCTTCCTTGATACCGATGATCTCAACTTCCTCGTTCAGCTTCAGCGTACCACGCTCTACTCTACCGGTTGCAACAGTACCACGACCGGTGATCGTGAATACGTCCTCGACAGGCATCAGGAACGGCTTGTCATTGTCACGCTTCGGATCCGGAATATAATCGTCGATCGTGCCCATGAGCTCCATAACCTTGTCGCCCCACTCACCCTTAGGATCCTCAAGAGCCTTTAATGCAGAACCCTTGATGATCGGGCAATCTGTGAAGCCATACTCCTCAAGCTGCTCGGTAACTTCCATCTCTACGAGCTCGATCAGCTCCTCGTCGTCTACCATATCGCACTTGTTTAAGAAAACAACGATATAAGGTACGCCTACCTGACGGGAAAGAAGGATGTGCTCCTTGGTCTGTGCCATAACACCGTCGGTTGCAGCAACAACAAGGATCGCGCCGTCCATCTGAGCTGCTCCGGTGATCATGTTCTTAACGTAGTCAGCATGTCCCGGGCAGTCAACGTGTGCGTAATGTCTCTTCTCTGTCTCATACTCAACGTGTGCGGTGGAAATCGTGATACCACGCTCTCTCTCTTCGGGAGCCTTATCGATATTCTCGAAATCCGTTGCCACGTTACCTGCTACTCTCTCAGAGAGTACTTTGGTAATTGCCGCTGTAAGAGTGGTTTTACCATGGTCTACGTGACCGATGGTACCAATATTACAATGGGGTTTAGTTCTTTCAAATTTAGCTTTAGCCATTTCTAAAGTCCTCCTTAAAAAATTGGTTGTTCACGTTTCTTGGTTGTTTTACTCACTATCTATGATTATATTAAATAACCTTTAGATTTTCAAGCATTATTTTGACTTATCTGCTAAGACCTTCTCCTGCACATTCTTCGGTACCTGCTCATATTTTTCAAAGAACATGGAGTAGTTACCGCGTCCCTGTGTCTTGGAACGAAGATCCGTGGAATATCCGAACATCTCTGCAAGCGGTACATATGCCTTCACCATCTTGCCGCCGCCGATGTCGTCCATTCCCTCGATACGTCCGCGCCGTGAGTTAATATCGCCGATAACATCGCCCATATACTCCTCCGGCATCGTAACCTCGACCTTCATGATCGGCTCAAGCAGTACAGGATTTGCTTTTTTCATTGCTTCCTTGAACGCCATGGATCCTGCGATGTGGAACGCCATTTCGGACGAATCGACCTCATGGTAGGTACCGTCATACACATTCGCGGAAACGCCCAGTACCGGGAATCCTCCGAGTACGCCTGCCTGCGCTGCTTCCTCAATACCTTCTCCGATCGCGGGAATGTATTCCTTCGGAATCGCGCCGCCGACTACGGTAGATACAAACTTATAAGTCTCCTCGCCGTTCGGATCCATCGGTTCGAATTTAACCTTACAATGTCCGTACTGACCACGTCCACCGGACTGCTTTGCATACTTGTATTCCTGATCGACAGGCTTTGTGAACGTCTCCTTGTAAGCAACCTGAGGAGCGCCGACATTTGCTTCTACCTTGAACTCGCGAAGCAGACGGTCTACGATGATCTCAAGGTGAAGCTCACCCATACCTGCGATGATCGTCTGTCCGGTCTCGGAATCCGTATGTGCACGGAATGTCGGGTCTTCTTCAGCAAGCTTTGCAAGCGCCTCGCCCATCTTACCCTGTGCATCCTTGGTCTTCGGCTCGATTGCGAGCTCGATAACCGGCTCAGGGAATTCCATGGACTCAAGGATAACCGGATGCTGCTCATCGCAGATCGTATCGCCGGTCGTCGTAAACTTAAAGCCTACTGCTGCAGCAATATCACCGGAATAAACCTTATCCAATTCCTGTCTCTTGTTTGCGTGCATCTGTAAAATACGTCCGACACGCTCTTTTTTATCTTTTGTTGCATTCAAGACATAAGAGCCTGCGTTCAGCGTACCGGAATAAACACGGAAGAACGCCAGCTTTCCGACGAACGGATCCGCCATGATCTTAAATGCGAGTGCGGAGAACGGCTCCTCATCGGATGAGTGTCTCTCCACCTCGTTGCCTTCCAGATCGACTCCCTTAATATCCGGAATATCCGTAGGCGCAGGCATGAACTCCAAAATCGCATCCAAAAGCTTCTGAACGCCCTTGTTGCGGTATGCAGAACCGCAGCACACCGGAATCGCCGTACACTCACAGGTTCCTTTTCTCAAAGCAGCCTTTAATGCAGCGACATCCGGCTCATTGCCCTCTAAATATTCCATCATTAAATCGTCGTCTAATTCACAGATCTTCTCCACCAGCTCTGTGTGATATAATTCAGCATCATCCTTCATGTCGTCGGGAATATCAACGATGGAAATGTTGTCACCCTTCTCGTCATTGTAGATATATGCCTTCATCTCGAATAAGTCGATGATTCCCTTGAATTCATCTTCTTTTCCGATCGGGAGCTGCAAGATGACCGGGTTTTTGCCAAGTCTTGTCTTGATCTGCTCCACAGCGCCATAAAAATTCGCGCCTAAAATGTCCATCTTATTGATGAACGCCATTCTCGGTACATTGTAGGTATCGGCCTGACGCCATACATTCTCTGACTGAGGCTCGACGCCTCCCTTTGCGCAGAAGACACCGACAGCGCCGTCCAACACACGGAGCGAACGCTCAACCTCAACCGTGAAGTCAACGTGTCCCGGCGTATCAATGATATTGATACGATGCTCCAGCGCGCCTTCCTTCGGCTTGCAGTTCTCCTCCAGTGTCCAATGGCATGTCGTCGCGGCTGATGTAATGGTAATACCTCTCTCCTGCTCCTGCTCCATCCAGTCCATCGTCGCAGTGCCTTCGTGAGTATCACCAATCTTATAGTTGACGCCTGTGTAGTATAAGATACGCTCTGTCAGCGTTGTCTTACCTGCATCAATGTGCGCCATAATACCGATATTTCTGGTTCTCTCAAGTGGATATTCTCTTCCAGCCACAGGTTTTTCCTCCTAGAATCGATAGTGGGCAAAAGCCTTGTTTGCCTCCGCCATCTTGTGCATGTCTTCTTTTCTCTTTACGGCTGCTCCCGTATTGTTTGCAGCGTCAAGAATCTCGTTTGCCAGTCTCTCCTCCATGGTCTTCTCGCCTCTCTTGCGTGAAAACATGGTCAGCCAACGCAGTGCCAAAGCCTGACGTCTCTCCGGTCTTACCTCGATCGGTACCTGATAAGTCGCGCCGCCGATACGTCTTGCTTTTACTTCAAGCATGGGCATGATGTTGTTCATTGCCTCCTCGAATACGTCAAGCGCCGGCTTGCCGGATTTCTCCTCAACTCTGCCGAATGCGCCGTATACGATCTTCTGGGCAACGCCCTTTTTGCCGTCAAGCATGATGTTGTTGATCAGCTTCGTAACCACCTTGTTGTTGTATAAAGGATCGGCTAATACGTCTCTTTTTTGAATATGTCCTTTACGTGGCACGTTTCTTCCCTCCTTATTATCATGAATAATTCATCGGTACTCACAAGTTCTAAATGCCGCGTTATCAAACGCCTGCACCCTAATGTGTTCGTGCGGTGTTTCTGTATCTTCGCATAGAAAGCATAAAACGAATCGCTTGTTCGCCGAATGATTCCATTCGCGGTGATCGCTCACTCCAGAATCCCAACACTAATTAGTCTGTAAACTGCGGTACTAATGGCTCCTATTTTCCTGCCTTCGGTCTCTTAGCGCCGTATTTGGAACGAGCCTGCTTTCTGTTTGCAACACCTGCGGTATCCAGCGTACCTCTGATGATGTGGTATCTGGTACCGGGCAAGTCCTTAACACGACCGCCGCGGATCAGAACAACGGAGTGTTCCTGCAGATTGTGACCTTCGCCCGGAATGTAGGATGTTACCTCGATACCGTTGGAAAGACGTACTCTGGCGATCTTTCTAAGAGCGGAGTTAGGTTTCTTAGGCGTAGCAGTCTTGACTGCGGTGCAGACACCACGCTTCTGCGGAGAAGCCGTATTGATGGATTTCTTTCTCAAAGAGTTGTAACCCTTTAACAAAGCAGGCGCTGTCGCCTTCTTCTCAGATGTCTGACGTCCTTTTCTTACTAACTGGTTAAATGTTGGCATTCTGTTTCACCTCCTATGATATAGTTTTTTTCTGCATGCAAAAAGAAATGCATCCTTACGCACGCTAGATTATTATACTTGCCATATTTTTCATTGTCAATACACACTTTGCGCTTTTATACAAAATCTTTCAAAATCTTTTCGCTTCGGCAATTCCTTACGCATACCGCGGAACTACCGCCTTTTTTGCGAAAAAAAGACGTTTCCCATTTTTTTGTCTAATTTTGCTGTTCTACTTCTCTTTTTTCCTTATTTATTATATAATTTGTTTACAATGAAAAAGCGAATTTGTTTTTTTTATGTATTGATCTTCATATTGCTGACGGCCTGCGGTTCACCAAATGACAGCGGCTCTCCGTCCGTATATGCGGACGAGGTGAGTTATTTCGATCCCGCGACGGATCCTTCCGTCGTAAAGGGGACGCGGGATAATTCGATCTGCTGCCTGACGCCTGACGCGCCGGGTACGATTGTTTTTTCGAGCGAGAATGCCGTCATCGACGCCTCGAACGCTTCACAGGGGTATATCGGCGCGTCCTATCTCGGCGACTGCCCTAAAGTAAAACTACAGATCACGGGACCGGACGCCGTGACCTATTCCTACGATATGCATGGCGGACAGGAATATTTTCCGTTATCCGCAGGCAGCGGAACATACACGGTCGGCGTTTACGAAAACATTTCCGCCAACCAGTACTCGGTCAATATGGTCGAGGACATCGACGTTACCATCTCGGATGAATTTGGAGCGTTTCTCTACCCGAACCAATACTGCATGTTTGACGCGTCTTCGACCACGGTAAAGAAAGCGGCGGATCTTGCTTTTTTTGCCGACACCGACTTAGACGTCATCACCAATATTTACAATTACGTGATCAAGACCATTTCCTACGATCATGACATGGCAGAAAATATCCAGAGCGGCTATGTCTGCGATGTGGATGCGGCGCTTGAACGTAAGTCCGGTATCTGCCTGGATTACGCGGCGGTCATGACCTGCATGCTGCGCAGTCAGGGCATCCCGACCCGGCTTGAGGTCGGCTATGCCGGCAGCGCCTATCACGCATGGATCAGCACCTACGTCACGGAAAAGGGCTGGATCAACGGCATCATCGAGTTTGACGGCACCAACTGGTCCTTAATGGACCCGACTTTTTCAGCCAACACGGAACGCGAAGAACTGAAACGTTTTATCGGCGACGGCAGTAATTATATTTTAAAATATACGTACTGACAGTCTTATCGCAAAAAATAACAAAGGGGAACGGCAAATGAGTGTACAAAAAAAATTATCCAACACGGAGATTTCCTCCTTCTGTGACCAGACCGCGCTCATCTTAAGCGCGGGCATTACGCCGGTCGAGGGCATGCGCATCCTTCTTTCCGACACAAAGGACGCGCAGGGACGCAAGATCATTTCCGATATTTTAGAGGTGTGCGAGCATGGTGAAGCATTCAGCAAGGCGCTTGCAAAAACAGGTGTTTTTCCCGATTATGCAGTCAATATGGTCGCCGTCGGCGAGGAATCCGGCAAGACGGACGAGGTGATGCGCGCGCTCTCCGATTATTACGCAAGAGAGGAAATGGTGGCGGACAACCTGAAAAGCGCCGTCCGTTATCCTCTGATCATGATCGGCATGATGCTCATCGTCATTTTGGTGCTGATCACAAAGGTGCTGCCGATCTTCAATCAGGTATTCATTCAGCTCGGAAGCGAGATCACCGGTTTTTCCCGCTCGCTTTTACAGCTTGGCAGCCATATTCGGAATTATTCCATCGTGTTTATCATCATTCTTGCCGTTTTGGTGCTGATCGTCCTATTCGCCGCCAAAACGCGCCGCGGAAGGAAGCTGACGCGGCGGCTTTTAGCAAAATTCCCGCTGACGCGTTCCTTTTTTGACAGTGTTGCCGCGGGACGTTTTGCCAACGGAATGGCGCTGACGCTCTCGAGCGGTCTTGATACCTATCAGAGTCTTGACATGGTCGCACAGCTTGTCGATCATCAGGGCATGGCAGGGAGAATTGCGAATTGCAAATCCTTTATCGAGGGCGGCGACAATTTTTCGGAAGCCGTAGCAAAAGCGGGAATCTTCTCGAATCTGCACGCAAAAATGATCGCGGTCGGCTTTCGCACCGGAAATGTGGATGTCGTCATGAGCAAGATCGCCGAGAAATATGAGAAGGAGACGAATGACCGGATCTACTCCATCATCGCGGTCTTAGAGCCGACGCTTGTGATCATTCTTTCCCTCATTGTCGGACTGATCCTGCTCTCCGTGATCCTGCCTCTGATGGGAATCATGACGAGTATTGGATAAAAAAGAACGCTTTGCGAGATTTCGCAGCGAATGCACCGCATTCTTGCAAAACTCGCGCGTACGAAGTTCTTCCGGCGCTGAATAATTTGTTCTGGTTTGTAAAAGGAGTCACGCTATGAATCGTTTTAGAACGGGAAGGCGCTCTTTCCCGATTTTGGGTAAATTTCATCTATCGTTTCTCGCCTTTGTGCTGCTGCTTTTTCTTGCCCTCTCCGGTTTACAGGAAATTTCGGACAAGACGAGCGACAGTCAGCGCGAGAGTCTGGAGCGCGCGATCGAGCGCAGCATTGCCCATTGCTATGCATTGGAGGGCACCTACCCGCCGAGCCTTGACTATATCAAAGCGCATTATGGCCTGACCTACGATGAAGACCGCTTTTTCGTTGATTATCAGCCCATCGGCTCTAACATGCTGCCGGATGTTACGATTATTGAACGCTAAAAAGAACGCAAAGCGTTCTTTTGAAGAATTTGCGTTCCGCAAATTCTTTCGGAATTTAGAAACTTCTTATTTGTCAAAAAAGGAGTACCTGTCATGCAGTTTAAAAACGAAAACAAACATATGGTGGACGTTCTTTTTGTCCTCTCGTTGTTCTGCGTATTCGCGTTCTCCGCACTGATGCTTGTCATCATCGGCGCTAACGTATACAAAAAAACCGCGGAGCATATGGACACAAACTACGCTTCCCGCATCTCCTACGCCTATCTTTCCGAAAAGATCAGGCAGAACGACCGCGCGGATGCGCTGTCCGTCGGAAGCTACGGAGACGGGGACGCGCTCATCATCAGCGAGGAGATTAACGGTAAGGTGTACTATACTTACCTATATCAATATGACGGCAAGCTTCGGGAGCTTTTCACGGGCACGCCCGATACGTTACGTCCCGAGGCGGGACAGGCCATTATGGACTGCTCCGCGTTTTCCGTTTCCGCTGTCAGCGACAAGCTTTACTTTGTTTCACTGACCGGCTCCGACGGGGAGAAGACAACGCTTTATGTCTCTACCCGATGCATGAGTCCGTCCGAGTGACCGTATGTTTTCGAAACATATAAGAAAACGTACATGATTACATAACCTGATAAAAGAGGATACCGCCTATGTTAAAGAAAACCTCCTCCCGCTCCGGTCTGTTTTTGCTGGAGCTCATCATCTCCATCCTGTTTTTTTCCATGGCGAGCGCCGTCTGTATCCGTCTGTTCGTTCAGGCGCATATCATGGACCGCGATAACCGCAATCTTACGCAGTCCGTCAAGCTGTGTGAAAATTTAGCCGAAGTTTATACTGCATCCGGCGGGGATCTCAATACGCTTACCGACATTTATCCGTACCTTCAGCGCGATTATCGTTCCATTCAGATTTGTCTTTTTCGCGATGTGGCATCCTTTTACCGGCTTGAAGAATCCACTGTCGGCCGCATCATCCTCCCTTTGCACTATTCATCCTCAGACGAATCGGAACCGGTAACCGTCGATACAGACGACCTTCCGTACCCGGGATACGCCATAGAGTCCGCTCTGACATACACCGTGCAGGACATGATGATGTTCCTTGACAAGGACTGGCAGCCCACTCTAATCCCACAATCCGGCGGCTATGTTTTATGCGCGATTTTCTTTGAAGAACCGCGGTCTGCAGGCACATTGAGAGACGCGGCATTCGGTGTATGGGAATATGATACGATGCGGGAAATCGAAGTGGGTGAACTTGAGGCTCTCACCGGAATCGTCACTGATGACTATTTTTATCAATTTTCCAAGCTTTCCGAAGAGGATGCCATCTACTTATTAGACGTCACAGTGTATGTCCCCGAAACAGGAGGTGCTGACGAATGAAACAAAAACGTTATGGTGTCAATGTCGGTTCTTCCTCCCTGCTCATTATTTTTGTTATCGTCTGCCTTGTGTCTTTTGCGGCGCTCTCCATTGTCAGCGCCAATTCCGACTACAAGCTGACAAAACGGATGGCAGAGCGGGAAACCAATTACTATAACGCCTGCAATGACGCATATCGGGCGCTTGCGTCTATTGACCGCACGCTGTTAACCCTTTATGAAAGCAGCGACAGTGAAGACGATTATTACGCTCAGGCGGGCTACACCAAATCCTTTACCTATCCGGTATCCGATATTCAGTCGCTCCGCGTCGTCCTCCAGATTCATTACCCCCAAAACGACTCCGATCCCCGCTATACCATTACGGAATGGCAGGTTGTTACGACCGGAACACTCGATTATGACCAAAGCCTTCCGGTCATTCAATAAAAAAGCAGGATGCCCTTATCATGGGTATCCTGCTTTTTCTTGCTCTGCGCTGTCCGCAGCGTCTCATACAAAATCGTCCGCCGCTTCTAACGTGTAATCATCGTCCACAGACAGTTCCTCATCCGTAAAATCATCATCCACGGACAATTCCTCATCATCCATTAATTCCTCGTCTTCTTCGAGCAGCTCCTCGTCTTCGAAATCCTCATCCGGCTCCTCGGTATCAAATGCAACAGTCCTCCCCTCATTGCTGTCCGCAAAGGAAACCTCCTGTTCCATCAGACTTTGGTTATAAGCAAATTTCGCATCCGTGGAAAGTCTGACGTCACGATAGCGTTTCATACCGGTTCCGGCAGGAATCAGCTTACCGATAATGACGTTCTCTTTTAATCCGATCAGCGGATCGACCTTACCCTTAATCGCAGCTTCCGTCAACACCTTTGTCGTCTCCTGGAAGGACGCTGCTGACAGGAAGGAGTTCGTTGCAAGCGCCGCCTTCGTAATACCGAGAATGACCTGTTTGCCCTCGGACGGCTCTTTTCCTTCCGCAACATACTTTGCGTTCATATCCTCGTACTCAAGCACATCGACGAGCGTTCCCGGAAGGAAATCCGTATCGCCGTTGTTCTCAATGCGGATCTTCTTTAACATCTGACGGACAATGACCTCGATATGCTTATCCGCAATATCAACACCCTGTAAACGGTACACACGCTGTACCTCACGCAGCAGGTAATCCTGCACGGCGCGCACACCCTTGATCTTTAACAGATCATGCGGATTGACGGAGCCTTCTGTCAGCTCGTCGCCCGCCTCGATCGTTGCGCCATCCATGATCTTGATGCGGGAACCGTACGGGATCAGGTAAGTCTTTGACTCGCCAAGCTCCTTATTTTCGATCGTGATCTCACGTTTTTTCTTTGTATCCTTTACCGTAGCAACACCGGCAATCTCAGAGATCACCGCAAGTCCCTTCGGCTTTCTTGCCTCAAAAAGCTCCTCGACACGGGGAAGACCCTGTGTAATATCGCCGCCGGCAACACCACCCGTATGGAATGTTCTCATCGTCAGCTGCGTACCCGGCTCACCGATCGACTGTGCCGCAATGATGCCGACCGTCTCGCCGACCTGCACCGCCTCGCCTGTCGCCATGTTCGCACCGTAGCACTTCGCGCAAATACCGGTATGAGAACGACATGTCAGAATCGTACGGATTTTCACTTTCTCGACCGGCTCACCATTTGCATCGACACCGACACTGAGAATCTTGGAAGCACGGCTCGGAGTGATCATGTGATTTTTCTTCACAAGGACGTTACCGTCTTTATCGCAGATGTCTTCACAGCTGTATCTTCCCGTAATACGGTCTTTTAAGCCCTCGATCACTTCTTTTCCGTCCATAAATGCCTTGACAGTCATGCCCGGAATCTCATCTAAGCCTTCACAACAGTCTGTCTCACGGATGATCAGCTCCTGACATACATCCACCATTCGTCTCGTCAGATAACCGGAATCGGCCGTACGCAGCGCCGTATCGGAAAGACCCTTTCTTGCGCCGTGTGCAGACATAAAGTATTCCAGCACGTCAAGACCTTCACGGAAGTTGGACTTGATCGGCAGCTCGATCGTTTTACCCGTTGTATCCGCCATCAATCCACGCATACCGGCAAGCTGCTTGATCTGCTGATTGGAACCACGCGCGCCGGAATCCGCCATCATGAAAATGTTATTATACTGGTCAAGACCTTTCAGCAGAACGTCCGTCAGCTCCTTATCGGTTTCCGTCCATGTCTCAACGACTGCCTTATAACGTTCCTCGTCGGTGATCAGTCCGCGCTTATAGTTTCTCGTGATCTTATCCACCATCTCCTGCGCCGCCGCAAGCATTTCGGGCTTCTTCGCAGGCACGGTCATATCGGAGATGGAAACCGTCATCGCCGCTTTTGTCGAATATTTATAACCGGTCGCCTTAATATCATCCAATACCTCCGCGGTCTTGAATGTACCGTGGGTATTGATGACTCTCTCCAAAATCTGCTTTAACTGCTTTTTCGCCACGAGGAAATCTACCTCGGGTTTTAAGAAATTCGCCGGATCGCTTCTGTCAACATAACCCAGATCCTGCGGAAGAATTTCATTAAAGATCAGACGTCCGAGCGTGGATTCCACAATTCCCGTGACCGTCTCGCCCGCGTCATTTACCTTGCTGACTCTGACCTTAATACGCGAATGCAACGTAATATAGCGGTTTTCATACGCCATGATCGCCTCGCTTAAGTTGCGGAAGAATTTTCCTTCTCCCACCGCGCCCGGGCGCTCCTGGGTCAGATAGTAAATACCCAATACCATATCCTGAGAAGGAACGGCAACGGGACCGCCATCCGACGGTTTTAAGAGGTTATTTGGGGACAACAGCAGGAACCGGCACTCTGCCTGCGCTTCCTGTGACAGCGGAAGATGCACAGCCATCTGGTCTCCGTCAAAGTCCGCATTGAACGCCGTACATACGAGCGGATGCAGCTTGATCGCCTTACCTTCCACCAAAATCGGCTCAAATGCCTGTATTCCTAATCTGTGCAGAGTAGGCGCACGGTTCAGCATCACCGGATGCTCCGTGATGACCTCCTCAAGCACATCCCATACCTGATTATCCCAGCGCTCCACGAGCTTTTTGGCATTCTTGATATTCTGGGAGATGCCGCGTGCGACAAGCTCCTTCATCACGAACGGCTTGAACAGCTCGATCGCCATTTCCTTGGGCAGTCCGCACTGATAAATTTTCAGCTCGGGACCTACCACGATAACAGAACGTCCCGAATAATCGACACGCTTACCTAACAGGTTCTGACGGAAACGTCCCGACTTACCCTTTAACATATCGGACAGTGATTTTAATGCCCTGTTGCCCGGTCCGGTCACGGGGCGTCCGCGCCTGCCGTTATCGATCAGCGCATCCACTGCCTCCTGAAGCATTCTCTTTTCATTGCGCACGATAATATCCGGCGCACCCAGATCCAACAAACGCTTTAAGCGGTTGTTTCTGTTGATGATCCTGCGGTATAAGTCATTTAAGTCGCTCGTTGCAAACCGTCCGCCGTCCAGCTGTACCATCGGACGTAAATCGGGCGGGATGACGGGAATCGCATCCATGATCATCCACTCCGGCTTGTTCTCGGATTCGCGGAATGCCTCAACAACCTCAAGGCGCTTGATGATACGCGCGCGCTTCTGACCGCTCGACTCACGCAGACCCGCTTTTAATTCCTCGGCCTCTTTCTCAAGGTCGATCGCCTGCAATAATTCCTTGATCGCCTCAGCGCCCATTCCGACACGGAATTTTCTGTCGCCGAAATTTTCCCTTGCGTCCTGATATTCCTTTTCGGACAAAATCTGCTTATACTCTAAATTAGACTGTCCCGGATCCAGCACAATATAGGATGCAAAATAAAGAACCTTCTCCAGCACGCGGGGGGACAAATCCAAAATGAGTCCCATCCTGCTGGGGATTCCCTTAAAATACCAAATATGGGATACGGGCGCGGCAAGCTCGATATGCCCCATGCGCTCTCTGCGGACGCTCGACTTTGTTACTTCAACGCCGCATCGATCGCAGACAACGCCCTTATAACGGATTTTCTTATATTTACCGCAATGGCACTCCCAGTCCTTGTTCGGTCCGAAAATACGCTCACAGAACAGACCGTCTTTTTCGGGCTTTAAGGTTCTGTAATTAATGGTCTCCGGCTTCGTGACCTCGCCTCTCGACCACTCTCTGATTTTTTCGGGTGAAGCCAGCCCGATCTTGATGGCATCAAAGGTCATCGGCTGATATCCTTCATTTCTTGTCTCTGACATTATGGCACTCCTTCCATCTTTTCATCAAAAACAGCGTTTTATTCTTCGTCAGAACCTTCAAAAACGGTTTCGTACTCCGCTTCCGCCTCCATGTCTTCCTCAAAATCATCCGCTTCGTCTTCCGCGCTTACGAATTCACCGCTTTCCGCATCGATCTCCTGCTTTTGGAAGCCCATGGAACCAAGCGATTCGTCCTCATAGCGGTTGAATCTGCGGGAATCTCCCTCGAGTACGTCCCTGAAATCTGTCTCGCCGTAGTCGATGGATTCCATGATCTTTACTTCGGATGCATCGTCACGAAGCACCTTGACGTCTAAGCCGAGTGACTGCAATTCCTTCAATAATACCTTAAACGACTCCGGAATACCCGGCTCCGGAATGTTATCACCCTTAATGATCGCCTCGTAGGTCTTGACACGTCCGACCACATCATCGGATTTCACCGTCAAAATCTCTTGCAGCGTGTAGGATGCGCCGTATGCCTCAAGCGCCCATACCTCCATCTCTCCGAAACGCTGTCCGCCGAACTGCGCTTTACCGCCGAGCGGCTGCTGCGTTACTAAGGAGTACGGTCCGGTTGAACGCGCGTGAATCTTATCGTCAACCAAATGGTGGAGCTTTAAGTAATGCATGTGCCCAATCGTAACGGGTCCGTCGAAATACTCTCCTGTTCTTCCGTCACGCAGCCTTACCTTACCGTCTCTTGAGATCGGCACGCCCTTCCAAAGCTCTCTGTGATCTCTGTTTTCGGACAAATACTGCAATACTTCGGGCAGCAGCTCTTCCTTATGCTTCTTCTCGAACTCCTCCCAGCTCAAATTGACGTAATCATTCGCCAGATCGAGCGTATCCATAATATCGTCCTCTTTTGCGCCGTCAAATACAGGCGTCGCAATGTTAAAGCCGAGCGCCTTTGCCGCGAGGGACAAATGGATCTCCAATACCTGTCCGATATTCATACGCGAAGGCACGCCCAACGGATTTAACACAATATCAAGCGGACGCCCGTTCGGCAGATACGGCATATCCTCAACCGGAAGCACACGGGAAACGACACCCTTGTTACCGTGACGTCCCGCCATCTTGTCGCCGACGGAAATCTTTCTTTTCTGTGCGATATAAATGCGGACTGCCTGATTCACACCCGGAGAAAGCTCGTCGCCGTTCTCCCTCGTAAATACCTTTGCATCCACAACAATTCCGTATTCGCCGTGAGGCACCTTTAAGGATGTATCCCTGACCTCTCTCGCCTTCTCACCGAAGATCGCGCGCAGCAGTCTCTCCTCTGCGGTCAGCTCCGTCTCGCCCTTCGGCGTTACCTTGCCGACCAGAATGTCGCCTGCGCGAACCTCCGCACCGACACGAATAATACCGCGGTCATCCAGATCCTTTAAGGCATCGTCGCCGACGCCCGGCACATCGCGGGTAATCTCCTCCGGTCCTAATTTCGTATCGCGCGCCTCCGCCTCATATTCCTCGATATGGACGGAAGTATAGACATCATCCTGCACGAGCCGCTCGCTGAGCAGCACGGCGTCCTCATAATTGTAGCCTTCCCATGTCATAAAGCCAATGAGCGGGTTCTTGCCGAGTGCAAGCTCGCCATCCGCCGTGGAGGGACCGTCCGCAATGACTTCTCCCGCCGTAACGCGGTCGCCCTTAACAACGATCGGCTTCTGGTTATAACAGTTGCTCTGATTGCTTCTTACAAACTTGGTCAGATGGAATTCTTCTTTTTCTCCGTCATCATAGGTCACGCGGATGATCCGGGACGATACATAATCCACAACGCCATCCTTGCGTGCCACAACGCAGACGCCGGAATCGACTGCTGCCTTCGGCTCCATACCCGTGCCGACGACCGGAGCCTCCGTCATCAGAAGCGGCACGGCCTGTCTCTGCATGTTCGAGCCCATCAGCGCGCGGTTCGCGTCATCGTTCTGCAAAAAAGGAATGAGCGCCGTCGCAACGGAAAAGATCATTCGCGGCGACACGTCCATGTAATCAAACATGGTCTTGCTGTATTCCTGCGTTTCATCCATATAACGGCCGGAAACCATGTTACGGAGGAAGTGTCCCTCCGCATCCAACGGCTCGGATGCCTGGGCAACGTGGTAATTATCCTCCTCATCCGCCGTCATATAGATTACATCATCCGTAACACGCGGATTTTCAGGGTCGGATTTATCAATCTTACGGTACGGCGCTTCTACAAAGCCGTACTCATTGATCCTCGCATAGGAAGCGAGGGAGTTGATCAGACCGATGTTCGGACCTTCAGGCGTCTCGATCGGACACATTCTTCCGTAGTGGGAATAGTGAACGTCGCGCACTTCAAATCCTGCGCGATCACGCGAGAGACCGCCCGGTCCCAATGCGGAGAGACGTCTCTTGTGCGTCAGCTCTCCAAGCGGGTTATTCTGATCCATGAACTGTGAAAGCTGGGAAGAACCGAAAAACTCCTTCACGGCAGCCTGCACAGGCTTAATATTGATCAGACTCTGCGGCGAAATATCATCAGTATCATGCGTCGTCATTCTTTCGCGCACGACTCTCTCCAAACGGGAAAGACCAATGCGGTACTGGTTCTGCAGCAGCTCGCCTACCGCACGGATACGACGGTTGCCCAAATGATCAATATCATCCTTGGAACCAATACCAAACTCCAAATGCATATTATAATTGATGGACGCGATGATGTCCTCCTTGGTGATATGCTTCGGAATGAGCTCATGCACATTTTTCCGGATCGCCTCGAAAAGCTCCTCCGGCTTCTCACCGTACTCGTCCAAAAGCTGCCTTAACACAGGGTAATATACCTTTTCACGGATGCCGAGCTCTGCCGGTTTACAATCCACAAAATGCGTCAGTTCGACCATCATATTAGAGAGAATCTTCTCATTTCTCTCCTCGGTCTGAATCCATACGGCAGGTACAGCCGCGTTCTGGATGTCGTCCGCTAATTCCGCGGTTATTTTCGTTCCTTTTTCCGCGATCACTTCACCCGTGGTCGGATCAACAACGTCCTCCGCAAGGATCTGATGGCGGATCCGGTTGCGGAACGCCAGTTTTTTATTGAATTTATATCTTCCTACCTTTGCAAGGTCATATCGTCTCGGGTCAAAAAACATCGCATGAATGAGACTCTCCGCGCTGTCCACGCTGAGCGGCTCGCCCGGACGGATCTTTTTATATAACTCTAACAGACCCTCCTGATAGTTTTCAGCAGTGTCCTTTGTAAAGCTTGCCTCAATTTTGGGCTCGTCGCCGAACAGCTCGCGGATCTCCTCGTTCGTACCGATGCCGAGCGCGCGCAGAAGGACCGTGATCGGCACCTTACGCGTACGGTCTACACGCACATAAAACACATCATTGGAATCCGTCTCATACTCGAGCCATGCGCCGCGGTTCGGAATGACCTGACAGGAAAAGAGCTGCTTACCGATCTTGTCATGCTCTACGGAATAATAAATGCCGGGGGAACGTACAAGCTGGCTGACGATAACACGCTCTGCACCGTTGATGATAAACGTGCCTGTCTCTGTCATCAAAGGAAGATCGCCCATGAAAATCTCATGCTCGCTGATTTCCTCTTTCTCTTTATTGTAAAGACGCACTTTCACCTTGAGAGGCGCCGCATAATTGGCATCGCGCTCCTTACATTTCTCAATAGAATACTTTACGTCGTCCTCGCAGAGTTCAAAGTCTACAAACTCCAGGCTCAGATGCCCGCTGTAGTCTTCGATCGGAGAAATGTCGTCAAATGCCTCTTTTAAGCCTTCCTCCAAAAACCATTTGTAGGAATCCTTCTGAACCTCGATCAGGTTCGGCATTTCCAATACCTCTTTTTGCCTTTGATAACTCATACGCATGCCCCTGCCGGAGGCAATCGGACGTATTCTGTTCTTTTCCATTGACAATTCACCCCGTTCTTCCATAAAAATCTTCATTCTTGCCACAACCCGCGAATTTGTGCCAATAAGCACAAATTCGCCGAATGAAAAATCTTTGATTTTTCATTTTATCGCCTATCACACCACAATAGCGCATCATCCAGTTTAACACAAGTCAAGTGCCGAGTCAACTAATATTTTTTTATTTTTTTATAAAAAAAGAAATCGCCATGCCCCTTTCACTTTTGTGAAAAGAGCACGGCGTGTTTTCCGCTTTGCCGCTCTGATTACTTTAAGGTAACCTTTGCGCCCTCAGCCTCGAGCTTCGTCTTAATGTCCTCAGCCTCTTCCTTAGAAGCAGCCTCCTTCAACATCTTCGGAGCGGAATCTACCAGATCCTTTGCCTCCTTTAAGCCAAGACCTGTTGCCTCACGGACAACCTTGATAACCTTAACCTTGTTCGGGCCAACCTCTGTCAGCTCAACATCGAACTCGGTCTTCTCCTCAGCTGCATCCGCTGCTGCGCCTGCACCTGCCGCTGCAACGACAACGCCTGCTGCTGCAGATACGCCGAACTCCTCCTCACAAGCTTTTACCAAATCGTTTAACTCTAATACGGTCAGCTCTTTGATCGCATCAATGAATTCCTGAGTTGTCAACTTTGCCATTTTATTTTCCTCCTTACATTCGTTTTCAAATGTTCTTGTTTCTGATGCTCATTGTTACTCTGCGGATGCTCCTGCTTCTGCTGCAGGTGCTTCTGCCGCTTCTGCTTCCGCAGGTGCCGGTGCTTCCTCTGCCGCTGCTGCAGGCGCCTCTGTTTCCGCGGGTGCTTCTGCTCCCGCTGATGCCTCGCAGTTTGCCGCTCCGCCCTTCTCCGCGATCTGGTTCAATACGCGTGCGAGATTGGAGATCGGGGACTTCATGCTGCCAAGCAATCTGGAAAGCAGTTCCTCCCTTGAAGGAATATCTGCAATCTGTCCGATGCCCTTTGCGTCATACAATACGCCGTCAACGATTCCGCCCTTGATCTCAAGCTTGGGCGCCGTCTTGGCAAATTTGCATAAGATTCTTGCCGGAGCAGTCGCGTCATCCTCAGATACCGCCATTGCACTCGGTCCTTCGAGATACTTAGTAAGTTCCTCAAAGTCTGTTCCCTTGAACGCAAAATTCATCATTGTGTTCTTGTAAACCTTGTAGCTGACGCCCGCTTCGCGAAGCTGCTTACGGAGTCTGGTATCCTCGTCCACAGTCAGACCGCGGTGGTCTACCAAAACGACTGTCTGCGCACTTTTGAGCTTCTGGGATATTTCTTCCACTACCGGTTTCTTCAGTTCAACCTTTGCCATGTTCTTACCTCCTTCTAGATTTGTATAGCTTACGCCGAATAGGAGTTTAATGAAAAACCTCCCTGCAAAAGACAGGGAGGCATTAAGGTTTTCTTCACTCTTCCCTCGGTAGGCGCTTTGCTTACGCCGCCATGCGGCACCTACTGTCTTCGGCTTTCGGTCTTGCGACCTTTATTAACTTATCACAGGTTTTTTCCTGTGTCAAGCACAATCAGGTAATATTTCATCCCCGGAAGAATCGCTATGCGATTCTTCGAAAGATTGGCACAGAGCGCCAATCTTTTTTAGAACTGCGCTACACTGACCTTCACGCCCGGTCCCATAGTCGTTGCGAGCGTTACGCTTCTTAAATACTGTCCCTTTAAGCTGCTCGGCTTTGCCTTTACGATCGCATCCATCAGCGCATCCACATTCTCTTTTAACTGCTCGTCGGTAAAGGAAACCTTTCCTACCGGAACATGGATGATGTTCGCCTTGTCAAGACGGTACTCAATCTTACCTGCCTTAATATCGTTGATCGCCTTTGTCACATCCATGGTAACGGTTCCTGCCTTAGGGTTCGGCATTAAGCCCTTAGGTCCTAAAACCTTACCGAGACGTCCTACAACGCCCATCATGTCGGGAGTTGCGACAACCACATCGAAATCAAGCCATCCGTCATTCTGAATCTTTGGAATCAGCTCGTCGCCGCCTACATAGTCAGCCCCTGCCGCCTCTGCTTCATTGATCTTATCGCCTTTTGCAAAAACAAGCACTTTCACTGTCTTGCCCGTTCCGTTCGGCAGTACGACCGCGCCGCGGATCTGCTGCTCTGCATGACGTCCGTCACATCCTGTTCTGATGTGAACCTCCACTGTCTCGTCGAACTTTGCAGTCGCCGTCTTCTTGACAAGCGCTACCGCATCGCCGGTTTCATAGAACATATTGCGGTCAACCAACTTTGCCGCTTCATTATATTTTTTTCCGTGCTTCATCGCCCCGTCTCCTTTCCTTATCATTAATCTTCTACTGCAATACCCATGCTGCGAGCGGTTCCTGCGATCATGCTCATCGCCGCTTCAATGCTGCCCGCGTTCAAATCCGGCATTTTCAGCTCGGCAATCTCTTTGATCTTTGCCTTGCTGATTGTCGCAACCTTATTCTTGTTCGGTACTGCGGATGCCGTCTTTATGTTGCATGCCTTTTTAAGAAGTACTGCAGCAGGCGGAGTCTTCGTGATGAAGCTGAAGCTTCTGTCTGCATATACCGTGATGACGACCGGAATGATCATGTCGCCCTGGTCTGCTGTCTTGGCGTTAAACTGCTTCGTGAACTCAACGATATTCACGCCGTGCTGTCCGAGTGCGGGACCGACCGGCGGAGCAGGCGTTGCCTTTCCAGCAGGAATCTGTAACTTGATGTAACCTTCTACTTTTTTTGCCATGTGGCACCTCCTAATATAATTGCTGTGTGGTCAGGCGGGTTAGGCTCCCTCCCACGTTACCCGTCCGTCATGCGGACGGTGTTGATCAATAACCGCGGACTGCAGACAACCAGCGATTGCATACAATCTGCGATTGCATACAATCTGCAATTGTATACAGCCTTTGGCCGTTATGATAAAAGCGCATGCGCTCTCATAACCCAAATCTTTCGACAAAAATTTGTCACATATTCAGAACTTTCTCCGTTCCATAAGAAATGCCTCTGGCATTTCTTAAAAGAATTTCGCGAAGCGAAATTCTTTTACATGCGTCTTACCTCAGCAAAGCTGATCTCTACAGGCGTTTCCCTGCCGAACAGCTCCACATTGATCGTCGCCGTCTGTTTACCGAAGTCCATACGCTGGACGATGCCGACCGTATCTTTCCACACACCGGCAACAACGGCAATGGTATCTCCCTCCGCAAAATCAACGGAAATATTCTCCGTCTTAATGCCGAGCGGCTTCATCTCCGCCTCCGTGAGGGGTACCGGCTTGCTTCCCGGTCCGACAAAGCCTGTGACGCCTCTTGTGTTGCGCACAACATACCAGGTATCGTCATTCATGATCATATTGATCAGCACATAGCCCGGAAACATTTTCTTTTGGACTGTTTTTTTGCTGCCGTTCTTCATCTCGACAACATCTTCCATCGGAACCCTGACCTCCAGAATTTCTTCCTCCAGATGCCGGTTCTCGATCGCCTTGTCAATATTCGCTTTTACTTTGTTTTCGTATCCGGAATAGGTATGCACTACATACCACTTTGCCTTTGTCTCTGCTTCTGCCATACCGTCAACCTCATTTCTACATCGTCAGGAACTTGATGCCGAACTGGATTACCGTGTCAAGCAGTGTGATCAGCACTCCGACAACAACGGAAACCCCGATGACAGCGACGGACTGTTTTACCACGTCGTTCCTGCCCGGCCATGATACTTTCGAGAATTCCGCTTTTACTCCCTTAAAAAAGGAAGGCTTCTTCTCTTTTTCTTTCTTAGAATCTCCCATAGTCTCACTCCTTTAGCAAAATGAGATGCTTATTTGGTTTCCTTGTGCAGAGTATGCTTCTTGCAAAATCTACAATACTTCTTGATTTCCATTCTGTCAGGATGGTTCTTCTTTTCCTTCGTCGTATTGTAGTTGCGCTGCTTACATTCCGTACATGCAAGTGTTATCTTCGTACGCATAGCTCATAACCTCCGTTTCAATCCCGTTTTTTCGGGCATAAAAAAAAGACCGAAATACATGTCGCTTGTTTACTATACCATAGGCAACAGGCTGCGTCAACAAATATTTTCATTTTTATTGATCTCATTTTATTGATCTCGAAACGCTGTTTTCGTCTGTTTTCTTAGTGTTTACTACATTTTGTAATGCATTTACTACATTTTGCGATTGCATTTATGTTTCATATGTGATAAGATGTATCTATATAAATAGGATTTTTCAAATGCCCTGCATCATTTTAGCAGAATTCTTTTTGTTGTCTTAAATAATCGGAAAAGACTGCCGATATATAATGAAAGACTGCAAAACAACCTCACGGACGAGGCTATGCTAATTTGTAAACATTCACGGAGGAAAGGAGGGGCGGGAAATGAACATCACCGCGTTAAATACGTTCTACAATCATTATCTGACAACCTATGCGCCGAACGGTATCAACTCGCAGTATGATACGCATAAGAAAAGCGAGCTTCGCGGCGTTTATAATTCCATTGTCAAATTAAATAAAGAAGCTCCTCTTGCCATTTTGGATACAAGCAGAGCATCTCAGGCGTTTGCCGTCGGCATCAAGGAAAGCGCGAGGGCTTTGCATAATACCATTGCTTCCGTAAGCGGAAGGGATGCGGAGTCACTCCTCGAAAAGAAAACCGCTTTTTCGACGAATGAAGACATTGCAACCGCAGCCTTTATCGGAGAAGCAGAGGATGTGGACGATGCGCCTGCTTTTTCCATCGAAGTTCGCCGTCTTGCGGCGGAGCAGGTAAATACGGGAAACTATCTGCCGGATGAGGAAATTGCACTCATGCCGGACACCTATTCGTTCGACGTCGGCATCAACAGTCTCAATTATGAGTTCCAATTCCTGATCAATGAGGGCGATACGAATCGCAGCGTACAGGAGCGTCTTGCCAGACTGATCAATAACGCAGAGATTGGCTTAAGCGCTGAAATATTAGAGGACGACGAGGGCAATTCCGCCTTAAAGCTTTCCTCAAAAGCGACCGGTCTGCCGGATGGCAGGGAAGATATTTTTCATGTATCGGACACCAATACGAGTAAGCTTTCAGGCGCGGTTGATTATCTGGGTATCGGCGAGATTACCCGTCCCGCGGCAAATGCAGAGTTCCTTATCAACGGAAGCGAACGTACGGCATCTTCCAACCACTTTACGGTAGAACAGGTTTATTCCGTCAATCTGACCGGTTTAAGTCCTTCCGAGGGAGATACCGCGGAAATCGGCGTGAAGCCCGATCATGAATCATTAAAAGAAAATATTACGAAGCTCATAGGCGGCTATAATGATTTCATCCGCGCAACCGCGGCTTATCTTGAGTCGCAGCCAAAGAGCATGCGTCTGATGAATGAAATGGCGGGAATCGCATCCGTTTACGCTGACGATCTTGACACGCTCGGCATTTATTCTGAGGAGAATGGGGAACTTTCCATTGACGACGAGCGTTTATCCTACGCCGTTGAACACGCGGACAACGAAGAAGTGACCGAACCGCTGAAAGACTTTACACAGGCATTAATGCGCAAGAGCAGCGGTGTTTCCTTAAATCCGATGAACTATGTGAACAAGATTATTGTTGCCTATAAGAATCCCGGACACGGCTATGCGAGTCCGTATGTGACAAGCGCCTACAGCGGGATGATGTTTAACAGCTATTGCTAAAAAAGAATCGCTAAAGCGATTCTTTCGAAGAATTGCGCAAAACGCAATTCTTCCGGGATAATGAAATTTTTTAATTTTACTCAAAAAGCGTTTCGCAGATGCGGAACGCTTTTCTTTTACTTTGGATGCATTTATTGCAGGCATGGCTTTTCTTACTTTAGATATGCTCATTCATGCAGGCATGATTCACCCATCTTTCTGTCGATAACTGAGCTGTTACCCGAACAGATCGTACAGCGTATCCACGCCGATCATCTTATCATCCACATAGAAGTCGGCATTCGGCTTTCCCATTCGCAGCTCCGTATAATGAACGCCCCAGTCCGTCATCTGCTGTAAGGTCACGGGGTACCAGTCAATCCCCGTCACATACCCTCTTGCCGTAAACAGAATGATCTCATTTCCCCACTCATAAAGCTGATTGATGATCCGGATCATGCGCTCGTTCGGCTGCGCCTGCGCATAGTCAAGATCCTCTCTCTTCAGCGCGATCACGCCGTCAATATCAAACACAAACCGCTGTCCGCCCGCCCGGATTGTCAGATACTGCGACGCTTTCTCAAACTCCGCCGTCGTATCAATATCGAAATTATCACTCATCTCATAGCCGGCAATATTCTTTCCCGACATGGAGTGCTGCTCGGTGATCACCTTTGCCCGGATGACATCCACATTTCCGTTCTGATACAGAATCTTCGGTAGCATCTGTCTTGCCATATTATATGCCTCGGGAATGTCGGTCAGGATCGGCCGGATCCTTCCGTTTTCTCCCATGTACCACATTTTATGCGCAACTTCCGTCGCGGGCGCTAATGTGCGCACGCAGTCAAGCTCCTCGTCCGCAAGCATCATTTCGATCATCGTATCAATGTCCGACACACGGCGGATCGGATAGGTCGGCCGCAGCTGCACAATGAGATCCGGCTCATACTCCTCATGCTCTTTTAGCCACGAGAGCGCATGCTCAAATACCTCAATATCAAGCGAGGTATCCGTCGCATACTCCGCGGGGCGCAGAAACGGCGTCTCCGCCCCGTACTCTCTCGCGATCTGCGCATAGGTCTCGCTGTCGGTGCTCACAACAATGCGATTGATATATTTCGACTGTTTTGCATGTTCAATGGAATACGCGATCATCGGTTTGCCCGCAATCTTCCTGATATTTTTGTCCACCACGCTTTTCGAACCGCTCCGCGCCGGAATCAGCGCCAAAATCTTCTTTTCTGACATGACTCTCCCCCCTGATACTCTGTTATAAACTCATTGCCTCTGCAAGCGGTATATGGCGCATGCCCTGAATATAGCTTCCGCCCTCGGTCGCATTGATAACGTCCACTGCCGCGGCATCCTGCTCCTGTAAGCGCCTCTCCATCCAAGTACGGTAAAGAATAAATTTCTGGTCTGCATAGACCGTACCGCCGTCCCATGCCTTTACCGCCGTTAAATCCTTTGTATCCGTCGCCACACGGTTCGACGTTCCCGACGCATGCGCCAGATTATCCGTAAACGCCAAATCCAGCCCGACAAACACAAGCCGCTTTGCCCCTAATCGGATCATCGTATCCAGCGCCGTGGTCATGACGGAACCGCCTGTCTTCACACACATGCAGCCTCTTGCCGCCGCCTCCTGCTCCGCCCGCGGATAGCCCTCCTGAAACAGCATATAATGAACGGCCTGATACCGCGCGGCAAAGCCGTGGTTTGCGGTAGAAAGCATCAGCATCGGCACATCATTCTTTTCCTGCTCATAAATCTGCGAGAGCACGCGCGGGTTCGCGTCCGTCACCAACACATAATCCGGCCGGATTCCCAGCCCGAGCAGCTTTCGAAACACCGTACCGCATGCAATTAAAATGCCGTCCTGCCGCCCTGCGCACGCCGAAAGCTGCGATACGTTTTTATCAAGCGACGGTCCTGCCGCTACAATCGTAACGGTTTTATCCAAAAAATGACCGCGAAGCACATCCGCTGTCATAAAACGCTGCGGCTGTACGCGCATGCTTTCCATATTTGCATCAAAATTTCCCTGTAACAGCATTTTGGCGTTACGATAGGAGCTGTCCTGCAAAAAGAACTGTTCAAATCCCTGCCTGAGCCGGTCGTCCTTCATCAGGCGCAGGGTCGGATAATGAATACACAGCTTCTGTCCCGACCGGGCAACCGCTTCGGACAGCGCACGCCACTGCACATCCTCATGAAAAATGAGAAGTCCGCTGCGCAGCGCCTTCTCCATATTCACGAAACGCAGCGCCAGCTTCATCATACGCAGATCCGCCTCGTACACATGCACAGGATAACATTCCCGCAGCTCCTCATAGAGCGCCAGCACATGATAACCCAGCCCGCAGCCTAACACATGATAGCCTGTCGCCTGCTCATCGGGAAGCGCCCGCACCCATGCGCGCGCCTCGGCAAACGGATCCTGATTGGAATGTAAGTAAAAGCTCTCCCCGTCCCGTTCCACGCGGCAGGTCGGGTATCCGACCGACGTCTCCTCCACAAAAAGATCGCGCCACGCTTCCTGCGCCGAACCGTCACGATCGTTAAAAATGCCGGAATCATCAAGACCGCCAAGCCGCTTCGCAAGCGCAGGATCCCGTTCCGAAAGTGCGGCAAGATTTTTTCCGGTATGATCCGGGAGCAGTCCACCCGTTTCTGCCGATTGGAGCTGCTCCAATAATCCCTGTAAAAAAGGCTGTATCTGCAGCGCAATCAGATCCGCTAAAAGCACATAATCCTTCTGTTCCTGTGCGCCGAGCAATCCGCGCATCATTTCCACGATATAATCCGGCGCGGCGCCGACCCCCATCGCGGCAAGCGTTCCGTCATCGCCAAGCAGCTCTCCTACGATCGCCTGAAAGTCTTTCAGAAAGCTCTGATATTCTCTCACTCCGGCATCCAGATTATACATGCGGAGCTGCTCCGTGATCACCGTGCTCTGACAGACGGCATTCCTGATCCTTTGATACAAATCCCGTAGTTCCGCCATTGCTTACCCTTCCTGTTCCGCCATGAAAAGCGCCTCCGCGATCACCTTATCCATATCATAATAGCGATACTGACCAAGCCGCCCGCCAAACAATACCCGATCCTGTTCTTCTGCCAGCTTACGATACCGTGCAAAGAGCGCGTTGTTTTTTTCATCATTCATCGGATAGTACGGCTCGTCTCCCTTTTTCCATTCACAGGGATATTCGCGCGTAATGACCGTTGACGGCTGCTTGCCGAATTCAAAATGCTTATGCTCGATGATGCGCGTATACGGTATGCTCCTCTCCGTATAGTTCACAACCGCATTTCCCTGATAATTGTCACAGTCCGCGAGCAGCTCTGTCTCAAAGCGCAGGGAACGGTACTCCAGCGCGCCGTAGCAGTAATCAAAATATTCGTCGATCATTCCTGTATACAGCACCCGCTCAAAGGAATCGCCGTCTTCTTTTTTCTCATTCTGCGAAAGAAACTCCCGATAGGAAACGCCCGTTTTCACCGGAATATCCGCAAGCAGTTTTTGAACGATCGCCGTGTAACCGCCCTTGGGGATTCCCTGATAGGGATCGTTAAAATAATTGTTGTCATAGGTAAACCGGAGCGGCAGACGCTTGATGATAAACGTGGGAAGCTCCTTACAGTCCCTTCCCCACTGTTTTTCCGTATAGCCCTTTACCAGCTTCTCATACACATCGCGCCCCGCAAGCGAGATCGCCTGCTCCTCTAAGTTCTTCGGCTCCCCGATCCCCGCCTGTGCGATCTGCTCATCGATCACTGCCTTCGCCTCGGCGGGCGTGCGGATTCCCCACAGCTTGCTGAACGTGTTCATATTAAAAGGAAGATTGTAAAGCTCCTCCCCGTATACGGCAACCGGCGAATTGATGTAATGATTAAACTCCGCAAAACGGTTGATGTATTCCCATACTTTTTTATCCGAGGTATGAAAAATATGCGCGCCGTAGCGATGTACCTGAATCCCCGCGATCTCTTCCGTATAAATATTTCCCGCAATGTGCCCCCGTCTGTCAATGACAAGACACCGCTTTCCCTTCTGCTTCATCTCATGCGCGAACACCGCGCCGAACAGCCCGGCGCCCACGATCAGATAGTCGTATCTCATGCTCATGCCTCTCGCTTTCTATCCATATTTCCGTTCCCCACAGCATCACATTCCGTCCGTAATTCCCAGCATCTCGTTCATAATGCGCTCTGCTTCCTCTAATTGGTTATCCCGCTCCTCGTTTCGGTACAGCTCCGCATCATACGGTATTTCCACATCCGGCGCGATACCGATACCATGAATATTGTAACCGTTCGGCGTATAGTATTTGCTGATCGTCAGCTTGATGGCCGAGCCGTCCGTGAGCTGCATGATCCTTTGAACGATGCCTTTTCCAAACGTGGTCGTGCCGACAAGCGTGCCGACTTCGTAATCTTTGATCGCACCCGCCAAAATCTCCGACGCGCTCGCGCTGTTCCCGTCAATGAGCACCACAAGCGGTAACCCCAGCGGACTGCTGCCGTCGCAGCGATATTCCTCGCGCTCGCCGTATTTATCCTCCGTATAGACGACCAGCCCCTCCGGCAGTATTTTTCTCGCAATCTCAACAACAGTTGTCAAATTGCCGCCCGGATTGCCGCGCAGGTCCAAGATGAGCCCCTTCATACCGCTTCCTCGCGCTTCCGCAAGTGCCTCGTTAAACTGCTCTAACGTAATATCATCAAATTCCGTAATCTCGATATATGCGATGTCGTTCTCCAGCATCCGGAACTCCACGGTCGGACTGTTGATCTTGGCACGGGTGATCGTGATGTCAATATACTCGTAGGAAACTCCGCTCGGACGTGCGACCGTTATCGTGACAGGTGTTCCCTCCTCACCCTTGATCTTCGCGACAACCTCGGATGTGTCCATGCCGTAGACGTCCTCTCCCTCCACCTTATAGATCAGATCGCCCGGCTGTAACCCGCTTTCCCATGCCGGCGTGTTCTCGATCAGCTTTGTGATCACGGCATAGTTCGCCGTCGTGTCCATTCCGATATATGCGCCGATCCCGTAATAAACGCCGCGCGTCTTATCATAAATTTCCTGAAGCTCCTCGGCTGTATAATACACGGAGTAAGGATCGCCCAGCGCATCAAGCATACCCGCATACATTCCCTCCTCCAATGTCCGTGGATCCACATCCTCCAGGTAATATTTTTCAATCGCGTCCTGCAGCACGCCGAGCTTGACCGTTGTCGCTTCATTTATGACCGAGTCAGCCTCCTGCGCCTGCGTCTGCGTGCTCTCTCCTTTTTTCGTCAGCACATCCCGCACTAAAAAAACAATCCCGGTGATCGTCGCAGCGAGCAAGAGCCCCGTCAGGATACCCGTCAGATAATACCGGCGCTCACGCTTTTCCGCTTCTTTTTTTTGTTGTTCCGATTCCATTTGCATTTCAAAATTATCCATGATCATTCTTCTTTCCGCCGAACGCATTTGTTCCCTATCATTTTATGCGGCGGCACCGCTAAATATGGATGCCGCCGTGCTTTGTTCCTTTTCCGCTAAACAATCCGATCCGCCATACTATCGCATCTGCCTCAGGAGACGTAATTAAGCGGGTTCACATATTCCCCATTTAAGCGGACCGAAAAGTGCAGATGAGCTCCGGTCACAAGACCGGTCGCACCGACCGCCGCAATCTGCTCCCCACGTACCACATAGGTTCCTTCCGCGACATAGAGCTGCGAACAGTGCATGTAGATCGTGTAAAGTCCGTCACCATGGTCTATCATAATGTAATTGCCCATCGCGCTTGTATAGGACGCAGCGACGACCTTGCCGTCGTAAGCAGCAAGAATGGGCGCGCCGTGTCTGGCACCGATATCAATACCGTTATGAAAGCGGTCGTAATTCAGGACCGGATGTTTACGCCAGCCATACTCTGAGGTAATCGTCTTGGTGCTCGGGCATGGCCATGCAAACGCACCGCCGTCATACGACTGCTGCGGCTGATTCGCCTCCTGAAGCCGCTTTTTCTCCGCTGCGACCTGCGCCTCCAACGCCTCTATCGTTTCCGTCTGTGCCGCCAGCTTTGCAGTCTGCTGCTCCAGGGTTTCTTTTTCTTCATCAATCTGATGCTGCTTGCTGGCGATTTCAATTGCCGCCTGCTCCCGCAGCGCCTGCTGCGCTTCCCGCTCCGCCTGTACACTGTCCTTCTGCGTCTGCAATGCCGCTTCCTGCACCTCCAGCTCCTTCTGGCAGACTTCGATCAAATGCTCATTTAAGATATATTCTTCCAGCTTCCTCCTGTCATATTCTGAAATTGCTTCAATATAATCCGCCTTGTTGAGTATGTCCGCAATGCCCGTCGCAGAAAAAAGCATCTCCAGATAATAGGCGTCCCCTTCTTCGTACATAAAGCGGATGCGCACCTTCATCGCCTCGTATTGCTGGCGTTCCACCTCCTGCGCCTCGGCAAGCTCTTTCTTTGTCTGCTCGATCTGCAGCTCCTTTAATGTGATCTGCTCGTTGAGCAGCGTAATCTTATCATCCAGCTCCAGCAGGATTGCATCGACCTGCTGCGCGTAGAGATACAAATCCTCCTGCTGTTGTTTCAGCTGTTCTAACAGCGCCTTCGTATCCGTGATCTCCCGCTGTATCGCCTCCTGCTCCTGCTCAATCTGCCGGATTTCTTCTTCTTTTCCCTGAATATAATCATTTGTCAGCGCATTGCTGCTCGCCCTGCTCTCAAGCTCCCCCTGCGGCAGCAGAAATGTGGCAAGCAGAACGATACCGATACATCTGATGATTTTCTTTTTTACTCCGTATCTCATGTAAACACCCACGCCCTTCAGCTAAACCCTCAAATGTCTGCGCACCGTCACGACGCTTCCGAGAAGACCGATACCCACGCCGATTCCCATGGAGATCGGTGCAAGCGTCGCAAACACCTCTTTGACATCCAAAAAGTGCATCAGGCTTTCCAACATGGAAAAGCGCTCCGTCACATAAAGGATGACCCGGTTATACAGCTCGTAAATGATCGCAAGCGGTATGAGCGAACCGATCAGCCCGATCATCACGCCCTCCACGACAAACGGCGCACGCACGAAAAAGTCCGTCGCACCGATGTATTTCATAATGGAAATTTCTTCTTTTCGCACGGAAATACCGATCATGACCGTGTTACTGATCAAAAAGATCGACACAAAGAGCAGCAGCGCAATGATCGCCATCGTCACATAGGACACAAGGGAATTCATGCCCGACAGCATATTCGCGGTGATTGCCGACTCATTCACCTTACGCACATGGTCAAGGGATTTCACGTAAGTAACAAGTGCACTCTGCATAGAAACATCATTCATATAAATTTGGAAGTTGTCTGAATACTGAAGCGGATTCTCCGTAAAGCCTGCGGCATATTCCTCGCCGAAATAATCTTTGGAAAAGGATTCCCACGCCTCTTCCGGGGATACATAATAAATATCCTTGACCTCCGGCCGCGCGAGCAGCAGCCGCCCGATTTCCTCCTTGCGCGTCACTTCCGTATCCTGATCAAAAAAGATGGTGACACAGACCCCCTCCTGCGCCGTCCTCACAATATTCTGAAAGTTCGTCAGGATACTGAAAAAAACACCGAACAGAAACAGGCACGCGCTTGTCGTCATAATGGACGCCAAAGAAAACCACTTGTTTCGCAGAATGTTCTTAAACCCCTGCCTGATTGTATAGAATAGCGTACTAATCCTCATCGATATATGCTCCCTGTTCTTCGTCGCTTACGATAACGCCCTTTTTCATGGTAATGACACGTTTTTTCATGGCATTGACAATTTCACGGTTATGCGTAACAACGAGTACCGTTGTACCCTTTTCATTGATCTCCTCTAACAGTTTCATGATCTCCCATGAATTTTTGGGATCAAGATTTCCTGTCGGCTCATCCGCGAGCAGGATCGGCGGATTATTGACAAGCGCACGCGCAAGCGCCACGCGCTGCTGTTCACCACCCGAAAGCTGCTTCGGCTTTGCCTTGTATTTTCCCGCAAGTCCCACGAGGGAAAGCATCATCGGCACATTCTTGCGTATATCACGGGCCTTTGCCTGAATGATAAGCTGGGCAAACGCAACATTATCATACACGTTTCGATCCTTCAGAAGCCGGAAATCCTGAAATACAACGCCGATGCCCCTTCTGAATTTCGGTATCTTCCTGCGGCGCAGACGCACCACGTTCGTTCCGTTGACCGTAATGCCGCCCTCCGTCGGGAGCAGTTCACGCAAAAGCAGTTTAATGAGCGTCGATTTTCCCGAACCGCTGTCCCCCACGATAAACACGAACTCTCCCCGCTTCACCTTTAAGGAAATCCCGTTTAAGGCGGGGGCGCCTGTCGAATAAGACTTGACCACATGATCTAAGACAATGACATCTTCAGACGGAGCGGTCTTTTTCTTTTTTCTGCCATACGTATTCTCGGGTGGTCTGCTTTCGCCCTGTCTTCCCACAGGCGATGCGGGCGCCTTCTGCGATCTGATCTTTTCTTCCGCGTCCGCGGACTGCTGTACGGCTCTCGCCTGTGACGTAGCCCTTGTCTGAGATGCGCCCCTTGTCTGCGGCGCCGTTCCGGTCCGTGACACGCCTCTTGCCTGCAATGCATTCTTCGATTGCATTGCATTCTTCGATTGCGTTGCCTTTGTATCTTCTCTCAATGTTTCTCCAGCCTTTCTGATGCTTAATGTGCCGACACGTTCACTAGTACTCAAAGTTTTCCATATACTTCATGTATTTGACGACCATTAGCGCGATCTTGAACGTGATGGCGTCCTCGAACACGCGCAGATCTAACCCGGTTCCCTTCTGCAGCTTATCCAGCCGGTACACAAGCGTATTGCGGTGGATAAAAAGCTGTCTTGACGTCTCGGAGACATTCAGGCTGTTCTCGAAAAATTTATAGATCGTCGTCAACGTCTCCTCATCGAATTCATCCGGACTTTTGCCGTCAAAAATCTCCCGTATGAACATTTTACAAAGCGGGATTGGAAGCTGATAGATCAATCTGCCGATTCCCAGCTCGGAATAGGCGATGATCTCCCGCTCGTCAAAGAAGATCTTACCGACGTCAAGCGCCATCTTCGCTTCCTTATAAGAGCGGCTGACCTCCTTGATCTCACCGACGACCGTCCCGTATGAGATGCGCGTATGCTCGATTCCTTCCCGCGCAAGATATGCCGCCATTGCTTTTGCCAACTTCTCCAGCTCCTTGCCGCTGTCGCCGTCCTCCAATTCCTTCACGACAATGATGCTGTTCTCGTCAACGGCAGTCACAAATTCCTTGCTGTTGGCGCCAAAATACACGCGCAGCAGCTCCAGCACATTGTTGTCCTTGCCTTTCCCCGATTCCACGATCATCGCGACACGCTTTGCATCCGTCTGAATATGGAGTTTCTTCGCGCGGCTGTAAATGTCCACGAGCAGCAGGTTATCCAGCAGCAGGTTTTTGATAAAGTTATCCTTATCAAACCGCTCTTTGTAGGCAACAAGCAGGTTTTGAATCTGAAACGCCGCCATCTTGCCTACCATGTAAAGGTTCTCCCCCGTCCCCGTGATCACCAAAATATATTCCAGCTGCTGCTCATCGTAAATCTTAAAGAACTGGGAGCCCTGTATCTCCTGACTGTCCGCAGGCGATGAAACAAATTCCAGAACGTCCTGCCTGCCGCTCTCCATCCGGTCGTCCGTCGCCGCGACAACCTTACCGTCCGTATCCATGACGCATAAGTCCGTGCGCGCGATCGCTTTCAGCCCATCTATCGTATTCTGTAAAATTTGATTCGATATCATAAGCGTCTTCTCCCCTTTTTTACCTTCTCCTTTGTTCAACCTATACAAACGTTCTTTGCTTTTCTAGTTGAAAATAAATACCCGACTTTTATTTTAATATAAATACACAAAAAAATCTACCTAAAATCGTGACTTTTTTATGCATTTTTTACCTTTCTTTGCAAATTTTATGCCGATATAATATATGAAACGTGTCAACGCAGCAAAAAAGGAGTGAGCGCTATGGATATTGCAGCTTTATCGACGGGCATGGCTCAGGCAAAACTGATGAATTCCGTCGGCTATGCGGTACTCGGCAATGTACTGGACAGCATGGAATCAACCGGCTCCCAGATTTCCGAACTGCTTGGCTCTGCGCCGACGGCATCCTCCTCTTTGGAGTTGTCCGTCAACCCTCATATCGGTGGAAACTTCGATATGTCTGTGTAAAAAAAGAATGGCGCATTCGCGCCATTCTTTTTTTATGCCAGCACGTCATAGAGCATGTAACCCAAAAACAGCGCCAGCACGAGAATATACGGGATGAGCCAAGCGGGGCCGTTCTTTTTTCCCTCTTTTCTGCACCGCCAGATATTCCGCAATTCCTCTTTCCGGCCTTCCCTGCCCGCCATCCACACGAGCACGCAGCCCGCCAGCGTCGTCGTGACAGCCGCAATGATCAGGTAAATGCCGAGCATCCTCGATAACAGCGCATTGCGATCAGCCGTCGTCTGTACAAGTGACGTGGCATCTCCTGCCAGATCAGGGAACGCCTCTATCATCCACTCACTTGCATACATCAGGATCACATTCCAGCCGTTAAAGACCACATGGATCAGAATCGTCGCCCACAGGCTTCCCGTCGCTTCGCGCACCAAAACAAGGATCAGGCCGAGCAGCAGCGCATAAGCCGCCTGATTGAAATTCATATGTGCCAGACCGAAAAAGACAGCGGAAATGATCATTGCCTTTAAGACGCTCATGTCCTTTTTTAACGATTCATACGTAATGCCGCGGAATACAATCTCCTCACAGACGGGCGCATAAATCGCCACAATAAAAAACGTCACGCCGAACGGCATCAGCAGGAACATGGTGCTGCTCGCTTCCACCGCGTTTTCCACAAAAAACTGCGTCGCCAGATTGACAACCGTGACAAGCGGCATACACAGGAATGTAAAAAGAATGACGATCAGCACCGTCGATATTCTGATCGGCTTTAATTTCAACATATCGCGCCATTTCGTACGTGTCGCAAACACAAATATCACGCCCGGAATGATAAAGATCAGCTCGCTTACCATATTTAACGGGATCAGCCCGATCATATGGATATGCGTGATATAATAAATCAGTCCGTATGAAACGGCATGATACATGAAAAAGATCGCAACAAACATCCAGTTTACTTTTTTCGCGTTCATAAAAATCCTCCATTCTTACCGAAGTCTGCGAATTTGGGCGTCAGCACAATATTTGCAAAGCGAACTTGTTCGCTTTTGAAAAATCTTTGATTTTTCAATCTATCCCCTTTCTGCGGATTCCGTTTTCATCCTGCACAATTTCCCCGTTTTTGAGCAGATGGCCTACCGCACGCTTAAATTCGTTTTTGCTCATATCCATTTCCCGCCGTATCAGCTCGGGAGACGCCTTATCGTTAAACCAAAGCTTCCCGCCCGAACTGTCGATTGCCTTTAAGATGCGCACGGCGTCCGTCTCAATCAAGAGATACGCCTTTTCGCGGACGCTTAAATCCAGCTTTCCGTCCTCCTTGACTGCCGTAACGCGCGCCGTGATCACATCGCCGATACGAAAATTCCCATAGCGCTCCTTCGCCGGGATGAGCGCGCTGTACCGGTCGTCCACCGCCACAAACACGCCGAAGCGCTCGCTCGTCTCATACACGGTTCCCTGCACGGTATCGTCCTTTTGATAAGGACTGTTCTTCTCCAAATATTCATACACATTCATCGTGGCACAGAGCCGGTCGCTCTTATCCGTATAAAGCGCGACAAGGCATTCCTCACCCACGCTCACCTTCCGCGTCTGCTCCTTAAACGGCAAAAGAAGATCCTTTTCCAGCCCCCAGTTTAAGAACGCGCCGACTTTCCCGACCTCAACGACCTTCAGCCTTGCGATCTGTCCCTTGGCAATCAGCGGCTCGTTCACGGTCGCGATCAGCCGGTCTCCCGAATCGCGGTAAATAAACACGTCGATGGAATCCCCGACCGTAAGGCGCTCCGGCACCTGCTTGATCGGGAGCAGCACCCGCTCCTCCCTCGGCGCATCCTGTCTTTCGGCAAGATAAACGCCAAATTCCACTTTTCGTACGCAGAGTAAGCTCTGCCATGCTCCAAGCTCCATCTATGATCTCCCTTTTATTTCTTTCGTTCAGGCAGTATGTCCCGCCCTACGCCTCCCCATATTCCAATTCCACGACCGCATACGGTTTTCCTTCTTCATTATTGAGAGAAAAAACCATCCCTGCGCCCCCCGCATCCGCCGCGCCGACCGGATGGATCACATCTCCAAGCAGCGCGGACTGCTTGTATTCCACGCGAAGACCGCGCACAATACGCCCGTCCTTCTGCGTAAGCTCACGCGCCATGCGCACATACTCCACATTATTCACATGGTCGTTGGTATCCAAATGATGCGGCTTTACCACGATCTCCTCAAACGCGGCCGGATTCTCCGGCATTGCGATCTTGCGCGGCGCATATTCCATCGGATACCGCTCGGACAGTCCGTACGCCTCCGCCATGGAATCGGGTGCCTTGACCGGCCTGCCGATACTGGTATCAAGATACGTCCACATCGTATTGGCATACGCCAGCACTTCATCCTCCGGCGTCCGAAGCACAAAATTACGGTACCCGAGAAACCCCTTGATGTCATAGGGAATCGTCTGGATCACAATCCGCTCGCCGAGGGACGGATAACGGTTGATCCCGATCTGGACAAACGACAGCACCCACACCCTTTGGCACTCTTTCAAATACTGCACGCCAAGTCCGATATCCTCAGATTGAAACGTCGTGCAGTCCTCAAAATATTCCATGATCCCTTCCGGCGTCAGCTTTCCTCGACTGTCCGTCTCGGAATAGCGCACCCTGCTCTCAAACTGATACATAGCTGCTCCTTCCACCTCGATAAACCGAAAAAAGCGCCCGATAATCGAGCGCCTTAGCTGGGCTACAAGGATTCGAACCTTGAAATGACGGAGTCAGAGTCCGTTGCCTTACCGTTTGGCGATAGCCCAATATCATTGCGGCAGGAACATCACCGCCTAACACTTGACAAGTATACAAGATTCTTCACAAAAATGCAAGCCCTATTTTATAAAAAAATTGCCAATAGATGCCTAAAAATGTCTTCTAGGAAGAACGCTCAGAAAAGCCGCATTCCTCCAACAGGCGTTTCCGCTCCTTATAATCCGGCAGAAACTCCTTCATATATGCGTGAAACCGTTCGTTATGGCTCGGCTCCAGCAGATGCACAAGCTCATGCACAACAACATATTCCACACATTCCTCCGGCTTTCTTGCAAGCTGCAGATTGATGCGGATCGTTTTTTTTGCCACTGTACAGCTCCCCCAGCGGCTTTTCATATCGCGGATTGTCCAGTGAACGCAATGTACGCCCATGATCGGCTCCCACTTTCCCGCATACTGCGCGATCTGCTCTTTCAGGCGCGCAAGCTCCTCCTTCGTCACGCTGCGCCGGGTCATACTGCGCAGGCTGTTTTCCCGATCCTCTTTTGCGCGCGCGATCACCTGCTCTCTGTGCCTTATGATCCAATCCTCTTTTTCGCTGAGAAACTTCATGATCTGCGCCTCGCTCAGGCGCATCGGCGCGGTCACGAGCACGTCGCCGTGCGGCGGGCGGATATACAAATTCACATTCTTAATACGCCTCCGGTCAAGGGTGACCGGTATATCGTGGACAAAAATCGTCTTCATAGGCAGCTCCGCCCTTTAAGCCTGTCGAAACAGCGTTTTCACGGCCTGCGCGACCGTCTCGATCTGCTCATCCGTGATGCCGAGTCCGCTCGGAATGTAAAAACCGCGCTCCGAAATGCGTTCCGCGTTCGGACAGGATACCCCTTCGAACATCCCCTGTTTTAGGTAGACCGGCTGCCTGTGTATCGGATAAAAAAACGACCTTGTCCCGATGCCCATCCCACCAAGCCGCTCCATCGCTTCGAGCGCGTTAAAATCATAACTTTCCCCGATCACCATTCCGTACACCCAATAAATATTTTCCGCATACGGGGTTTCGGGAATCGGCAGCATCACATCCTGAAGCTCCGCAAACAGAGCGTTGTAGCGCCGTCCGATCTCACGCTTGCGCTGAATATGCTCCTCCATCTTTTCAAGCTGCGCGACCCCGACCGCCGCCTGCATGTTCGTCATGCGGAAATTGCTTCCGATCTCCTCGTGTACATAGCGTCTCGCGGAAAAAAATAAATTTCTTGCACCGCGGCAGCGCTCCGCCAGTCCCTCATCATCCGTCAGGATCATGCCGCCCTCGCCGCAGGTAATATGCTTATTGGGATAAAAGCTGAAAATACTGATATCTCCAAAACTCCCGCACTGTTTTCCGTGATAGGTCTGTCCGTGCATTTCCGCCGCATCCTCGATCACCTTTAAGTGATGCTTTTTTGCGAGCGCCAAAACAGCGTCCATTTCCACGGGAAGCCCATAAATATGGACGACCATGATCGCACGGGTCTTGTCCGTGATCTTTTCTTCGATCCGGCTCACATCCATATTCCATGTATCCGGCTCACAGTCCACGACGACCGGCACAAGCCCCGCCTTCGTGACTGCCTGCGCGCAGGATATGATCGTAAACGCAGGAAGAATGACCTCCGCGCCCTTTTCCAAATCAAGCGCCTGCACCGCCGCCTCCAGCGCCGCCGTTCCGTTGCTGACCGCAATGCCGTATTTTCTGCCGACATACGCCGCCATCTCCTGCTCAAACCGTTTCACAAACGGGCCTTCGCTCGAAATCCATCCCGTATCAATACACTCACATAAATATGCTTTCTCATTCCCGTTTAACAACGGTTCATTGACCGGAATAAAGCCACTCATACATTCTCCTCCTCAAAGACCGGCTGCTCCACCCGATACTCAAACCGGGTCTTGTCGGCTTCTCCCGCATACGGTCCCTGCTTGATCTCGTACATTTCCACTTCCTCAAGCACCTCAAAGCCGTGTCCGCCTCCCGAGAGCAGGATCAGATCTCCGGCATTTAAAATATAACTTTTCAGGTAACGCTGTTCCTGATCAAAAAAATCAACCCGCAGCCTGCCGCGTTTGATCACCAGAACCTCCTGCGTATAATGAACCTCCCGATGAACGACATTATGCACATGGGGCTGAATCAGCTTCCCCGTCGGATGGTGCATATAGGCAAGCTGCTGCGAATAATCATCCGGTGTAAAAAAACGAATCCCCTCATCCTGCTCGTCCCCCTTAATGATGATCGCCAGTGTTTCATCTCCGTTTTTAATTAAAATCGGCTGCAATGTGATTTCCTCCTGTCCAATTCGTCTCTGCCCTGTTTGTCTCTGCCCTGACATTCCCGGTTCTTTCCTGTATGTAGTATTGTCCGGACAAAGCAATTCTAGCACACATACAGGAAGAGCTCGTTCTTTTTATTTCTCCGCATATTTCTCAAGCTGAACCATATCCGCCATTGCTTCTAAGATTCGCTCCCTGCCCTGCTTATTTAATTTCAAAAAGTGCTTCATCACCTTGTCCTGCAGCATCTTGCGGCTGGAGCTGTTCGTATCCTCATCCATGGGCGTAAAGTCAATCGGATTAATGCGCAGCCTGTCGCACATGCAGATGACCGTACTGTATGCCATGCCGTCAATCCCGCGATCCAGCGCCGTCACCAGCGTAGAATACGGGATTCCCATTTCCATCGCAAACTGCCGCACACTTTTATATTGAGCCAATATTTCTTTTTTCATGCTCGCTGTTCTGTCCATTACCATTCACCTCACCTGCAGGTTCCCATTACCATTTCTTAAGGAATGTTTTCCTCTCCATCGGATCCATTCTTGCAATTTCCGGGTCTTTATAATAGGAATCCGATTTCATATGCTGCGTCGATACCTCCTCGAAGATGGCGCCGGTATCTGAGGAAAACGAATGGAACTCCCCGCGCAGCACCGTCTGCATATCTCCCGGATGCAGCAGCTTCTCCTCCTGCCCCTCGATCTGCACCTTTAAGTCCCCGTAAAGCACCTGGAACGTCTCCTCTTTCACCCGGTGGGCATGCAGCGGATGGAACTGTCCCGGCAGCACGATAATATATTTCTTGCAATATTCCCGATTAATGATGTTGATGATGATCGCACCGTACTGACGGAAATGCTTCATGCCGAAATGATGGGAAATCTCCACCTCAAAATCATTTCCGAGCGCGATCCCCGCCTCGTAAAGCATACCTTTCGCATCGTGCACCGCGCTCCTGACAACACCGACCCCTGTCATCATCGGCGTCTCGATCAGCTTTTCATTCTCCGCATAATCATGACTCGCCACCATACCATCCTTAAATTCGCCGCTCGTAAGCTGCTTCTCCACACACGGCATCGCATAAAATACATCCGCCTCCGTCATGACATCGCCCTCTTTGATCGGGTGCTTTGCATAGACGCCGCGCATTAGCGATCGCAGAGAATCCAGTTCCGGCTGGCTGACATATTTGTCATTTTTCTTTTTCATGGTACACATTTTTTTTGCAAGCAGCGCCGCTTCGACCCACTTATCCGCCTGCTCCGGATTCATGGAATAGGCATTCAGCTTGATCGTTTCCGTCGGCAGTCCGACATGGCGCTCTAATATTTTCGCGCCCTTCGCGACCGCAAGCATCGGCACTGTATTATTATCCGGATCCTCATGTCCGGAATAACCGATTGTAATATCACGGTACCTACGGTTCATCCTGTCGATGAAGTCCAGCTGCAGATTCTCAACGGGCGCCGGATATTCTGCGATACAATGCATGAACGCAAAGGTACAGCCCTTATGAGAAAAGAAATTATACAATTTATCAATATCAGAGAGCGTCTTGCCTCCCGTAGAAAGAATAATTGGCTTGTGTGAATAGGCTGCTTTTGTAAGGAGCGGCCAATCCAGTGCTGAACAGCTTGCGATCTTAATAATATCCAGCCCCTGATCCGTACACCACTCCACGCCCTTCTCATCAAACGGTGTGCTCATGGTCAACATCCCCTCAGCCCTGACTGCTTCCACAAGCTGGCAGAATTGCTCATACTTTAATCTTGTACTCATAAAGCGATCAACATGCGGCACGTCCTTCCTCCCCCTAAAATCAGGATGGATGAACGTATCCATATCACGGTACTGAAGCTTTACGGCAGCCTTTACGTTATATTTCCGCGCAACCTTTCCCATCGCCCGGATAATGTCAATACCGTGCTCCACGCTTCCCTGATGGCTGTTTGCCATCTCGAAAATAAACAGATCCTGAAAAATATCCTGTCTTGCCATCTGTATGCCCCCTGCATTCATTTTATGAAATCCCACACATATATTATCGACATCATGTACAAAAAAAGTAAGCTGTCCTACGCAATGATCTCCGAAAGTTTCCCCATATACAGTTCGATCTCGGGCAGACACCGGTCGATCGTCCGTATCGCGACCTCCAAATACTCTTTTCCGATCTTTGCCGTATGGATCAGTTCATCACGCGCCGATTCCTTTGCCTCATATACCTGTTGAAGCTGATCATGCGTGATCTCCTGCATCTCATTTTGGATATAGTACATCACGGGCGCCTTTTCCATCAGTGTGCTGACCTCACCCGTGCGTTCAAGCAGTCTCTTTAATTCGCCCTGCTTTAGCTTCCCGCTGTAGGCGATTTCAATGATCTTATCATAATCCCGGACAGCATTTTTTGCGCGCCGTTTGATCTCCAGTAGTTCCTCCGGCGCTTTTTGCAGATAAGTGATCAGCTCCCGCTTTGTCTCATCATCAAACACATCCTCAATGGAATCAAAGACCGCGCCTATATCGTACTCCTCGGTGCAATACCGTGCCACAGCTTCGGCAAGCGGCATATTCTCGGCTCCTCTGATCAAAACACCGCCCTCTGTCGCATTGATCGTGTGAGAATCGGGATACTTCGGAATCTCCTCCTCAAACCACTTCTGGTATAGCTGAAACTCATGGGAAGTTTTCACCTTGCCGCCATAATAGCCGTCCGCCTCGTCATGAATAAATTCATTCGCATCCATCTTCCACTCGCCGCGCACGGATTCCTGCGAGTGCGTCTTATTATCCGTATAAGCAAGATCCTGTCCCACTAATATGATCGTCTTAAATCCCATTGCGGCAGCCAGGGCATAACCGTCGTTCGCCACGGAGCCTCCCGAAGAAAAGGAAGGAACCAGAATCCCTTTCTTTGTCAGGAACTGATTTACATGAGCATTCATATCATTCATGAAATATTTCTGCGCGTGAATTTTTAACAAGGTTTGATAATTATTCGACCCACTCGTAAAGATCGGAATATCCGCAACCCCCGGATATTCAAAATGCTTCTGGTTCTTCTGCGCATCTACCGACACGAACATATCCGGTACAATGTCATGCTTTAGGAGCACGCGCAGCGCCGAATCCGCCGCCATAATAAACGCCCTGCCCTTTAAGCCCTTCAGCTCGTCAATATTCTTATCCAGTGACGGTCCGGACGCCACCATGATAAACGGCATTTCCTTCGGCATCTTCTCATAAAGATCCACCAACGACTTTGTCTTTACAAAATCTGCCATATTGCGGAGGGTATTGGTAAAATACTGTTTTCCGTATTTCGCTAAGACCTCCTGCGTCGCCTGCACGGAGTTATGGAACATCTGCACCGCCCATCTCGCATCCTGCTGTTCCTTTTGAAACAGATTCCGGTAATTCGGATACGGCTGATAATACAGCTTATTCAAATCGCGGAAATCCGCAAATCGATACACAAACTCTTCAAAAACATTGGGAATGTCCTCAACAATCCACTCTACACGTTCATCAAGGAACAGATCAGAATAATCACACAGCCCCAATAATTCCTTAAAAAACAGCAGATACGGCTCATATACCAGCACGTGCAGCGTATCATCGCTATATTCTAACAGGATCCGTAAAAGAGCACCGTTTCCGATGCCAAAGAAAATATATTTCGGCATGTAGACCTGCTGATCGATCTGCATCTGCTCCCCCCATACCCAGGGCGCCAGGTCGGGCCGGTACATGCTGTCTAACTGATATGCCGGTCCGTTCTCTTTCGCCGCGATCAGCACGCTCCGCTCCCCGGTATCAAAAAGCTCCGCATGAACATCACAGGCGCGGAACCGACCTGGATCTGTTTGGGCAAGCGTGACCGCTTCCCGAATCTCCTCAGAACATTTCCCGAGCGCTTCCAAATTCTTTTCATACGTTTCATTTCTCATAATCCATGCTCCTGTAAGATCGTAATATGCTCTGTCAGATTTGGAAGTAATACCGCATAGACCATGTCAATCTTTGCAAGGGTATCCCTCCCCTCCAGCGTTTCCAATATTTGCGCAAGCAGTCCCGTCCACTGCGGCAGCTCTTCCTGTCTTTTCGCAAATGCCGGTAAGGTATAATCGTGAATGATCATCGGAAAGATCAGACTCATCACCTGGGCGATACGCGGCATGATGATCGCCATTTTCGTCTCGTCCTCCGTGATGAACGGCTTGGCATACTCCTCCAACAGCAGCACCGCACTGCTAAGCTGTCCGGAGATACTCATTTCGTGATCTGCCACACCGGTCTCCTGCCCTTCCACAGGCAAATCTCCCTTTGATTGATTCTCCTGCTGTTCCATAAAAATCCCCCGTTTCCTGCTCTTTTATATTCATTATACCGTTGATCGCAGCAATTGCCAATGAAAAATTTCACAAAAAAAGAAGACCGGAAAACCGGTCTCCTTTTTTATGATAGTTTTGATTAGCCGAGTAAGGACAATACACCCTGATTGCTCTGGTTCGCCTGTGCCAGCATCGACTGTCCTGCCTGAGCAAGGATGTTGTTGTTGCTGTAACGAACCATCGTATCTGCCATGTCGGTATCGCGGATAGCGGACTCTGCTGCTGTCGTGTTCTCTACGATATTGTCCAAGTTCGCAATGGTGTGCTCCAAACGGTTCTGAACTGCACCAAGGGAAGATCTCTGAGAAGAAACCTTTGCGATCGCTGCTGTGATCATAGAAATCGCAGCTCTTGCGCCTGCCTGAGTCGTCAAGCTGGTCGTAGATGTGCTGTCAAGGGAAACATTCTTCAGAGAAGCAATGCCAAGACCCTGTGCGCTCATTGCAGAAATCTTGATTGCAATCGTCTGCTCACTCTTGTTTGCAGTACCAACCTGAAGAGTAACGTTCTTGCTTGCAGCAAACGTACCATCTAACAGGTTCAAGGTATTGAACTGTGTGGACTGAGATACACGATCGATCTCGGATACGAGTGCGTTGATCTCCTTCTGGATTGCAACACGGTCTGCTGTGGTGTTCGTTCCGTTTGCACTCTTAACTGCCAGCTCGTTCATACGCTGCAGCATGTCATGTACTTCTGCTAACGCACCTTCTGCTGTCTGTACGCAGGAGATACCGTCCTGAGCATTTGCAGATGCCTGTGTAAGACCACGGATCTGGCTTCTCATCTTCTCGCTGATCGTTAAGCCTGCTGCATCATCTGCTGCACGGTTGATCTTGTAACCGGAAGATAACTGCTCTGTTAACTTGCTCTGAGTGCTCGTGGTTACGCCCAACATTCTGTTGGAGTTCATTGCTGTTAAATTGTGCTGTACTACCATAATTTTTTCCTCCTTGAATTTACGGTGGCTTCCCTGCCACTCGTTTGATTTGGTTGTAGTAACGAAACGCCAACCGTACGTATTTTTGTTTCGTTACCGGTTAAGTAATTCCTTTACTCACTATATATATCGGTACTCGTTTTCAAAACTTTATACCGCTATATAACTTTTTTTACAACTTTTTGAATTTTTTTTACAACATTGTCTCTTTTGCATCGCTGCAAGCCGTCTAACATCGTTAAAACAGCCCGCTTGCCGGGTTACTGCTTAAAATTGATCATCTGCGGATCCACATACTGCGTATTCGTCATACTCTTATAGTAGCTGCTTGCCACATTGACGCTTTTGCGCGAATCATGAAGATCTTTGCGGGCATTTGCAAAATACCGCTCGATCCCCTGCTTGTTTCGGTTCTCCGTTGTCTGCACCTTTACGGAACGATCTGTAAGCTCCGTGATCAAAGACTGGATTTCCCTGATCTGCTCTTTGTAGCGCTCGGGATGCTTTGTCACTTCGGGACGTACATGCTGATAAATCGTCTCAAATCCCGTATCCAGCTTATCCAGCAGCGCGATCTGCTCCGCTTTCCGATCGACAAGTGCGTCAAACTCATCCAAGTTGTCTTCTGCACGGATGACCGCTGCCTGCTTTTCATTTAAGGCAAGCAGCGTATCCAATATTTCGTTCTTTTTTTTCAGACTCTCAATGAGAATCTGCATATACCGTTCCGTCTCAGCCATAATATCCCCGTCTTTCACCTGTCTATGCCGATGTGTTCCGCACGCCTCAGCTGCTCCCGCACGGTTCCGGATTCGCAGTCAGCTAAGCTTTGAAGCTATGCCCGAAGCTGTGCCTGCGGATCATTCGCTTCGCCCGACCGGCACATGCGCAGAACTTCTTTCCATGTATCCCGCATGCTGCGAAGATGTTTGTTTACCTCTTCCAGAATCTCCTTATCCTTGCGCAGATTCGCTTCATGAAGTCTTCTGATCAGATAGTTATACACATTCTCAAAGTCTTTCGCAACCGGATATTTATGGTTCAGGGTAAGACGCAGTTCCCGGACAATCGCCTCCGCCTTCATAATATTATCGTGTGCTTTCTGAATATTCTGTTCTTCAATCCCGATAATCCCGATATTGCAAAACTTGATCGCCCCTTCATAGAGCATCAGTGTCAGTTCGCCCGGAGACGCCGTTGCAATACGATTGTTCGTATATTGCGCATATGGGTTATTTAACATCATGTTATTCCTCCCCGAATGACCCCTTAACCAAACATACTGGTGATGTAACTGGACGTCGAGTTGAGCTTCGCCATCGCCGTCTCCATGCTGGAGAACATCTTGTAATACTTATCCTCCAGTTTGGCTACTTTATCTTCCTGCTTCTTAATCTTCGACTTATAATCATCATATTGACTGGTCATCGTCTTATCGGAATAGAAGCTGCCGTAGCTTCGGACGCCTTTTAAGGTAGACGATGCACTCCGCATCTTATCATACAGGCTGCTCGCAAACTGATTAAAGAACTTGCTCACCGCATCGGGATCCGATGCGATCATCTTTTTCAGCAGATCCTTATTACCGGAAGATACCTCATCCTCGGAATCTCCGTCAATATGAAGCATGCTCCGCTCGTTATCCCCTGCAGAGAAATAATCCTGTGTGAAGATTCCGAAGTCCGCAAGTGAGAACTTCTTCCCGCCGATCGTGAAGCTCATCGATACGGATTCCTTCAACATATTTCTCACGGAACCAAGCTCGGAATCATGACGAAGCAGGGCACCCTTAATCTTTTCTTCCCACTTCTCAATCTCGTCATCGGTCATCGCCGCTTTTTCCTCGGAAGTCAGCGGTTCATAGTCTTTCGCCGACGCCGCGTTATAAAGCGTATCAATCTCTTTGATGAGTTCGTTATACTGCTTGATGACCTTCTTGATCATGTCATAGATGCCGTCAACATCATCCTGCGTCGTGATCTGTGCCTGCTCGTAAACCGGCTTGCCTTCCGCATCCGTACCGATTACATTGCTTAATCCCTTCGCCGTGATCGTCAGCCCATTGATCGAGAACGTATTGCTGCTTGAGGTAAACTCCGCACCGTTTAACTCGATGATGGCATCCTGTCCCGTCACGCGTACTGCCGTTTCAGATGCGCCCTGTAAATACTTATCGGCGTTATTCACAGCCTCATGCGCCGCCTGAGCCTGAGTCGTAAGCGTATTGACTGCTCTGTTACGAAGTCCCTCCGACGCATCATAGGAAATATCCGCCGCATTTACACTCGGATTGGTGTAAAGTTCTTCGTTTGCAACCATCTTGGAAAGCAGCGCTTTCTTAATCTCAAGATCCTTCTCCTGCTCTGTCGTATCTCCTTCTGCAGCAAGCGCTGCCGTGATGCTCACTCCGATATTCGCAAGCTTATCGGCATAAGTCTCACCCGGAATTTCCGCAAGCATCTCCGCATTTGCTTCCGCATAATAATCATTCAGGATCTTGGCATTCTTTGCAGTTGCGGCAATCGCATCTTCCTGCGTCTTAATCGCATTCTGAAGGCTGTCGTAGCTCTTAAATGCGTTCTCCGCATCCGTGATCTCGCTCTGAACATTCGCCAGACGCGTCGCCTCTTCGTCCAAATCATCCTTGGTAAACGTCAGACTTCCATATGTTTCTCTCAGCTTGCCAAGGCGCTCCTGCTCCGCTTCGGAAAGCTCCTCCTTATCGCTGAGATTCAGATATTCCGTCTTCTCCACCCATGCCGTACGGTCTTTCTCAAGTTGCTCTTTCTCTTCATTCAGCTTCGTCTTCGCTGCATCCAGATCCTGACTGCCTGCGCCCGCATACTTCTCGAGGGCTTTCTCATAGGACTGCTTTGTCGGATTCTCATCCCAGTCCTTCTTTAATGTGTCGATCGCATCAATGTATCCCTGCATTGCATCTGCATCCGCCAAAGACTTCTGCATCGCAGCCGCATAGGAATCCGCGCGTGCTGTGATATAGGATGCAGCCGCCGTCTCGTCAAGCTTTTCGTTTGCCGCATCATAGAGCGCCGCATACTCAGAGTTTGCTTTCGCGTTCTTATCAAGCTCCTCTTTTGTGAGCAGACCCAGACCGGAAAGCGCCTTTAAGCCGTTCGTATCGTTCGCGCTCAACTGGAAGTCCCCGTCTTCTCCGCTATTGCCCACGCTGATAAAAAATCTCTGGTTCGTCTCGTCAAAGCTTGCCGTTACACCGGCGCTGTTTAACTTTGATACCACGTCGTCGATGGTTGAAGAACCTGTCAGATCAATATTCGTCGTCTTGCCCTTTACCGTGACGCTGATGCTTGCCTTGTCATCCTTGCCAAGCGCTGTTGCAGAGTCCTTTGTCAAGTCGCTTAAGGTTGTTTTGCCTTTTACGCTCTTATTTTTGCTCAACTGCCCGCCTGTCAGATAGCCGGATTTTGCAAGCTGCTTGACAGCCAGAGTCTGAGAACCGTTTACCGCATTGTCTGCCGTCACAATCGACGCAAGACTGCTGTTAGAAATCGACGTTGTTTTCTTTGTGAACGCGTCGGAAAAACGAAGATTGCTGATCGTAGCCTGAAAGCTCTTAATCTTCTTATTTAAGTCTTTCCATGCGTCCTGCTTCCATTCCAGCTTTGTCTGCGCTTTCTCCAATGACTCCTTCTTAGTGCTCGCAGCGGAAACAAGCTCTCTGACGATCGCATCCGTATCCAGACCGGAGTTCATACCTGTAATCTTTATCGACATAATTAACACCTATCCCTTTCCGAAAATAGTTAGTGTACCGTTATCGTTTCTCGTCCACAAGCAGACCTGCCAGTTCCCATGCTTTTGCGATCATATCCAGCGTTTTCTCCGCCGGAAATTCCTTGATGGTCTCCTTGGTCTCCTTATCAACGATCTTCAAGGTAATACGGTTCGTATCCTCATGAACGCCAAACTGAACCTGTGAATTGTCCGAATTCTTATTCAGCTCCGCAATTGCCTTTTTGAGCTGTTCTTTTCCTTCCCTTGCGTCCGCTGACTGTCTGCTGCCGCCATCTTGTCCGTTTGAATCGGACTCCTGTGTCTTCGCGACTGCCGCCGTTGTCTGGTCAACATTGACCGAAATATCCTGAAGTGCACCCTCCGTGGTGCCTGCCTCTGAGCCTGATACCGGCTTAGGTGGTACATAAGTCTGTGCCTGATAGGATATTGCTCCGTTGATTGCCTCAATTGCCATGATTAATCACCTCCATGTGATTGCTGTATGATATAGTATCGTTGCTGCCGAAACAAATTTTTTCGGCTCTCTGTATGCTATATCGGTGTAAAACAAAAAAATGTTTATATCTCTATAAACATTTTTTGTCTGTTCCACAGTCATTTTGCCTTTTGCCGTAACAAAAGTTCTAAAAACCGTTATCTGTCACTGAAAAAGCTTTGAAAGCGCTTCCGCATCAATGCTCATAGCGTTCTTGTTGGATTCCTGTATCTGCAGGTAAACCTCCTTGCGGTATACGGGAACCTCCTTCGGCGCACTGATACCAAGCTTCACCTGCTCGCCTTTGATTTCAAGTATCGTAATCTCTACATTGTTATTGATGACAATTGCCTCATTTTTTTTACGGGATAATGCCAACATAATCACTCACCCGCTTTCTTTGAGGCTTGAAGAATACCGTAAATCGGGTATTTTACGACATACTCATCGCCCTCCGCAACAATCTGACATGCTTTCCTCTTCGCAGCGTTCACAACGATCGGCGCTTTTAAATTCACCGTCATTTTCGTCAAGTCACGCGGCACGGTCAGCGTTACCAGTACCAACAGTTGGTCGTCGTCTAAGCTGCCGACCGGTTTTAAGAGCTCATCCTCCACCTGAGGATTGTAATCCGGTATTACCAAAAGCGGATCGATGACCGGCATGGCAAAGCCTTCCTCCTGCAGGGACTGCAGCCATCGTACCGATGTCTGGGAACCCTTTTCCTCGTCGTGGATCAATGCAAACTCCGTCAGATCAGGAAACCCGATGATCCCGTTTACAAAACGGATGACCTTGCTCTCATCAATGTCCACTTCCCCGAAAATTCTTGTTTTCATTTTCATAGCATCATGCCTCTCTTTCCTAAGGTTATTCATTAACCTTATTTTTTTGTTAGATATAGTTCATCAGACTCGTCTGCAGAATCTTTGCCGTCGCAGAAAGCGCCGCATCGTAAGTGAGTTTTGCGCTGGCAAGCTCCGTCGTCGAATCCTCGATTTCCTTGTGATTATTGTTGATATAAAGCTCCTTAAAGGTTGCCTGCTGCCCCTCTAATCGGTTCTGGATCAAATCTAAGCGCGCGCCCCTCGTACCGACGTTCGTTCCCGCAAGATTGACAAGATCCTGATAGGTCTTCATGCTTGTCATAGTCGAACCGAACAGCTTCTGCACCTGATCCTTGACAAGGCTCTGCGCCTTCTTTGCCGCATCCAGCTGCAGATTTGCCGCATCTAATTCCGCCCCCTCCGACAAGGACGCTATCTTTTCCTCGAGACAGTTGACGATGTCGTCGAGCTTCGCCAACTGATTGATCGCGACCTCAAGGTCTTCCACGTCACGTCCGACGTCATGAACATATACCTCCCCGGCAACCGTGTTCACCTGAAGCGACTGATTCGCCCCCAGATCATATTCGATCCTCTGTTTACTGCCCGATTCATACTCCAGCCACACCGGATTTCCGCCCTCGTCTATCTTATCCGTCTTAACCTCACAGTCAAAATAATGCTCCGGCCTCAGATCCCCCGTAACCCACTCATGCTTCTCATATTCAATGGAAAAGGTTGTCGTATTAGGAAGCGCCGACATCGCATCAATGACCGCCTTTCCGAAAATCACTTCTCCGGTATCCGCAAGAAGATATGCCTTGTCGTCATCCGGTGTATAAGCTTCCGGATCTGTTGAATTTTTGATAACTAAACCAAGGGAAACATATCCATCTGCATCCGCCGCCGGATCAGCCGGATTAAGATACTTGAATATCGGGACATACGGATCAATCTGATCTGAAAAATCTCTCAGATCATCATAAGCAAGTCGGAAACGCGTATACTCTTCCGGCACGACCATCGTCTCGTCCACCGTAAATCCCGCAGCTTCCGTATAACCGAAAATATCACCGTTCGGATTGGTATTATTGGGATCCTTTGTATTGATATGTGTCCGCGTCTGTAAATCCTTCAGCGTGAACTCTTCTGTAATCCGGTACTCTACCGTTTCGCCCGCCTGAAACTGTAATTTCGATTCAGTCCGATAGCCCGTAAATACATTCCGTCCGCCAAAATCCGTATCGCCGGTATCATAGAATTCCTTTGCACTCTGCTGCAACTCAAGAAGAGCCGCCTGATAATTCGCGGTGTTCTTATCATCACTTGTGGAGCTGTTACATAATCTATACATCGACTCGATCAGTTCCTCGCCCGCATAAATCGCGTCCTCCGTCGCCTTCATCCAGCTCTTGGCATCCTCCGCATTCTTTTCATTATACTGTGTCACCTTCGTTAAGTTCGTCGAAAGGCGCAGGGAACGGATTGCAACCACCGGATCATCGGACGGTCTTGTCAGCTTATTACCCGTCTGCATCTGAATGCTCAGCTGGCTCTGCAGCTCCTTGTTTGTATTGATATTCCGCAGGGAATTATTCTGCATGATCTTATTTGTAATTCGCATAGCAGCCTTCCTTTCTTATGCTTAAACGCCGGTCTGTAGTATCAGTCTGTCATAAATTTCCGTAAAGCAGTTGATCATCTTGGATGCAAGCGTATAAGCGTTCTGGTATTTTACCAGATCGACGCCCTCCTCATCCTTATCCACGCCCGAAACGGAAAGTCTGAGATTATCGATCGTGTTTCCAAGTTCATCATACTTGGCATGAAACGTTCTCGCAGCTCCCGTGTTCAAGGTGATATCCGATAAAATACACTGCAAAAATTCTTCTGAGGAACAGCCGCGGAAACTCATTCTGCTTTTGTTCGTATGCAGATCGATCATCTGCTCCACGACATCATATTTGTCCTGTCCTGCGGTAGCCACAGTATGCGTTCCGAGCAGCGCTGCATCCCGGTTGATCGCTGTGTCAATGTCAACGCTTCCCGCCGTGATCCGATAATAGGCATTGTCCGTGCTTTTGATTGAATAGCTCACCGGATTTCCATTTGCATCCACCTTATCCGGCTCGCCGACACAATTATACTGAAAATCACCTGTCAGACTGTTCGCCACAAACAGGTTCTTCGCCTGATCACCATAGCCGTCAACCGAACCCTCCTGCGCCACAATCTTATTAAACGCCGCAGCGTACTCCCTGAGCCACTCGCTCATCTGCTGCATATAATAAGGAATGCCCTGATACCGGTTTCCCACCCCGACTGCGGCTTCCTTTCCGATCTTGCTGCTGTTCAGCGCCGTATTGGAGTCGCTCATCTCAAACGTGTAATAATACTTATCCGTTGCTGCGTCATAGGAGAATGTAAAGTTATCGTAGCATACTTCCTGATCATAAAGACGAATCTTACCGAACTCCGCCAAATTGGATTTATTTAAGTCCTTCAGGTATTCTGCCGTCACCTCTACCGTAGCGGTCTGATGCCTTTTTCCGTCAGCATCCGGCTCCGTTAGCCCGATCGAGGTGATCGTGCCATGGAAATACTCGTTATTATTGCCATCGCGCACATCGATAATCCCTTTTAAGGTTCCCTTCAGGCTCGCATTGTGCAGGTCGAAATTGTTTCCATTACTCCATTTAATGTCATAGATACCATCAATATCCGACTGATTCCGCTTCTCGGTATTGGATCGTCCCACACATTCTAATGTATTATAGTTCGTACCGGATACAAGGGACTGTCCCCCCGCAATCTTCACGAGATATCTCGTCATCTTTGTATCCCGGTCCGGGTTGTTCGGATCGTAAACGGTCTGTTCCTCCGTCTCCACATCGACCAGCTCGGATAATTTGTCAACGATATATCCTCTTTGATCACGAAGTTCATTGGCATTGCCGCCGCTCTGCTCAATCACATTGATCCGCTTATTTAACGAAGCAATCTCTGACGCATAAGAATTAATCTGATCAACCGTCACCTTCAGCTCAGCATTCAAGTCCTTCTGCGTATTTTGCAGGCTGGCGTACATCGAATTGAAATAGTCCGTCAGACTCGTCGAGCTCTGCAAAAACGCCTGCTTATAGGTCGCATCTCCTCCGTGTTTGGACAACTCCTCCAACGCGTCATACATCGCCCCGAAAAGGGTATTAAATCCTACGACCTCATCATCATCCTTGAAGTAATCCTCCAGCATCTTCATGTAGTCGTCTTTTACCGTATACTCACCGAGATTCGCATTGTTATTCCAATATCTGATGTCATAATATTCATTGCGAAGGCGCTCGATCGACAATGTATCAACGCCCGCACCCGCACAACCGTATTTTGAAAAGACGCGCAGCGCATCGGAAGCCTGTGTGACAACTTGCTGCTTGCTATATCCCTTCGTCTCCTCGTTCGCTATGTTATTCGCCGTCGTATTCAACGCGGCGTTCGACGCCAGCAAAGACGAATAGGCAATGTTTAATCCAAAAAATTGTGAAGGCATCTCATTTCCTCCTCTATCTTATCACTCGAATCCGCTTATCTGCATTCGTTCACACGGACTTGTTGTTCCTGGCTCTAATCGTTTACGCAAGCGCATTGATCAAATGTTCCAGTAATTCATCCACCGCATTGATATACCGGCTGCTCGCATTGTAAGCGTTTTGGAACTTTATCATATGGGTCAGCTCCTCGTCCGTTGATACGCCGATGATCTCCTCTCTCGCTGAACCCACCGCGCTGACAGTTTCCTGCTGATCTTCCGTCAACTTTTTATATGCGTAACCGGAATTGGCGATCTGGTTCGTTAAATTCATGTAATAGTCAGAAAAATTCGCCAAGGTCTTCAGGTTCGGATTCAACGCATGCGTTTCTTCCTCAAACAGCTGGTATAGCTTTTGTCCCGTCTCATAATCCGTCGAGCCCTCCGGCTTAACAAATCCAAGCAGGGTCGGCTGTTTTGCTAAGTCGTCATTCAGGCGGATACTTCCGACCGTAAACAGGGTTTCAAAGTTATCCGGATCCTCTTTCATCTTCTCCCAAATGCCCGTCGCTTCATTATAGATATGCGTAGGCGTCACATTCTTCACGAACAGCTGAATCGGGCTGCCGTCACTGTTGCAAAGATAACCGTTCGCAGGATCGGATGCATCCTCAAGGATCTGATTGATTCCCGTCGTGATGTCATGAATCAGCCGGTCAAATTCCGCCTGCACATTCATGATAAGCGAATTCTGGATCTTATCATACTTCGCTTCCGTCTCGAGCTCGGTATAATTCGCGCGATGGTCACCACGCGCATACATGAGTGATTCCAATTTTCCGATGTCTGTGTTGATCGCCGTAGAGATCGGTCTGTTCGTATCGACGACCTTGGCATGGGAAATATCAAGCGTCTCCCTGCCATACCGGTCAATGGTCTTTTCCGCAAGATTTACCCAATATGGTGTATAAAATCCGTTATCCTCGGTAAACACTCCCATCTCATAGAACTGTCCCCTTGAAACAAAGCTCTCTCCATCAATCCTTACGTTATAATTGCCGAACACATCCACTGAGTAGGTCATGTTCGTCATTTTTGCAAGCTCATCGAGATAATAATTACGCTGGTCGCGCAAATCGTTTGCATGCTCGACCCCTGCCGCCTCAATCCGCTGAATCTGCTCATTCAACTCGTAGATGGCTTTGCCGTACTTATTGATCGTTTTGACGTTATCGTATATTTGTTGGTTTAAGTTATCCTGATAGGCGCGCAGTTCCTTGTAGACAATATTCGCCTCGTCAATAAACTGGCTTGAACGCTGAATCAAAAGTCCCTGATTCACAGCGCTGCTCGGATCCTTAGAAAGTTCCTCCACCGCTTCCCACAATCTGTCAACTGAAGCTTGGAACGGATTCTCGCCCGGCTCGCCAAAAATATTCTCAATTTGATACAGGGTATCATAAGAAACTTCATAGAAAGCACTCCGACCGGACTCCTTGCGGTAAAGCTTATCCAAAAAGTCATCCCGCACCTGTCTGGTCTGAGTGTACATAACGCCCAGTCCGATCTGTTGACTGGACACCCCAGAAAAGTTATATTTGATCGTATTATATACATTATCCCCAAGCTGCACCTGCTGCCTGGTATACCCCTTCGTATCCGCATTGGATACGTTATGCGCTACTGTATTTAATGCATTTTGACTTGTCTGTAAGCCTAAACGGCCTACTGATAATGCGCTCATTAATGACATAAAAAAACCCGCCTTCGCTCTGAACTACTGCTTGGCATCAAAGGATGCATTTACCCTGCCGCCATACGCCATGCCCGCGCTCTGCGCGTTACTGGTGTAATCCGCCGTTTCGGGTGCCGACCGCATCGACTGCATGAGCTGGAGTTCAAAATCCACCATCTCCAGAGAATCCATGATCAAGTCCCTGTTATGTTCGTTGATCCGCACCATCTCGCGCACCGTCTTTTGCAGACGGTCATAAATATCCGCGAGCTTATTCTGCTCCGCCGGTCTTTTTTCAAGCAGCTCTATTATGTTGGTTAACTTCAAGCTGGCAACATCCTTGTTCATGACGTTGGCGATATCCGCAGTCACCTCAACCCGTTTTTTATCGAGTCGGTTGATGCGTTCTACCACGTTTTGTTCCTCATCCGTGATCTTTTCTAATTCCTCCAGATTACCTGCCACAATAACCGGAGTCTTTCTTCTGGATAATTCCAGCAACGTCTCGTATTCTGCATTCTCGCTGTCCAAGACAGCCATCAGATTTTCCATCAAGCTAGCCACTGAAATCCTCCTGATCGCACATAGGCGCTTATTCGAAAAAGCTTCTTATCTCTGTTACCTAAGAAGCAGCCTCTGTAAGAGTGCTTATACCAAAAGCGCTCTTACAGAGCTCCGTATGCCTTTATCAATTTATCCGCAAAATCTCCGCCGTCTACCTCGTAAGTCCCATTCTGAATCCGTTCTTTCAGGGATGCTACCAAATCCTCACGAACATCGGGACTGTTTGCAACAGCCGTTTTCGCAGTCTGATAATCTTTTCCCAAGCTGGAAATCTGCACCTGATCGGCAAAGCTCGTACCCGCCTTTTTCTTTACATCGGGCTTCTTCTGTGAGTTGTATAACTGCTGTACCTGTGTTAATCCTCCGATACGCATAGCCGTTCTCCTCCTTCCATGGATCATTCGCTCTCATAACATTTATCGACGCTTTTTGAATTTACTTTAGTGTTTTTTCTATTTTTGACATAAAAAGGAGACACGAATCAAAAAAAGAATCCGCAGGAAGCGGATTCTTCAAAAGAGTTCCGCGGCGCGGAAATCTTTTTTAACTTATGGGAAATTTCACAGTTCCGGAAGAATTGCGTAAGCAATTCTTCGAAAGAACGCGCAGCGTTCTTTTTTATTCAACCGGACGATAGCGCTGGAATACCTTGTCCGCGCCGCACACATGCTTTGTTCCGTCCTCATCATAGATCAGGTAATCGCCCTCACTGATAAAGATCCGTCCTCTGCGGTTTTTGATGTAAGGACACACAATGGCGCCGTCTTCCCGTGTGATCTTAACGAGCGAATCCGTCACGATCCAGCCCTTTGTCACCACGTCCGCCCAAAGCTCGCAGCCGTCCTCCATTCCTTTTCCCTGCTCATATTGTTTTACATCCGCTTCCATTTCCATTCTGATACATTTCATATGTGACACCTCCCTTAGTATGCACGAAATGCATATCAAACATCCGCAAAAGCTTTCGCGGAGTCTTTCGCAGCTGTTTGTCTGTCTTTGTATGTATTTTTATTATACAATAGTTGGGAGGACAATCCAAGCGGAAGTTTCATGATTATTCCGTTTCACAAATTTTCTAATAAACCACTTCCGGCCGGCTTAGACCGTTATATGTCTCTTGAAACCGAAAGACACTCATTGACGTGCCGTGATTTGTCATGTAATAACAGTCGTCTATTTGCTCAATGTAATAGGGAATCCCCTGCAAACCATACTCCACACTCAGATTTTCATAATCTCCCTCACACAATCCGCAAAGATCATTTGTCCGGATGAATACAGCCCCTTCCTGTCTGCCATACAAATCACATGCCACCGTAATATAGAAACTGTCCGCAATCACCTTCACACACGCCATTCCGGCAATTTCATCCGAAACCGGGTAGCGCTGTAATACTTTAAAAGAATTTTTATCAACCAACAGCATATATCCGTTTGTGCCTGACACAAATAAAATCATATCTCCCATCATCGTAAATGAACGTATATAATAGTTGTCCAATTCACAGATCTTGCGCACTTCCTGAATACACATCAGACCGGATACAGAATCCCGCTTTAATATATACATCTCTCCCGTCATAGAACTCCACACAAAAAAACTGTCTGTCTCATCATCATATTTTATATCATGAGGCCGAATCCCAATCTGTTCAAAACACTGCGTATTCTCAAACCTTCCGTTCATTCGTTCAAATACCAGTACCCTGTTGTTATCCGTATCAACAACCAGCCAGACCTCACCATTCCCCGCTATCGCATGCGGACGGTTCATACCTCCCGCCATAACCTGCCAGTCTTTGACCGGCTTATTTGGATTTTGGGTATAAAGCACCTGATCGTGATAAGTATCTACTATAAAATAATACCCTCTCTGCCTGATATATAGTGAAGGGACTTTCAATTCCTGATAAGAATTGACTGGATTTTCATAGTAAATGTCAATGACCGAAAGTCTTTTTGCAGGCAGCATCCCCATATCCGTAATGATAATCTGCCCCGTCTCCTCCTCCGAGTGTTCCGATATGTTTTGCACTTCCCATTCATCCGCTTCCATTGCCATACTGATACCGGATAGAACATATAACTCCAGCAAAGCAAGCGCTGCCCCCATGAACAGCCTGCTCCATCCTTCTTTTTTTCTGCTTCTCGAATGAATATTCATTTGCTTCCGTATCCCTTCCGTCATTCCTGTTCTTCAGGTATAATATGGATCATTCCAATCGTCCCTTCAAAAGCGGGCGTAAAAATGTGCTGCTTCACTCTCTCTGTAAGATTTCCGTCCCACGGCTTATGAAGATGCCCCGCGAGCACCTGACAGATCGATGTGTAATCCGAATATACAATTTCAAAATATTGTTCTGTCGCACCATATGGCACATAATCCCCTCCGCCCCAATAATATATTTTATTTCTAAAATCCATTGACAATTGCTCTAAGCTCTCGTCAACTTTAGACTCATACGGAACATGGGTAACAATAATTACCGGTTTCCCCCTGCCGAGGACATCCACCAGGCTGTCATACTGCTCATAAGACATATTCTGTGTAGAATCGTTGATGCCCACGATTATAAACTCTTCAAAATCCATTAATTTTTCTTCAAATACATTCCCATCTATCTCCACATGCAGATCATGCGTGTCAGCCTCTTTCAACACATCGCCCCCATACCAATATCCATAATCATGATCCGCCCTGATATACATAATCTGTCCGGCATTCAGACAGCGGTAACCCTCCAAAAAAATTTCCAAATTAGATTTACTACAATAATCTATCATATCTCCACCAAAAATAACACCGTCAAAATTCCCATAATTCAGGAATCTCACAATCTCCGGCCACAGATCCTTGCTGTACACCCCATCCTCTGTCTTAAAAAACTCATATCGCACCTGAATGGTTTCCATGTACTCCTCCTGCACGTCCGTTGCCGGTTCCAGATCCGATACCATATGTAGGTCACTTACCCACGCTAACGTATATTCCCGCTTAAGTCCGGGAATCTCAATCGTTATATCCTCCGTGCGAAACGGATATTCCGGCGGACCATCCATCGGCCTCTGCGTTGGCGCGGGATCTACGGTCGGCATCGCTTCCGGCGTCGGCTCAGAACCCTCGGCCGGTACCGCCTCCGGCGTCGGTGAAATGATTGCCGGTGTCGGCGAAGCAGGCGATGTTGATGGCATCGGATTCTGCTCCGTCCGGTCATCCTTCCCCGAATACACAAGCCAAAATAAATGCAACAGCGCCGCAAAAAGCACCACGCAAAAAAAGATAAGCAAACCCATTATAATTTTTTGAAAACGAACCCGTTTTCCTTTCTTCCTTTTCATATGAACGTCCTGCCGTCCCCTGCCTTATTTTGCTTTTCCGAATCTATGGTCTTGAAAAGTGTGCTCCCATGTAGTCCCGTAGCGACTGACGTGAATATACGTACTCCAAATTCGTATAAAATTTGACTGTAAAATTTTTCATCGCGGCCACGTCAAACGCGGAGAAATTGTACACAATGTTTTGATCGATATAATTCATCCATTCAGCGGCTCTTACATCACCATATCGATGCGCGAGATAATACACTAAAAGCAGATTATAATCGGTATCCTCCAGCTCATCATAAATCCGCAAAATTGCCTGCGTACTGTCGAGAGAATCCAACTCACTGTCAATATGCAGCGCCAAAGCCAATGAATATCTCCTCGTGATCGGATCCTCCGGGTCTTCTATGTCCATCAAATCCGTATCCGGTACATTTTCCATCAATTTCCAAAGTGTTGTACGGGACACCACTCCATTTTGCGCAATATCATTGTTCGCCTGTGCATCAAATGTATCTGCCAGTAATAACCGATAGCTTTCAGTCAGTTGCTGCCTTCTGTCCGCAAATGTGCTCCCATCAACCAAAATCCCCAATGAATTCAAACGATCCGCAATCGAAATCGCCGTATCCAAATCTCCGCTCATCTGAATATAAAGCAGCACAGACACATCTAATCCATAATAAAAATCATGCTGCGCAAGCAGATACTCCCTATATTGTGCATAATACGCCTGCAGCTGCTCCCCTATCATTTCAGCAGCATGATAGTTCAAAGCAAAATCACAATAATCAGACAATATCTCCGCCATGGTAAGCGCGTCTTTCTGTCGTTCAGCTTCCTGCGCCCTCTCATTAAGCGCGCTCAATTCTCTTTGCATTTCCATTTCCACGGCAGCTTTTTCCGCCTGCGCTTCCTCGAACGTTTCCGGCACTTCTTCGGAATCCGGCGATTCTTCCTTCCTACCCAGCGCATCGTCCTCCGATTCTTCGCCCTCATCTTCTCCCCTTCCGCCCGCCATGGTGAGCGCATCCGTTGCCTGTGACTCCGCCTCCTTACCGTCCTGTAACATCCCCTTTCCTCTTACCCAAAAAAAGATTGCGCAGGAAATCATACACAGTACTGCGATACCCACAACAAGGAACGCGTTCTTTGACGGGGCAGCGGTTTGTTTGACCGCACCCTGCCGTCCTGCGTGCTGCGCAGCGGACCGAACCTCCTCTTTCTGCCCCGGCAAATACGCATTTTCCCCCTCATACAATGCCCTGTGCAGCTCGCTCATACTCTGAAACCGCTCTTCCGCATAAATGGCCAAACCTTTTCGGAGTGCCGCCTCTTTGTCCGCAGGTATCTTGATCCCCATTGCACTTGGCATTTTCAGACTGTCATCCCGCAGGCGCTCCATCGCCTCGACCGGAGCGGCACCTGTCAAACATTTATAAATTGTCGCGCAAAGCGCGTACACATCCGTCCATGCCCCCTGCTTTCCCCTTGTCCGATACTGTTCTTCCGGCGCATACCCATGCTTGAGCATAACGGAAATGCTTTTTTCCACACCAACGGATACCTCTCTGGCTGCTCCGAAATCCAAAAGCTTAATACTGCCCTGTCTGGTGATCATGATATTATCAGGACTAATGTCCCGATGAATGATGCCGGTCTCATGAACCTGCTGCAGGGACCGGATCATCGGTTCCATCAGCCGAAATACCGTATCCGCCGGCATTTTACCTTCATTCTGTTTCAAGTAGCTTTTCATCGTAATCCCGTCAATATACTCCATCACGATGTATGCCGTATTATTTTCTACGAAAAACTCTTGTACTTTTACAATTCCGGGCAGATTGTTGCACCTTCCAAGACTGCGGGCCTCTTTTAAGAAATTATCACGCCATTTTTCAACATCCTGTGTATTGTTTCCCGCAAAAATAGCCACTTCCGGATCCACAGTGGCATCGCGCGTTACAAATCCATTCGGATAAAACTCCTTTATGGCCACCAAAATCTCCAGCACGAGATCCAGACCAAGATAGGTAATTCCAAAACCGCCCGACCCGAGTACTTTGCCGATCAGATATTTCCCGTTTAAGATACTAAACGGCTGCAGCTGATGCGGCGCCGATTTGGCGTTTTTAAGATCATATCCGCAATGCGGACATACTGCTATTCTCTCTTTTTCCTCAACCGTATTCATACATCCCGGGCAAAGCTTATCGATTTCCATGTCAGCATCCTCCATTTATCCAAATCGCAACAGCGGTATTGTTGTCATTATGATCTCCTACACGCTTGCAAAGTCTCGCATGCATCAATCCCAGCCATTGTTCGGGAAACTCCGCTTCCCGCAAGGTCTCCTCCATGTCGTCCTCCAGTACATATTCCCAAAACCCATCCGTACACAGTAAAAAGGCATGCTGCCCGCCGGTAATGTCAGTCGGACCGGATACCTCTACCTTCACCTCGTCTTCTTTTCCCAACGCCCTGAGCAAACGGCCCCTGTCTACATGATGACGTATCTCCTGTTGCGTGATCTCTCCCCGGATAACCGCCATCTGGGACACGCTGTGATCAAATGTAACCGAATCCAGATGTTCATTTATAAAGTGATAAATTCTTGTGTCTCCCACATGTGCCTGAAAGTACCGGCTGCCATTCGTCCACAATGCCGCAAGCGTAGTCTTCATCCGGCAGTCCGTCGTTTGAGCCTGATAAACACTCTCATTGATCGTTTGAAACCAATCGCAGAATGCGGCGGGTTGATCCGTCTGTGCCTTAAAAAACTGTTTTCCCAACAAATCAATGGCCATGGACGAGGCTTTATCCCCCCCGCCATGACCACCAAGTCCATCTGCAACCGCGGCACATACCATTTTGCCTGACTCAAAAATCCCACAACTGTCTTCATTTGTTTTTCTGCCGCCTATGTCCGTGTATTTCGCCGTTCTTATCATTTGCTCCCCTATCCTTTTGATCAGTCATGATTTCTACAATGATCGCCGTATAATTATCCTGATTCCGCCTGTCTTTCGTTTCGATCAAATGCTGTAACCCTTGCGCAGCTTCCCCCGCGCCGGAATGCAGGAATCCTTCTAATTCCGTCATGCTGACCGATTCATAAACTCCGTCCGTGGCAAGCATCAGGCGGTCGCCCGAAGTCAAGGCAAGCGGTTCTGTATTCCTGTCGATCAGCGCAATATCTCCCTGCCCGATAAAACTCGTTAACGCTGCCTTTCGCGGCTCCCTTGCCGCCTCTGCCCTCGTTAATTCCCCAAGCGCTATTTTCTTTTTCAGTTCCGCTTCATAGTTATGAAGAACATTCAACCGTCTGAGCCGATTCTCACGGTACAGAAAAATACTGCTGTCCCCGACAGAAATCCAATATACATTATGATCCTGCATCATTGCTGCCGCCAAAGTGGACCCACATTTCCCGATCCGCTCTTCTCCCAAAAATACATTTACTTTTTCGTTGGCATACAGCAGCGCTTCCTTGAGCGCATCTGCCGGTCTGTCCAGCATATTGTGCCCGTCGAAGTAGCGCAGCATTTCTACTGCTGCCAGCGAACTGACTTCGGCGCCATCCTTGAGACCTCCTATCCCGTCCGCAACAATCAACAGCATTCCCTTTTGGTGTATGACGCTCTCATCCTCTACGTCGGAATAGGCAAGTGTATCCTGCTGATCCTTCCGCTTCCCGACCTCATGAATTTTTCCGATCCTTACGGTTGAATCCAGAGCTGTTTTGATCATATAACGCGCGATGCTGTCATTTGAATGCGGTGTGCCTTTTTTATCCCTTTTGCGTGTAAAGACCAGTATTCCGGATAATATCAACACGGCGGCCGCGCTCACAATGCATATCACAATGGTAATCTTCATCTCCATACCGATTTTCCGCCAATCCAATCAAATTTTTCACCGCATAAAGGAATAAACAAGAATCCGGTCATTCCCACTATGATTTCATCGTATGCTTTCAGCTGCGCTGTTTGAAACAGCGCCATACCATTCAGCCTGACGATACCTCTTCCATCTCCCGGTGAAAAATAATAAGTTCGATCAAGGCCGTCATAACTGATCATCGCATGATTCTCGCGCGAAATCGTATCATCCCAAGGTACGCAGATATCCATTTTTTCACTTCTTCCAATGAAATTGTTGTCCGCGTGAATCCTAAAATCCCTGCCCTTTTCTTTTCCTTCCGTACACACAAGCCAGCCAACGACAGGATCGATTCCTATATCATGCCGGATAATCGCAACGGTCCTGTCATCCTCCTCCATTTTGTCATATCCGCCCGGCGGCGTGACAACCGCTTTCGACTGTGATGCCGCCGACACAAATCCCAACGGAACTGTTTTCTCATCATCCTCCGTTTGATCATATGCTCCTGACGGCGTGGCAACCGCTTTCAGCTGTGATGCCACCATCTGCATGAACCCCAACGGAACTGTTTTCTCGTCATCCTCTTCTTCCGAAACATCCGCCGCCCCTCTGCTGACAGACACGACCATCCAATCCGTACTCCGCTCTTTGCAATACGGACAGTCCAAGTGAATCGAAGCATCATAGTAATGTCCCTTCGCGCATTTCCGCATTTCCATATCGTAATCCCTTTCCGGACATGCTTCCCTCTGCCCCCCGCTTTATGTAGTCCGTATTCTAATCTTCTATCGTGATCTTATACTTACCCTTCCCCACCGCAAGGATCCCCCCGCTCATAATAGGCGTATCCTTGTACACCCTCATATTTCCATAGAACGTGCCGTTTCTGGATTTCAGATCATTCACGTAAAACAAATACCCCTTTTTTATGATCTCGCAATGAATGTGCGACACAGAAATATCATGTCCCAATACGATATCTCCAGACTTCCGTCCTATCACAATCCTTATATCTATCGGCGCGCTGAAACTCCTGTGCGGATTGTCGATGTCCGTGAGAGTGATAACGGACTGTCTCCCTATGGGATGACTGATTCCGCCCTTTAGGTACACCGTTCTCTCCTCAATACGTTCTGTCAGCTGGTCTTCCGGTTGTACGTCATCCACAGTCAGCGCATCCGCCTGCCTTTTCTTTTTCACTTTCAGTACGAGCAGCGATCCCACTGCGATAAATACCAATACCGCTGCTCCGATTACCACTGCAGGTATGATGTTGTATTTCTTCTCTCGCTCCATCTCTTTTTCCACCTCAGGCTGCACCGCAATGTTCGGCATTTCCGGTTTTTCCGTCACCGCCGGCGGTGTAGGAACGTCCTGCTGCACACTTTCGGATTGAATCTTGTTCACATCGGCAAACGGCATACGCAAAGAGGTTGTAAGTACGATCATTCCATTGGCTGTATTCAGATTCAGTTTTGCTTCTTTCCTGCTCCCGTCCATGACATCTGTTTCGGGCATCAGCTTCAAACAAAAAATTGAATAATCCTCCCCGATCATTTTCCTTGCGCTATCCACATCCGCACCGCCTTCCACTGCCGTGTAAATGCCCCCCGTAAGCCTTGCGTATGAAAAAAGATTTTCCAGCAGATGATTGTTGTTTGATGCTTTCACGCCCACCGTATGTATTACTACACCGCTGCCCTTCATGAAATCTGAGAGTTCAGTCTGTGTATATTTTATATCATTATCATCAGCGCCATCCGTTATAATAATAAACCGCGTAAAATTAGCGTCCCCGCCGCTATCCTGCCGGAGAAGATCATATAAAATATCTGTAAGATAGGAATCCTGATTATAGAATTGGATTTCATCAACCACTGATTTCAAAGAATCATATTCTTCCGAAAAATCAGCCACTACATTGAAACCATCCGCAAAGGTAATAATTCTAAATTCTTCCCCTTCTGCATGATCGTCAATCAGAGCGCCTATCAATTCTTTCGCCTGTCTGCCCCACCGATTTGATACAGAAAGCGAGTTATCTAAGAGAATCGTGGTCCTGATCGGTATTCCCATAGAAACAACACCCGCGGCCTGAATATCCTCGCACAATGTAGTCCCCACCTGTACTGTCGTCCCGGCTGCAATATCTCCGACTCCCTTTATATAAATATAAATGCCATCATCCGTTGTTCTGCTGCTCACCACAGAAGCCTGCGAACCTCCTGCCTCATCCTCCGCCGCACATACCTTTGTGCCCATAAAACATGAAAAAAGTGCAAGCATGCCCATCATACCTGCAATCCCATAAACAAACCGATTGATATTTTTCATATTTTCCTCATTCCAGCGCCGGGCAGCGATTGATCTCTGTGCTTTTTTTATTGTAATCTTTCCGCAATCGCTGTCAGTTTTGCTTCCATCTTCGTATATTGAATTACTGCATTTTCTGTCTCACTGTATATCTCTTTCAACTGCTGTTCTGCCCTGTCTAATTCACGCAAAATATCGTTCAAGCGCTCTCCGATATGCCTTCTGCCCTGAATTTCGGGCGGGATTCCTCTCCTTCGCATCTGGATATACATTCTTTGTTCTGACAGAACAGACAGCATCGACGGAAGATGATCATTTGCATCCCGCACTCTTTTCATATCGATTTTTATTGCTGCCATGATTCATCCTCCGTCATCTGATCTTCCGCTTCCGTTGCAAGTTTCAGCGCCTCTGCTGCCATTTCTGCAGCCTCTTCCTCAATCTTGATCTCTCCCCCCGTTACCATCACATCATGACCCAATTCTTCTAATTCTTCCGATATTCGGTTCAGACGGCGAAGAATCTCTTCTATGGTGCGGTCAATCCCTTTTTTCTCAATGCCTTTCCACGCCTCATCCAACAACTCCTGATAAAGCCTCAGCCTGCGCTTTACATACAAGACCTCATCGGACACTCTATTCAGTTCTCTCTGCTGTAATATCACATTTTCAATGTCTATTGCCATATGCAGCATCCCTAAATCGTCTGTTTATCGCACAAACCTCTTATTTTTTTATCCAACGCATTTACAATCTTTGGAATCCGTCTATTGAGTAGTCTTCATTGACCGTAACGGCAAGTCTGACCATAAACATTCCATCGCCGGTACGGATCAATACGATCGTACTGCCCGCATTCCTGCCCTGCACCGTCCCATCCGATACAGAACATACAGCCGGATCCAAAACCTCATACATCAGATCGTCTTGTGTATATCCGTCCGGAATGCTGTCAAAACCGATACGCATAGACTCGCCTTCACCTAAATACATGACGTAACTTACCAGCTCAATGAAATCAAACTCCAAAAGCTCGAATTCAAAAGGGTTTATCTCCTCAAGCGGCTCCCCCTCCGGAGTGACAAGCTCCTGCTCCACAGCTTCTTTTCTGGTGCAAACATCCCCGGGAGTCCTCTGCCAATCCTCAAGATGCCTATGTATTTTGACCGGAGAGCTGCTGGAATCCCATATAACACCGGAATGCTTCCAATTACGATTGATATCTGTAATGATGCACCCGACCTGATTGACCCCCCATTTCAGCGGGACATATAATTGCAGATCCAGACAGGTTGGCTGATCCCCAAATAAATCTTCTTCTATTTTGGCAACCGCCGTTGCACCACATGTAACCTGTGCATTGGTTACACTATAGGAAACCTTCTTAAACCCTATCCGCAGATCCGCCAATAAAGTGGCATCCGCTGTCAATGTGGCGTCCGCTTCCACATTTGCATTTGCTTTACTGTCAAAGCTCCTGCCAAGACCGGCGCCTTTCCGCCACCCGACTCTCATTACGTTCTCCGTCGTATAGCTAATGGATACATTCCCATCCGCTCCCAAATGCGCGGTAAGCATCAGTTTGATATTTAGGGGTCCCCAAACCTGAATATAAACTTCACCTAACGGGATGGATGCCGCCACGCTTCCGTGTATTTCTGACGAAACCTCCGTGTCAAATCGAAACTGAAGCTCGACCATTTTGGGATTTAAGGGGCGATACCACTCTGACGACTCATACTTGACATTCACTTTTATATTCTTTATCCCCACAACCAGCTGCCCGTTTGCAGATGCCGTCATATTCCCGTTATTATTGTAATCCGGCCTGCTTACACCCTCAGGCAGGTTGCTGTAATTCAGCGCCGACCTGTTCTCCAATGCAGCGCTTCTCTGAACGTCAAAATTCGCCGTGAACACAATATGATCGCCGCCATTGTCCACCTTTGCAGAATTGGCAAGCTCCACAAAAGTATACTCCTCATCTCCAAAAGACATCTGATAGGAACTCATCTCATCATAGATTTCCTGACCCAGCCCCACATAGGTGCCTTCTGACGCCGAAACCGCTTCTACTACTTTTCCATCAAAGGTACCCTGAATATTCAGATACGCATAGGTATCCTCTATGGGTGCATCCTCAAAGGTAAACGTCTCTCCCTCAATTCCCGTTATTTTAATCGCTCTTGCAAGGGATTCATCCGTAGCATCCAGATATACGATATCGCCTACGCGATAGCCTTCATCCGCAAACAGCACCCCGGTCGCCCCGTCCGCATTGAGCCTTATGCCCATGCCTGCGGTTTTTACTCCCTCCACGAACTCCATTTCCGTTATCTGCGGAAGCACAAGCTGAAAATCATAGCTCTTGGCATACTCAATGATCTGTCTAGCCGTATCCGCGTCTATGGGAACCTCTAAGTCGCTTAGATCAATCTGAGCAATATTGTTGACATAAAACTCTGCCAAATCATTCAGGTCAATTGCAGCTCCCGACGCTGCGATATCGTCCGTTCCGATTGCCCGGACGGCGCTCTCCAGCGCAAACCCTATGGTCGCCGGCTTCTCAGGTTCAAACACGCCCCCACCGTCAATGATCTGCCACTCCGCTGCTGCCTGAATCACAGAATAATATTCGTTCGATGAAGACACATCCGAGAATAGATCCGTCTCCGAAATATAGCTGTCGTAGCCAAAACTGTCTCCCAGCATACCGATATATTCCGCGCGGGAAAGCGCTCTATCTGTACTTTTACCTCCGATCCCCGCAGTATCAGCTTTGCTGCCGCAGCCCGTGAAAGCCCCGGTAAGCGCCAGCATCAATATGCACACCAACAGTCTGATCCTTCTGTCATCTCTTCTCATAACGTCTCCCTGTACTCTGACGGTTTATTTGAACTGACTGGCGTTGCTGTTGAGCGTATTCTCCAGATTCTTAGATTGTGCGGCTGCATTTCTGATAAACTTCACATAGTTATATACAACCTGCTGATAATTTTCAAACGTGCCGGTCATGTTGGTAATCTTCTGCCGGATCGTCTCTGCGGAATTACTCTCCCAGTCTCCTTGCAAACTTTTGATCTTAGCCTGAATATCATCAAGCGTGCTGCGCATCTCCCTGTTCTTTTTTTCGATACTGTCCGCATGTCCGTCAAATTTTCCATAATTTATAATGATCTGTCCATTATCTGCCATGATTTATCCTCTCCTTTTCTCACTTTGCGTTGATGACATTAGCTCTGTAAGCCTGCAATCTGACTGCTCAGATTCTCCTGATTCCGCTCATAGTCATCAGCCGCCTTCTTCAGGAACTGCGCATACTCGTCCATCAGACTCTTCATCTTCATGAAGTCGTCCTCAAAATCCTTCACCTTTGCGCAGAATTCCTGCGCATCCTTTCCTCTATAGTCCGTCGTAGTAAAAGTCTCGACCAGTCCAAAGAGCTCGCTATACTGCGTTTTGTAATTGCTTGCAAGCGTTTCTACTTCCCCGGCTGCCCTTCTCAGATTCGCCGGCGTTACCTGAATACTTTCCATTTGATCGTCCTCCTTTATGTAGCATCTTGTTTCTTTCAATATAATAACGAACATTTTCAGAAATCAGTTACAGATGTAACAATCTGCTGTTTTTATGTAACAAACTGTCGTCATATAAGCATGACCTTTGCGCCGTTATGAAGTCCTGCATGCGCAACAAATGCATTCGGATCCAGTCCTCTGCCTCCTTCCAAGTCCCATAGGACGCATTCCTCTGTGGGAACATACTCCCCTTCCCGCTTCTTTAAAAACTCCACAAGCATGACGGTCGCCTGCGCTACCTTGAGCTGCAGTGGGATTCTGACCTCAAAACTCCTCTCCGCTGCCGGCAGATAAATCTCCAGCAAAATTTTATTTCTCATCATCTACCTCCTCAGCTAACCGGGATGGCAATACAATCCGTATCATCTCTGCGCGTCCGCCAGCCACATAAAAGCCTGTCCTTGTACTGATTTTTCCGCCTAGTTCCTGTGTCTTCTCATCTACATTCAGACGGTACTGTTTTTCTATCCCGGATCCGATCCAGACTCCCTCGCCGTTACATCTGTTACGGTACCAATCTTGCATATAATATTGATTGACCGCTCTGCAGCTGTCGCATACGACAAAATACATATTGCAAAAGCCTTCCGCCTCGTCCAGAATCCGGTCAAGCTCCTCCTGCCCCTCCCTGGACAGAGACATATGGATCGTATCATATCCATTGAACACCACCAGCATCGGGGTCATATCCACTGTCGGCCTTCCGTTCGTCTCCTTGTAATGATTTTTTCTAAGTAAATATGTATTGAAAACCTCTGTGATCCTGCCTTCGTAGTCTCCGTCCACCCGTTCATATGCAGCACCCAAAAGGTCATCGAGTTCTCTTCCCCCGTTGAATACGATCGTTCGTATGTCCACAGCGGCCGATATCATCTCAATCATACCTCCCGCATAATTCAAGGCGTCCTGCCCGTCTTCCGCGATTGCCAACAGGATATTTTTTTCAACCGCGTTCATTTTTACATAGCGATACGTCGAATAGCTTACGCCCAAAGGCATCTGTTCCAGAGAACTCATCTCTTTTGCAGCGTCCAGCCCCGAGACAAACTCCGGCACCGCGCAGACCTGCTTGGCCTTACTTCCCCCTGCATCCTGCGTCAAAGCCGCCGCAAACTGCCTGATAAAATCAAACAGCTTCTCACTCTCCCCGATGATGCGCGCCGTTTGAAATACATAGGTCTCATCCGTCTTTATGATTCCCCTTCCCTTTATTGCCGGCGGTGTAACTCCTACCCCGCTTCCCAACAGGGTCGTATAATCCGCTTTATCATTCATCTGCAAAACATATATCTGGCGAAAGCTCTGCTGCATACGGTATCGCACCGCGGTCGCATTCGGTACCGTAAAAATATAATAGATACCGTATTTGGGGCATTCTCTTGTGTGCGAAATCATAATCTCTTCATACTTCTCATAGCTTTCATAAAAATGGGCGTAGTTGTTTACAAAAACCAAAATATAAGGAACTCCGCCCTTCCCAGAGGCATTATATCTGCCTATATCGCCGCCAAATTCTGCGAACAGCTTCTTGCGATGCTTCACCTCTTTGCCGATCATATTGATAAAGCTATGGATCTTTTCCCCCTCCCCGTCTATCATGACACTGCCGATGTGCGGTACGCCCTCATACATTCTCATTGTTTCAGCGCCAAAATCCATAATATAGGCATTGAATTTTTCCGGCGTATACTCTTTACATAAGGAATACAGTATGGCATGAAGCATCATTTCCTTACCCGTACCTGCCGCCCCGTAAATAAGCACATTTCCGGTCTCCGCAAAGTTCACGTCAAGAAGTTGCTGATCCTGACGGTACGGATCATCCAGCTCGCCGATTACTGCTCTTAAACCGCTTTGATCCGCTGCTATGTAGGAATATTTTTTCATCAGTTCATCCACTCTGATGTCCGCAGGTATCTCCGGCATCCACAATTGCTGTTCGCATATGTTTTCATTTTTTGCCAGCTGTTCTAGATACTTCACGATCCTGACGATCTGCTTGCCGTGATCCTGTACCGGCGCAGGCCTCCGGCTCTTAAGCCTGTCAACGACATTACCCAGCTCATCCAAGACGTCGATACAGGCATCCGGCTCCTGTCCCGACTTGTCCGTATCCGGATATGCGGCCCCTGTCCACGCTGACTGTCCCAGTTCAAAGAGCTCATTATAGCCAACCTGAAGATAAAACCGCCCCGTTTCGGAAAGCTCTGCAGCATCAGGGCGTTTGAGCATATCGTTACTGTCCGCTCTATCCTGTACCTTCAGACAGATTTTGCACTTTGAATTCGCCCAAATCTGTTCACTCACCACACCGCTTGGCTTCTGTGTCGCAAGAATCAGATGCACGCCGAGGCTTCGCCCGATTCTCGCCGTGGATATCAACTGATCCAGGAACTCTGACTGCTGATTTTTTAACTGGGCGAACTCATCCGAAATAATAAACAAGTGAGGCAGCGGTTTGTCCACCTGTCCGTCCCGATACATCTTCTGGTACTTATAGATATCCATCGTTCCTTCATTTGCAATGTCCCTGGCCTGGTTAAAAATCTCCTGCCTCCTCTGGAGTTCACTCTTGATCGAAAGGATTGAGCGCATGATTACCTCTCCGTCAAGATTAGTAATCGTGCCGGCCAAATGTGGAAGTCTGTAATGCCCATTCTCAAAAGCGCCCGTAAGACCGCCGCCTTTATAATCGATCAGAACAAACGCCACCTCATCAGGGTGATAGTTTACCGCCATTGACAATACGTAGGTAATGATGAACTCCGATTTACCGGACCCCGTCATGCCTGCCACCAAGCCATGGGGACCGTGAAATTTCTCATGCAGATCCAAGTAAAAGACTTCACCGTTGGTATTCACGCCGATCGGTGTCTGCAAGGTCTTTACCGGATCATTATTTTTCCATCTTTGGGATATATTCAGATGTTCACACCTTCCTACCCCGAACAGATCCAGGAACGTGATCATTTCAGGCAGGGCATATCTGCCCTGATTTAAATCCAACTGCCTGTCCGACATATTCCGTATCATCTGCTGCGCATATCCTGAGGGAATGGTATCCTGCACAAAATTCACATTGACGCTGCTGCTGTGTTCAATGTCATATATAATTCCCTGACTTCCGCCTACCTGTACCACAACACCGCATTCCTTTGGCAGGCTCTTCATTTCATCATACGCACATATCATGCTGAAGCCCTTCAGTTTCTCGCTCTGCAGCATATCTGTGATAAAAGCGCACTTGTTGGATAACTCTCTGCTTGCAGATATGATGATATAGTGGGGCAGCACTTCCTTCTGTTCTCCCGCAGCCGTTTTCCCTTTTCTCTCCGCTATGATCTTGCCAACTTCTACAGAAAGTTCACGCAGATTGTCCTCGGTAAGTGCCAAAAACCTTCTTTTTCCCTCATTATCCCAAACATGCTGCGCATATCTGACAAAGGACAAATATTTCTCATCGCGCTTTTCATACATGCAGATCAGCTTAACCTCGTCATAGCTGTGAAGCAGCATAAGCTGCATCAATACGTTAGTCAGAAGATTGTACACTCCGTCCCTGTCTCCTACAATGCCCAGCACTCTGCTTTTTAAAAGCGATACCCCTATCGGTACGTTCATGAGAAGTCTTTCTTCTCTCTGAAATGCCAAAAGACTGTCGCGCAAGGTATCCTCATCGATCGAAAACCTGTCATCCGGAAATTTAATATCCGCATACATCGGCATATTCCCCGAGCCAAAACGCAAATACAGGAAATCGTCTTGAACGGGTGTCTTCCCCCACAGTCTTCTCTCCCAGAAATCATTCTGGGCAGTCAATTCCGTAATGGGGGGATTATTCTCGTTTAGCACCTCTTTCTGTAACATTATATTCGTTCGGATCTCTCTTCGGAGATTATTCAGATATTTCAGGTATTTCGCATTTCTCTCCGCTTCCTTCTCCCTGTTGTGCTTTTTTTCACGCCTGCGCATGATCACCGGAAATAAGATCATTCCAAGAAGCATGGATATGGACGTGATCATGGTCGGAACGGAATTCAGCATATTTCCACCGCTCCTCGAAGCATTTACAATAGAAAGGATACCTACGGAGAAGGACGCAACACCCATGACGAGCGAAGGTCCGAGCGTCAGCAGCAGCGGCGCATTTTCCCTGTCTTCCCTCCTCGTGGGCGAATCTACTTGGAGTTCAAGCGGCGTGATCTCCCGCACGAACCTGGGGGATCTGTAATAACAGGAAGGAGCCTCCAAATCCAAAATCTCGTCATCCATATACTCGTTCTTACGAAATTCCGAAAGAGCATCCGTGTTGATCCGGACTTTTTGATCGGGATTATTCATTGAGATAAAATTGCTGCCTATCACAAACTTGAACCCTAAAATGAATACCGTGTCACCGACATTCAATTCAACCTGACCCGTAATCCGATGTTTGTTGACATAAGTTCCATTTGTGGAGTCTTTGTCACATAATATCCATGTTCCGTTGACATAAGATAATGTTGCATGATGAGACGTAACATAAAGTGAAGAAATCACAATATGGTTATCGTTTTTTCTTCCTATACTCAATGTCACATTCTGCGTGATCACATATTTTTTATAAATCCCCCGGTCCTCGGTAAAGGGTTCTGTGAGCAGATATGCGGTCTGCGCATCCCGGCTCAGGGACAGCGGATACAACTTCCCTTCTTCCAGTTCGATTCTCTTGATTGGCTTCCCGTCTTCGCCATAAAGCTTTAAGTGTCTATCCGATTTTACAACCCATCCGTCCCTTGCATCATCAGCCTCTATCGCAAGGACTCTGTTGTTTGTCATGGATTTTTCATCATCCAATATCCAATGTTTCCCTGCCGCCTTTTCCGGAAGGTGAATGCTGAATATCTTCTGTTCGCCGATCAAAGTCACTAACATGTCTCTTCTCCTTTGTAATATCATGCTGACCCTGTCAGCTTAAAATTTTCCTCAGTTTCTTTTGAAATGATCTGGAAATGGGAACATGCATCATACCGACGAGCAGCACCCCATCCGTACTGTACTTTTCTATTTTGTCTGAATTGATAATGTAACTGCGATGGCATTGTATAAACTGCGGCGGCAGCTTGCTGATTGCCTCCCGCACCGTCATGTAAGTCTCAAAAGAGCCGTCATCCGTATACAGAAGCATCTTTCTGCCAAGGCTCTCCATATACCTGATCGCAGAGAATCGAATCTTCTGCTTTCTCCCATGCGAGTGTATCGTAAATGTCTTTCCCAGACTCTCCTCACATTTCACCCGCACCCTCTCAAGCGCTATCGCTATATTCTCTTCATGAAACGGAAGATGCAAAAAGAAGGTTGGCACTGCCATAAAGATTTTCTCCGCGCATTCCGTCGTCTCCGAATAGAATATGACTCTGATTTGCGGAAATTGTTCCTGCAAGTCCCTTGCCAGCTCAATACTGCTATCTGCATCCACATGCACCATGACAAGCTCAACATCGCCCTTGAATTTGTCATATACTGCTGTGGCAAGCTCGAAGGTCGTAGGATAAGCATTTACTATCCATTTAGGATATTTTTCTCTTATAAAATCCGACAGGTTCTTTATATTCCGTTTATCACTGTCCAGTATCGTTACACGCATCTCTTCTGTCCTGTTTGTTGCTATTCCAACGTAAGTAATCTTATAAGCATGACCTATATGACACAGCGGTTCCTGTATCTTCTTTGCATTATTTTTTTAATTCGACATTATTATATTACTTTCATGTCTTTCGTCATTAAAATATTACATTTTGTGATTTGTATTCTTTGTTTGCTCATAAACAGATAATTTGTGTCTTATATTTGGTGTCTTTCCGAACCTTTGAAAATATCATTTGATTTGTGCACGTGGGCAAAAGAGTAAAACTGAAGTGTCCAAATAGATAGTAAGGACCACCGGCTAAGCTGGTGGTCCTTACTATCTATTTGCAATTATTAATTTTTGAAAGTTAATTTCCCCATCCTCAATGGTTCCGGCGGCTGTTTCCCATTCTGATTCTTTGCGCGAACCGCGTAATAGAGAACTTATCCTTCCCGCCGTCTCTGCGGCAAATCTTCCACCGATGTGATTTATTGACAACACGTTTGAAAATATCATGCGCTTTCCGCACCCATCTATTCGCTGCCAGCCTATGCTATCGGCAATCACATTTTATCATGTGGTGCGATTTCTTTCAATCGCTAGGTTTTGTCGGGGTTCTCCGCGAACACATCAATATCTTGTAAACCGCTTATTGCAGCATTTTTATACATTCTTTCCAAATCTCTCCGCTTTCATCCTTCTTCTTTGCCAGTTTGATCACAGTCCTAAGCTTTTCCTGCTTCCTGATATATTCAGCAATATCGCCCGCTACCTCTTTGCGTTCCTCAGCAGCCGGATCATACAGATAATTTCGCAATTCCACCGCCGACTCATCTAAAAACATCGCATCCAGGAGCTTCTCCAAAAGACCGATTTCGGGCGCTTTATTATTCCCCCTGATATAAGTGGATGAAGACTGCACTGCCAGATTGCAAATTTCGGTTGAACGGTACACCTATTCCGAAATTAACAGTATAGTTATTCCGAATTAGCGATATGCATTTTCCGCGCTATCATAGAACTGAGGGGTAATCAAGAAAGCTATGACGCAATTCAAAAGTGGTACTGTATTAGGAGAAGTGGGTATCACTTATCCAAAATTTCAGGCACCTGCATACTATTTATATACATTATAATTAAAATGCAGTATTCATGTATCCAGATTCAAGGTCTGTATATCCTATAATAATAGAGAAGGCAGAGATTTATATTCTATACAAAAATCAAGATAAGGGTAAGGACAGATCACTATATGAACAACCATACTTACAGAAAAGAATTTTGCAGCCGCCTCACGCGGCTTCGAATGAATAAAGATGTATCCGCTCGTGATATGAGCCTTTCACTCGGTCTTAGCGAAAGCTATATTAACAAAATTGAAAATGAAAAAACGCTTCCAAGTATGAGTACGTTTTTCGACATCTGCGACTATTTTCATATCACGCCGCAGGAATTCTTTAATATGGGAGAGCCGTTTCCGTTTGAGATAGCTGCTGCCGTATCCGAAATGAATCGTATGAGCAAAGAGCAGCTTGCCCGTATGATCGCGTTTATGAAAGACATTAATCATCGGGGATGATGCTTTCTCCGACCCTTTTATGAGATTTTATTTATGATATATCAAATTCCTCGTATAGACGCTTCCGGTATTCCGGATCTTCCGCCGCGTGCTTAACATCCTGCTCCCGATGCTGTTCATAAAGCACAGATCAGCGTACTGTAACGCGCACTCTCTTCTTCCCTTCCCTCTTCCCGTCCTTCCTCCCGCAGCGTTCTCTCGTATTTCTTTACATCAAATTCTTCCAACAGCATCCCCAACACCTCCGCTCGGTACTTTCTCAGAAATCCCGCTAAAATATTTTGTTCTATGCAGTCCGTGATTGCCGCCTCTAACGCCTTCTTCGGCTCCATCCCACCTGACAGGTACCGTCTCGACAATTCCACAAACGCAGCATATTCTTTCAGTACCTGACACTTCCCCATCAGTTCCCGATTATAACCATGGTTGATATTGAACATCCGCACCGTCAGCTCGATATCAGCACCTGCGCCTGCTCCACCAGTTTCTGATACTCCTGTGCCAGATAGATCAGAAAACGCAGCGGCATGTTCGGATTATAAGTACTTTGGTGCTCATACAAATTCAAGGTTCCTGCAAGCACAAACGCAAGATCGTTTTTCATTACGATATAGACCGCACTTTCAATCGTTACGACCTGCAGCCGGGACGCATCCTGATAGGCTGTCCCGTTTTGTCTTCTGTTTTCCGCATCGCTTTTCCTCCCGTTTTCCGGCAGGACTGCCACGTCAAAATGTTGCGCGATCCGAAATGCTTCCCCACAGTGCCGGCATCGGCGCCGGACGGAAGCGTACAGTTCCATATCCTCGCTGACATTTACCACGGACAAATGCGTATCATCTCGTCCCAGTTCCTGCCTTATTCATTTCAATCTCATGTAAGAAAATCCGACAGAAACTGTCTGAATGTGCGAACGCACATGGTTTAGAAATTTTCTGATGTCCTTATCATAAAGAATATGCTTTCGTTTGTCAACCGATTCTTGCGGCGGATTAAGAATATCTGCTGATTAACAATATTGCGCGAAATGGAAATACAGGAATAGGGAGGCCTGAACCATTAAGGTGGAGTTTATTTAGATATTAGAGCAAACAGATAAACGATAATGATCGTTTGATCTATGGCGTAGATCATCATAACATATACCTTTTGGCATGCCGGTATCATTAATATTTCTTATTCGATTTAGAACATTTTGCAGCAGACGCGAAAAGCCGTTTGCATATTCTTGAGATTGTTTAGCGTCAACGGAACCCTTCTTTGTAAATTTGTGCAAAATGACGATTGCGTACCTGACAATCCTGTGTTAAATTGAGCGTAGAATCGATTCAACACAGCCGCAGTCTCAGCGGATTCCTGTGCAATAAAAAGGTTCATTCGAACCATTCCGGCGTTTCGCCAAAGATTCAGACACATTTTATAAGAATAGAACAGGCGGAAAACGGACCCGTTTCTCCTGTTCGATAACACGGGAGGAGCATGCATGAAAGAAAATAACAGAACAAAAAACGAGGCGTTGGAGCCAGTACCGGTTCGGATGCCGGGTAATGCGGCATCGGACACAGGGACAGTGACGAAAGCAGACAGCATCACATTAGGCAGTGCAGAGGGCGGACCCCTTAAGAATCACGCAAACCAGAAAGACATTCGCGCGAAGGACATATTTGACAACCGCGAATTATGCGCACAGTTCTTGAGGGATTATGCGGATATCCCGCTTCTGAAGCATGTACAGCCACAGGATATTGAGGAGACAACACTTCGGTACCACTTTTTTGACGAGGCGGAGTTAAATTCCGACAATGTGAAGCGGATTCGAATCACGGACACAAGCCTTGCTAAGGAACTGCAGGAAGTATATGTGGTGGCGCTGATCGAGCATAAGAGCTACGTGGATTACGATGTGGCAATGCAACTTTTACGATATATGGTCTGCATCTGGTATGACTGGGCAAAAGATCGTGATCATCCTCAGGAACATCGGAATAAGGAATTCCGGTATCCGCCGGTTATTCCGATCGTATACTATGAGGGGAAGCAGGAATGGACAGCAGGTCTGCGGTTACGTGACCGGATCCTGTTTAGTGAGTTGTTTGTGGATTTCATACCAGATTTTACATACCGTATCGTGGAGAACCGAAAGTATACGCAGGACGAGCTGTTGCTAAGAGAGGATGAAATCTCGCTGCTGATGCTGTTAAACCGGATACAGACGGCGGCGGATATCAGTGCCTTCAAAGAGCTTCCTGCGGAGCGCTTCAATCAGATCCTCCGCGATTCCAGTGAGGCGGTGTTGAATGAGATCGTCAAGGCGGTACAGGGTCTGTGCCGTCAGCTAAATCTGACTGAGGCGGAGACAGTGATGTACACGCAGAAGGTAAAGGAGCGGAATATGGGTTATCTATGGGAAAACGCGGAGAAGATGGATATTCAGCTAGAGCGGAGATTGCGAGCTGAGGCGGAGAAAAAGGCTGAGGAGGCGGAGCAAAAGGCCGAAGAAGCGGAGCAAAAGGCCGAAGAAGCGGAGCAAAAGGCCGAAGAAGCGGAGCAAAAGGCCGAAGAAGCGGAGCAAAAGGCCGAAGAAGCGGAGCAAAGAGCCGCGCAAAGATTGGCGGAAAAGGTGTCAGAAAAAGTGGCGGAAAAAATGGCGGAAATGCAGAAAAACGCAGAACGAGAACTGGCAGAAAAGGAAGAAATAGGAATTAAGGCGGTCATAGAACTTGGCAGGCAGTTAGGAGAAGACAAGAGCGGCCTTTGTAAAATTCTAAAAGAAAAGTTTCAGATTTCCGAAGAGAGGGCAGCTGAGGCAGTTGAGAAATATTGGGAGTAGATCATACCCCGAAAAAGCTTACGTACAGAAAAGAATTTTGTCGCCCGCCTCACACTCATTCATCACGCGCAAAAGCATATCACTCTGCTGAGATCGTTGTGAAAAAGCGGAGATTATGATAAATATGCTTTTTAACAAGTAATCATTTTTCTCTGTTTTCGCATATGCGTTCATATATGCTCACTATTCTTCCCCGCAATTTATAACGGCATAATACTACACTATAAGTCTGTTTGTAATCGTAATTTTGAACATTATTAAGAAATAAAATTGCTTTATTCATATAATTGAACCCAGCTGGATATAGGAAAATGCTAAAACCTTCAAACACTGTGAATGCGCCTGCCAGTCATTCGGACATACGAAAACATTATCTCCTTCCATCCATTGAACAATGCGCGGAAAACCTTGTGACATTCAAATATGCAACTCATCTACAAGCATCTGTAATACCATTTCCGGATTATTTTCACCGTAATTCTCAATCACAATATCCGGCCGTTTCGGCTCCTCAAAATCCATGTTGATTCCCATTACATTCTCTACTTCATTCCTCAGCGCCCTTGAATACAACTGCTTCTGATCTCTCTGAATCAGCTCATCAATCGGTACTTTCAAATAAATCTCCTGATACTCCGAGATTTCATTTCTATTCCATTCACGGCATTCATCAAACATGGCGATCACACAGATGACGACATCAATTCCCTGCTGATTCAGCATCCTGCATAACCGGCCATGCTGATACGCCAGTTTCTTGCGTCCTTCTAATGTATAATCTCCCGCCTGATATACCTGACGCAGAATGTCACCGTCCAAAAATACCACATTACTCTTTTTTTGCAATAAGTATTGATATAAACGCTTTCCGATGGTTGTCTTTCCCGCTCCCGAAAGTCCTGTGATCCAATAAGTCGTTCCCTGATTCATACCCCGATCCTCTCTCTGTAACACGATTTCTCAAGTAACCGTCAATTACCGACGCCGTCTCAATTGATTACGATACCCGCCATATGATTTTCGATTATATAGCCACATGTCATGCTTCCGCGGACAATATGGATACGATCTTCTGCCTGTCCTCCAGCGTATCGATCTCCCCGCATAACCCGCCTTTTATATCAAGCGGCGTTATCACACATCTATCAGACACCGCATTCAATGCTGCTTCTGCATAACACGCTACCCTGCCCTGCTGACAAAATTCCTTTATTTCATTCAGCCAGACAAGCCAGTCATTCCGCAATATTTTATAGAAGGGCTGCGCAGCGGCCGCATGCTCAAAAAACTCGACCCCCACCTTCACAATCCTGCCATCGGATATAACCGCCTTAAAGTCCTTTTCCGGAAGTTCCGCCGCCTGATCCACCGCCATGCAGCTTTCCTTTGTCTCTAAAAGTTTTCTTAATACAGAGTCCTCAAACACCAAGTCCCCATGCAGCAGCAGAATGTCCTCCTTCAAACAGGATTCGGCTAAATAAATAGAAAAAATATAATTTGTAGACTCATATTTTTTATTTTCCACATAGGTTACATTCATACTCCCGGCAATCCGGTCCGTGTATTCCATCAAAACATTGCTGCAATATCCCGTTGTCATCACCACATCACGGATTCCTGCCCTGTAAAGCTGCCTCAACTGCCTGCTTAATATGGTATCCTCACCATCCAGACGTGTCATACATTTAGGGTGATTCCGGGTCTCCTCTCCCATTCTGGAACCCATGCCGGAGTTCAAAATCAATGCTTTCATCTGCCAATGATCCTTCCGATATATCCGTTGTTCCTGCAAAATATCCGTTACCCTTTCGGACGATCAGGTACATTGCCTTAAATAATTCATAAAATGTTCTTTATTTTCCTGCGCGGTCGTTGTCGGCCGTCCCAGATCCGTCCGCGAACTTATCTTACATTTCACTTCAATAAACATCAATTCCCCGCTTGATTTTGCTTCCGATAACGCCGCTGCCAATTCTTCTTCATTGCAAACAGCTTTCTGTACCGGATAACCGCATCCTTTCGCAATTTGGACAAAATCAACATTTCCTCCGACCGTGGGCATTCCCCCTACCGTCTCATGTGACTCATTATTGATCAAAACATGCACCATGTTACCTGGTTTGTTCGTTCCTATCAGCGCCATTGCGCCCATGTGCATGAGCGCCGCGCCGTCCCCGTCCACACACCATACCTTGGTACCCGGCTTATTTAACGCGATTCCCAGTGCAATGGAAGAACTGTGCCCCATAGAACCGACCGTAAGAAAGTCTCTCTGATGACCCTGTCCCTTCCGTTCCCTGATCTCAAACAATTCCCTGGACGCTTTTCGGTCGTTGATATGATCAGATCCTCTCCTGCCGTATCTACAATTTTTTCTATGACATCTTCTCTTACTAAAAGATTATCATTCAGAAAATCCATCTTGCTTTCCTTTTCAAATGCCGCCTTCTTTACGATAAACGCCACGCTTTTCCCCTGCGCCAGCAATCTGTCAAAGGTCTCCATGGCATCTGCAATTTCCTCCGGCGTTGTTTCGTGCGTAAGGATCATGTACTCCATATCGAGGTCACGGAGCAGTGTCTCCGTGATCTCTCCCTGATAAATATGCTGCGGTTCGTCATGCACGCCCGGTTCTCCCCGCCATCCGACAATAAAAATGCAGGGAATACCATACACTTTCGGATGCAGCAGTGACGCGGACGGGTTTACAATGTTTCCCAAGCCGCTGTTCTGCAAATAGACCACCGGAACCTCTCCGGTCGCAAGATAATATCCCGCCGCCAGCCCTACACAGTTTCCCTCATTTGCCGCGATCAGATGACGTTTCCCAATTCCCTCTTTACTCATCAGATGATTGCACAATTCTTTGAGCTGGGAGTCCGGAACCCCTGTAAAAAATTCTTTTTTTATGATTTCAAGCAGGTCACTGACTTTCATCCCGCATTCTCCCTTCCGACAGCATGACATACATTTCCCTGATGGTTTCCTGTGAGAGAGCAACCGGATGATTTTTCAGCCTTTCCTCATTCACGGATTCCGTCAATGTCTTCAGATCCTCTTTCGTAACCGGCACCCTTATCCACAAATCCAGCTCTTTTAAAAGATCCCGGTAAGAACGGACCGCCTCTTTTGCGGAGGCGCATCCCCACAAGCCCGCAAGCCGCTCCAGACAGTCGAGCAACGCTTTCTTCTCTTCACGCTCCGCCTGTATCAGCGTCTGCTCCCACACAAAAGCCAGATTCAGGGCCGCCGCCTGTCCATGCGGAATCCCGAAAAGCTTTGTCAGCTTGTAGCTCATTGCATGCGCTGCCGTCGTTTTTGATATATTGATCGCTTTTCCCGCACAATAGGATGCTGACAGCATCTGCTTCGCCGCTTTCGCATCCCCTGCAAGATAAGCCTGATAATGATCCAATATTGTTCTCAATGCTTCTCCTGCATATTCCCTGCTCTCTTCTGTGGCGTTTACCGCCCAGAACGACTCTACACAGTGGCATATGGCATCCAGCATCGTTGCCTTTTTTTGATCAGGCGGCAGTGTCGCCAGAATGGAGCTTTCCAAAAATACGACATCAGGAAGGCAGGACGGATCGCCAACAGACCGCTTCTCACCCTCATAATAAATGACTGCAAAGCTTGTTGCCTCACTCCCCGTTCCCGCAGTTGTCGGCATTGCAAAATACGGAATGTCGTTTGGCACGATCGTTTGCTGCAAGAAACTCACTGTAGGATCCATGTTTGCAAAAGCTTTCACGCATTTTCCGACGTCCATTGCACTTCCGCCGCCGACCGCCATCACTGCATCACAGTGATTTTCCCTGAAACAGGATACCGCCTGAACAACACTTTCATAGGACGGATTCGGCTCAAACTCCTGGAATACCGCTGCAACATGCTTATCCGAGACAAAGCACTGTCCCGCCGGTGTTTTCGCAACATGCCTTCCGCAGATTAAAAGAATCCGCGACAGATTCCTATCCTCTACGATTTCCAGAAACGCATCATATACATGTTCTGAGACCACTTTCTGCTCTTTCATGAGTCTGTTTTCGCCTCCCGATCCGGCAGGTGCTCCCTGCCATCATGCCACGCGTTATAATCAACATCCCATACACATCGTGAAGCACTGCTTCTGGTTTTTTCTCACTCTTCGTCCGGTATCAACGTCAGAATTTCCTTGATCGACATGCACATTTCATCCGCTTCTTTTGCCCTGTGATTCCGCAAAATTGTCTCCGCTGTCTTCTTCATGGCCGGGAATCCGCTTCTTGTGAGCTGATTTGCATAAATGATAATATTAACGCCCCTATCTTTGAACTCCTGTTCCGTCACTGCATGAAATGCAGTAGGCACTACCACCAGCGGCGTGCTTTTATCCTTTGCGCGGAATTTTTCCACGAACTCAAAAATTTCTGCCGGATCCTTTTTTCTGGAATGGATCATGATGCCATCTGCCCCTGCTTTTACAAACGCAAACGCTCTATTGAGCGCATCCTCCATCCCCCGCTCCAAAATCAGGCTTTCTATTCTCGCTATGATCATGAATTCTCTTGTTTTCTGCGCCCGCTTTCCCGCCGCAATCTTCTGGCAGAAGTGTTCGATGGAATCCTGTGACTGCTCTACCTCCGTCCCGAACAAAGAATTTTTCTTCAGTCCGGTTTTGTCCTCAATGATGACTGCCGATACTCCGATTCGCTCCAGTGTTTTGACATTATATACAAAGTGCTCAATCAGCCCACCCGTATCGCCGTCTAAAATGATCGGCTTCGTTGTCACCTCCATGATGTCATCAATCGTCCTCAGTCTGGAGGACATGTCCACGAGCTCAATATCCGGTTTTCCTTTTGCCGTGGAATCGCATAGACTGGATACCCACATCGCATCAAACTGATACGTCCTTCCGTCCTGCAGAACCGTCGTCTTTTCCGCGATCAGTCCCGTAATCCCGCTGTGCGCCTCGATCGCAGTGATCGTCTGCTTCATATCGATCAGTTTACGCAGCCTGCCCCGCCGAATATCGGGAATCGACAACTGATACCTTGCGTTCTGTTCTAACTGTAAATAATTCTCATTGTTGGCATAAGGGAATTCGATCAGTTCTCCCCCATACTCTCCGAGGACAGAAAGAACCTCTTCCCGAATCGGTTTCTGGAAGCCCTCTCGCCAGTCATCCCCGTGCACGACATAGTCCGGTTTCCATTTCCTTAAATTCTCGGCATAGCTTAGTTTTTCCTGTGGAACCACTTTCGCCACTCCGTTAATATGTGCTATGATATTGGCTCTCTCCTCATAGGACAGGAGGGGAAAACGCTTATAGCTGCTGACTGCCTCATCGGACAATACCCCGATCATCAGCTCTCCATAGGCTGCCGCCTTGTCAATGATCGCCAGATGACCGCTATGTATCACATCGGTACTGAAACACATGTATACTGTTTTCACAAAATAGTCTCCTTAGTGATATAATTCTCTTGCATACTTGAATTTTTCATTCTTACTTATATCAATAAAATAATCACCCGCTAAAGCCCTAAGTTCTTCAATTCGATCCGCATACTTAGGATCATCTATCAGGTTTGTTTCTTCGTCTCCATTACGGTAATACAGCTCATGGTCACGGAATCTCAGATAGTAATCTTCAAGTGTACGGATACCGCGGTATGACTGTCCACACTCCTCACAGTGCACGGCTTTCAAAAATTTGACTAATATTTCATTATATGTATCTATTTTCTGTACTTTCATAAACGGTTTTTTTAACACTTTTTCTAAATTAATTTCCTGCCCCGTCTGATGCGCCTTCATCACTTCTTCCATCAATTCTGCAAAGCTTTCTAATGTAAAAAGACGCTTCTCCAGTTTACTTTTTACGTATTTTGACTGCAAAAAGAAAAAGACGTGGTTCTTGCTTTCCACCCATTCTTTATATCGTCGACCTCCTTTTCCGCCTACTTTTCCATGATCCGACATATGAATCTTTGTGGTGAACTCTCCCAACAGACCGGAATAAAAATCCAATTGTTCATCCCAATATTCTGCAGCATTACGAATTTGCTGATATCCTCTTCCTCTTTTTCGCTCCAATTCTCCCCTCTTATAATCCATTTGCATATGCGGAATCTGACCGTGCTTATCTGGATAGATGTGTGGAGGATGCACTTCCATAACAGCATGTATAATCATTACCTGCTTTTTTTCGGTATTCAATAATTCATTAATGGCATCAAAACATATCCTACAGGTACTGTCATGCCATCTGTCAGTCCAATGCTGAATGCTTTTATCAAAAACACAGGGACCGTTTCCGGGCCCGACGTCAAAATATTTAGCCTCAAATCCGTATTCATAAATCTTCCGAAGCAGAATCGAATTATGAGAATTGAGATTTCGCAGATCATCTTTACCAAAATCATCTATATCTAACCACTTGTTAGCCATCGCACACATTGTCGGTCTTGTATACGGTGTCGGCGTATATGCATTTTCAAAAAACAAGGAATCCTTGCTCTTTTTTTGCAATTTGGGCATCCATTCTAACTCGTTGTAAGAAACATTATCTGTCCAAAAAACAATAATATCCTCTCTCTTTGCAAGCCTTATTTTTATTTGCTTTATCAGTTTTTCCAAATCACGCTTCATTCGCTGATATTTTTTGTAATTCCAATATTTTCTGCGAATATATTCCTCCATATAATAAAAAGCATTCACAAAATCAAATATCGCCAAATAATCATAGATTACCCTCCTTAACCGCCTCGCATTTGTATTTAATAAATACTTTTTTGTATCATATGTTATCTTAATATAATCATCCACGATCAGCCGTTCAATTAAATTGTTAACACTGTTTTGTTCGCACATTTCACGGCGCTTATTCAAACGTTCTTTCAACGGTTCCAAAACGTTACTACCCTTTAACCACCACATGCCCGTTATTCTATAATATTCCTCATAGATGTTATACTTTTCAGAATTGTAATGCATATCTGACATTTCTCCTTGCCCCCTCGTTAATTCAACATTGATCCAAAAATATTAAATTTCTTAGCCCACCATCTGACGGAAGAGATTCGCGATACAATTTGAATAGTATCTTGTTTGAAGAACTGATCAGTTCTTCAAATTCCTTGCGCCATTCTCTTACAATTTGGCGTTTTTCGTCCATTATCGAAACGGCATAGATATTCTCGTTTTGATAAAAATGTATTATATTTTAAGGTTTTGCCAAGTCAATAACACTTTATTTACCCATACTCTATGTCAATCAGCTCCCTCAATCCAGCCTTCCATTCATACTGAATATTGTAGCCCAATTTATTTAACATAGTGGTATCAGCAATGCAATCTGGCTCATTAGGCCGCATAGGAACCGCGCCAAAATATAGTTCCGACTCAGATCCCATCATCGCCTTTAGGTATTCCACAATTTCTCTCAGAGAAGATTCACAACCAGTTCCAACCGGGATTTGTAAGTAACCATTTTGCGTATATTTTTCCATAGTCAAAATATGTATTATTACACCACAGATATCTTTAATATAAATAATGTCCCTCTTTTGTGTACCCGCAGTCAACAATAACGGCTCATTGTGATATAATTTTTCTATACACATAGGCAGAAACCTTTCTCTAGGTTCATGGGGACCATAAAACATTTGCAGCTTTAAATTGTAAAAATTTATTTTACATTTTGATGCAAAAAACATACCGCATTCAGCAAAAAGTGCCTTTGAAAAGCTATACACATCGAAATCATCGGGCAGCGCCGTTCCTATCGTCATATAGTTGGGAACTTCATGCAATGCCGCATAATTAAGAATTTTTATCGGAAACATCAAATTTGATTCTAGTGAACTATCACAGAATAATGTCCCCCGTGAATAGGAACCTACCGTATTAATAATCCAATCAAAATGAATGCGCTGCATACAACGTTCTATATTTTCGTAATCTGCTTGAATAAAAGATATTTTATCCGACAGCAAACCCTTTACATTTGATGACGTAATTGCCCTTTGGGTACAGACACACTGCTCTACACTCTCTAACGAATCAAGCAACGGAATAAGCTGAGATGCTAAATATCCGGTGCCACCCAATAATAAAATATTCATATATTTTCTCTCCATAATATACAAATGATTCTACTCAATATGTCTCACATCTGTCTGATTATGCAACTGTGTCTACAATCTTCCCTTACAAATACTCATTGTACACAACAAGAAAATAAATAATCATATATTTTTTCCAGCTCTGACATATTGGCACGAAACTTCAACCCCTGTGTACCCGTCCCGTCGTTGGAAACAGTCTCTGCCCGACAATAATAAACTTTGGCACCAATGCCTTTCGTTATAGTTGCATAAGAATTTACCAGACCTATTCGTTCTTTTGGCGCGATGCATATCAAATTGCACTTATTTTTTACGTATAAACTATTTGTAAAGGCAGCGCCAATAGCACCAACAACACATTCTGCATCGTAAAACAAACTTAGCTCATCAATTAAAGAAAACTTTTCCGGCCGTATTACTTCAAATCCCTTATTCCGCAAATACGACGCGACTTCTTCTTCATTTACAAGTCGTTTATCCCCTCTTTGTATAAAAAATCTTCTTGTTTTAGATGCATGTAATTTATTTCGCATTATATCGCGGGCAAATACGGTAAATTTATTTGAGATAAAAAACATATCCTCACATTGTTTTTTAGAACGCATAAATATATACGACAGCGAAACCGTATAAACCTTTTCGACATCATACAATCTATCACTTTTAAGATATATGATCCTATGTTTGTGTTGGTCAAAGCAATCAATATAGTGTCGTGCAAACCTATTAGTTTTTATTCCCTCATCCATTAATATTGGTATATTCTTTATTGAATCACAGGAATTGATCAATCTAAACTTCGAAAGCATATCATACGACATGTGCCATATATTCCCTCCTCCGCAATAGCACAAATCAATATATGTTCCTTTCAGGCGTTCTGTTTTCTTTACTCTCAAGACAACGTTCTCTTTATCAAAAGATTTTAACATTCTTACGCCTAAAACCACGCTTGCATCTTTATCATAAGCAAAGCGATCCGATAAAACAGCAGTGTCTTTGATGATCGCATCCGTACCCGGAAGCACTTTTGCATTATTGAATGCAGAAATATAGTCCGGAAAGCATGCAATATCCATTCGCTCTTCTTTAAAATCAGGGTATGTCCGTGGTTTTGATACAACATTATATATACATTTTCCGGTACTCTCTCTATAGATAAAATCCGCTTTTGGAGAATCAAATATACTAGACGTTTTATATTTCATCAAGTCTCCAAAACAATTTTTGTTACTGATCAATAATTTATTTGCAATAATCTTTTCAATCTTATCTATGCCCCTGTCTGCCACAGAATGAATAGTATCCAAAATTCTTTTCATCATCGCACTTATCGCCCTCCCACAGCGCAGATTTTAAGTCTTTCAAACTTAAAATCAAGCGGCTGACATTATTTTTATGCACTTTCATTCATGTAATATAATGTTTTAACACACTGAATTGTTCCTTAGACTGTTCTGCAATTTGTGATATATCGGGCACAATTTGGTTCTTATAGTTGTACTCAATATCTTCCATTTTGAGCTGCTCTATTTGTTCCATTACTACATAGTTTCCTTCAAATCCTATATCTTTGATCACATTTTCTGTTTTGCATTCATAACTGATCGGAAATACTACTTTTCCCATTAACCACCCCAAGATCATGGAATGAAAGCGGGTTGCGATTATCATTTCCGCATTTTCCAGACACCGAATCGCTTTTTCCATATTCCCTCTGTAGGAAAAAATCTTTACCCGCTCTCGCTCTGTGTTTGTAAGTGCCTTCACGATTCTTCTGCAAGCTAATTCATCACCCTCTGCACCGCAAAATGACATTAAACAAATATCTTTCCCCTTCATGCAATAATACTTAACAATTTCAATCATTTTTTCTCTATATGGTCTATAGTAATTTTTGTAATATTGATTTCGGCTATCGTTGTTGGCCCCATTCCCCGGCTCCATCCACCCCCATACAGATATTAAAACATATCTTCTTTTTCCTTCTGAAAAATGACCATATAAATTGAAAACAATATCAGGTGCATATCTTGAGTTTTTATTATTTGTAAATAATGTATACGAATACTTATCTCTGAAACAGACATCATGAAATTTTTCAAATGTTTTCTCATGCAAAAGTCTAAAATTTTCTGTAATGTATGGTCCAAAATTGCAACCCAATAAAAAGAACGGCGTGTTTTCATTGTACATCCTGCAGCTTAAAGACATTAACCTGTCATGGACAGATTCTTCCGTCACTTTTATGCGCTGCGGCGCAAGTTCACCAAACAGAGAGCCGCCAACAAAAACAATTGCATCACTCTTTTTCTTGAGATACATCCTCCGGATTTTGTCTATTATTTTCCACTTCGCCGCATAAACATGTAGATTCCTGATTGTATTTCGTTTTTTATAATCGATGGAAGAAAACAGATAAAATCTAGTGTTCGGAAACATTTTACAAATTGTATATATAAATAAATCATCACCCAGATTCTGATTCAAATAAGCCAATAATAACACTCTTTTCATAATAATCATCCCCGCATAAGTTGTAGATAAATACCATGATGACTACATACCACACCTGACCACCGATCTTTACGCACACATCCTATGCCAACGAATAATTGTCTGCCATGTGGTAATATGATCCACACGCGTCGGACAAGCCTTCTATATCATCATGAAATATTACTTCCCAGCACATCTGCATAATAAGATGAAAACAAAACATCTCATCTTTGCTGCAAAATTCAGCTCATCATAGCAAAACATTTGTTCAACAAACCTGCAGCCCCTTTTTCGGGCAATGTTTTCTTCCTCATCATAGTCAACGCGATTTAAATTCTTTTTCTCTTTCCAAAGTAATAAAAACTGATTTTTATGTCTTTGAAACGAATACCATCGCCATTTAGGATTTATCCGCAATTCCTCGTAATAATCCATGGCATTATATAAAATTTGGGACAGATTGCTTTTACTCTTCCACGGCGTCATATTTTGGCGGTAAGCTACCATGGCTTTATCTATATGATAAATATTTCCATATTTCATAAAATAAAATGTAATCAAATTATCATCAAAATAATCTTTACTCATTAAAAAATTCATATTATGGAATATATTGCGAAACAGGCAACATTCTGCAGGAACCCATTTTACGCCACTCCAATATTTCTTTGAATTTATGATACCTTCTCCTAAAACACTGCCATGTGAAATGATAAATCTTCTTGTTTTTTCATAATAGCACATGAGTTCACAGGAACATCCGATTATTGAATGCTCATCAGTATTGTCCAAAACATTTACCTGTTTTTGCAGCAAATATTTATCTATATAAAAATCATCTCCATCCAAAAAAGTGATATACTCTCCCTTAGCATGGGATATCAGATTTACACGATTACGGGATGCACGATAAATCGGATTGTATTTTTCGTTCGCATCCCGTTTCATTGGATAAATCGGCAATGGGAATCCGCATTTCTTCTCAACCTCTTTGATTCTAGAGATGGTTTTATCCGTCGACCCGTCATCTCCGATCAAAATCTCGTAATCAAAATCTGTTACCTGATTTATCACACTGTAAAGAGTTTCTTCTATATATTTTTCTAAGTTATAAGTTGTTATCAAAACAGACACCTTAATCACTATATTTTCCCCTCTCCCAAAAGCTGTCTTTCAGTGTGATTTTGCGATTGCGTCGTTTAGGCATTTAACTATTTCCTCCAGTTCTTCCTGACTCATGCCGACCCACAGCGGCAACGATATTTCTTCTTTTGCATACCGCTCCGCTGTCGGAAACGTTCCTGCCGTATAACCCGATTCTTTGTAGGCTCCCTGCAAATGAACCGGAATCGGATAGTGATTTAATGTCTGAATGTCATGTCGGCTTAAATAATCCTGAACCGTTTTCTTGTCCTTCACCATAACCGGAAAAATGTGCCATACATTACTCTGTTTCACCTCTGTATATGGCAGTTTCATTTTTTCTGCATCCAGTGTACGCAAATAATAATCAGCAATCCGTCTTCGTTCCTTTGTCCACTCGTCAAGATATTTTAGCTTTACACGCAAGAACGCAGCCTGAAGCTCGTCCAGTCTGCTGTTAAAACCCTGTAGTTCATGATGATATTTCTCACGGCTCCCATAATTTCTAAGTGTATAAATGCGTTCCGCCAGTTCTTCGTCACTCGTCGTGATGGCGCCGCCATCACCCAACGCGCCTAAATTCTTGCCGGGATAAAAGCTGAAACCTGCCGCATCACCTAAACTGCCGGTACGTTTTTCATTCAGTTGTGCCCCGTGCGCCTGCGCCGCATCCTCGATCAGTTTTAATCCGTACCGGTCGGCAATCTCCCGTAATGCCCGTATGTCTGCCACGCGTCCGTACAAATGCACTGCAATGATCGCCTTGGTATGCACAGTGATCTTATCTTCAACGAGAGCCGGATCCATGTTATAAGTATCTTTATCACAATCCACAAAAACCGGTGTTGCACCCGCATAGCTTACGGCAAGCGCCGTTGCGATAAAGGTATTTGCCGGAACAAGCACGTCATCGCCTGCCCCGATGCCGTACGCCCGCAAAATAATATGCAGCGCATCCAGACCGTTCCCGACACCGATGCAGTATTTCGTGCCGCAATAAGCTGCAAATTCCTTTTCAAACTGCGCAAGTTCATTTCCCGTGATAAACCATCCGCTGTCCATGACACGGCGATATGCCTCATCCAACTCCGCCCTTATTTGATTGTGAATCGGTCGTAAATCAGAATATGCGATCATAAAGCCTCCGTTTCATATGTCCTTTATAAAGCAACGCACCTCACAGCATTTTGCTGAAAATCCGGTTCACAGCATGCCTGCTTCCATATTCTTCTTTGCTCTGTGTAATTCCCCAGTTAATCTCTTTTCCCCCATGCTCCGATGATATTCCCCATGACAACCTTCTGAACCCTTTCCTCCTCATTTCCTCTATCATAGAAAAAAACATGTAGGTGCTGGGCGAAAGCTTTTTATTGTACTCCGGAAGCGCACATATATTCTGCGCATGTGCCGTTGATGCATTATGAAAATAAAACATCATAGCGCCCGCTACCATTCTGTCTTCTAAAAACAGTCCGTAAAACCCGCATTCCTCCGGTATCACAACATCTCGGAAACGGATCATTTCCAAAGGCGTATGGATTGGTTTTAAGGAGTACTTCTGCAGACTCAGTTCCAAAATGTGATGCAACTGGCAGATTTCCTCATCCGATGCCAGTGGTCTTAATTTCAGTCCTGCATCAGCACAGCAAAGAATGCTGCGCCTTTTCCTTCTGGAAACCATTTTAATCGTATCTTCATCATAAGCATCATAATCGATATATAAGTTTAGCTCTTTTTGTTCCGCATAACCTTCATAGTACAAAATATATTCCAAAAGATCATTTTTCTCAGTCGAAAAAATATCCGGCGTAATTTTATATATGATTCTCTGAAATCCCTTTGTCTTCAAATATTCCTGGACACATTCCACTATTTCTGCCAGGCTCTCCGCAAAATATGCATCAGGCGAGATAACAGGACCGCCAAATGTACTTCCTTTATGAGAATAAAACAGCTTTATCCCATCCTCACACTGGATACACCCGGGAACTACTGCAGCAAGCTTTTGGTTCTTGTCTCTTACCAAAAGGGAGCAGTCTTCAAACCTTCCCTCCGGATGATAATTCAGAAATCTTCTCGTATGTAAAAATGTTCCGTTCACAGAGTTGATTTTCACAAACTCGTCCCATATCTTTTCATTTTCTCTTGAATATGTCTCAGCCACATAACTATCTGCCATGCCTTTTCATCACACTTCCTTAACATCAGTTATTGTTTTTAACTGTATTATCTTTTTTCACATTTATATATATTTCACTTCCGTAATCCGGAAGATATGTAGCAAGATTATAAAATCCTTCTAAAACGCGCTCATCAATGATCTGTTCGTCCAACAGTCTCCCCATCTGTTTATGCGTAAAGGGTTTTACAAAATAGGAACCAGATTCCATCACCTTAAATCCGTTATTTTCCGCTAGTTGTTTCAGTGAGTCCAGATCAAACACGTCTGCCTGCTGATAAAGCTTCCCTCGGTCGGATACCTGATAGAGGTTTTCAATCAATCCGCTCTCTAGCGCGAGTATCCGATGCAGTGATTTTGCATTTGGCACATTAATATGGAATACTGTATTATCATCTGCAATTTCATACACCTTCTCCAATATTTCCATTGGATCTTCCAGTTCATGCAAAAGACTAGAACAAATGACAAAATCATACTTTGCTCCCTCTGCTAACAATATATTTTTCCCAAAGAAATCATGGATATTGGTGATACGGGAATCATTTTCAGACAATGTAACCGCATGTTCAAAAAACAGATTACTAGGTTCTACAACTGTATATTCTTCGAAATCATTCACATATTGAAAGAGCGGTTCCTTCCCGCATCCGATCTCCAGTATTCTTTTATGTGGATATGTATTCATGATGTCCAGTATTTTTTTCCTTCGATAAAACACCTGCTTCTCTTCAAAATCATGCTTTACATATTCCTGTGTGTATTTGCCGATATCCCTCATTCTCTTTCCTCACGATAAGTGTTGTGTGTTTTATCCCCGCCATGTTCCAAAAACTTCACAAATTCCTCATAATCCCTAATATAATCCTCTTCATGATAAACCTCTGACGCCAGACACATTAAAACAGCATCCTCCGAAAAATCATACATTTCCCGCCACATATTATTTGGCACATACAGACCTTCATATGGTTTTTCCAAAAAAACAATCTTCTTTTCTTTTCCGTTATCAAGCAGGATCTTACACGAGCCATGAATACATACTAATATCTGTTCTAAAGTCTTATGTGCATGATGTCCTCTGACAACGCCATCTTTTGTGTCATACATGTAGTAAACCCTTTTGATCTCAAATGGAATATCATTAAACTCCTCCAGAGCGACAAGCTGTCCTCTGCTGTCGCCGTGCTGTTGAAACTGGTATTTTACAATCTGCATTTTTGATACCTCTCTATACATTCTAATTCAATACCGTTCGCCCGGAGCAAATGCCTGCTCGCGCTGCCTCTATGTACGATCATCCTAAATGACTCTCATATAAATTCACAAATTCTTGTGCCACCTTTTTATAATCATGGTGGGTTTTAACGTATGCAATGCCCTTTTCTCTCAAATCTTCATATTTCGCCCTTTGGTCAATCACGGATGAAATATTATTGACTATTTCCTCAACTGTTGTACCCAGTTCAAACGCAGGCGCATTTTTAACGTACTCAAATTTGGACTCAGATATATTTTTTCGATAATTTCCCGTAATGAGTATTTTTCCTTTCGCCATTACTTCCAAACTTGCCATACCAAATGTCGCACAGTTTTTCTGATCTACAATAATATCTACCCGCTCGATTAATTTAGTATATTCTTCATAGGGCATTTTTCCCGCTATAATAAACTCGGCGACATCCCCATGTCTTTTCCTCAAAATTTCAAACGCTTCCCGGATCATCGTCGTTCCTTTGAATCCTTCGCGATTTAAGGGATGGTAGATGAGCAGTTTTTTAGATTTTTCTTCTCTTTTCATATGACAATCCGGTATCTTCATCGGTAGGCATATCGGATCAACCACCTTATCCGCAAACGGACCATATTTACTGCAAATATCATATTCATAGCTCATTGGCACTATAATATCCACATTTTTTTGTATCGCATATTCTATTTTACGGTTTCCTTTATTGTATAAATGGGAACATGCGTATTTCTTTTTAAGATCATATTTTAAGCATTCTTCACAGGGTGAAATCCCCACTTTCTCTTTACTGAATCGTGCATACTCCCAATTACATCCGGCGAGCAGCAAAACGGATAATCTCGCGTTTCGGACCAATGGAAGAGCAGCCTTACTGTTTAATCCCGCTATTCGACCCCATTCTAATTCATGCATAAACTGGATGACATCATATTTGCGATTCAGATAGTTGGCAAGAATATCGTTATAGCACTTCCTTATAAAATTGTTTTTTATTTTTATAGGTTGTATGTCACTATGATACTTTCGATATCCATCCCCGCTGTTTAATGTATCCACTGTAACGCCTAATTCATGCAAACCTTGCTGCAGAGTGTTATGTACATTGCTAAATTCGCCAACCAACAACACTTTCATAAAAATTATCCTCCCTTATAGCAAGCTTGACGTATCGTTTCTGCAGTTCATAAATCTGAACAGCTTCTTTTCACAGATCGTTTATTTCAGTGTTTCTGAGGATTGCTTGTGACCTATCACAAATTCATAATCGGTCATCATGTTATTTATAATCCGCCGGATTTCTGCCGAGGACCGTTTTATAATGTCTTGTAAAACAGGATCGGTGTCATACAGTTCTTTAAATTGCCAATAATAGTTTAAGTATGGTTCTTTGTCTAAAAAATGATGTTTCCAATATTCACGCTGTTCACGTCCTCTCCAGACACCGAAATGTATTCCGTGCAGGGGACGAAAATTGTGGGAACGTGAATCCTGACACAACATAAGGTCATCCGCATTTTCCATCTGCTTTGGCAGCTTTAAGCCGGATTTTTTAATAATATGATATAGCAAGGATTCATTATTGGAATATAAACTGTATTTCCAACGGCTCTTCCAACAACAGATCCTATTTCGTAGTCCGCGCCCTGAATAGATAGAGAGGTAATGTTTTCTCCATTGATCGATCGCGGAATAATAAGCATCCGCTTTTACAAAATGTAATCCTGAAAAACGCTTGGGCAGAAGAAAGTCATTATAGAAGGCAAGCGCAAAATGATAGATTCCTATTTTTTCAAGCAGCTCTTTATGTGTATCGAGTGTGCGTGGTACTTTACACGGACGAACCACATTGCTGTAGCAAAGCTTTTGCGCATGCATGTGCTGAATATGCTGTTCATGCAGGGGAGAGTGTTCTTTACATATGAATATATCAATGTCGCCAATGTACACATATTCATATTGATCAAATATGTTGTAATGCATTACCCATCTATATGCTTCCATTAAGCCAAAGCTGGACATTCCTTGGGATTTAATATGGATGCGGGCAATTTGATACTTCTTTTTGTACCCCGGTATTTTTGTCAGTGTTTTTTCAATCTTGCTGTTAATGGCGCTGTCTACATATACGACAGCGTCATATTCAGGATAGTTTTTATATAACGAGTAAAATTGGAGAGGAATATATTCCTGATACTTCTCTCCAAACACAAACATGGCGATTAGCAATAACTTTTTCCCACATTTTCCCATACTAGTATCCCTCATAACACTTAAACTATTTAACAATGGAATGAATCAGCTTTTCCCACCGCGCACCGATGATTTCCATTGAGTAGCATTTTGCGCGTTCCTTTCCCTTTTCAGAATATTTTTTTCTCAGTTCCGGATCAGTGAGAATCTGCACAAGCGCCTTCGAAATTGTCTCTTTGACTTTCTCATCTTCAGGCGTTTTATATTCCTCGTTAATATAGGGAAGAAGAATCCCGTATTCGGCCATTTCAATTGTCTTGATATGCTGGTGTCCTAAGCCGGTTCCGGGCGCCAGTATTTCTCTCGGTCCGCCGGGGCAGTCCGTACTCAGAACCGGAAGCCCTGTCCCCAGTGCTTCCACAATAGCACTGGAAAATCCTTCCCCTTTCGAGATTAATATAAAACAGGTACTGTGTTCCAAATAATATTGCACTTTAGAAGAGTGTCCTATAAATAGAACCTTTTTTTCCAAATGCAATTTTCTGACCAATTCTTTTACTTCATTGGCATAGGTGCTATTGGTTCTTCCAACCAGCAGGAGCTTTGCCTCCGGAATTTCTTTCAGCACTCTCTGAAAGCATTCTACTAAAGTCTTCTGTTGTTTTAGCTCATCCACTCTTAGGGGACAGAGCACGACTTTGTCTCCATATGTCCATTCTTCCTCCTCGTAACCCGCAAAGCTGCTCAGAGGATTCGATACGACCGCTATTTTCTGTTCGGAAAGTCGATATTCGTTTACCATGTCCATCTTTCCGCCTTCAGTCAATACGACCACCTTATCCGCAAGGCTATACATAAAACGCAAAAACGTCCGGTTATATAGAAAATCGCCCTGCCGCCTGACCATATTCTCTCTTACGGATAAAATTGTGCAGATTCTTGTGATCACTTTGTCCTTACGCTTTGACAGGACATTTACGCAGTTGAAATTCTCCATAAAGCTGATGGTCACATCTATGTGGTATTTCTTTTTCAAACGCCTTACCTGTTTTGACGTATTCAACAATTCACAGGCTCTTGCCAGCCATATGATATTGCCGGAGTAGGGTTTTACATGATTGGGCATTCGAATGATTTTTCCTGCAAAATAATAATCATTTTTTGTTCGTTTCCATGTAAATACAAACACATGATGGTTTTTCCTGGTGAAATATCGGCTTAACTCTGATGCAACTCTTTCTGCGCCGCCTCCACACAAATCCGGTAGTAATAAAGCGATGTTCATGATGAAGTGCCTCCGTTTTTCGCTTGTTTTAAATGCAGTCAGTAATTTTTTTCTGATTGCTTAACACCATCACTCTTACGTCGATAATCGCTGAGTACCTTCCCATAGTATTGAATCAATCTTTTTACGACGACATCGGGTTTCAATAAATCGATTCTCTGTGCTGCTTTCTCGGACATGGTGGATTTTTGCTCTGCAGTAAGAGCGCATGCTTCACATATTTTCCGGTAGAGTGATTCTGCATCTCCGGGTTTTGACAAAAAGCCGTTTACACCGTCCGTGATGAGCTGTTCAAAACTTGTTCCATCCGTTCCGATTACAATTCTTCCGAAAGACATTGCTTCGATGCAGGCATTCGGGAAGTTATCCATGAGGGAGGGCAGTACAACGTAATCGGCTTGCCGTATAATAGGATATAGGCTGTCATGCTTTAGCGGCTTTAAATAAATAATACGATCTTTGCAACTCCCGGCGTTTTTATAAATCTCTTTCAAGGGAGTTTGGTCATTCTTATGTAACGGACCGATAAAAACAAAATAAAAATCAGAATGTTCTTTTAGCAGTCGTCCGACAATTCTTGAAATAACATAAATGCCTTTTTCTGCATATAAGGAGCCAAAAAACAAAAAATATTTTTTGCCGGCAAGGTGCTTCTGGTAAAGTTCATCACTTCCGAAAGTGTCAATGATGTATGGCGTCTCGATGACATCCACATGTCTTCCTGTATCCCTGCAATACGCGCTTGCCATAACATTACTTGGCGCAAATATCGCATGTTTCCCTCTTCCGGCAAGCCGTTCAATAAATCCCATTGTTTTAATATATCGATGGGAATAGGTATTGCTGTACTTGTAATATTCGGGTGCATAGGAGGACAGACGCAGGACGGACGGTATCTTTCTTTTGTATAGGATTCCTAAACCGTACAGATTACAGAACTGGATGATGTCCACTCTTTGCTTTTTGCACAAACAGTTTAATTCTTTTCCCAGAACGATATTCATAAAAAATGATTTGTGCAGATATTGAACAATCTCATTCCCATGCAGCGGGCATGCGGGTATTTCTCTTCTGTAAACCTGTATACCATCATACCTGACGGCTTCGTCCACGCCTCCAGCAGTAATCACAATCGGAGTATGTCCAAGCTTCTGCAGGCTTTTTGATACCCTGTAAATGTAATTAGGAAGACCGGTAGCTACGGTGTTTTTCGCAAAAAAGCTTGGAACTACAAATACAATGACCATGGTTTGCCTCCGGGAAAAACATTTTTATGCCCGTGCCAGTTAGAATTTAGGATGATGCCCACATAACTGCGTTTTAAGGAATCGATATTGATTCCAGACAGCCGATCCCTAATCCACTGATAGCGCATATGATAAGTCTTAAAAGGGCTTTCACACGGATAAATCGGGATGGTGCCTGATTTTTGCAGCCATGCATTATACCAAGAAAATTCATAGGGCGAAATGCATAGAATGTCTGAATAGGTTTTGCTCTGCGGTAGCAAAAAATTGCGTTTGAAATCGTCAAGTACAAGTGCAGACATCGTTTGAAAACCATGACAGGTAAGAATATGCTCCTGCTTTAAGCCGATAGTATTCCATATTTTTCTAATAAAGACCTCTCTGCGCTGCCAGTACTTTCGATAGTACCTATTCTCAGTTCGCAGATCATTGTCCTCGATCAATGTCGAATAGGGGGTGGAGTTATCGTACAAAAATCTCTTTTGGCGTATTTTGCTGATAAATACCGCGTCTGAATCAATACAACAATAATTTTTACAGAGCCCGGTTTCCCAAAATGCCAGCTTGACAATCTGCTGATTTATATATCCGACTGTATGTAAGTGGGGCGTATTTTCTGTTACATACTGAACCGGAATGTCTTCTTCCTTCATCAAATGAATGTATCTTTTGTTTGGCATCTGTTTTTGGAACAGTGCAAAATCCATCTGAGAGACAACGATAAACAGTGGAAGTTTTTCATCGTTATACTGAATAAAGGACGAAACTAAACGCTTAGCAGAACTCAGATCCTTGCGATACGTCTTAAGCATGAAGCCGAAGTTATATAGATATTCCATGGGTAAGCATGCTCCCTTCAAAAAAATTGCCTATTGATCGGATTTATAGCAGTATTCCCTGCAATTTCTCCCGCACAATGTCCTTGCTATTGTAAAGCTGCACATCCCGATAAGCAGCTTCTCCAAGAGCAAGATTTTTGTCTCTTCCGGCAGAATATGCATTATGCATGGCCTCTGAAAGTTTTGCGCCATGGTCTTTTGCGGAATGGTAATGATACTGGTATACATACTCCTTATCCGCATAATCCCGCGCCATGGCAATGTCCGAGATAATAACGGGCTTCCGACAGGAAAACGCCGCGATCATCGCGCCGGAATTCATACCGCTGCGCTTGTCATGGGGCAGCACCACAACGTCCGCCCGCTGCATATAATCAAAGACCTCTTTATCCGGAATATACCGGAAATCCAGATGAATCTGCGGATCATCGCCGCATAGACTTTTTATTTTTTTTGCATACTGTGCGTTCATGGGACTTCCGGCAATAATCAAATATGCATTCGTGCCGTTAAAACTGCGGAAAGTGCGAATCAGCAGCTCTAAATTTTTGTAGGGACGGATATTGCCGAAATACAAAAAAGTAAAAGGGCTGTCCGCCGTACGCTCTATCGCGCCTTTCCCCGGAAGATAATCCTCGCAATAATTGATATGCGGGATGTAAACTGTTTTCTTCAAAACGTCGGATCTGTTTTTGGCAATCCGGGCGAGTTCTGTCTTGCTTGCACGTGATAACAGGATAATGCTTGTGGAGATTCGGCACATGAAATAGAGGTTTCTTTCTGCTTTTTTTGTTTCATCCTCGTGCGGCAGCGCATCGTGGAACGTCCAGATGATCTCTCTCTGCATCACTCGCGCAAGCAGCAGGATCAGTTTGTCTGTTAAAGTCAGATAATATTCGAACCAGTTCAAAAAAAGATATCGATTCCGCCGGACAGCGCCGATCGCACTGATACCGTGCGCGTAGGCAGAGAGGCGGTGCTTTTCAGCTAATATTTTTTTTGTACTTTTGATATAGCAATTCTTTTCGTCGAATCGTCCAAACGGATAAAAAGCGATTCCCGTTTTCATGTTCCTCTCCCCTCGTTTATTGTAGACTTCAATGCTTTCCACACGTGCAGCATCGTTCTTTTTAGGAAACTGCGGTTGTTTGAATAGATATTTTGTAATATTAAGTCAAATGGTTTCTCTCCATTAGGAAGGTGGTACTGACGCAGGGCATCTTCCAGAAAACTGCCATTTGCATCCTCCATGACAATCTTTGCCTCAGTCCAGCTTGCGCGTAGATTTTCAGCTAAGATCTCCGACCAGTCTCCGCAGCGTATCCGCTCAATAAAATCCTTCTGCAGACCAACATAGGCATGTTCCTTGGCTATACAGAGTACATCCCGGATGCCCTTCAGGATATCCGTGACTGTCCGCTCATCCCAGTGAATCTTCTGATAATGACGGCTCTCATCATAGATCAGCACAATATCCGGCAGTGCATAAAAGCGGCCGGCACAAACCATGGCGCTCACAAAAAACGGAGGATCCTCAAAACGTCGGTACGGCGGAAAACAAATATTATGATCCATCAGCATACGCCGTTCATAAATCCCTCTGCAGTATCCGTGCGTAAACTGATAGTCCTGATAGGAGATCAGCGCCTCTTTCGTAAAAAAAATTTTCCCGGGTCCCTCCAGCGGTTGAAGTGTTCCGCGTTTTGCACATCTGCTTCCGCCGAGACAGGCCTGTACATGATGCTCGACAGCTTTCTCATACAATTTTGCCAGCACATCATCAGAAGCATACCAGTCATCCGAATCCAAAAAAGCGACAAACTCCCCTTTTGCTCTTTTCAGACCGTAATTCCTTGCCGGACCTGCACCTGCATTTCTCTGAGAGAGAACTTTGACACGTGGGTCGTTTTTTGCCAACTTTTTGAGCACCATGACCGTATTGTCCGTGGAACCGTCATTGACGCACAAAAGCTCTATTTCACGCAGCGTCTGCCTGAGTACGCTGCGGACTGCTTTGGGCAGCGTCTGCGCTCGGTTATATACCGGCATGATGACCGAAATTTTGACGGGGGCTCCTGCGTTCATTTCATATAACCTCCATAGGCGCCTTTATCATCTTCACATATTTCTGAAACTTTCTTCGGAAACTGTCCATTTCTTTTCGAAGATCCTTCCGCATATTTTGAGGGCGCAACAATCCTGCAAAGGAATAGGTCGGTATGTCCCAAAACAGCTTCGCAGTGATCAGCGGTGTACTGGTCATCCCGACGATCCCTAACGGTTTCTCTTTCAGATTCGCCAAGATCAGTTCCATCGGATACTGTTGGTTTGGCTCTAACTGACATCCCATGTCAAGCAATGGCTGATACCGTTCTCTGTGCATCTCGCGCGGATGCGGCTTGATGATGACCGGAATGCCCTTTGTCCTGCAATGAGCACAGATTTCCCGTAAGGCAGTAATGTCCTCGTTCTCATACATGACGCCGCTGCTTGTATATGCCTGCCCGCTGATGATGATTGCGTTTTCGTAATGAGCATATTGCGAAAAATCAATCCCTGCTCCCATGGCGCGGTACATCCGGCGGTATGCCGATATGGCAGGCGCATTGATCCGGATGTGCATGGGCAGCCTGCGGAACAGGTTGCAGTCGATCAGATGGTGCGAACAGGATAAAACGGCTCTGGCAGCATAGCGCTGTGTCCATTCTGCGGCCACATTGAAGCGTTCGCCCCAGTTGCGCAGGTCGGCGGTGCATAAATGTACGAATCCCCATACAGAACGTGTATACGTACCGAGCCCTTCATCGATAATGACATGGACAATACCTCGCCTTTGGAAAAGTTTTTCCAAATCGCGGGCAATCAGCGGCATCGGAACCTGCGGAACAATACAGTAACATTCATTGCCCGTCCGCTTTTTGGGCGTGTGTGCCGCCCAATGCAGGAAATCTCTCTGAGAAAGCTTTGGCAGATCCATCAGTCTGACGACCTGAATATCCCTGTCATTCAGGAGGGAAAACAGCTCCTCGGAAACGGCCCATCCGAGTTCGTAGTAGCGCTCGATGACAATGATGCCCCTTGAGATTTTCCCTGTGTCATACAACCGGAGCAATACGGACAAAATCCCCATGACATGCCACGACGTCATTGCAACCGCAAGGAAATCGATTCCTTTTCCGGATTGCTGTTCATCCCGTATCATGCGCATGAGCTGATGATAGGAAATCGGTTTTTCGCATATTGTCATTGACACATCCCCCGGACGGTAATTTTTCCTAAAGTTATTATCTTTAGGAAAATTCCGAAATGGCAATTTCGAACAGGCTCCGATATACTGCTCATAAGTCAAACGCCCCAAGGAGTGGGAATAAAAATGAATCTGGAGGATGCATAGGATGAATCAAATGACACTGGAAGAATGGATGATTTTATGGTTGGAGGATCACAGACCGTTTATTAAAGAATCAACTTACGGAAACTACTCGGCGATTATTCATAACTACATCATTCCGCAGCTTGGCAAAAAACGGCTATGGGAATTGGATGAACAGTGCTTACAGGAATTTACACTTTATCTGCTCTCAAATGGGAGCAAGCGGCGCGGCGGCGGTCTTTCAGAAAAAACGGTACATGATGTTTGGAATGTGTTAAAAGAATCACTTCGTAAAGCGCATCGACAAAAGAAGATTGACAGCTCTGATTTTAAGGTATCTTTCCCGTCATCCCGCACCAAGAAAAACGTAGCGGTGTTATCGGACCATGATTTTGACTTGTTGTCGGCGTATCTTTTTCGTCATAATGATTCCCGCAATCTGGGAATATTGCTGGCACTATATACGGGTATGCGGATTGGCGAGATCTGCGCCTTGAAATGGGAAAATATTAATTTGGAGGAACGTTTGATTCATGTTCAATATACTTTGCAGCGCATTTATATCAAAAATCAAAATAATCAGAATGTTTCTTATGTTACGATGACGTCCCCTAAATCTCTTGCCTCTATCCGAAGTATTCCGCTCACTATGAACTTAGCAGAGTTTTTACATTGTTTTTATGAGCAAAACAGGATTTGTGCGGATGATTATCTGCTAACCGGTTCTGCGCAGTATATCGAACCGAGAAGCTATGAGAACTATTATAAGAAGATTCTAAAACACATCGGCATTTCGGATATCCGCTTTCATGCACTCCGCCACACTTTTGCGACGCGCCTGATTGCGCATGGCGCGGATTATAAGATTGTCAGTGAGCTTCTTGGGCATCGATCCGTTACAACGACATTGCATCTGTATGTCCATCCGCAGCTTGTGCAAAAAAGGAGATGCGTGGAGCTGTTGGCAAATTCTGAAAAAGATCCGAGGTAAGCGTAGTATTAAAATGACAAAAATACCGTTAAAAATTCATGCAAATTAACAAGGTTTGGGTTGGCGGCAGAAGGTTGACTTTAAAATGTAACCTTTGCTATAATCAAGCCAAAGCATATATTCTTTGGCGAATCTGTCTTGGCGTTCTTATTCCTGCAATGCCAATCCATGTCAAACGGCATCAAGCCGTT
>JAAUZE010000013.1 GCA_014804755.1 Lachnospiraceae bacterium | reverse complement strand
AGATTTTAAGTGTTTTAAAATAAATTTTGTACCATGAAAAAGGGTAACCTTAATAAACCCCGTTATTGCGGATTTGTCGGAAAAGTATGATAATGTAAACAGATTTACTTATATAGCTCCATTGCACGGGCATAGTAAATCCGGAGGAACTTATTAACACCGGCCATTTTGGCTACGTTATACGGTTTCCCCTCCTGTTCCTTTTTGAGCAGAAAAAGGTAGACAGGGTCATCCTGAGGTCGCGTCAGTTTGAGAGCCTGCATGACCTCAAAACATGCTTTTCTGAGAGCCGGATTTCCCCGTTTTGATATATGGCGGTTCCGGCTCTCAAACTGACCTGACTGATACGGTGGCGCATCGTTTCCGGCATAGGCATTGAGTGCCTTCCCACTGTGGAAACGGCGGATATCCCCTATTTCAGCCAGAATGACAGGACCTAAGCGGTCTCCGACACCATTCATGGCACGAAGCACTTTATATTCAGGAATGGTCTCTGCGATGTTCTGCATCTGTAGAATGAGAGCATCGGCCGATTTCTGCGCGAGTGATACAAGATCAACACATTGTTCTTGAGCAAGCGCCATAAATGAGTTGTCTCCTCTTGTGGTTATGCTGCCAAGTGCAAGTTCATAAATGGCGAGCCCTTTGCTTGCAGCATAACGGTCAGTAGTTTTTCTGACCAAGGTTTCATAACTGCTCAGGAAACGCGTCTTCCCTATCTTTCTGATATAGTCGAAGGATTTAAAGCGTTTGATAAAAAGCAGCAGGACACAGTTATCAGGGTTCCTGCTTTTTAAGGGAAGCAGATCTGTAATACCGGGCATTGTTTCATCCAAAAGGTTGATAAGCTGTACTTTGGCATATTTTACATTATTGATGCGCTGGCTGTACTGTCTGGAGAGGAACTTAAGGTCCTCAAATTTCTGGTCAGTTGATGTGTATGGTGTCAGAAGGTAAGATTTTTCCAAAGCATATTTAGCAATGCGAAGGGCATCTTTCTTATCTGTCTTGGCCTTCCTGAGTTCTGTATCGCCATATTTTTTCATCTGATAGGGATTGATCAGGCAGACTGGGAGAGCAGCATCCTGTAATACTTTCAGTACGGGATAATGATAATGGCTTGTAGGTTCCATAAGGATCGTTGGCTGTTCCCCTGTTTCTTTAATGTAAGCAACAAGTGCGTCAAGTTCCTGGCAGTTATGGTGGACATCAAATGGTTTGGTACGGACACTGCCATCACTGTTCAGAACAGCTACCTTGCTTTTAGACTTGGAAATATCAATTCCAACAGCGATCATGGGTATTACCTCCTTTAGTATGAATGGTGATTTGAACGGTTCCAGCACTTCAGAATCCACTCATATTCTTTAGTTAAACGGGAGCAGAGAGCTGTCCCAACTTGCTGAATCGAATGAAGGAAAATGAAGGCTGGCTGACAAATTTGTCTACGGGCGTGATGTCCCAATTGGAAATTCCGTCAGCCGATCACCTTCATCATAAAGAAAAGTGAAGGCTATTGAAACCCTCACTTATATATTAAGAATTGGAATTTGGGAAATAGTAGAATCATATTTATTGGGACGTTATTTGCTGGACCACAATATGATGCTACGGGAGATTTAATTGTGAAAAATATACCTACAGTTCAGCAGAAAATAGAGACACATACCGGAATAATGGCAAATCTTGGGTATTATGTTAAGGCTTCTGAGATTTTTGAATTTAAGAATTATATTAAAGCAATATTATCGAAATAAAGAATAATATAAAGCGGGGTGAATGGACTGAATATTACAAAAAATCAACATTATGTTTCACAAGGCGTGTTAAAGCATTTTTCTGATGGGCAGAATAAGATATTTGAATTGTTTATTGAGAAAAAATTAGTATCTAAAAAACGTATTGATAATACGATGTCACAAAACTTTGTATATGAACATCCAAGAATTGAAACAAATACTATTGAAAATATATTTGCAAAATTTGAATCAAAAGCATTTTCATTAATTGATGGGCTGATTTGTGAAATAGAAAACTGTTATGAAAACAAACAAAGCATAATTGGACTTATGAAAACAATTAAAAGTATTATTCCCTATGTACTTCTTTTTTATTTTCGCAGTGGTGCATTGTTACAGGAATATTCAATGGATGCTGAAGAACCTAAAAATACGAAAGTTGAAAGAATGCTTATGAATATAATGGATGTTAATTATATTCGCGGATTGAAGAATACCATTTGTAATTATTATAAGTGTGGAATAATTGTTGATGAGGAAGAACGTTTTTTGTTGAGCGATCAGTATATTTCTACTGTTGCATTGATGTATAAAAACAGATTTTCAAATGCTTCAAATCGACAAATAGGTATGAAAGAAACAATGATCTTGATACCATTAACATCAAAGTTTTATATTGTATTTTACAACGGAAGGGTTCCTTCTTATATTGGAGATAACGTGTTTTCTGTATTAAATGATGATAGTGTTAATGAAATAAATGATGTGATATTTCAGAATTCTTACGTGAAGTGCGTTGGAAAAAGTGAAAGCGAATTAGAGCGAGTTAAGAGTGTTTCACTTGAATCATGCAGTCCAATAAAATGTATACTGAAATATAGTGATGGAAGCATTCAGGACAGGATAATAAAAAGGGAAGTCTTTTTATATGATGAGGATAAAGATATGAATGCACATTCTTATGAGTATATGTCTACCTATATTAGTGATATAAAGGGTAAATTAGGAAGAAATGATTTCTGCGTTTGTGGAAGTGGAATTAAGTATAAGAAGTGTTGCATGAAGAAATATGAAACTGCTGCGCGGATATTAAGGGAAACGCAAAATCCTAGAATGCAGAATTATACGATCCCTGGAGTTTTGGTTACAGAGGATTCTATATTAGAATATCAGGGACCGCAAGAGAAAATGACTAATAGGCACGATAGGGGTGTAATAGATAAGATATTTGAAATGACAGAAAGTGATTCTTAAAATCTTTAGTAGTAAGTTACAGCCCTTTTACTACTAACTTTACTACTAACAGGTAGTAACAACTTGCTCCATTTTGCTATATTTTGTCAAGACGATAAGCCAGATAAATATTTTACATATTCCCAGAATCCCTTGCAAAGCAGGGCATTTCACGACATATTAAGGAGATGGATAACAATGATAAAAATACTTTTCGTCTGCCACGGCACCACAGCGGACAGCCGGGATTTATCGGCACTTGTGGGGCAAAACGGGGCAAAGTGCGGCTTTTGGGACGGCGGGGTACTACGGTTTTACTACGATTGAGGAAACGAAAAAAAGAGCCTGCATTTCAAGCCCTTTTCCCGTGTTTTTAGGACATTTGTGGCGGTTCCGTAAACAGCCGTTTTTCCAAAAGCATCTCCCTACAGTCGGAAAAGCCAAGCAGGTAGGCGAGCATCCCATACCTGGAGCCGAGCGCGTTCTGTTCGCTGACGTAGCGGTCAATCAGCAGCCGGACTTCTTCCGGCAGTTCCATTTCTTCCAGCCTGCCGGAATATACATCCGATCTACGGATGATCTCTTGGTATTGCCCGTCACTGTTTGTGATGCCGTTCATGACGCCATTCATGCGGATGCCCATGAGCTGGTACAATGCAGATTCCGTTTCCATCCAATCCCTCCTTCCGTGGTGTCGTATATTACCTCTGAACCGGAGGATTAGCAAGTGGAAAAAGAAAAAGCCGGAAACCATCTTGTAGCGCCCGACATTTTCTGATAAAATATTCATAAGGGTGCTGCCATAACGGTAGGCGGCTAGTTCTTCTGCGGAGGGACTGTGACCCTCCGATTACATAGAAACCTGCTTGCAGGAATCTGGGAAAGGAGGGCTTTGCCAATGTTGACAATGGAAGGTCTGATAGCGGTCATCAGCTTATGCCTGACAGCCTTCGGACTCGGATATGCGATAGGAAGCAAGGATAATAATAAACCACAAAAATAGCCGCCCCGGTCCGCAAAACTAAGGCGACTGTTTTTGTTTGCTCAAATTCGGACTAGCCGTCTATCGGCAGTACCTTTATGTAAATCTATTTTAGCAAACTTATATGAAATTGTCAAATTCGGCGGAGTGCTCCGCTGAAATTATTCTATACCGGATTCCACACAAAAGCAAGAGTGCAATTTGTCGAATCGCAGATTGGGTGGGGTAAAAGGTGGGGTAAAAAGTCCACTAAACCTAACAGCGGCACAGGCGGCTATCAATCAAGGGTAGGCGAAAATTCCGCAAATGTTCTGCACCTGTTTGATATAGAGTTTCCATATGGGCAGGCAGCGGCATATCGGAAAAGACACGGAGCATATCTCCGCCATAATCAGTGGTCTGATCTATATGCGGAAGCATGGATAGCAGTATAGAACAATAGGAAATCCCATTACTGATAGAAATATTGGTAATGGGATTTTTTCGCGTTTGCGGAAGAGTTTGCAATAGAAACTTTCCACAGCTCGTATTCACTGGAAGTCGAAATCTCTGCTATTTAGTAACGACCAAGCGGAAAATAAGTTATAAAAAATTCATAAAAGTTTTGTTGCATTAGCCAAAATAAAATAATAAGATGCAGATAGGAAAGTATGAATCGCAACAGAAAATCCATACTAACAGAGGAGGTGTTTATTATGGCAACTTCGAGCATCACGAAAAATTTTGTCATTTCCGGTAAAGAACAGGTGGAGATGTTTGTCAATGCGATTGAAGAATCTGCCAAAAACCGTCCTGTCCGTACTCCTGTAGCTGCAAGGCAGATTAAAGGGGAAGAGGAACTGAGAAAATTTGTAAGAGAGAGGAAAGCGGCGAATGTCGATTAGAGATAGCTTTTTCTATATCAACATTCGCGATTATCTGGCATTAGGAACTGATGATGAAGCAGGGGAACCAGAACTTATCAGGACGATTTCTGAGTTCTCCTGTCCTCAAAATCCGGATGTGGAAATTTTTTAAAAAAAGAGTGCAATAGAATTTAACAAGAAGAGTCAGTCGGTTACATACCTTGTATTTTCTGTGGAGAGTAAGGAGCTGCTGGGATATTTTACTCTTGCGTTAAAACCTTTGTCAGTCAGAGGCGAAACCGTAAGTAATACCATGAAAAGAAAACTGTTGCGCATCAGTGAACTGGACGAGAATTCAGATACATATACCATGTCAGCCTATTTGATTGCCCAGCTTGGAAAAAATTACACGGATAGATTAAATAACAAGATTACTGGAAAAGAGCTTATTGAGCTGGCATGGACTGTTATAGAGGATGCACAATATATGCTTGGCGGCATAGTGACATTCTTAGAAGCGGAAAATGAGGAAAAGCTGTTATCATTTTACCGTGGCAATCGTTTTTCGCAGTTTGATACCAGACAGACCGCATCAGATATGGATGGACCGCATGAACTGGTACAGCTTTTAAGGCTGCTCTAATGCAGTTTGGCATGCCCAGCTAAAGCGTAATTTATCGAACTGAAATATCCTGCACCTGTTTGATATGGAGTTCCCATATGAGCAGGTGTTGAAATATCGGAAAAACCATGGTGAATATCTCCGCCATAATCAGTGGTCTGATTTAAGTGCACAAACATGGATAGCAGTATAGAACGACAGAGAATCTCATTACTGATAGAACTATCGGTAATGGGATTTTTGCGCGTTTACGGAAGAGTCTGCCGGTGATGATTTTTGGCATTTTCAATGCCCGGGCGATGGAGTGAAAGGAGGCGTTGAGATGCAGGCAGATTTCATGGACGTGCGGCTGGACGATAAGAAGCTGCCCTATGCCGTACATAAGGCGGTAGGGGAATATGTCGGAGATCAGGGCATCCGCATCAAAAACCCGCAGACCGCGGTGAAGGTGCTGAACGAAATGTTCCATATGAAGGATTTTGCGGAAGAGCGGGTATATCTCATCCTGATGTCGGGAAGCTGTGACGTGATCTCGTTTGCGGAGATTAGCAAAGGGGTGCTCAACTGTGCGCTCCTCGGGGTACGGGAAATCCTGCAGAGGGCGCTGTTTTGCAACGCGGGAAGGCTCATTGTGGCACATAACCATCCGGGGCTGGGGTCTACGCCCTGTCCGTCGGGTTCGGACATTGACCTGACAGGAAGCCTGATGCGTGCATGCAGGCTGATGCAGGTCACATTCAGCGACCACATCATCATTGCGGGAGAGCAGTATTTCAGTTTTCAGGAAGAATGGAACAGATGGCGTGAGCAGAAGGAACGGGAAGAGCAGACGGGGCAGGAAGCGGGGGAAAGTCAGAAGGAACAGAAAAGTCAGAAAGAACAGAAAAAGCAGGAAGAACAGAAAAAGCAGGAAATGGAGAAAAAACAGAAAGCGGGGAAAAGGCAGAAAAAGAGAAAAAAGCAACAGAAACGGGAGGTACGGAAAGGACCGAAAGAGCGGAAAAGACAGGGAAAACAGAACGTACGGAAAGAACCGGAAAAACGGAAGAAACAGAAAAAACGGAAAAAACGGGAAAAGAAGAATGATTGTATCGGATGCAGTTACAGACCGCCTAACAGCATTAGAGAATCGAAGGACAGCTCTTGAAGAATCCATAGAGACAGAAAAGTTAAAACAGGCTCTTGTGGATGATGAATATAGCATAAAAAAATATTTTGACATGTATGCTCATGCTGACTTTGATGATGAAGAAACACGAAATTGCATTCTCGAATATTTTGTTGATAAGATATATGTTTATAATGACAGACTTGTTATCACGTTTTATTATTCAGAGGATAAAACGGAGATTGCCTTAGATACACTCACTGAAATCACAGAAGACCCTGATGGGGTTGAGTGTTCGACAGTGGTGCGGTCTGCTCCACTTGAAGAAAATACCGCAAAATCGTGGGATTGGTTGTGAAATCCACGGTCTTGCGGCATTTTTTTAAAGAAAAAAGGGCACTTTTTTGCGGTTTCCCTTCTGTAAATAGGATTGTTATATAAATGCAAGCAATTTTGAAAGATTTTAAGTTAGAAACGTGTTATTGTTAAACAAAAAATATAGAGAAATGATAATGAAGGAAACGGATACTCTAAAAGAGAAAACGATACAGTTAGTATTACCAATCGCATTCCAGCAATTTATGCTTGCACTCGTGGGCGCAAGCGATGCAGTGATGCTGGGAAGGCTGAGCCAAAATTCAATGTCGGCCGTATCACTGGCTTCGCAGGTGACATTTGTATTTAATCTGTTTATGGCGGCTTTTGTCATCGGAGAAAATATGTTTATCGCACAGTATTATGGAAAAAAGGATTACACAGGTATCTCCAAAGTGTTTTGCCTGGTGCTCTATATCTCCGGCATTGTAGCCGCCCTGTTTTTACTTGGCACAATATTTTTCTCCAAGGGCATCATGCATTTTTTGACAAATGATCCTGAACTGATCAGAATGGGCAGCGAATATTTAAAGTGTGTTGGAGTCTCTTATTTGCTGTCTGCAATTTCTCAGGTATACCTGACTTTCATGAAAAACTGCGGTGCTGTGAATTTGAGTACCGTGATCAGCAGTATGACAGTTATTTTGAATATCATGCTGAATGCGATATTCATTTTCGGATTATTTGGAGCTCCTGTGCTGGGGATCCGGGGAGCGGCGCTGGCAACCGTGCTTGCGACGGTCGTTCAAATGATTTGGTGCATCGCGTATGTGATGATAAATAAGAAACGACTGAGGATACGCTTATTGGACCGGGATCCGGATCTTGTAAAAAAGTTTTGGGGAAAAGTGGCGCCGGTTCTGTTAAATGAACTGATATGGGGCGGCGGCTTTACCATGTATTCCGTTATCATGGGGCATTTAGGAACCGATGCAGTAGCGGCAAACAGTATTGCCAACATTTCAAAGAATCTTGTGGTTTGCCTGTGTCTCGGACTGGGAAGCGCAGGAAGTATCATTGTAGGGAATGAACTTGGGGCGGATCACTTTGAAGAGGCGAAGAAAGCCGGAAGGACACTGACCAGGCTATCCATTGTATGCGGAGTTCTGTCAGGGTTATTTCTGTTAGCGTTATCACCGGTTATTGTAAAGCTGGTTAACATGACGCCGACGGCAAGAGGATATTTGAAGGGAATGCTGGTGATGTGCTCTTATTATCTTGTGGGTAAGTCGGTTAACAGCATGACAATAGGCGGAATTTTTCCGGCAGGAGGCGATTCTAAGTTTGGACTGTTTTGTGATACGGTGACGTTATGGTGTATGACTGTTCCGATTGGATGCCTGTGCGCATTTATTCTGAAGCTTCCTGTATTGGGAGTGTATTTCGTGCTGAATCTGGATGAAATAGTGAAACTTCCGGCTGTGTATCGGCATTACAGAAAATACGGCTGGCTGAAAAATATAACGTAACAGTGAAAAATGGAGGTAAGAAATGACAGAGCAGGAAAAAATGAAAAAGGGATATCTATGGGGTGACGACGAAGAAAATATGGCTTTGCAGGCGCACGCAAAGGGCATAGTAAGCAAATTTAACAGTCTGCCGCCGGAAAGTATGGATGAACGCGCGGCACTCCTTGAGGAATTGTTTGGAAATGTCGGGGAAAATGTATGGATTGTGCCTCCGCTTACGGCAGCAGTAGGGAAATATGTGTCAATTGGGGACGGTACCTATGCAAACATGAATCTGACCTTGATTGACGATTGGAAAATAACGATAGGAAAGAATGTCCTTATTGGGCCGAATGTAACACTGTGCACAACAGGACACCCCGTTCATCCAAAACATCGTGCAGATGGTATGTATTCCTTTCCGATTACGATTGAAGACAATGCATGGATTGGGGCCAATGTAGTTGTTTTACCCGGTGTTACAATCGGAGAAAATTCTGTAATCGGGGCAGGCTCAGTAGTGACAAAGGATATACCGGCAAATGTAATAGCATTCGGGAGTCCCTGCAAAGTGTTCCGAGAAATCAATGAACATGATGAAGAATATTACTTTAAGGACAGGCGGTTTGATGAACGGCCGGAATCATTGTGATAAACGAAAAAACATTTACTTCTGCACATCGTTATTTCTGAATTCTGTTGGGCTTTTGCCGAACCATTTGCGGAATGTTTCTGCATAATAACTTGCACTGCTGAATCCTACAGACAGGGCAATTTCTATGATGGATAAATCAGTATAGCGCAGTAATTCGATACTTTTGTTTAAACGATATTGTGTCAGATAGATATTGGGCGTCTGACCGAAATACTTTGCAAATAATCTGCAGCACTTGCTTTGTCCAACAGCTCCGGATGCAGCAATATCCATCATGGAAATTTTTTGGGTATAGTATTTCTGAATGAAACCGACCATATTTTTTGTTATGGTCAGATCTCCGCTCTGTGGGGATATCATATTATCATTTGGCGGAATGTTTTCATAAAGCAAGGACCAGATTGCTGAAAATGCAGACTGTACATCTAAAGGCCCGGTTTTCAGGTCTTTTTTTGTATACATGAAATAGATTTGCTCCAATATTTTTTTCTGCCAGGTGATGTTCGCATCCAGAAATACATAGGGCATTGCAGTATTACGGAGAATGGGCAGTACAAAATTATTTTCATAGGAAGAGACTGAGCACAAAAGCATTGGATGTAGGAGAATGCAGATGAAATCGCATTCTGATCTGGTATCTGAAAAACCAAAATGCATTTGTCTTGCATTTACAAGTATTCCATTGCCGCTTGTCAGGTTTATGATTTCACCGTTTACATTATATTTCATTTCTCCGGCTAAAATCGCAATCATTTCTATATCATCGTGCCAATGACTCGGTGCGGTATAATTGGGGTGGTGGGAAAGCTGCCCGCTTCTGATATAGATTGGATAATCGGATTTGTCATAGTGAACTTTTTCAGAACGGTCATCCTTTAATTCAATCAATGTCGGCATAAATAAAACCTCGTAGAATTGTTATTGATTTATGCAGTAAACTGATATAAACTCAAAAATAAACAGTATGATTATAGTGGGAAAATGCACTGAGGTCAAGGATAATCGGATTGGAATTTTTCATATCGGGAAACAAAAAAGACGGAGAAGAAAAATCCATAAGAGCATATTTATCTTGACTTCACTTTCTATCTGGAAATATAATAGAGAACGTACGGCAGGTTGAAAAAATTGCATTCTTTCAACCATATATTTGTACCTGGGCATAAATTTGCCGGCTGGGAAAGGGGCATGGAGATAGATTGAAAAATCAAAGATTTTTCAATCGCAAGATTTGTGCTTGCGCACAAACTTGCAGGTTAAGAGAAAGGCAAGGTTATTAAAATGAAATCATATGGTGTAAATGAGTTAAGAAGCATGTTCCTCGATTTCTTTGAGGAGAAGGGGCATTTGAAAATGAAAAGCTTTTCGCTTGTCCCGCATAATGACAATTCGCTGCTGTTGATCAATTCGGGTATGGCTCCCTTAAAGCCTTATTTTACCGGACAGGAGATTCCGCCGAGAAGAAGAGTGACGACCTGCCAGAAATGTATCCGTACCGGAGATATTGAGAACGTGGGAAAGACTGCGCGCCACGGTACATTTTTTGAAATGCTCGGAAACTTTTCTTTCGGTGATTATTTTAAACATGAGGCGATCAAATGGAGCTGGGAGTTTTTGACTGAACGAGTCGGTTTAGATGCGTCCCGCCTGTATCCCTCTGTTTACGAAGAGGATGACGAGGCGTTCCGCATTTGGAATGAAGAGATCGGTATCGCGCCCGAGCGCATTTTCCGTTTTGGAAAAGAAGATAATTTCTGGGAGCACGGCTCCGGTCCATGCGGACCATGTTCTGAGATCTACTATGACCGCGGTGAGAAGTACGGCTGCGGAAAGCCGGGCTGCACGGTCGGGTGTGACTGCGACCGCTATATCGAAGTGTGGAACAATGTATTCACACAGTTTGATAACGACGGAAAGGGCAATTACAGCGAGCTGGAGCAAAAAAATATTGACACAGGCATGGGCTTGGAGCGTCTTGCCGTTGTCGTACAGGATGTGGACTCTATTTTTGACATCGATACGATTCAGGCGCTCAGAAACCGTGTCTGTGAACTGGCGGGTGTTATTTACCAGAAGGATGCGGCAAAGGACGTGTCCATCCGGCTGATCACCGATCACATCCGCTCGGCGACCTTTATGATCTCCGACGGTATCATGCCGACGAATGAGGGCAGGGGCTATGTGCTGCGCCGTATCATCCGCCGCGCTGCGCGCCACGGAAGAATGCTCGGCATCGACGGCGTATTTTTGGCAACCTTAAGCGAGACCGTCATAGAGGGAAGTAAGGACGGCTATCCTGAGTTGGAGGAAAAGAAGGATTTTATTTTCCATGTGCTGACGCAGGAGGAAAATAAATTTAATAAAACTATCGATCAGGGACTTGCGATTTTAGCGCAGATGGAAGATAAGCTTGTCGCAGAAAACAAAACGGAGCTTTCCGGTGCGGACGCGTTTAAACTGTACGACACTTACGGATTCCCGATCGATCTGACGAAAGAGATTTTGGACGAGAAGGGCTTTACGGTCGAGGAAGAACAGTTTAGGGAAGCGATGGAGGAACAGAAGACGAAGGCGCGCGCCGCTCGTAAGACGACCAATTATATGGGCGCGGACGCGACGGTCTACGAATTGCTCGATCCGGCGCTTTCCACGGAATTTATCGGCTATGATACCTTGAACGCGGATGCGAAGATCACGGCGCTGACGACGGAGACGGAGGTCATGACCGCGTTGACGGACGGAGAGATCGGTACGATCGTTACGGACGTAACGCCGTGCTATGCAACAATGGGCGGTCAGCAGGGCGACAGAGGCGTCATTGCGACGCAGGACGGTACGTTTGAGATCGAGGAGACGGTCAAGCTATCCGGAGACAAGGTCGGTCATATCGGGCGCATGACTAAGGGAATGCTCAAAGTGGGCGATACCGTCCGCATCAGCGTGGACGAAAAAAGAAGAACAGCAACCTGCCGTAATCACAGTGCGACGCACCTGCTGCAGAAAGCGCTGCGCACCGTGCTCGGGACACATGTGGAGCAGGCAGGCTCCTATAATGATTCGGAACGGCTGCGTTTTGATTTCAGTCATTTTGCGGCGATGACAAAGGAAGAACTTTCCAAGGTGGAGCAGATCGTCAATGAGCGGATCGCGGAGGGTATTCCCGTCGTAACGGAAGTGCTTAGCGTTGAGGAGGCAAAAAAGACGGGCGCCATGGCGCTGTTCGGAGAAAAATACGGCGAGAAGGTGCGCGTTGTGGAAATGGGAGATTTCTCCAAGGAATTTTGCGGCGGCACCCATGTGAAAAACACGGCGTCCATCAGCGCCTTTAAGATCGTAAGCGAGAGCGGCGTTGCAGCGGGCGTCAGAAGGATCGAAGCACTGACGGGTGCGGGCGTGGCGAAGTATTACGCAGAGCTGGAAGAAAAACTGAATGAGGCGGCAGCAATCCTAAAGACTACGCCGGCAAGCCTGATCGAGCGCTGTGAGCATCTGATGAGCGAATACAAATCGCTGCAGAGCGAAAACGAATCGTTAAAGAGCAAGGCGGCGCAGAACGCGCTCGGCGACGTCATGAATGAGGTTCAGGACGTGAAGGGTGTGAAGCTGCTTGCAACGAGTGTGGATGACGTTGACATGAACGGCTTGCGGGAGCTTGGCGATAAGCTGAAAAATCAGATTTCGGAGGGTGTGATCGTGCTTGCGTCCGCAAAGGACGGCAAGGTCAACCTCATTGCGATGGCAACGGACGGCGCACAGGCAAAAGGCGCGCATGCCGGAAATCTGATCAAGGGAATCGCGGCGCTTGTCGGCGGCGGAGGCGGCGGACGGCCGAATATGGCGCAGGCAGGCGGCAAAAATCCGGCGGGAATCCCGAATGCGGTTGCCGAGGCTGCCAAGGTACTGGAAGGACAACTTTCGTAAATAAATTCAATCTGTGCCATTTGCCGATACATGCCGAAACTGTAATAAAAAAATTAAAAAAATCAGTTGACGATTGGTAAATTTATGCTATAATGTGATATGTGTACTGCGGAATCCTGCCGTACATAGAATAACCCAATCAGTCGAGTGACCTGAAAAGGACTGAAGGGAGGTCAGGTGTCAGCGTGTCGAATGTAATCGTAAAAGAGAACGAGACTTTAGATAGTGCTTTACGTCGCTTCAAGAGAAGCTGTGCGAAGGCGGGTATCCAGCAGGAGATTCGTAAGAGAGAGCATTACGAGAAGCCGAGCGTAAGACGTAAGAAGAAATCTGAAGCTGCTAGAAAACGTAAATACAATTAATCGCAGACATAAGTCCCTGGCAGTGTTGTCAGGGATTTTTGTTTGAAGCGCAGTAAACTTATCCATGTAAAAAGGGTGCGGGCATGTTTTTGGAATGACCGCATTTGATGAAAGTGTTTTCGGAATATACTCTTTTAAGGGAGAGGATCAGAAATGTGGAACATACAATTACCAATGATTGAAGCGAACGTGTACCAGATCGTCTTCTGCTTCGTGGTTTACAGCATGGGAGGATGGCTTGTAGAGTCCATCTATATGTCCTTCTGTAACCGGAAGCTGACGAACCGCGGATTTGGTTTTTTGCCGTTCTGCCCGATTTACGGGTTTGGTGCGACAATCGGTTATTACCTGTTGCTTCCGTTTGCAGGGAGCGCGCCGGCGGTCTATCTGATCGGCGCCGTGTCGGCGACAATATTTGAGTATCTGATCGGCATTGTGATGCAGCGGCTTTTTGGCGAAGTTTGGTGGGATTACAATGACAAGCCTTTTAACTATAAAGGAATCATCTGCCTCGAAAGTACGCTTGCATGGGGCGCATATGGGTTGATCGTCGTCTACTTCCTGCATGCGCAGGTATTGGGACTGGCGGACATGGTGGGCAGATTCAGGGGAGTCCTGTTTTGCAGGGTCGTGCTTTTCCTCTACATAGTAGACTTTATCTACCATTTGCTTGAGGCGATTGGTGTGAACATGGCAAAGTACCGCAACAGCGTCATTGAGCGCTGCAGAAGGTTCAGAGAGCGATTCTGAAGGGGACGGTTTCGGAAACGGGCGTTTTTGCAAAAATCCGGATTATGAAAAGCAGGAGGATGTATTTTTTCCTGCTTTTTTCCATATGATGAAGAGAGAACACTTGGAAAAGAGGCAAAAAGTGCGCATCCGGAACAGAAATTGCTTACGCATAGGCAAAAAAAGAATCCTGTCGCTCCTGCTTGCTGCTTTTTTATCATGCGTGGCGGCGTTTACGGCGTGCTTAGATGCCGCGTGCGCGCAGACGCAGCCGCTGACGGAGCTGCCATTTGAAATATCGGCGCCCTCCGCGATTCTGATGGAGGCATCTACCGGACAGGTCATTTATGAGAAAGGTGCGGATGAGGAGAGAAGTCCGGCAAGCATCACAAAGATCATGACGTTGCTGTTGATCTTTGACGCGATCCACAGCGGAAAGATCGCGCTGACCGATGAAGTGACGACGAGCGCGTATGCGCAGTCGATGGGCGGATCACAGGTTTTTTTGGAGGAAGGCGAGGTACAGACCGTTGAAACACTGATCAAGTGCATTGTTGTTGCGAGCGGAAATGACGCGTCGGTTGCGATGGCGGAATATATCAGCGGCAGCGAGGAGGCGTTTGTCGCGCAGATGAATGCGCGTGCGGCGGGACTCGGCATGGAGCACACGCATTTTGAAGACTGCTGCGGATTGTCCAACTCGGACGGACATTATACGAGTGCGCGGGATGTTGCGCTGATGGCGAGAGAGCTGATTACCAAATACCCCGAAATCTATCAATATACAACGATCTGGATGGAAGACATCACGCATGTGACGAGGCGGGGAGAATCGGTTTTTACGCTCTCAAGCACCAATAAGCTCTTAAAACAATATGAATGGACGACGGGCTTAAAGACCGGTTCGACCAATAAAGCGAAATACTGCTTCTGCGGGACGGCGCGAAAAAATGACATTGATCTGATCGCGGTCGTCATGGCGGCGCCCGATTTCAGCGTACGGTTTGATGATGCAAGAAAGCTCTTGGAGCACGGGTATTCCCTGTGTGCCGTCTACACGGATACGAATGAGGAGGGAATTGCGGATATAGAGCTCTCCGGCGGCGTTGCGGACACGGTTCCGCTTCGGGTGGAAGATGCGTTTTCTTATCTTGATCTGACGGGAGCAGACTTATCCGCTGTTACAAAGGAACTACGTATCCCACCGGCTTCGGCCCCGGTCACGGAGGGAAAAAAGGCGGGAGAGATCGTCTATCTGCTGGGCGGAAGAGAGATCGGAAGTGTGAATGTGCTGTACGGGGCAAGCGTGAGAAAAGCGACGTTCCGCGACTATCTGGGAAGAATATGGAAGCGGTATTTGATATAGAAGCTTTCGGGATTGGCTGTTTGATACATTTGGAGAATATAACACAACTATGAGTACATTATCAATCATCATGTTGATTCTGCTGGGAATATTGATTTTATGGGGCATCTGCGATTGTATTTATGATACGATGACGTATCGCGTGACGTCTTATGAACTGACTTCCCCCAAAATGAAAAAAGAGTTTCGCTTCGTCGTTCTTTCCGATCTGCACAATAAAACGTTCGGAAAAAACAACAGCAGACTGATCGCAGGGATCCGGCAGCTTCACCCCGATGCGGTGATGATTGCCGGAGACATGGTGACGGCGACGGAGGGCGAGGATGTTTCCGGCACGGTACATCTGCTGACGGAGCTCGCGAGAGACTATCCGGTCTATTACGGTATCGGCAACCATGAAGAAAAGATCGGAAGAAAGCCAGAGCGCTACGGCAGCATGTACGAGGACTATATTTCAGCACTTCAAAAAGCAGGAGTTAAGCTGCTCATCAACGAAAAAAGAACCTTGTCCGAGTATGGGATTTCCATCTGCGGTCTGCAGATGGAATGCAAATATTTTAAGCGTTTCGGTCTGCTTCCGATGGAGCGTGAGGACTTACAAAGGCTCATCGGAGTCCCGGAGCGGGATAAGTATCAGATTTTGATCGCTCATAATCCGGACTATTTTCCGCAATATGCCGATTGGGGAGCGGATCTGGTGCTGTCCGGGCATAATCACGGCGGCATCGTAGGCGTTCCGTTACTTGGCGGAATGGTATCGCCCCGCTGTATTCTGTTTCCGAAATATGACGGCGGACGCTTTGAAGAGGGACAAGCGACCATGCTGCTAAGCAGGGGGCTTGGCACGCATACGCTTCCGGTGCGGATTTTAAATCATGCCGAGCTTTTGTATGTGACATGCAGGCCCGGATGAGAAAAGGGCGGAATTCTTTTGTTGCTTTTTTGAGAAAAGCCCTGTAAAATAGACGTGTTGTGTAAATCGCAGCGCAGGGAACGGAGACAACGATGGAGCAGCTCAAGGTGAAGCTGGAGGTCTTTGAGGGACCGTTAGAGCTTCTTTTGCATCTCATAGAAAAAAATAAAGTCGATATTTACGATATTCCGATCGTGGAGATCACGGAGCAGTATCTTGCCTATGTACGGGCGATGGATACAGAGGACATGAACGTGATGAGCGACTTTCTCGTCATGGCGGCGACTCTGCTTGACATTAAATGCAAGATGCTTTTGCCGAAAGAGGAAAATGAGGAGGGCGAGGAGGAAGATCCCCGTACCGAATTAGTGCAGCAGCTTTTGCAGTACAAGCTGTACAAGTATATGTCTTATGAATTGAAGGACAGGCAGATGGATGCGCAGCAGACCCTGTACAAGCATGCGACGCTGCCGAAAGAGGTGGAGGAGTACCGGCCGCCCATTGATTATGAGGAATTGCTTGGTGATATGACGCTGAAGCGGCTGTATTCCGTGTTTGAGTCCATTGTCAAACGACAGGAGGACCGCGTCGATCCGATCCGTAACCAGTTTGGTAAGATTGAAAAGGACGAGGTTAATCTGGAGGAAAAGCAGCATTACATAGAGTCGTACTTATATGAACACGGGAAAGCGGATTTTAAGGCTCTTTTAGAAAAGGGAAGCAGCAGAATGGAAGTGATCGTCACGTTCCTTGTCATTTTGGAATTGATGAAGCTTGGAAAGATCTCGGTGGCGCAGGAGGATACGTTTGATGTGATCCGGATCATCTGGCAGCCGGATGCCGAGGTGTCCGCAGTGCCGATGCAGATGACGGCATTAGATTGAAAAATCTTTCATTCGTTATCGGCAACATGGAGGATTTTGGATGGAGAGAGAAAAAGCAAAGCAGGTGTTGGAAGCGGTGTTGTTTGCGATGGGGGAGGCCGTGGAGCTTTCCAGGCTTGCCGGCGTAATCGAGGAGGAGAAAGACGTCACGCGTGAGCTTTTGACGGAAATGAAAGAGCAGTACCGGAGCGAAGAGCGCGGCATGGACATCATTGAGCTCGACGGCGCGTATCAGATGTGCACGCGAGCGGAGCTGTATGATTATCTGATCAAGATTGCAAAAAATCCGAGAAAATATGTATTGACCGATTCGGTCTTAGAGACACTTTCGATCATTGCTTACAAGCAGCCGGTCACAAAGATGGAAATTGAAAAAATCAGGGGCGTAAGCTCTGATTTTGCAGTCAATAAGCTGATAGAATATCATTTGGTAACGGAGCTTGGCAGACTGAATGCGCCGGGACGTCCGCTCCTGTTCGGGACAACGGAGGAATTTCTTCGCAGCTTCGGCGTGCGCTCCTTAGATGAGCTTCCCGAATTAAAGTCAGAGCAGCTTGCGGAGTTTCAACAGCAAGCGGAGGAAGAAGCGCAGCTCAAGCTGGATATTTAAGGCAGTGGTTTTGCGTACAATGAAGCCGGGAGTTATGACTGCCAATTGAAGCCCGAATATGGGCGGAAGCGTCCGCATATATTGTTCAGAGGTTTTAAGACAGCGGATGGATGCGGTATGTCCGACAAGCGGGGCAAGGGAATCAAAGAAGAATGGATCAGACGGGGCACGGCAGCAGTGGTATTGACCGCAGGGCTGTTGATGCTCCTTTTGCGTGTGTACAGTACACAGGAAAATGGGCAGGGGACAGACAGCCTGTTTGCTGAGGCGCCAAAACAGCAGCAATATCATCATGAAGAAATCCTGCATGAGAGAACGGCGGAGCCGCCGTCGATTTCTCTCTATGCGCGTTCGGCGCTCTTACTCGACGCCGATAACAACCGGATACTTTACGAGCATAACGGGACACAGGTTATGGCGATGGCGAGCACGACGAAGATCATGACCTGTATTCTCGCGCTGGAATACGGCAATCCGGATGATCTTGTTACGGTATCCGCGCGCGCGGCGGCAATGCCGAAAGTCAAATGCTATCTGCGGGAGGGCGAGCAGTACCGCCTTGGCGATCTGCTCTATTCCATGATGCTGCAGTCGCACAATGACACGGCGGCGGCAATCGCCGAGCATATCGGCGGCAGTATTGAGGGCTTTGCGGAGCTGATGAACCGGAAAGCGATTGACTTAGGGTGCACGGATACCCTGTTTATCACGCCGAACGGGCTGGATGCGGTAAAAGAGGACGGCAGCTTTCACAGCACGACGGCGTATGATCTTGCACGCATTGCGGCGTACGCCATTCAAAATGAAGATTTTCTGCGCATTATCGGTACGCGGTCATACTCGTTTTCCTCGGCGGACGGAAAACGCAGCTTCAGCGTATCAAATACGGATGCGTTTCTCGACATGATGGACGGGGCGATCGGAATTAAGACCGGATTTACGGGGCAGGCAGGGTATTGCTTTGTCGGCGCACTGAGAAGAGAAGAAAAAACCTTTATCAGCGTGGTGCTTGCCTGTGGGTGGCCGCCGAATAAAAGCTACAAGTGGCATGATACGAAGGCGCTCATGGAGTATGGCGTTTCCGATTATGCCTATGAGGAAATTCCCGTAACGGACGAGACACTTTTGATCACGGTCTTAGACGGAAAAGAGAAAAACGTTCCCGCAGTCGTTAGTCCGGAACCCTTCGGCCTCCTGCTTTCCGGATATGATGAGGTTGTCCATGAGCGGGAGATGAACACAGTATTGACTGCGCCGGTCAATGATGGAGAGGTTGCGGGTTACGACCGGTATTACATAAACGGAACGCTTTACCGCGTGTTCCCGATCTATACAGGAGCCGCCGTCGAACGGATCGATTATCCGTTTTGCCTTACCGATGTGTTCGAAAAGCTGCTTTTATAAAAATCTTTTCAACTTTATCGAAAATTTTATCGAAAATCCTATTTGCGATTGAAAAATTGTATGTTATACTACTATAAGTGCGAATTTGGGTATCACCATAATTTCGTAAAAGCAAATGCTTTTTTCTAATTAATAACTATGGAGGGCTGAAAAATGAGTACTACTTCATCAGGCATCGCGAGTGACAGAATAGCTGCCTTACTCGATGAAAACAGTTTCGTGGAGATCGGTGCGCTTGTAACGGCAAGAGCAACGGACTTTTCCATGAAGCAGAACGACACTCCTTCCGACGGTGTTGTGACCGGATACGGAGTGATCAACGATAATCCTGTGTATGTGTATAGTCAGGATGCGTCCGTATTGGGCGGAAGCGTCGGCGAAATGCATGCAAAGAAAATCGCGAACATTTATGACCTTGCCATGAAGACGGGAGCACCGGTCATCGGACTGATCGACTGCGCGGGCTTACGGCTTCAGGAGGCGACGGACGCCTTAAACGGCTTTGGACAGATTTATGCGAAGCAGGTAAAGGCTTCGGGCGTGGTTCCGCAGATCACGGCGGTGTTCGGTTCCTGCGGAGGCGGGCTTTCCCTGATTCCCACGCTGACGGATTTTACTTTTATGGAGGAGTCAAAAGCGAAGCTCTTTGTCAATGCGCCGAATGCGCTTGACGGAAACAGTGCGGACAAGTGCGACTGTGCAGGCGCCAAGTTCCAAAGCGAAGAGGCGGGCATTGTGGATTGTCTCGGCAGCGAGGCGGACATGCTTGCGCGCATCAGAGAGCTTGTAACGATGCTTCCGGCAAGCAACGAGGCGGATTTTTCCTTCACGGAATGTACGGATGACTTAAACAGAACCTGTGCGGATCTGGAGAACTGTGCGGGTGATACCGCCATTGCGCTGTCTCAGATTGCGGATGATCAGGTATTTTTTGAACTGAAAGAGAACTATGCAAAAGAGATGGTAACAGGATTTATCCGTTTGAACGGATCCACGATCGGCTGTGTGGCAAACCGTACGGAAGTTTACGGCGAGGATGGAAAAGCACAGAAGCTGGGCGGTGTTCTGACGGTGAACGGCTGTGAGAAAGCTGTGAAATTCATCAAATTCTGTGACGCGTTCGGGATCCCCGTACTCACGCTCACGAATGTGAACGGCTTTGAGGCAACGGTAGATGCGGAAAAGAACATGGCGAAAGCGGCGGCAAAGCTGACAGCGGCATTTGCGGGCGCAACAGTCGCAAAAGTCAATGTGATCGTCGGCAATGCATACGGAAGCGCTTACATAGCGATGAATTCCAAGGCGATCGGCGCGGATCTTACCATCGCATGGCAGAATGCGAAGATCGGCATGATGGATGCAAAGCTTGCGGCAAAGATCATCTGCGACGGCAAGGGCGCGGACGAGATCGGCCGCTGTGCGGCAGAATATGCCGAGCTTCAATCCAGCGTACTCTCCGCTGCAAAGCGCGGATATGTCGATCAGCTGATCGATGCGTGCGATACGAGAAAATACGTGATCGGCGCATTTGAAATGCTTTACAATAAGGACGGGGAGTATTCCGACAAAAAGCACGACACAGTATAGGAAAGGGCAGGGTTATCAATCATGAAAAGAATCAAAGCGATCATCCTGACACTCGCCTGTGTCCTGGGTCTGACAGCCTGCGGCGGTTCAGATAATGAACTTGATATGACAACACGTTTGACTTATCAGGTCATGGCGAACCAATGTGCATTATGGATCACGCAGGAAATATCCGATGAACAGAAAGAAATTTTCAGGAATTATACTGACAGACAATGGGATGCACAGGCAGAATATTTTGCAAATCAGGGGATTTATGTAAGCGGTGAAGTTTTTATGGCTGGCTTAGAGTCATGGTGGGGCGCGCAGAAGGATATGGGTACGAGCGGCTCGATTGACGATATTTCCATTGAGGTTATACCGACCAGCGACGGTGCGACGGTCAATATTCCGGTTACGGGATCGAAGCACGGTGCGGTCATGGAAATTCTCATGGATAAGAATTATGAGATTAGCAGCATTACGACGAATGTATCGTTTTCCTTTGGTGAGAAGATGGGAAAAGCGGCCTTAAATACCGTTATGGGTATGGGAACCGTGTTTGTCGTATTGATCCTCATCAGCCTGATCATTTCCTGCTTCGGATTGATTCCGAAGATGCAGGCGGCATTTGCAGGCAAGAACGCAAATGCGGAAGAGGAAAAGAAAGAAGCGGTTGACAATGCGATCTCACAGATCGAGGAGAGAGAAGAAGAGCTTGCGGATGACTTAGAGCTTGTTGCAGTCATCTCGGCTGCGATCGCGGCAAGCGAAGGCGCTGCGGGAACGGACGGCTTTGTTGTCAGAAGCGTCCGCCGTATCGGCAGGAGATAGTGTGAGAAGAATTTCTAATGCTCACAGCAGAGGCTGTTTCGCAAAGAAATTTTAAAATCTCACACAGCAAATTTGAGCATAAGCTCAAATTTGTGGAATTTGTGGATATCGGCAAAGTCATGAAAGTGAAACGTTGGGTTGGTATGATAATAAAAATCAGGAGGAAATGACAATGAAGAACTATACCATTACTGTAAATGGCAATGTATATGACGTAACAGTAGAGGAGGGGGCAGGCGCACCTGCAGCAGCAGCGCCCAAGGCGGCTCCCAAGGCAGCACCGAAAGCGGCTCCGGCAGCGGCAAAGCCCGCAGCGACAGGCGCGGCAGGCAGCATCAAGGTTGAGGCCGGTGCGGCAGGAAAGGTATTTAAGCTTGACACAACAGTCGGTCAGGCTGTGAAGAAGGGCGACCCGGTCGTTACCATCGAGGCAATGAAGATGGAGATTCCTGTTGTCGCTCCGCAGGACGGAACCGTGGCAAGTATCAATGTCAGTGTCGGTGATGCTGTAGAGGCAGGCGCAGTTCTCGCAACTTTGAACTAAGCTGGTCCGAATGATACCAGAATGACAAACACGGGAGGTCAAGGCAATGGATTATGTAGCAAATACGCTTGGTAATCTGCTCCATCAGACTGCGTTCTTCAACTTAACATGGGGAAATTATCTGATGATAGCGGTTGCCTGTTTCTTTTTATTCCTTGCTATCCATAAGCAGTATGAACCGCTTCTGCTTTTGCCGATAGCATTCGGTATGCTGCTCGTCAATATCTATCCGGATATTATGGCTCACACGGGAGACGGCGGAGATGGCGGCGGCTTGCTGTATTATTTTTACAAACTGGATGAGTGGGCGATTCTGCCGTCCCTGATCTTCATGGGTGTCGGCGCGATGACCGATTTCGGTCCGCTGATCGCGAATCCGAAGAGCTTTCTCTTGGGCGCAGCGGCGCAGTTCGGTATTTTCGCCGCTTACTTTGGCGCGATCGCACTAGGCTTTAATGATAAAGCGGCAGCGGCAGTATCCATCATCGGCGGTGCGGACGGACCGACTTCCATCTTCCTTGCAGGAAAGCTCGGACAGACGGCGCTGCTCGGACCGATCGCGGTGGCGGCATATTCGTATATGTCCCTTGTGCCGATCATTCAGCCACCCATAATGAAACTGTTTACGACGGAGAAAGAAAGAAAGATCAAGATGGCGCAGCTTCGTCCGGTTACAAAGCTGGAGAAGATTCTGTTCCCGATCATCGTAACGATCGTTGTGTGTCTGCTTCTTCCGACCACAGCGCCCCTTGTCGGCATGCTCATGCTTGGTAACCTTTTCAGGGAGAGCGGCGTGGTAAGACAGTTGACCGATACGGCTTCCAACGCGTTAATGTATATCGTCGTGATCGTATTAGGAACTTCTGTCGGCGCAACGACGAGCGCAGAGGCGTTCTTGAACTGGGATACCTTAAAGATCGTTGGACTCGGACTGATCGCATTTGCGTTCGGTACGGCGGCGGGTGTGCTGTTCGGTAAACTGATGTGTGTTGTGACACACGGTAAGGTGAATCCGTTGATCGGTTCTGCAGGCGTGTCTGCGGTGCCTATGGCGGCACGTGTATCCCAGAAGGTCGGTGCGGAGTCAGATCCTACAAACTTCCTGCTGATGCACGCGATGGGACCGAATGTCGCGGGTGTCATCGGAACGGCGGTCGCAGCCGGAACCTTTATGGCGATTTTCGGAGTCTGAAAAAGATAGCTTGAGAATGGATATATAGGAGGAGAAAACATGTCTGAAGAGATAAAGAACCCGATTAAGATTACGGAAACCATCCTTCGTGACGCGCATCAGTCGCTGATCGCGACGAGAATGCCGACCGAATTGATGCTTCCGATCGTTGATAAGATGGATAAGGTCGGCTATCACTCCGTAGAGTGCTGGGGCGGCGCGACCTTTGATGCATCCCTTCGTTTCCTGCATGAGGATCCGTGGGAGAGATTAAGAAAATTAAGAGCGGGCTTCAAGAACACGAAGCTTCAAATGCTGTTCCGTGGACAGAATATTTTAGGATACAGCCATTATTCCGATGACGTTGTGGAGTACTTTGTTCAGAAGTCGATCGCAAACGGTATCGATATCATCCGTATTTTTGACTGCTTAAATGATCTTCGCAACTTAGACACTGCAGTTAAGGCAACAAAGAAAGAGGGCGGTCATGCGCAGATCGCACTTTCCTATACGCTCGGCGAGGCATATACACATGAGTATTGGATGAATGTGGCAAAAGAGATCGAGGAGATGGGTGCGGATTCCATCTGTATCAAGGATATGGCAGGTCTGCTTGTTCCTTATGAGGCAGATAAGCTGATCCGTTCGTTAAAGAGCGCGACCAAGCTGCCGATCCAGCTGCATACGCATTATACCTCCGGTGTTGCTTCCATGACATACTTAAAGGCAGTAGAGGCAGGTGTGGATGTCATCGACTGTGCGATGTCTCCGCTTGCATTAGGAACGTCCCAGCCCGCAACCGAGGTTATGGTAGAGACATTCCGCGGAACGCCGTATGATACCGGCTTTGACCAGCAGTTACTTGCGGATATTGCAGATCACTTCAGACCGTACAGAGAAGAATGCTTGAAGAGCGGTCTGTTAAATCCGAAGGTGCTCGGCGTGAATATCAAGACGCTGATGTATCAGGTTCCGGGCGGTATGCTTTCCAACATGGTGAGCCAGTTAAAAGAGCAGAATGCAGAAGATAAATACGACCAGGTGCTTCAGGAAATTCCGAGAGTCCGCAAGGATTTCGGCGAGCCGCCTCTGGTTACGCCGTCCTCCCAGATCGTCGGCACACAGGCTGTCATGAATGTCCTGATGGGCGAGCCGTATAAGATGGCGACCGGACAGACGAAGGATCTTTTGAGCGGTAAGTACGGTAAGACTGTAAAGCCGTTTAATCCGGAAGTGCAGAAAAAGGTGATCGGTGATGCGGAAGTGATTACCTGTCGTCCGGCTGATTTACTTGAGCCGTCCCTGCACAAGTTTGAGGAGGAGTGCAAGGAGTGGAAACAGCAGGATGAGGACGTGTTATCCTACGCACTGTTCCCGCAGGTTGCCGTTGATTTCTTCAAATACCGCCTCGCGCAGCAGGAGAAGGTTGATCTGACGCAGGCAGATACGAAGAACGGAGCATATCCGGTATAAAAAAGAATTTCAATTGTTATGATAACACCCGTCAGGAGGCAGCTTGTCTTTTGACGGGTGTTATTTATGGAAATCGGCAATCCGTGGAGCGTGTTTTTCGATGCGGTACAGCGCATTTTTGTTGGAGGTTGACAAAACACAGAAAACAGGGTACAATAACAGTTGTTATCACACATTAAAATTGGCTTGCGCCCAAGTTTGCGGGTTGAGTAGGAAGGGAGATTACGATGGCGAGAAAAGAAACGGTAACAAAACAGATGATATTGGATGCGGCATTTGAGATGGCAGGTACGAACGGTTATCGGGAAGTAACGGCGAGAAAGCTTGCAAGTCATATCGGATGCTCCACACAGCCCATTTTCCGGGTATTTACGAATATGGAGGAGCTGCAGGGAGAATATACCGACCGTGTGGTTTCATTTTTTGAACAATTTTATCGGCAGTATCCCAGAAAGTATGCGGAGCCGTTTGTTGATCTGGGTATGGCATACATTGCGTTTGCTGCCAGGGAAAGTCACTATTTTGAGATGCTCTTTTTGACGGGAGAGCGGATGGGAAAATCTCTCTATGATATTTTGAACGGGACCGGCGGCAATGTGGTGCGTGAAATCCGCAAGGCGCAGGAGGCCGGCTGTAAAAATGCCGAGGATCTGTTTATGCGTATGTGGATCTTCATTCACGGCGCCGCATGCATGACGATCACGGGAGACTATGATTTAACGGATGAGGCGACGGCAAAGCTTCTGATCGATACATATCACTCTTATGCAGGAAGGTAAGAATAAGTTTTGGCGGAACCTATTTTTAGAACGTGAAGCTTTTTTCGGAATTTTTGAGGAAGCGTAAATCATAAATAAGGAAAAATAAAATGAGTAATCATGAGGCAGAACAGGGCGGTGCAGAAAAGAGAGACGTGCTTGCGCGCATCAATGAATGCTATGCGAAAATGAGCAAGAGCCATAAGGTGATCGCGGCGTATATATCGGATCATTACGATCAGGCTGTTTTCATGACGGCAGCGCAGCTTGGCGCAGAGGTCGGGACAAGCGAATCGACCGTGGTGCGCTTTGCGGCGGGGTTAGGCTATGACGGGTATCCCGAGTTTCAGAAGACGCTTGCGGACTGGGTAAAAAATAAATTAAATTCAGTCGCGCGCATCGGGGCGAAATACGGGAGCAGTACGCAGTCCGAGATTCTTACGTCCGTGCTTACCGCGGACATCGAAAAGATCAATGATACGATCGCGAATCTGGATCCGGTCGCGTTTGAAACTGCGGTCAATATCCTCATTGAGTCCGAGCATATTTATATTATCGGCTTGAGAAGCTGTGAACCGCTTGCGGAATTCTTGAGCTTTTATCTTCAAATGGTGCGCGGGGATGTCATTTTGTTGAAATCGACAAGCACTACGGAGATTTTTGAGCAGATGCTTCGTATTAATGACCGGGACGCCATTGTCGGTATCAGTTTTCCGCGATATTCCATGAGAACCCTAAAGGCAATGGAGTTTGCCAACGACAGAAACGCGAAGGTGGTTACCATTACGGATACCGTGCATTCGCCGATGAATCTTTATTCCTCATGTAATCTGCTTGCAAGGAGCGATATGGTGTCCATTGTCGATTCCTTAGTCGCGCCGTTAAGCCTGATCAATGCGATGGTAGTCGCGCTGTGCTTAAAATGTCCTGAGCAGGTCAAGACCAATCTGGAGTCTCTTGAGGAGGCATGGAATAATTATCAGGTATACTTAAACGATGAGATCAATTTTATTGATGAGGATACGATGCTTTCTTACTCCCTCATAAAGCCGGAGGAGTGAGGATGCCCATGAGTAGGATCATTGTGATCGGCGGAGGCGCCGCCGGTATGATGGCAGCGTATGCGGCGGCGAAAAACGGACACCGTGTAACGCTGATCGAAAAAAAAGAGAAGCTTGGTAAAAAAATCTATATCACGGGTAAGGGGCGCTGTAACGTGACGAATGCGGGAGAGACGACAGAATTTTTTGAGCAGGTCGTCCGCAATCCGAAAAGTCTGTACAGTGCGGTTTATTCGTTTGACGCGCCGCAGGTTATGGCGTTTATGGAGGAGCACGGCTGTGCGCTGAAGGTGGAGCGGGGAAACCGTGTGTTTCCCGTGTCCGATCATGCTTCGGACGTCATACGCGCCTGTGCGCAGGCATTGGAGCATGTCGGCGTGCATGTGCGTCTGCATACGAAGGCGGAGCGGCTGCTCGTGGAAGGAGTGGGGGAATCTCAGCCCTCGGAACAGGTGAAACACCGGCATATCTGCGGTGTTTGTCTTTCAAACAAAGAAACGCTCAATGCGGATGCCGTCATTGTCGCAACGGGCGGCTTGTCCTACCCGACGACCGGCTCGGACGGCGACGGATTTCGGTTTGCTGAAGAAATGGGAATTGGAGTGGAGCCGTGCAGACCCGCGCTTGTACCGTTTATCGTGCGTGAGGAATGGTGTAAGCGCCTGCAGGGATTGGCGCTTAAAAATGTGTCGGTATCCCTGATATGCGGCACAAAAACAATCTATTCCGGGCAGGGAGAGATGCTGTTTACGCATTTTGGCGTCAGCGGTCCACTGATCTTGAGTGCAAGCAGTTATTATGCAAATGCCTGTGGGAAACAGGGAACCGGACAGGATTTCCGTAAGCGCGCCAAGGCGGACCCAAATCCGGCAGGGGAAATGATGCTCCATATCGACCTGAAACCGGCTCTGTCTGAGGAGGTATTGGATAAACGGCTGCTCCGTGAATTTGAGGAAAACAAGAATAAGCAGTTCAAGAATGCGGTGGAGAGTCTTTTTCCGGCGAAACTGCTTCCCGTGATGGTGGAACTTTCGGGAATGGCGGGAAATAAGCCGGTACATGATATTACAAAAGAGGAGCGTCTTCGGTTTGTCAGACTCATGAAAGCGCTTCCGCTGACGGTCACCGGCACGCGCGGCTACGCGGAGGCGGTCGTCACGCAGGGCGGTATATCCGTAAAGGAGATCAATCCGTCCACGATGGAGAGCAGACAGATCAAAGGACTGTATTTCGCGGGGGAGGTTTTGGATGTGGACGCATTGACCGGAGGTTATAATCTTCAGATCGCGTGGGCAACGGGACATCTCGCCGGAGAAAATGCAGGATAAGAGAAATGCCTGCTTGGACAGGATATAAATAGAGAAAGAGAAAACAGGAGGAACGCAGCATGAGCCATAATGTTGCAATTGACGGACCTGCGGGAGCGGGCAAGAGCACGATCGCAAAAAAAATTGCGAAAAAGATGAATTACATTTATGTCGATACGGGGGCGATGTACCGTGCGATGGCATTGTTTTTGTTAAGAAATCACGTTGATCCTTCGGACAGCGCCGCGATCAGTGAAAAATGCAGGGAGGCGGACATTACGCTTTGTTATGAGCAGGGAGAGCAGGTCGTACTCTTAAACGGAGAGAATGTGAACGGACTGATCCGCACGGAGGAAGTCGGCAATATGGCTTCTTATTCCAGCCCGAATCCGAATGTACGGAAAAAAATGGTTGAGCTGCAGAGGCAGCTTGCAAAGACTTCGGATGTCATCATGGACGGCAGGGATATCGGTACCTGCGTGCTGCCGGATGCCGATGTCAAAGTATATCTGACGGCAAGCAGCGCGGTGCGTGCAAAGAGGCGCTATGACGAGCTGACGGCCAAGGGAGAGACATGCGATCTGGCCGTGATCGAGGCGGATATCATCGAGCGCGATCATCGGGACATGACGAGAGAACTGTCCCCGCTGAAACAGGCCAAGGATGCGGTTCTCGTTGATTCCTCCGACATGACGATCGACGAAGTCGTGGATACGATCATTGCGCTCTGCAAGGATAGGAGATAATTGGTATGGAGGTCATACTGGCAAAAACCGCGGGCTTTTGCTTTGGCGTGAAACGCGCGGTCGATCAGGTCTATGAGCAGCTTGCCCAGGGCGGTCCGATTTACACCTACGGTCCCATCATACACAATGAATCGGTCGTGGAGGATCTGGAAAAGCGGGGAGTGCGCGTCATTGAACCCCCGCAGGAGCTGAAGAAGCTTGAAAAAGGAACCGTCATCATCCGGTCGCATGGGGTATCCAAGGAGATCTATGAAAGTTTGAAAGAAAGCGGTATGAAGATCGTGGATGCGACCTGCCCGTTTGTCAAGCGCATCCATGATACCGTGGAGAAAGAGAGCCGCGCAGGAGCGCAGATCATCATTATCGGCGATGACGGTCATCCTGAGGTGGAGGGCATCAAGGGATGGTGTGTTACGCCTGCTGTCGTAGTTGGAAAAAAAGAGGAAGCAGAAGCATTTCTTTCTGAAAATATAGTGAAAAATCCGTCCGGAAACGGCATAAAACTGTGCATTGTGTCACAAACGACATATAACTACACGAAATTTCAAGAATTTGTTGAAATTTTTTCAAAGATAGGTTATGATGGTACTGTTGTGAACACTATCTGTAACGCAACTGAGGAGAGACAGACGGAGGCGGCTGAGATTGCCGGCATGGTGGATGCCATGGTCGTCATCGGTGGTAGGACAAGTTCTAATTCTAAGAAACTGTATGAGATATGCAGAAGTAAGTGCGGTAATACCGTATTTATCCGAACACTTGATGATCTGAAGTTGAATTTGAAGGGTAATGCCAGAAAGATTGGGATTACAGCTGGTGCTTCTACCCCAAATAATATCATTGAGGAGGTTCAAAATTATGTCAGAATTAACTTTTGAACAAATGCTTGAGGAATCACTGAAAACAATTCGCGCAGGAGAGGTAGTAGAGGGTACCGTGATTGACGTAAAACCGGAAGTCGCAGTCCTGAACATCGGATATAAGTCAGATGGTATTTTGACACGTAACGAATATACCAACGAGCCCAATGTTGACCTGACAACGATCCTAAAGCCGGATGACAAGCTGGAGGTCAAGGTTCTCAAGGTGAACGATGGAGAAGGCCAGGTTCTCCTGACCTACAAGAGACTTGCAGCAGACAGAGGCAACAAGCGCATTGAGGAAGCGTTTAACACGCAGGAAGTACTGACAGCGAAGGTCGTACAGGTGCTTGAGGGCGGTTTGAGCGTAGTTGTGGACGAGGTGCGGATCTTTATTCCGGCCAGTCTGGTATCCGATACGTATGAGAAAGACCTTAGCAAATATGCAGGTCAGGACATCGAATTCGTGATCACCGAATATAATCCGAAGAAGAGAAGATACATCGGCGACCGCAAACAGCTTGTTGCAGCAAAGAAGGCGGAGCTTCAGAAGGAGCTGCTTGAAAAACTGCAGGAGGGTGACATCGTCAAGGGAACCGTCAAGAATATCACCGATTTCGGTGCGTTCATTGACTTGGGCGGCATTGACGGACTGCTTCATATTTCTGAAATGTCATGGGGACGCGTGGAAAGCCCGAAGAAGGTATTTAAGGTTGGCGAGGAAATGGATGTTCTGATTAAAGAAATTTCCGGCAATAAGATTGCGCTGAGCTTAAAATTTGCAGATACGAACCCGTGGCGTGATGCGGCGGATAAGTATGCGGTCGGAAATGAGGTGACGGGAAAGGTTGCAAGAATGACGGACTTCGGTGCGTTTATTGAGCTTGAGACCGGAGTGGATGCGCTGCTGCATGTATCGCAAATTTCCAAGGAGCATATTGAAAAGCCGTCCGATGTACTGAAGATCGGCGAGATTGTGACTGCGAGAGTGGTTGATTTCAATGAAGCGGATCATAAGATCAGCTTAAGCATCAAGGCTCTGACAGCACCCGAACCTGCAGCACAGGAGGAGGATGCGGATGTTGTGTCCGTTGATATTGACGAGGTGATCGCAAACGAGACGGAAGAGAATTGATCGGAGAAATTGAATATGAGGCATTGTTTCGCAGGGCGGGACAATGCCTTTTATGTGATGGAGGGTACGAAAATGTCATATGATTATGAGGGATTCAAAAAAGAAGTCTTAAAGCTTACGAAGATTGACTTGAATGCTTACAAGGAAAAGCAGATGAAACGCCGCATTGACACGCTGATCGCCAAGACCGGAGCGAAGGAATATGCGGAGTATGTGAAACTGATCTCTACCGATAAGAAGCGGTTCGATGAGTTTGTCAATTATCTGACGATCAATGTTTCCGAATTTTATCGGAATCCGGAGCAGTGGAAAATTCTCGACCAGCAGATCATTCCGGAGCTGATCAAGAAATTCGGAAAGAACTTGAAGATTTGGAGCGCTGCCTGCTCGACAGGGGATGAGCCGTATTCACTCGTGATGGCATTGAGCAGACATCTTCCTTTAAGCCAGATTCAGATTTATGCAACGGATATAGACAAACAGGTCATTGCCAAAGCGCAGGGCGGTCTGTATTCGGAAAAGAGCATTGTTTCCGTGCCGGATGATCTGAAGCGGAAATATTTCACGAAGGTAGGTCCGTCCTACCAGATTTCCAATGAGATCAAAAGCCGTGTAGAGTTTAAGCAGCACAACTTATTGCTTGACACGTATCCGCAGCAGGTACATATGATCGTATGTCGTAACGTGCTGATCTATTTTACGGACGAGGCAAAGGACGAGGTATTCCGCAAATTCAATAACGCGCTTGCTAAGGGTGGCATACTGTTTATCGGTAGCACGGAGCAGATCATGGATTACCGGAGCATGGGCTATGAGAGAAGAGGTTCGTTTTTCTATGAGAAATAAAAAGGGATTTGTGGAAGCAAAACTCTTTTTCATTTAAGAGAAAATTACTATTGAAGAGGAGTTTGCATAATGCAAACTCCTCTTTTAATCTATAGATCATTCATTTTGATAATAGATCCATCTGATAGCATCAACAAAACGATAAACGACATTTATATGTTGACTTTACGAATAGCATATATTAAAATAAAGCTACTGACAAATATAAAGTGGTTGGAAGGAGGTATGATTCAAAGAAAGATTTATGGGCAAGATGAAAAATATTAAAAAGAAAGGTAGAATATATGATGAGGAAAAAATTATTGTCAAGAGTGCTGTCATTGGTTTTGGCGTTTTCAGTCCTGAATATGGGAGCAATTGCAAATGCAGAATCGTTATCGGAGGATACTGAGAATCCAATAGAGATTGCTGAAATTTCGAGCGATGAAATGGAGGCAGAGGTGATTGCTGAAATGGCAGCGAATGTTATGGAAAGATCGTATGTAGGGGAATCTTATACATACACTGAAGGTGTTAGTGCATATAGTGATAGTGAGGAATCGACATCTAATACTGATCCTAATTATGCTTATATGGTAACTAATGATACCGTTATGCAGGGTGCCATTGGAGCGGCAAATGAAATGAGATGGTATGCTTTTTCGATTAGTGAAGAAAGCAAAATTAGCATAGTATTGCAGATGGTGGAGACTTTGGATGCTGACTTATATTTGTTTCAATTAAATGAAGAAACATATGGATTAGAGTTGATTGGAGGCAGTGCTAATGCGGGGGCGGGAGTATCAGAATATTTCAATGATGTAATGGATGCGGGCATCTATTTCTTTGCTATAAGTGGATACGAAGGTACGGGTCAGTTTGCTTTTGCATATTATCAGAGTACAGCGGATGTTGCAAGTGAGATAAATGATACTATGGCAACTGCAACGACCGTATCGTTTAGCAGTAATGTTATAGGGGTAATTGATTCTCCATATGATATTGATTATTATAAATTCACTGTAGCAACGCCAACGATTATTCAATATTCTATTTCGTCATCGAATGGGTATTCATTATTGTACGCTGGAAAATCTGGTAGTAGTTCAGCTATCTATACCGTAAATTCCAGCACTAAGTCATACAAGCTTATGCCGGGGACTTATTATTTTGCAGTACTTTCTGAAAATGGTTCATATTCTGCAACTAGTACATATACGGTGAATTTTAAGAAAGTTGGTGCAATGTCTGGTGACAGTTTGGTTACTCTTGTTGGCATAAGTGAAGATGCGGGCTTTGTTTACGAAACAAATAGTATAGGTTCCATAAACTATGTAAATGGAAATCCCGTTGATATTAGCTATTCCTATAAGGAAAATTTATCAAATTCTGCTGGCGCACAGACTTATGATATATCCATAGATACCAATGTAAGGGTTTATGCTGTTTTAAGTGATTTATATGAGCCTGTTGCCGTACATTATTTTGGTTCTACGAAACCGGCAATGAGTGTGGGGAGCAGACCGGCATTGATGCTGACATTTTATGGAGAGAAAGACTTTTATCATATTAACTGCACGGGAACCGGCGCATACAAGATGAACACTTTATGGGAGGATTTCAGTGCTGTTACAGTTTTGATTGATCCGTCAACAGGGAAGCTGATAGATATTGTAGAGTTCAATTATTACTATGATTTTGCTCCGGTTGGAACAAATTTTATCACTTACACAAATTCATATAAACTGGATTACTATAATAATTAGCATGGAGGCGGGATTATGAAGATTAATGATATTGGAAATAACTTTTTTATTAGCAATATGGAAAAAACTTATGAGCTACAGGAGGTATTTGAGAAAATTTCTGCAAAAGAGGAACAGACTTCGGTCAAAGTTTCCATTTCAGAAGAAGGAAAAAACAATTACAGAAATAGCTTAGAACAGCAAAGTGAAGGTCTTGACAATGTGATGGAGCAGCGGAGAGAGTTGCTTTCGGGGAAAAATGTGCCTGAAACAGATTATAGTTTTGAGTTGGGAAATAAATTAGCAGCGATGAAGGAAGAAGGTGTATATCAATCGACAGAGGACAAAGCATTTGATTTACTCAAGGCGTATGCAAGTGTGTATGATGAAATTGTGCAGGGATATGAGAGCGGTACAAGGGAACGATATTCTATGGGACAGTTACCGGAAGATGGGTATCGAAAGCTAACGATGTCCGAAGAGATTAACTCTTTAAATGCCGCATATAAGAAGTACGCAGACTTTTTGGAAGTGCAGGCACAGCAGAAACCAAAGATTGTGGAAGCATATGAAAAATACATGAAACAAATATCAAAAATAGGTGCTGAAAGAGAAGAACTGGATGCGAAGGCACAAGAAAGATATTCTAAGATAAAAGAGGAGAAACCACTGGAGAATATTAGTGAGAAAGTTGTGGCCGCATCAAAAGTATTTGCGGAACAGTATGCAAAACAAAATTTAAAGCGTATGGGGATTGAAACGATACTCAAAAATATTAAAATCTTTGAAGGATAGTATGGATGCTTCAAAGATTGAGAACATTTCGATAAGCTAAAAATAGGATTCCGCATTGGCGGAATCCTATTTTTAAGAAACGCTGGTGTTTTCGATCATTGTCTGCAGCACATGCGTCGCATAGGCTGCGAAGAAATCGCGATCCTGTCTGCGCTCGTCTGTCAGTTCGATATAGGAGTCAGGCGCATTGTAGGAAGACTTAAAGACCGGTTTGAACAAAGGAGCCCATTCCGGCACATATTCGGATTCCTTGCGGGTGTAGCAGGTAGCTGCAGTTGCGGCGACGCGGTATCCAGGATCCACAAAGGAGGACACGGATTTGTGCAGCGCCATATCTTCTGCAGGAAGATAATAATAGTCGCGATAATTGGAATAAAAATATTTCAGTTCTCCGTCGATCAGCGGAACCTTAAGGGTCGCATTATGCTCTAACGCACTGAAAAAACAGCCTTTTGCATAATTCGATACGGAGATGGGCAGTGGGGCGGGGAGAGAAAGCTTCATGATAAGCTCCGCACGCCCGACATTATGAAAGTCACGGTAATAATTGGCATTGACCTTGACGACGCGCACGCCCTCCTGATAAAGCCGGACATAGGAGAGGATCGGCAATAGGCGTACCATGCCCTGAATGTCCTCCGCGTTGTGCAAAAGCATCGCGTCATACGCTTCCTCCGTAGGCGATTTGACATAATCGTGGTAGACGCTGATTAAATCGCCTCCGCTCAAGGTGTCCTCGCGGTTGATACCGAGATAAGTCTCGATCGTTTTCTGTTTGCAGTTCGGCAGCTTTAGAAAATGCTTCAACGGGGAGACACGGACATAGAGATCCGTTCCCTGAAAGCCCTCGAATCCAAACGGAAGTTCATATTGCGCGCATTTCTGCTCGATATACGGAATATCAAAATGATTCCCGTTAAAATGAACAAGATAACGATAGGAGGCGGCGAATGTAAAAAATGCCTCAAGTACCGCGCGCTCCTCTAAAGGCTGCTCCGCAAACCATTGGATCAGATAAAAACGGTCTCGCCGATAATAAATACAGCCGATCAGATAAAGGCTGCTGCTTCTGGCAGCAAAGCCGGTCGTTTCAATATCGAGAAACAGGATCTCTTCCTTTTCTCCCAACTGCTCTAAGGGATAAGCAGATTCCAAAGCAGGAAGCTCTCGTGTGATTGTTTTCATGGCGGTATCCTCCGTGAAAAATATTATAGCACATTTCTATATTTTTCAGTAGTATTTTCGACAAAAAAATAGTATATTTATAAGTAGGGTAACAAATCCGCATGCTAAGCAGGAATGGAGGATTTATATGGGAAAATTGACGTTTCACGGGGGAGTTCACCCCTATGACGGCAAGGAGCTGTCAAAGGACAAGCCGATGAAGGCGGTATTGCCGAAGGGCGATCTGGTATATCCGCTCAGTCAGCATATCGGCGCGCCCGCGACGCCCATAGTGCAAAAGGGCGATCATGTACTGACCGGGCAAAAGATTGCCGAGGCGGGCGGTTATGTCTCTGCTCCGATCTATGCGACGGTGTCCGGAACGGTCAAAGCAATCGAGCCGCGCCGTGTTGCGACGGGCGGTATGGTGAACAGTATCATCGTTGAAAACGATGGAAAATATGATGAGGTCACGTATGAGAAGCCGGAACCGCTTGCGGAGCTTTCCAAGGAAGAAATCGTGTCCCTTGTGCGAGAGGCGGGAGTTGTCGGCATGGGAGGCGCGGGCTTTCCGACGCATGTGAAGCTTTCCCCTAAGGAGCCGGAGAAGATTGATTATTGTATCGTCAATTGTGCGGAGTGCGAGCCGTACCTGACGTCGGATTACAGGCGCATGCTGGAGGAGCCGGAGAAAGTCATCGGCGGTCTGAAGGTCATGCTGGCGCTGTTTGATCATGCGAAGGGGATTCTTGCCGTGGAGGACAATAAGCCGGACTGTATTGCGAAGCTGAAGCGTCTGACCTTGAACGAGCCGCGCATCACGGTAAAATCATTAAAAACGAAATACCCGCAGGGAGCGGAGCGCCAGCTTATTTATGCTTCCACCAGACGGGTCATTGATTCCAGCAAGCTGCCGGCGGACGTCGGCTGTATCGTAGATAACGTGGATACGGTGGTGGCAATCTATCAGGCAGTCGTGGAAGGAAAGCCCCTGATGCACCGCATTGTGACCGTGACGGGCGATGCGATCGCCGATCCTCGTAACTTTATCGTCAGGATCGGGACGAACTACCATGAACTGATCGAGGAAGCGGGGGGCTTTCTGAAGGAACCCGTAAAGATCGTATCGGGCGGTCCGATGATGGGCTTCGGTATTTTTGATCTGGATATTCCGACGACCAAAACAGCATCTGCGCTGTTATGCATGACGAAGGACGATGTATCGAGATGGGAGCCTTCGCCGTGTATCAACTGCGGCAGATGCGTGGAAGTGTGTCCGGGGCGCGTCGTGCCGAGCCATTTGGCGGATTATGCGGAGCGCGGCGACGAGGAGGCATTCGTCGAACACAACGGAATGGAATGCTGTGAATGCGGCTGCTGCAGCTTTATCTGTCCTGCGAAGCGTCCGCTGACGCAGTCGATCAAATCCATGCGCAAGCTGGTGCTTGCCAAAAAGAAAAAGTAGGGGTATTCAATATGGAGATTATGGTTGGATTTATACTTGTCAGCTTAGCAGCGGGGATTGCTTTTGCGACAAGGGCAGATTGGGGATCGCATATGGGTCAGGGTTTGTGCAAAGAACATCTGAAAGACTTTGGTATAGGCGATGAACCGGGAGAATATTACGAAAAAGTAGGGGAGGGAAAAAGGCGTGAGTGATTTAATGAAGGTTTCATCCAATCCGCATGTCCGCTCGAAGGCGACAACAAGCAATATCATGCTCTGTGTGATCATTGCATTGCTGCCCGCGGCGGGCTTTGGCGTTTGGCATTTCGGCTTCAGGGCGCTGATGCACATTGCCATCACCGTTGCTTCTTGCGTTTTTTTCGAGCTTTTATATGAGCTCATGATGAAGAAAAAAATAACGGTGCAGGATTTGTCCGCCGTCGTGACGGGACTGCTCTTAGCCATGAACCTGCCCGTAGGCGCACCGTGGTGGATCGGCATCATCGGCGGTGCATTTGCCATCATCATTGTCAAGATGCTCTTTGGCGGGCTCGGACAGAATTTTATGAACCCGGCGCTTGGGGCAAGATGCTTTTTACTTATTTCCTTTGCCTCGGCAATGACGAATTTTGATTATGATACGGTTTCGGGTGCGACGCCCTTAGCGCAGCTTCGGGCAGGCGGGCTTGAGACGAACACCGTGCTGGATATGATCTTCGGAAACACACAGGGAACCATCGGCGAAACGTCCATGGTCGCGCTTGTGATCGGCGCCTGCTTTTTGATCCTGATGGGGATCATCGACCTGCGCATCCCGGGGAGCTATATTATTTCATTTGTGATATTTATTATATTGTTTGGCGAGAACCATTTGGATATGGGCTACATATCGGCGCAGGTCGCGGGAGGCGGTCTGATGCTCGGTGCTTTTTTCATGGCGACGGATTATGTGACGAGGCCGATCACGAAAAACGGACAATATGTTTTCGGAATCTTTCTCGGTGTCATGACGGGCATTTTCCGACTGTTCGGTGCGACCGCAGAGGGTGTTTCCTATGCGATCATCCTCGGCAACCTGCTTGTGCCGCTGATTGAAAAAATTACGATGCACAAGCCTTTCGGGAAGGGAGGTGAGCGCGCGTGAAAGAGATGATCAAGAATACGCTGATTCTTTTTGCGATCACACTGATTGCAGGCGTTTCCTTAAGTCTCGTGTATTCCGTGACAAAAGAACCGATTCGCGAACAGGAGGAAGCGACGAAGCAGAGAGCCTATCAGACCGTATTTGCGGATGCGGAAACGTTTAAGGAAACGGAGAATTTTGATCCGGAGGAGGCGACGAAGCTGCTGCATGATGCCAATGCGGGCAGCTATGCCGATGATGAGATTCAGATGCTTGCCTCTGCTTTGGATTCGGATGGAAACGTGCTCGGAAGTGTCATCACGGTGACAACACACGCGGGCTTTGGCGGCGACATTACGTTCGCTATGGGAATACGGGTGGACGGAACGCTTACGGGTGTGTCCATCACCGCGATTTCGGAGACGCCGGGGCTTGGAATGCGCGCGTCGGAGGTGCTTGTGCCTCAATTTTCCGAAAAAAAGACGAATACGCCCTTCACAGTGACGAAGGCGGGGGCGGCTGAGCCGTCTGAAATTGACGCGATCAGCAGCGCGACAATCACATCACAGGCGCTGACGGATGGGGTAAACGCAGGCGTTGCCTTTTTGCAGGCATGGACGGAACGCGTGATGGGACCTGCCATGCAGGGCGGCGTTGAGCTTGACATGGGAGGAGGTGCGGAATATGAGTAAGGCTTTGGAACGGATTTATAATGGTTTGATCAAGGAGAATCCGACTTTCGTGCTGACGCTCGGTATGTGTCCAACGCTTGCCGTCACGACCTCGGCGATTAACGGCGCGGGCATGGGACTTTCCACTATGGTCGTCCTTGTATTGAGCAACGTGTTTATTTCGCTGCTGCGAAAGATCATTCCCGATAAGGTGCGTATTCCGGCGTTTATCGTGATCATTGCTTCGTTCGTGACGATCGTGCAGTTATTGCTGCAGGGCTATGTACCCTCGCTTTACGACAGTCTTGGCATTTATATTCCGCTGATCGTTGTAAACTGTATTATTTTGGGGCGCGCGGAGGCGTATGCATACAGTAATCCGGTTATTCCGTCGTTTTTTGACGGCTTGGGAATGGGGCTTGGATTCACGGTTGCCTTAACCTTGATCGGCGCATGCAGAGAGCTGCTCGGTGCAGGGCAGTTATTCGGATGCCAGATTTTGGGCGCGGATAACGTGTTTTATCAGGTAAGCTCGCTTCGCCCGCTTGCGATGTTCCTCGGGGAATATACGAATATTAGTATCTTTATCATGGCGCCGGGCGCGTTTTTCGTACTTGCGTTTATCATTGCGGCCATGAACCGGCTTCGCCGCTCGGCAGAGAAAAAAGGAAAGCAGATCGCGCCCGCTTCGGATTGTACGAACTGTCTGGGAAAAGATTGCGCGGGCTGTGCGGCAAATAAGGATCAGAATCCTGCCAAAGAAGGCAATGCAGAGCAGTCGGATGCAGGGCAGACGAAGGCTGAAGGAAAAGCAGAGCAGACGGAAGCTGAAAGCAATGCAGAGCAGGACCGTACAGATGAGGACGGCAAAGAAGAAAGCCCTACAGAAAATGAGCGTCCGGACAGCGCAGACAGTGACTCCGGGAAAGGGAAGGAGGAGAGTGCCACATGAAAACATTACTGATCATTGCAATTGCGTCCGCACTAGTCAATAACGTGGTATTAAGTCAGTTTTTGGGCCTTTGCCCGTTCTTAGGCGTATCCAAAAAAGTAAAGACTGCGGCGGGCATGGGCGCAGCAGTTATCTTTGTCATCACGCTCGCCTCCGCGGTTGCGGCTGTCATTTACCAATTTGTATTGGAACCGAACGGGCTTGCATATTTAGAGACGATCGTATTCATTCTGGTGATCGCCGCGCTTGTGCAGTTTGTGGAAATGTTTTTGAAAAAATTCCTCAAATCACTGTATCAGTCGCTCGGCGTTTACCTGCCGCTGATCACGACAAACTGCGCGGTGCTCGGTGTTGCATTGACGAATGTGCAGAAGTCCTACGATGTTCTGACCAGCATAGTCAACGGGTTTGCGACAGCAGCCGGATTTACGATCGCGATCGTGATCCTTGCGGGAATCCGCGAGAAAACAGAGCACAACGACGTACCGGAATCGTTCCGGGGCATGCCGATCACAATGATCACAGCCGGTCTGATGGCGATCGCATTCTGCGGATTTTCGGGCTTGTTATAAAAAAAAGAACGCTGCGCGTTCTTTCAGGGTTCCGCTGACGCGTAACTCTTTCGAGGACTTCCCTTCGGGAATTCTTTAGGGATTGAGAAATAACTCTTTCGAATGGAGGAAGAATATGGATGCGATTATAACAGCGACCGTCCTTGTGGGCGGAATCGGATTGTTCATCGGTTTGTTTCTCGGCATCGCAGGTATTCGGTTTAAAGTCGAGACGGATGAAAAGGAAGAAGCGGTTTTAGCGGCGCTTCCGGGAAATAACTGCGGCGGCTGCGGCTTTCCGGGATGTTCCGGTTTGGCGGCGGCGATCGCCAAGGGAGAAGCGGAGGTCAATACCTGTCCGGTAGGCGGCGAGACGGTCGGCAAAAAGATTGCTGAGATCATGGGAGTAGAGGCGGGGGAGAGTGTCCGCATGGCAGCCTATGTCAAGTGTGCCGGAACATGTGAAAAAACAGCGGTTGATTATGAGTATCACGGCGTTGAAGATTGCACGATGCTTACCTTTATGCCGAACGGCGGACCGAAGTCCTGTAATTACGGCTGCCTTGGCTATGGCTCCTGCGTGAAGGCCTGTCCGTTTGACGCCATTCATTTAGAAAACGGCGTAGCGGTCGTGGACAAAGAGAAATGTAAGGCATGCGGGAAATGTGTCGCAGCGTGTCCGAAAAAGTTAATCGAACTGATTCCGTATGATTCGTCCTATATGGTGTCATGCAGCTCCAGGGATAAAGGACCTTTGACGATGAAGGTATGTCAGGCGGGCTGTATCGGATGCGGACTCTGTGCGAGAAACTGTCCGTCGGGCGCGATCACATTGGAAAACAACATTGCGCATATCGATCAGTCGAAATGTACGGGCTGCGGTATGTGCAAAGAAAAATGTCCGAAAAAGATCATTCAGGAGCTTCGCTGATTTCATCAGTGAGTCTCCTGAAGTCCGCTGGAATAGTGCAGTTCATAATCCTCCGTGATAAAGAGAGCTTCCGTATGGTCGAGGGACTCAATGAGCGCCATGCCGTCAGTCAGTCCGAGAACAAAGCAGGCGGTACTGAGCGCGTCGGCGTCCGTGGAAGAATCCGTGACAATGGTGACGGAAAGCAGACCGTTTTCCACAGGGTATCCCGTTTGGGGATGGAGGATATGATGATACCGCACGCCGTCAAGCTCGATAAAGCGTTCGTAAACGCCGGATGTGACGACGCTTTGATCGCGGACGGAAAGGGTGGTTATCACATCCTCGGCGCCGCCGAATGGGTATTTGACCGCGACGCGGTAAGGAGAACGATCCGGCTTTTCGCCGATGCAGAGAACATTGCCGCCGAGATTGATGATGGCGCCTGCCACATTTTGGGAGATCAGATAATCCCGAATGCGGTCGGCAATGTAGCCTTTGGCGATAAAGCCTAAGTCAATCGCGGCATAGGGATCCGTCAGCATGACCGTACCTGCCTGCTCGTCTATGACGATGGAATGATGATCGACATGGCTGCGCGCCTCGGCGAGTGCGTCCGCATCGGGCGGGAGCGACGGGGCGGAAGGAGGAACGGATGCCTCCGTATCTCCGAATCCCCACAGCAAAAGAAGCGGCGTGACGGTCGGGTCAACAAGCCCGTCAGTCAAATCCGCGTAGAAACAGGCTGTCTGCAGTAAGGAAATTGTTTCGGGATGGACAACGACGGGCGTGCCGGCCGCTTCATTGATTCTGGCGATATCGCTGTCTTTAACTGTGCGGCTGAGCATCGCTTCATAGCGTGCGCACAGTGCAAAAACCTCTTCAAACAGCGGTGAGAGCATTTCGCTTTCGCCGTATAAGGTAATGGTGATCACGGTATCAAAGTAAAACCCGCTTTTGACGACGGGTTCTTTTTTTTGTCCGCAGGATGTCAGGCACAGGGCAGCGGACAAAAGCAGCGGAACAAGGAATAAAAAAATCCATTCTTTGATAGATTGTCTCATACGAAAACCTCTGTTATAATAGAAATGCATGTATCATTATCATCATAGCAGAAGAAGGAGAAAAGTACAATTGCGAGACTTTGACGATCGAAACAATCAGGCTTCGCTTGCACGCATGGCGATGCTTATGGGGTTGGTTATGGCAGCCATACTTGTGACGGTGCTTGTCATAAATAAAAAAGATACAACGCACGCGCGGAGGACATTGGCGCAGCCGTCGAATAAAATCGTGGATTCGGGAGAGGATACGAATGCGCCTCTCGCACCGGAACGGCCGGAGGGCGGTGTGACATTAAGCGGGGATACCCGCACGTCCGACCAGCTTGATATATGGGACGAGGATTATATCGAGATCTTAAGGGTGACGCCGAGCGCGGCGCCCGCGCCGCAGCGCGATGCGACGACGGACGGTTATCATACGAAGATCACGTATGCGGACGGGACGCAGGAGTGGGTACTCATCAGTTCGCTCATCAAAAAAAATACTTACGACCTGTCGGGCTTTTCCTACCAGCGCCCGATCATGAGCTATTATGAGGAAGATCATAAAATATCTTACGCGGGTGCGACGGTCAGTGCCGATCAGAATTATGTGGACTACATAAAGCTGAAACGGGCAGGTATTGAGTTTGTGATGCTGCGCATGGGACTGCGTGATGTGGAGAGCGGTGAGCTTCAGGTGGACGGAACCTTTGGGCAGAACATGAAAGATGCGTCCGATGCGGGGCTCGATGTCGGAATATGGTTTTTCAGTGAGGCGACGACCGAGGAAGAAGTCATAGAGGAAGCACAGATGGTGATCGAGGCGGTAAAGGAGCATCCGGTTTCTTATCCGATCGCGTTTGTGCCGGGCATGGATGCGGATCGTTCAGCGAGGCTGACAAAGACGGAGCGCACCGAGCTGGCGTTAGCGTTCTGCAGAACAATTGCCGAAGCCGGCTATCTTCCAATGATTGGTGCCAATAAAGAAAATCTCATTCTGGACTTAGATTTAACAAAGCTTTCCGAGGTGGCGATATGGCTGCGCGAGAGCGGTGATCTGCCTGACTATCCGTACAGCTATACGATGTGGAGCTATTCGCGGCGGGAGGAAATCGAAGGGATCGCGGGTGACGCCGAGCTTTGTATCAGCTTTCAGGATTATGGCACAAATTGAAGCAGTAATTCAGATAGGGAAACGAAGTTGGAAGGAGTACACATAGATGCTGGAATTAAGAAATGTCTCCTATGAGGTGGAAGGTGACAAGGGGGACAACAAAGAAATATTGAGCCATATCAATTTTGTATTCGATAAGCGGTTTACCGCGATCACGGGACCGAACGGCGGCGGAAAATCCACGCTGGCAAAGCTGATCGCGGGTATCATCACGCCGACAGAGGGAACGATTCTTTTTAACGGAGAGGATATTACGGCAATGTCGATCACGGACAGGGCGAAGGCGGGCATCAGCTATGCGTTCCAGCAGCCTGTGCGGTTTAAGGGAATCACGGTCAAGGATCTGATCACGCTTGCCGCAGGGAAAAAGCTCTCGACGGCGGAGGCGTGCGGTTTTTTATCCGAGGTCGGATTATGTGCGCGTGATTATATTTCCCGTGAGGTCAATGCCTCCCTTTCCGGCGGAGAGTGCAAGAGGATTGAGATCGCGATGATCATGGCGCGCCAGACGGAGCTTTCCGTGTTTGATGAGCCGGAGGCGGGCATCGATCTTTGGAGCTTTCAGAATCTCATTCAGGTATTTGAACGGATGTATGAAAAAATAAACGGGAATATCATTATTATTTCTCATCAGGAGCGGATCTTAAATATCGCGGACGAGATTGTCGTGATTGCGGGCGGGCAGGTGATGCAGAGCGGCAGACGGGAAGAAATTCTGCCGAAGCTCTTAAATACGCCGAACGCGGCAACAAACTGCCAGGTATTGGAACAAAAAGAGGCGAGCAGGGAACGGAAATCGGAGTGATGTCACGGAAAGGAGTGAAACGGGTCATGGATGAGATACAGAAGACGCTGTTAGCGCAGGTCGCGGATCTGCATGAGGTGCCGGCGGGTGCCTATAATATCCGGGCAAACGGTTCCCTTGCCGGACGTAACACGACGGCAAATATTGATATTGTCACAAAGGGAGACCAGCCCGGTATCGACATCATCATTAAGCCGGGTACCAAAAATGAGAGTGTGCATATTCCGGTGCTGTTAAGCGAAAGCGGCATCAAGGAAACCGTATATAATGATTTTTACATCGGAGAGGATTGTGATATTACGATCGTGGCGGGCTGCGGTATTCATAACGGAGGAAAAGATGCTTCGGAGCACAGCGGAATCCATCGTTTTTTTGTCGGCAGGAACGCGCGGGTGCGCTATGTGGAAAAGCATTACGGGCAGGGTGACGGAACCGGCGGACGCATCATGAATCCGACGACCGAGATCACGCTGGAGGAAGGCGCGCATATGGAGCTGGAGATGGTGCAGATCAAGGGCATCGATTCCACACAGCGCAAAACCGAGGCTTCTCTGGCGCAGGAGGCGTCCCTTGTCGTGCGGGAAAAGCTGATGACACATGGAACGCAATATGCAAGAAGTGATTTTGCAGTGGAGTTAAACGGCGACGGTTCGACGGCGGATGTGGTGTCGCGTTCTGTGGCAAAGGAGCAGTCAAAGCAAGAGTTTCATGCAAATATTGTCGGAAATGCGTCCTGTTCGGGGCATACGGAGTGCGATGCGATCATTATGGATGCGGCATCGGTGACAGCGCTTCCCGCGCTGACGGCAAATCATGTGGATGCCGCGCTCATTCATGAGGCGGCGATCGGTAAGATCGCAGGAGAGCAGCTCATCAAGCTGATGACGCTCGGTTTGACGCAGGAGGAAGCGGAGGAACAGATCATCAGCGGATTTTTGAAATAAGGCAATATGTCGGGGGATCAGGATGAAAAAGAGGACGGTTTCCAAAACAATCTGCGGCAGGCTGTTATGGATTTTTGTGCTGCTTCTTCTTTTGTCTGCATGCGGGAAAAAAGAACAGACCGGCGCGGATGGAGAGGCTTCGTCCCTAAACGCGCAGAATGAAGCAGGAAGAGCCGAAGACGGACAAAGCGGATCGGATTTTGAAAGTGGGGATCCGCAGGATGGAGACAATTCGGGAGCGGAAGACACACGAAACGGACAGGATGCGGAGGCGCAGACCGCACAGGACGGGCAGGAATGGGAAACGGAAACCGTGCGGAACGGACAATTTCCAGAGGATGGGCAAAACCGAGAGGCAGGAGATGCGCTAAGCGGAGACGGCCTGGAAACAGGAGATACGCTAAGCGGAGAAAGCCTGGAAACAGAAAATGCGCAGAGCGGACAAAATGATGAGACAGTACAGGGGAGCGGTACGGCAGCCGCGCCTCAGCCCCAAGCAGCGGGAACAACGCCGTACGGCGCGCACGGGGCGCTTTCGGTAAACGGTACGCAGCTTGTGGATACATATGGAGCGCCATACCAGCTGCGCGGCGTCAGCACGCACGGGCTTTCCTGGTTTCCGCAGTATGCGAATCAGGCGGCGTTTCGTACCATGCGTGATGAGTGGGGCGTCAATGTGGTGCGTCTTGCCATGTATACGGCGGAATACGGGGGCTACTGCGTAGGTGATGAGAATAACCGGAATAATTTAAAGCAGCTGGTCTATGACAGTGTGGATGCGGCGACGGAGCTTGGCATGTATGTGATCGTGGACTGGCATGTGTTAAATGACCGGGATCCGAATACCTATATCGATCAGGCGATTGCTTTTTTTAGGGAAACCGCAGAGCGGTACGCGTCGTATGGCAATGTAATCTATGAGATTTGCAACGAGCCGAACGGCGGTGTGTCTTGGCAGCGCATTAAAACCTATGCAGAGCAGGTCATTCCGGTCATCCGGCAGCAGGATGAGGACGCCATTATCATTGTCGGAACGCCGACATGGTCGCAGGATGTCGATCAGGCGGCGGCGAATCCCATCACGGGTTATGAGAACATCATGTATACGCTGCATTTTTATGCCGATACGCATCGGGACAGCCTGCGCCAGAAAATGGTGAATGCCATTGGAGCGGGACTGCCGGTATTTGTGTCTGAATTCGGTATTTGCGATGCATCGGGAAACGGCGCGATCAATGCTGCGGAGGCAGACAAATGGATCAGCGCAATGGATGAAAACGGCGTCAGCTATTGTGTTTGGAATTTGTCAAATAAATCGGAAACTTCGGCGCTTCTTCGCTCATCCACGACGGCGACAAGCGGATGGACTTATGACGAGCTGAGCGAGAGCGGGAAATGGTTTGTGGATATGATGGGCGCAGACCATACGATCATTGGGAGCAGCGGCGGAAATGCGGCTTCACAAAATGATGGGAACGGGACGCCATCAAATGGCGGAAGCGAAAACAGTAACGGTGCGAACGGGACGCAATCAAATGGCGGAAGCGGAACGACATCCGGCACCGATAACGGAAGCAGCGGGAACAGCAGCGGTTCCGCGCAGGGTGTGACAAGTGATGCGTCGGGTTCCCTGCAGGCATCCGTATCGCTGTCAAATTCATGGGAAACGGACGGAAAGCATTATGAACAGTATACGCTGGAATTGACGAACACTTCGGGTGCGAAAGTGAACGGATGGACATGTGAGATTTCGTTTGACCATCCTATGAGCGTCGGCCAGTCTTGGTGCGGCAGCTTTTCGGCAAGCGGAAGCAGTCTGACGATCACACCCGAATCCTATAATGCTGCGATCGAGTCGGGAGCGGCGCAGGGAAATATTGGTTTTATCCTAGAGTCGGATGCCGCCTTGACGGTTACGGGGGTTTCATGCTGGTAACAAATTTTTCTGATCAATATCATATCAGGCGGCTTACGGAGGAGGATGTGGAGATCATTTATGCACTCTGTAAGCAAAACCGCTTGTATTATGAATACTGCCCGCCGTTTGTGACAAGAGACAGTATACGCAGAGATATGCAGGCTCTGCCTCCCAAAAAGAGCATGGAGGATAAGCATTATATCGGCTGGTTTGATGGGGACAGGCTGATCGCGGTGATGGATTTGATCGATGGTTATCCTGATGCCCGGACAGCATTTGTCGGTTTCTTTATGACGGATGTATCTGTGCAGCGAAAGGGCGTCGGAACAGCGATCATTCGTGAATTATGCGCGTATCTCTGCACGCAACAGTATAAAGCGGTAAGACTCGGCTGGGTAAAGGGCAATCCGCAAAGTGAAGCATTCTGGCATAAAAATCAATTTGTGGAAACGGGTGTCACTTACGATACGGACGGTTATACCGTCATCGTTGCGCAGCGGACGCTGTAGGAGATATAAAATCAGATTGTAACACATTGAGAGGGGAAAAGGCAGAAACGCCTTGATCCTCTTATTTTTTAGCTATTAAGGATTTGATATTTTTGTTTTATAGAGAACAAATCACGCGATACCCTATAACATAGGCTATATTAAAATCTATTTAGATAAATATAAAATTAAATATTGAAATTATGATAATATAATAGTATAATCAGAATCAAACAGGAGGTTTGAAATACGATGGACAGAAAAATGATATCTAAAATTGTGAAAGCCAGCGGCGTTTCTGCCGGCGAAATGGTCCTCATTCATTTTTGGGGTGAGGATGCTGACAAGGAGATTGCAAACAATTTCATCATAGCCGTGGCGGAGCTGGGCGCGACGCCCCTATTGCTGCAGCAATCCCGTTCTATAAACCGGGATATCTTCCTTGCGGCGAAAGAAAGCTGCTTTGGAGAACAATATTTTGATTTGTTTACCAAATTTGACGCGGTGCTGGATGTTTTCGCTTATCGACCTGTGATTCTTGGATATGAAATTGATGAGGATCAGTTTACGCTTTACCGCAAATATATGGCGCAACTCTTTTCAAAACTCATGGACTGTAAACGCTTTACGCAAATCAGAATCCCCACTGCGGCAAACGCGGAAGAATCCGGTCTCGACCCGCAGGATTTTATTCAGCGCATGGAGAGAGCCTATGACGTTGACTACACTGCCATTTATGAGGCTTGCAGGCAGGAAAAAGACCGTTTTGAGGGCGCGGGTAACGTGTTGCTCCGCACGGGGGAGGATTGCGAGCTTTTCTTTGAGCTAACCGATAGAGTCTGGCATATTGACGCAGGGGATGGCGATCTTCCGTGCGGCGAGATTTACATTGCTCCGGTCGAGGACAAAACGCAGGGGACGGTTTATTTTGAAACCTTCTATCTTGACGGCGCTAAATATGATCATGTTCTGCTGTATATCAAGGATGGGCGGATCATCAATAGTGATCGGCCTGAAGTTATGGCCTATTTTGAGAAGCAGCCACAGGAAAACAGCGTTGTTTGCGAGCTTGGCTTTGGCATGAACCCCAATGTGACGGATCTGTGCGGTTATCCTGTTTTGGATGAAAAAATGTGCGGCACTTTTCATATTGCAGTTGGCGCAAATCATATGTTCGGCGGGACAAACGAGGCTTCGGATCACATTGACTTTGTCGGTCATGGAACGATCGTCTTATAACCGGAGGGCAGCGATATGAACGAACAACAACGAAAATTTGAGTCCTATTTGGATGAACAGATCGCAGCTTGTAAACAACGCAGCAAGCTGCTTACTGAGGATGACCGCATGGATGAAGGAAATGATGAAAAAATCCGCGCAAACATCTATGAGATTTTCAAGACGATTCTCTCTGTTGCGGAAAGGGTCTGTGGAAAGGACGATTTAGCGAAGAAGCGTTTTTTCTTGCAAAAAGCGGAGCAGATTCCGACGAATTGGATGACTTCCTATGAAAAGGCCAAACAGCATGGGGATGTTGAAAGAATGCACATTGAAAGTATTAAGCTCGACACCGTCCGGGAAATAAAGGATATGTGTATGCAGATTTGGGAGGAAACGACATGACCGAAGCAGAAGCAATCAGCCTATTTAAGTGTTTGGCAGATAAGTCACGGCTGCAAATCTTAAAATCCCTTGCTGTCGAGGATATGTATGTTGAGAGATTGGCAGAGCGGTTGGACCTTACCGCGCCTACCATTTCCTTCCATCTGAAAAAATTATCAGATGCAGGCGCTGTGACTGCATACAAAAATCAATATTATATGATGTATTCCCTGAACAAAGAAATATTTCAGACCAGCATATTGGAGATATTGCAGCAAGAATCGGACGAGGCACAAAAACAGGCACAGCGTGATGCAGATTATCGGCAAAGGGTAATAGATGCCTTTTTTGAATATGGGAAATTAAAATCCATTCCCACTCAGCTTAAAAAGGAACGCATTGTTTTAGAAGTAATTGCCGAAGCATTTGACTTTGACAGAATGTATTCCGAGCGGGAAGTAAACATTATCATTGCCGATTTCTACGATGATTTCTGTACGATCCGCCGTGACATGGTAAGTGAACGGCTCTTAGGCAGAAATGGGGTAGCGTATTGGCGAATAAAAACATGAAAACGTGATCACCGCCCGGCCGTATCAAAAATAACACTTGAACCGTGTTATTTTTTGTGTTACAATCTAAAACAAATGTTGCAGAACGAGTGTTTTAGATAAAAATGTCAAATTGGCGTGAAAAGGAGGATTACCATGCCGCCCAAGGCAAAATTTGAAAGAGAAGAGATCATTGAAGCCGCGCTGAACCTTGTGAAGGAGGAGGGGGTTGACGCACTGACTGCAAGGGCGCTTGCCGAACGGCTTGGCAGCTCGCCGCGCCCGATCTTTACCGTGTTCCAGAGTATGGAGGAGGTACAGGACGAGGTGTTGAAGGCGGCAAGGGCATGCTATAACCGCTATGTCAAAAAGGGGTTGTTGAAAACGGACGGCCCCCGGTTTAAGGGTGTGGGAGAACAATATATCCGGTTTGCTGTGGAAGAGCCGAAATTATTCGGATTACTGTTTATGAAGGAACAGGAAAAACACCCGAATATCGAAGGCGTGCTTCCTGTGATCGACGAGAATTATGAGGACATTTTGCTGTCCATCGTGGACGGATACGGGCTTTCCGATGCAGAGGCACAGAGGCTTTATCAGCATTTGTGGATTTATACGCATGGGATTGCGACGCTTTTTGCAACAAGAATGTGCTGTTTTACGCTGGAGCAGATCGGCGGTATGATGACGGAAATTTTTACCGGTCTGCTTAAGGAAATAAAAGGGATGCAAAGTCATAAAGGAGAGGAAAAAAATGATTGAATTGCACAATATCACAAAAACGTATGGAAGCGGGGAAAGCCGTACGCAGGTGTTAAGAGGAATCAATCTTACCATTGAGGAGCATGATTTTGTAGTGATATTAGGCGCGTCCGGTTCCGGAAAATCCACGCTTTTACACGTCATGTCGGGATTGGAAAAGCCCGATGGGGGGAGCATCTGTTATGACGGGCGGGACATCACGCAGCTTTCCGATGATCAATTGACAACATTTCGGAAAGAGAATGTCGGATTTATTTTTCAGCAATATTATCTGCTGCCGAATATGACCGTGGATAAAAATGTAAAAATGGGCGCTGACCTGGCGGATAATGCGGCGTATGCCGAGATGATCGAGGCAGTCGGATTAAAAGAAAAACGAGGCAAATATCCGAACCAGTTGTCGGGTGGAGAACAGCAGAGAGTGTCGATCGCAAGGGCACTTGCCAAAAAGCCGAACGTGCTCTTTCTGGATGAGCCGACAGGGGCGCTTGATGAGCAGACCGGCAGGAGCGCGCTTGATTATATCTGCCGTCTGTATGAAGCCTACGGCTTTACGATCGTGATGGTGACACATAATCAGAATATTGCGGAGATGGCGCACAGGGTCGTTGTGGTGAACAGCGGACAGATTGCGGAAATCCGCACCAATGAGGCGGTAAAAAGCGCCTATGAGATCGGATGGTGAGCGTATGATCGTGGGAATAAAAGATGCGGTAAAGCTAATTGGAATCTCGGTGATCGTTTATTGTGCTGTCCTTGTCTGCACGCTGTTTTTGAATTACAGAATGGATCTTTTGACGATCGCGGAGCTTCTTACGACCGAACAGGAAATGATCGTATATAAGGCACAGGAGGCGACGTCGGTGATCGTCTGCCTGATCACGGGAGGCTGTCTGCTTTTGACTTCAGTCGTTACCCTGTGTTTTTATATCAAGCACTATATTGACACTCATAAAAAAGAGCTTGGAATCTTAAAGGCGCTCGGCTATGGAAACTGGCGTATCGCGGGAAGCTTTTGGGTATTCGGAAGCAGTGTTTTGACGGGGGCGGGGCTTGGCGTTGTGACCGCGTATCTGATGATGCCCGCGCTCTATCGCGTGCAGAATAAGGATGGCTTTTTGCCCGATCTTGTCGTGCGCTATCATCCGATGCTCATTTTGTGGACGGCGCTTCTGCCGACCGTATTTTTTTCAGCGCTTGCCATTGTGTATGCGCGCATCCGTCTGAAGGTACCGCCGCTTCGCCTGCTAAAAGAGGACAGCATACCGGACGGGAAAGCGCGGAGAGCCGTTGCCGGAAAAGAACAGGATCACTTCCTGCGTGAGTTAAAACGTACCACCCTGTGGGAAAAGAAAATCCTGTTATTCTTTATGGTGTTTTCTTCCTTTTGCTTTTCGGCAATGACACAGATGTCATTCAGCATGAAGAAACTGGCAAGTGAAATGATGGGGGCCATGATCATGGTGATCGGGCTTGTCCTAGCGGTAACGACGTTGTTTTTGGCGGTGACGACCGTTGTGCGCGGCAATGTGAAAACGATTGCGATGATGCGTGCATTCGGCTATTCGCAGCGGGAGTGTTGTCAGGCGCTGCTTGGCGTATACCGCCCCGCGGCGTATATCGGTTTTGCGGTCGGCACGGTGTATCAATACGGGTTGCTGCGCATCATGGTCGATATTGTTTTTCGGGATATGGACGGCATGCCTGCCTATCAGTTTTCGGTGCCGCGGATGCTCCTTTCACTCGTTTGCTTTGCCGTTTTATATGAAATACTGATGTATGGTTATTCTGAAAAAATGAGACACATTTCCATCAAGGAGATCATGATGGGGGCGGAGTAAGACGCTCCAGTTTATCCGGAATGACAACGGATTCATAAATCGCGGCGTATTCTGCGGGAGTGACATTATCAATATAATTCTGAATAAAATTGCGTGTAAACCCGTTTTTTGTGAGAATATCCGCAGCCTTATTATACGCGATGGCGGCTTCCGTTTCCGTGCGGAAAACGCCGATGACGTAATTGCTGCGGATATGGATCACCGCCCGATACATGGCGTGACCCGATTTTTGGATGAGCCGTACGCCGTGATAGCGGTTGATGATATGGATATTCTCATAGCGGAAATCATAGGGATCCCCATTGATAAAGCGGTAATCGCGCCCTGCGACGGCGTAAGGTCTGATGCCATAGCGGCTGCATAAGCTTACCTGCATACCGTAATCGGCAACAAAATAATGACCGCCGCGCTTCATGATCTTGTGGGAGGCGTAGTAGAACAGATCGTCCGTATCGAATTTGAATACGATCTCGCGCGACCAGAAATACAGAAAATAGCGCGGATAGGCATAGATCGGATTGCCGAAATAATAATGATTGTCACGGAAATTCATGAGCGTGACATACTTTTCAAACGAGAGAGCGCGGGGCTGGTGATCCGTGCAAAAACAAAGAGAAGGAGTTGACAGCAGGGCGCGCGCTTCGCAGTATGCGTCGCCCGCAGACTGTTCTGTTTCAAAACTCCCAAGCGAAATATGCTTTTGATGATGAGTGACGGAAGCGCGATAATAGACGCTGCCGTCCTTTTTTTTTGCCGGAAAAACACCTTTCCTTGTGGACATTTTTTACTCCTTTGTGAAAAAAACATTTTTTTAAGTATATCATTTGGACAGGCAGAATACAATTTAAGTATGAATAAAAGATGGACAGAACAAAAATATGTGATTTATTTTCTGCTGAGCGTGATGGTGCTCGGCGTGTGCGGCGGCGTATCCTATGGTGTGTCATGCTGTCAGACCGGAGAGTTTCTGAGTGAGGGAACGGAAATTGCATGGACTGCCGGGGAAGCGGACAAGCGTTATGTTCCTTATACGGCGTCAGAACAACGTGTGATAGAGATGGAACTGCTTGCGTTTGAGGGAGAACATGACGGCGGCGGAATGCCGCGGTCAGATGGCGATGTCGGACTGGAAGCAGGAACGACTGTCAGTACGCTTGCCGTAGCAGAGGAAGGAGAGCAAACCGAAGGGGGTATAGGTGCAGCCGGACAGGCAGGAGAGGACACGGAATCGCAGTTGCAGGCAAATGCAGGCACGGGTGCAGCCGGACAGGCAGGAGAGGACACGGAGGCGCAACCGCAGGCAAATGCAGGCACGGGTGCAGCCGGACAGGCAGGAGAGGACACGGAATCGCAGTTGCAGGCAAATGCGGATACAGGTGCGGCAGAACCCGCAGAAGAGCACATAGAGACAGCGTTGGAATTGGAGGACGGCGCGGATGTGCAGACCGGGGGCTGGGGCATTATCGTGTCAGCGGAGGATTACGAGGCGCTTCTTCGCATTGTGCAGGCGGAGGCGGGAAACGAGGATACAAAGGGGAAGATCCTTGTTGCCAATGTGGTATTAAATCGCGTGGTGGACGAACGTTTTCCGAACAGCGTGTATGACGTTATATTTCAGCGGTCAGGCGGAAAGGCGCAGTTTTCTCCGGTTGCAAGCGGAAGCTATTATAAGGTGGTCGTAACGGAGGATACCAGAGAAGCGGTCAACCGGGCGCTGGCAGGCGAGGACTATTCCGAGGGCGCGCTGTTTTTTGCGGCACGGCGCTATGCGGGAAGCAGTCAGATGCGCTGGTTCGACGAATGCCTGACGAAATTATTCAGTTACGGAGGACATGAGTTTTTCACATCCTGATACTTTTTGAAAATAGAACATTGTGCCGGACTCTCTTTTGTGCTACACTAGGCATGGATTTCACGATGATGATTCCTGTTATGGTGAGGAAAGAATAGGAGAAACGAAATGGAAGTTTTATACAGAAGTACAAGAGGCAAATCCGAGCCGGTGACGGCGTCGATGGCGATTTTGAAAGGACTTGCAAAGGACGGCGGGCTGTTTGTTCCGGATCGGATTCCGAAGCTTACATTGACAATGGATAAGCTGTCCGGCATGAGCTATCAGGAGACTGCCTACGAGGTGATGAAGCTGTTTTTGACGGACTTTACCGAGGAGGAGTTAAAAAACTGCATTGCCAATGCCTATGATTCCAAATTTGATACGGAGCAGATCGCTCCGTTAAAGGAAGCGGACGGCGCGTATTATTTAGAGCTGTTTCACGGAAAGACCATCGCGTTTAAGGATATGGCGCTTTCCATCCTGCCGCACTTTATGCTGACTGCAGCGAGAAAAAATCAGGTCACAAATGAGATCGTGATTCTGACCGCAACCTCGGGCGATACCGGAAAAGCGGCGCTTGCGGGATTTGCTGACGTAAAGGGCACGAGGATCATTGTTTTTTATCCGAAGAACGGCGTCAGTCCCGTACAGGAGAAGCAGATGGTGACACAGAAGGGCGATAACACCTATGTTGTGGGCATTCACGGCAATTTTGATGACGCGCAGACCGGCGTGAAAACGCTCTTTTCAGATAAGGAGCTTGCGGCGCTGATGGCTGAGAAGGGCTTTCAGTTCTCGTCGGCAAATTCGATCAATATCGGAAGACTGGTTCCGCAGATCGTGTACTATGTCTATGCGTACGCAAGACTTTGTGCGCAGGGAGCCGTAAAGGAGGGCGAGCCGATCAATGTGGTCGTTCCGACGGGCAATTTCGGAAATATCTTAGCGGCATTTTATGCGAAAAATATGGGACTGCCGATCGCAAAGCTTATTTGTGCATCCAATGAGAACAAAGTGTTATATGACTTCTTCAAAACGGGAACCTATGATAAAAACCGTGAATTTGTGCTGACCAGTTCCCCGTCCATGGATATTTTGATCTCCAGTAATTTAGAGCGGTTGATCTATCGCATCGCGGGAGAGGATGCGGACAAAAACGCGGCGCTGATGAAACAGTTATCCGAAAAAGGAAGCTATCAGCTGACGCCCGAAATGGAGGAGCAGCTTGCGGATTTTTATGGCAATTATGCGTCTGAGGAAGAGACGGCACAGATGATCTCCGCGCTGTATCAAAAGACGGGGTATATCATTGATACCCACACGGCGGTTGCCGCGAAGGTATATGAGAAATATAAGACGGAGACGAACGATCGGACAAAGACGGTGATCGCATCCACGGCAAGTCCGTTTAAGTTTACGAAAGCCGTGATGCGGGCAATTGATGAGAAATATGCTGCGCAGGAGGATCTTGCGCTTGCGGATACCTTATCGGAGCTTGGCGGTGTGAAGATACCGGAGGCGATCGAGGAAATTCGTACCGCGCCGGTCAGACATGACAGAGCCTGCGAAAAAGAGGAAATGAAGGCGGTCGTTACGGAGATTCTCGGACTCATGTAAACCGAGGAAAAGAATATGGGAAAGGGGCTGTAAAAAGCACTCCCAAAGAAAAATCGCTGAGGTCGTGCGGCTTCAGCGATTTTTTGGTGTCATTAATGATGCACCTAACTAACAACGCCCCAAAATACAAAAAATACAAAAAAATTGATTTTCGTGTTTGTATTTACTTATTTTCCTGAATATGGTATATTTTAAACATATATAGCCAATGGGTTCTATATATCAACTATAATATTAAGAAGAGAGGTTAAAAAAATGGCAATTGATTTAAGCAAGTATGGCATTACCGGTGTCAAAGAAATCGTGCACAACCCTTCTTACGAAATGTTATTCGAGGAAGAGACAAAAGCAGGTC
>JAAUZE010000012.1 GCA_014804755.1 Lachnospiraceae bacterium | reverse complement strand
TCCCCGGAAACAAGGCTAGGTTTCAACGCCAAATCACAACTTCCTTGTTTATGAAAACTGCACAAAGAAAGCCGGAAAATAACCGGCTGATCAAACGCGATCCGAGGCAAAGCGTTGTGTAACATGCACAAAGAAAAAAAAACAGGTTGACAAACAAGTGTTTCATGTGTTAAGGTTAAGCCAATAAGCGAAGCCATCTATTCGTTAAACTGTCGTTTCGCGAATAGTTATATGTGTGCCGATATCATACTCTTTTATCCGAAAAGCTGGTCGGAATCTAAAAAGACGGTGAACGGTCCGTGGTTCACAAGTGATACATTCATCATCGCACCAAAGATACCATGCTGGACAGTAACGCCTTTTGAGGCGATCTGTTGTAGAATATATTCATAGAGACGATTTGCCGATTCAGCGGAACCTGCATCGGTAAAGGATGGTCGGTTTCCCTTTTTGCAGTCAGCATACAGGGTAAATTGCGATACAACAAGAATCTCGCCGCCTGTATCTGCAAGGGAACAATTGGTTTTGCCTGCAGAATCCTCGAATATACGCAGCTTCAAAAGCTTCTCGATCATGCGATTGGCGATTTCCGTCGTGTCACGATCACTTACACCGACAAACACGAGAAGTCCATTCTTAATCTGTCCAATGATATTCTGATCGACTTCGACAGAGGCTTCTGACACTCTCTGTATCAAAAAACGCATAGTGACGCTCCTTCTATATTAATGTAACAAATTTTAAAATAATTGTTTCCGGCAAAGAAATGTGCAGAAAAACAGTGAAATCCATTCTATTATTCGTTAAACTCAATCCATTACCGTTTTTATCATTATGTATTGCGGTTAGATTCTTCTTTGGACTGTGACGCTTCTGTTTTCTGCGAATTTTCTTTTTCTGATGAAGCATCCTTTGCCTGTGCACTCTCGGAAGAACCAGTCGCATGTCTGCTAAAGAGCGTACGGAATAAATGATATTTTTCGCCCTCTTCCGCCGCATTTTTATGCTGACTGCTTCCCTTCGGGTTCTTGATCTCCGTGAATAAATGCTCTTTCGTGATAAATTCGCCATCCCGGATCTCATACGCATCGCGGTATAGCGCCGTATCCGAAGGAAGTGATTTACTCTTCAGTCTCCGATTAACAAAGCGCTTTGTGAACGCATAGATCACCGCAAACACGGGAACACCGATGATCATACCCATTATGCCGTAAATACCGCCGAAAAATGTGATGGCGAAAATGACCCAAAAGCCCGAAATACCGGTCGAATCGCCCAAAATACGCGGCCCGATAATATTTCCGTCCACCTGTTGAAGGATCAGAACAAAGATTAAAAAGTAAACAGCTTCGATCGGCGCTACGACCAGTAACAACAGCGTACAGGGAATCGCGCCAAGATAGGGTCCGAAAAACGGAATCACATTCGTTACACCGACAATGACGCTGATGAGTACCGGATAATGCAGCCCAAGCAGGGTTGTTCCAATGAAACAAAGAAAACCGATGATGATGGAGTCAAAAATCTTTCCCGAAATAAAGCCGATAAAGGTTTTATGAATAAACCTGCAGTCCTTGATCAAACGGTTCGCATTATGCATTTCAAACAGGGAATAACATATTTTTTTCGCCTGTGCCGCATAGGTCTCCTTGCCAAATAACAGATAAACCGAAATGATAAAACCAATGATGATATTGAGCGAAGTTTTCAATGTACCGTAAATAGTCGCTGACAGCGTTGAGAGGACGGAGCCGATATTTTGAATGTTTTTCAGCAGCCAGTCAACCACATCCTGCGAATTGATCGTGGACAGATCGATAGAAAGATTGTCTTTCAGGAAATTCGCAACCATCGTGTTTTGCTGCAGATAATCGATCGCCATATCGTAATATTTATTGAATGCTTTCGTAGTCTGTTCGGAAATGCCGGGAATACTCTTTTCAATTTCAGGAATGATCATGGCAAACAAGCCGTAAAAACACCAAAAGACTAACAGATACGTTGTGCAGATGGCAATCGCGCGGATCAGGCTCTTATGCCGTCGATCTCCGATACTCTCCTGCTTTTTTCCCTTTGTGATGCGCTTATAGAGAGGAATGAGCAGACGGTATTCGATCGAATTGACAACCGGCGTAAACAAGTATGCCAGTACGAAGCCGACAATAATCGGAAAACAGATATTAAAAAAACGGTTCAGCATTGTGCCGAGTCTTGTGCCGTGAAAAAGAATATAGTAAAAAGCGATACCTGCGCATACCACACCTATACCGGTTAAACCCCAATGCAGATATTTACGGTCACCATGATATTTCATAGATATTCTCTCCTTTTTCGGAGCGCTCTCCGACTCTTTTATCTTATACCAGTTAATTGAAAAAAGCTATACTTTTTTCATCGGAACCTATATAATGAATTGATAGAGAGAAATGATCCTTTTTAAGGAGAACGGAATCATGACACAGCAGCAGCTTATGAGTCTCGTCCGGCGAGCGATTGATACATATCATATGATCGACGAAGGCGACCGCATCGCGGTCGGCATTTCCGGTGGAAAGGACTCCCTCACACTCCTTACTGCGCTTGCGGGACTAAAGCGCTTCTACCCTGCGCATTATGAGCTGTATGCGGTAACGGTTGATTTGGGGTTCGGCATTCAGGATTTTGACCGGATCAGGCAAATGTGCGACGATCTGCAGGTACCCTATATCCGTGTGGAGACGGATATTGGTAAGATCGTCTTTGAGGAACGCAGGGAAAGCAATCCTTGTGCACTCTGCGCAAAAATGCGCAAAGGCGCGCTCAATACAAAAATGAAAGAGCTTGGCTGCAATAAGGTCGCTTATGCGCATCATAAGGACGATATTGTCGTTACCATGCTCATGTCCCTGATCTTTGAAGGACGTTTTCATACCTTTCGCCCTGTCACCTACCTGGACCGCATGGATATGACGGTGATCCGTCCGCTTATGTATATGCAGGAGGCGGATGTGATTGGTTTTGTCAATAAGAACAAACTGCCGGTCGCAAAAAGTGCCTGCCCTGCGGACGGTTATACAAAAAGGAAATACGCAGAGGATCTGTTAAAGCGCCTGAATCAGGAGAACCCGGGCGTCAAGGAACGCATGTTTACGGCAATCTGCAACGCGCTATACCAAACTTGAGAAATGCGAAATACAAGACAAACAAGCATGATAAACAGGTGTAATAGACAAATCAGGAGAATAACAAATTATGGCTTCATCAAACGAAAAACAGCAAAATTATCACGAACAGCAAAACAGAAAATATACGATGACGCTCAGGGGGATTTTAGAGGAACTGCCCCCTTTCGTATCCCGGTATTTTCATGGTGTCGAAGAAGTGACCTCTACACGCACCCGTCTTGCGTATGCCTATGACCTGCGCGTATTTTTTAACTGGCTCTACGAAAAAAGACCCGATATTTGTCCGGTTCCAATGAGAGAGCTTAAGGTTGATGTGCTTGACAGGATTAAGCGCGATGATATTTTGGACTACCTCTCCTACTGCTCCTATTATGAGCGCGACGGAAAGGAATTGTCCAATCAGGAACGTGCCAAGTCGAGGAAACTTGCGACCATACGAAGTTTTTATAATTTCTTTTTTCAATCGGAAATGATCATGACAAATCCGCCCTCTCTTGTAAAAACGCCAAAGATTCACGAGAAAGAAATCGTGCGTCTGGATGCGAATGAAGTCGCCATTCTCTTAGATCAGGTTGAGGACGGTGAAAAACTTACAAAAGCAGAGGCGAATTATCATAAGATCACAAAGGAGCGCGATCTTGCAATCCTGACGCTGCTGCTCGGCACCGGAATCCGCGTATCAGAGTTTGTCGGGCTGAATATCGGCGATATTGATTATGATAATGACCGCATCAAGGTGCGGCGCAAGGGCGGCTATGAGGCGTATGTCTATTTTGGAGACGAGGTGCGTGAAGCGCTGCTTACCTATCACGAAAAACGCAAGCATATCATCGCCGAGAACGGTCATGAGGAGGCGATGTTCCTCTCCTTACAGAGACGCCGGATCACCGTGCGTGCCGTGGAGAACCTTGTCAAAAAATACGCATCGCGCGTAACGACGATGAAAACGATCACACCGCACAAATTAAGGAGTACCTACGGAACAAATCTCTACCGGGAGTCCGGTGATATTTATCTGGTTGCCGACGTGCTCGGACATAAGGATGTCAATACGACCAGAAAGCACTATGCCGCTATTGAGGAAGAACGCGGCAGAATGGCAAGCAAGCTGGTTCATTTAAGAAAAGACGATTAAAAAAGATTGGCGCATTCTTTCATTGCGGATCATTTTTTAGAATGAGATATACAAAATTGATATGCGGCGAGCTGGCTGCGGCTGCTGAAGGCTTCGGTCTCCAGCATGACGGAAAGCTCGTCCGCGTCATAAAATGCGGCCTGAATTTCTTCGTTTACCGAAGCGTATTCGCCGCTGATCTCCCCCTCTTCTGCCTCCACATAGACAATATTCGTCATAATATCGGAAATAGCGACCGCGGCATATGAAGCGGGCAGGATCTGTTTGATCTCCTTTACTGTCAGTCCCGTTTCCTCAAACAATTCTCTTTTCACACAGTCCTCGATGGATTCTCCCTCATTGATCATTCCGGCGCATAGATTATAGACAGGGCGGTTGATCGCCATGCGGAATTCTTTTAATAAAAGCAGGCGGTCATTCTGCGTCACGATCATGGAAATGCCGCTCGATACGCGCCCGAGCTCCTCCGGAGAGGTGATCGCACGGCGGCTGACAATCTCATAATGCTTTTCGCGTCCCGCGCGGTTCTCATAGACCAGCTCATAGCGGTGCAGATAACGTCCGCCATCAATTTCTTTCATGGAAAGCAGTTTCATCATATTGCTCCTTTAAACTTTTTCTTATTTTTTTGCGCGTGATCTCCACAAGTCCGAGCGGCGTCATGTCAATAACAGAGGTATGCACAGGGTCGTACGCCGTATAAGAACGGAGCAGCTCCAATAGCTGTTCCTTCCTCTCCCGCTCTTTCATATTGATAAAATCGACCAGAATCATACCGGACAGATTGCGGAGTCTGAGCTGTAGGGCGATCATCTGCGCCGCTTCCGCATTGATTTTCCAATAGGTATCCTCCGCATCGCTTTTTCCCGTATACTTTCCCGTATTCACATCAATTGCGGTCAGGCTTTCCGTCGGCTCAATGACAAGGTAGCCGCCGCTTTTGAGCCATACGCGTTCTGAAAGCGCCTCCTTTATGCGCTCCCCGAGACGATAAAAATTCAAGAGCGACATGCTCTTTTTCCCATTGTCAAAAAAAGAAAGCTTCTGAAGGCTTTCCGTATCACCCACATCCGTGAAATAGGACGTCAGCTGCTCAAAGACCTCGGGAATATCCGTCACGATACGCCGAAAGGAAAGCGCGTAGGTATCGCGCAGAGCAAGCAGATAGTCGGCAGGCGGCGTATAGAGCACACTGTATAGGGTTCGCGACGACGCATAGGAAATAAGCCGCGCCATGTCGGCATGAAGCCGTTTCAGTTCCGTCAATACCGGTGATAAATCCTGCAGCGTAAATGCGTTGGTTCGCACGATACAGCCGCATCCCCTGAACGCGGCTTCCGTGATCTGCTGCGATGCCAAAAAATCATTCATGCGCGATCTCTGCTTTGGTGATACTTTTCGGGAAAAATGAATTCCGCTGCCGATATTTTCGAACACAGCATAGCGCCCCGACAGCGAGAGCTTTGTGGTAAGCACCAGATCCTTTGTCTTGACGGCTGCTTTTTCGACCTGTACAAGAACACAGTCCCCCTGCACCGGCATGTCCTTCTTTGTCCGGTCATTGCTGCAATACACGGGAGAACAGATGCTTTGAAGCGGAAGAAAACCCTGTATGCCGGGCGCAATGTCCACAAAAGCGGCATGGATGTTTGAGACGATCCGATTGATCCGGCCGACAAGAATCGTGCCGACCGCAAATGCAGCATCCGCTTCCGCTGATACCTGCCTCGGCGAAAACGACGCCTGCACCGGCCTATCGTCCACACAGAGCGCGGACAACAGGCGGTTTTCGTAATGAGTAATATAATAGCTGATATTCGCCTGATCTGCGGGCATCAGAACACCTCCCCCGCTTCGGAAAGCGGCACAAAAGAACCGTCTTCCGCGCGTCCGTAGGTTTCCTTGCGATGAATGACAAAATCAAAGTCTTCCGGCTGTTTTCCGTAATAGGAATACAGCGTTTCCATGATCATTGCGGGCTTTAAGTTACTGCTGCTTCCCGTATCGATCACCATGGAAACGGCGTCATTTTCGACTGAAAGCGCATGAACACCCTCTTTTAAGTCCAGGGTGAGTTCGCTTTTCTGCGTCTGCTTCACATAGGGCACACGTTCGGAGGAATGAAAACGCGCGACTGCCTCCGCGAGAGGAACGTCCTGATCATGACCGGTGCGGATGCGCACGGTATAGCCCGCGGCTGAAACGCTTGCCATGGCGTTTTTCGCGCCTTCCGGGAGCAGCCGGACGTCCGTTACGACAATACCTTCCGCCATAACGGCATTCAAACGTATTTTGATATCCTCCGCACTTGTAACGGAATTTGCTTCCATGTCAAAATATTCGCCGTCACTCGTCATGCCGACACCGAGCGGCGCGGCAAACGACATGATCTGATGCGGGGAAAATCCCGCAGAATAGGCAATGTCGATCTTCGCACGCCGCATCGCCTTTTGAAAATAGCGCATGACGTCCAAATGCCCGATGAATTTCAGGCAGCCGTTTTTGGTAAATTTGATCCGAAGCCTCATTCCGCACCGCCCCCTCTCGGTTCAAAACAGATCCCGCAGCCAAAACGTGCCGCGCCGCAGGCGTTACATTTCTGCTTACAGTTCGGTGTGATCTCACCGGTCATCGCGCGCTCCCATTCCTTTTTCAAAAAATCCTTCGTCACGCCGCAGTCGATGAAATCCCAAGGAAACAGCTCGTCCAAATCCCGCTCCCGCAGCGTGTAAAAATCAATGGAGAGACCGCATTCCTCAAATGCGGCAAGCCATTCCTCATGATGATAGTATTCGCTCCACGCATCAAAAACGCAACCGCGCCGGTATGCGTTCAACAGCACATCGGCAATCCGACGGTCTCCCCTTGCAAGCACGCCCTCGATCACGGAAACATCCGCCTCATGCCAATTGTATTTGATACTTCGCTGATTGAGCTGCTCCGAGATTGCTTTTCTTGTCGCATACGCCTTTTCGATATAGGTCTCCTTCGGATGCATGGACGCCCATTGCAGAGGCGTAAACGGCTTCGGGATAAAAAAGGAGGTGCTGACGACAATCTGAATTTTTTCCCGCCGCTTTTCCTTTGGAACCGTCTCAAAAAATGCCGCTGCAATGTCGTTTGCAAGCTCAGCAATGCCGCGTATATCCTCGTCCGTCTCGGTCGGAAGCCCCAGCATAAAGTAAAGCTTGACTCTTGTCCAGCCGCCCTTAAACGCTTCGATGGCGCCGTTCAAAATGACCTCTCTGGTCAAGCCTTTATTGATGACATCGCGCAGTCTCTGGGTACCTGCCTCCGGTGCAAAGGTCAGACTGCTTTTTCTTATATCTTGTACCTTACTCATCACATCGAGAGAAAAAGCATCAATCCTTAGTGATGGCAGAGAAATATTCACTTTCCTTTTTTGACATTCATCGATCAGATACGAGAGCAATTCCGGCAGCTTCGAATAGTCGGAACTGCTGAGCGAGCTTAAGGAAATTTCCTCGTGACCGGTATGGTCAATCATCTTTATGGCCTGCTCTTTTAACATGGAAAGGCTGCGTTCCCGCACCGGGCGGTAGAGCTGCCCCGCCTGACAGAACCGGCAGCCGCGGATGCAGCCGCGCTGAATCTCTAAAACGACACGGTCCTGCGTGCATTTGATAAAGGGCACAACGGGCTTTGACGGATAATAAGTATCGCTCAAGTCCGTGACAAGCTCTTTCGTGATCGTAAGCGGCATGGACGCATCAAGCGCCGTAAAATCGCATAACGTACCGTCTTCATGGTAATGCGGCTCATAGCTCCCTGGCGCATAAATACCCGGAAGCTTCCCCGCCTCTCTTAAAAAGCTTGTCCGATCGGCGCCCTGTGCGCGCATTTCCTTATAAAGATCCAAAAGTCTGCGGTACATGGTCTCCCCATCCCCAATGTAAAACAGGTCAAAAAAAGGCGCGATCGGTTCGGGATTATAGGTACAGGGACCGCCGCCGATCACGACCGGGTGCTCCCATGTGCGCTCCTTTGCCAAAAGCGGAATGCCGGAAAGATCAAGTACCTGCAGCACATTCGTATAGCACATTTCATATTGAAGCGTGATACCGAGAAAATCAAACTCCCTGACGGGGTCCTGTGATTCTAAAGCAAAGAGCGGTATCTCACGCTCACGCATCACCCGGTCCGCGTCAATCCAGGGGGAATAGACGCGCTCGCACCAGACATCCTCCCATTGATTGAACATATCATATAAGATCTGGATGCCGAGATGGGACATACCGATCTCATAGACATCCGGAAAGCACATGCAGAAACGCACGTCAATCTGCGCTTTTTCTTTCATGACACTGTTGATCTCGCCTCCGATATATCTTGCCGGCTTTTCGATTGTGAGTAGTATCTCCTCCGGTAATGCTAACGCACGCATATCGTTTTGTTCCTCTCCTGTTTGTAAATGCGGTTTTCACTTGGGAAACGGCAGGCTGTCCTCACTGATCATCACAACAATGTCCTGCGCGTTTTTATCCGCGATCTTCATATCCTGTTTTTGCATATAAAGAAAACCGCCAAAGAGACAGAGCGCGAAAAACATCCGCAGACCGAATGTGCCGCGTGCCCCGCGTTCGTCTTCGGAAACTCCGCTTCTGTTATACGCCCACTGATAGCCGCTTTGACTGTCTTCTGATTCCGCTCTTGCCATTTTTTCACGCATTTCCCTGACAAGACGCATTTTTTCGTCAATGGACAGCTCCATACATCATGACTCCCGGTTTTTAAGCGATCTTTGTCTAACTATATGAAATCGGAACCGGAAACATGTCATCTTCTGGCAAGCTCATCGGTGATCTCCTCCCATGTAACGCCCTTCTCCACCATCAAGACCATCAGATGATAGAGCAGGTCGGAAATCTCGTATTTGATCTCCTCGGGATTCGGATTCTTGGCGGCAATGACAATTTCCGTCGCTTCCTCTCCCACTTTCTTCAGGATCTTGTCAATGCCCTTGTCAAACAGATAATTCGTGTAAGAGCCTTCCTTCGGATGCTCCTTGCGGTCCAAGATCACATCAAAAACGGAATTGAATATGGTGAGCGGATTTTCATCATCATATTCTTTTTTCATGATTTCGTTAAAAAAGCAGCTATAATTTCCGGTATGGCATGCCGCGCCGACCTGCGATACCTTTGCGAGCAGGGTGTCCATATCGCAGTCCGCCGTTAAGGACTTCACGTACTGATAGTGTCCGCTCGTCTCGCCCTTGATCCAAAGCTCATTGCGGCTGCGGCTAAAATAGGTCATCCTGCCGGTCTGAAGCGTCAGCTCATAGGCTTCTTTTGTCATATACGCCAGCATGAGCACTTCGCCCGTTTGATAATCCTGCGTGATGACCGGAATCATTCCGTCATTATTTTTCTTGAATTCAGCCCACGGCGTGCAGTTCTCATAGGTGTTGACTTCAATGCCGTTCTCAAAGCACAGATGCTTTAACGAGCTGATATTCATAATATTGTGCGTCACAAAATCGCCGCTGATGCCGCAGACGGAATGCACACCAAGATATTCCAACGCCTTGTCAAGCGAAATGTCGGACAGGCTCGCAATAAATGGCATATTGATCTCGGTGACGCTTGCAAGCAGCGCAGAAGGCTCCGTCAGCAGCGCCGCGCACACATAGGTATCTAAGAGCGGCTGATTCGCCGTAATGACAGAGGGCTTCTGAAACGAGGCAAGGATCTTGTCTTTCCCGAATTTTTCCGACACCTCTTTTGTCAGATCAATATTAGACTGCTTCCCGTAATCCAGGCACGCCCGCGCGCAGCCTGCATACAAAAGCTTCTTGACATCCTCCATGCGCGCGATATTGCCCGCGCCGATCACGGGCACCTCACTCTCTTTACAGATGCGTTTGATCACGTCGATCGCTTCTTCATGCTCCGCATCGCCGCTTGAAAGATCAAACACAAGAATTTCGTCCGCATTATTCTGACTGTACGTTTTGGCAAGCTCGGCCGGATCCATGGAAATGACCGCCGCATCCGTCATGCCCTTTAACGCCATGCCCTTTTTCAGATAAATACACGGGATAAATAACTTTTTCACACTAACCCTCCATGTTGCCAACAGCCCGCGAATTTGGGCGTCAGCACAAATTTGCCGATTGAAAAATCACTGATTTTTCAATCTAAAGTTCCTTTCGTGCTTAAGACGTCCTTGATGCGCGGATCGATACCGGTCGCTTCGTCAAGCGCCTTGGCAAACGCCTTAAAGAGCGCCTCCGCCATATGGTGCGCATTGACGCCGGACAAAATCTTCATGTGCAGATTCATGCCAGCGCTGTACGATACAGCATAGAAAAACTCGCGCACAAGACAGGTTTCAAACGAACCGCAGCGCTCCTGCGGAAACTCCGCATCAAATACAAAATAAGGTCTTCCGCAAAGATCGATCGCACACTGCGCCAGCGTCTCATCCATCGGGATCAAAGAAGAACCGTAGCGTCTGATTCCCGCTTTATTGCCAAGTGCTTCTTTGATCGCGGAGCCGAGCACGATGCCGGCATCCTCCACGGTATGGTGCCCATCCACATCTAAGTCGCCGGAAATCTTTACGTCTAAGTCAAAAAAACCATGACGCGCAAAGCCCTCCAGCATATGGTTAAAAAAGCTGATGCCCGTATCCGTGCGGCACGCGCCGCTGCCGTCTAGCTGAAGCTTCATCGTGATCTGTGTTTCTTTCGTGTCGCGGGTGATCTCCGCGATTCTGTTTTCCACCATAGACACCTCCCAGTGCTCTAAATTGTTATCTCTATTGATCACCGTAACGTACTTTAATGGAATTGGCATGCGCCGTAAGACCTTCCTTTTCGGCGAACAGCTCAATATCCTTATGCGCGCGCGTAAGCGCTTCCTGAGAATAGGAAATGATGCTTGTTTTTTTCATAAAATCATCGACGTTTAACGGCGAAAAGAACTTTGCCGTCCCGTTTGTCGGCAACACGTGGTTCGGTCCTGCGTAATAGTCGCCAAGCGGCTCGGAGCTGTATTCGCCGAGGAAGATCGCGCCCGCATTGCGAACCTTTGTCATCAGTTCGAACGGATTGCGTGTCAGAATCTCCAAGTGCTCGGAAGCGATCTCATTGACAGCGTCGATGGCGTCCTCCATGTTGTCGGCAACCAGAATATATCCGTAATCATCAAGGGACTTCTGAATGATCTCTTTTCTGGAGAGTGTCTGCGTAAAGGCATCCACCTCGGCGGATACCGCCTCTGCAAGCGTTCTGTCCGTTGTGATCAGGATCGCGGACGCCATCTCGTCATGTTCCGCCTGAGAAAGCAGATCCGCTGCGATATAGCGCGGATTCGCGCTTTCATCCGCCAATACTAAAATTTCGCTCGGTCCGGCAATGGAATCAATGCTGACGTAGCCGAACACGGCTTTTTTTGCAAGAGCGACAAAGATATTGCCCGGTCCGGTGATCTTTTCTACCTTCGGGATCGTATCGGTTCCGAACGCCATAGCAGCGATCGCCTGCGCGCCGCCGCATTTATAGATTTCATCAATACCGCAGATATCGGCGGCAACAAGCGTTGCAGGAACGACCTTGCCGTCCTTTCCGGGCGGCGTACAGATCAGAATGCGCTCCACACCCGCAACGCGCGCCGTGACCGCGTTCATTAACAGGCTGGACGGATACGCTGCTTTTCCGCCCGGCACATAAATCCCCGCCGTCGCGAGCGGCAGGATACGCTGACCTAAGATCGTGCCGTCCGGCTTTGCGTCAAACCAACTGGTGCGAAGCTGTTTTTCGTGATAAGCGCGGATGTTGGCAGCGCTCGCTTTCATGACGCGGATAAATTCGTCATCGACCTGCGCATAAGCCTCCTCCATCTCATCCTTTGTCACCCGCATGGTATCCTTTGTCAACAGGCAGTGATCGAAGCGCTCCGTATAGGCGCACAGTGCTTCGTCGCCGCGGGTGCGGACATCGTTTACAATGTCGGCGACCGTCGCCTCATAGGAGCCATAGTTATTCGGGCTTCTCTTTAAGAGTGTTCCAAGTAAATCGCGTTTGGTATCCTGTGTCAATTCAATGATTCTCATATCTGTCCTCCTGCCTGTTTTCAGGCATGCATTTTCTTTTAACTCTGCCTTTCTACCGCTTCCCGAAGCCGGTAGATCAGATTTTTAATGCGCTCCGATTCCATCTGCATGCTGACCTGATTGACGATCATGCGTGCGGACAGCGGGCAGATTTCCTCCAATACCTCCAGACCGTTCTCTTTTAACGTGGAACCGGTCTCTACAATATCCACGATCACGTCAGAAAGACCGACGATCGGTCCTAACTCTACAGAGCCGTTCAGCTTAATAATGTCAACGGTCTGGTGCTTTTGGTTATAAAAATAATTCCGTGCAATGACCGGATATTTGCTCGCTACGCGGATCATTTCATGGTGCAGCAAAAGCTCCTTCGCGGAAGCGGGACCGCATACGCACATGCGGCATTTGCCGAAGCCTAAATCCAGCACTTCAAATACGCGCCTCTGCTCCTCTAAGATCGTATCCGCGCCGACGACGCCGATGTCCGCCGCGCCGTATTCCACATAGGTTGGTACATCGGGACCCTTCGCAAGGAAAAAACGGAGACGCAGCTCCTCGTTTGTAAAGATCAGTTTGCGCGTATGCTTGTCCTTGATTTCCTCACAGGTAATACCGATGCGCTCTAAGAGCGCTAATGTTTGATCGGCAAGTCTTCCTTTGCCAAGTGCAAAGGTTAAGTAACGTTGTTCATTCTGCATTTTACTTTCTATGCCTTTCTTATCAGTTTCCGTATACCGGCCTTCTATTCTAGGGAAATGCTGATCAATCAGAATTTCCTATGTTTGCGATAATGTGACCGGGATCATATGCTGCGCTTTGACAAACGCCTCCGCGGACAGGCGATCAGCGTCATCCGCAACCGGCATCATACCAAAGCGCTCTCCCGCCGCACGCCGCTCATTCACATAAGCGATTGCCTCCGCAAGCTCCGTCTCCCGGTATAAGAGCATTTTGACGGGCGGCTTATCCGCGCCGTTTTTGCCGGATGCTTTTTTTGCTGTCATCAGATCGTCGATCACGATCATAAAGCCGATGGCGGGAGCCGGTTTCCCGAACCGCTCTAACAGCTTATCATAACGTCCGCCCTTTACGATCGCATCACCGACCCCATAGGTATAGGCCTTAAAAATGATTCCGGTATAATAATGATACCTGCTCACCATACCGAGGTCAAACGAAATATATTTTTCCACACCGTACAGGCAGAGCACACGATATACCGCCTCCAGACGGTCAACCGCCCGCATGGAAGCTTCGTTGCAGGCATATCCCCGCGCAGTACGGAGCACGTCCGCGCCTCCAGCAAGATCGCCGAGATGCAGCAGCGCTTCCAGGCATTGTTCGCTCGGTTTGGCATGTGCCAAGAGTTCCTGCGCGCCGAAAAAGTTCTTGTTGGCGACAAGCTCCCGCCATTCCGCCTCCGTATCCTCATCCATACCCGCCTCGGCGCATAGGCCCTTCGTATAGCCGGCCTCCCCGATACTGATCTGAAATTCGGTCAGTCCCGCATGCAATAAGGAACGGACACAGAGTGCGAGCATTTCCGCATCTGCCGCAATGCTGTTATCTCCGATCAGCTCGGCGCCCATCTGCGTGACCTCTTTCAATTTGCCGCGTAAGTCCGAGGTGTTCGTGAACGTATTGCCGTGATAGCAGAACCGTACGGGTCTGTCCGTGTCGATATAATATTTTGCGGCGCAGCGCGCAATGGACGGCGTAAAATCCGGACGCAGTACAAGCGTGTTCCCCTCTTTATCAAAAAATTTGTACAGCTCTTTTGACGGCGTTGTGCCGATCTCTTTCCCGAAAACGTCAAAAAATTCAAAGGTCGGCGTCTGAATATCCTGAAAGCCGTAGCTATGCATGGTTTTTTGAATTTCCTGCTCGCAATGCTGCTTCGCATCAAATTCTGCGCCATAAATGTCTCTGACACCCACCGGGGTATGCAATAATTGTTTGCTCATGTTAATAACCATGCCTTTCTCTTTCTTTGCTTCAATACATTAAAGCACTAATTCACTACCGTATTATCAAGTTAAACTATCGCCAGTATAACGAAACCGAACGAGGATGTCAACCCCGTTCTTCCAAATCCTTTTGCAGCATATCTAAGTACGGCACTAAAACGCCCTGCTTTTTTGGCAGCACATACGATAAATCCAATTCGTCAAAACGAAAGCTCTTGCGCCCTCCCGCCTTTGCCCGCTCCCAGAACACCATAAGCTGCGCGAGCGGCAGATAATAGAACAGATCCTTTGCAGAATAATAAATAATAAAAAAGGCAATCCCGCCCTGCCGTTCAAATTCGCTCATAAACACGACCTGATGTTCATGAATGTTTTGCAGCGCAAATGTATCGACAGCGCATTCCTTTGCATCAAAGCAGACCGGAACGCCCTGCACGGCGCCGATATAATCGACGGTACTTTTTTGATCGAAATATGCGAGCGTGATCTGATGGCGTTCGTGATCGATCTGCATCGGCGTGATCGGCGTCGGTATTTTTTGGATGAGCGCCAGATGATGCTCTAAATACTTTTCATTAGTGCGGTTGATCATATCCTCAAGGGTGGAACCTCGAAGCCCTCTTGAATTCCACGTTGCCATACTGATTCTCCTATGTGATAGAGACCTAGCAGTTTTCCAAAATCCTGCGGAAGCGGCGCAAGGAACGTTTTCCCCGCAACTGCCATCGGCCGATCCCCGACGAACGCCGCGCGCGCCGGAAAGCAGACCGCAAAAGCATGGAGAAGCTGCCTGTTTACGCCGTACTTTGCATGAAGCTCTCTGTTTAAGCGGGCGTCTCCGTATTTGGGATCGCCGCAGACCGGGTGCGAAATTCCTGCCAAGTGCGCGCGGATCTGATGCGGTTTGCCCGTGATCAGCTGCACCTTGAGCAGCGTCATATCATGCCGGTCAAGATAAAAGAGCGGCGCATAAGCTGTGTGGATTTCTTCCCCCGTGCCGTCTTCGGAGATCGTCACCTGATTATGAACGGGATCCTTGCACAAAAAGCCTTTTAACGTCTTAGGTTCGCAGATTTGGCCTTTTACCAGAGCCAGATAGTATTTTCCAATCTTTCTGTCACGGATCAGTCTGCTCAATGTGCGCGCCGCCTGATAGGTTTTCGCGCAAAGAACAAGTCCGCTCGTGTTGCGGTCAAGCCGGTTTACGGCGGACGGCGTATAGGCTAACCGTTCCTCTCCCGCTTGCCGCTCCTGCTTATCAAGACGGACATGTCCGCACAGCCAGTCGTTTAAACTGTTATCTGTCTTTTCGGCTCGCTGCGTTAAAATGCCCGCAGGCTTATCCGCGATCAGCATGTCACGGTCTTCATAGATAACGGAGATATGCAGGGCGGATGGTTGTGTCTCCGATGCATACCTTTCTTTTTCTGTTTGTCCGCCAAACCGAAACTGCGCATACGTCTCGTCCGAGAAAAAAATACAGATCTTGTCCTGCGCGCAGAGGTGCTCGCTGCCCTCCGCTTTTTTTCCGTTCAGCGTGATGTTCTTTTTGCGGAGCATTTTATACAGAAAAGACCGCCCCGCGTGCGGGAGCAGCTTTTCTAAAAATTTATCGAGCCGGATGCCGGCTTCCCCTCCGTCTATGATGATCTCTTTCATAGCGCTAACGCAAGCAGCTGCTCTTTTACCGCTTCCTTTGCGGCGGCAGTGCCCTCCTTCTGCATGCCGTCGAGGCGGCTTATGTATTTGTCAAGCGATGTGAAAATCTTTACGGTATAGTCCTTGTGCCCGCTCTGCTCTAGCTGAGTGCGCAGGTGCTTTTCACACAGATCAGGGCTGCATTTGGGACTGCTCGTATATCCGCAGATGCTTTTTCCTTCGATGACAAGAGAATCTACCGGATAGGTGCGCTCATAGGAGGTAAACTGTAGATCATAATAGACGCAGAGCGCGCCGACATGCGGAACGATCCGTTCATGCGTCTCTGAGGAGCAGCCCTTCGCCTTCAAAAACATGATCGAATTGACCGCGCTTTTTGCGCCCGGAAGACAGCCAAGTACCGCAATGACCGTCCACAGATTCTTTTTTGTGCCGATCACATGCCAGCCGATCAAAAAAAGAGCCAGCGACACGCCAAAACAGGCGAGCGTAAACAAGCATGTGAGTATTTTTCTGTTATTTATATAGCCATAGCAGCCTTTTCTTACATACATGATCCTGTTCCTTTCCCATCCATGTCCATATTGGAATTTTCACGCAAATTCTTTTTTTATCGGGACACCTTCATTATGCGCATGCAAAACAGAATGAACCGCTCAGGAACAAGCTTTGTCAGCAGATAAAACGCCTTCATCGGTATGCCGCAGACCGACATTCTTTTCCGCCGTCTGCTGTCTTTTAATGCCTGCAAAACCACGCGTTCCGGTGTTACAGTAACATACTTTTTGATGGCAAGCTGCTTTCCGAATACTTCCGCTTTGTCAAAAAACGGGGTGGCAACAGGACCGGGACAGACGCTTGTCACATAGATGCCGCGCCCTCTCAGCTCTTCGCTGAGCGCCGTAGAAAGAGAAAGCACATACGCCTTGCTTGCGGCGTACACGGCAAAATCCGGCTGCGGGAGAAATGCGGCGCTGCTTGCAAGCTGGATAATCCTTCCGTTCCATGCCATATAGGGCAGACACATCCGCGTCATTCTCGTCAATCCGATGCAGTTGCACATGATCGTTTCTTCTTCGCAGCGCTGCTCCACATCTAAAAATTCGCCCATAAAACCGAGTCCGGCGGCATTGATCAGAAAGCGGACACTCGGAAGCTCTTTTTTCAGTAATTCTTCAAAGAAGACAAAACTTTCCGACTTTGTCAGATCCATCGGGATGATGCGCGTTTTCATGGTAAGCTGCCCCGACAGCTCCCGCAAGCGTTCTTCATTGCGCGCGATCAGCCACAGCTCATCCGTTGTATGCAAAATCCGGTCAAGCGCCAGTGCAAAGGTATACCCAATGCCGCTGCTTGCTCCTGTAATAATGGCAATCCGCTTGTTTTTTGTACTTTCTTTCACTTTGTCTGCTCCTTATCCGTTATCTTTATTGATTGTTTCAAAACAGGTACTATCATGCTTCTTATCATCAATGGATGTCGCATCAGCGGCTTTAGCGGTCTCCTCCGCCGTCAGGCGGCGGGATTCCCCGGTTTTCAGATCGTTTTCCAAGGAAAGCGCGCCAATGGAAACGCGTTTCAGGTAAAAAACCTCATGTCTGTTCGCATGAAACATCCGCTTGACCTGATGGTATCGCCCCTCGCAGATCGTGATGCGCACCTGACTTGCAAAAATGACGTCCGGCGTGCCTTTGGGCAGACGTTCCCGCTCCGCTTCGGTAAGCCGGTAGGATGGTTCCGTGCGCAGGACGGACACCTTCGCAGGAAGACATGGGGTGTCATCGCCGATGTCGGTTCCGTTTTGCAGCGCGGCAAGCTCCGTCTCCGTCAGCTTTCCGCTGATCCAGACCTCATAGGTTTTCGGCACATGCGACCGCGGACTTGTCAGTTTATGCGAAAGCGCGCCGTCATTTGTGATAAGCAGAAGCCCCTCACTGTCCTTATCCAGTCTGCCGATTGGAAAAAAGTGCTGCGGATCAAGCCCGGGTAACAGGGAAAATACCGTCTGCTGCGTGTCATCCGTTGTCGCACAAAGATAACCGGCAGGCTTGTTTAACAGATAACAGATCGTGGTCTCCGGCTCATAAGAAACAGTTTTTCCGCGAAAACACACCGACATACGACCGGGGTCGATTTTTTGATCCGATTTCCTGCAAACGACGCCATCCACCGTGATCAGTCCTTTTTTACAGTATTCCCTGACTTCGCTCCTCGTACCGACATCTGCGTCGGAAAGATATTTATCCAGTCTGACCATCTGTTCCCTATCCTGTCCGGGGCATTTCTTCCATGCTTTTTTCATATATTGGTTAAGAAAAAAACACGGAGGCCGTGCAGCATGCCGCTGATGCTCCCGGTGATCCTTCTTTTTATTGTCCTGCTCCTTGTCAGCAGCAAGACCGCACTGTCACTTGCGACGCTTGGGCTGACGCTCTGGCTTGAAAACATGGTGCCTACGCTTCTGCCTTTTATGATCCTGTCCGGCATTCTGACAGGCTTAAAATTGCAGGAGCTTCTCTGCCGCCCGCTCCGCGGATGCTTCGGGCGCCTTTTCCATACAACGTCAAACGGCGCATACTGTATCATCATGGGCTTTCTCTGCGGTTTTCCGATGGGTGCGTTCTGCGTTGCCGATCTCTATCAAAAAGGGCAGTTATCCAAAGAAGAATCGGTGCGATTGATCCCGTTCTGCAACAATATCGGCCCTGTTTATTTCTATTCGTTTGCCGTTCCCCTGCTGGGCTTACAGGCCCCTTCTTACCAGACGCTGCCGCTCCTCACCTTCGGCATGTACGGCATCCCGCTCCTGTATGGCGTTTTTTCCAGGGCTGCCGTGAAGCCGTCTCCTGCCGTCCCCGCATCCCTCATACAGAGTGAAAAAACCGAGCCGTCGCTGTTTGCCGTGATGGATGAGGCAATCTCCCATGCCGGGAAATCCATGCTGCGGCTCTGCGGCTATATGATCTTATTCAATATTCTGATGCTGCCGCTCTACTCCTTACAAGTAAACGGTTTTTACAGCGGTATCCTGCATTCCGTCTTTGAAATATCCGGCGGCATCCGCGTACTGCAGGGGTATCTCATCCTAATGCCGGAAAAAAGAATGCTGCTGCAGCTTTTGATGCTGACGGCATTAAGCTTCGGCGGTTTTTGCTGCGCCGGACAGAGCGAATGCTTTCTGCATGCCGTCTCTTTAAGTCCCGGCGCTTATCTGCTTCGTCGTCTGCTGATCGCAATGCTTGCAGGAGGCTTTTATGCGGTCTGCCTCTTCAGCGGATGGCTTTTTTAATCTTAAAAAGCCGCTGCCTGAAAGAAGGCGCGGCTTTTTACGGCGTTCCTCTCTGCGGAACGAAGCGTATTCATGTCTCCTGATTCCCTGCCTCCGCTTCGGCAACCTCCTCAAGCGCATCCACGGGATAAAGCTGTGCACGGTTCGACTGGATCAGCTCCTTATAGCTGTTCATGGAGTTCAACAAATTCTCATAATGAGTGGAAGCTTCATTCATCGCATTGGTTATAATATCCTCCATGCTTCCGAGCGACTCGTCCATATACTGAAGCGCCTGCGCCTTAAAATCATTTGCCTGCATGGTCGCCGCATCGAGGATTGACTGTGCCTGCCTCGTTGCAAGCGTTACGATCTCATTTGCTTTGGCATATGCCTGCTGCATGATCTCATGCTCGTTGACAAGCTCATTCGTGTGAATGGTCGCCTCGTTGATCAGCGCATCCGCCTTCTGCCTTGCGTCATTTAAGATCGCCTCTTTATTGCTGATGATCTTCTGATAACGTTTGATCTCATCCGGCGTTTTCATCTTCAGTTCACGAAGAAGTTCTTCTATCTCCTCTTTATTTACCATGATAATGGTGCTTGAGAGAGGTTTGAACTTACAACTGTCAATATAGTCTTCAATTTCTTCAATCAGTTGTTCGATTTTACTGTTCATCGCATACTCCAATCCGTTTGAGCTGAAAATTGATCGATCACAATCCCTATGTAGCTGCCTGACCCTTGTATTTTTCATGAATCATTTCTGCTACAAAGGGCGGAACGCATTGTGAAATATCACCGCCAAAATAAGCGATCTCTTTGACGCTGGAAGAGCTTAAATAAGAATATTCCAAGCTCGTCGTCAAAAATATCGTGTCAAGGCTTCCGCCTGAAAGCTTCTTGTTTGTCTGTGCAATCTGGAGTTCATATTCAAAATCCGTGATCGCGCGGAGACCCCTGACTGATACATGAATATCTTTCTCTCTTGCATAGTCGATCAGAAGTCCGGTAAAGGAATCCACTTTGACATTCGGAAATTCTTTTGTCACTTCTTCTAGTATTCTAACACGTTCCTCTGCTGAAAACAATGGAGTTTTCGCTTTATTGTTCAAAACACTGACGATCAGCTCATCAAACATCCGCGCTGCTCTGCGGATAATATCCAAATGCCCGTAAGTAACGGGATCAAAGCTTCCCGGATAAACTGCGATCTTCATGATGTGACACCTCACTTCTTTTTCAGGAAGATATGCTGGTTGGTCTTGTAACGCTTCTGCTTGATTATATCATACCCAAGCGCGGGAAGATAGTCTGTTTCTGCATGAAGTGATGTTTCAAGGACAATTAAAGTATCGCGATCCGCGATACGGTCATTTTCCAAAAGCAGGGCAAGCACCTGCCGCTCTAATCCCTGATCATAAGGAGGGTCCATAAAAATAATGTCTGCCCGCTCTCTGATAGAACCCGTAAGCGCAAACAATACATCCTGCTTGAAGAGCACGCCGTCCTGCGTAAAGCGTGTTGTGGTTAAATTTTGACTGATGCAGTCGCATGCTGTTTTTTGATTTTCTACAAAATATGCCCGCGCTGCGCCGCGGCTTAACGCCTCAATCCCGATGCCGCCGCTTCCGGAAAACAAATCTACGAATACGCTTCCCGGCACATCATTTTGCAAGATATTAAAAAGCGTTTCCTTGATCCGGTCCTGGGTCGGACGCGTATCCTTTCCCTCCGGCGATACCAGCCGCAGACTCCGTCTTGTTCCTGCGATGACTCTCATAGTCAATCTCCGTTCTTTCTGGCTTACTCAGACGCCTTGTTCCTTTACACTCCTGTCTTTTTGAAGCAATGATTCTATGAACATTTATTTTGGAAAATGAACATCAGGACAGCCGGACCTTCACGCCCTTAGAATCCCGGGACCCCAGCTTCAGCTTGTTCAGTTCGATGCTTTTCCCTTTATATTCAATAGATTGTTCCTGCGCATTTTGCGTATAATAGACTTCTTCCAGATAATCATGCGCGCCAAGCTTCATGCCTCTCACGCCGACCGCACCCTTCTTCTTTTCCGGAATCTCCTCGATCGGGAAACGCAGGAAATAGCCTTCGTGCGACTGAAGCACGATACTGCGCTGCTCGACCAAAAGCGCAACGCTTTTCACCTCATCCCCGTCGTTTAGCTTTGTTGCGGCAACCGTTCTCTTTGCCACGTCAAACTCACCGCCGCTGACGACCTTCATCATCGCCTGCTTCGTCGTAAAGAGGATACGGTACAGATTTAAGTCCGCCTGACTTGTCACGCACAAAATATCTTCTTTGGAAGAGTCATAATTGCTCACATTGTCAATCGGAATACCCTTATCTCGAAATTTACCGAACGGCAGATCTGAAAGTTTAACCGTGTGGAGCTGTCCGATATTGGTAAACAGGCAGATCTTTCCGGTATTTTTACAGAGGATCACATAGGAGTTTTCCGTTTCCACTGCGTCCTTATTGCGCTCATAAGTCGCAGTGTCGATCGTTTTGCTGTAACCGAAACGATCCATCAGGAAATAGACGTCCATTTCCTCCGGCTTCTTTTCAGTAAATACGACCTGCTCTGCGTTGTCAATGACGGTTCTCCTTGCACGGGCATATTCCTTTTTGTAACTGTCCAGCTCATTGATGATGACCTGTGCCATGGAATCCTTTCTTGCAAGAATATCCTCATAACGGAAAATGTTGGCGACCGTGTCCTCATGCTCTTTCATGAGCGCGTCGATCTCTAAGCCGATCAATTTATAAAGCCGCATTTCCAGAATCGCGTTCGCTTGCGGCTCGGTAAACTGAAGCTGCTGCGCCATGATACGCGATTCTTTGAATTTGAACTTGATGCCGTCCGTGATTCCCTCTACCAGACATGCCTTTGCCATTGCACGGTCTTTGGAACCGCGCAGCACTTCAATGATCAGGTCAATGACGTTGCACGCCTTAATGAGACCTTCCTGTATTTCCTTGCGCTCCAATTCTTTTTGTAACAGATTGGAATATTTGCGCGTCGCCGTCTCATACTGAAACTCCACATAATGCTTCAGAAGCTCCTTCAATCCCATTGTTTCCGGTTTTCCGTCCGCAATGGCAAGCATATTCACGCCGAACGTGTCTTCCAGCCTTGTTTTTTTCAAAAGAAGATTCTTAAAATTTTCAATGTCGGCATCGCGTCGAAGCTCGATCACGATGCGAATGCCCTCTTTGGAGGATTGGTTGGTAATATCGACAATGTCGTTCGTCTTCTTTGTCTCGGCAAGCGCCGCAACGTCCTGTAAAAATTTGGTGATATTGGCGCCGATCATGGTATAGGGAATCTCGGTGATGACGATATTCGTCTTTCCGCCCTTCGCTTTCTCGACCTCGATCTTTCCGCGGATACGCAGCTTGCCCTGCCCCGTCTCGTAGATTTCAAGAAGCTCATCCTTATTGCAGACCATGCCGCCTGTCGGAAAATCAGGACCTTTGATATAGCGCATCAGCTCGCGCGTCGTGATGTTTTCATCCAGCATATACGCCTTTGCCGCGTCGATGACTTCCCCGAAATTGTGCGGCGGGATGCTTGTCACCATACCGACCGCAATGCCCTCCGAACCGTTGATAAGGATATTGGGGATTTTGACAGGCAGAACAAGCGGTTCTTTCTCCGTCTCATCAAAGTTCGGTCCGAAATCGACCACATCCTTATCCAGATCGGCAAGAAACGCCTCCTGTGTTACTTTCTGTAAGCGCGCTTCGGTGTATCGCATCGCCGCGGCGCCGTCTCCCTCGATATTGCCGAAATTGCCGTGCCCGTCCACGAGCGGAAGTCCTTTTTTGAAATCCTGCGACATCACGACAAGCGCGTCATAAATAGAGCTGTCGCCATGCGGATGGTATTTACCCATGGTATCGCCGACAATACGCGCGCTTTTCCGGTAAGGCCTGTCATAACGGATGCCAAGCTCATACATATCATAGAGCGTTCTGCGCTGTACCGGCTTTAAGCCGTCCCGCACATCCGGCAGCGCACGCGCGACAATGACGCTCATCGCGTAATCAATAAACGATTTCTGCATCAGATCGGAATATTCGGTCTTAATAATACGGTCTTCCATTTCTTTTTCCCGCCTTTACTATATGACTTTCACAAATCCCGGAAGAATCGCTGTGCAATTCTTTTTTAACTCATCATAAATTTCTCAGCACCAGAAGAATCCGCTTTGCGGATTCTTCGAAAGATTGGCGCGAATGCGCCAATCTTTTTTAACTTATAGGAGACTTCACAATCCCGAAAGAATTTGCGTTGGCAAATTCTTTGAAAGAATCCGCCTTTGGCGGATTCTTTTTTATACATCCAGCTCCGCATCCACCGCATGATTATAAATAAAGGCTCTTCTCGGCGGCACGTCATTCCCCATTAAAAGCTCCGTCATTTCGGAGGCTCTGCGGGCGTCTTCGATCTCCACGAGCTTTAACCGGCGCTGTTCCGGATCGAGCGTCGTCTCCCAAAGCTGTTCGGCATCCATTTCCCCGAGACCTTTGTATCGCTGTAACGTAAAGGAACCCTTGTGCGTTTTGCGATAGCGCTCAAGCGCCTTATCGTCATAAAGATATTCTTCTTTTCCTTTGCTCGGCATTGCCTTGTAAAGCGGGGGCATTGCGATATAGACATGTCCCTCGTAGATCAAGTCCGGCATGAATCGGTAAAACAGCGTTAAAAGCAGCGTGCTGATATGCGCGCCGTCCACATCGGCATCCGCCATGATAATGATCTTATCATAGCGCAGTTTATTAATGTCAAAATCATTTCCGTACCCTTCTGAAAAACCGCAGCCGAACGCGTTGATCATCGTCTTGATCTCGGCATTGGCAAGAATTTTGTCGATGCTTGCTTTTTCGACATTCAAGATTTTTCCACGGATCGGCAGGATTGCCTGATACATGCGGTTTCGCGCGGTTTTTGCTGAACCGCCCGCAGAATCTCCCTCCACGATAAAAATCTCGCATTGTGCGGGCACCCTGCTCTCACAATTGGCAAGCTTTCCGTTGGAATCAAACGAATATTTCTGCTTTGTCAGCATATTCGTTTTCGCCTTTTCCTCGCTCTTGCGGATCTTTGCCGCCTTCTCAGCACAGGAAATAACGTTTTTCAATGTCTCTAAATTCTTATCAAAATAGCGGACGATCTCATCTCCCGTTACCTTGCTGACCGCCTTTGCGGCGTCCTGATTGTCCAGCTTTGTCTTAGTCTGACCCTCAAAACGCGGTGAGGGATGCTTGATGGAGATGACGGCGGTCATGCCGTTTCGGACATCCGCACCTGTAAAATTCACATCTTTTTCTTTCAGAATACCGAGCTGGCGGGCATACGTGTTGATGACGTTCGTAAACATCGTCTTAAAGCCCGTAATGTGTGTACCGCCCTCCGCATTGTAGATATTATTACAAAAACCAAGTACATTTTCATGAAACTCGTTGACAAACTGCAGCGCTGCTTCGACCGCAATGCCATCGCTCTCGCCCTGAAAATAAATCACGTCATGAAGCGTCTCTCTCGACTGGTTCATATCCTTAATAAAGCCGACGATTCCCTCCGGTTCATGGTATTCGACGTGATCCGGCTCCTCCCCGCGGTTATCCTCGAACACGATCGTCAGTGCCGGATTCAAATATGCCGTTTCGTGAAGTCTGGATTTGACGTCTTCCTCCTTAAAGCGCGTGCGGTCAAAGATTGTATCGTCCGGCAGGAAATTGACGGTCGTACCGGTCTCTTTCGTCTTCCCGACGATCGGCAGAAGTCCGTTTTCCAATTCCATGGTCGGAATGCCGCGCTCATAGTGATCTTCATAAATATGACCATCCTGCTTGACGGTTACATGCAGATACGTGGAAAGTGCGTTGACAACGGAGGAACCGACGCCGTGCAGTCCGCCGCTCGTCTTATAAACAGAATCGTCAAATTTACCTCCCGCATGCAAGGTCGTGAACACAAGACGCTCCGCGCTCATCCCCTTTTCATGCATGCCGACAGGGATACCGCGCCCATTGTCGGATACCGTTGCCGAACCGTCGGCATTCAGGGTTACCGTGATACGGTCGCAAAAACCGGCAAGATGCTCGTCCACCGCATTATCCACGATCTCATAGATCAGGTGGTTTAAGCCTTTTGTGGACACACTTCCGATATACATACCAGGCCTTACCCTGACCGCCTCAAGCCCTTCCAGCACGGTAATACTGGACGCGTCATATTTTACTTCACTTGCCATATCATACCTCTTTTGGGAAATCTGCAGCCCAGACCCGTTTATTTACCAAAATCTGGAAACTGCGCATATTATATACATTATAGCATGTCCAACTAAATAAGAAAAGAAAAAAATACACCATCTAGTTGATTTTGCAATAAAATCACTAGATGGTGTATAGTTTGTTTAATAAACGCGAGTTTTGCAAAAGAATTCACCGCAGGTGAATTCTTTGAAGGATTGGCGCATTTGCGCCAATCTTTTTTATTGCTGTGCGACGTCCTTCATAGAGAAGCTGATGCGTCCCATCTTATCCTTGCCAAGGCACACAACCATTACCATATCGCCAAGCGTCAGCACATCTTCCACATGCTCGATACGCTGTTTTGCAATCTTGGAAATATGAACCATGCCCTCTTTGCCCGGTGCAAACTCGATGAATGCGCCGAACTCCTTGATGCTGACAACCTTTCCCTTGAAGATCTGACCTTCCTGGAAATCGGTTACGATCATCTTGATCATCTCGATCGCCTTGTCCATCATTTCCTTCTCGGTTCCGCATACGCTGACTGCGCCGTCGTCCGTAATATCGATCTTTACGCCGGTTCTGGCAATGATCTCATTGATCGTCTTGCCTCTCTGTCCGACCACATCACCAATCTTCTCAGGATCAATCTTGATCTGAATGATCTTCGGCGCATACTTGCCGACGGACTCACGCGGAGCGGCAATTGCCGTCTTCATGCAGTTCTCCATGATATACATGCGTGCTTCGCGGCAGCGTGCGATCGCACCTTCCACAATCGCCTTTGTCAGACCGTGAATCTTAATATCCATCTGGATCGCGGTGATACCGGCATCCGTACCGGTCACCTTAAAGTCCATATCGCCGAAGAAATCTTCCAATCCCTGAATATCCGTCAAAAGAATAAATTCGTCATCCGTCTCACCGGTCACAAGACCGCAGGAAATGCCGGCAACCATTTTCTTGATCGGTACGCCTGCCGCCATTAAGGACATACAGGATGCACAGGTGGATGCCATGGAGGTTGAACCGTTGGATTCAAACGTCTCGGATACCGTACGGATCGCATACGGGAACTCCTCCTCGGAAGGAAGTACCGGAAGAAGCGCTCTCTCCGCAAGCGCACCATGTCCGATCTCACGGCGTCCCGGTCCACGGCTTACCTTGGTCTCACCGACTGAATAGGACGGGAAATTATAATGATGCATATAGCGTTTTGCCGTTGTATTTTCGTCCAGCCCGTCCACTTTCTGCATTTCGGAGAGCGGCGCAAGCGTACAGACGTTACAGATCTGCGTCTGTCCACGGGTAAACATGGCGGAACCGTGCACGCGCGGAATAATATCAACCTCCGCTGCAAGCGGTCTGATCTCGGTGATCTTTCTTCCGTCCGGACGCTTCTGATCTTTTAAGATCATCTTGCGGACTGTTTTCTTTTCATACTGATAAATCGCCTCGCCTAAAATAGCAAGCCACTCCTCATTATCGGCAAACGCCTCCTCGAGCTTTGCGGTGATCTGACGGATATTCTCCTCACGAACCTGCTTCTCGTCGGTAAAGACGGCTTTTTCCATCTCCTCAGCCGGAACAAGCTCTTTCATCTTTGCAAACATTTCCTCGGGAATCGCACAGCTCGTATAAGTGTGCTTCGGCTTTCCCACCTCTGCGACAATTCCGTTGATAAATTCGATGATCTGCTTGTTGATCGCGTCCGCCTTGTAGATTGCCTCGATCATGGTCTGCTCTGGAATCTCATTGGCGCCTGCCTCGATCATCATGACCTTTTGCGCGGTAGATGCAACGGTCAGCTTCAAGTCGCCGTTTTTCCATGCCTCCTGAGACGGATTAATGATAAATTCTCCATTTATCATACCGATCTGCGTCATCGCGCACGGACCGTCAAACGGAATGTCGGAAATGCTTGTCGCGATCGAAGCGCCGAGCATTGCCGTCAGCTCCGGACGGCACTCGGGATCAACCGACATCACAAGGCAGTCAAGCGTAACGTCATTGCGGTAATCCTTCGGGAAAAGAGGACGCATCGGGCGGTCGATGACACGGCTCGTCAGCACGGCGTTTTCAGAAGCCTTGCCCTCTCTCTTATTGAAGCCGCCCGGAATCTTGCCCGCGGCATATAATTTCTCCTCGTATTCCACGCTTAAAGGGAAGAAATCAATTCCGTCCCTCGGCTTTTCGGATGCAGTCGCCGTACACAGAACGGTCGTTTCCCCGTAATGCATAAACGCGCAGCCGTTTGCCTGTTTGCCGACTCTGTTGATGTCTACGCTCAGCGTACGCCCGCCAAGCTCCATCGAATAAGTTTTGTACATATGTTTCTCCTTCCTGTTCTAAAGCCGGGCGGAAGAAGCCGAAACTACTGATATGCGCAAGCATATCATATATACGAATGTATATCATATATACGCAAACACCAACATACGCATATCAGTGGTCTCGGAATCCGCTCCCGCCCCGAATGTGAATAGTGACAATCAAAACCGCCCGCATCGCAGCAAAGCGATTTCTCATAAAAATGAGGACGGAAGGCCCGTCCTCATTTCGGGAACGCCGCCTGTTCCGTGAAAGAACACGGCGTTCCATGTTTACTTTCTGATTCCAAGTTTCTCGATCAAAGCACGGTATCTTTCAATGTCGGTTTTCTTCAGATAATCAAGTAAGCCTCTTCTCTGGCCTACCATCTTCAGAAGACCTCTTCTTGAATGATGATCCTTTTGATGCGTCTTTAAGTGCTCCGTCAGCTCCTGAATTCTCGCTGTGAGAACTGCAACCTGCACCTCAGGTGAACCCGTATCGCCTTCCGATAACGCGTACTCCTTCATGATTGCCTGCTTCTTTTCCTTAGAAATCATGTTTCTTTCCTCCTGATTTTTACTAGGCGAAACGCCTGTTACTGCCGATACTAAGAAACAGGTTGGAGTGTCCCGTATCCGAGTATGGCAAACTCACACCGCTATATTGTAGCACAATCCCCATTATCTGTAAAGCCCGATTCTTCATTCCTTTTATCCTTTTTCTTTCACCCTTCCGCCTCATAGTACTTCGCCTGCGCATTCCAGAGTTCCGCATAGACACCGTCCTCATCCGCAAGCAGTTCCTCGTGGCTTCCCGTCTGCACCAGCTCTCCGTGGTCAAACACGGCAATCTTGTCGCAAAACCGGCAGGAGGACAATCTGTGGCTGATGTAGATGGCGGTCTTTTCTCCTGCAATTTTATCAAAATTATGATAAATCTCGGCTTCTGCAATGGGATCTAAGGCGGCCGTAGGCTCGTCGAGCAGCACGAACGGCGCTTCCTTATAAATCGCTCTGGCGATCGCAAGCTTCTGGGCTTCCCCGCCGCTGATCTCAATGCCTTCATCGGTATAATCCTTGTACAGGAAACTCTCAATTCCCTTTTCGCCCATCTCGGCAAGCCGCTCCCCGAATCCTGCATCCAAAAGACAGCGGCGCACTTTCTCACTGTCATACTCTTTGTCCACGGCAATATTTTCCGCAAGCATCAGTGCAAAGAGCACATAATCCTGAAATACCACGGAAAAAAGTTTGGAATACTCATCATGACGGAACTTTTTAATGTCCACGCCGTTGACCAGAATTTCTCCTTCCTCCGGATCATAAAGCCTGCAGAGCAATTTGATCATCGTAGTCTTTCCCGACCCGTTTCTTCCCACAATGGCAAGCCTCTCCCCCACACGCAGCTCCAAGGAGAAATTTTTCAGTGCGTACTCCTTGCTTCCGGGATATTTGAAAGAGACATTCCGAAATGCGATATGGTATTCATGATCACTCCGCTTCTCCATCGGCAGAGATCCCTTGTACATTTCATCCGAAAGCTCCAGCAATTCCAAAATACCTACCTGCTTTCTTGCCGTCATACTGACTTCACGGCACCACATCGCAACCTCCACGGTCCAGTAAAAAATATTGGCGAGACAGTCGGCGTATAGAATCAGGGAGCCCGCCGGCATACTGCCATTCAAGGCGGCCATCGCTACAATACCGTATGCTCCTATCAGGGACAGCACATACATGCCTGACCGTATGCTCCTTTCCCCGACATCACAGAGCGCCGGGCGCTTTATGGCATAGTCTTTCAATTCTTTGGTCTGAAGCTTGTCAAAAGTCCAGTGCTTCATCACCTTATAGCCGTCGTATATCCGAACATCCTTGCCGTTCCCATAGCGATAGTGCCAGGAACCATTGGCGAAATCCCACACATAATTCCAAAGAAACTTTTTTTCTTCCTGAGTTGGGACGTGAAACATAAAATAACAGCTCTTCATGGTGATTTTATAATTAACGGCATAGCTTACGCCGAGACAGAGACATAACAGGAGCAGCACCACGGCCGTCCGGCTGTAATCATTCCCGTGAAAATAGGAAAACATGGGAGCTCCGATAACGATTGCCCCGATTATCTCCGCCACTCCTCTCAAAACAAATGGTCCCTGCCAGAACATACTGAAAATTCCTGCGCCCCAATTGTTGTCTAGGCGGATTCTCTCCTGCATCTCTTTTAGTCTTGGGCTGTCAATCAGAGAAAAATCCAGATTCATGATCTTCTCCTGCTGAAGCGCCTGATATTTGTCAGCGATCATTTCACATCGAATATTGATCCGTCTGCTCAGAATATTTTCCGCCGACCGTCCCAGACTTAGGAGTATTACCAAAAAGATGATCGTCCCAAATAACCGTGAAAAGTCAAATCCAATCGCTACCTGATTGAGCACATAAGCTGACAGCAGCATTCCTCCGTACCTCAACCCTACAGACAAAAGGACTAAAACCAACTGTAACGGTATATAATTGCCGTCCAGACTCACGATCAGCTTTATGACCCGCCTAATATTGTCAAGATTCTGCCGAAACGACAGCTTCTCCAAAAGCTTTGATTCCTCAAGCATCCCTAAAACACCTCCTTCTCAAGCTTGGTTTTGGCATAATAGCGGCTCTGCACCTCAAACATGTTCGCATAGGCTCCCTTTAAATCCATCAACTCCTGATGGCTTCCTTCCTCCAGAATGCCGCCCTCTCCAAGCAGTACGATCCGGTCCGAAAACCGTGTGCTGGCAAGCCTGTGGGAAATAAAAACCGCCGTTTTCCCTTCAGAATACCGTGAATAATGATCATAAATCTCCGATTCCGCAATCGGATCCAAGGCTGCCGTCGGCTCGTCCAACACCAGAATGGGCGCGTCCTTATACAGCGCTCTTGCCAGCAGGAACCGCTGTTCTTCGCCTCCTGACAGCTCCAATCCCTCCTCATCCATATCCTTGTCAAAGAAGGTATCCATGGTCACGCCTTTTTTATGAAATTTTTCATAAAGCCCTGCCCGCTCTAGTGCTTTCCATGCCCTCTCACTGTCATAATCACTCTCAAAGGTTAAATTTTCCGCTACCGTGACCGGAAGGATAAAGGGTTCCTGAAAAACGGCGGAAAACAATTCGTAAAGCTCCTCTTTCGGAAATTCCGTTCGATCAATGCCGCCGATCAGAATACTGCCCTCATCCGGCTCATACATGCCGCAGAGCAGCTTGACGAAGGTTGTTTTCCCGGCCCCGTTGACGCCCACCAGCGCAAGCTTTTCCCCGGCGTTTATTTTGAGGTTGAAATGATCCAATACTTTTTTCTCCGACTTGATGTCATAGGAAAACGATACATCTCGAAACTCGATGGATACCGGCTGTTTCAATTCTGAAATATGTCTTTTTCCTGTCCGCAGATCCTCTTCCGGCAGCTCCATATATGCTCTGTAAAAATTGGTATCCTTCGAACCGCTGCGCAGCTCAGCCAGACTGTTCATAATACTTCCCACAAATCCGGCGAATCCGGTGATCGCGCCAAAATATAATACAAACTCTCCGGCGCTCACCGCACCGTCAAATACCTTTTTCAGCAGATATCCATAGGCAAAAATATCCCGCCCCACAGACAACAGATTGTCGATCTGCCAATATACATAATCTCCCCTCCCCTTCCGTTTCGCCAGCTCTCTGCATTTCGCCAGCAGCATGTCCTTTTCCTTGTTCAGCCATCCCGTCATGCCAAAGATTCTCACATCCTTTGCCGCAGTCGGACTTCCCATGGCATTGTAAAAAAGATAAGACTTCTTCTTATCCAGATCCGCCTCTTCGCCGCGGAATTTCTCCATATATTTGATCTTGGAAAGGCTGATGGCATATTGTATCAGAGCAATGATCAAAAGCAGACCTGCCACCCACGGACTTAAGAAACTGAGCACCGTACTGTACAGTACAAAGCTGATGACATTTCTGATAATGTCAATGGCTGCATAGGTCACTTTGTGGAGCGCGCAAAAATCCCCGCCGTTAATAACTCCCATTGCCTTCCAATACAATTCTTTGGCACGTCCTTCCTCCACATATCGATAGGGAACCCGCAGCGTTTTTAGAAATATGTTTGCAAGCAGCTCATTTCGTCTGGTATTATAAAGAGAATATTTTCCCTGACTGGCAGCAGATGCCACATAGACGCTCAGGCACAATAATCCGAATACTGCCAGCGTCAGCCACAGCCTCTGCAGTGTGACGCCCTTCGTCACCAGATCCAATGTTATCTTCGGCAGATAGATACCAAAGAGAGGCTGTACCGCGCCAAACACCACTTCCGCTAAACACATCCACAGAAAAACAGGAATGCTTTGTCTGTAGTACTGAAAATAATAGCCTATGTTCTGAAAAATATTGTATTGCTTTTCATACTGTGATTCTGTTTGTTTCAATCTGATCCCCCTGCGCGCTGCGACGCGCACGCTGATTCTTTATCGGTTGAACACGCATTTTTTATTCAACTTATCGCGTTTTGATCAGTATAGCATAAGAAATTTCCGAAAAAGAAAAAATGCACGAATGGTTTCATTCGTGCACCAACGGCAGGAGGATCTCCGTAGCAAATACATTTTCCTCATCCTGCCTGTCAATATATCCCTTACATCTCTCAACAACCTTGTCTATCCGCATCAGACCAAATCCGTGGGACCTTCCTTCTTTGACGGACGGATACCTGATCTCATGATTCTCCCCGCGCCTTTTGTCCGGACGCCCGTTCACCGCGTTCATGACATAAATATATAGCTGCCCTTTGAGAATATCCATATAGACTCTGATGAACCTCGCCTCTTCATCCTCGATCCGCAGACACGCTTCCATGGCGTTGTCCATCAGATTTCCGATGATTAGCGATAAGTCTATCTCCGAAATGTCCAATTTGGAAGGCACGATCGCCTTTGCCTCCACGGCGATATGCTTTGCCTTCGCCAAAGACATCTTGCTGTTTAATACAGCGTCAATCATGACATTTCCCGTTTTGATCACCGTGTCAACCGTTGTGAGATCCTCATCTAACCGATCAAGATATTCTCCCAGCTTATCCGTCTCTCCCATGGCAAGGTATGCCTTCATGGATTGAATATGATTGTGGTAATCATGCCGCCAGCCTCTGGTCTGACGGTACATATTCTCCACTTCTTCACAGTGCTTTTGCAGCAGGTCATTTTGATAATGACTGATCCGCCGATCCACCAGCTTCGCAAGCCAGACTCTTGCCCCAAGCAGCAGACCCAAAAAGACAAAAGCTCCCGCCGCTATCCAAATAACCATCATCTCTTCTGATATCCCCTGTAGAACTCTATGAACTTCCGGTTCACGTCACGGTACATCCTCCTGCTGATCGGAACGGCGTCTCCGTTATCAAAGATGACATTATCCCGGACAATTTGTTTTACATTATCTAAATTGCATAAATAGGAGCGGTGACACCTCACAAAGTTCTTTCCCGCCAATTCCTCCACAAGATCGGAAATGCTTTCCATCACCCGGATCTTAGACCTATCCGTCATCACAAATCTGGTATAATGCCCATCCGCCTCACAGTAGTTGGCTTCCAGAAGATCCAGCCTGACCATGCCGTCCTCCGTTCTGGCGGCAAACAGCTCCTGCGTATGGACCCGGCTGCATATCCTGTCCATACATTCAAACACTTTTTGTTCTGAGATCGGCTTTATCAGATAGTGCAATGCCTGCACCTCATAGCCTTCTCTCAGATATTCGGACAGGCCCGATGTAAAAACCACCGGCATTTTGCTGTCCTTTTCGCGCAGCTTCCGTATCATCTCCATCCCGCTCATTCCGGGCATTTGGATATCCGCAAACACCGCATCCGGCGCCCTGTCTTCCAGACTGAACAGGAAGCCTGCGGCATTTGCATAATTCGAAATATGAACGGTTCTGTTCTGCGCTTTGGCCCAAACCGAAATATACTGCTGCAGCAGCCTGCTGTGTACCGGATCATCCTCTACGATAGCTATTTCCATGATTCCAGATTCCTAACCTATGATGTAAATGATCATAAAAACATTACAGAAGCCGTCTTGCACAGACAGGCGTACGATAATTCACCCCGGTAATAATGATGCCGTTTGTCGGATTGCTCGCATGGCATACTTTTCCGCCCCCGATATAGATTGCCACATGATCAATGCTGCCACCCTGAGAATAAAATACCAGATCACCCGGACGAAGCTGCGAGATCGACACGTCAGAACCGCAGCGCGCCTGTGCTCTTGCGGAATGGGCAAGGCTGATACCATATTTGGCATATAAGAGCATCGTAAATCCGGAGCAGTCTGTTCCGTTTGATAAACTGGTGCCGCCATAAACATAGGGACAGCCGACATACTGAATCGCACGATTTGCCAGATCGATCCCGGCATCCGTTACGCCTTTTCCGTATCGCACTTCCATCATGGTGAGCGCCGTGTCCAGTCTGTACGCGACATCTACATATTCCCCGCTCACATAAGCGGCATCCATACCATCGCCGTACACGACCGATACCCATCCGTTATCTAAAACCTCAACAACCTCCAGCTCCCTGCCGTTTGCGATCAGCCCCCATGTACCATGCTCGGTATCCGGCTGCTTTCTGACTTTTAACGCCTGTGCCAGCACCGTCGCGGTCAGTGTCTGATTCTGCTGTGCCAGTTCCTCTGCGCGTTCGCCCGTTGCGAGATAATCCAGACTCACATAGCCCTCGACTGAGCCGGAACGAATATGTGCCCAGCCGTCCGCCGTGTCAAGGATCTCACAGCCTGCGCCCGCAGGCAGCTCGCCGATCTTCTCCGAATCCGTACCGGCATTCCTGCGCACATTCAGGCTTTCAGACACGTCGGCAACGCCAAGGTTCTCATAACCCCAGTTTTCCTTCGGTTCCTCCTCCTCAACGATCACGAGATTCTCCATCAGGTCTTCAAAATCCTGCTTTGTCATGCTGTCGATGCTGCCGATGATCAGCTCCACACCCGCGCCTGTTACAAACTCGTCAGGATCCGCCTCATCAATTTCCTCGTCATCGAACGTGTTCTCAAGTACGCCTTCGATGCCCATAACGGCAGCCGCCTCAAAATTTGCCGCCTCTGTAGGTATCACGTCCGACGCAAACAACATGCAGAACACCAATGCATACGAGCAGATTCGTTTGACAATATATTTGTTTGTATGTAGGATTTTCTTTTTCATATGCGCTCCAATTATTACAAAATCTTTTCATATGTTACATAAATATTAAATGTTACAAAATTATTTCATATATTACAGGCTATTATAACAATTCTTCCGCCCATGTCAATACCATGAAACAATTTAGTGCACGCAAAAAAAGACACCCCCAAGATATGGGGTGTCTTTTCAGCCATCCAAGATGGATTCTTTTTTATAAGGAAACATCAACGCTGCCGCCCGCTGCTGCCACAGGTGCCGACGTTTTCACAGGTACGGATTCGCCTCTTAGCTCTAACGACACACCGGCGCTCAAATTGGAAAATCCGAGACCTGACGAACCGGAATTGCCGAAGCTCCCGCCTGCCGCACTCTGCTTTTCCTTTTGCAGCCGATCAAAGAGCGCCTTCAGATATTTATTGTCCGCTTCCACAATGTCGCGCATGACATCGGAGCGATGCTTTTTCTTTTTCGTTTCAAATTCTTCCGGTTCCGGTTTTAACGGGATGATCTCAAGGGATTCCTCCGTCATTTCGAACGTTCCCTTACCCGAGACGAGCACGCTTTCCACCGTATCGTCAAGAAGCTCCTCCATCGTCTCCTGTACACCCTGCTGTACCAATTCCGTCAGCCGTTCTAATTGCTCCTGGCCATACGCAATCTGCTCCTCAAACGAATCCGGCATTCCGTGTGCCATGGCGTCCTGCACCATATTCTGCACACCGTCCGCCAAAGAACCGCTTTCGCCGCTGTCCCGCATTGCTTCCTGCAATATGTCGCCGTAGGATTTCTCCTTATCTTCTGAAAAGAATTCATCCTCCAGTTCCTCGCTCTGCATCCGGCGTTTTGTGCGTTCTTCTTTTTGCAGATTCTTTAAGTGCTTTTTTGCCGCACGCTCGATTGCTTTGGCATGCTCAAGAGCACTCTCTATCTCCTGATCATTATACTCTCCCTTTTTCAGCTTCTTGCGCAGCATGATCACTTTTCTCTGCGCCATTGCCACCGCGCGCCTTGCGCTGCCGGAATTCTTTGCTTTCATGAGAAATGAAGAAACTTCCTTGAAATTATAGTTCAGCTTCTTCGTCTTGGCCTTGTCCTGCTTTTTGGTACGTGAAATGCTCATTGTTCCTGTCACATTTCCGTCCTTATCATAGCACGTGATCCTCTTTACTTCACGATTGCCGCTCTGATAGGTCTTGACCGCGGAGCCGCCGGAGTTCCATCCCCTTACATCCATCGCCATGTCATCATCCTCCCTGATTCAGACAAAATCTTTCCCGTTATCTGTATATCGGCAAAAAAAGCCCATTTCCTAAGAGGGATTGCATAAAATTTCCACACATCATGCGCACGGCATACTCTTTAGAACAATCCTTTTGCGCTCTTTGCGGCATACGCTATCATCCGCTGCAGCCACTTATCCATCGACAGATAGGAATCCCAAGCGCCAAGCGTGCGATAATCCGATAAGATTGCTTTTCCTGCAGACAGATAATCCGCCTGCTCAAAATAACTCGAAACACCCGCCTTATCCCGCATAGCAACGGCATGCAGGTAATTTTCCGGCGTATTGCCGCCCGTCTCCACATTCAATACCATCAACTCATTGTAGCTGCAGCGGTGCGGATCAATCTTTGCCGCATCCACCTCATACGAAAATTCCTTCCCGTTCGCGTCAAGTCCTTTTACAACATAAATCGGATTATCCTTTGTGTACTGCTCCGCACGGTAAATATTGACGGACTCTCCTGTCTGCGGGCTTGCGTAAGACATCAGCGCATCCGAGTTCAACATGACCTTTTGTCTGCCCGCGGAGACACATTTCATGACTTTTCCGGAAAAATCACCGTTTGCCTGCGGTGTTCCCGCCGTCTGTCGTGCGGCGTTTGCTTTTACCTGCGCTGCCGCTCCCGGTACACTGATATTGGGATTTCTGTTTTCAATCTGCATTCTGTCTTCATCCTTTCTATTTCTTTACATCCATATAAAGTCATTTTAAATTCTGTTATTTACTGTTTTTCTTATTGACTGCATGAGTCATCATTTACATGGCACATTACCCGAAAAAATCAACAAACTTTTTGTACTCTAAGTATCCCTTCAGGTTGCCTCCGTCGTACTGCATCTGCATACAAAGAGCCGCCAGCTTCGTCCAATCTCTTTTTGTCTGTGCCACAGTGGCAAGCGCATCCGCCGGTTCTGTGTCCATATCCTTATCCGACACATTCTCATACAAATACCCGCGCGTCCGCATAAACGTGTCGGCCGCCTCCTTATATTGCCCGCTGTCTGATAAATAGCAGGAATAGGCAAACATTTCCGCCTCATCGCTGTTATGCGCGTCCACCTTTGTCAGATCCACCATACGCTCCGTCATGTTACCATCCAAATCCCAGGTACATACCTTATACATCGGTTGTTCCGGATTGAAATCTGCCGGCTCGAACACTGTCATGCCGCCTTTCCCTCTACCCGCAACGGCGGACAGCATCCTGTCCGCATTGTCGCCGCTTCCGATATGAAGGGTAAACCCCGCTCCCTGTGTTCGATCCGCACTTCCCGTCTGTGCAGCGTTTCCTGTAGTCATTGGATTCTTTGTTTTCTGCGATGCTGCTTTTTGCGGCGCTCTTTGATACTGCCACGCAAAGTTGACCGAATTGGTTAAATTCATCTCCATGAATGATTTCTCCTTGCCATTTGTAAAAATTGTTCTGGAATTCCAATTCCATGTCCATTCTTGTGTCTCTCCGGTTCCTCTGTCAGTCAGAACCGTTCTGCGCCTAACGGCGCGCGCCGCTCCCTTATATTAAGTCCAAGCAGCGATACTTCCTTCCTGCACATTCTATTTTTGTCACTCGCTCATATCCGTTGTTACACCGGTTCCATCCCTCCTTTTTTCAACATTTCCGCCGCCGCGTCTGCTTCCATATCGGGCTTATCATTCAACAGCTCATCCGGATCTGTGAGCTTTAAGCTCATCACCGTAACCTTCATGCCGCTAATCACCTCGCTGATGACCAGATACCTTGTACCATCGGGTTTGACGACAATCTCCGATTTTCGTTTCTTATCATCCTTATCGTCATCTCCCGACATGCTTTCGAACAGGTTTCTTCCGTCTCCGTGCCGAAAACCTGCGTTCCACGCTTCAGCCCGGCATTCTTCCTTTGCCGCGCCGTAATGAATGATCGAATAAGCGCCTCCCAAATAACGCGCCCACGGATTTTCCCACGCCCATCTGGCGCGCAGATCATTTATCACCCATTCCTCATAATCCGCATCGCGCTTCATTGCCGCAAAGCCTTCGTCCGAAATAAAAATCGTGATCGTATCCTGCATGTGGGAGGCATGCGTCGGGAGTGCCAGAATCCGTTCTCTGAAATATTCCTTATATTCCTCCATTGTCATCGCCTCGATGATGGAACGGTCAAGCGGCGATATCCCGTTTTTCACTCCGGCAGATTCCTGCGCATTACCGGATTCCGTTCCTTCTGCGCGTCTGTTTGCCTCCATGATCGCATCCGCCATGCTTGTTCCCGGCCGCCTCACGGCATACTCATTGTTCAAAAACCTGCCAAAGGTTCTTGTCATATAATTTACATGAATCTCATTCACTCCATTCACCATGCCTTTCCGCTGTCCGGCCCAGCTGTCCTTCATGCGCATTGCAGTCAGCATACCTTTCCGTATATCAATGTCTCTCCTGATATGCCGCATACTCCCGCTTCACATAGGCATAGCGGGATTTCGGGACGGAAATCTCTACGGTATGCTCCGTTTTGCCCGTCCCCTCCGCAAGATACAGCACATAACTGCTGATTTTCCGTATATATTTCATATTTACAAGAAAACTCCGATGCACGCGCACGAAATCATACGGCGCAAGCTGTTGTTCGATCTCATCCAATTTTTTATAAATCCGATAAGAGGCGCGCGCCGTATAAAAAATATTTTTATGCCGGTCCGTCTCAACATAAAAAATATCGGAAACATCCAAGAGCCGTTCTCCTTCCACAAAAGAAAAAGAAAGCTTCTCCTTTTTTTGCGCCAGTTCTTTCAGCACCTCGCCCAAACATTCCGGCAGCGTCGTCTCAATATCCTCTTTGATCAAAAAGCGTTCTGCTTTCACGCGGTATCCGTCAAGCGCGTCGCTCATACGGGCGCTCACCAAAATGACGCACAGACTAGGATAAGATTCCTTGAGGCGTTTCGCCGTTTTCAGCAAGCCGCCCTCCTTCGCATTCATATTTAAAAAAACAATGCTGCACGCGCTAAGCCATGCCGACGCCTCCCAGAGCGCTTTTCCCGATGCGTATTCCCTGATTTCCATCGTCTGTCCGTTTTTTCTTCCGTATTCCTCAATCAATCCCTTGATCTTTGTTCTGTCCTCCTGACTGTTATCGCAAACAGCTACCCTCATGTCCTTTCCTCACTTTAAGTCCGTATTCTGCCCTTATCCGATGCCTAGCCCCACGCATCATATCTGTTTGTATAACGCATAGCGGCCTCCGCTGCGCTGCCGTTCGACTGATAGATGCTTTGCGTGCTCTGTTGATTGGATGCGGCATAGTCCGCGATCTTAGAAGCAAGGAACGATAAGGAATCCGCAAATCCGTCTTCTCCCGAAAGTGCTTTTTCCAGAGTCTCCCTGTCCGCGTCATGTAAGGTGCGCTCGTTTACCGAAAGCTGTCCGTTTTTATCCGCCGTAACGCCTAATTTCTGCAATATTTCTTTATGCTCCGTCACAAGAGACTTCAGGTTCTGCCGGTAAAAGGTATCAAGCAGACCGGTACTTCCCTGAAAGCCTGACAGCACCTCATTATACTGCTTTACGAGTACCATAACCTTTTCGGCAAGCTCCTCTTTGTTTTCCGTCTGTCCGTATACGCTGTCCTTCCCCTGCGCGGCAAGCTCTTTTGCGGTCTCCTCCAAACGCTTCGCCGCATCTTCCTGCTTCTCATAAGCTTCTGTCTTGCGGAGCGACTCTGTTTCATTTTCCGCGCTCAGACCATAGGGCAGGGAATCTGTCTTACCCTTATTCTGCACATAGCTTAACATACTGGTTGTGTGAAGCGGTATGCCCGCTTTTCTGGCTGATTCGTTTAGCATTTGCGTTGTGATTCTCATCTGTGTCTCCTCCTGTAAAAAATTGGCACCTGCCTAGCAAAAAGCGGCAAAATCCCGGGAGTTTCCATCCGTGGAATTTTGCCGCCCTCCATAGCAATACAGCACTGCCTTACAGTTCTTATATCGGTGTGCGTTTCTCTGCCGGTAACCGAAATGTCACCGACAGCCTATAAGATGACACAAAAAGACCTTATTTAAAATATGATATCACAGTTTAATGAAGATATTGGCGAAGCACTTCCATGAATATCTTCATATCTAACGGCTTTGCAATATGCGCGTTCATGCCGTTTTTGATCGCAGCCTCCTTATCTTCCTCCAGTGCATTGGCCGTCATGGCAATGATCGGCAGCTCAGCGACATCGTTTCTCTGCATATTTCGGATGGCTCTGGTTGCCTCGTAACCGTTCATAACAGGCATCTGTACATCCATCAATATCACATCATAATAGTTTTCTTCCGACCTGCGCACCATTTCTACCGCATCGGTTCCGTCCGGCGCTGACTCCACGATAAAGCCCGCCTCCGTCAGTATGACTTCCGCGATCTCACGGTTTAGCTCAATATCCTCTACGAGCAATACCCGTTTTTCGTGGAAATCCTCCAGCGTCCATATGTCCGCCTGCTCCTCCTTATCGTTCAAATTATTTGCCGTGAGCAATGCGGATTTTAAGTCTGACATAAAGAGCGGCTTTGCACAGAAAGCGGTAACACCGGCAGCCTTTGCATCCTCCTCTATATCCGTCCAGTCATACGCGGTCAGAATAATGATCGGCGCCTCATTTCCTACCGCACGGCGGATCCTTCTTGCCGTTTCTATGCCGCTCATTTCCGGCATCTGCCAGTCAATGATATAGGTATGGTAGGAATCGCCGCTTTCAAAAGCTGCCTTTGCGCGGTATGCCGCTTCCCTGCCAGATGTCGTCCACTCGGAGCGCAGTCCGATCTGATTCAACATTTTGCTTACGCTGTCGCAGACATTAAAGTCGTCGTCCACCACAAGCGCCCGCAGACCATGAAGCTGCTTGAGCTGTTCCGCATTTTTCTCCACATCCTGCAATTTCAGGCTGACCTCTACCGTAAAAGTACTTCCTCTGCCGACTTCGCTCTCTACGGAAATCGTACCGTTCATCATTTCCACGATATTTTTCGTGATCGCCATACCGAGTCCCGTACCCTCGATTCCGCTGCGGGTTGTCGTCGATTCTCTCTCAAACGGTTCAAATATATGTTCAATGAAATCCGCAGACATTCCAATACCGTTATCTTTGATGATAAAAACATAATCGCCGTATCCGTGACGGAACGTTGTTTTTTGAATAATTCGAAACGAAATGCTTCCCTGTGCCGGCGTATATTTGACAGCGTTACTCAGCAGGTTGATAAATACCTGATTCAGCTTCAAAGGATCCGCGATCACATCCTCATTCACGACCTCAAAGGTATCAATGAAAAGCTCCAACTGCTTTGCTTTTACCTGCGGCTGGATGATATTGACCAAGTTATGCATCAGCTCGGAAATATTGCACTCCTGTTCCTTGATCTGCACCTTTCCGCTCTCAATCCTGCTCATGTCAAGAATATCGTTGATCAGGCTGAGCAGATGATTGCTGGATGAGAGAACTTTTTGCAGGCAGTCTCTTACCTGTTCCTTATTTTCAATATGGCTGAACGCGATCGTTGCAAATCCGATGATCGCATTCATCGGCGTACGAATATCATGGGACATATTGGACAGGAACGTCGTTTTTGCCGCATTGGCATGCTGCGCCTGCATAAGAGCATCCTGCAGCGCCTGTGTCTGCTCCCGCTGTTTCTGAACCTGTTCCGTGATCTCCTTGGACACGACCATGACCATAACGTCACCCGTGTCGTAATCCGGCGTCATAATGAATGTCTGTCTGACACACATCTGCCTGTCGGCAGAAGCCCTGCTCCAGAAATCCATATTGACCTCTGCGTCGCCCTGTTCATAGCATTTCTTCAGATAATCGATGTTTGCAACTTTTGCATACTCCTCTATGGATTCCTCTAAAACATAAAATTTCCAACGCGCAAAGCATTCGGATGCTTTACACGGAGCCCGAAGTCCCGCATTTTCAAGCAGAGAGGACTTTTTCCCGTCTATCTCGCATACGATGTCTTCCCCGATCAGATCCTGCGTTAAATTGAACTCAAATGTGCAGAAAGCATTCGAAGTGATCGCGATCCGGTACTGCCGCTCCTTCCGATCTGCAAGCGCCATTTCCGCCTGAATACGCAGTTCTTTTTCTTTTACCTCTGTAATGACCTGACGAATGAACAGTACCTTACTTGCCATGCCATTCTTTCTTTCCAGACAGATCACGTTAAAATGCTCCCACTCCTCCTTGCCGTCATGCCTGATGTGACCTTCCACACGAAGTTCATCATGCTTGTTCATGGCCTCTATGAGTACCTGCTTGTCAAGGAATTCGGCAAATTCTTCTCTCGCTCTTTCATCTATCAGAAGCCGGCAAAGATACTTCCTTAAACTCTCATAATCGCCGTTTAAAGGAAGTCTGCTGTCCTCCGGTCCTGTACCCGCCAGATATTGATAGGTATTTTCTTCCAGATCGACCATGGCGAATCGGGAAAACAGCGTATTTACGCCGCTGATGATATAGCCCATCTCACGGTTTTCCTGCTCCAGCCGCTTCTGTTCCCGTCTGTTGCTGACGATCACCGTAACGATATAGAGCACGAATAATCCGATCAGCATGGATTCCAGGCGTAATCCCACAAAATTCTCAGCTTTGACCATACGCTCAGTCACGCTCTTCGGAAAGGTCTGCACCAGAACAAATCCATTGTTCGACAGCTTTTTTACACAGATATTATCCGTTTTGCTGCCCGGTGCGCAAATGAAAGCGCCTTCCCCGCCGCTCTCGAACACGGCTCTTGTCAGCTCTGCGGTATCGGGATCGATCATATTATTTTCCAAGAGCAGATCGATCATATATCCCAGATGCCCCTTCGCATCGGAGCAGGCGAGGATCTGTCCGTCCGGCATACAAAGATGCACCGACGCCGCTTCTCCGAAATAGGTCGTGGCAAGCATATCCTTTAAGTATTCCTCCGCCAGATAAACGCCTCTGAGCACACCGATGATCTCTCCGTCATATCGGACAGGCGTATAGAAACAAAGCATTGTCTCATCAAAAAAGGCGGGATCAAACACAACGGTTATCCCATTATCGCCCAGCATCCCTCGTACATAGTAATCCCTTCCGGAGGCGTCGGCGGTGCGTCCGTCAGAGATATAATCCACTCCCTGCATATCCGTAAACAGCAACGCATCAAATGTCGAATGATCCGCTATTTCCTTTAACATCTCCGTAGTAACTTCCGGTTCGGTCAAACCTTCTCCCAAAAAGTAGCTGTATGTATAGATCAGATTCCTCGCATTATCCAATTCCTCATCAATCTTAACCGCTGTCTGCCTGGCCGAATCTGATGCGTAGTCTCTATTCCGTTCTTCCATCCGTTTTCTGTTCTGCGCCGTATACCATTGGAATACGATCATGATCGCTGCCAAAAGCAGGACCACAAAAATCAGTTTACTCAGATGCTTTCCTTTTTTCATAACAAACCACTCCTCTTTTGATCCGTTATATAAATAAAATTGGTTCCGCTGTCCTTGTTCTAATTCTGATCGAAAGCTTTCCTTTCCTATTATAATGCATTGCTTTGTTATGTCAATAATGATAAAAAATGAAACTTCAATAGATATTTTGTTTCTACTTTCTTAATAAATTATTTGAATATCCTTGACTTTTAGGGCAAAAAAGGTATAATTTACAAGTAAATCGGTATTATTTGTGATACATATCAGTGGAGTCAACTATCATTACAAAGAAGGCTACAACATGTGGAGGGTTTTCTAATGAACAAGAATCACGGTATTGAAAAGAAACTGACAAACGCCATTCTTAAAGTGTCGCTTATTATCGCTGCAGCGGCAGTCATAGGCACGATCGCTATGATCATTATCACCACGCAGTATTCTAAATCGATGGAAACTTACGGTTTCGCGCAGGGCGATATCGGAAGGGCTATGTTTGAATTTTCTGAAGCCAGATCATCGCTCCGGGCAGCCATCGGATTTTCTGATGAGAACGTGATCCAGAACGCAGTGGAGACGTATCATGAGTGTAAAACATCATTTGAGCAGGCTTTTGCCGATGTAGACGCTTCCATCGTTTTAAAAAATGCCCGGACGACATATAATGCAATCCAAAGCGAACTGTCGGATTTTTGGAAACTGGCTGATGAGATCATTGAACTGGGTGCCACACCGGACAGTGAACTTTCTCTGCAAGCGCAGAATCTTGCGCGCACTGAGCTGATGAGCAAGTTTACCAGCATTTATGAGAAGCTGGGGTCTCTTATGGACACAAAGGAGAAAAAGGGAGACAGTGTCTCCGCCACGCTTATGATCATCAGCTATATTCTTGCAGCTGCAATCATCGGTGCTACTGCGATCGCAATGTATTTAGCTACTCGAATCGGGAAAAAGCTCGCACAGGATGTTGCAACGCCTTTAATCGGACTGGGAGAGCGTCTTAAAACATTTGCTTCCGGAGATCTCGCTACGCCCTTTCCTACGATTACAACCGGCGACGAAATAGAGACTATGGGTTCTGACGCAAAGGATATGGCCGATAACCTCGAAGCGATCATTTTTGATATCGAAGAGGTTCTTGGTGAAATGGCTGCCGGCAATTATACCGTCAAATCGAAAGTCTCCGAACGCTATACCGGCGGCTTCCAGAAATTATATGAATCCATGCGCGGCTTGAGAGATCAGATGACAGAGACGCTATTATCCATCGGCGAGGCTTCCAATCAGGTGTCCGCCGGTTCCGACGAACTGGCAACCGCATCACAAAGTCTTGCGGAGGGTGCTACGGATCAGGCGCATGCCGTATCGGAATTACATGCATCTATTTCGAACATCACCGAGTCGATGGAAAAAGGTGCACACAGCGCAGACGATACCTACAATAAGGCACATGAATATGCGAATGAGGCAGATAAGAGCCGTCAGGAAATGAGTACGATGCTGGCTGCCATGGAGCGTATCAATGACGCTTCCACCAAGATCGGAGATATTATCTCCGAGATTGAATCCATCGCAGAACAGACCAATCTTCTCTCCTTAAACGCTTCCATAGAGGCGGCGCGTGCAGGAGAAGCCGGACGCGGCTTTGCGGTTGTTGCTGCACAGATCAGAGAACTGGCTGATCAAAGTGCGAAGGCGGCGGTTAACAGCAGAGAGCTGATCGAAGCTTCCATCCGAGAGGTTTCTGTCGGAAACAGCGTTGCAGATAATGCAGCAGCTTCGCTTGAGTCCGTCATGAACGGTATCAAGCAGATTGCTGAGTTCACGAAGGATCTGAAGGTCATGATGGAGGAACAGGCCAATGCAATGCGTCAGGCGGAAATAGGCATCAATCAGATTTCCGGCGTTGTAGAGAGCAATGCGGCAACCGCTCAGGAAGCATCCGCAACGAGTCAGGAGTTATCCGCTCAGGCTACGATGCTGGATGAGCTTGTTGGTCAGTTTGAGTTGAACAGGAAGTAAGATACATAAATTGCCATATTGAAAAAAGGGATCGTGTGTCAACACGATCCCTTTTTTCAATACTTGGCAATCCCAAAATTCATCGATTCCATAGAACGTACTCTGACTGCTCTTCCATTATTTCATCCGTGGCGCTCTCTTCCATTGTTCCAGCTTGCTCATACTTTTGCAACCTAAGTCCAGACGCCTTTTCTAAGGCTTTTGCCCCTTACTGATACATTGTAGATTGTTTCAGATCCTGCGCCAGCGCAAAGATACTTTCCAGAATCTCTTTGGTGCTCTTCATGTTGCTGACTGTTACTTCAAAGGTGCTCAAGCCTTCCATCGAGGAAGCCGCAACCTCCTCGCTTGTCGCTGAAAGCTGAGAAATGTTATCCGAAATCGTAGCGGTTGCTTCCAAAATCCCGGCAATGATCCTCTCTGTATTTTCAATATTTTCTGTAAGCTCCGTAACCTCTTCCTTCACTTTTTCAAATTTGGCCCTTGTATTTTCGATCAGCTCATTCTGTTTCATAACGGAAGCCGCAGAGTTTCCGATCATTTCATTTGCATGTTTGGTATCTTCATTCAATTCGCCGATAATCTTTGTTATATTATTGGATGCGTCTTTGGTCTGCTCCGATAACTGCCTGATCTCGTCTGCAACGACCGCAAAGCCCTTTCCGGCTTCACCGGCACGCGCCGCCTCAATAGAAGCATTTAACGCAAGGAGATTGGTTTGACTGGAAATATCCAATATCGCGCCTACAAAATTCTGCACCTCACTTACTCTAACAGTCAGTCTTTCAATCACATCTACAGTATTCTTGCTCGCTTTTTCTACATTCTGTGCCTGCTTTTTCAGCTCATCGACGACCTCTGAACCCTCTACTACTGTTTCATTGGTACTATGCGATACTTCCATCATCCTCTTTGTGCCCGATTCCGCCTGATCCATATTTTCCTGAATATCCGCGCACATAGCCGCCTGATTTTGAATTGCCTCCGCCGTACTTTCCGTGCTGTCCACTATATTGCTCATTGCCATATTGCTGGTTTCAATGCTGTCTTTCAGTTGTTCCAGCATCTTCATAGCACCTTCAAAATGGTTGGAAATGTTCTCTGCAACAAGAATCATTTTCTTATTGCTCTCATCCTGCTTTTTTGCGCTCTCTCTAATGCTGACCATGTTTTCTTCGTTAAATTTAATAAGAAGCATGATCACACGGATTGAGGAAAACGCTGCAAGCACCAAAATGATCAAGGCAACCACAAAAACTTCCAATTTATCATTCTCATTATTTACCACAGCCAAAACAAGCCGGGCTACTGTTACTGCGATCGTAACCGCATTTCCGCCGATCACAAGCCTTAGATTCAAATAGACGATGGAAGCAAATATAACAGGAATGGAATAAGACCATGTACTTGCCGTCGTTCCGCATAATCCGACGACCGCATAGACGAATGCCACGCTAACCATCATAATGACGCCGCATGTCTTTGTTTTTTTTGCTATGATATAAAAGACGATGGAAACGATCAAACCGCCCAGCGCCGATAAAAATTGTACCCAAGTTCTCCAGGTTGCTGCATTAGACATTGTAAACAACAGCATAGAAACCGCAATATAGCCAAGTATGATCACAACTACCGGAAATACGGTACCGTTCGCCCTTTTATACTGTTCCTCTGTCATTCTTTTCCCTCCTCATTCCTTAAAAAAAATCCTCGTCACAGTTTCATTGTAACACTCGCCCCATGTTCCCTAAATGGAAACATCCGCTTCATTCATCCGCATCTTCTGTATGATCCGCCTCCTCTTTTTTCTCATATCCCGTCGTACGCATGCTCGCCCTGCTGTAGATCCCTTTGGAGGACGGCGCGGCGGAGCGGCTGAATATAGTACTGTCAGACGACGCGGAACCGCTTTCATAGCCGTCCGCTCGAAGCTGCTTTACCGCCATACTCAGATAGATAAACCCAATCGCCAGACCGATAAAGAGACTCATCGGAAGCTCCAACCGAAACATTCGCAGGACAGCCACAATCAGCTCGTAAAGAACTTTGGAGAATACGCTCAGCTTAAAGAGATCCATGAAGCTAAACCGCATGTTCCAAAAGCCTTTCATCGACCAGCCGAGCAGCATGAGCAGCAATGCACCTAAAAAGTACCAAAATAAGCATAAAACAAAATTCATCAGACCGGACACGACCATCATCAGATAGATGCTTGGAATAAAACCGCGCAGGCCCTCTCTGTCAAGCTCCTTGACCGTCAGATCCGCATATCGATATGTCGTCTCCTGCCCCGATGCATAAAAAATCATGTTTGTTTTTGAAAACAGATACACGCTTTCATACGCATCCGTATACTCGGCAAGCTGCTCTCCGGTAAATTCCTCAATATTGCTGTTTGCGATCACAAGCGTATATCCATCGTCATATTCAACCGGCTCGGACAGCGTTAAAACATCATCCTTCAGCGTAAATTCCGGAACGTATTCGTCAATGATGTCCGCATAGCTCACACCGAATATCTGCGAAATGATAAACGGCAGATAATAGCTCACAAATGTTGTGATGAGTGAAAAGATCAATACAAACGCAATGACTCGTCCTGTGGACAGATGCAGAAAGCGCTCATATTTTTTTGGCTGTGCGACTGCGGTCGCGATCTGTCTGAAAAAACCAAACTTCTTTGCTTGTTGTTCCATAAAAATCCCCCTGATAGCTTAAATCGTTCTATAATCCGGTCTGTTTGCGTCATGCGCCTGAATATCCCTCATGATCGGCGTCAGCAGTTCTTCTTTGGCAAGAACCGTATCCGCGCACTCCGCTGCCTGTTTCAGGAGCATGCTGTCCTGATAAATGTCTCCGAGCCGGAAGGATAAAATACCGCTCTGACGGATGCCGAACAGGTCGCCCGGACCGCGCAGACGCATGTCCTCGTTTGCGATATGAAATCCATCGTTGGAATGCACGAGAATATCAAACCGTTCCTCCGTCTCCTTCGCGCTGCTGTCCGTCATAAAAATACAATAGGACTGATGGCTGCCGCGCCCGACGCGCCCGCGAAGCTGATGCAGACCGGCAAGCCCGAAGCGCTCCGCATTCTCGATCAGTATGACGGTGGCATTCGGCACGTCAATCCCGACCTCCACGACCGTGGTGGAAACCAGAATATCAATGTCATGTGCCGCAAACGCATCCATGATACGGTTCTTCTCTGCATTTTTCATTTTACCGTGTAAAAAAGAAATACGAATATTTTCCGGAAATGCCTCGCGCAGCTTATCTGTGTAGGCAACGACATTTTCCAGCTCCTCAGAAAAGCCCTCCTCCACCATCGGACAGATGACATAGGCCTGCCGTCCCTCGTTCAGCTGCTTTAAAATAAAATGATACGCACTCTCCCGCTTGTCCTTATGCAGCACACAATTTTTGATCGGAATCCGGTTTTTGGGATATTCGTCGATCGTAGAAATACTTAAATCCCCAAACAGGATCATGGCGAGTGTCCGGGGAATCGGTGTCGCGCTCATCACCAGAATATGGGGCATCGCCCCTTTTTCCGCAAGCGCCTCCCGCTGACGCACGCCAAAACGATGCTGTTCATCCGTGATGACCAGTGCGAGACTGTGATACCGCGCTTTTTCCTGTATCAGCGCATGGGTTCCGATGATGACGTTCGCTGTCCCATTCTCCATTGCGGCGTATGCCTCCCGCTTTTCTTTTGCAGTCAGAGATCCGGTTAAGAGAACAGGAACAAACGGCAGTTCATACCGTTTCGTCATCTCCTTCACTGCCGCATAGTGCTGCCTTGCAAGCACCTCTGTCGGTGCCATCATCGCGCCCTGCAATCCGTTTGCCACGGTCATTAAAAGAGCAAGCACGGCAATGATCGTCTTTCCGCTTCCAACGTCTCCCTGAACAAGACGGTTCATGATCACGTCCGCCTGTAAATCCGCTTCAATCTGTCCCCATACCCGCAGCTGCGCGTCAGTCAATCGGTACGGAAGACTTTCTATGAGCCGCTTCGTCTGCGCCACTTCCAAAAGCAGATATGCGTTCGGAATCTGCCTGTCTGTTGTTTTTTCAGCTTTCATCTGCACAAGAAAATACAAAAATTCCTGAAAGACAAGCCGCCGTCTTGCCTCCACATACAAATCAGGTGTGGACGGAAAATGAATCCGCTCCAGCGCCGCACGATATTCCATCAGGTCATAGCGTTTACGGATCTCATAGGGCATGGCGTCCGAAAGGTCAGAAACGGCATTCAGGGCCTTCCTGATGCCGCCAAGAATCGTTTTGGTCGTGATTCCCTTTACAGTATGATAACGCGGCTGAAGCGTTCCTGCAAGGGAAAGATAATCCTCCGGTTTGAACAGCGTCGGCTGCTCCATCGTTTTTTTATTTCCTTTGCTGACGACCCTGCCGTAGCATACAAAACGTTTTCCGGCAGAAACAGAATTGCGCAGATAAGGCATGTTAAAGACCGTCATCGGCATCACGCCTGTCTCATCGCTTATTGAGAACGTAAGAATCGAAAGGCTTCGCACCCTGCGCATACTGACGGAACCCGTTACGATTCCGCTGACCGCCTGTTTTTCATCGACGGCCGCATCCTGAATGGATAAAATCTGCGGATATGCCTCATAGCGCATCGGATAATAGGTAAGCATATCATAAACAGTTTCTATGTTCAGTTTTTCAAGCAATTGCGCATATTTTTGCCCAATCCCCTTTATCTCGGTCACAGGGCTCGTCAAACTAATCATATGTCCGTTCCCCTTGCTTATTTCAAAAATGGGGCTGTCCCCAACAGCCCCATTCCGTATCCTGATACATTAGGGAATTTCTCAGTCCCAGAAGAATTCGCCAAAGGCGAATTCTTCGAAAGAATGGCGCTTTGCGCCATTCTTTTTTATTCCGCGGATATGATATAGTAATACACAGGCTGACCACCGTACTGAAGCTCCACATCGCAGGAGGAATAGTGTTCCTCGACCGCTGTGCAAAGCGCTTCCGCGTCTTCTTCCGGAACGTCTGCGCCGTAATAAATGCTGATCAGCTCCACATCATCATCCATCATGGCATCGATCATCTCACATGCCGTTTGGAACAGATCCTTAGACACGGCCAATAGACCATTGTCGCCGATTCCCATAAAGTCATCCTTATGGATCTCTTTTCCGTCTAAGGAGGTATCACGGATCGCATAGGTCACTTCTCCGGTCTTGACCGTCTCGATCTCCTGTTTCATGACTTCTAAGTTTTCCTCAGGCGATACATCCGCCGTATAATTGATGACAGAGGTGATTCCCTGCGGGATCGTCTTTGTCGGAACAACAAAAATCTTTTTGTCCTCTGTTAAGTCCGCTGCCTGATTGGCCGCCATAATGATATTTTTATTATTCGGAAGAATAAAAATATTCTCCGCGTTTACTTTTGCGATCGCATCCAGCATATCTTCCGTGCTGGGATTCATCGTCTGCCCACCCGAGATCACGAAATCAACGCCCAGTCCCTGGAAGATTTCCGCCATGCCGTCGCCTGCGGCAACAGCGATAAATCCCACCTCTTTCGGCGGCTCTGCAGCGGCTTGCTCCTCGGGCTGCTCCTGCGGGATTTCCTGCATTTGCCCTTTTTCACTCATCTTAAAGAGCTTTTCCTGATGCTCCATGCGCATATTGTCGATCTTCATATTGGAGAGCTGACCATATTTTAATGCGCGCTGAATGGCAAGACCCGGATCGTTCGTATGCACATGCACTTTAACGACTTCATCATCCGCCACAAGTACAATAGAATCACCGATGGACTCTAAGAATTCCTTAAAGTCAATCTCATGTTTGATATTGAAAGTCTTGCTTAAAAGAATTATAAATTCCGTGCAGTAGCCATACTTGATCTCCATATCCGCCTGCACCTGAAGATTCGGAGAAAGCGTCCCGCCTCCTGCAGAAGCGCCCCGTACCGGCGCATCCTGAATCGTCAGATCCAGTTCTTTTCCGCAATAAGCGTCGTAAATCCCCGCCATGACCTGCATTAATCCTTGACCGCCGGAGTCAACCACGCCGGCCTGCTTTAATACCGGCAGCATTTCAGGTGTACGTGCGAGGACATCATTACCGTATGTAATGCACTCCTCGATAAACGTCCCAAGATCCGTCACACCCTCGTCACAGAGCTCTCCCGCTCTCACGGCAATTCCCTTTGCAACTGTGAGGATCGTTCCCTCCTTTGGCTTCATAACAGCCTTATATGCCGTTTCCACAGCCTTATCCATCGCCTCTACAAGTACAGGGATGGTAAGCTCGTCAAAATCAGCCGCAACCTTTGTAAAGCCGCGGAGCAGCTGGGATAAAATCACGCCGGAGTTTCCTCTCGCACCGCGCAGGGAACCCGAGGAAATTGCCTTGCAGATCGCCTTCATATCTGTACTGTCTCCGAGCGTAGTTACCTCCTTTGCCGCAGACATGATCGTCAACGTCATGTTGGTTCCGGTATCTCCGTCCGGTACGGGAAATACGTTCAGCTCATTGATCCATTCTTTTTTACTTTCCAGATTTTTAGCTCCGGCTAAGAACATCTTTGTCAACATCTTAGCATCCACAGAATTTGAAGCCACGACTCTATCCTCCTTAATCAATCACACGGACACCCTCGACAAAGATGTTGATCTCCTCAACCTCCAGTCCGGTAAATTGTTCCAGTTTGTATTTTACATTATCGATCAGATTGTCGGATACGGCAAGTATGCTGACGCCGTACGCAACGACTACATGAAAATCAAGATAAAGCTTATTATGGTTGACCGTAACCTGAATACCGTGTGTGATCGTCTCTCTGCGAAGCAGCTTCACAAGCCCGTCCTTCACATTGACGGACGCCATGCCGACGATACCGAAGCACTCAACAGCAACGCTGCCCGCATATTGGGCAATGACTTCCGCGTCGATCACAATGTTGCCAAGATGTGTGTTCATCGTACCCTTCATAGTAACCCTCCATTCCTGTTCAACCTGCATCTATGTATATTATACACATGAATAAAGAAAAGTAAAATTATTTTACGAAAAAAAAGAGTCTCGCAAAGCGAAACTCTTTCCTGCCTGCTATTATGCTCTTTCTACTGCACCGGATTTCAGACATCTCGTGCAAACATGCAGTTTCTTCGATGCGCCGTTTACTTTGCATCTTACGCTCTTCACATTAGAATTCCAGATATGGTTCGATCTTCTATGAGAATGGCTGACTGCATTTCCGAAATGAACACCCTTACCACAAACGTCACATTTAGCCATCTTAACACCTCCCACACGATGTATTTCTAAAAAATCACAACAATGGTATCATAACAGAAACCATTCTATATTTCAATAGGAAAATTTCATTTTTTGGAAAAAATGTAAATATAGGTAATTTCTTAGATTCCGGAAGAATCCGTTTTCGGATTCTTCGAAAGAACGCGCAGCGTTCTTTTTTATCCCGAGTTTTGCCGCCACGGTGCGTCATAGCGCTTTTGCAGACGATCATATTCCCTGTTGATCGCCTGAAGCGTTTCCTTATCTCCATAGAGGTTGTCCGTATGGAAAATCTTGATCAGGTCGCGATAACGCTTTTTTAAGGCAAGCTGATTTGTCACGCCCTTAAAGAACACGGAAGCATCCGTCTCCTGCCGCATGCCCGTATCGTCATACCTTCCATACGACCGCTCCTGATGCTCCTGCTCCGCCTTTAGCTTCAGCTTTTCCCACTCAACCTTCCGCTTGTCCTTATCAAGCTGAATATAAGCCTCTTTTAGGATTTCGAGCTTTTGATCAAACAGCGCGCTCTGTTCTTTTAACATCCGCCGCTCCAGATCCAGCTTCATCCGCTCCGTATCTATGAAATTTTGTTTGTTTTGTTTGTCCCAATTTCTATCCATCAGCAATCACACGAAAATAACCGATACCCAATAAAAAACAACAAGGCACTGAATAATATTCCCCAAAACAGGCTCGGCAGAAACATCATAAATATCATCCCGACGGAAATCCAGATCAAGACAAAGCCGATTAGCTTCTTCATACTATGATATTATGCAACCTGCCCTGTTTTTGTGCATGACAATTCCCTATAGGAACTGCCTCCGAAAGAATTTCGCCGTAGGCGAATTCTTCGAAAGAATGCAAAAAATGCAACGCATTTTTTGCATTCTTTTTTATTTATCAGGGAACGCCGCGTCAATCGCGTCGTCATCGCTGAGCTCATCCGCTCCCTGCTTCTTTTTTGTGACCTTATCAACCAGATCAGGGATCATGTCAAGAATCTTCGTCATCGTATCCTGATTCTTAACATTGACTAACTTGGTCGAACCGTCCGGTTTGATGACAAGCACCGCACTCGGAGACATTTTTCCCGTCATTGCGCCGCCACCGCCGTTTTTCTTCTCGCCCGCCGAAGCGCCCGCGCCAACGCCAAACGAAACATCCACGAGCGGCAGAATGATAATATCACCGATCTTCGTCGCCTCCCCGATCACGGTTTTCGCAGATAAAAACGCATCCATCCCCTTAAAGAGGGACTCCATCACCTGTGCAAAATTATTCTCCGTCATGCTTCATTTTCCTCCCTTTTTAGCATATGCAGAAATGTTTTTACATCCTTATTAAAATAAACGCGCCATGCAATGCGGATCAATGTGATGATGCGGATCCGCCCTTTCAGGTACAGGCTGCCGCGCATACACTTTTCATCAAAATCCGCTGTGATGCTCACATTATTTCCATAGATGGGATAGAACATACTCACGATCGCAATGATCTGTCCCGTGGCTGCCGGATCGCCCATACCGATCGTAAGGCTTCCTCTCAGCTTCGTCGGCGCGATATGCTTCAATAATCTGCCAAGCTCCCGCTTCGCTAACGCGAAAGTACGCTGACCTTCCTCACTTTTCAGCACTTCGGTATAATAGCCGATCAGTTCTTTCACTTTTTCTATCTTACCACAGATATTCTGAATTGTGTACAAAATCTTGGAAAAGAAAGCGCGCACCGCCCGAACAAACTGTGCAAGCTTTTGAAATAAGGACATTTTTTCTTTTTTTCCGCCCTCTGATTCCGCGTCTTCCCCGTTCGTATCCGCGGCTCTGTCCGCTTCCGTCCGCTTATCTTCTCCTGATGCAACCGCTTCCGACAAAACTGCTGCTTCGTCCGACCCGGAGCATGCGACTTCTCCCGCCGCAGTTTTCGTTTCGCTTTCCGTTTGATTCGCGTCTTCCGTTTCTCCCGTCGCTGTTTCCATACCGCTTTCTGCTTCGGCTTCTTCCCTATCCTGCGTTTGCTCCGCCTTTTTTCCACGCGCCCGTTTTGTCTCTTTTTGTTTCTCTTTGCTCTTTTTGGGCTTTTTCTCCTCCGGCGCCGGAATGCGCTTGACCGGAATGCCGAATACCCGTACGACAATGCCGAACGTTCCGTCGTAGACCGCCTTCGCATGAAGCAGATGCAGCAGCCACGATACGCATGCGCGCGCTTCCACGCGCTGATCCGCTTCCACATTCAGAGAATAGCGGATGGGAACGAACAGCACGACCAAAATGATCAGCAAAATCAGTCCGAGCAGCGATAACAGCGTGATCCCTATGATTTTTAGCAAAAGTAACAGGATATGTATCATAATAACCTCAGAATCCCAAGCATATTCCGTAATACTAACAGGATAAACAGTGTGATCAGCATCGCGTCCTCCTCAGCACGGCTTGTCCGGCTGCATAAAGCAGGACTTAAAATCAGTATTGCCAGTTTTTTGATAAATATCTGCCATAAATTCCGTAAGCATCGTGACCGCCGCCTCATGACTGTCCGCAAGCCCGACAATGCACAGACTTCTCCTGCGAAGAAAACGGAACTTAAAAAACGCACAATGATAAATGTCAAACAGATTTGTGCCGCTGCCTAAAACGATCACATAGACATTCGTCATGCCGATACCGAACCGCAGCTTACGGCATATTTTCTTTTCTTTTTTTTTCAGGCTCTCTGATACCATGAGCGGATGATGAAACCACATAGGCATATTCCTCAAAAAAATACATGATGTAATCATCATAACACATCTTGAGAAGTTTTAACAGTTTTCATTGCACAATCCCGCAGAATAATTTATAGTAAATAGTAGAAAGAGGGGGGATTACATATGATCAGTGTTGCAACTGTCGCTTTACAACCGGGAATGGAGCTTGCGGAGGATGCTGTTTCCATGAGGAGCGGTGTGATCTGTCCTGCGCGAACGAAGCTCGATCAGGGCATGATCGATAAACTCAAACGTTATCAAATCATGGTCGTTACCGTGATGGAACCTGAGGATTACACAACGACACACTATGAGAAGATCGCATGCAGCCGCGCATTCAAGAGCTTCTCGGAACAATATCAGACACAGTTAAATACCTATAAGCAGATGATCAATGATGTTATGGAGGATCGTATCTACATTAACACAGATATTCTGTTAACCATCTACCACACTCTCTACGACAATGTCGGTGACGGCGATCTGCTGCTCGATATGCTCTACAGCATGCTGCCAAGCGAGGATAACGTTACTTACGCGCACTGCTTAAATGCCGCGCTGATCGCGGGCGTCTTTGCTTCATGGCTGGATTTTGACGAGAACGAATCAAATCTGATGATCCTCTGCGGTTTTCTTTATGACATCGGCAAGCTGAAACTGCCGAACAAACTCATCTGGAAGGTCGGAAAACTCACTGATTTTGAATTTAACTGGATGAAAACCCACACGACCATCGGCTACGACCTGTTGAAGAACCAGCCGATCGACCAGCATATCATCAACGCCGCCTTAATGCATCATGAGCGCGACAACGGAACAGGCTATCCGAATAAGCTCATGGGAGACGCCATTGACCGCTTTGCCAAATATATGGCGATCGTTGACGGCTACGATGCGATGACAAGCGCGCGAAGCTACCGCAATTCGCTCAATCCGTTTCAGGTTATCACGAATTTTGAGCGCGGCGGGCTTTATCAGTACGATCTTACCGTCGTCAAGCGAATCCTCATGCACATTGCAGCGCATCAGGTCGGACATGTTGTAACACTCAATGACGAACAATATTCTCCGGCAACTGTCCGCATGGTGAATCCCGACAATCTCTCGCGTCCGATCATCGAAACGGAGAATGGGATCATCGATATGCGCAGCTTCCCCAAACTGGAGATCACTGCTATTTTATAAAAAAGAACTGCCGCTTCGCTTTTTGCTTGCGCCTGCGGCAGTTCTTTTTAACAGTTGTGTGGTAATGTCCACTTGCTTGTTTTTTTCATTTCCAAATATTCCTGGTACGCCTTTTCCAAAATCTGCTTCTCATTGGAAAATTTCAGCAAATGGTATGCTTCGTGATACTTATAGAATCCCGAATCGACAAAATATTCTTCGCGTTGGGGCTTGCTGTAATAGCTCTGCGCCATCATCAGATACCAATGCACGCATTTTGAAACGATCCCTTCGGGAACAGTAAAGGTGTATTCACTCTGACCGACATATTTCATGATGGACGCTTTTGCTCCCGATTCCTCCAACACCTCCCGGAGCGCCGTCTCCATATGATCTTCGCCCTTTTCCACAGTTCCCTTCGGCAACACCCAGCCCTCATATTTATTGCGGAAATTCTTGTAGAGGAGCAGGATCTTACCGCGAAAAATAACCACACCGCCGCAGCTCGTTGCTTCAATCATTGCAATTCCTCCGTTCGACGTGTGTATGCCCGATGCGTCATGACGCGGACGCACCATGCGCTTTTCCTGAAACAAGTATACATGAATCGGACATAATATGCAAATAGTATTGCTCCGTTTACCGATTCAAATACTCCCGAAACAGCATTTGGGCGATCGGAACGGCATAATCTCCGCCCGCTCCCGCTTCCTCAACAATAATGGTGACAGCAATCTTCGGATCGTCCGCCGGCGCAAAGCCGGTAAACCATGCATGCGCACCGTCTGCCGACTCATCAAATTCCGCGGAGCCGGTCTTTCCTGCCACGACAAACGCCTCATCTTCCAACCGATAACCGGTACCGTAATCACATACCGCTATCATCAGTTCCGTCAGCTGCTCCGCCTCCGCACTGCTGAGGATTCTGCCGCAGCTTTGCGGCTCATACTTGCGCACAAGGCCGCCTTCATAATTCTCCACACGGGACACCACATAGGGAGACATCAGTTCCCCACCGTTTGCGATCGCACAGGTCACCATACACAAATGCAGCGGCGTCATGAGGGTTTCTCCCTGTCCGATCGCGGATTGCAGCATCGCGTCGTCCTCCGTATCCCACCCCATCGACACACGGCTTGTATTCGTCCTAAGCGCACCTGGGAGCGCTTCGTTAAAATAGAGTGCTTCCAGCGTCTCGCCGAATTTTTGACGGTCCAGCGTCATACCGATATTTGCAAACGAAGAATTGCAGGACCGCGCAAACGACTGCTCAAAAGAGAGCGTCCCATGCGCATGATGCCCGTAACAGTGAATGGCGTCTCCGTCCTCCGTGCTGTAATTTCCGCCGCACCGATAAGAATAATCCTGTATTCCCGTCGGATTCTCCCTGATATATTCCAACGCAGTAAAGATCTTAAAGGTAGAACCGGGCGGATACATTCCCTGCGTCGCGCGGTTTACCAAAACGGAGCTGTCCTCATCCTCAATCAGATCGTCCCAGATTTCCTCAATCTCATTCGGGTTAAAATCGGGCTTTGATACCATAGCGAGAATCCTGCCCGTCGAAGGCTCCATCACCACGATCGCACCGTTTTCCGCTCCCAAAAGACGGTACGCCAACTCCTGTAAGCTGACGTCTAAGGTCGTGATCACTGTATCTCCCCTGTTTTTTTCATTATTCAGATCATTGGCAATCTGCCCGCTGATCGACTGGTGAGAACTGACAAGATTATAGTTCATGGAAGACTCGATTCCCATGCCGCCGTTCGCCGCATACCCGACCACATGCGCAAACATGGCCTCATACGGATAACGGCGTGTCTCCGTCCCGTCTTCCTCCGGTCTTGTATACGCAAGCACCTCGCCGTTTTCCGTTTTGATCGTTCCGCGTACATTTAATGCCGACAACGCCTGTTGCCGCGTAATATTATACGGATGATTCACCACCGTCTCCCGCTGTACGGTCATAAAAAATAATAGATATCCCGCCATCGCCAGAAAAAGCACGGAAAACAATCCCACAGGCAAAAACGTCCGCCGCCGCAGGGAAACTGCCTTTGCAGCCGCCTTCCAGCGTATGTTTTCCGCGGTCTCACCGGAATCTGCGGACGCAGGCTGCGGCTGTATTTCACCATCCAATCGCGCCTCTGCCTGCGGCTGTATTTCGTCATCCAATTGTACGCCTTCCTGCCATTGTACTTCTTCCTCTAATTGCACGCCTTCCTGCCATTGTACTTCCTCCTGCAGATCGATGTCCGTCAGTTCTTCTTCCTCCCGATCTGCACTCCACACGACCACACCCTGCACAACGGCAAACATGAGGATCGTGACCATGACCGAACTGCCGCCATAGCTGACCAGCGGCAGCGTAACGCCCGTCAGAGGAATCAGCTTAATCCCGCCGCCGATCGTCAAAAATACCTGAAAAATATAAATCACACCGATGCCATACGAAAGCAGCCTGTAAAACGGCTCTTTCATGCCATGAGAAATCTGAATAAAGGTAAAAAAGCATGCCAGACACAGCAGGATGAGACAAACACCGTAGAGCACGCCCAGCTCCTCCGCAATGGCGGAAAATATAAAGTCCGCCTCCACATAGGGAATGCTTTCCGGCGCACCCTGACACAGCCCGAAACCGAACCAGCCTCCCGTGCCGATCGCAAAGAGCGACTGCGCAAGCTGATAGCCCTTGCCCGTCACATCCTTCCACGGATCAAGCCATACCGCAACCCGCACTTTCACATGATAAAACAGCTTATACGCCGCCATACACCCGAAAAGCCCTGTGACGGCAGACAGGAAAACATAGCGGAACTTTCCGGTTGCGGCATACAGTACAAACACATACATGACAAAAAAGATCGCCGCACTGCCCAAGTCCGTTGAGGCCGCAAGAATCATCACATAGAGCAGGCTGACAAGCGCAGAGAGAAGAATGTTTTTCCAATTCGGTTTTTCGCACAAAACCGCCGCCAGAAAAAACAGAAATAGCAACTTGACAAATTCGGATGGCTGAAACGTGAACCCAAACAAGGAAAAAGAAATTTTAGAACCGTTTGTTGCCGCTCCGAGCAGGAGCACGACACCCAATGCGATCAGACCGCACAGCGCATAGCCCCAAGTCAGTTTTTTCAACAGCCGTACTTTTTTCATTAAAATCGGCACAATCAGCGTGAGCGCCAAAGACACGATCGCGATCGCAAACTGCCGGACAGCTTTTGTGACGGAAATCCGCGCAATCACGATCATTCCCGTACACAAAAACATGAACATATGATTTAAGAGCGCCCGATGAAACTGCGGATAGATTATTTTATATAGATTCCTCATCAAAAGGAATACCACCTGTTGTATGGCAAAAAAGATCAGATAAAAATAGTCCTCTTTTTTCAGACACAGCACAAAAAATCCGGTCAGATGAATCAGAAATATATAAAAATACTGTCTCGTATATCCGCGTTTCCCGTCTCTAGCCAAAGAAAGAAAGCTCTCCAGCGTATAGAGCGCAAACAGGATCGCTATCAGATATCGTGAACCATCGTAATACAGATTTACCATTAAACGACACCTCGCTGAAAATGCCCGTTCGTGTATGTTCCGGGCGTCCATGCATCCGCGGTCGGATGCAAATAAAAGTCAAGTATTTCTTTTGTACGCGCCGCGCTCTCCATCGTAAAATTCAGTGTAAAAGCGCCAATCATTTGATCCTCATATAGCTTTTGCAGCTTCGGCATGTGCTTATGCATGGAAAGCGGCACACTGTTGTAGATTGTATTCAGACAGACGCCGCATTCCGTTTTCACATACATCCGCTGCCCGGTCCGGTCCTTTAACCATGTCTGTTTCTCCGGCTTCGGACAGTGTGCCCGGTCAAATGACCGGACGATACAGTTTGCCGTCACCATTGTCGGTATATGCCCGTAAACCGGCATCTCCAAGCCGGAAACGCCCGCCTGTCCCACTCTCTTCAAAAGAGCATAGACTTCCTTCTCACATAATTCATATGGCACGGACAGCGCACACAGCCTTGCCCGCCAAAACCGCACGGACTCTGTATTCATACAGTATAAAAACGGGGAACCGAACAAAAATTCCTGCGGCTTTTTGCCCAGTGTTTCGGCAAGATCCGCCGCATAACGATACTCTCCCGCCGTATGCACATAAATTCCGTCGATCGGCGCGCCGCTTTCGGCAAGCGCTCTTATCTTCCCTGTAAGCCGCTCTGTATCTTTATTTCGTAATATCCGGGGCAGATAGAGATAATACGCTTTTGACCGGGCATCCTCCGTCTGTTTGCTCTGCTTTGACAAATGCGCTGTTGTCCCGTTCTCACGCCGGTACGCTTCATAGACGTCTACAGGGACACAGATCCCCTGCAGTAACGGATGCGCGGCACACACGGCAAGCTGCTCCGCGCTGTCAACAACGGCAAGATAGCCGCGCGCTGCTGCTGCGTTTTGTCCGCGCGCTGTCCGGTCTGTTTTTTCACAAAGAGGCGCTTTCATGCTTTCCTGCCGCCCGCCTTCTCTTTCCCTTTCATAGCGAATCAGCAGTGCCTCCTCCATGCGGCTGAGCGCTTCCCTGCGCAGCTCGTTTAATTGCCCGACCGGCATAAACACAGCCTCCGTCATGGAAATGGTAAGCTCCGTCACCGAAAATGGCGTTCCTCCCGTTTTTTGAAGCCGTTTTCTCAGTTCCTCTTCAGTCAGCGGTTTGTTTGCCGCCGCCTGCACAATCTCTCCCTCACAAATTACTTCCGTCTCATCGCGGCAGACCGTCAGGCGCGCCTTTCGTCCGACCGCCATGGAAAGTGTCATCGTCACGGGAATGACGGGCTTTTGTTCCAAACAGCGTTCCCGAAGCGTGGCAAGCACGGATTCTTCACAGCCGCGGTAACCCGGTTTTCCCTGCGTCAGCATATGTCCGCCTGACCGGCAATGATAATATCCGTCACTAATCTCGCTTCGGACATACAACCCGCGAAGCAAAGCGAGTTCGTCCTGTGTCACGCCCTGCGCCGCCTTTCCGTCCGCAAAAACGCGATCCATCACGGCGCGGTATACCGCGGTCACACCTGCACAGTATTCCGCGTTTTTCATCCGTCCCTCAATCTTAAAAGAATCAATTCCTGCTTCCAGCAATTCCGGTATCAGCTGTACGGCACATAAATCCTTCAAGCTTAGTGCATACACGTTTCCCGATCGTTCCACCTCATACGGCAGGCGGCACGGCTGCGCACACGCACCCCGGTTTCCGCTCCTGCCGCCGATCATGCTGCTCATCAGACATTGTCCCGAATAGCAATAACACATTGCGCCGTGGACAAAGCATTCCAATTCCATATCGGGACATATTTGTTTCATCCGCCGTATTTCGTCAATTGACAGTTCTCTTGCAGGAACGACGCGCACCGCGCCAAGCTCCTTCGCCAGTCTGACGCCCCACTCGTCCGTGATCGTCATCTGCGTACTGCAATGAATGGCAAGATAGGGAAATTCTTTTTTTATCACGGATAACACACCGAAATCCTGCACAATGACTGCATCCAGACCGGCTTCGACATAGGGGGAAAGATAGGCACAAAGTCCGTCAAGCTCCTCATCTTTTAGCAGCGTGTTGACCGTCATATAAACCCTTCGCCCGAACAAATGCGCATAACGGATAGCCGACACCAGCTCGTCCTCACTGAAATTATCAGCCGCCGCACGCGCCCCAAACTGTTTTCCGGCAAGATAAACCGCGTCCGCGCCCGCATGAATAGCCGCAAGAAAGCACTCATAATTTCCGGCAGGCGCAAGCAGCTCCGTCCGTTTTATTCTGTTTTCCTCCGAATTTTTGTTTCCGGCGCTGGACCACGCTGAACCGACTGTGCCTGTCATAAGTCAAAAAAGGGCTGTCCTATGACAGCCCCCTCCTTTTATTTTTTAGAATCCTTTAACTTCGTTTCCAAACGTACGATCTGCTTGGCGTTTTCCTGTAGTTCACTTTGGACGCCTTTTAAGCTTTTTTCGGAATTATCAAGCTTGATCTGCGTAGCGATCAGCTCATGCTTTAAATCATAAAGCTCCTTTTCCTTTGCCTGCAGATCCTCCTCCATAAGGGAAATCTGCTTTTTGGCCTTAAAATAATCGTCCGCAATGTTCAAATGCAGCAATACATTTTGTGTATCCAGCGGCTGTCGTCTGAACGAATCGATTTTTGCATAATCCGAGATCTTATTATTGATATAGGAGGCTATCTTCTGCAAATATTCTTCGCTCTCATACCCGCTCAACGTATAAAGCTTGCCGCCGATCACCACTTCCGTATCATTTTTATTCGCCATCGTACCGAACCCCTCTTGGACACCGGTTGTCCAATTTCCTTCGTTCCCCTTACGGACTTCCCGTGCCCGATCAGGATTGTTCCCCTCTCGGACATTTTATGTCCAATCCTGTTGTTCCCTCTCAAACATCCTGTGTCCGATTCTGTTGTTCACTCTCGGACTTCCCATGTCCGACCTTCTGTGTTCCCCTTCCATCCTGCCGTATCCGCACGCCACAAAATATTGCGTACATTTCACAAACAGGATACTACATCTATTATATCAAATCATAGCGGATTTTCAAGCCCTAAATGATGATACGCAAAATCCGTCACCACGCGTCCGCGCGGCGTCCGGTTGAGAAAACCGTTTTGAATCAGATACGGTTCATAAACATCCTCGATCGTACCCGCATCCTCGCCGATCGCCGCCGCTAACGTATCCAGTCCGACCGGACCTCCTGCAAATTTATCGATCATGGTGTGGAGAATATTGCGATCCACATGATCGAGTCCCATTTTATCCACCTCAAGCAGATTTAATGCGGTCTCGGCAACCTCCTTCGTGATCACACCGTCATAGCGGACCTGCGCAAAATCACGAACACGTTTTAAAATACGGTTTGCCAGCCGCGGCGTACCGCGGCTTCTGCGCGCAAGCTCCAGCGCTCCCTCTTCGTCAATCTCCACATTCAGGATCTTCGCCGAATGCAGGATAATGAGTTTTAACTCTTCCGTTGTATAAAACTCAAGCCGGTGGATCACGCCGAAGCGGTCCCGCAACGGCGCAGTCAACAGTCCCGCCCTTGTCGTCGCGCCGACCAGCGTAAACCGCGGAAGCTCCAAGCGGATAGAACGCGCAGTCGCGCCCTTTCCGATCATAATGTCGATCGCATAATCCTCCATTGCAGGATATAGCACTTCCTCGACCTGACGGTTTAAGCGGTGTATTTCATCAATAAAAAGTAAATCTCCTTCCTGAAGATTATTTAAGATCGCCGCCATCTCTCCCGGCTTCTCGATCGCGGGTCCACTCGTAACTTTTAGGTGAACGCCCATCTCGTTTGCGATAATACCGGCAAGCGTCGTCTTTCCGAGTCCCGGCGGTCCGTAAAAAAGCACATGATCCAGCGAATCATGACGCTCCTTTGCCGCCTCGATATAAACGCGCAGCGTATTTTTCGCTTTCTCCTGCCCGATATAATCATCCAATGTCTGCGGACGGAGACTTCCCTCCAGCTTTTTGTCTTCTTCCAAAAGCTCTGTTTCAATCACTCGCTTTGCCATACAAAGCTCCTTTTTTGCGAATAGAAATGTACGTTACAGAAATGCAAGCTGCTTGAGCGCCGCCTTTAAGAGCTGCTCCACATCCAGCTTGTCCGCATCCGGAACTGCATGGATTACCTTCGCGGCATCCGATGGTGCATAACCAAGCGCCGTCAGCGCTTCGATCGCCTCTTTCCGGTTTTCTCCGTATGCGTCCGCTTCCTCCGGCAGCTTCTTACTCTCCGTACCGAGCACGTCGTCAAAAGATATCTTGTCCTTCAGATCTAATACCATCCTCTGCGCCGTCTTTGCACCGATTCCGGGTGCCTTAGCGATTTTCTTGACATCCCCCGTATAGATTGCATAGCGCAGATCCTCTACCCGGATCGCCGAGAGTACCGCCTGCGCGCCCTTCGGCCCGATTCCGCTCACGGTGATGAGCAGCTTGAACATCGTAAGCTCCTCCCGCGTCGGAAAACCATACAGCCAGATCGCATCTTCCCGCACGCTCGTATAGGTATACAGCTTAACCTCATTTCCGATCGACGGAAGGCTGGAAATATCTTCCGCCGCCATCTTAATATTATAGCCGATACCGCCGGTCTCAACAACAACGTTATCCTCGTCCGTTTCCATCAATCTGCCTTTTATATATGCATACATGTGCCTGTCCTCACAGCTTTCTTGATTTCCGCGAGCAATGAGCCAAGTGCCGTGCTTGCACGAGCATAAAGCCAACTGCGTTGGCTTGGCGAGTGCCGCGAGAGTCACATACCCCACTGCCTGCAGCGGAGTTGTTGATTCTCTGATCTAAGTTATATCCACAACCTGTGCAGATACGGCTTCAGCAATCCCGCAAGCACACCGTTTAAGACGCCCGCTGCACCGCCGAACAACACAAGCACCGGAAGATAATACAGCATGGCGTTCGTATCCAAAACAAACAGCGCGACCAGAAGCTGCGCAAGATTATGCGCAATACCGCCCGCAACGCTTGCTGTGAACGGATGAAACCGTCCGAGCCAAAGCATTCCGTACATCACCGCCATGCTGAGCGCCGCTCCCGCAAGACTATATACGATGGAGAACAAATTGCCGAACAAAAATCCGTTAAGCACGATCCGAAGCAGATTCACGACCACCGCTTCTTTCAGGCGTTTCTCCATGAGCAGCAAAAGAACAAAGAGATTTGCCAGCCCGGGCTTGATGCCGGGTGCGCCAAAATAAACCGGAATGAGGTTCTCCACATAGGACAGGATCATGGATACGGCAACAAAAAGACCAAGAAACGCAATCTCCCTTGTTCCCGTCAATGACAGTGCCGTCTGCTTTTGAACATCATTCTTTTTCAATATCACATGCTCCTGTTCTTTCCTTTTCCTGACATGCCTGTTGTAATTTTTCTATTCCCGATATCGGTCTGTCCCTGCGCTGTGACATGTCTGTTGTAATTTCACCATTCTCCACACCCGTCTGTCCCCGTTCTCTGACATGGACGTTACAATTTCCTCATGTCCTGACAGCATTGTCCGCTTTTTCGGTATTCCGACCGGTAAAAAAGGGGGGACATTTTCGTGAAATTTATGACACACATATCATAAATAAATTCTTGTTTCATAAACATCTCGTGTGCATCGCATATTCACATGCCCAAAACTGTACACACGTGTCACTTCTTATTTGTGCAGGCGACCGGAATATTTATCTGACAATCGTGTCATATTGTTCTTCCTCCGAGTCGTCTCCGCCTGTTTCATCCGCACCGCCGATAATGGTGACTGCCAGCTTATGGGGCAGACAAATGATACACTCTCCTGTATGGCGAATCGTTCCCTGACGGATACAGTCTCCGTTTTCACAGTCTGCCTCCCGCACAAAAACACCGCCATTCTCAACATGGACAAGATTATACCCACCATCCGCCGCGTCAATCCGAATATCCTGCCCCTCCATATCAGCCAGCCGTACTCGTAAGATGATTCTTCCATCCTGCGAAAATTCCACATAAGCGGCGTCGCCGTGAAACACAAATCCGCGCAGCAGGAAGCATCCGATCACGAACAATAAGACTCCCGCGCCAAACAACACATCCCTGCGTCTCATTTCGCGTTAATATAATTGACAAGTCCCTCTGCATCAATGATCTTTTGCATAAATTCGGGAAAAGCCTGTCCCCGGTATTGTTTTCCTGTCGTCACATCCGTAATGATACCGGAATCAAAATCAACCTCAACCTCATCCCCGTCTGCAATTTCCGCCGCCGCTTCCGGACATTCCACGATGGGAAGACCGATATTGATCGAATTGCGATAAAAGATACGCGCAAAGGTCTCGGCGATCACACAGCTGATTCCCGCCGCCTTGATGGCGATCGGCGCATGCTCGCGCGACGATCCGCAGCCGAAATTCTTTGTTGCGACAAGAATATCCCCTGTTTTTACTTTTTTTACAAAGTCCGCGTCAATATCTTCCATACAGTGCGCCGCAAGCTCTTCCGCCTTGGAGGTATTTAAATACCTCGCCGGAATGATCACGTCGGTATCCACATTATCGCCGTATTTATGAACGGTTCCTTTTGCTGATTTCATACTCTGCTCCTTTCGATCTTAAATCGCGCCGCCATAAACGGCGCGATCTTTTCACACTTCACGCTTTATGCATCTAATTCGCAGGGGCAACTGATCTTACCCGTGACTGCGCTTGCCGCCGCAACAGCGGGGGAAGCAAGATAAATCTCCGAATTCACATGTCCCATTCTTCCGACAAAGTTACGGTTTGTCGTGGACACACAGCGCTCTCCCTCCGCAAGGATTCCCATATATCCGCCAAGGCACGGTCCACACGTCGGCGTGCTGACAACAGCGCCCGCCTCAATAAAGATCTTTAACAGACCTTCCTCCATTGCATCAAGATAAATCTTCTGCGTTGCCGGGATCACAATGCAGCGCATTCCATCGGCGATATGACGTCCCTTTAGGATATTTGCCGCAATGCGCAGATCGTCAAGCCGACCGTTCGTACAGGAGCCGATCACGACCTGATTGATCGGAATATCTTCTTTGATCTCATCCACAGTCTTTGTGTTTTCCGGCAGATGCGGGAAGGCGACCGTCGGCTTTAACGCTGACAAGTCAATCGTATAGGTCTCATCATAGACCGCGTCCTCATCCGCCTCATAAACGGTATAGCTTCTTGTTGAATGCTCCTTCATATATGCCGCCGCACGCTCATCAACAGGGAATATCCCGTTCTTTCCCCCCGCCTCGATTGCCATATTGGCAATGGTGAAGCGATCATCCATCGTTAAATGCGCAATACCGTCTCCAACAAATTCCATAGACTTATAGAGCGCGCCGTCCACACCGATCATCCCGATAATATGCAGGATAATGTCCTTACCGCTGATCCACTTTGCCGGCTTGCCTGTCAAGACAAATTTGATCGCCGCCGGCACCTTAAACCATGCCTTTCCCGTTGCCATGCCCGCCGCCATGTCCGTGCTGCCGACGCCTGTGGAAAACGCGCCGAGCGCCCCGTAAGTACAGGTATGGGAATCCGCTCCGATGATCACATCTCCTGCAACCGTTAGTCCTTTTTCCGGCAAAAGAGCATGCTCAATGCCCATTTGACCGACCTCGAAATAATTGGTAATCTCATTGCGGCATGCAAATTCGCGGACGCATTTGCAATGCTCTGCGGATTTAATATCCTTATTCGGCACAAAATGATCCGGCACCAGTGCGATCTTATCTTTGTCAAATACGCCTTCCACCTTCATTTTTTCAAATTCATGAATCGCCACCGGACTTGTGATGTCATTGCCGAGAACCAGATCTAAGTCCGCCTCGATCAACTGCCCCGCTTCCACACATTCAAGCCCTGCATGCGCGGCAAGAATTTTCTGTGTCATTGTCATTCCCATATCGGTTCCTCCCAAAGCTATGATTTTACGGGTAACTATATTTCAGCATTTAAAACAAACGCCTCCGCAGTTGATACGGAGGCGCTTATATTAGTTATTAATCAACTTATCCTCACCGTTCCAGCTATAAAGCTTTCTGATCTCCTCGCCAACAAGCTCTGACGGATGCTCAGCCGCAAGCTTTCTCATTGCCTTGAAGTGCGCCTGTCCGCCTGCGGAAGACATATCCAGAAGGAATTCCTTGGCAAAGCTGCCGTCCTGAATATCCTTTAAGATCTTCTTCATCGTCTTTTTGGTCTCCTCGGTGATCAGCTTCGGTCCTGTCACATAATCGCCGTACTCTGCCGTGTTGGAGATCGAGTATCTCATGCCTGCAAAACCGGACTGATAGATTAGATCTACGATCAGCTTCATCTCATGGATACACTCGAAATAAGCATTTCTCGGATCATATCCCGCCTCAACAAGCGTTTCGAAGCCTGCCTGCATCAATGCGCAGACGCCGCCGCAGAGAACCGCCTGCTCGCCGAATAAGTCCGTCTCCGTCTCGGTACGGAACGTTGTCTCTAACACGCCCGCGCGTGCGCCGCCGATCGCAAGCGCATAAGCAAGCGCCATATCCTGAGCCTTTCCGGTTGCATCCTGATGAACGGCGATCAGACACGGAACACCCTTGCCTGCCTGATACTCGCTTCTTACCGTATGTCCCGGTCCCTTCGGTGCGATCATCGTCACATCCACGTCCGCAGGAGGAACGATCTGGCCGAAATGAATATTAAAGCCGTGTGCGAACATCAGCATCTTTCCTGCCGTCAGATTCGGCTCAATATCCTTTTTGTACATTGCTGCCTGAAGCTCATCATTGATCAGGATCATGATAATGTCAGCTTTTTTTGCAGCCTCCGCCGCCGTATAGACCTCAAAGCCCTGCTCCTCAGCTCTCTTCCATGATTTAGATCCTTCATAGAGACCGATGATCACATGACAGCCGGACTCCTTTGCGTTCAGCGCATGCGCATGTCCCTGACTGCCGTAACCGATCACTGCGATCGTCTTGCCGTCAAGCATGCTCAAATTACAATCTTCCTGATAAAAAATCTTTGCCATTTCTTTTCTCCTCCTATCAAAACACCTCGTTATAATGTATATCCTAAAAGAAGCGCCTTCTCATGCGTTTCTTTCTTAACATTAGGAAACTTTATTTTATACTTAAAAATTTACATTATTCCTGAAGAATCGCATAGCGATTCTTCGAAAGAACGCTTCGCGTTCTTTTTTAGATCCAGACAACGCCGTCCGTTCCGCGGCACAATCCCGCGATTCCCGTTCTTGCAAGCTCCAAAATGCGATAATCACTTAGCAGATTCAAAAATGCGTCGATTTTAGACTGATCGCCCGTAAGCTCCACCATCAGACTGTCAGGACTCACATCCACGATCTTCGCTCGGAAAATATCCGCATTCGACATGATATACTGACGATCCAGAACAGAATTGGTCTGCACCTTAATGAGCGCCAGCTCGCGATAAACACTCTCCGACGGCTTCAGTTCATGAATATCGCGTACATCCACCAGCTTTGCGACCTGCTTTTCGATCTGCTGCAAAATCTTCTCATCTCCCGTCGCCACAATCGTAATGCGGCTGATCTTGGGATCTGCGGTTATGCCTGCGGTAATGCTTTCAATATTATAACCGCGTCTGGAAAACAGACCCGAAATACGGCTTAAAACGCCGGATGTATTATCCGCCAATAATTGAAATACTCTTTTATTCATGACTTGATTCCCTTCTACTGCCATTCCATATCCTTCCCATCCAGTCTGATCTGTGTAAAAAACAATGTCTGCACACGGTTTTTATTGTAACAATATTCATGGTATTTGTCAATTCTCCGATTCCATACATTTCGGCAGTGCAAGCGTACCCGTACGCGCCACCTCCACAATGCTGATCGTCTGAAGCATCTGGATCAAAAGATTAATGCGGTCCGGTTCGTCGCAGATCTGGATCGTCATCATGGTTTTGGACATATCGACGATCTGTGCGTTTAAGATATCGCAGGTCTCCATAATATCCCTGCGGTTGCTCTTATTGTATTTGACCTTGACAAGCATGAGCTCCCTGCTGATGCTGTGCGGCTCGTCAAACGTCTTGACCTTAATGACGTCCAGCTTTTTATTGAGCTGCTTTTCAATCTGCTCCACGGTGCGCTTATCACCGGTGCTGACGATCGTCATACAGGAGACCGCAGGATCGTCCGTCTCCCCAACGGCAAGCGAATCAATATTAAAGCATCTTCTGGAAAACAGTCCTGCCACTTTACAGAGTACACCGGAACGGTTCTCCACCAGTACGGAATATATTTTTTTCATAGTAAAAATCACGTCCTTTCCGAGCGGTCATCCTAGACAAGATCCATCGGATGAATCTCGCATACCATCAGAATCGGCTCCTTGGCATCGAGGAATTTGCGGATTGCCTCTCTCGCATGCTCCATATTCTCAAGCACAATACAATCCATATCATACGCAGCGGCAATCTTTGCGATATTGGGGCTTCCGCTCAGATCGACAACCGAATAGTGATCGTCATAGGTGAAATGCTGATACTGACGCACCATACCGAGATAATTATTTTTCAATACAATGATCTTAGCCGGCACGTCATGCTGGCGCATCGTCGCAAGCTCCATCATCGACATTTGGAACGAACCGTCCCCACACACCGCGACCACCTGCTTCTGCGGATTGGCGAGCTTCGCGCCGACCGCCGCCGGGATGGAATACCCCATGGTCCCCATGCCGCCCGATGTCAGAAATTGTCCTTTTTTCACAACATGATAGGCGCATGACCAGATTTGATTCTGTCCGACATCCGCAACATAGACGGCGTCATCCTCCATCTCCTCAGAAAGCATACGGATGAAACGCGCGGGATCCACATGATCTGCGTATTCCTCACGGCGCGGCTGCATCCGCTCGCGGTAGCTTTGAAGCAGCGCAATCCATTCCCCATATTCTCCCGCAATATCCTGCGCCGCCAAATCCTCAAAGATATGTCTGGCATCACCGACAAGCGGGATCGTCGGTCCCGCATTCTTGCCGATCTCGGCGGGGTCCACATCAATATGCACCAATATCTTATCCTTCGTGATCAGATCCGGCTGGTTGACCGCCCGGTCCGCCACGCGCGCCCCCACCATGATCAATAAGTCCGAATCGCTGATGGCGCGGTTTGCGCAGGGCTGTCCGTTGTTGCCGACCATACCGAAATACAACGGATGCTCACTCGGCATGACGCCGATCCCCATCATCGTCGATACGACCGGAATCCGGTACGTTTCCACAAAGCTGCGCAGACTTTCCTGCGCTTCGCTTAACAGCACGCCGCCCCCCGCACAGATGAGGGGATGCTTGGCTTTTGCCAGCTCTTTGACGACCTTTTTGATCTGGACCATATTGCCCTTTACCGTCGGCTTATAGGTACGGAGCGAAACACTCTCAGGATAGCTCCATTTCTCCATGCGCGCATTTTGAACGTCAATCGGCACATCGATCAGAACGGGACCCTTGCGCCCCGTGGACGCAATGTGAAACGCTTCCTTAAAAATACGGGGAATATCGGCTGCATCCCGCACAAGGTAACTGTATTTTACAAAGGACTCCACCGCTCCGGTAATATCCGCCTCCTGAAACACGTCGCTGCCGAGCAGCTCACTGTTGACCTGCCCCGTAATGCAGACAAGCGGAATGCTGTCCGCAAACGCGGTCGCAATCCCCGTGATCAGGTTTGTTGCACCCGGACCGCTCGTAACCGCACACACACCGACGCCGCCTGTCGTCCGCGCTACGCCGCTTGCGGCATGCGCCGCGTTCTGCTCCGTCCGGACGAGGATCGTCCGGATATCCGATTGCAGGATACTGTTATAAAAAGGGCAAATTGCCACGCCGGGGTAGCCGAATACCATGCTGACATGCTCCTCCTCGAGACATTTTACCATTGCATCTGCACCGATCATATTTCCTACCTACACCTTTCTCCTGTTTCTATCCCTAAAAGCTTCTTGACGACCACGACCGCCTCCGCTGCATCGCGGGAATATCCGTCCGCACCGATCTCATCGGCAAAATCCTGCGTGATGACCGCGCCGCCAATGATGATCTTTGAGGAAAGTCCCTGCTCATGCGCCATGCGCACGACTTCCTTCATCTGCATCATCGTTGTTGTCATCAGCGCGGACAATGCGATCACATCCGCTTTCTCTTTTCTTGCCGTGTCAATGATCAGCTCCGTTTCCACATCTTTGCCGAGATCAATGACGCGGAAGCCGTGATTTTTTAACATCAGCGCTACAAGATTCTTTCCTATATCATGAATGTCGCCCTTTACAGTCGCAATCACGATGCAGGCCTGCTCCTTTACGCTGTCGTTTCCGGCAAGATGGGGCTCCAGCACCGCAATGGAGAGCTTCATCGCCTCCGCGCTGTTGATGAGCTGCGGCAAAAAATAAGTTCCCTTATCGAACAGGATACCGACCTCATCAATGGCAGGCATAAGTGCAAGATTTAGTATGTCCTGCGCATCCTGTCCTTCCTGCAATAACGTTTCGGTCAGCTCGGCGATCCGGCTGCGCATTCCTTTTAACACAGCGTCATAGACCGGACGCAGCGCCTCCGGCACGGTGTGTCCTTCCGCGTCTTCCTTCCCCATCATTTCGTTCGACTGCGCCGTTTTTCTTTTATCGGCCGCACTGTTTTGCCCTGCCGCCCCGTTTTCCTGCACCGTTCCGCCGAGAGACTCCGCAAGCTGCAGCAGTTTCTTTTTTTCTTCCTGCGCCTCCTGCTCTTTCGCGTAAGCGGCATATTCGATATAGCGGAGATCCGCGCCTTCCTTATGCAGCAGCAGATCGGCGGCAAACGCCGTATTCATCAAAAGCCGCTGCGACGGATTCGCGATCGCCATCGTCAGCCCGTTCTGTATCGCCATCGTCAAAAACGACGCGTTGACATAGCTTCGTTCCGGCAGCCCGAATGAAATGTTGGATAATCCGCAGGTCGTCGCATAGCCAAGCTCATGGCATTTTGCAAAAGTCTGCAGGGTTAGAAGCGCCGCGCCCGCATCAGCACCGACTGTCATGACAAGTCCGTCCACCACAATATCCTGTTTTGTGAGCCCGTATGCCTTTGCTCTTTCGGTCACATTTTGTATGATCTCAAATTTTTCTTCCAAGGTCTTCGGCAGTCCTTCGTCCGACAGCGGAAGAAGGATGAACATCGCCCCGTATTTTGCGGCAATCTGAAGCAGCGGTTCGCACTTTGCTTCCTCTAAGGAAATGGAATTGATCAGCGCTCTGCCGGGATAACGCCGGAGCGCCGCCTCTATCACATCCACATGGGATGAATCAATGGAAAGCGGCAGATTCGAGGCCACCGTGACCTCGTCAAGCGCTCTCAGCATCATTTCTTTTTCGTCAATACCGGGCATTCCCATATTGACGTCTAAGACTGCCGCGCCCATCTTCTCCTGACTTTCCGCGAATTCGGATACCATGGACAGAGAGCCTTCTTTCAGCTGTGCCTGCAGCTTCTTTTTTCCGGTCGGATTGATGCGCTCTCCGATCACAAGGAACGGGCTGTTTAAGCCAAAGGAAACGGTCTTTCTCTCCGATGTCAGATAATAGACGCCCGTCTCCTGAGCCGTGCACGTCCCTCCGTATTGAGGCGTCTTTCCCTCAAGTGAACGCACCAGTTCCCTGATATGTGCCGGTGTCGTTCCGCAGCAGCCGCCCACGACGGAGGCACCTGCTTCGGCGAGGAGCTTCATTTCTTCCGCAAAATTTTCGGCTGTCATGGAATAACCCGTCGTGCCGTCCGGCATCAACACCGGCATGCCCGCATTCGGCTTCGCAATGACCGGCACGTTTGCAACCCGCGCCATATCCCGGATCAACTGCTGCATCTGATCCGGTCCTGTCGAACAGTTCGCGCCGACTGCCGCCGCGCCTAAGCTTTGCAGCGTAATGACCGCCGTCAACGCATCCGTTCCGTACAGCGTCCGCCCATCCTTTTCAAATGTCAGACTTGCCAGCACGGGCAGATCACACACTTCTTTTGCGGCGATGAGTGCCGCCCGCGTCTCCTGTAAGCTCATCATCGTTTCCACAACAAGCAGATCGACGCCCGCCTCACACAGATACTGAATCTGCTCCTTATAAATATCGACCAGCTCTTCAAAATCCAGCGTTCCGATCGGCGCAAGCTGTACGCCCGTCATTGTCAGGTCACCCGCGACAAGCGCGCATCCTGCCGACGCCTCCCTTGAAATGCCGACAAGCTCCTGTATCAGCTCTCTCTGCCGGCCCTCTAAGCCATATTCCTTTAATTTCAATCGGTTTGCGGTAAATGTCGGCGCATAGAGAATATTGCTCCCTGCCGCAACATACTCTTTTTGCAGGGAAAGCATCACATCCCGATGCGTGACAATCCACTGCTCCGGGCAGACGCCTGCGGGCATGCCCGCGCGCATCAGATTGGATCCGGTCGCGCCGTCCAATATCACATATCGTCCCTGACAATATAAATTCCATTCCTCCCGATTCATATGACAACCTCGATTTCTTCATTGGCGTGAACCATAGAAAGTTCTCTGCAAAACAGCCTCTGCTGTGAGCATAGAGCTTCTTCTCACGCTTTTGTATGCACGTCCAATTGCGGAAACGGGATCTCAATCCCGTTTTCATCAAACGCAAGCTTTAGGCGTTCCGTGAGCGCCCACCTGACATCCCAATAATCACTGTTTAACACATAACAGCGTACACCGAGCACGACCTCACTGTCTCCGAGTGAATCGACAAAAACCATCACCGGCTGCTCCAAAAGGATATGCTCCTGTGTGCATATGACCTGCCTGGCAACCTCTTTCGCCCTTTTTAAGTCCGCGCTGTATGCGATTCCTATTTTTAAGTCCACACGCCGCTCATGATTCGCTGTCACATTTGTCAGACTGTTATTGGCAAGCGTCCCGTTCGGCAGCACGATCACTCTCCCGTCCGGCGTTGTCAGTCGTGTATAAAACATTTGAATTTCCGTGACCGTCCCTTCGTTTCCCTTGGTATCCTCAATAATATAATCCCCGACCTTGAAGGGTTTTAGCAAAAGGATCAGCACGCCGCCTGCAAGATTGCTCAAACTGCCCTGCAGGGAAAGACCGATCGCCACGCCTGCTGAACCTAATAAGGTCACGACACCCGCAACGCTCACGCCGAATGAGGTCGCGATCAAAAAAACTAAGATCACATAGAGCATAACCTTTAACAGGGAATCCAGAAATTGAAGCACGCCCTTTTCCGCGTTGGCACGCGTCAGCGCTTTTTGGACGATTCTACGGATCAGCTTGATCACCTGCACACCGATCAAAAAGGTCACAATGGCAAATACGACTTTCAGTCCGAAATGAAGCGCCTTATCTGCCAATTCACGCAACAAGCTGTCATCCATTTCGCTTTTTTCCCCTTTCTTATGCATCGCTGCTGCTTACGCATTTCCATACACAGTTCTCTATATCATAGCCTTATTTCTTTTTTGCGCCCTTATATTCGCTGCCGGATGCGATCTCCGCCTCCGCCTGGGCGATCTTGCGTTGAAGCTCTTCTTTTAGAGACGCTTTGATCTTCTCTTTTTTCTTTTTCAGCTGGTCCTTTTTACGCTGTGCCTCCGCCTGCTTGCGTTTGCGCTCCTCCTCTTTCTCCTGCATCTGAGAAAGCTCTTTCTCGGTATACGGCACATAGGCAAGTACCGCGACGGACATCGGCGCCAAATTGATGCGAATGGAATATTCCCTCGTATCGCATTCATCTTTTTTTGCCTTTAGGACACGCGCATTTACGATGCCGCTTCCGCCGAATTCTTCACTGTCCGTATTGAAAATCTCCTTATATTTTCCGTCTGCGGGCACCCCGGATTTATGGGACATCCATGCCTGATCCGAGAAATTCACGCCGACCAGTAAGGTCTGCTCCGGGCTTTTGCGTAAAAACAACAACACCGATTCATTTGCAGAAATGGCGTTCATCCACTCAAATCCTTCCTCCCGCTCATCCCATGCAGCAAGCGCGGGACTGGAAAGATAGCACTGATTCAGCGCCGTCAGATACGCGTCCATTCCCTGCGGCAGAAAGCTCGGATTCAGCAGCTTTGCACCCGGATGCACCATCAGATACGCCGGAAGAAGCCTTGCTGCCGATGCCCGCAAGTATGCATCCTCAATATTCATGCAGGCAAGCCCGCAGTCAGATTTTAAGATATAGTCCCCGCTGAGTGCATTGATAAAACGCTCTTTATACATATAAAGATAGGAAAGCGTCAGCTCATGATGCGCATTCCTGCGGTCGCCGTACGGAATTGTCAGATAGCGGAGCAGATCATTGACAAGCGCATAGTTCCATTTATAATCAAACCCGAAGCCGTCCTCTGCAAGCGGCGTCGTCAGATTCTGCCAGCCGGACGCTTCATCCGTGATCATGAGCACATCAGGATACGCATTCTTCACCATGGACACGGCGTTTTTCAAAAAGGCAATGGCATCAAGATTCTCGTTTCCGCCATACAGATTCGCGATCCACTCTCCGTTCTGTTTTCCGTAATCAAGGTAAAGCATGAACGAAGTGTCGCACACACGGATACCGTCGGCATGCAGCTCCTCGATCAGATAACTGAGCGAGGAAAGCAAAAACGATTTTACCTCAGGTCTTGCATATTGGAACAGTTTGACCTGATAACGGTTATGAAATCCCTGTCTGACGTCCAAATGCTCATACAGGCAGCTGCCGTCATATTCCGAGAGCAGCTCGCCCGCCTTGGAAAAGCATCCCGGCGCCCACTCAAATATCACAGAAAGCCCCTCTGCATGCAGTGCGTCAACCGCCGCCTTTATCACGGCCGTGCTCTCAAAATACACGCCCGCCGCATAGAACGCCACGGTCTCATGAACACTGTGGTTATTCGTATTTTCCAATATGGTATGCTGTAAACTGACATGCGTATAGCCGGCTTCCTTTAATTCCTTCGCCTTTGCCTGAAGCGCCGCTATGCGCTTTTTTTCCTCTGTCTCACCGCCAAACAGCGTCTCTGCGGAAAGTTCGCAGATATGGAGCGCACCGCCCGCCTGATAGATCTGTTTCTTTTTCCATGCGCCATCCTTCCATGCATAATCTTCCCGTTCCAGACGCGCGAGCAGATAATGATGTTCCTCCTCGCCGCAGTCATCATAAAACTTTGTCGCATAAGGCTCCGCCTTTATGACAATGTCCCCATTCTTTTTGCGGATCTCATATTGATAGCCGATCCCCGCCTCCAGATCGGGAATAAACAATTCAAACAGATCTGTGACCGTGCTGCGGTTCATCTGATGCACGCGTCCGTCATAGCCGTTAAATTTGCCGATCACGCTGACGCGCACGGCCTCCGGCGCCCAAACGCGGAATAACACGCCCGCTACGCCGCGGCATACGGCGCGGTGTGCCCCCATATATTTCCATGCATGATACTGCGTCCCCATATGGAATAGCTGCATCTGTGCCGGATCGCTTAAGGTATCCTCCGCCTTGGTAAGCTTCTTCTCTTCCGAATAAAGACATTCTCCCGCAGGATATGCATAGGGATCATGCAGATACAAAACCTCTTTTGTCTCTTTCGATGTTACCTTAAAGCGGTATTCCGGCTGCTTTTTGACGGGAAGCAGAACGGCAAAATAGCCCTCCTCGTCCGCAAGCTCCATCGGATATTCCTTCTCCGGGTTTCCCATCATCACACTGACCTTGTCCGCTCCCGGCAGAAATGTCTGCACCAATGTCTGGGAGCCTGCCGTATGCGGTCCGAGCAGCTCGCCCGGCTCATCCGTATCCGAATAAATAATGCCCTCCATCTCACGCCAGTTCATGTAACGATATAATTTTTTTGTCATTCCGCTTTCCCCACCTTCTTCAATCTTCTCTTTTCAAAAAACATTACGGCAAACGCCGATACCGGTCTCAAAACTGATGAATGTATAAACCGCTCCGCAGCTTCGGCTCAAACCATGTCGATTTCGGCGGCATCAAAAGTCCCTTATCCGCCACGGCAAACAGCTCGTCGATGGAAGTCGGATACATGGCAAACGCCACGACACAATCCTCCTTCACCCGCCGCTCTAATTCATCCAGTCCCCGGATGCCGCCGACAAAATCAATCCGGCGATCTGTTTTCGGATCCGTGATGCCGAGGATCGGGGCGAGGCAGTCATTCTGCAGAACAGACACATCCAGCGCCTCCACCGGATGCTCCGCCGCCTCGCTTAGAAGCTGCTCTGCCCGTTTTGAGGTCAGACGATACCACCCGTCCTCCATCACCATACCGAATGTTCCCTTTTTATCCGGTTTCACTTTGACCGCACCGCAAAATTCTACCGTAAAATGCTCCTTCAGCCGTGCAAGAAACTGCTCTTTTGTCAATCCGCCCAGATCCTTTACCACACGGTTATAATCAAGGATCGTAAGCTCTTCGTCCGGAAACAGCACGGACAAAAAGGAATTGAATTCCTCATTGCCGTCGTAGTCAGGATGTTCCTCGCGCTTTGCAAGCCCGACTTTAACAGCGGACGCACAGCGATGATGCCCGTCGGCAATATAAATACTGTCCATGGCGTCAAACGCGTCCCGGATCGTCCGAATATCCTCATCATCCGCGATCACCCAGCCCGTATGTCCGATTCCGTCCTCCGAGACAAAATCATATTCGGGCGGCGTATCCGTCTTCCGCGCGATCAGCTCTGAAAGCGCTTCATTACGGCGGTACGCAAGAAAAATGGGCCCCGTCTGCGCTCCGCATGCCGTCACATGGCGGATGCGGTCCTCCTCCTTTTCCGCTCTGGTATTCTCGTGCTTTTTGATCACACCGCTTACATAGTCGTCCACAGCGGCACAGCCGACGATGCCCGTCTGGCTGTGTCCGTTCATCGTCTGACGGTACAGATAATAGCAGGGACGCTCCTCCTTTACAAATACACCGCGCTTTGCCATATCCCACAAAAGCGTGCGCGCATGCTCATAAACCTCCGGTGCATACATATCATGCCCGGGCTCGAAAAAGAGCTCCGGCCTGTCCACATGTAAAAAAGAATCGGGACGTCCCTCCACCGCGGCGCGCGCCTCCATGGAAGAATACACATCATATGGGAGCGCCGCAACGGACTGTTCTCGCCCTTTTGCCGGCCTCCATGCCTGAAACGGTCTGATCTTAGCCATCTTTTCTTATAATCTCCTTGTGATTTGGTAGATTCGTAGTCAAAGAACGCGAAGCGTTCTTTTCTATTTTAGCAGATGAAGCGCATAGAAACAATAAAAAGATGAAAATTGACATTGCGATACGCAGATGTTATGATGACACTAGCATTTCTTTTTCAGGAGGCAGGAATATGACAAAGGAAGATCAACAGTTTTTAGATCGTATCAATGATTATGCCAATCAGGTGCTCGACCATATCGATCCGCAGAAAACACAGGTCAGTTACCAGCTTCAGAAGCTCCGCCCCGTTATGCAGGAGCTTGCGATGGAAAACGGCATGAGTGTTGAGGATGTTTTTATCAAATATATGGATCTCGCAAGCGAGGCTTCCGTTGAGCGGGAACGGAAATTTCAAAATACCGTCGGAAACATGACGCAATACGGTGACTTAGGAGACGAGCACTGAAATTGTTACCACTGCCCCAATTGTTTTTTTGCAAAAGAAGGGAAACTTCCAAACTATGAGTGTTATCAGCAGCAAAGATGTCAATGAGATCATTAGAAAAACGCTCAGCATCATTAATCCCAAGATCATGAATCACGGGGATGTCACAGGCTATATCCTGTTCAAAATGCTGGAATATGAACAGCGCTACACCGAACAGGAGCTTGTCGATTATACGATGCTCGGCATTCTTCACGATATTGGTCTGTACAGAGAGGAAAATGTCAAAAACGTCGCGGATTTTGAGACAAAGAATCTTTGGCCGCATTCCATTTACGGCTTTCTTTTTCTCAAATATCTCTCTCCCATGGGTGACAAGGCGGAAATCGTACTGTACCATCATTTAGATTACAACAAATATGGTCTGATACACAGCCGTTTTAAGCATATTATCGAATGCCTCAATCTTGCCGACAAGATGGATACGTTTCTCCACTTGAAAGAAGAAAATCTGGAGAAGGACTATTTCACGCTCTATCGCGATATTAAGTTTTCCGGCGATGCGCTTGATCTTTTTTGGAAAGCCGAGGCGCGCTTCGGTATCACCGACAATCTGGTGAACGGAAGCTATCGAAAGGAAATGGAGGAGCTGCTTGCAAAGAGGGCCTTTTCCGAGCAATATAAAAAGGGCTTTTTGGAAATGCTCGTTTATACGATCGATTTCCGAAGCGAGCATACCGTCGTACATACACTTGCAACCGTCAATTTTGCCCAGCAGCTCGGACGCTTAAAGCGGCTTAGCGGCAAGGATTTAAGGGATCTCTATTACGGCGCGCTGCTGCACGATCTCGGTAAGATCGCGATTCCGCTTCATATTTTGGAATCGCCGGGGCGGCTCTCCGATCAGGATATGAAGGTCATGAAAGCGCATGTCCGGATCACGGAAATGATCCTGGAGGGGATCGTGGACAATGACGTGTTACAGATTGCGGTGCGGCATCACGAGAAATTGGACGGCAGCGGCTATCACAAGGGCTTAACGGGTGACCAGTTGACACTGCCGCAGCAGATCGTTGCCGTTGCGGATATTCTGAGCGCACTCTACGGAAAGCGAAGCTATAAGGACGCCTTCCCAAAAGAAAAAATTCAGAGCATCCTACAGGGCGATGCAGATAACGGCAAGATCAATAAGAGCACCGTGGAAAGTCTGATGACTCATTACGATCAGGTCATTGCCGAATTTGAAAAAGAAAAGGAAAATACGATCGGTCTGTACTTAAAGATCAAAGAACAATATGCAGAAATGATCGAACGGTTTAAGGATTTTAATTAAAAAAGATTGGCGCGGCTGCGCCAATCTTTTTTACGGTATAGAAATTTTCTCTATCGCGGAAGAATCCACATTGCGGATTCTTCGAAAGCTTTTCCGCAGGAAACGCTTTTTATGCATACAGCTCCCCTGCCGTATCCTTATAGTATTCCGCCTGCGCGGTCCAAAGCGCCTTATATACTCCGCCCTGTTCCAGCAGTGAATTATGCGAACCCCTCTCAGCGACAGTGCCGTTCTCCATCACGACGATTTCATCACAGAACCGGCAGGAAGAAAGTCTGTGGGAAATATATACCGCCGTTCTTGTCCCCACAATGTCATTGAATTTGGTATAAATATCATGCTCTGAGATCGGATCAAGGGCGGCTGTGGGTTCATCAAGAACAATAAACGGCGCGCCTTTATAGATTGCCCTGGCAAGACATAGCTTCTGCGCTTCTCCTCCTGAAATTTCAACACCATGCTCATCGAAATTCTTATACAGGCAGGTTTCAATTCCCTTATCCATTCTGCTAAGCCATTCTCCTAAACCGGCCCGTGTCACGCAGTCCGTAACTTGTTCGGCATCATATTCCACGCTTGCGGCAACGTTCTCCGCCATACTGAAACAGAATAATCCGGAATCTTGAAATACAACCGAGAACAACGCCATATAGTCCTCATATTGGTATTTTCGGATGTCAATTCCATTGAGCGTAATTTCCCCCTCTGTCGGATCATAAAGACGACAGAGCAGCTTCACCAGCGTTGATTTCCCGCAGCCGTTTTTCCCCACAAGCGCCATTTTCTCACCGATCTTCCATTTCAGATTCACATCCTGCAACGCATACTGCTCTGAGCCCGGATACCGAAAATACACATGCTTAAATTCAAACTCATATTCGTTGTCGTCCCGCTTTTCTGTCGGAATGGTACCCTTGTATTTTTCATCGGGTATATCCAGAAAATCAAAGGTATATTTCATATATTCCCAGTTGATGGATAGTTCCCCGACACCGCTCGCAACTCTTGTTATGCCGTTCCGTATCCTTGAAAAATACATCACAAAGCCGGTGATCTCCCCCACCGTAAGGGCGCCCGTGATCGCCCTTGCCGCTGCAAAACCATACATCAGAATATTAGATACCAGCGTGATTCCTTCGATTCCGAAATTAGCCAGGAGGATTTTTTTTATCCCCTTTTCCCATCCACCAAGCCATTTCTCCGAATTTTTGTGATATTCATTCAAAATCATGTCCTGCTCGCCGTAAATGCGCACATCTTTACCGTTGCGGTAATTTTGGATTACGTTTCCATTATAATATAATGATGTTCTTGCGTGCTGCAGAATCTCTTTGTCATTTTGAATAAATGCCAGATATTTGACCTCCTTTTTACTGGGTGCAAGCGCTCTTATCATTTCTAACAATGCTGCAAAAGAGATTGCGGAAATAAGTCCCCAGTTTGAATTCACAAATCCCCAGAATCCCGGTATCTTGGGCGTATCTTTTATTGCGAGAGGCGCAATCAGGATCAATCCCATAACCGCCGTGATCAGCCCGCATGCAATGTCCTCCAGCCTCAATATGACATTGCCCATCCTGCCCATGCCATTATATGCCCGCTCATATTGAATGTACATTTCGGGATTCTCAAGATGCACATAATCCATATTGTACATTTTCTCCAAAAGCATTTTCCGCTTATTTTTTTCCAGCGCAAACTCATGGCAGTTATCACGTCTCTTTATCACATGTCTGAAACAAAAAAGCCCCCATTCGATCATGCCTGTGATCAAGGTAAATAAGATAATATCCTTACGCGGTTTCGCGTCAATCACCATATCAATGATCTTCATGGTAATAAAAATGTGAAGATATTCCTGTAATATTGTGGGAATCTGTAATGCAATCTGCCTTGCGGTATAACCTTTGTCCGCAAGATCTGTTATTTTCAGACAGCGCTTTATCATGTAGAGCTTTTCCCGCATTTTTTGTTTATTCATCCGCATCCTCCTCCGATCCGCTATCATGATAATAGCTGCTCTGCATATGAAAAAGTTCCGCATAAGCGCCGCCAAGCTCCATAAGGGAAGAATGACTGCCCTCCTCTTTGATCTGCCCGTCCGCGATCAGGATGATCCTGTCGCAAAACCGGGTGGACGCAAGGCGGTGGGAAATAAAGACGCTTGATTTTTCTTTGGAAAATTCTGCATAGCTTAGATACATTTCCTGCTCTGCGATGGGATCAAGCGCAGCGGTCGGCTCGTCCAGCAAAAGCACCGGAGCGTTCTTATAAAGTGCCTTTGCAAGGGCAAGCTTTTGCATCTGTCCTCCCGAAAAATCCGTTGCATCTTCATAAAGATTTTTGACAAGACGGGTGTGCTCCCTCTTCGGCAGGCTCATTACCTTTTGATCAATCCCTGATTTCTGCATGCAGTCATAAAGTTTTTGAAAGTCGATTTCTTCCCACTTCTTGCCCGCAATGTTCTCCGCGATCGTTACGGGCAGAACGTCAATATCCTGAAAAACCGTGCTGAAAATTTTGAAATATTCCTCTCTGTTATATTCACCGACGGGCGTACCGTTTAATAAGATTTCCCCTTCGGTTGGCTCATACAGACCGCACATCAGCTTAATGAGTGTCGTTTTCCCTGCACCGTTTAAGCCTACAACCGCAAGATTTTCTCCCTTTTTCAGCTTGAAGGAAATATCTTTTATCGCAGGTCTCTCCGCACCAAAATGGGTGTAGCTTACATGCTTAAATTCAATCTCACACTGCCCCTGCGGGACTTCCTTTTCTCCACCTTTTCCCGATTTTTCCTCTAATTCTAAATAATCTCTCAGATAGAAAATCTCCTGTGAAAGCCAGTTAAACGCGCTGAATCTCTCACACAGATTTCTCACTGCCATGCAAAGCATGGCGACAGAATTAAAATACAATACAAAATCTCCCGCGCCGATCCTGCCGTTCATAACCAGATAGACAATATACACCATCGCACCCACATTTCCGATCGACGTGACGGTTGTCTCTAACAGATTGTGCCGAAGTTCCCATTCATCCTGCTGCGCAAACCATCCGGTCCTCTTATCGAAAACCCGGTGGTAAACACGGTCAAACCATTGCTGCATACCGAAAATGCGAATATCCTTCGCCTCGCGGAAATTGCTGCCGACATTTGTTACATATTCCATCTGACGGTCATAATTCTGCCAATTGTCAGCCATATTCCATATCCACATCATTTTATGGCGGTTAATACGATACCCCGCAACAGCGGGCAATGCGATGATAAGGATCAAAACGGGACTCAGCATGGAAAGAATACCGCTATAGGCCGCAATCTGCAGCACTGCAAGGATGGTATCCCGCATCATAAAAAGCCCGGCATCCGCGGTTTTTTCAGCTCCTTCAGATGCCTTGTTGAGCATATCATTTATTTTCGTATTCTCGGTACTTTCATACGAGATGGTCATTTTCTTTTTCATCAGCTGCCCGAGCAGGGAATTGCGCAAACGCATTTTTCCGACAAAGGTAGCATACATATGCCCCGAACGAAAGGGAATTTGAACAAGCTGTCTGACAGAAATGATCACGACACAGATGATGCCCAGCGTGAGCCGTGATGAAGTGCCAAGTGCAAATTCTATCACATATTTATCTGTATACGTTTCCAGAAGATTCCCCATAAGCTCCAAAATAAGAAGCAGCAGCATGCAATAGAAAAAGCCTTTTGCATTACGCCTCGTTTCCATGATCATATAATGCATATTACTCAGCATACTGTATTTGATCTTTGCCTGCTCCTCACGGAATTTCCGCCATGCCTCAGCATTCTTTTCTTTTGTATATTTTGTAATTTTTACGCGCTTTTTGGACATATCTATCCCCACCCTTTGCTTCGTCCGTCATTTGATACCCTTATCATACCTCAAAAAAAGACCGTTCATGTCCATTTCGGAACGAACGGTCAAAATACGGAACGAAAGGCATTCATCCTAATCTCCCGTTTCTGTCAGCGGTATCATGATTTCCGTCGCGAAAACTCCCTCCTCATTCTGACGGTTCACATATCCGTTATATTTTTTAACAACACGATCAATACGGAATAAGCCGTAGCCATGCTCCCCTTTCTTGATGGAAAGATACTCCCCTTTTACCCGGCGCACCCTTCCCGCCGAATTCTGGACGGAAAGATAAAACTGACCTTTCAGCCTGCCGATATAAACCCTCATAAAACGTTCCTTTTGGGACAGTTGGGAAGATGCCTCCACGGCATTGTCAAGCAGGTTTCCGAGTATCGAGCAGAGCTCCACATCACTCATTGGCATTTGCTCCGGGATGCTCGCTTTGACGTTGATCGCAATATCCTGTTTTTTCGCGACGCCAAGCTTACTGTTCAAAATAGCGTCCGCCATCACATTGCCCGTTTTGATCACCGTATCCACAGTATCAAGATCGTCTGCAAGACTTTCCAGATATTCGGACAATTTTTCGTAATTCCCTTTGGAAAGCTGAATCCTCATATTTTGGATGTGGTTCCGGTAATCATGCCGCCACCCCCGCACCTGACGATACATATTTTGAATCTCTAAAACCTGTTTTTCAATCTGTTCGCTTTGGAACCGCTCTATGCGGTGGTCAATCATATGATAAAGCCTCTGACGCAGAAATAGCAGTCCTGCCAGAAAGATCATACACAATAATGCCGCCGCGATGGTGATCATCATGATTTTCATACGAATCCTCCATGCTGCCAATCGCCTGCGAATTTGGGCATCAGCGCAATATTCGCAAAGCGAACTTGTTCGCTTTTGAAAAATCTTTGATTTTTCAATCTTTTGCCCCATTCTTCATTTGGTGTAAAATGTAATAAATCTCTCATTGATTTCTCTGTAAAGCCGTCTGGAAAGCGGTAGGACTTTTCCATCATCCAGGTAAATTTCTGTTTTCCCGATACTGCGCACATATCGCAGATTGATGATGTACGAGCGGTGACAAAAAATTAATTCACTGCCGAACAGATTTTTCACTCCCCCAATCCCCATATTACACTGCAGCAGTTGACCGTCCGACAGGCAGACCTGCGTTTTCTTTCCCAACGCTTCGCAGTACATGATCTGATCCGGACAAATATGAATGGTTTGTTCCCCGCATTCGAGCAGCACTTCATTTTCGGGCGTATGTTTTTTTACATATCTGTCCAAAACGCGAAACAGCTTTTCTTTGTTCACAGGCTTTAACAGGTAATGAAGCGCCTCCACCTCGTACCCCTCGCTCATATATTCGGAATATCCCGTTATAAAAATAATCGGCAGCATATCTCCCTTAGCACGCAGCCTTTTGGCAAGCTCCATACCGCTTAACCGCAGCATTTCAATATCCAGCAAAAGCAGGCTGCACGGCTTGTCCGGATAAGAAAATAAAAAGCTCTCTCCACTGACATATTCGTCAATGTCCAGTGCAAAAGGCTTTTCTGCAGACCATTCCCCAAGCAGCCGTCGCAGCTCGGCGATCTGATCATCATTATCGTCGCAGATTGCAATTGTCAGCGGCATCGTTATCGTATCTCCCTTTCCGCTCCTAATATCAATACACATGATAGTATTTCATATTTTTCCTATAGTAAAAGTGGAAAGGCTGCATAGATCTCGCTACGCAGCCTTGTATCACCTATGGGAAGCTTCGCTTCCTTTTTTTAACTTATAGGAAACTCCTCAATCCCAGAAGAATCGCCTTCGCGATTCTTCGAAAGAACGCGCAGCGTTCTTTTTTATTTCACAACCCTTACGCGGAACACGCCGTCAATCTTCTGCAGTCGCTCAATGATCTCCTCCGTCGCAGGCGATTCAATATCCATCATGGTATAAGCCACCTCTCCGCGCGACTTATTCATCATGTCGCTGATATTAATATTTGCCTCACCAAAGCATCCCGTAAATTTCGTGATCATATTGGCGATATTCTTGTGGAAGATCGCTACGCGCCCCACATTCGTGCATACGCCCATGTCAAGATTCGGATAATTCACAGAGTTGACGATATTGCCGTTCTCCAAGTAATTCATCATCTCTTTTACCGCCATCTTTGCACAGTTATCCTCGGATTCCTCCGTGGATGCGCCAAGATGCGGCGTTACGATACAGCCCGGCTGTCCGACCGTCGTCGTATTCGGGAAATCGGAAACGTATTTTCTGATCTTGCAGCTCTTTATTCCCTCAAGAACTGCCTCCTCATCCGCCAGCAGATCTCTCGCATAGTTTAAGATCACAACGCCGTCCTTCATTTTAGCGATTGCTTCCGCGTTGATCATTTTCTTTGTCGCATCCAGCAATGGTACATGCACCGTGATAAAATCACACTGTTCATAAATCTCATCCACATTCAGCACATGCTTCACGTCACGGCTCAAGTTCCATGCGGCATCGACGGACAGATACGGGTCATAGCCGTAAACCTCCATACCGAGATGCTTTGCCGCGTTCGCAACCTTGACGCCGATTGCGCCGAGTCCGATGATACCGAGCTTCTTACCCGCAATCTCCGTTCCCGCAAAATTCTTTTTTTCCTTCTCCGCGGTCTTTGCGATATTCTCATCATCCTTTGCCGACTTTACCCACTCGATACCGCCGTTAATGTCACGGCATGCAAGAAGCATACCGGCAATGACGAGCTCTTTCACGCCGTTTGCGTTTGCGCCCGGTGTATTAAATACAACAATTCCCTGCGTTGCACATTTGTCAAGCGGGATGTTATTGACGCCCGCTCCCGCTCTTGCCACCGCTAAGAGTCCTTTCGGCAATTCCATATCATGCATTGCCGCGGAGCGCACAAGGATGCCCTGTGCCTGTTCTATTTCTTCTGTCTTTTGATAATCGGCGCTAAATTCATCCAGACCAATCTTGGATATCGGATTTAAGCAATAATACTGAAACATAGAATTATCCTTTCTTTTTGACATTATACGATCTTTGCGAAATACAGTCATATCCCCCACAGGGCATTTGATTGTATTTCACAATTGTTTCTATATCAAATCACGGGATCAGGAATTTGCCTCTTCAAACTGCTTCATGAACGCAACGAGCTTCTCCACGCCCTCGATCGGCATCGCGTTGTAAATACTTGCGCGCATACCGCCGACGCTTCTGTGTCCTTTCAGATTCTCAAAGCCCGCCTCTTTTGCCTCCTTGACAAACTTTGCGTCCAATTCCTCGCTGCCTGTTACAAAAGGAACATTCATAAGCGAGCGGTCTTCCGGTCTCACCGTCCCCTTAAACAGCTTGCTTTCATCAAGGAAATCATACAGAACCTTTGCCTTTTTCTCATTATACTCTTTCATTGCGCCAAGTCCGCCCTTTTTCTTAAGCCACTTGAACACCTTGCCGCAAATGTAGATCCCATAGCAGGGAGGCGTATTATAAAGAGAGTCCGCGTCTGCATGCGTCTTGTAACGCAGCATGGTCGGCGTTCCCGGGAGCACATCCTCCGTGATCAGATCCTCGCGGATGATCACGATCACAACGCCCGCCGGTCCGATATTCTTCTGTACGCCGCCGTAGATCACGCCGTATTTTGTCACATCCACCGGCTCGGATAAAAAGCAGGAGGATACATCCGATACGAGCACATGTCCCTTTGTGTTCGGAAGCTCCTTAAATTTTGTGCCGTAAATCGTGTTATTTTCACAAATATATACATAATCCGCATCTTCCGGAATGTCCAGATCGGAACAGTCCGGTATGTAGGAAAACGTCTGATCCGCTGAGGAAGCCACCTCAACCGCTTCGCCGTACATTTTCGCTTCCTGATATGCTTTTTTCGCCCACTGGCCCGTCACGATGTAAGCAGCCTTCTTATTTTTCATGAGATTCATCGGAATCATAGCAAACTGCTGGCTCGCGCCGCCCTGTAAAAAAAGCACCTTATAATTGTCGGGAATATTCATCAACTCCCGGAGATCGGCCTCCGCCTCTTTGATAATGGTGTCATATACCTTGGATCGATGGCTCATCTCCATCACAGACATGCCGCAGCCCTTGTAATCAAGCATCTCCTCTGCCGCTTCTTTTAATACTTCCTCCGGCAGTACCGCCGGACCTGCGGAAAAATTATACACTCTGGACACTATTCTCTCCTCCTCATTTTCCATGCTGCGGTTTTCAGATGCTGTCTGCGTCCGTCACCGTCGGCTAACAAATTTCATTCTACCGTTCTTCAAGCCATCCGTCAAGAAAAACTTTGTTTAATTAAAGCGTTAAACTATTCAGACGCTTTCTCCTCATCCTCGTAAAACAGAATCACGGGCAGCCCTGTTTCAATATCCGCATATAAAATCTTCATCTGCTCAAGCGGCACATTCACACAACCATGTGAACCGTTTGTCAAATAAATTTCCTCACCAAAACGGTTTCTCCATGTTGCATCATGAATGCCGATCGCTTGATAAACAGGAACCCAATAATAGACAAACGACGCATAATCCGGTCCGCGCAGCACCGTATTTCTGTATTTCCCCTGCACATAGCAGATTCTTGACGGCGTCCGGTGTCCCGAGCGGATACTGCCCGATACGATATCCGTCTTTAGGAACAGTTCTCCGCCCTTAATATAGTAGAGCGTCTGCTCCGTTAAATTAATCTCAATATAATCCGGTCCCACATCATCGCTGCCCTGATACAGCGCCTTCTGCACATATTCCGGCTCCCGGTCCGCCGTATTGTGTTCATAAAACGCCTGCACCAGATACGCGCATTCCGCTTCCTGATCAAGCTGATTACCATAAATTCCGCCATTGACCGTTACGGTCTTTCCCGTATATGTCTCGTAACGCCGTTCTAATCCGTAAGTATCATACTTCTGTGCAAGGGATGTGACATAATCGGCAACTGCTTGTTCGTTTAACACAAGAAGACCGTTTTCATCCGTCACAAAGTTCATCGACTCATCCAGCATGATCCATTTGCTTGTGACGGAAGCATCCACGATCTCCTCACTGTCACCAAACAGGTATTTCATGGAAAAGGACTGAAACGCGTCGATCTTTTCCCAGACCGCATACAGCTCCTCCATATCCGGCGTCAGCGCAAGGTCATAATAGCACCCTTTCTGAACAAGATCGACACTGTTCCTGCCGTGGATCGCTGCATCCCGAATTACCTCAAACGCCCGCTCACGGTCAAAAATATGCTTCGTATGGTCCTCCAAAACATAGCCCCGCTCCGTGTGCCGTATGTTCAGATCATGTGAAGGCTGCACGCCTTCCTCTGACATGCAGGAAAGCGCCAAAATCCCGTCATTCAAGGCTTCCTCGTCAAACAGGACTTCGGGTTCCAATTGATAATGCCCAAAGCCAAGCAGATTCCGGCACCATAAAAAAGGATTCTGACCCGCAAGAAGCTGTTCTAACTGCGGCATATAATCCATCTGCCTGGAAACGCCCGATAAGTCCAGCATTTCCTGTTCTTCCTCGGATATCTGCACGATCAGTTCTCCGCGGACCGGCTCCCCCTGCAAAAGCGCATTGACTTCAGTTGGCGTTTTCCCCGTACAATAAATTCCGTTGATATATGTTCCGAGACTATACCCTTTTGCATAGTAAGCGGCAAGAAATATATATACCGCGGCAAGTGTCGCAAGAACGCCGCTGATCACGGTAATCAGAACCGCCCTTAATCTGTTTGTCTTCATTCGTTTCCTTTATACTCTTTTGTACTTAGTTCTGCACGTTCTTTTGCAAATCCTCCGCATCGAACACCTCACTGATAGAGCTTCCGGGCGATACCATCGGAAATACCTTGTCATCCTCGGCAATGATGCAGTCCAAAACAACAGGCACACCCGCTTTGACTGCCTCCTCCAGCGCCGGAGCAACTTCTTCTTTTTTCGTGATGCGGATCGCTTTACAGCCGAGACCCTCCGCAACCTTCACAAAATCAACCCGATCGTTCAATACCGTCTGGGAATAACGCTTATCATAAAACAGTGTCTGCCACTGGCGGACCATGCCGAGCACATGATTGTTGATGATCACCTGTATGATCGGAATATTGTAACGGCTTGCCGTCGCCAGCTCGTTCATATTCATCCGAAAACAGCCGTCTCCCGCAATGTTCACGCAGATCTTTTCGGGACGTCCGACCTTTGCGCCGATACATGCGCCGAGACCGTACCCCATCGTACCGAGACCGCCCGAAGAAAGAAACGTACGTGGTTCGGAATAACGATAATACTGAGATGCCCACATCTGATGCTGTCCGACATCCGTTGTGATGATCGCTTCCCCCTTGGTCACGCGGTCAAGCTCTTCGATGATATAGGGACAGGTCAGGCTCTCCTTCGGATAGTTCAGCGGATAGCGCTCCTTTAAGTCCATCACATGGGCAACCCATTCCTCATGACGCTTTTTCGGGATCAGGGTATTCAGTTTTTGTAAAATATCTTTTAAGTCCCCGACAACGGACGCCGTTGTCTTAATGTTCTTATCAATCTCCGCCGCATCCACATCAATATGGAGAATCTTCGCGTTTGGTGCGAACTTCTGCGCATTTCCGACAACCCTGTCAGAAAACCGGACGCCGAGACTGATCAGCAGATCACATTCCTGCACACCGAGATTGGATGCTTTCGTGCCGTGCATCCCGATCATTCCGGTATAGAGCGGATTTCTGCCGTCAAAGCCGCCCTTACCCATCAGGGTATCGCAGACCGGCGCATGTACTTTATCCACCAGTTCACGGAGCTCCGCGGACGCCTCGGACAAAATGATACCGCCGCCGACATAGAAAAACGGTTTTTTCGCTTCACAGATCAAATCCGCAGCACGGTTGACGTCTGCCTCGGAATAGGTTTTCGGCGGACAGATTTCTTCTTTTTTCACAGGCTTGTATTCGCAGGTATTTGCGGTCACATCCTTCGTGATATCAACAAGCACCGGTCCCGGTCTCTCGCTTTTTGCGATCAAAAACGCCTTGCGCAGCGTATCCGCAAGCTGATTTACATCTTTGACAATGTAGCTGTGCTTTGTGATCGGCATGACAACGCCCGCAATATCGACCTCCTGAAAAGAATCCTTTCCAAGTGCCGGAAGATTGACGTTTGCAGTGATCGCGACAACCGGAATAGAATCCATATATGCTGTGGCGATTCCCGTTACCAGATTCGTTGCGCCCGGTCCGCTCGTCGCCATGCAGACGCCGACTTTTCCGGTCGCCCTTGCATAACCGTCCGCCGCATGCGCCGCACCCTGCTCATGGGACGTCAGCACATGACGGATCTCATCCTGATGCTTGTATAATTCGTCGTACACATTTAAGATCGTGCCGCCGGGATAACCAAACACGGTATCCACACCCTGTTCCTTTAAGCACTCGATCACAATTTCTGCTCCTGTTAATTTCATACGGTATCTGCACTCCTTACTTATCAACGTGTGAAAAGCACCCTTTACGCGCTTCTCATATCTGAATTAAAAAATAACGTTATTGATGGTTTTTTCGCCTGGGCTGACGCGCTCTCACGAGTTATGCGGNAGTTCTAAGATNGCGCCGCGGTTNCCGCTTGTCACAAGCTCNCGGTATCTTGCAAGNTATCCGCTTGTCACCTTCGGCTCTCTCGGCTTCCATGCGGCTTTTCTTTGGGCAAGCTCCTCNTCGGNAACATNCACGCTNAAAGAATAATTCGGAATNTCCACCGTGATCATATCCCCCTCCTCGANCAGCGCGATCGGTCCGCCGACCGCCGCCTCCGGAGANACATGCCCGATNGACGCNCCCCTTGACGCACCGGAAAANCGTCCGTCCGTGATCAGCGCAACACTGGAGCCAAGNCCCATTCCCGCAATGGCNGAGGTCGGNTTNAGCATTTCCCTCATNCCGGGGCCGCCCTTNGGTCCNTCATANCGGATGACNACCACATCGCCTGCCTGAATGCGTCCGCCCTTGATCGCCTCNATCGCGTCCTCCTCGCATTCAAATACGCGGGCAGGNCCGGTATGCACCATCATTTCCTCACAGACTGCGGAACGCTTCACNACNGANCCGTCCGGNGCCAGATTTCCTTTTAANACGGCAAGNCCACCCGTCTTGCTGTAAGGATTGNTNAGCGGTCTGATGACCTCNGGATTGGAATTGACCGATCCGGTCACATTCTCGCCGATCGTTTTTCCTGTCACCGTCATGCAGTCCGTATGGAGCAGTCCGGCTTCCATCAGCTCNTTCATCACGGCATAGACACCGCCCGCTTCGTTTANGTCNTCCATATAGGTCGGACCCGCAGGCGCNAAATGACAGAGATTCGGCGTTTTTTCACTGATCTCATTCGCAAANGNAATATCAAAATCAAAACCGATCTCNTGCGCNATCGCCGGAAGATGCAGCATGCTGTTTGTGGAACANCCGAGCGCCATATCCACCGTCAATGCGTTTAAGACCGCTTCTTTTGTCATAATNTCCCGCGGACANATATTTTNCTTTAACAGNTCCATNACCGCCATGCCCGCATGCTTTGCAAGCTTGATACGGTCTGAATAAACCGCCGGGATCGTNCCGTTTCCGGGCAGTCCCATGCCGAGCGCCTCNGTCAGACAGTTCATGGANTTTGCCGTATACATTCCGGAACAGGAACCGCAGGTCGGACANACCTTTTCCTCAAACTCCCGCACTTCTTCTTCCGTCATCGTCCCCGCNGANTGNGCACCGACCGCCTCAAACATGGAAGAAAGNCTTCTTTTCTGCCCTTTTACATGACCGGCAAGCATCGGTCCTCCCGACACAAATACGGTCGGCACATTGATCCTTGCCGCCGCCATCAGCAGTCCGGGAACGTTTTTATCACAGTTNGGTACCATGACCANCGCNTCAAACTGATGCGCNAGCGCCATNCATTCGGTGCTGTCTGCGATCAGATCGCGCGTTACCAGAGAATATTTCATGCCGATATGTCCCATCGCAATTCCGTCNCAGACCGCGATCGCNGGAAATACGACCGGCACGCCGCCCGCCTCCGCAACGCCCAGCTTGACGGCATTGACNATTTTATCAAGGTTCATATGTCCCGGTACGATCTCATTGTAGGAGCTGACGATACCGACCATCGGCTTNCGCATTTCTTCTTCCGTAAATCCAAGCGCATGAAACAATGANCGGTGCGGCGCCTGNTGCATTCCNTTTTTTACATTATCACTTNTCATCATGATCTTCCTTTCTTTCTATTTNCTATTGCCATAACACAATGCGGAGAATGCCTGTTTTTTGGCATTCTCCNGTGTGAGAAAGGTTCCGCTTAGCGGAACCGTAGAAAATCTTCGCGAAACAGCCTTTGCTGTGAGCGTTAGATTTTCTTCTCACACTATTCTCTCACANATNAAATCGCCCATNTTTGCGGTGCCGACCTGTGTCACNCCGTCCGNATTCCCATCCTGCGGCATGATGTCGATCGTGCGGTAACCATCCTTTAAGGNCTGCTTCACGGCNGCCTCNATCGCNTCCGCTTCCTGATCTAANTCAAANGAGTANCGAAGCATCATCGCCGCACTTAAAATNGTTGCGATCGGATTCGCTATGCCCTTTCCCGCAATATCNGGCGCGGAACCGCCGCTCGGCTCATACAATCCAAATTTNGTATCGTTTAAGGATGCNCTCGGCAGCATACCGAGCGANCCTGTGATCATNCTCGCCTCATCGGANAAAATATCGCCGAACATATTCTCNGTCAGCACCACNTCAAACTGNGCCGGATTCTTTACAAGCTGCATCGCACAGTTGTCCACCAGCATATGTTCTAACGTCACCTCCGGGTAATCCGCAGCCACCTCCTCGACGACCTTTCTCCATAATCTGGAGGAATCAAGCACGTTCGCTTTATCCACACTCGTCACCTTTTTCCGACGCTTCATGGCAATCTCAAAGCCTTTGACAGCGGCTCTCCGGATCTCGTCTTCATTATAGGTCAGCGTATCGACCGCCATCATTTTTCCGTCGATCATCTCTGTTTTACGCTCTCCGAAATACAATCCGCCCGTCAGCTCGCGCAGCATCATCATGTCAAAACCGGTACGGCTGATCTCTTCTTTTAAGGGACATGCCGCCGCCAGTTCATCATAAAGCATCGCAGGTCGCAGGTTTGCAAACAATCCCAGCGCCTTACGGATCTTCAGCAGCCCTGCCTCCGGACGTTTGTCAGGTGCAAGCCGATACCAAGGGGATGTTACCGTATTGCCGCCGATCGACCCCATAAGTACCGCATCTGCATCCTTTGCCGTCTGAATCGCCTCATCCGTCAAGGGAACGCCATGAACGTCAATGGACGCGCCGCCCATCAGAATGTCCGTAAATGTAAAGGTATGTCCGTACCGTTCGCCGATTTTTTGTAATACCTTTTTGGCTTCGGTAACAATTTCCGGTCCGATCCCGTCGCCCGGAATACTCGTGATCCGATAATTCATTGCTTTCCACATCCTTTCTGTAATCGCAAAAAAAGAGGCGTCATGCCATACGCCTCTTTTCACCTGTTTCTATTCGGCGTCAGGCTTCTCGACCTGCACGATTGCCGATTTCTGCATCGGAATTCTGCAATTCTTATTATTACCGAACTCTACAATCACGGTATCATCCGTAATATCAATGATGATCCCATAAAAACCGCTCGTTGTCAGCACGCTGTCCCCGATCTCCAGTGTAGAAAGCAGCGCTGCCATTTTTTTCTGTTCTTTTTTCTGGGGTCTGATCATTAAAAAATAAAAAACAGCAATGATACCCACCATATAAATAAGCATCAAACCGATTCCCATCGAGCCGCCGCCTGCCGCAGCGTCTGTTTCTGTTAATAATACGCCCATGTTGTCCTCCATCCATCAAATCACTGATTTTTTCATCACTATTCATCATACACAAAAATACACGGCACATCAAGTCTTTTATACGAATTTTAGAATTACGCCGTAAAACGCATGGTTACAATTCCCCTGCCGTAAATCCGGCAAGCTTCTCCCTCTTATATGCCGCAAAACGTCCCTCATCAAGCGCATCCCGGATCTCCGCCATCATTCTGTTATAAAAAAACAGATTATGTGTCACACATAACCGCATGCCGAGCATCTCTTTCGCTTTGAGCAGATGACGGATATAGGCACGCGAATAACGTCTGCATGCGGGACAGGTGCAGCCCTCCTCGATCGGGCGCGCGTCCAGCTCATATTTCGCGTTAAAAAGATTGATTTTGCCGTGGTCCGTATACAGGTGTCCGTGCCTGCCGTTGCGTGACGGGTATACACAGTCAAAAAAGTCCACACCGCGCTCCACTGCCTCCAAAATATTGGCGGGTGTACCAACCCCCATCAGATAGGTCGGCTTGTCCTTGGGCAGGATCGGCGTCACCTTCTCAATGATGCGGTACATTTCCTCATGGGACTCTCCGACCGCAAGTCCGCCGATGGCATAACCGTCTAAATCCAGTTCGCAGATCTGCTTTGCATGCGTCGTCCGGATGTCATCATATACGGCACCCTGATTGATGCCGAACAAAAGCTGCTCCCGATTGATCGTGTCCTCAAGCCCGTTTAAGCGCTGCATTTCTTTTTTGCACCGAAGCAGCCATCTTGTTGTCCGCTCCACGGATGCCTGCACATAATCGCGGTCCGCCTTACTCGGCGCGCACTCGTCAAACGCCATCGCGATCGTGGACGCCAGATTGGACTGAATCTGCATGCTTTCCTCCGGTCCCATAAAAATTTTTCTGCCGTCTATATGAGATTGAAAATACACACCCTCTTCTTTGATTTTTCGCAGTCCCGCAAGAGAAAACACTTGAAATCCACCGGAATCCGTAAGAATGGGCCTGTTCCAAGACATGAATTTATGTAAACCACCAAACTGCTTAATCAGCGCATCTCCGGTCCGCACATGAAGATGATAAGTATTGGAAAGCTCGATCTGCGTTCCGATCTCCTCCAGATCGGCCGTGGATACTGCGCCCTTGATTGCTCCGACTGTTCCTACATTCATAAAAACAGGAGTCTGCACCGTGCCGTGCACTGTTTCAAAACAGGCACGTTTCGCTGCCCCCTCCTGCTTGATCACGGTATATTTCAAAGCTGTGCCATCCTTTCCTAAAGAAGGTATGCTGTTTTATCAACCAACATACTGCTAAAGTTTTCTCCATCCCAAAAGAACGCAAAAGAATGTTTCACATTCTTTGCGTTTTTTTATTCCTGCCTTTGCCCGTTCACATACCTCTCCCAAAATTCTTCAAGCGTAATGCCCTCGCTCATGATGATCTTCGCTGCCTCTCTGCCGACATAACGGAAATGCCACGGTTCATAGCCAATACTCGTGATATACTCTTTTCCCTTCGGATAGCGTAGAATAAAGCCGTAGTCGCTGCAATTTTCCGCGAGCCACCTGCCCGCCGCCGTCTCCCCATAGGCCGCATCCAGAACCATATGACTTGCCGTATAAATATCAAGCGATAAGCCGATCTGATGCTCACTGTAGCCCGGTACCGTCGTCTCCTGTGACGCCAGCTTAAAGGAATCCATATAATTGAGTCCTTTATTCATATACGCTCTGACATGTTTCTCAAAGATGGATTCCTGACTTGCGTCCGTGCGGTACGGCGAACAAATGATCAGGTTCACATTGTCATTTTTTGCCGCCTGAAGCATCAAAAGCAAATCTTCCAAAATCCGCTCATCACACTGCATCTTTCCGGTGATCGTCGTTAGGGAAAAATCATAATCATTCGGTATCGGATGCTGCTTATTGATCAAAACAAGCCGCCAGTCATCCGCAGTAAAGATCATGCTCTCCTCATCCTGCTGAAACGTCTCCTGCGTTTCCTCCTCCTCCCTGCTCGTCAAATACTCCTCATGTTCCAAAAGAATCTCATCAAGGGAATAGGTTTCCACCTCGTTCACATCATAGGTCTCGTAGCCGTCTAAACCGTCATCAGCAATCTCTCCGTCCTCAAGCAGAATTTCATTCAATTCTCCGGTCTGCAGCAGTTCTTCTAAATCTGACTCAAAAACAATCTCCGGCTTCCGCTCCATATCAATGTCAAACAGCACCGGAAGCGCAAAACTCGAACTTAACAAAAAAATGACAGCAACAAAAGCCACGCCAATCACACGCGGTATCAGATTCACTAAAAAGCGTCCGAAATGACATACGCCCAAAAAGACAAATATGACGCACAGCATCGGATAACGCAGCCATTTTCTTTTTTTGGAAACTTTAATCAGTTTCGTAAGTACTCTATCTTTCATATTCTATCCAACCGTAGGTTTACGTTATAGTCCAATGTTACTATATCATACTTTAGAACAAAATCAAACGAAAAATTATAAACTTATTTTGGAAAAACTTGTATTTTAGATTTTGCACAGATATAATGAAAAAAAATCCTAAAGGAGGTATGATTATGACGGCAGGCTCAACATTCGGTAATCTATTTCGCATCACGACATGGGGAGAATCCCACGGAGAGGCGCTCGGCGTTGTGATCGATGGCTGCCCCGCAGGACTTTCTCTTAACACCTCGGACATTCAGGTCTATTTAGACCGCAGAAAACCGGGGCAGTCGCGCTATACGACGCCGCGAAAGGAGTCCGACGAGGTACAGATCCTCTCTGGCATTTTTGAGGGACGTACAACGGGCACCCCGATTTCCCTGCTCGTTTTTAACACTTCGCAGCGCTCCGCCGATTATAGTGAAATTGCTTCCTATTATCGTCCCGGGCATGCGGATTATACCTTTGACCAAAAATACGGTTTCCGTGATTACCGCGGCGGCGGGCGCTCTTCAGGGCGCGAGACGATCGGCAGGGTTGCCGCCGGCGCAGTTGCCTGCAAAATCCTTGCAGAGCTTGGTGTGAATATCACGGCTTATACGTATTCGATCGGACCGGTTACGATCGATGAATCCCGTTTCTCTAAAGATGCGATCCTCACGACTCCGACTGCCATGCCCGATACCGAAGCAAGCGCGCGCGCAGAGCAATATCTTTCGGCATGCATGGCGGAACATGATTCCTCCGGCGGCACAATCAAATGCAGGATCAGCGGGCTTCCTGCCGGCATCGGCGAGCCGGTGTTTGGCAAACTCGACGCTGTTCTCTCAGAGGCTCTTATGTCCATTGGTGCAGTGAAAGCGGTTGAAATCGGTGACGGTATCCGCGTCTCCACCGCAAGAGGCTCTGAAAACAATGACGAATTTCTCTCTGCTGCGCACGGCATTCAAAAAGCAAGCAATCATGCGGGCGGCATTCTCGGCGGCATCAGCGACGGCTCAGATGTACTTCTCACCGTCCATATCAAGCCGACGCCCTCTATTTTTAGGGAGCAGCATACCGTTCGTCAGGATGGCACTCCCCTCTGTGTCTCCATCAAAGGACGGCACGATCCGATTATCGTACCGCGCGCGGTCGTGGTCGTGGAGTCCATGTGCGCGCTCTCCGTACTGGATCTCATGCTCGCCAATCTCTCCGCAAAGATGGATTACCTTCATTTAATCTATCAATAAAAGCGTTTTCGTAGGAAATTCTTTCGAAGCCGAGAAATTTTATTAATATGCATAAAAAAGAGTTCTGCGGCAGCAGAACTCTTTTTTATGTAGGAGCTATCGTATGCGCAAGTCTGCATTCTTCAGCAAACCTCGCAAAGAACGTATAAGAATGCCTTGCATTCTTTGCGTTCTCTTTTATGAATTGCTTAATGTCTTTAATTCCTCCAGCATCTTCGGAAGCTCGGTCTCCATATTCTCATCTGAGAACTGGCAGGTACCTACCTTCCGGTGACCACCGCCGTTGTATTTTAACATCAGGCTTCCGACATCCACATTGGAGGTCTTATTCAAAATACTGTAGCCAACCGCAGCACTGCATCCTTTTCCGCCCCTGCCGCTGACAATCCATGCAGAGATATTCTGCTCGGGATACATGCTGTAAATCAAAAAGCGGTTTCCGGAATAAATCGGGTCAACACCGCGCAGATCGGATATGATCAGATTACCCTCCACGACTGTGTGCGCCAGCACCATCTCCTTAAACTTTGCTGTCTGCTCAAGATAAGTATCAATCCGTTCCTGCACGTCCGGCATCGCAAGTATTTCATCCGTTGACATGGTACGGCACGCATCAATGAGCTTCTCCATCAGCTGATAATTAGAAATCGTAAAATTGCGCCATCTGCCGAGTCCGGTTCTCGGATCCATTAAAAATCCAACTAAGATCCAGCCCTTGGGATTCTGAATCTCATCAATCGTCAGATCACCGGAATCCACCTTGTCCACAGCCACCATCATATCGTCAAACTGCGGAAAGCGCTCCCTTCCTCCATAATATTCATAAATGATACGCGCACAGGAAGGCGTGATCCGGCTCTCCCCTTTATACTTTCCTTTTAACTGAAGGCGTTCATGTTCACTGGAATGATGATCGAACCAAAGTCCGCAGCCTTCCACATAAGGTACGTTTGCCAGACAGTCATCCTCGGTTACTTCCACTAAACCGTCCTGCAAATCCTTCGGATGCGCAAATTTCCAATTGTCAATAATGCCGGCTTCTTTTAACAGCGCGCCGCACGCAAGTCCATCAAAATCAGATCTTGTAATCAGTCTCACGGGTATTCTCCTATTCTTTATTCTTTGTTAAAAACTCTACAAAAAAAGCAAAACTTTTTTCACTATTTCTATTATAACTTTCATGGATTTTTTTTTCAACTGTTTTGTCTCATATCCTTCATAAAAACGGACAAACTAATGTCGAATCAGTAAAAATAACTACTGGAAAGGCATGGTGAAGCAAAATGGAAAATCAGGATACCGTTTATCTTTTAAAAGAATGTGATTCCGGATCCAAAATGGCTGTATCTGTCATTGATCAGGTAATGGACAAAGTGAGCAATTCCGATCTGAAAGAACTATTAAAGGAAAGCCGCACGCATCACGAAAAGCTTGGGAACGATTTGCACGGTCTGCTCATCCAGCACCACAGTACAGAAAAAGACCCGAATCCTGTGGCAAAAAGCATGGCAAGCATCAAAACAAGCGTAAAAATGGGACTTGACGGCAGTGATCGGACGATCGCCGATCTGATTACGGATGGCTGCAATATGGGAGTCAAATCCCTGCATAAATATCTGCATCAATATAAAGCTGCCGATCATTCTGCAAAGGATGTGTGCCACCGGCTGATCGATATAGAAGAAAAGCTAAGCACAAAGCTTCAAGATTATCTTTGAAAAAACACCCACAGGCCGTTTATTCCGGTCTGTGGGTGTTTTTTGTAATATATGTCAATGGAATATTCGCAAAACGTGTTTTCCATCGCATCATTTCAGCAGTTCTTAAAGGTTCTCCAATTCGACAATCACTCTCTCATATTCCGCCATAACCTCAAGATGACACTGTTCCACGCCTTCTCCCGCAGTACCGCCGCGCAGAAGCTCTACTTCTTTGCATACTAATTCAAACAGCTTTGCGATCGAAAGATTCCCGCACACGCCCTTTAATGCATGCGCCGCCTCAAATGCATCCTTATAGTTTTGCTCGCTCATTGCTTTTTTGAGTGATTGATAGCTGGAATCATTGGCAAACTTTTTCAAAAAGCGCACCAACAGCTCCTCATTCCCCATGAAGCGTTCCAACGCCTCATCCACATTAACACCCGCTCTTAACAGAGCGTCTTTTCTGCTATCTTCCATTCTGTCTTTACCTTCCTATTGTAACTGCCCTACGGTGATCAATATTTACCGAACTCTCCGCTCAGTGAAATGATCTGCTCATTCGGATTTGCTACGCTGAATGAGGAACTGGTCTCCGCCGGCACGCCAAAGTTGCTCTGTTTGCCTGAAGAATTCAGTTTGTAATTTGCCATCATGCTTCTGAGCATTGCAGCCTGATTCGAAAGCTCCTCGCTTGCAGCCGCACACTGCTGACTCGTAGCAGAGTTTGTCTGTACAACCTGAGAAACCTGACCGATCGCCTGATCCACCTGAGACACTGCCGTTGCCTGATCGTTGGAAGCCGTTGCGATCGTGCTGATCAGATTTACAACCTTCTCGATGGAAACAACGATCTCATCCAAAGCCTGCGCCGTTCCTTCGGCAATCTTGGTACCATTATTCACCTTATGGATAGAATCCTCGATCATGCTTGCCGTTTCACCTGCCGCAGATGCGGATTTTGCTGCAAGGTTTCTTACTTCCTCCGCTACGACTGCAAAGCCCTTGCCGTGTACGCCTGCACGCGCTGCCTCAACCGCTGCGTTCAATGCAAGAATATTGGTCTGGAATGCGATATCATCAATCGTCTTAATAACCTTAGAAATCGTCTCAGAGGACTCATTAATATCATTCATTGCGCTGATCATGGATTTCATCTGGTCATTGCCGGAAATCGCCATTGCTCTAACGCTGTGTGCCAGCTCATCCGCCTGAGAAGCCTGAGATGCATTCTGCTTGGTACGCTCTGCGATCTCATCCATGGAAGCAGTTACCTGCTGTAATGCGCTTGCCTGCTCCGTTGCACCCTGTGCCAAAGACTGGCTCGCACTCGCCACCTGCTCGGAGCCAACCGTTACCTGCATGGTGGACTCTTTGATATTGCCAAGGATCTCGTTATTATCCTTTACCAGACGATATAACGCCGTTCCCAACAGATCTTTATCGCCTCTCGGATTGACTTGAATAGTCAAATCGCCTTTCGCAACCATATCCGCGATCTGTGCCTGCGTCTTCGTCTCCTTAACCATCTCAGCAAACTCATCCATTAACGCACCCAGATCGTCATTATTGATTTTCGCGCAGTCTACGTCAACATCGCCCTTCGCAAGCTTACTTGCCGCCTCAACCAGTTTCTTAACCGGAATCGTGATATTCTTGATCAACGCGGCTGCATAGAGTATTGCAATGATTACCGCAACAGCCGCCGCTCCGATCAAAATCCATTCCATGATCACAAGTGTCGATGCCGTTCTGCTTTCGCTTTCTTCAGACTCCTCATGAAGCAGCCCGGTCAGTTGCTCTAATTCCGTCCTGGCCGCAGATGCAAGCGGGCCTCCGTTCGACATCAGATCCTCTGCCGCCTGATCCTGCTTTCCGCTCTCTACCATGGAAATCTCATTGCTCATGTTTGCTATCCAGCTCTCAAGGGCATCCTCAACATCCTGATACTCCGATTGGATCTCTTTGGAGAATGCATTCATCACGCTCTCAAACTTGTCTAAGTTGGTACGCATGTCTGTATAATATGCAGAGATCTCATTCTCCTGTTCCTTCATCTTATTTGCATCATCATAGTACATGAATATAATATTGCGGACGCGAACCTGAATCAGGCTGAAATCCGTGAATGCATCACTCAGATAAACCTGCCCCATGCCGTAATTGTCGTATCTTTTCTGGTTCTCACTGCTCACAGTTCTTGCAGCAAACAGACCGATAAACGTAGAGGCTAATAGAAACAGCAGCATAACTACGCCAAATGCCGTTATCTTCGCTCTTACACTCATATCATTGATTGAAAATCTCTTCTTCATGGTAACCTCTCCTTTTTTGATTATTCTTCCTCATCCTGTATTTCTTCAATCGCTTGGATATCCTCTTCCCTAATCAGTTTTTCTGGATCAAGAAGGAGTTTCACCGTATCGCCCGTCCGTGCCAAGCCGTAAACATATTTACTCTGCTCGTTTTCCCGCTTGCCGAGTGCAGGCGGCGGTACGATGTCTTCATCCTGTATGGTGTCAACCCCTGCAATTCTCTCCACGATCAATCCGATGACCGTCGATTTTACATTGATGACGATGATACAGGTTCTGTCCGTATATTCAACCGGTTCCATTCTGAATCTTACACGGACATCAATAACGGGAATAATCTTTCCTCGGAGATTGATCAGACCTTTGATATAATCTTCTACCTCCGGAATTTTGGTGATCGGCTGCATCGGGATGATCTCGTTTACAAAGCTGATACTGATACCAAAAAATTCCTTTCCCGTTTGGAACGTCATGAATTTGCCTTTTTCGGCATCTTCCTCAAGCAGTTCCTCTTCTTTATCATTTTGTTCTTCTGCCATTCGCTAGCTCCTTTCCTCATCTTCTATCAGACCCGCAATATCGAGAATGAGTGCGATGCTGCCATCACCAAGCTGCGTACAGCCGGACAGTCCTCTGACCTTCTTTATATAAGGAGGAATCGGTTTTACAACGATCTCCTGCTCCTGTACCAGACTGTCGATCAGTATACAGATCTGCTTTCCCTCATGCTCCAATATCACAACAATACCGTTCTCTATGTCTTCCTGTGAGTCTTCTATCTGATATTTTTTGTTCAGGCGGATGAAAGGATAATAGGTGCCTCTCAAAATGATATATTCCTCACCGCTCGGCTCTGTCACAATGGCATCCTGGCTCAGTCTTACGAATTGTTTTACCGAAGACGTCGCAATTACAAAAGAAGAATTTCCTACCTTTACTACGATTCCGTTTACAATCGCCAGCGTCAGCGGGATGATCAATGTCATCTCCGATCCTTCTCCCTCTTGACTGGTGATCTCCAATCTTCCGCCGATTCCCTGAATATTCTTTACAACGACGTCCATTCCGACGCCTCTTCCCGAATATTCCGTCACCGCTTCTTTTGTTGAAAAGCCCGGAAGCGTGATAAAACGGTAAATTTCATTCTCCGTAAAATCAGTGATCTCCTTCGTTCCAAGCAGGCCTTTTTCTTTTGCCTTCGCATACAGCTTTTCTTTATTTAAGCCTTTGCCGTCATCTTTTACGCTGATATAAACCTTACCGCCCTCGTTCTTCGCCTCCAGCGTGATCGTTCCTTTTGCCGGTTTTCCTGCCGCCACACGGTCATCGGCATTTTCCTCGATACCGTGGTCTACGGAGTTTCTCACCAAATGCATCAACGGATCCGAGATGTGCTCAATAATGTTCTTATCCACCTCGGTATTCTCACCGATCACCTCCAGCTCGATTTCCTTACCAAGCTTTCTGGATACGTCGAACACGATCCGTCGCATCTTTTGGAATGTGTTCGTCAGCGGCATCATTCTCATCGACATGATCGTTTCCTGAAGTTCCGTCGTGATCTTTGCCAACTGTCCGGATGCTTTTTGGAAGTTGGAAAGCTCTAAGCCGGGCACCTTTAAGTCAGGGTTCTGCAATACCACCGCTTCGGATATAACAAGCTCTCCGATCAGATCCATCAAAGCGTCCATCTTCTCTATGCTGACGCTGATAATGCTCTGCTGCTTCGGCTGGTTCTTTGCCAATGTCTTGCCCTTACCGGTCTCTTTTGACTTGACGACATAATCGCCGGGCGCAATGGGCTTCGACTTATCCGTCTGCGGTACTTCTGCCGCCGGCGCGGCTGTCGGTGTTTCTGCCGCTTGCACCGGCTGTTCCGGCATGATCGGTTCATGATTGATCTCCGCAAGTCCCTTCCCGAACTGCTCCGCCGTGATCTGGTCTATGTCAATTTTTTCCGCTTCCACGCTGTCGATCAAGGCCAAAATATCTTCTTTACTGTTCTTTGTCTGAAGCAGCATGTAAAAGCCTTCCGACAAAATGACCTCGGAGCTTTCCTCGTTACTGATGATGTCCTCAGGCGAATACAACAAATCTTCGGCAATCTCTTTCAGCGCGTAAGTCGCAGAATACGCTCTGATATTGCTCATCTGCGTATCGTTTCTGTAATGAATCACAATCCTGTAAAACAGACTGTCCGGACTCGCCACCGGCGCGATATAGAACTGCGTCGGCTCTTCATGTTTATTTTCTCTCGGAAGCTTGATTCCCTGTTCTTTGATTTCTCCCTTGAGTTGCTTCAAAAACGCATCCAAATCTGCGACGATCTCTTTCTCGTCACCATCCGACTTGTTGCCTTCCCGAATCTTATCCATCTCCGCATTGACGAAATCGGATACGGCAAGCACCTTCTGAACAAGCTCCAAATGGGGAACGTTTTCCGGACGGGATTCTCTTAAATAGTAGAATACATCTTCCAGCTTATGAGCAACCTTTGTAATGTTCTCAAAAAGCATAATTCCCGAGGAACCCTTGATCGTATGCATGATGCGGAAAATCTCATTGATGTCGGAATCATCAAAACACTCCGCGTCCTGCTTTTCCAGTATGATGCCTTCCAGCTTTTCCAAAAGCTGGGTGCTCTCAAAGAGGAACATATCAAGCATTCCGTCTGTGTTAAATTCTTCTGCCATATTCTCCCTTTCCAGCGGACGCCCGTTTCCCGCGCACCGCTTTTATCCATGCCGTAATTACTGGCATAAAGCCGATACTCAGATCAACTTCATCTTTTTGAGCACCTGCTCAAACTTCTCCACATCGATCGGCTTGCCGGAATACGCTTCACAGCCCAACTCGAACGCCATTTTCACATTGCGCTCTTCATTCAATGCGGTGGTCATAATGATCTTTACCCGGTCTTCCTTCGGCGTTCCGTTTCCCGCTTCAATATCACGGATTGCTTTTAGAACCTGATACCCGTCCAAAACCGGCATCATTACATCGAGGCAGACCAAATCATATGGATCATCGGCCTCAAGCGCCATCATAAAGGCATCCACGGCTTCTTCGCCATCCACGGTCACATCACATTCGCCAAACTGTGACAAATATTTGTCCATGAACTTCCGGCTGGCGAAATCATCTTCGGCCAATAGTGTCTTCATCTTCCTCTCTCCTTTCCGTATGGTATCTGCTACTTATTATCCAAAAGGCTATATACTTTTTTAGCAATTGCCGTCAACGTACATTGATGCTGGACCGCTCCTAAATCATATGCGACCTTCGGCATGCCGTATACCACACAGCTTGCCTCATCCTGTCCGACCGTCAGCGCACCCGCCTCACGCATTTTCAAGAGTCCTCGTGCACCGTCGCCTCCCATGCCCGTCAGGATGACACCGACTGCCTTCTTGCCTGCCACCCGTGCGACAGAATCAAACAGCACATCGACAGAGGGGCAGTGTCCGCTCACCTTATCGGTTCCTCTGCACTCTACCTGAAACTCGTCTCCGACTCTGACAAGGCGCATTTGCCTGTCCCCGGGCGCGATCAACACCTGTCCCGGAATGACCCTGTCTCCCGACGTCGCTTCCTTCACGGCGACCTCACACTGGTTGTTCAGTCTGTCCGCATACATTTTCGTAAATCCGGGCGGCATATGCTGTACAATGACAACCCCCGGAATATCCCGCTTAAACTGCTTTACCACTTCAAAGATTGCTTCTGTTCCGCCCGTGGACGCACCAATCGCAACAATCTTATCGCGATAAGCCGGATTGAGCGGATGCTCGGCATTCATCACGGCGGCATGCTTAAATTTTCCGACCTTCGCCGTTGAGGCGATCTTGACCTTCGTAACAAGCTCCTGCTTTAAGAACACACTTAGCTGTGCTCTGTCCAGATTGGACGGTTTATTGATGAAATCAACGGCTCCCGCGGCAAGCGCATCAAATACCTTATCATTGAGCGAACTGATCATGACAACCGGCAGCGGATACTGCGGCAGCAGCCTTCTTAAGAATTCAATGCCGCTCATCTTCGGCATCTCCACGTCAAGCGTCATGACATCCGGCTTATATTGAATGATCGCGTCGCGCGCTGCAAAGGCATCCGCCACCTGCGCGACCACTTGAATATTGGGATCCGACTCCAGGCTCTGTACAAGCAGATTCCGAAACAGAATAGAGTCGTCCACTACTAATACTTTAATCGGTCTCATAGGCTCATTCCCTTTTCCTGTAAATAGATGGCTGTATGTAATCAAATTTCATTTTCGTCTTGTCTAAAGACTCCGTCTGTCCAATGAACAGATAACCGCCCGGTTCCATGAAGTCATATACTTTTTGAACCAGATTATACTTCACATCATCCTTGAAATAAATCATGACATTGCGTAAAAAAACAACATGGAATCGTCTCTTAAACGGGAAAGGATCCATCAGATTAAACCGGCGGTAAAACACCTGATTCTTTAGTTCATCCTTCACGCGGAACTGTTCATTCCCGATGTCCTGAAAGAACCGTCTTTTCCACTTTTCAGGGAGCGGTTCTATCTGTTCCTTCAGGTACACGCCTTTGATGGCATGCTCTAATACCCTCGTCGAAATGTCCGTTGCCAGCAGCCTTGTGTCCCATGCATGATCGAGTCCAAAATAATCTATTAAGTACATGGCAAGCGCGTACGGCTCTTCTCCCGTAGATGATGCCGCCGACCAGATACGCAGATCCTTCGTAGCCGCCGCCCGCACCTTTAGATATGGAAGTACTACTTTTACTAAATAGTCAAAATGCTCCGACTCTCTCATAAAATAGGTATGGTTTGTTGTCAATACATTGATCAGGCTTTCCGCTTCCTCGCCGTTCGGATTGTCCATTACCTTTTTCATGAACTCGTCAAAGCTGTTGTAGCCGTTTCTCAGAAAGTAGGTTTCCAGTCTCCCGTTCACCAAAACCCGCTTTTCGCTTAAGTCAATTCCGTAATGTGCCTTTACATAAGCGACCGTTTTCTGAAATTCACTATCCGTTAACACCTATATCACCCACATTATTTTATTATTGTTAGTAAAAATACATTACTACTCTATAATATAGTAATCTTTTCAGTCCTGTCTGTCAATAAAATTTCAGCGGTTATTTTGTATTTATTCTCATTCTGTACGCAACTGTTTGTATATTTTGTTAAACACATCCACAATATGCGGGTCATATACGGTTCCGCTCTTGTCATTGATCATCCGGATACTCTCCTCCACCGTATGTCCGGCGCCGCCGTGTCGATGCCCGAGAAATGCGTCAAAATCATTCGCAACCGCCGTGATCCGCGCTTCCAGCGGAATGTCCGTTCCCGAAAGTCCCTCGGGATAGCCGCTTCCGTCCCAGTTTGCGTGATGATTGCGCGCGATCAGGATCGCCATATTTAATGCGGGACTTGTGTGACTGCCGCCGTTGATCTCCTCTAAGATCTTCGCGCCCTCCTCCGTGTGCTGCCGGATCTCTTCCATACTGATATTTCCGTTTTCCTGCTGAGGAGCAGCTCCCTCATTAAAAAAGATGTCGCCGATGTCATGCAGTACGGACGCTGTCGAGATCGTATCCACAAACTCATCCGTGATCAGATTCTCATACTCAGGTACGAGCTGCAGACTCTGTGCGATCAAGCGACTATTGTGACCTACCTTTTCAAAATGGTTATCCGTGTTTGTGTTACGCCGTTCCACAATTTTTGCCAATGCAAGCAGCACGCGTTCCTGCTCCTCAAGCACCTGTTTTTTCTGCTCCTCGACCATGCGGTGCATCATGCGGTTATAATTTTCCATCTCCTGCTTGATGCGATAGCTGTTCAGTTGGTTATTTACACGCATGACAACTTCAATCGGTTCAAAGGGCTTCGGAATGAAATCAACTGCCCCCGCCTCAAACGCCGCGCGCTTATCCTCGCCCGAATTGGCGACCGTGATAAAGATAAACGGGATTTCCCGTGTGCGCGGATTGCTTTTTAACAGCTTGCAAAATTCCAATCCGTTCATGCCCGGCATCGAAAAATCGGATAAAATAAGCTGGGGCATCGTCTGATTCATAATGTCAAGCGCTCTTTGCACGCTTAACGCGCAAAGCGCCTCATGCCCTTCCGCCTGTATGATATTCTCCAAAATCTTCACGTTGACGCTCAAGTCGTCCACGATCAGTATTTTGGCCGGATTCTTTTTTTCTGCCACCTGATAAGCCCCCTCTCTCTGCTACCGTACCTCTACGGCATCCTCAAGCAGCGCTGTGATCGTCGCTTTCACATTCTCATACGCCGCAATGCTTTTCTCATAATTTTCTTTGCGAAGCGCCATTTCCATCTGTAGGATTGGCCGTTTTAATTCGCTCTCCCGATCCTTTGTGAGCGTTTTGATCGTCTGCGCGAGTGTTTCCGCCTTCTCCCACGAAGACAGCTCAATGGAAAGAACGAGCTTCTCCAGTCGTTTTTTCAGTTCTTCCCGATTCTCCTTTGTTCCGAATGTCAGACGCTCCTCCTGTCCGACCTCCTCCATGCTCCCCGTCAGATGATTCCAGTTGCGATACGTCTCGCTCATATCACGGCTTTCATCCATATTATCTCCCGTGCGGAGACGGATGCTGAACGAAAAGCAGCTTCCCTTTCCCTTTTCACTCTCCACATGAATCGTTCCGTTCATCATTTCCACAAGCTGTTTCGTAATGGAAAGTCCTAAGCCCGTGCCGCCAAACCGTCTGGTAATGGAAGCGTCCACCTGCTTAAAGCTTTGAAAGAGCTTATCCTGCTCCTCTATTGAGATGCCGATCCCGCTGTCGCGCACCATAAAAAACAGCTCCACTTCATCCCCTGTCTGCATAGTTCTGCTCACGTCCACGCTGACCTGTCCGACCGTTGTGAACTTCACGGCATTGGAGAGCAGGTTATTTAAGATCTGTCCGACGCGCAGCTCATCTCCGATCAGGCGCTGCGGAATGGTCTCGTCGATATGTACCCTGAATTGAAGCTCCTTTTTATTGATCGCCACCGTATGCGTCGCAACGATCTGATCCATCATGTTATAAAAATCAAATTCTTTATCCTCAAGCGTAAATTTGCCCGCTTCCATTTTAGAGAAATCGAGAATATTGTTGATAATGGCGGACATATTATCGCAGCAGTAAAGGATGATGTCGAGTGTCTTTTTGACTTCCGCATCCTGTACATTCTCCGATAACGCCGTTACATGCCCCTTGATCCCGTTGACGGGAGTACGCAGCTCATGTGTCACATTTGCGGTAAACTCATTGCGCGCTTTCTGGTTTGCCTCCTCTTCCTCTTTGAGCTGCCGGATCCGGACGTCCGTGTTTTTCCGATAGGCGATGTCCTCCGCCATCAGATAGCCACCCCCGTCTTCGTCCTCAAACAGTCGCAGCATCACCGGAAAGCAGGCATTATTCTTACGGTACATGACCGTCTCCTGACCGTCTTTCAGAAGCGTCCTGTCAAAATCGGCGTAGCTTCCGTCTTCCCTTTGAAATTCCTGTCTGAATACTTCGCACATACTGCCTGACAGCAGTTCTTCCTGCGCATAACCGAGCTTCTCAAGCGCGGAACGGTTCCCGTATGAAATACCGCCGTCCCGTTCAAAGGCGAGCACAAGTTCCACGGTCTCCTCCGCGACTCCTGCATTCATCCGTTCTCTTTTCATCATAATCCTCACGCCTTTCTGACATATGGATTTATTATAGCACTTTTGTGGGAGATTCTCAAGATAGGAAAGACGAGTTCAAAAGACAAGCAGTCAATGTAATATTTTCCAAAACAGGCAAAACGAGAAATGTAAAGACAAAGGATCATATGGCGTCTAAAACCACATGATTCCTTCCTCCGGGAGCGTTTCATAGATTCTTGCAGTAACTGCCATGATAATTACTGTAAACAAAAGCAGGATACCTGTGATCACATAACTGTACGGGATTCCGATCGACCCGACGTTCAACGGATAGATGGACATGATTTTCTCAAAATCAGTCCTATGAACGGCAGGCATAACGAACTTGATCCGTACCTCCTGGAATCCCTCTAAAAAGATCATCGGTACAGCGAAAAAAGCAAACGAGAGCACCGTTCCCGTCAACACACCGGACGTTAATACAGATGCCAAGACCGTTATGCTGATTGTGAACAGAACATCCGCGGTATAGAGCCATATTGCAGCAACGACCGCAGAACCAACCGTCTTAGTCCCCGCCGACTGAATACTGCTCGTAACACCCGCTCCGCCAAATAGGATAAGCGTTGCAAAAATATGCAGCAGCACAACAGTCAACACAAGCGCAAGCCCCATGAGATAAGCAGCCGCATTCTTTGCCGCAAAACATTTTTTTCTGCCGCATTTTGAGGTAAACAGAAGCGCGTTCATCCGAAACGTATGTTCCTCGGAAAAGAGGGGAGAGACAGCAATCAGCACAAACAGGTTGAGCGAAAACAACCCTGTAACCAGACTTTGAAGCATCCCATTCCACGGTCCGTACAAAACCTGCTGCGTTTCATCGGTATCACGAAAAAAGCTGCTTACAAAAAGTCCTGTCTTATTCATATAAATTGCCACACAATAACAAAACACTAACGCAAGGCTGATATAAAATGATTTTTTATGGATCATTTTATCAATCTCCAATAAAATCAAGTTCCTCATCCGGCCGTTTCCTCCTAAAAATCAATCGCATCCGACGAAAGACGCATCATGCTTAAGAATCATCGCGAAATCTCATTCGCATTTCCGTTCAGCGCCCCGCTTCTCATCAGTGAGGATACGCGGCTTGGAATATCATTCCTGAATCTGTTTGAAAAAATCCCCCTGCATCCGCATCCGCAGATACATGCGCAATAGCATCCGCACGCGGCATAGGCCTCAACCGAATGAGACGGACGCTTCGCTCTCTTTTGCAATTTTTTATTTTTCATTTTCCATACTCCTTTCGAAACTGCCGGCGCAAAAGCGCTTCTTTCAACGACGCGCTTTCCGGTATCGTGTCACACCCGCTTTTCAAAATGATACAAATAAAGGTCTTCGAGATTTGCCTTTACCTGTCTTGCACCTTTCATTGGCTGCCCATCGTAAAACAGGCGCAGTGTGCAGTTCTCCTCATGGTTTGTCTGGCTGATCACCCGAAACATATCATAATATTGATCCGCTTCACGGTGTGGGACATCGCATTCCCAAATCTGTCCGTCCAGCTCCTGCAGCAGACGGTCCGGTGTTCCGGATCCTACGATTTCCCCCATGCGCATGAAAACAAGCTCCGTTGCGGTATATTCAATGTCCGACACGATATGAGTGGAAAGAATGACTGTCCTGCCATGTGCGATTCTGTGGATCAGATTCCGAAATTTCACACGTTCCTGCGGATCCACGCCCACCGTGGGTTCATCAAGGATCAACAGCTTCGGATCGTTCAATATGGATTGCGCAATTCCCAAACGCTGCCGCATTCCACCCGAAAGATACCTGACCTGCTTATCTTTCACATCCACAAGATCCACCAGTGTCAGCACCTCCATGATTTTGTTCGGCGCTTGCTTTTTAGAAATTCCTTTGATTGTTGCCACGTACATTAAAAATTTGTAACAGGTAAAATCCGGATAATAGCCAAAGTTCTGCGGCAAATACCCTAACTGATCACGGTAATCCTCTCCAACCGCTTTTATGTCTTTACCGTCAAACAAAATCCTGCCCTCCGATGGTGTCTGCAGATTGCATAACAAACGCATCATCGTCGTTTTTCCGCTTCCATTCGCACCCAAAAGCCCATAAATGCCTTCCGAAAACGTATACGTAACATTTGTTAATGCTCTTAATGTGCCATAATTCTTTGATACATTTTCCAACCGAAGCTCCATCATCGACACTCTCCCTTTCTCTATCATCTCATTCATCCGATTGTTTTTCATAGATCACAGCCGTACCCGCCGTAAGCGCGACGGAAATCAATAATAAGAATCCAGCGATCACGTAGCTGTACGGTATGCCGGTCTCCCCGATCTGCATATCAGGAAGGCACAGGACACCCGAAAAATCGGTCATATGATTGATCGGCGCAATCAGTTTGACCTGATCTGCAAGCGGGAAAATCCGCACGATCACGGGTACCACAAAAAGCACGAAAGACAGGACCACCGTGTTGAGTGCATTCTTCGCAAGTACGGAAACCAAAAGGATCAGACTGACGGTAAACCATATTCCCGCCACGGAAAGGATCACCGCATCAACGATCACTGCCCCGAGCGTTCTGACAAACTGATAATCCTGATACAAAAACGGTTCCACCAACTGAATACTGCACGCCAGCCCCGTTGTCCCATAAATTGAAACCGTAATGAGCAGCATCAACAGAATCACGCCGAAAGCAAGCGCACTGCTGAGCACATACGCCGTCCCTGCTTTCGCCCAAAAGCATTTCCTTCTGCCAAATCGGGAAGTAAACAGAAGCTGATTCATTTTCTGTGTGCGCTCCTCAGAAAATATGGGCGAAATGCCAATGATCAGGAAAACATTTAACAGAAAGATACAACTGATGATGCTTTCAAGCGTACCGCCCCAGGGACCGGAATATTCATAGTATAACGGCAAGGCGCTTTCAGGAAAGACATCCTCGATTTTATAGAGTTCTTCTTCCCCATAACGATAGCCCCATGCATCTTCTCCCTCCGTTATGTCTTTGCGTAAAAAATAATACCCGACAAGACGATTCACCGCCGATACATCCGTACTTTTTTCGGAATTGTATAATATCCACGATTCCTCTATCTGCGCTTCATTATATCTCTCATTGCACAAAATTTGTTCTACTACATCATCTGTCATAATCCCTTGATATGCTTCAGAGATTTCTATGTCCTGTCTGACTGCGGCACGTCCGGTCAAAAGAGCGCCGTCCTTCGCCAATAACGACCGGGTCGGATTCAACCATGATAAATAGGTCTCTGCAAAAAAAGCAAGCATAATGAGCAGACCGATCCAAAAAGACTGTTTTCGCACGAGCTTGTATATTTCCAGTTTCACCAATGTAACCATAAACGTTCTACCCTCTGTTCTTCCATCCCGCGGGATTCCCGCTCCGCTAGGTAAGACTTTTTAACATCTCTTTCAACTTCTCCCCATCCAGAGGACCGGTAAGTCTGCCGGCTTTCGACATCCGTCCGTATCCCTCACTGTCTGTCACGATCATGTCCATGTTTCTGCGGTTCCTTTTATCAAAATCCACCCGGGCGGCATGCCATATGACAAAATCGGCATCCACCGTATTCGTGAGCATCCAAAACCGATCGTTTGCCCTGCGCAGAATCCGTTGAAACTGCCAAATATTTAAGGTACCGCCGGCATAATCTGTCTGCAGCGTATCCGAGATGCAGGCCCCCTCATATCCATGAACAGCAAAAAAGTGCAGTATTTTTTTTACTTCCCCTGCCGCTTTCTTTTCGTCCCACATATTCAGACAGATCACCGGCTTATCCAATCTCCCGCTTTTTCTTTTTCTGCTTTTTTTGATGTTTCTTTGGGTAAGCAGCTCGCGTTTGATATGCTCTGCTTCCGTAATACCTCCGGCAAGACAGCCACAAACCTTTGCAGTGACCGCCGGTGCTGCATAACTGTTATATCCGCCCGTCATGACAGACTTTCCCTGATACGAAAAGCATCTTTTTTTACTGCGATACAGGATGCTGTCCGATGGTGTCCTTCGATTTGCACGCGTCAGCTCCCGGACACCGATCACATGTTCAAAGGCCGCCGGAAACGTCAGTTGGTTTCGATTGGATTCCGCCGCGACAATGATCACATGATGCCGTGTCAATTCGCTGACTTTATCCTGCAGCAGCTCCGCATCCCGAATGCGCGACGTTCCCAAACTCAGATTGATCACATTAATCCGACTGCCTATGCAAAAATCCAGCGCTGCAACTAACGCATGAATATTTCCCCGCAGCGAATCCGCATCCAAAACCCGGATCAATAATAGTTCGCATGGACAATGTATTTCACGCAAAAAAATTCCTGCGCATACAGAGGCATGCGTAATCTCATGAACATTTTGTTGCTCCACGGTTACTTTGCCGTTACAGACAGCATATACGCCTGCCACACGGACATTTGGATTTTTCATTTCCTGCAGAAAATCCATATTGACCGCACCGTCAATCAATGCAACTCTCATCCGTCTATTCTCCTGTCCCATGCCGGTATATCCATGCTGCGCACAATGTGATCAGTACAGAAAGCAGCACCAAAACGCCCGCGGCCGCATAGTTATACTGCATGGTAATCGGACCGAATGTCACATCCGGCAGACGCAGAACTGCATTAAAATCCGTCTTATGGACAACCGGCGCGATCATTTTGACCTGCCTCGGAACCGCATCTAAAAACTTCAATACCATCGGCGCCATCCAAAACGCCAATGAAATGACCATTCCGCTCAATACATTGGATGCCAGAACAGATCCTAACACCGTCAGGCTAACCGCGAAAAGCACATCTGCCGAATAGAGCAGCGCCGCATCAAAAATCGCGGAACCGACCGTCTTCACATAGGGGAAATCTCCATAAAATAGGTACTCTCCTGATATTTGGATACTTCCCGCAAGTCCGTCCTCTCCAAAGAGCAGAAATGTGACCAGCACATGAAGCAGAATGATCGTCAATACGGAAAAAATCCCTATGCTATAAGCCGCGGCAGCTTTGGCGCGAAAGCACTTTCTTTTTCCCAATTTGGATGTAAATAACAGCGCGTTCATCTGCCGCGTATGCTCCTCAGAAAAGACAGGGGAAATTACAAGCAACACGGCCAAATTCAATAGAAACAGTAGAATGATCATGCTTTCCATCATACCGCTCCACGGAGGGGAATACTCCAGCCGAAGCGGCAGGACGCCGTCAGAAAAGATCTCCCCGATCTGCAACGGCGTATCACGCGTAATCGAAATGGAATTCTCCACCGTCCGACCATTTTCTATATATTCCCGTTGGGACACTTCTTCCGCCAAGAAAAAGTGTGTAATGACACGTTCCGCATAGGGCATATCCATTTCATTCAATTGCGTTCCGCTCTCGATCATTTGCTGCAGATAGGTAACCAGCTGTCCGGCATGCCGATAGGATATCTGCGATATTTCTTCTACATGCGCATCCGTCAGCACGCCCCGATACGGTTCCATCCATTCTCTCTCCAACCGAATTGCATCTCTGCCATGCCGGATTGTCCCGTCTTCATCCATCAGATATAACTCTTTTCCGAACGGATCGACCCACTCGTCATATATCACAATACCATATGCAAGCAGGAATACAAGACAAATAAGAACGGATAACCTACGAAATAATTTTTCAAGTTCCAGCTTATATAAGGTTCTCATATTCACTTTTCCGTTCAAACTCCATTCGCTGCTCCTGTAAACACAGCCGTTTTCTCACTTCCGTTCTGATATGTCGATGCATTTCGGCTAAAGCTGCCTATGGTCGTATTGCAGCTGCAATTACAGCTACAATCGCAGGCACACCGGCATGCATAAGCACCTGTGACCCAAAGCAGCTCACATGCATGCCTTTTGTTCCATATGCCGGCTGATATAATCGATCAGATTCCGAAAGCTGTTATGCTCCTCCATAAAATCGATTAATTCCTCTGTAATAGGAAATCCCATCCGCTCACTCGCAAACAATAGAATATAAGCAAGATCGCACGGTTCCAGTCCGTATTTTGAACTGAAAATACTGTCATCTAAATCATCTATCTCTATCGGCTTTACCGACCGGATGATCGTCAATAATTGATCTGCTGTCTTTTCCACTTAATCGCCTCCCTGCAGAACCTCATAATTTTCCGTCAGATCCTCCTCCATTCTCTGAAACGCGCTTTGTGCTGACGCTTCATCAAAGGAATTGAAGATTTCAAACCCACATTGTGAACAAATTCCGTCATGCATATGCGTCACTACAAACGCGCTGTCTAATGGCAGGTGTTCCAATCTGCCATGATAATCCTCGTCATTGATGATCATGGAGTTGGAAATATGAAAATAATTGATCTCACAGCTCAACCGATAGCGCCCAAACAGGGACAACTCCTTAAAGTATTCCTCCGTGTACGGCTGATAGCAGGTACACAATACGCCAATATCGCTCTGAACCGCATCCTGCACGATGCAGGGCACATCCCCCATTCCTGCCGGAATTTGATTATTATATTTCATGACCGCTTCCGGCACACCAATGATCAGTAAATCCGGTTTTTCCTCTTTTACGATCTGACGGACATATTGATTGAACATCAGCCTCTTGCGCTTTCCGTCCATATCTGCAAACAGAAAATGCGGCATCGCCTGAAAGCCGAACAACGTGCTGTATTCCTGCGTCCCGATCTGGGAAACCCGATATCCCTTATTCAGGAAAAATCTCCGCAGGCTCAGTTCCACATTGCCCTGATCGTTTTCGTTTCCCATGGTGAAAACAGAAATAATCGGAACATCTATAAAAACCAATTGCTCGGATTCGTAGAATCCGGCCGCTTTCCATTCGATGCGCTCTTCTTCCTCGTCATATAAACCCAGTCGTTCAAAAAGAGTGCGTCCGTAGATTACTTCGATATCCCTATTCTCCGCAAGCTTTCGACATTCCTCATAGATTTCGTCGTTTGGCAGGAATCGGCTGTCGTCCAAATAAAGGAGATCACAGTCCTCGATCGCCTCTGCTAAATCCGCCCTCATCACAATTCCCGCAGGATTACCGCCGTCCAGTGCAGACAGATCTTTCCCTTGCATCGACGCATGCGCAGGAGCCAAGATTGGAATCACCTGACAGTTTTCCAGCATATCACAATGTCTTGCAAGGGCTGCATTACTTTTCTGTACCGGAAACAATGCGATCTTCTTCATTGAAAAAATCCCCCTCAAAATCATAATGATATTCATGGAGCAGACAGAGCGATCTCATCGTATTCAGCGTCCCTCTTTTACTGCTATCACAAAAGAATAACTTTTTTTCTTTTACTAACGCCTTTCCGTCGTCTGCCGCTGAAGCACATAGACCACAGTGCGCAAAATTCCAACACTTCTTGCATTCTTGCTCCGTCAGTTTACCGATATTTAAGAGCCTGTCCACTTTATCCGTATCGCATCCCGCATTGACATGTCCGATCCTCATGGCATCCGATCGTTCGCTGACTCTTTCACACGGAAAAATGTTGCCGTCGATGTCCACCATCGGTCTTCTTGCCCCCGGAATGCACGGACCACCCGGATGCGCGCAGGAAGCGCACACCGTCATCTTACCCAGATGATCGTAAAACCGTTGGATTTCCACAAAATCGGTTGAAAACAATTTGGAAATTTTCTTTTTGCTATAGAACCCCAAAGCCGCCATCAGAATCTTCAGACTCTGATATTTATAGGTAACAAAATACCGGTCATCATAGCTGATTGCATCTTTTAAGTTAAATTCACTGACTGTGGTTTTCGATAACTGATTATCTTCTATTATATCATTCGCCGAGAAAAAATGATCGATACATTGATAGTCACTTCCCGGCGGTACAACGGTATTAAAGCTGATCTTCTCAAAAAATATAGGATAATTGTCCTTGACATACCGCAAATTTTGCATGATCTTGTCAAACGAACCTTCCCCATTTGCAAAAACGCGATTTTTGTTATGTAATTCTTTCGGTCCGTCCAGGCTGATCAAAACCGAAAAATCATGTTCCATCAAAAATTTGACAATCTCGTCGCTCATGATCGTGCCGTTCGTCGTGATGGAGTAATTCACTTTTCTTCCGTGATACTTTTCATCCACATACTCTACTGCATTTTTCAGATTCTCAAATTCCAAAAGCGGTTCGCCGCCATAAAATCCGATATTCAGATTTTCCACCCCGTCCGAATGTTCGATCGCATAATCAATGCTTTTTTTGACCGTATCAAGACTCATTCTGCCGCTGTTATGTGTGCGTTGGTTATATTTTCCGGAATACGCACAATAATCACAGCGAAGATTACAATTCTGTGTAAGCTGTAATGTAATCTTCTGAACCCGATGCTCCAAATGATAGGAAAGAGTCTGCGTTGCAGGATGTTCGATTTTTTCAAGGACATTCTCCCTGCAGATACCCTGCTCGCGATATTTCACAAGCAGAACCGCAGTTTCATCGTCTTCCTTTCCGTTCTCCAACTTTTGAAATGCAGGATAGTCGTCTTCCTCCACACGTATGATCATATTAGAACTTCTGTCATATACATAACAGCCAAGCGGCGTCTGAAAGGTTTTAATTACGACTCCCATTGCCGTTTTCCTCCCTCAGTAAAAGCTCTCGTATATCTATCCCCTTATCGATCAATTCCTGATAACTACCGGATTCTACGATTTCTCCATTCTCAAGCACAAATATCCGGTCCATATCCTTCAAAATATCCAGCCGATGTGTAACTATAAATATAAAATCATAGCGCTCTGTATTACGAACATATTCATGAAAGGACTGTTCGACTTTCAAGTCAAAATTTGCCGTTGCCTCATCCAGCACAAGAATTCTGCATATTTTTCCAAGACTCCTCGCAAGCGCGATCCTCTGTCGTTCCCCTCCTGACAACTTAGACCCGTTATACCCGACCTTTGTATCCATGCCGTCCGGCAATCCTGCCAGATACTCTTTCAGCATAACAATTTCCGCTGCCTGCCTGATTTCTTCCTCCGACAATTCTTCACGAATATTAATATTATTTTTGATTGTATCATTCAGCAAATGCGCATGCTGTGTCATAACACTGAATAATTCTCTGTATTCATCCAATCTTATCCTGTTGATATCCACATCTCCGAATAAAATTCTGCCACGATCCGGTTCATACAACCGAAGAAGAAGGCTTAATATGGAAGACTTGCCGGAACCGTTTAATCCGATAAAAGCTACCTTTTCTCCCTTATGAACCGAAAAGCTGATCTGCTTTAACAGCTTTATTTCCTCGGTATATCCAAAATCTACTTGATCAAAAACAATTTTTTCAATCGGCATAACATCCGATAAAATTAATTTATTCTCGCTGTCGTTATCTTCCGTATCATTACGAAAATAACTCATATACCGTTCAAAAGACGGCATGCTGCTCAATACTCTTCCTGCCACTCCCGCAATCAACTCCATGGGCTGAATGATCAGCGCTGAATACGAGATAAAAGCATAGAGACCGCCAATTGTAAGACTGCCTCTCATCATATAAAAAGCGCCTAACAGGATCAGTCCGTAATTCAGCAGGAAGCTGATGCCGGAATCAGCAATTCCATTCGCATTGTCGAGATATGCCATCTTCCTGTTCTGTTTCATAACATCCTGCTGGAAACGTTCAAATTCCAGATGCTTACGTTTCTTCAAATTCCACAGCTTGATCAATTCAACCCCGTTTAAGGTTTCACTGAACCACATGGAAAATTTCTCGTTCTCCCTTAACAAATCCTGAAAGCATTTTCTCTTTTTTGCAGAGAAAAAATGCGAAAGAAGCAGGCTGATCGGAATGATACAAATTGTCAGCAGCATCATTTTCCAGTTAATGATCGCAAGACCGATCATCCCGCCAATAATCTTAAAGATACTGACAAGCGTCTGTATCATATCCGCATTTGCGACCTGCGAGAGATAATTCATATCGGAAAACGTATTATTGATGACCTTGTAAAAGCTATTGTCCCTATAATAGGAAATTTTCAAATCCAATGAATGCTGAAATGCTTTTTTGAGCAGCCGATAGGGGATGATCCGATTGATATATTCGTACTGTGTAAACTGTAAAAATTGAATCCCCTGTTCCAGCAAAAACAGTCCAGCTATGAGTACTATGTAATGCAATACCCTCTGATAATCCCCCTTCAGGATTCCCTCATCGAACAGCTTCTGTCCGAACAGCGGTGTGATCACGCCAATGATCGTGATAAAAATCATGGTCATAATGATCACCAAGATCCGAAGCTTAAATTCTTTTAGCCGATCGTAGATAAACCTGAATATTTCCTTGCTTTTCAATCCGCACCCCATAATCGCTTATTTTTGTGTGTAAAATCATCATAGCATAGTTTTTCAGCGGATGCAATTGTCATCTTCGTCCTCTCCCATATGCGGAAACCAATGCTGCGGCATAGCCACAACACCCCAATTATGCAAGGAATTTTGAACATTGTTGACTATATGGACTCCCTCATACACTCATGAATAAAATAGATCGCCATGGCTTCCATCCGCCTGTTTCCCTCCTCAGAAAAACCATGTCCCTCGCCCTGAAAGATTTCTAATATGGCATTCGAATACTGTGTCGATGCCCATACCGCATAGTCCGGATCGACCACAGGATCCTCCGACCCATGCATGATCAGAACTTTCCCCGAAAACCTGCCGATCCGGTCCTTGATCTGAAAATCGCGGATCGTCTCAAAAAATCTGCGCCCCAACTTCATCCCCCACAATTCCTCCGTGTCCGGAATATCTTCCATCCGCGGAAATCGCGCATTCCAGTCATCCGCAATGCAGAACGCAGGGAACAATAATAAGAGTGCCTTAATGTCATCGCTTCTTTCCTCTGCGGCTAACGCAGATACCATTCCACCCTGACTGCCGCCAAATAAAAAGAGATTGCCGCTGTCAACCCAGTCCCAAGTCTTAACCTCATCTATCACAGCGTTCAAGTCTTCTTTTTCCGTAAACAATGTCATTTCTGTCGTCGGAAAACCGCTGGTATCCCTCGTACTGCCGCCGCAAAAATCAAAGCAGACCGCTCCGATTCCGTTTTCCGCAAAATATTTTGTAGTGATTTCAAAATCCTCTTTACACCCATTATAGCCATGGCTGAAAATCACCAACGGGAACCGTCCCTTTTCGTCCGGTTTGTAATACATTCCATCCACTGTTCTGTTATGATGTAAAATTCTAATCTGTTCCATCCGCAAAAAAATTCCTCCGTCTAAAACGTCATTCTCTCTGTAATATCATTCCATGCCTCTTCGTCAATCTCCTCATCCCGAAACAGCTTTCTTTTATCCTCATCCGTGATCTTGCGAAGAACCTTGCAGGGATTTCCGGCTGCAATGCACCAGTCCGGAATATCTTTTGTCACCACACTGCCTGCGCCGATCACAACATGATTTCCGATATGCACCCCCGGACAGATGACCGAATTCCCGCCAATCCATACATTATCACCCAACACCACCTCTTTGCCGTACTCATAGGCAGAATTACGGCTGACAGGATGCACGGGATGTCCGGCTGTATAAATTGCTACATTCGGTGCGATCTGACAATTGTCTCCGATTTTGATCTTCGCCGTATCCAGCATCGTGCAATTATAATTTGCAAAGAAATTTTTGCCCACCTCGATATGCGTTCCGTAATCACAGTAAAACGGTGGATTTACAAACGCATCCTCCGATTTTCCGAAAAGCTCTTTGACTACCTCCTTGATCCCTGCAAAATCCGCACGATCCATGAAGTTTAACTTTTGCAGAATTCTTCTGCAGACTTTCTGCTCTTCAAAAACACTGTCATCTGAAATATACGCCAATCCCGCGTCTCTTCGCTCTCTGTTCGTCATACCCGCTTCCTCGATTCCTTAGATTTTATTTTCATTCTACATGCTTGGCACCTTTTTGTCCATATGCGTCCCACTCCCGATGCAGCATCTGCTGAACGCCCGATAAAATCTGCTTTCACGAACATGCGAATCCGCCGGCCAAATTTCCATTGGCCGACGGCTTCCATCTATCAAAGTTGGGATGAAATGAGGGCTGTTATTGATGATCCCGTATCTTCTTTCGGATTGGAAGAATACAGGAAGGGGATACGCTCAATTCGTCAATACCCATTTCCACAAATTCATCTGTCAATTCTAAATCCGCACCAAGCTCGCCGCAGATTCCTACCCACGCTCCGCCTTTGTGCCCGTTTTCGACCACCATCCGGATCATCCGCAGAATGGCGGGATGGTGCGCATCATAAAAATCGTCCAGCTTTGCGTTCTGCCTGTCGATCGCAAGCGTATACTGCGTCAGATCATTCGTTCCGATGCTGAAGAAGTCCACTTCTTTTGCGAGCTCCTCGCTGACCATCACGGCGGCCGGCGTCTCGATCATGACTCCCAGCTCCACTTCCCCGTACGCAATACCGTTTTCCTTCAGCTCCTGCTTCACTTCCTCCACGATTTCCTTGATCCGCTTTACCTCGTTCACGGAAATGATCATCGGAAACATGATTCCGATGTTCCCATACGCACTGGCACGATACAATGCGCGGAGCTGTGTCTTGAAAATATCAATACGCGTTAAGCAGATACGGATCGCGCGGTAGCCCATCGCCGGATTGTCTTCCTTATCCAATCCGAAATAACCGATCTGTTTATCTGCACCAATGTCCAATGTCCGGATAATGACCTTTTTCCCCGCCATCGTTTCCGCCACGGAGCGATAGACCTTAAACTGTTCATCCTCGGTCGGGTAATCATCCTTCTCCAAATACAGAAACTCGCTCCTGAACAATCCGATACCCGCGGCGTCATTCTGCATGACTGCCTGCAGATCGGAAATCCCTCCGATGTTAGCATAAAGCCGGATCTGTTTACCGCTCTGCGTCACGGTCTCCTTGCCTTTTAACTCCTGTAACAGTTTTTGTTTTTCTGCTTCTTCGGCTGCTTTTTTCTCATATTCCGCAAGCACGTCCGCATCCGGCTCTACGATCAATTCTCCCTTGAAGCCGTCCACGACCGCCGTCATGCCGTCGATGTCATCCTCGTATGCAACCCCGATCAATGCCGGTACATTCATGGTTCTTGCCAGAATTGCCGTGTGGGAATTCGACGAGCCGTAACGCGTCACAAAGGATTTGACCTTACTCTTATCCATCTGAACCGTCTCGCTCGGAGAAAGATCATCCGCAACAATGATCGTGGCTCCTTCCGTATCAAGGTCCTCTTTTTCTTCCGCGGACAGCACCCGGATCAGTCTCTCGGAAATGTCTTTGACATCCGCTGCCCGCTCCTTCATATAAGCGTCTTCCATCTGGGCGAACATGTCGGAAAAATTATCCGCCGTAATCGCCACCGCATACTCCGCGTTCACCTGCTGCGTGCGTATGATGTTCTGAATGGATTCCTGATAATCCTGATCCTGCAGCATCATCTGATGCACCTCAAAGATCGCCGCACCGGACTCTCCTACTTCACGCAGCGCTTTGTCATACAATTTTTTAAGCTGCTCCTCCGTCTCCGTCACAGCCTTTTCCGCTCTTGCGATTTCCTGCTCTACATCCTCTATATGGTTTCTGAAAACATTCGTTTCTTTTTTCTTCAATCGTTGTATCTTTCCAATGGCAATCCCATGGAAAACTGCTTTTCCGCTAAATCTCTTCATGCCCTCACCCCATTTCCAAAAACACTAAATATTCTCTGCGATAAATGCTTCCAATGCCGCCGCTTCTTCCTGCTCCTTCTCTCCCTCAACCGTCACTTCCACTTCCTCACCGTGCTTGATCGAAAGTCCCATCAGATTAAAAATGCGCTTGGCATCGCCGGATTTGTCCCCTTTTTTAACCGTGACCTTGCTCGTACATTTCGCCGCTTCCTTGACAAGCAGCCCTGCCGGTCTTGCATGAAGTCCCATCTCATCCTTGACTGTAAATGTGAATTTTACCATATTGCCGTCTCCTTTCAATCCCAATCCCATTTTCGTAATTCTTACGAATTCAGGAAATACTCTATCGCATATGCGATTCCCGCTTCGTTGTTTGTTTTTGTGATATAATCTGCCTTCTGCTTTAACTCCTCTATGGCATTCCCCATAGCGATCGCGGTGCCTGCCGCTTCTATCATCGGAATATCCAGTTCCTGATCTCCGAACGCAGCCGTTTCCTGAATCTGAATATCCTCCTTCTCACAAATCACGCGCAGCGCCTTCCCTTTATTCATTCCTTTAGGAAAGATTTCCAGATAATTCTCCGACGAGCATGCCATATCCGCATCCTGACGGTCTCGTAATACTGCGTAAACATTCTGCACAATTAACGGCTCTGCCCCGATCAACAATTTGTTCGGTCCCGTCTGCTCACGCCGCCATTTTTTTGCAAGCGCCTCCACCGACGTCTCCTCCGCCATATGATCGATCAGTCCTTCCTCCGTATACACGAAAGCATCCTTTGACGTAACATACCACTGTCTGCCGCGAAAGATCCAGAGCGGGATGCCAAAATCCCTGACGCGCTCATAAATTTCCGTCATTGTCTCTACGGATAAATATTCGGTATGGATGCAGCGCTCGTCTTTCAAAATATAGGTGCCGGCATTGCAGGCACGAATGCACGGGATTGCAAGATTTCTTACGATCCTATCCGTCGCGGCCGGCATCCTTCCCGTGATCAGCGCTATTTTCACGCCCTGCTTGGAAGCTTTTCGGAGCGCCTCAATATCCTTCCCGTCGATCTCTTTTTGGTCTGTAAGCAGTGTTCCGTCCAAATCAACACAGAACAATTTATATTTCATGATTTCCTGCTCCCGCCGAGCACACAGAGCATCTTTTCTACATTCCGGCGCCCGTTTTTCAGACCGAGTCCAAAAACAGCCGCCGCAGCAAAGCCCGCTACCGTGAGAAAAATGCCAAGAATGCCGAGAAAAAGATGCGAGGGTGTTCCCGCAAACCCTCCGTAGGCGATTGCGACACCAACGGCAGAGAGGACAATGGCAAGATTTTTCCATCCATTAATCTTTTTGAGCGCCGTCATCTGCATTTTTGCTTCTGACATCAATTTTTCTTTTTCTACAGCATTCATGGCATCACCTCCCAATATTAGTATACCAGCTGCGGATCAAAGAATCCAACCAGTACGCCGACAAGCGCAATAACAACTAAGAGCAGCATCACCTTGATGGGAGACATTTTTTTCTTTGCCATCAAAAACCAGCATATCACAATCACCGCCGCTGTCAACAAGCCCGGAAATACTTCGTCCAGCTTATCCTGCAAAGTCAGGTAGGCTTCCCCTTCGTCGTTAAACAATTGCAATGAGGTCGTGACGCTTACCCATGTCGCTGCGACTGCACCGATCACGATACCGCCCAATGTGGAAACAGATTCCCTGAGCGCATCTCCCTGCGCCCCGATCAAAAAGTCTACCGCTTTTCCGCCGAGCCGATAACCTTTGAAATAAAGGAATCTCATGCCGAAATAAGCGAACAGGTTCCATACGATAATGTAAAAGATCGCGCCAAGCGGGGATCCGCCCGTGGACATCCCCAATGCGATACCAAGTAAGATCGGAATCACAGTCCCTACAACCAATGAGTCGCCGATTCCGGCTACCGGTCCCATCAGACCGGCGCGCAGACTGTTGATGGTCTCATCATCCACGTCATCCGCTCCGTTTGCTCTCGCTTCCTCCAAACCTGCCGTCATACCGACGATGACCGTACCCAGCTGCGGCTCTGTATTGAAGAACGCCGTGTATGTGTTCATTGCATTTGCTTTTTCATCTTCATCCTGATATAACTCTTCTACAAGCGGAAGCATGGCGCACAGATAACCGAATGTCTGCATATGCTCCTGAGAGAAACAGGTAAGATGGCCATAGTACCAATTATGAAAGGACTTTAACAAAGCTTTTTTTGATAATTTCTTTTCCATGGTCAGATCTCCTCCTCTTCATCATCCATCCCGCCTGCAAGCTCCGGCTTTCTCGCAGAAAGCATTTTAATCCTATAGATAATGATCGCAAACATGCCTGCTACTACGGTTGCGGATACCAAATTGATTCCCAGCGATGCCGACAGCACAAAACCGAACAGGAACGGTATAAAGTCCGCCGCACTCTTTACAATCTGCTTTAACAGGATCGCAATACCTACACAGGGAAGCAGCGCTCCTACGGTAAATAAGGTCTTCATCGCAATGCCGTCCATCGGAAGCGCGGTCTTGATCGCATCCACGACGCTTGCCCCCAATTTACACATGACCAGGGTCGGGATAAAGGAACATGCGAGGTGGGAGATCCATGGCAGTCCCATATCTACCAGATACAGCTTTTTATACTGCCGCTTCTCCACCGCTTTCCAGCCGATGTGCTGCCATGCCAGATTGATGGTCGCCGTTCCGTAAAATAATACCGTTCCCAAAGTACCTACCATCGTGCCGAATGAGGTTGCAAGCGCTGAGCCCTCAGAAGTATCCGCATCCAGACCGTAGCTCTTTAACGCGACCATTGCCAGCGGAATTCCAATGTAGCTGACGGCACGGACATCCGCCGATACCGTTCCTCCCGGCGTGACCAGTGCGATATAAACAATCTGCATCGCGCATCCGACCAAAATACCTGCTCTGAGATCTCCTAAAACAATTCCGCACACAAGACCGCCGATCAGCGGTCTTCCAAGCGTAAAGTTACCGATGGAAGAACCTCCTAAGCCCGGCATACTCGCCAGGCAGGCAAACAATCCTAAGATGATTGCCTGTATCCAACTGATTTCCATATTGTTCCCTCCTATACCTGTCCTATTACTTGTTAAGATGATTTCATTGTCTAGTTAAAACCAAACTGACCTCTGAACTTTTTCCAGTTACCGATCGCCTCATCCTTGAGCAGCGCAAACTCCACATTGTAGCCCGCATTCATGATATTTTCAAGCGCCTTCGCTTCCTCCTGAGTGATCGACTGATTATTCCCAAGCTTCGTGGTGCCCGGTCTGTCGTTGCAGGGACCGATGATCACATCCTTGATTCCCGGCTGAAATCCCTGCTCCACCAGAATCTTCTCCATATCCAACGGATTTTTCGTGATCAAAAAATAATTGTCCTTGCTTGCCAGTACCTTTTCGCTCTTTTCCTTGAACTCCTCCAGCGTCCATACGAATGTTTTCTTTCCGCTCGCACTCTTGTACGCTGCTTTCAGCACGGAATTTCCTGCCGCCGCATTGTTGACTGCGATCAATCCGTCGCAGGGATACTCCAAAGCCCACCTGGTACATGTCTGTCCATGGATCATACGATCGTCCACTCGAATAAATGATACTGCCATTTTCTTTCCCTCCTTTTAGATGTCAACCTCAGATTCTTCGCTTGTGATCTGAAACTCTTTTAATTCTTCCCTCGCCTCAGGAATCAGCATCCCCGGAAGCTCCTTTAAATCCATGCTGTCCTTCATCAGGGCAGCGCTCAATACGAGCGGAAGGCTCATGCCTCCCATCATCACGGTTCTTTCTAACAGATTCTTTTCCGCAATGACATTTGCCGCTGTCGTCAGCGGGGAACCGCCTACCAGATCGCCGAACAACAGGATCTCATCTTCCGGTCCAACCGCTTCAAGGCATTTTCTTACATTGTCTGCATATACATCCGAACCCATACCGTTCTCGAGGCTTACTGACAGAATGTCTTTTCTTCCTTCTCCCGCAAGCATATCAAGCGCGCTGTGCAATCCCGGTGCAAACATGCCATGACTGACCAATAACACATATTTCATTTCAATCCCTCCTTCTACTATTCTTCCATTTATTTTTGTTTGTAATACAAGTATATGAAAAAGGTGACACATGTACATCTCACATGTGTCACCTTTTTATCTTGACATTTGTCACATTTTTTATGATGTTTGTCACTAATTCGTCAATGATTGATCTGATTCTTCAAAAACTGATTTTTTTCGTGATTTCAAGATTTAATGCTTCACCCGCATGTTCTACAGCATCACTTAAAGCACCCGAAGAAATATCATTCGTCTTTCTTTAACATATGATTCATCTCATCAACCATTTCGTTGATTGCTTTGACTTGTGTTGCCATTTCCATAATATCATTCGCATTGCTCTCGACCATTTCATTGATAGAATGGAACTGTGTGTTCGCACTTCTGATATTTTCCGCGATCTCCTGGTTGATGGATACCGTATTCTGTATTACCATTGCCTGCTTATCATGCGCCTCACCCATGGTATTCACCGCACTTACCGAAACACCCAAAAGCTGCGTCATATCCTTAATTCCCGAGAACACATTCGTAAAATATTCATTTTGCTTTTCAAGCTTCTTGAAATTTTCATGAACCTGCAACGTGATCTCATCCACGTTCTTTTGAACACTCTCGATGACGGTCTCGACTTCCGCAAGGGATTGCTTCGTGCTGTTCGCCAGACTGCCGACTTCCTGCGCGACCACAGCAAAGCCCTTGCCTGCCTCTCCCGCTCTCGCCGCCTCTATGGATGCGTTCAACGCCAATAAATTCGTAGACTCGGAAATCTCGTTGATGAGGCTGAAGGTTGATCCAACCTTCTCCACCGCTCCCGATAATTTCTGCGATACTTCCGTTGTAACATGCATGGAATCTGACAGCTCACCGTTAATCTCCTGCAGGCCGGCAAGCAGCTTTTCGTTCTCTTTGGATTTATCCAATAAATCCTTTGAGTTCATCTCCACCTTTTCAACATTATTCGCTACCACGTTTTTCCACTCGTCAAGCTCATGAAGATTCGCCATGCTTTCTTCTGTTTTGACGCCCAGCATATTACTGTTTTCCAGCAATTCCTCGCTGGTAGCTGACAATTCTTCCACTGAACTGCTCTCGTTTTCTGAAATCTGGGAAAGCGCTGTGCCTGCACGCAACAGGCTTTCCGACAACGTCTGTACGGAATTTAAGACATTCTGCACTTTCTCATTATTGCGCTCTAATTCATCCTTCTTTGCATTGACAAGAATCTTTCTGATCAGATAGGTTAACAGTACGATCATCGGCAGGGATAAGCAGACGCAGATGATCCTGTTCAGCAAATTCGTCATATACATTGAGCCCTTCGCCGGCAATAAAGTATCCGACTTTACGATCCATATGACTGCCAGTGAAATGCCAACCTCCAGGCTTGTAACAGCCGCTAATATGTAATCCAAAAAGAACGCCGCAAAAACAGCAAAGAAAAATGCAAACCCCCAAAAATCCATTGCCGGAATCATATATATGATAAAGTTAAACTGAATCGGCACAAGAATGGCAAGATAGATTTTCCCTGCTTTCAGACTTGAACTCTTAACAACCCCGTTTGATATTCCCGTCTTGATCAGAAAGATTCCGATCGCCAGATAGATCAGGCAGGTCACATCAAATATGATCAGCGCCATCCAGCTTACTTCTGGCATCCAGCCAATAAGCTTTTGGATTGTATACACAATTCCCGCACACTGGCAGGCTCCCGGTACCAGTATCAAAATCAGAGTGTAGACTTTATTTATATACTCATCCAACGCGGATATTTGTATTTTCTGATTCGCATCCATAAGCATCCTTAACCTCTCATATTCTTATCTGTATTATCTGCTGTTACATTTTCAAATCCATCCTGACAAAAACAGCCTTTTTCTGCTGATTATTTTAGCAAAAAAAGGCTGTTTTATCAATCAATAAATGGATCCTGTTCCGATATCTGATACAATCCGGTCATTCTCATTCCCGTATGCGTTACCGCGTCAGTACATCTGCTCCTACGACTCCTCCAGCATCCAGACTCTCATTTGGTTTTCGCCGCGATTCGCCCATGCATAATATGGAATCGCCGTGAGAATTGCGCTTTCCTTTACCGGCGGTTTCTCACTGTAGAGTTCCCCGCTTCCTGTCATACGAACACCCTCGATCTTTAACAGGACGTTTCCTTTCAGAACACCCTCTTTACAGAGCTCCGGTACCGCTTTCAAATTTTTGGGAATACGAAGGCTCTGAAGCAGCCCGTCGTTGTCCGCTCCTTCAAAGCAATATACAACAGGACCGCGCAGCAGCGCAACACAGCCCGCATCCTCGCGCACATGCTCATTGGCGTATGCCCTGCGCACCTCCATCGGGAAATGAAGGATGACCTGATCGTCCGCTTTCCACTGTCTCTTAATGTACACATATCCTTTTTTCATGAGACTTTGCGCATCCAGTTTTTCCCCGTTCACTGTCAGATACGCTTCTTGTTTCTCAAAACTAACATAATAGGGAATGTGGATCGCCAGCGTAAATTCCTGCTCCGTTTTCGGCGTAACACAATACACCGCCTCACCCTCCCACGGATAGCGCGTCTCTATCGTAATATCGGCTTTTTCCATTTCCGCCTTCTGTCCGATCATCAGATGAGAATAAATCGTGGAGTCACTTTCGCTGAAGCAATATTTCCCCAGGGAAGTGACCAGTCTGATCAGATTGGGCGGACAACATGCGCATGCGTACCATCCCGGCCGCACCGGCAGCGCATGCCGATAACCGAACAGCTTCCCGGACACGCCCGGCTCGCACTCCAGCGGATTGACGTAAAAATACTTTTCGCCGTCCAGCTGCATCCCGCTGATCGTGCTGTTGTATAATTCTTTCTCGATAATATCCGCATAAGCGCCGTCCATATCCATTTCCAGCATGTGATGTGCAAAAAATACCATGGCAATGGATGCGCAGGTCTCTGCATACGCCATATCATTCGGCAGTTCATAATTCACGGAAAACGCTTCTCCCTCAGAATTTCCGCCGAGTCCTCCGGTAATATACAGTTTCTTTCCCACGATATTATCCCACAGGGTTCTGCAGGCCCCATACAGTCTCTCGTCTCCATCGGTTCCCGCCAAGTCCGCCATAGCGGTATACATATACAGCGCGCGGACGGCATGACCTACCGCCTCTTTCTGCTCATAGATTGTCTGATGCGCCTGATTGTAAGTCACATCCAGCTTATCTAAGCTGTATTGTCCCCAATGCTGCCATCCCCTTTTCACTTTTTCCTGATAAAAATAATCCGGATTTTTTCCTCTCTCTTCAAGGAAATATCTTGCCATTTCCTTATACTTTTCTTTTCCCGTCGTATGATAGAGCTTCATCAGTCCGATCTCTACCTCCTGATGTCCGGGAATCCCGTGTTCTTTTCCTTCCTCCGCGCCGAACCTGCTTATGATCGCGTCCGCCAGCCGCTCCGTCACATGCAGCAGCTTATCTTTTCCCGTCGCATCATAATACGCCGCAGCGGCCTCCATCATATGTCCCGCGCAATACAGCTCATGGCATTCATGCAGGTTCTGCCAACGGTGTTCCGGCTCTTTGATGATAAAATAGGTATCCAGATAGCCGTCCGGCTGCTGTGCCTTTTCAATGATCTCAATGATCGCATCCGCTCTTTTTTCCAATTCCGCGTCCGACTTGACGATCAGCGAATAGGCAACGCCCTCCAGCCATTTCGCCACATCGCTGTCCTGAAATACCATCCCATAAAATTCCCCTTCCGCTAAGCCCGCAGCGATACGGAAATTTTCGATCGCATGACTCTTCTCCACGCCGGGTACTTCATCGTTTAATACTTTTTCCTGAAACGGGATGACGACGTCAATGACCTTTTCCTGCATCTTAGACCAGAACGGATCTGAAATGGTGACACGGCTGCTTTTCACTTCTTTGATCTTTGTTTCCATACTCCCCTCCGCAATGTGAACAAAAATTGTATTTTCTAATTAGAAATTGTCTAAATCTAAAAATAATGTTATCATTTTAATGTATTTTTGCAACATACAGTTTTCAATGAAAGGTGGACAAATCATAGATGTTATACCTTGTATCTGATGCTTCCAGACCGGTCACTTTTTTTGCAGCAGGCAATCTCACAAATGAGGATGCCTTCCTGCACCCAAAGCGTACAATGGATTCCTATGAGCTGATCTCCGTGGCCAAGGGCACGCTGCATATCCAGTCCGGTGAACGCAGCTATCATCTGACCCCCGGACAATTTGTACTTTTATTTCCGGGCGAATGCCATTTCGGAATCAGCCCCTCGGTAGGGGAACTGTCCTTTTACTGGACACATTTTTATTTCAACACTGAACAGACCTCCGTCTGCGAAGAACGTAAGATCACTGCGCTCTTTCGTGAGGCGAACCGCCCACGCTATATTCTGCCGGAGACCGGTACGCTTTCCGCTAACAGCCGCGTCAACGTCCTGTTTGTACAACTCCTTGACTTATCAAAGCGTCTGGGCTCCCTCTCCCTCATGCAGTGCAGCTATGCACAGAGTACCCTGCTTTTGGAACTGACAAACGAATGCTTTTTCCGTCATCATCTGATGCAGCAGGATGAAAAAATTCCACTGGGCATCGCCGACCTGATGGAATGGATGCAGCTGAATTATGACACCACGCTCTCCGTCAATGAAATCGCAAGGAAGTTCGGTTATCATCCCTCCTACCTGTCCTCCGTTTTTAAGCGCTATAGTGGGTGTGCTATTACCGAATATCTGAACAGACAGCGCATCCTTGTCGCAAAAAACTATCTGGCGACCATGCCGAAGCTGACACTCGCAGAGATCAGTGAGCAGGTTGGGATTGCGGACGAAAAATATTTTATGCGTCTTTTTAAGCGCTACGAGGGTGTTACTGCCACCGCATATCGGGAAGCATTTTCCCAAAAAAAGAAGAACAGGCAGTGAATGAATTCCTTAACTCTGTGATCGGAACGCCGTCACACGGCGCAGTGCTAAACCTAGCGGAACCGCCACAACGCACGCGACTACTGCATTGATACCGGAAACGGCGGCTTTTTGTGCAATCATAAGCAACACTGCCTGTAAGGGCAATCCCAGCACAAAATAATGCTCCATAAAGTTTTTTGAAAGGTAACAAATCACATAAGTAAACGAACCTGCGACACTTCCCAACAAATAACGCTGTCTGATAGGGATCCCCACCTTCCGGTGTCGTAGCATCCTACTGATGCGGGTGCTTTTATTGCCCCAAATGACCGCCCCGCAAATCCATGCCATCGCAAACTTAAAGCAGAATGTAAACGGCGCCGAAACAGCGTACGCCGGATTCGTCAGATCAAAGAGCATCGAACCGATGCCCGCTGCAAGTCCTCCCTGAACGGAGCCCAAGAGCATCCCCGCCAATAGGCACATGACATTTCCCATATGCAGCCGCGTACTTCCAATCACGGTCGGAATGTGAATCTGCAAAAACGCGGATGCCGCGTAGACCGCCGCCGCCATAATTCCGATATACGTGATCTCCCTCGTTGTCCATTTTTTGACGATAATTTTTTTCATAATACTCCTTCTCCTTTTTAGATCGTTAATAAGTAATTGCATTTCTCAATTACTTTTTATCACATTATAAGGTTGAAATTGTATGCATACAATGTTAAGATTGTGTTGCATACAATTTTAGAAGGAGACAATCAGAATGCCCGTCAATTCTTTTGATGATTACCCCATGTCATGGAAACCCTTAAAGAACGAATTGGAACAGCCGTACTACCTTTCCATTGCCTCTCATTTGGAAGAAGATATTTTATCGGGAAAGCTTCCGGTAAATACAAAACTACCGCCCCAGCGGGAGCTAGCTGACTTCTTGGATCTGAATTTAAGCACCATTACACGCGCTTACAAATTATGCGAATTAAAGGGGCTTCTGTATGCCGTGACTGGGAAGGGAACCTTCGTTTCCCCCGGTATCTCCTCACAGGATACCTTTTTGAACAAGGGTGGCGGCATCATTGAAATGGGCATCATCCAGCCTTTTTATGAAAGCAACAAAAATGTGCTGAATACGGCTCGCCTTGTACTAAATAATCAGGACTCCCTGCGGCTCTTTGAATACAGCGATCCCCTCGGAACACCTCATCAGTTAAACGCTGCCGCAAAATGGCTCTCCCGCCTTGGCATAAACGCAAGCACAAACAATATCCTGTTGTCCGCCGGGGCCCAGAACGCCCTGTCCGTTATTCTCATTTCCCTGTTTCAAGCGGGAGACAAAATAGCGGTTGACTGCTTTACTTATACAAATTTCAAAGGACTTGCCAACTTCCTGCATATTCAACTGATCGCTGTTGACACGGACGAATACGGAATGCGTCCGAAATCCCTGTCATTCGTTTGCAGGAATACAAATATAAAAGGCATTTATCTGATGCCGACCTGCAGCAATCCTACAGGCACTTTTATGCCCCAGTCCCGCCGTGAGGAACTTGCCAAACTCATACAGCGCTATGGACTTCTCGTGATCGAGGATGATATTTATTCATTCCTTTCAGCATTCGCCCCCTCCGCCTGCACTGTCAAACCGTTTTTTGCGCTTTTGCCGGAACACACGATTCATATTTGCAGTGTTTCCAAATCTCTCTGTGCCGGTTTGCGCGTCGCGTTACTCGCATTTCCGGACAAATACAGGAACTCGCTGGTATCCGGCATGCTTCACATTAATTTGAAAACGGTCTCCCTCAACAGCGAAATCATCACAGCATTGATTGAAAACGGCGAAGCGGAAAATATTGTCTATGAAAAAATCATGCTTGCACACAGGCGAAATCAGATCTTTTACTCCGTTTTTCCATCTTCTGCGCCAAAGCAAACCGAGAATTTTTTTCACTGGCTGCCAATCCCGAACGGGCTTCATAGCGAAGAATTGGAATTACTGGCCCTGCAAAAAGGAATCCATGTATTAGGCTCTCACAGATTTGCGATACAGAATGAGAATCCGTCTTCCTCTTTTGTCCGCATATCCATCACTTCCCCCCGCACGGAGGATGAACTGAAAAGCGGCCTTCTCATATTGAAAAGCATATTTGAAGAAAAACGGACAGAGTTTTTTGTATAAACTCTGTCCGTTAAAATACGGTCCCTGCTTTATCTGCTCACCATGTCATATCCTGCCCATAAAAGCATGTTACATGAGCATCGCCTGCAGTTCCTTCCAATCCGTAATTTTCAGTACATCCTCTTTTTCCTCATACGGCATGTCGATCGCGCCTCGATACCAGATCGGAGCTATTCCAACGCTTTTTGCGCCTACCACATCACATTGGTACTGATCGCCGATATACCAGACCTCCTCCGGTCTCAATTCCGATTTTTCCAAAATGAATTCAAAAATTCTCTTATGGGGCTTACGGTACATGTATTCACTCGTGGCAATAATAAATTCAAAATGATGATTCGGAAGCATTTTGTTGATACGCTCTTCCACCACTGTCCCTGCATAGCTGATATTGCTCAGTACGCCTGTCCGAATATCATTTTGATACAAAAACTCCAAAAAGGATTCGATCCCCTCTGTCGGTACACCCGGCGCCGCCGCATCCCAAAATACGCGGTCGATCTCCTCCGAGCTGATTGAAAGCTGAATGCCCAAAGATTCATATAAGTAAGCCGTAAACATATGGTTTGGCACTTCCACCTGAAACAGATGCCGTTTTGCCGGATCGAATCTTCCCAATTCCTGATTGATCTTTTCTGCTTCCGCCTGTACCTGTGCGGCGGTCAGATCATATTTATTTGTTACGGCATATTGCAATACCGCTTCCGTCCCTTTTACGCCGTTAAAATTTGCTTCCTTCACCAAGGTCTGACCATAATCGAACCATATCATTTTCGGTTTTTTAAGCATTCTTTTGTTCTCCTCTCTCCCACAGCCAAATCATAACAGAAAAAAACCGTTTCTTCAATCCGAAACGGTTTCTTGTTCTAAATTTTCAGTTTTCATACTTGATACTTATTTTCAGATTTTCTCACGCACTGAAATAATCTCATCGATCAAGCCGAAAGCAAGCGCCTCTTCCGCCGATAAGTAGTTGTCCCTCTCGGTCGCCGCCTCGATCTCCGCGACTGTTCTTCCGGTGTTCTGCGCCAATATCCTGTTGAGTCTTTCTTTACTGCGAAGAAGATGGTCGGATACGATCTGAATATCCGTCGCCTGCCCCTGCACGCCTTTCCCGCCAATTGCAGGCTGATGTATCATGATCTCCGCGTTCGGGAGCGCCCTGCGTTTTCCCCTCGCTCCGCCCGCCAGCAGAAATGCACCAAAGCTTGCCGCCATTCCAAGACAGATCGTTGAAACGTTGCATCGAATATACTGCATGGTATCATAAATTGCAAGCCCCGCCGATATGGAGCCGCCCGGACTGTTGATATAAAACTGAATCTCTTTTTCCGGATCTTCCGCCTCCAAAAAAAGCATCTGCGCGATCACACTGCTTGCGGATTGATCGCTGACCTCCTCCCCTAAAAAAACAATCCGATCCGAGAGGAGTCTTGAATAAATGTCGTAACTCCGTTCGCCTCTGCCCGTCTGTTCCACCACATAAGGAATTACGCTCATGCCGCCATCCTCCCGTCCATATGCCGTAATCGTGCTATTTCATATGCCCAGATGGCACTTAAGTCAATCCGCTCCTGTATCGAAACAATTTTTCCAAACTTCCTGTATTTCTGAGGCGACAATCCATATACCTCATGAAATGCCTGCGTAAATGCCTGCTGAGAACGATAGCCTGCCTCCAACGCAATTTCCACAATGGGCCGCTTTGTTTCGACCAGTTTTTTTGCCGCTTCATTTAACCGCCTGTTTTTCATATACCGATACAACGGCTGTCCCGTGTGCTCCTTGAATACCCTCTCTACATAAAATTTCGAATAATGAAGTTCTCTCGCAATTTCCTCCAACGTCAGATTGTTTTCTAAATTTTTTTCAACATAAGAGAGGATGCGATTTACTACTGATTTGCCCTTCATAAAAAACAGCTCCTTTTGGTCTTTGCCCGCTTCGCAGCAGATGATTTTTTCTTTCTGCCATATTATTCTACTCTCTCAGACATGCGCTGTCTTCATGAAAATTGCCCTTTTTAATTGAGAACAGAAAATTTCCTTCGCAACCGCATCATCCCGAACACAACCACTATCAATACAACGGCTGCCAACAGAAGCAGACCCTTTCCGTCGTCTTTTCCCGCATACATGGAAAACAGAAAGAATTTTCCCAGCTTATCTTTTAGCCCCATATTGCCCAGATAGTAAATCAATGCCGCCATGTATCCGACCGTCACATTTTGGGATAATGCCGCGGCGGCAAACCCGATTGCCCCCAAAAATAACGCGGAGGCAAATCCGCCGACAAAATGCGCCGTCGTCACATTACTTTCGCAGCACCGCATCACTGCGGCAAATCCGCCGATCAGTACCGCAAGGAAGAATGCCGAATAAATCACCCGGATGGCACACACAAAGAGGTAATCCATTCTTTTGGAACATATCACATCGCGGATATTCTCATTCTGCTCCGGCAGACAGACCGGCACCAGCAGCACCGGACCCGTCAGACAAAGGAAGGTCTCTATCGGTTTTGCCGCAGATCTATAGTCAAGGGCGGTAATATTACACAGGATACCGGTAAGCCCTGTGATCAATACCGCTATGCCCATGTGTACAAAAAAATTATGCTTTAGATTGACCGTCAGAATTTTTCTGAATGCGGAAAAATCCATGAAAGCTCCCCCTCCTCTTTTTCTCATAAATCATGATCGTCAGCAGTACCATCAAAATGGACAACAGCGTATAAAATATCCTGTTTCGGATAAACACATTCCTCTCCGCCAGAAACAGCGCTCGTTTCCCAATGGTATTATGACGGACCACCAACGTAAAATTACCGATGATTCCGACCAGACCGTTCTGACTACTGATTCCCAAAATCCACCATGCACCTTGCGTGAAAACCGCAAGAAGAGGCGATGCAAGCTCCGTGAGCAGCATTCCGACAGCCGCTGCCGTCATGATATTTGGCATGAGCCATACCAGGACATAACCGAACAGAATCCAATGATTCATCTCATAACCGGAATATAGGCTTGCAATATGCATTTGCGCGAAGATCGCCGCCAGTACAACCGGGATCATCATCGTCACACAGAGCGCAAGGTAACGCAGACTGATCAGTTTTGCCGAAGATATCTTTCTCGTATAGATCAGCTGTTCCATACGGGATCTGCGGTCAAAAGCAACAAGGGCCGCTGCAACAAACACGGGCAATATCGCCACAACAATCCCCAGATAGTCACAGAAAAGTCTGGCATATGCCCCGGTGATCTGATCCTTTTCAAATATTTCGTTGTATTCCGCAAGCGCATCCTCATAGGTTCCGGGCACTACAGAAAAATTTCTCACAATATTGTCATCGCTGTATCTGGAGCCTCCCCCAATGATCGCATCGGCCTGCCTCATAAGTTCCCGGAACCGTTCGTAAGTAAGGTTGTCAGAAATCTTGATTTCAAAGAACACCGCTTCCCGATCAAAATCTGTAATTGCGTCAAGTTCCTCACCGGCAAGTCCGGTAAGCTCGCAGATGATCTCCTGCATCTTTGCCTTCTTTTTTTCATTCAGCTTCACTTCTTTGTAAAATCCAAAGGGATAGGCCTCGAAACTGTCGTACAGGTACTCCGTCACCAAGGCGTCGATGGCTTTTGGCATAATGATCTCAGGAATTTCCTTTACCGTAGTTCCGTAGCTTTCCCGACCCGGCTGCGGCCTGATTATGACCATTTCACAATCCGGCACAAACTGTGTGAAATACATAGCCAGTACCGCCGCAAAATAGAGCAGAAAGGTCAGGGAAAATACGACCTTCTTGATTTCTTTCAGGAACAGCATTACAGTTCACCTCCCTTTACGTCACACCCATGCCTCATCAGACAATACATGTAGGCATCCTCCACATTCGGCGCTGCCTTTGCGGCTCCCTCCGGCTCCGGCCGGCCGTTACTGAGCAGGCGGATCGTGACAAAATCCTTTTGTGTCAGCATTCCCGTAACGACATACTCCTTCTTGATATCGGACAGGCTGCTCTTTGGCACATTGATGGTATATACCCTGCCTTCGGCTTCCCCGATCAGCTCCGCCACCGTCCCCCGCCAAAGGATCCTGCCCTCATTCATGATCGCGATATCCTCGCAGGTGGCTTCGATATCCCCGACAATATGCGTAGACAGAATCACAATTCTCTCCTCCGCCACCTCGCAGAGCAGATTACGGAATCTGATACGCTCCTCCGGGTCAAGTCCCGCAGTCGGCTCATCCACGATCAGCACCTTCGGATCATGCAGCAATGCCTGCGCGATTCCCAACCTCCTCCGCATTCCTCCTGAGAGGGCTCTTACTTTCTTATGTCTGTCCTCACTTAAATTGACTCTTTTTAACAGCATATCCATGCGTTTCTTCCGAAGCCCGGAATTCATTCCCGACAGTACTCCCAGATAATCAAGACTTTCCGATACCGTCATATTGGGGTACATGGAAAAATCCTGCGGCAGATATCCCGTAATGGACCGAACGGTCTTTGCATTCTCAACGGGGATTCCGCATATGCTGATCTCCCCGCTCTTCTTTTCGTGAAGCGCGGCCAGTGTTTTCATCAGTGTCGTCTTTCCGGCTCCGTTTCTTCCAAGCAGCCCGAACATTCCCTGATGGATCGTCAGCGTGACATCCTTAAGCGCCTGTTTCCTCCCATAGAATTGATTGACATGATCAATGATAATACAATTTTCTTCCATATGCTCCTTCCTTTCTTCTGAATATGTCTGCAATCAAAAATGACATGACCCTCAAGCCATGTCATTAGAATAAATCCCGATTTTCAACTTTTTATCAACTTTTCTGTTTATTACAGTCAAACGCCGCCGTCACCCTGCCGCCGTTCCCGCTGTTCTCTATTGTTAATTTGCCGCCGCATTTTTCACAAAGAATACGGCAGATATACAGCCCCAAGCCGAAATGTGTCTTATCGGGTTCCTTCTCATCCCTGAAAAAAGGTTCTGCAGCCGACCGCAGTCCCTCTTGCGTGAATCCTCCCCCATCATCCTCCACCACAATCCGCAATAAGCCGTCTTCTGCCCTGCAATCGACATGAACCGCTTTCTCCCCGTATCGGAACGCATTGGCGATCAGATTTTCATACACCTGCATCAAAAGCTCCGGATCGATATAGCAGCATTCGCAGTCGAAAGACATGGTACATACAAATTCCTTTTTTCCACAGAGTAATCCGCCCGCATCACGGATGATCTTTTCCAGTTCCGCTACAGCTATTTCTACCCGATTCGGAACCAAATCCTCCAGCTTCTGTGCATCATGCATTTTCTGGGTATAATGCTCCAGACGGCCGATCTGACCGCTCATCATGGCAAGCGCCGACAACAGCTTCTCCTCCGGTACCTTTCCTTCCGGCACATATTTCTCCAGATAATCCACATATCCCCTCAATACCGTCAGAGGCGTCCGAAGATCATGGGAAAATGCGGAATTCAGCCTCTTACGCTCCTCCAAAGTATGCCACAGTTTCAGATTATTGTCATAAAGCTCATGGCGCATCTCCTCGAAGGCTTCACACAGTTCTCCCAACTCATTCTTTTTGTGATAATCTATTGTAAAATCAAGCTGATTTTCAGAGATTTTTTTCGAGGCCTGCATCAGTGCGCCAATCGGCTTCTTCAACTCGCGATAATAAAAAACAGCACCCGTCAACAACATACACCCCATCACCCAAACGGGCATGAGTATAACCTGTGCATTACTGATGACAAAATAGATGCTATCCATATAAAACTGTTGATTGACATACCAATCCTGTAAATGATTGGTTCCCATTCCGATGGTCCATACGCCCAAGGAGGCGGCCACTGCGCACACCGGAAAATAGATCAAGAAATGCCATCTCAGCGGCGTATATTGCTCTCTCATTTTACCCATCGGTAGCCCATCCCCCAAACTGTATCGATATGGTATTCTTCCCCACCGTCGGAAAGCTTGGCACGGATCCGTCTGACATGTTCCGCCACCACGCTGCTGTCGCCCTCCGCATCATATCCCCATATCCGTTCATAGATCGTTTCCTTATCAAAAACCATTCCCGGATCCTTGGACAATAGATCGATGATCTCGAATTCTTTTTTTGCAAAGTGCAGTTTGACGCCGTCCTGCAACACACTTTTGGCTGAGTAGTCGATTGTCAATTTCCCGAAAAATCTGACGTTTGACGCCGCCGTATTTCTGTATTCTCTTCGGATATGCGCCGCGACCCGGGCTCCAAGTTCCTCAATGGAAAACGGTTTCATAATATAATCGTCCCCGCCCGCCGCAAAACCCTCGATCTTGTCGCGGTCCTCAATCCGTGCCGTCAGAAATAAAATAGGACAGGAAACATAATCACGGATTTTCCTGCACACGGAAAGTCCGTCCCCGTCCGGCATATTGATATCAAGCAGAATCAGATCGGGATTCCTGCATGCCTGTGCAACCGCTTCGGCCCCACCGGACGCAGTCATCACAAAATAACCATTCATCTCAAAATAATCCTTTAGCACAGAGACAATATCCGGCTCATCATCCGCCACTAAAATTTTGAACATCTCATTCCCTCATTCTGAATTGTATCCACCAATTTCTCTATCGCACCTCATATACTGCGGTTCCGAATCCGGGCAGACTTACCCTGCCAAACGCCTCCTGCTCATCAAATAAAGAAACCATTTTCTTTTTTAACACGAAAGCGGCTTCTTCTGCATGATAATTGAGAACAAACAAAAAGGTTCTTCCGTCTTTTTGCCGAAGTGTGAGTTCTACCTCTCTTCCCTCTGCTTCAATGAGTTCTGAAAAAGGAGATACCACACCGGCATATTCCAGCAGATCAGATATATTTTCTCTGGAAAATGCGCTGCCGAAATGAAGCACTCTGCCCGTTCCTGTCCGATGTTCCGTGAGCGCCGCGCTGCCGGCATAATAACTGTTTGCATATTCCGCCAGCACCTCTGTCCCCTCAAGCGGGGTCAACAGATCATTGAATACAGGCGTCTTCAGCATTTTTCCCCTCCACAGGGCATAGGTATCCTCCTCTGCGGGACTGGTATAAGTAAAGTCTCTGACATCCGTGCCTGTCAAGGCTTGCAGGAGTCCCGGCTGCGGCATCATCTCGCAGATTCCGTTTTGGTTTTTCAGTCCGCTGCGGCAGCCTACGATCAATGTGCCTCCCCGCTCTACATAGCTTTTCAGCAGCGCCGCCCGCTCTTTGTCCATGATGACCGGATGCGGATAAATAAGAACCGGGTATTTTGCCAATTCGGAGATCGCGGTGTCTTTTTGCAGATAGATCACATCATAGGGCAGATTCGCAAGCTCCGCTCCCGCAAAAATCTCATTTTCGCTGTGTTCGGCAATCCTTCTGTGCCATACATCCACTGCCCGATCCCATACATTATCATAATCCTTGACCAGACCGAAAGAGGCGATGTAATCCGCACCGCAGACCGCATCCAATTTTCGCAGCTTTCCGTAAAAATCCGTCACCTCGCGAAGTTTTCTGTTATCCCGATTGTCATAATCCAAAATGCCATGCCAATAAATTTCCGTCCCAAACGTGCAGGTTCTCCACCGAAAAAAGGAAATGTAATCCGCGCCGTGCGCCACGCTCTGCATCGCCCATAAGGTAAGCTGTCCCGGTCTGGGAGAGGGTCCCTCCATTCTCGTTGTCCATCCGCCCGCTCCTGCCTGCTGTTCCATGATCCCATAATGCGGGCAGACGGAACGCACTTCATTCTGACTCTTGGAATTCCAACGGTCATTCAGACAATCTTCTTTCGGTCTTCGGTCCAATCCGAACGCAAAATTCGGGTAGGAATCATAGGTATAAACATCAAGGCATTCCTTTGTCATCCGATGATTGTCAATATTGGGAAACATACCGTTCGTGGTAATAAAATCTCCTTTTTTACGATACTTCTTAATGATGTCCGCCTGCATCTTACAGAAACGGAAGGTACTTTCCGCAATAAACCGATCATAATCCAAATGCATATGCGGATTGATTCCCTGACTTGGCGTCAGTCTCGGCAGATGAACTTCTTCCCATGCCGTATAAGTCTGATTCCAAAATGCATTGCCCCATGCTTTGTTCAGACTGTCTATCCCTTTGTATTTATCTATTAAAAAATCACGGAACGCCTGATCGTCCGCATCCGAATAAAACTCACTCAGCTCGCAGTTTAATTCGTTATCAATCTGCCATCCCACAATGGAGGGATGCTTCCCATAATGCTCCGCGCTCTGTGTCACAATTTTTTGACAATACGCAAGGTAAACAGGGGAGTTATAGTTATAGTGCTTTCTTCCGCCATGCCGGTACCGTACGCCGTCTTTCCGCGCGTTTAATACTTCCGGATATTTTTCCGTCAGCCATGCGGGCGGCGTTGCCGTAGGGGTACAGAAGATGACTTTCATCCCCTTTTGCGCACACAAATCCAGAAAACGGTCATAAAAAGAAAAATCATATTCTCCTTCGCGCAGCTCAATCTTACTCCATGCGAATTCTGCGATCCGAATGACGGAAATCCCTGTCTGAAGCATCCTGTCCAAATCGCTTTCCCACAGGCTTTCCTCCCAGTGCTCCGGGTAATAGCAGGTACCCAGTGTCATTTTTTCCCACAAAAAGGTTTGTTTATGTTCCATGACGATACTTCCTCCCTTGATTGCTTAAAAGCTCTTCATTTTTATTCATCCGGCAAAGGCGCATCCCGCCAGTCAAGCAGATAGTAATCTGCAAGCTTTTGTATCTCCGCCCGCTGACGCTCCGAATATTTATCATACACACCGCAGGTCATCATATGAGCCTGCTTTGCACTCTTGATCGCCGGAAGAACATCGTCAAAGACAATGCACTTTTCCGGCGGCACTCCGATCCTGTCCGCGACAAGTTCAAATACATCCGGATACTCTTTTCCGTGCGCCACTTCATCCGTGGAGCATACAGCGTCAAATAATTCTGATATGGCATTGTTTTTCAGGCAGGGGATTGCCAGCTTTACGGTCATCCCCGTGGCAACTGCCAGCCGGATGCCCGCCTCCTTCAGCTTCAGCAGATAATCCAATGCATGCGGAAGCAGCCTGACGTTATGCGCATACTCGTACGCCGCCATTTCACTCCACTCCTGCATAATGTCTTCTGCCTTTTCATTCAGCCCAAATCGCGCGATCGTGTATTGCGCTGTCTCCTCAAAGCTGAGGCTGCTGATCTTCGCCGCATAATCCTTCGGTACGGACAGATTCCGCTTCCGCAGAAAACAAATATCAATCTGTTCCCATATTCCCATCGAATCTAAAAGTGTTCCGTCCAAGTCAAAAATCGCCGCTTCAAATTTCATTTACGATTTCCCTTCTGTAAAATGAGCCCTTTATCAAATCATAAAGGAACCGACGGAATCCGTCAATCGGAAACTCTTCTTGGATTTCACCCTCCCCTGCTCTTTTCATTTTGCAGCATGACGGATAACAGAAATCTTTGTAATGTAATAAATCTGAAAAAAGGACATTTCTCTGTATTTTGCCATCAGAGAAATGTCCTTACAATATCACTTATTGCGTGCCAAAGATACCGCCCGCTTATAATTTGAATTTGCCAACTTCGCCGTTCAATCTTTCCACGATCTCCAAATTGGAAGTCGCTTCTTCTCCTATATCGCTCACATCATTCGTCAGTCTTACCGCCGTTTCCGTTACATTGGATACTCCTATCGCACTTTCATTTACCGCGGTCTTCACTTCGCTCAATGCTTCCCTGATCGCGTCCATATTCAGCTTCAGCTGCTCACTTTCGCTCGCAAAGCGCCGCATCATCTCATTCATATCCCCAACGTTACTCTGATAGCTCTCACTGGTCTCCAACAGCTTTTCATAGCCGCCGACCGCAGTTGTGTTCATGAATTTGACCATTTCCTCCGCTTCCGCTGCCAGTTCATCCACTGTCCGGATCACTTCATCCGTCACGTTCTGTATCTCTGTTGCAGAAGCCGCGGAATTGGCGGCCAGCTTTCCGATCTCGTCCGCAACGACCGCAAAGCCTTTGCCCGCTTCTCCCGCCCGCGCAGCTTCGATACTCGCATTTAACGCTAAAAGATTGGTTTCCTCGGTAATGCTGATAATATTCTTTGTCAGTTCTCTGATTTTTTCTACATCCTTGGATTTTTCTATTTTCTGTTGAACCTCTCCTGCCATCTCGGCAACCTGATTCATCGCCTCCTGCTTTTCTTCTACCGCGCGCCGATATATTTCCGAAGCGGTCTTCATGATTCCGTCAGAAGAGATTCTTCCCTCTTCCGCCTGTCCGTCAATACTCTCTATGGATTCAAAAATCTGTCGGATCGACTCATTGACCCGGTCTAACGACGCGCTGGATTCCTCCATTGCCGCGCACATCTCTTCCATCACGGAGGAAACATCAGTGACTTCCTCTTCCGCATGGGACAATTTGCTTGATACCATTCGCGAAGATTCTTTTAACTGTTGCGAATTTGCAGAAATATTCAGCATGATCTCCCGTATATGCTGAAGCAATTTGTTGACATTTTCCGCGATCATTTCCATCTCATCGCCGGTATGGACATCTAAGGTCTGTGTCAGATCTCCCTCGCTATGTACCAGTTCATATATTTTGTCGTCTACCTTACGCAGTCTCCTGATCACTTTGCCGACCATGAGATTCAGAACTACCAGCGCAATGATCATGCAGATCAGCGAAATCTGTATCACCCGCGTCAATGCCATTTGCAAGCGCGCCACCACGCCTGCCGCATCATAATCGCAGCCGACAATTGCCACAACCTTCCCGCTTGCATCTGTCAAAGGCATATATGCCGAGATCAGATCGCCGTCATCCGTAGAATCAATATAATCCTGTACATACATATTACCGTCAAAAACGGATTTCAGTTCCTGATAGGACGACTCGAAAATAGCACCATAATCATTTTTGCTATTCGTATTGTCCGCATCAATTCCATAATATACTCTGTTTCCGTCCGTATATAGGGTGTACAGATATTTGATCCCGCAGCTCTGCTTCAATTCCAACATCGTCTGCAGCAGTGCGTTCACTTCCTCGCTATTCTGTGTCTCCGCCGACATTTCTGCTACCAGACCTGCATCGATCACTCTTGTGGAAATAACTGCCGCCATCTGCGCTTCCTCGACGCCCATCTCGACCAATCCCTCTTTTGTACGTTGATAGGAATTAAAGCCCATCACCGCACACAGCAATATGATCGCCATGCTTGTCGGAAATAGGATTTTGGCACGGATACCGATTCCCCTCGTTTTTCTTTTCATCATGTTCTTCGTTCCCCCTTTATATGACCGGCTCCCTGCGCCGTATCAAATCAGACAAATAAGACCTTTGTCCATCGTTTCTATTATAGCAGAAATTTGGAATAATCCACATGCTTTCATCCATTTTTTTTGATTTTTTAATCTGTTGCCCGTGCCGTTCTCTTCCATGCTTCCGCAAGTTCTATGATGGACCGATAACGATCTTCTCTGTTGTCGCTGACCGCCTTTTTAACCACCTCAAAGCTCTCCTCTGAAAGCTGCCAAGCCTCGCGGGTGCGCTCATAATTGCCAAACAGGGCAAATGCCATGGCACCAGCGGTATAAACGTTCGTGCACTCGTCAATCTCCGCTCCGAGCTGATATTCTTCGGGCGCCTGAAAACGCGAACTGCCCCACATCCGCCCCATGTCATTGACGCATGGCATATTTCTGAAAAAGTCAATATCACAGACCGTTGTACAGTGTTTATCGGGATCATACATCACGCTGCCGTCATAAAAATCAACCGCAACATATCCGCTTTCCGCAACATATGCCAGAAAGTCAAGAACATCGCAAAATACGATCATTCTCTCCTCCACCGGCATCTGCATAAATGTGCGGTGCTCCGCCGGATACATTCTGCCCATGCAAACTCCGTCTGCCCATTTGAAGATCATTGCAAACCCACCGCCAATCTCCTCCGCCCGAACAAATTCAATGAGTTTTTCATGCTTCAGTTTCTCATAGACAGGCAATGTCGAGCGCAGGCGTTCGATCGCATCCCCCCGCGTTCCGGTATATGCCTCTGTCGGAGCTCCTGCAAATTTCACAAAATATTTTTCGCCGTCTTTCTCCGTTCCAAAACAAATATTGCCTGAATCCTGATCGTCAAATACTTGAAACACCTTCCCGTATCGGCTTAAAAAATTAAAATCAAACGGCTCTTTCATTTTGTAAGGAATCCCGTCAATATTTTGTAAAATGAATGAATGCTGCAAGCGATGATTCTCCTTATCCGATTTCTTCTTTCTATTGTAACAGATATGCGATAGCGGTGGATGAGCCGAACGCTATAACAATTCCATATTGATTGATTTATTAGTGAATCCGTAGTCTGCATACATCTTATAGGCGGCTTCATTTCTGGCGTTTACCTGCAGCTCAATCCCGTCATATCCCCGCTGTACTTTTAATTCTTTCAGGAAATCAAAAAATGCGTGCCCGATTCCTTTTCCACGATATGCCTCATCCACTGCCATCGAGTCAACAAAAATAATATTTCTTGTCACCTGAACCGGATTCTCAATATGACGATACATGATCAACACGATCCCTGCCACATGTCCGTCACATTCCGCAACAAAAGCGGTTTGCTCCGCAACTGCCTGCTCGTACATTTCATAAGGCAATACAGTTTCGTTAAATTGATAAATGTCCGGCCGCCAGCCGATATGCATTTGCTGAACCTGCTCCATCAGCGCCTCAACTGCCTTATATTCTTCCTTTTTTGCATTTCTGATCTGAATTTCCATGCGTTTTCCTGCCCTTCGATTCTTCTCTTATCGATACCTATCATAGCACAATCACGTTTCTGCTTCCAAGCGCATAAAATAAAAAAAGTCTGATAACGAGGAAATTTATGTTTTATATCACCTCGACTGACGGCGTAAAAATTGCCGTCTATGACTATTGTCCACATGGAAAACAGACCGTCCTTTTCCTTCACGGATGGCCGCTGTCCCATCAGATTTTTGAATACCAGGTCAATCTGCTTACGAATTGCGGATACCGCGTAATTACAGTGGATTTAAGGGGCTTTGGCAGGTCGGATACGCCTGCATGCGGATATTCTTATGATCAAATGTCTATCGATCTGTTTCAGATCGTCCGTCGCCTTCGCCTGAAAAACTTCATTTTAGTTGGGTTTTCCATGGGCGGAGCAATCGCTTTAAGATATATGAATCGCTACAACGGATTGGGCGTATGCAGACTCATCCTGCTTTCCGCCGCTGCCCCGTGTTTTACGCAGCGTCCCGGCTTTCCATACGGAAAAACCATGCAGGAAGTGAATGATCTGATCTGCCTTGCCGAAACCGACAGACCGCTGCTTTGTCAAAACTTCAGCAGACAGCTTCTTGCATGTCCTCATTCTGACGCCGTTGTTGACTGGTTCCGAAGCATCGCATTGTCTGCATCCGGCATCGGAACGATCAAGTGCGCGATCTCGCTGCGTGATGAGGACTGTCGAAAAGATCTTCCCTGCGTCCATGTCCCCACTTATATCATCCACGGTGCGCAAGACGTGATCGTCTCCAATGAGCTTGCTGAATTACAGCACAAGTGCATCTGCGGTTCCAGGCTCATCACCTTATCCGACAGCGGGCACGGGATCATGTATGACCAGTTGGAAAAATTCAACGCGATCTTTATGAATGCCATTTCTAACTCAGCACCGTCAGAAAAATAAGGTAAGGGCTGCACGCACGTGCAGCCCGATCTCATTTCCACATCTTCATTTCTATAAACCGACTCCGTTTCGCGATCGGCGTCTGTTTTCCGCAATGCACGATTTCCATTGTCTATCATGTTTATCGAATGATAAACTTGCGTGCGGCATGGATGCCGATTTTATAAGGCAGAGGCCTGAGGTCATGATCGGCTTCCTTTAGTTTTTCACGAATGTTGATATGCTGAGGACAATGTTTTTCACATTTACCGCAGCCAATGCATTGTGATGCAAAACCGGGTTCCTTCCGCATCCCCATGTTCTGGGCAAACTCAAAGCGTGCTGAGGTCTTCTTCTCCATATACATCAGATTATAATAATAGAAATTGCCCGGAATATCCACGCCCTTGGGACAGGGCATACAATATCGGCAGCCCGTACAGCCTACTTTTTCCCGTTCACGAATGATCTGCTTGATCCGTTCAATGATCTCCCTGTCTTCTTCTGTAAAATGCCCCGGTTCTGCCTCGGATGCGATACGGATATTTTCATTCACCATATCCTCGGAATTCATACCGGAAAGCACACAGGTGACCTCCGGCTGATTCCACAGCCAGCGCAGTCCCAGTTCAGCAGGCGTATAGCCCTTGCTGTCCGAGGCAAGCACTTCTTTCGCTTTATCCGGAAGATTGACCAGCTTGCCGCCGCGAAGAGGCTCCATAATGATAACCGGAATTTCCTTCTCTGCGGCTGCCTGAAGACCTCTCTTTCCCGCCTGGGTATGCTCATCCAGATAGTTATACTGTATCTGACAGAAGTCCCAATCATAAGCATTCAAAATTTTCAGGAACATTTCCGTTTCACCATGGTAGGAAAAACCGAGGTTACGAATACGTCCTTCTTCTTTCTGCCTTTTGATCCAATCCTCAATTCCCAGTTCCTTCAGATGCTCCCATTCTGCATAATCCGTAAACATATGCATCAGATAGTAATCAATATAGTCTGTGCGAAGACGGGATAACTCCTCGTTAAAGGTTTTGTCGATCGCCGCAGAGGAACGTATGATATACTGCGGGAGCTTGGTGGCAATATACACCTTTTCACGGCACTTATTTTTATCCAGAATCCGTCCAAGGCATTCCTCACTGCCGGGATAAATGTATGCGGTATCAAAATAATTGACACCTTTTTCGATTGCAAGAAGGACTTCCTTCTCAGCCTTTTCAAAGTCGATGCTATTTCCCTTTCTGCTGAATCTCATGCAGCCGTAACCCAATTGGGAAATTTGATTGCCATATCGGTCAGGTCTATATTTCATTTCTATCCTCCAAGGTTTCTTCATTTCACAGGCCGACCATGGTTCTCCGGCTCCGCACATTATCATACACCATATTATCATAATACACAACAATATCGTATGGAATAAAAAAGTAAGTCACATCATATTGGTAGTAGAGGGTGATGCTTTTTGAAAATTCAATGGAAAAACTTAATTACCTGTATTGCCATGCCTCTTGCCGTCGGCAGTCTGTCTGCGCTGCTGACACGAAATAGCATGGAAACTTTTCAATCAATCACAAAACCGGGTCTGGCTCCGCCAGGCTGGCTGTTTCCGGTTGTGTGGACGATTCTGTATATCCTTATGGGAATTGCATCCTATCTGGTGCTTACATCCGGAAAGCCAAACGATCGTGCTCTAAACACATATGGCATTCAGCTTATATTTAACTTTTTCTGGTCCATTATCTTTTTTAATTTAAAGCTATACCTGTTTGCATTTATCTGGCTTGTTCTGCTATGGCTGCTGATCCTCAAAACAACCACTTTGTTCTATGAAATATCAAAACCTGCCGGATATTTGATGGTTCCCTATCTACTATGGGTAACTTTTGCAGGCTACTTAAACTTATCCATCTATCTACTAAATTAGTAAGCGCCAAAAACAGCTATTGATACCCGCTTCCTCACGGAATCCGCATTTCAATAGCTGTTTTATTTTTACTTAATCGAATTTACTCACAAAATCTCCTCCACTTTCTTTTTTACATGTTCCATGGACTCCGTCGGCTCAAACCGGGCAACGATCTTCCCTTCACGGTCAATCAGAAATTTTGTAAAATTCCACTTGATGCTGCCATTATTTTTATAATCCTTATCCATCTTCTTCACAACGCCTTTCAGTATCAGCGTCATCGGACTCCTGCCAAAACCGTCAAAGGAAGTATTGTCAGAAAGATATTGAAATAGCGGGCTGGCATTTTCGCCCAGCACCTCAACTTTGGAAAACTGCGGGAAAGTGATCCCGTAGCGGCCGGTGCAGAAGGAATGAATCTCCTCATCACTGCCGGGCGCCTGCTCGGCAAACTGATTGCATGGGAAGTCCAGAATCTCAAGCCCGTCCTTTTGGTGAAGCTCATATAAATCCTGCAGAGCATCATACTGTGGTGTAAATCCACATCCGGTAGCAGTATTGACGATCAAAAGCACTTTCCCTTTATACTCGGAAAGCGGTACTGCATTTCCATCCTGTGTTTGTACTGTAAAATCAAAAATATTCATAGTGCTTCCTCCTGAATTTTCATATTACAATTCCTTTTCCGTGTTAAGATAACCCGTCAAGCAGCTTATACAAAAGCTGATATAACTGCTGCGCCTCCTGCGGTTCCACATTAACACAGGCTCCCAGGCTTACCGGTATCTCAACAGCCTGTTCCTTTAAGTCCTCGCCTTCCTGTGTAATGGAAACGATCAGATTTCGTTCATCTGCTTTAGAGCGGTTCCGTACCACATAATTTTTTTCCTCCAGCTTTTTCAGCACAGGCGTAAGCGTACCGGAATCCAGATAAAGATATTTCCCGAGCTCCTTGACTGTTACCTCCTTTTTCTCCCACATTACCATCATTGCGATATACTGGGTATATGTCAGGTCAAGCTTGTCAAGATACGGTTTATATCTCCTTATCACTTCTTTGGAACAGGCATAGAGCGGAAAACATAACTGATTTTCAAGTTTTAATCTGTCGTATTTGTCGTTTGGCATATTTCATAACTCCTCATACCATTTTTATGCTACATAAATTTATCACGATATGATTTTTTTTGCAAATGCCGCAGCAGCCTCACAGTCCTTTTCATCCGGTTTTCCTTTATGCATGGGGCCAAAAGATCCTTTGCAATAAAATTCTTCCTTGGCGTGTACAATTCCTTTTTGCGCAAGAAGTTTCCCCACCTGCTTATATGTGGATTTTATTAAAGCTGCCGTACTAAAGTTTACAACTCTCCCCACGGTTACATCAATGTTAGAAATAAACTTTTTAATGCTGTCATCTACCCCATACGCATAGACAGAACTGCCAAGAAACAGGATGTCAACGTCTTCCCTAAGCGGCTCTTCAACCGTCTTTGCCTCTGCTCCTACCGCTTTTGCGATCGCCTCCGCCAGTTTTTTGGTATTTCCCGATCTTGTGTAATATCTTACCGCTATTTTCATGCCTGTCCCACCTTTCCCTGTTCTTCATATGCCGCCCTGCAAGCTTTGGCAAGCTGATCCGCGCAGGAGGTCGGTCTGCGTCCGCAAATCACGCCAGACAGTTTTTTCTCAATGTCTTCCACCGTCCATCCATCTACAAGCAGAGGTATCGCTTTCAAGTTTCCATTGCATCCTCCTGTAAAAGAAATATTTGTGACCACATTTCCATCAATATGAAGTTTTATTTCAGTGGAACAGGTATCCTGTGTCTTATAAGTGTATTCCATCATTATCCTCCAATCGATCCCTATAATAAGTTTGCAATCTTTTCTTCCACTTCAGCCATATCAGCCGTCGGCTCAAAACGTTCTACCACATTTCCTTCCCTGTCAATCAGAAATTTGGTGAAATTCCATTTAATATCGCTGCTTTGCAGATAATTCGGAGCAGTCCTGCTCAACACGCTTTCCATCATTGGCGTCAGTGGATGTTCCGGATCAAAACCGGCAAATCCCTTTTGGGATTTCAGAAAAGTATAGAGCGGACTCTCATTCTCTCCATTTACTTCAATCTTTGAAAAAATCGGAAATGTAATGCCATATCTGGAATCACAAAAGCTGACAATTTCCTCATTACTGCCGGGTGCCTGATGCCCAAACTGATTGCATGGGAAATCAAGAATCCCAAAGCCATCACTGCCATATTTTTCAAAGAGATCCTGCAAATTGTCATATTGCGGGGTAAAACCACACTCTGTCGCAGAATTGATTATCAGAATTACCTGTCCCGCATAATCCTTTAAGGATACTTCAACACCCGCAGCATTTTCTACATTAAAATCATAAATACTCATCTTATCCTCCTTCGCAAATAAAATTGTATAAAATTAAATTTTGTAAAACCTTAATTTAGATTGTACACAATCGATTTTAGTTTGTCAACTATATTTTCTATTTTTTAGTTCATTCGGATGTCGGTTCTGCCCATGTCTGATATATCTGTGCAATCACCTGTTCAATCGGCGCTTTCCTTATTTCCACATCCATAACCCCATCCGCCTTTGACAGCCTCCCCAGCAATACTTTGACGGGCAGACTGGACAGATCCACTTCGAATTCAAAAACGCCGCGATTTTCGCTTAGGAGTCTGCAGCCTTCAAGCTGAAGTTCCCTGCCATCCGTGGTAACGATGAAATGTGTGAGATTTCCCGTAATGTCGCGCAATCCGTCAAAGCTGCCGTCAAAGGCAAGCTTTCCCTTGGAGATCATCAGAATCCTCCGCGCCATCTCCTCCAAATCATCCATATCATGACTGGTCACCAGAATTGTCACACCTTCCTCCCGATTGATCCTTTTCAAAAAATCAATCATCTGACGCTTTGCCACCACATCCAGTCCCAGCGTCGGCTCATCCAACAGAATCAGCTCCGGCGAATGCAGCAGCATCATTGCCAGATCTGCCCTCATTCGCTGCCCCAGTGACAATTCTCTGGCAAAGGTGTTCCGAATCTCACCAATATCCAATAATTCCGTCACCATATCCAGATTCCGTTTGTATACTGCATCCGGGATGTCCCACACGACCTTTTTCCATTCAAAGCTCTGCATCACCGGATGATCCCACCAAAGCTCTGTTCGGTTTCCAAACAACACGCCAAGTTTTTTCATCAGAGCGATTCTATCTTTCTCCGGCGACATTCCCAGCACAGATATCGTCCCTTCCGTGGGCTGAAGGATACCCGACAGCAGTTTCATTGTGGTGCTTTTTCCTGCTCCGTTGGGACCTGCATACGCTACAAACTCGCCTTGCCTGATCTGAAAAGAAACATTGTCAAGTGCGGTCACCGTTTTCTTTTCCTGTCTGAACAAGTTTCCAATTCCTTTTTTTCCGAAAGCATTTTTCTTTTCGGAATGGTCTTTCTTCCCGGAATTTTCTTCATTCCGTTGCCACTGTGTAAATAATTTACTCACAGATTCCACCTTTACCGCAATATCCTCAAGAGCGGTGTCCGCCTGAAACATATCTGTTGATTCCTTTTTTAACATAATATCTAAATCCTTTCCTAAAATAGTAAGTTGCCGTCAGCGATATCATCAGCGCAAATATCGCCGGATAAATACTTTCAAATGTTGCTGTCTTCCCCAGCAGAATCATTGTCGGAAACCATGCCATAAGGCCTGCCGGAAAAATGGTCAGCAGAGGATACCGGATATACACCGGCATACCGGATAACGGGAAAGTCATGGTGCGCCCCATACTGTAAACCACCGCACCGGATATCTCCTCACACTGCACCGGCGCATAAAAGGCAAGACTGGAAAACAAATAAGAAAACGCTATCACGATTATCATACTGATCATCAGCTGGAGGATCAGCATTCCCGGCCACCACCAGGGCATAACCGTTTCCATATGGCATACGGCCACCCACAGCATCCCGATCCCGGACAGAAAGCTGCTGGAACCGGTAAAAGGGAAGATTCCCACTGTCAGCTGCACGGCATAGGGGACGGGCATAATAAACATATGCTCCCACTGCCCTCTGCCGATAATCCTGCTTGGAAACAGCGCATTACATCCGCCCATCATATTGAGGAAGCCCATTACCATATTGCCATATGCCAGCATGAACAGAACTTCAAACCGGTCCATACCGCCAATTCCGCCAAATTTCCACGCCAAAAGAAATATTCCGGAAATCGACGATATATTGGAGACAATATCAGCAATGATAACGATCGCCATGAACTTCCCATCCCGCGTCAGGGAAGCTAAATCCATTCGTGCATAGATTTTAAGCAGTTGAAAGTATCTTTTTATTCCATAAAAAAGCTTTCTTTTCCTTTTATCCACCGAAACTCACCATCCTCTCTCTGGATTTTTGGAACCACACGGCTGCGACGATCCATATCACAACATTCCAGAAAATCTGTACCGGAATGATCTCCGCGGCCTCTGCACTTCCTACATACAGGGACAAAAAAGCGCCGCCCAGACTGCCGAAGGGTTGATAGTGAATCCATCTGTCCATGCCAAAGGGCAGGATTTTGAAGGGTATCACCGTGCCGGAAAAAAAGGAGGTCACGGCGCTCCTGATCACATAGGTAAGCCATGAAACATTGCGCAGCCTGACTGTAACGCAGTAAAACAGAAATTCAAAGGCAAACCCAAGAGATACGCTTAGAATCAGTGACGGTATTACCCACAGAGTCTTGGGAAATATCCCGATCTTTAGCAAAGGCGCAGCCAAGAACATCGGCAGTGAAAACAAAAGCAGCGTCGGTATCCACTCTCCGATTGTTCTTGAGATGACCTGTCCGAATACCGGCAGCGGCCGGGTAAACATCTCCATACTTTTGGTATCGTAATCCCATGCCGATAAACAGGTATTTACCACCATCATGTCTGCCAGCAGCGCATTGACATACGTATAGCTCAGGAGCTGCGAAATCGACATTTCCGCCTCATATCCGCTTTCCGCCAGAGTTCTCCAGATAAACATGACCGGCACCAGATACACTACCTTCATGATGATATCCGGAAACAGATAAAGCACACCGCCGCCCATCTTGCCTTTTACGGCCATCCGGGCAGTCGCCATATATTTACTTATCATTTTCATTCCTCTCATTCTGCCGCTGTTGCGGCGATATTGCTTACTCCATTTATTTTTGGGCATAAAAAATGCCCTGTACAGACTGTTTTGTCCGCACAAGGCACTCGCTTTCGACTGCAAATCCAACGCACATAAGAAGGAGAGGTATCCTGTAAGCGATAGGTTACAAGACTGCCATCCTCCCGATTATCCCGTCAAATGGTGAGCTGCATACAAAACAATCCGTTTCCCAAAAAAGGGCATAGTTATCCCTTGCGGTTCCTGCTTTGTATGTGAATCTGCGTATGATATCACTGCCGTCAAATAACTTTTTAGCCATCAGGACTTCGCATTGCTTCATATCTCTCACCACCTTTCATCAAATTTGAATTTATTTTACAATATTCTATATGAGTTTGCAACGCTTTTTTGAAAGTGTCACTTCAAATCAAAACTGTTTTTTATCACAGCTCACGATGCCTTATATTCGTTTTTAGTCCGCATAAGCCTCTATCCGTTCTATTTTCTTCTCCATATCATCTCCGCCTAAGATGGAAAACAGAAAATCCTCATGCTCCTCCCGAAGAATTTGCACAACCTCGGCATATTCATCCCCATTTTCATCACTGAAATATTTCCATAAACAGTCTGTCTTTGTCTCCTCTACAATCGTCTTGATGCACCGCAACGGTTTATCAGTCGTCTTTTTTCCATATTTATTCACCCTTTTCGCGGACGCTTCATACCGATACTTTTTGCAAAACCAATTCAAAAATTTAATTTTGTATTGATTCGGTATATGATAGTATATAAAGTACAAATTTCTGGCAGAAAAGCAAGCTCCTCCCGCTTTGCTATATAAGCCATACGCATACTTGAGCATTGCGTCGATCACATGCCGATTATCTCCATCACTCTGCACGATCGCCGAAAAACAGACAATGATCATTAACACAGTAAACTGCAGCTTATCAACTTGAATATATTGATCCGGACTGCTCCACCCGTCCATATGATCAGGATTTATCAGACCATACCAAACCGATTTTAATGCCCCGTATAGATTCACCGTTTCATATAAACAACAGCTTTCAAACATTTTGACCGCGATGTACGGATTCACCCAAAACACTTTCCATATCTGCGTTTCTAATTGTTCCAGCGACCATGCGCCTGACATATACGCTTTGTTAAAACAGGTGATCAATTCGCCTATTTTTCTTTCCGAGGCATATAAGTCGGAGCAAATCTGATATATTTTCTTTTCCTTAAAATCATCAGGAAACGCTACAAGCTCATGATGATCGCAATACGTTTTTTTCACCGATTCCTACCTCAGAAACATTAAAAGTCTAAAAGTGCATCATCGTTTCCCGTTTCAGAAAACAACATTCTGTAGTGCACAGAATGAAACGCTAAATATTTTTTTCTGCCAGCCATGTAAGCTTTTATCACATGCATCTCTATCAGACGATCCTCCACTGCTGAAATACTGGTGCCTTCCGGAATCGTGTTTTTTGTCTGACTTTCTATCATCCGCAATGCTTCACTTTCTAACATACTGCTTTTTTCTCCCAGAGCACTGCCGAGCGCGAACAAAAATTCATTCATGTACGCTTCTGTACAATGAAATCCCTTTATCCGGATTTCTCTTTCGATCATCTTATCTAAGCATATGGAAACAATCTCTGTAATGGAACTTGGACTTACCACTCCTTCATTCACAATATTCGCGTAACAGGTTATATAAAACGGCGTTCTTATTTTAGAAAAATAGCTATCCGGATTCAATAAAAGCCGTTTCACCTTCTCCCTGTATTGCGGCTCGACAAATTTCTCCACAAATTGTTCCAACTGACTTTCCGACAGATCACAAATATGATATTGCACCAGTTTCTCAGGAAATTTGAATCGATCCGCTTCTCTGGTTCCGCCAATGATCGCAATCTGTTTATAATCCGAGAACAAGCCTGCCATTTCGGCTTTCACTGCTTCTTTTACGCTTGATATCGCCTCATCAAATCCATCAATAAACAGCACGATTTTATTCTTTCTGAGAAAGGAAATGACATCATCATTTTGTATTTTATTGCAAAAAAGCTTTTCCCTTATATATTCCATAATGATCTGTCTGCTGTCCGATGCTACTTGCCCCATCTTGATAAAAATCGGAATCACGTCCGATTTCGCATTTAAGTAATCATCCGCATAGCTTGACGCCAGTTTTAGCAAGCTCCATGTTTTTCCGTAACCTGCCTCCGCAAATAGCACAAACCCTCTCTCATTTTGTTTGTTGATCTCCTCAAGATCATATTGATCATTCAAATTATCCAGTCTCTTATAAGATAAAGGTATGTATTGTTCCGCATGCTCTTCCTGCTCTTGAAGAATCCCCTTCAAATAAACATCGACATCACTTTTTATTTCGATTGCTTCTAATTCACGCTCCTCAATATTGGCATAAAACTCCTGTATCACCCGATTCACTTTATCCTTATAAGTCTCTACAAATAAGTCCTTATCACTCCCGCTCCAATCGGCTTGTTCCAAGTACTCCACAAATATCTTCAGGTTCTTCAAACAGGATAAAGCCATGATACTGTTTGTCAATCTATCACCCATATCAGAATTGTGGCTGATAAATCCATTTTTATCCTCTCTGATGCATTTAATCTGTTTCTTAAATGCGGTTCCGACTTTACACTTATCATAAAAATCAAACAACAGGAACGCCGTAACAAGGGTAATATCGAATGATCTTTTATTGATCGTTTCAATCCCCTTCTCTTCAATGACATCATAAACACTCCGATAGGTAGGAGAATACTGATCATTCGCCAGTGACCTTTTCGTAACTACCTGTTTTACTTCCTGTTTCCAGGAATCCCCTGCGTATTCCCGCATCCGAAGTTCAAAAAAATCCTGCAAAATTGTTAACTGCAAATCATTGATACTATTTTTCACATCGCTCAACATGTGTTTTCATCCTGCTTTCTATATTTATAAAATAATCTTTGCCAAGGAACACATAAATGATATTTACAATCTTTCCAGCATAAATTTCTATGGCTTCCAATCCACTGATACACTGCTTCAGCAGCTTATTTAGATTATGGACTTTGCTTCTTTTTTGTCAATAAGAAGCATCCGGATCAAGGGCGAAGATTCAAATGCTGTTGCTCCGACTACGATACTCTGAAACCAATCGGTACGGAACCCTTTATTTCCGCCATATTTTCAGGGAAAACAAAATCCTCCTCCTGCAACAGGAAATCCTTGTCAGCGTTTCCCTCGTCATCCGTTCCATAGACTCGGAGAGCATATCTAAGTATCGCATTTTCTACCAGATTTCTGCAGAAACGTCCATTCCCCGCATCCGGGTAGCGAAGCGCTTTCTTACAAATGGATGATGCCAGTTCTCGTGCGGCGGCTCCAAACGAGAATCCTCTTTTCCCGGCTTCCAATTCGATAATCTGAACCATTTCTTCGGCGGAATAATCAGAGAAAACAATGCGAAACGGAACGCGGGATCTCAATCCGGGATTTCGGGAAAAGAACTCTTTCATCTTGTCCGGATAGCCTGCAAAGATCACAATCGTATCATTGCGGTTATTCTCCATCTCCTGCACAATGGTGTTGATCGCCTCGTCCCCATACTTCCCTTCCCCGTTTTCCACGAGGGAGTATGCCTCGTCTATGAATAACAGTTTTCCTTTGGCCCGCTGAAACACTGATTTTACCTTATCGGCAGTCTGACCTACATATTTGGCTACCAGGTCTGCCCGCCCCACTTCGACAAGCTCATTACTGTTAAGCAATCCTATCTCGTAAAAAATGCCTGCCAGTATCCGGGCTACCGTTGTCTTTGCGGTTCCGGGATTGCCAACGAATTCCATGTTGAATGCTGCAGGAGTCTCAGGCATGCCGAGCTTTTTCATATCCTGCCTCATCTTAACAAATGCCGTTATTTTCCGAACCTGGTCTTTTACCTCCTTAAGTCCGATCAGTTCATTCAACATATCTGTATAACCGTGTGCCGGCAGCAGCGGTGCCGCTGTCAGTGTCCCGAAGTCTGAAAGCTTCTGTTTGATCTCTTCAATACTCCTCCTGCCCAAATTGCGAATATGATGGTAGTCCTCATCGTTCAAACGCCTGAGTTGCTCTACACTGTTAATTCCGGCCCTCTTTAGACAATTATAGGGGCGTATACTTAAATCCAATTCATCAATCGGTGTGAAGCCGTCAGCTTCCGTGCTGCTTTCCGGATCACCCTTTGGCCCAAGTTCAAAGGGTTTGAAAGAATCATCCTCAAGTCCATCACGTTCTTCTTCGACAGTTTTCTCCTCACGGCGCTCCTTCATCAGCATTTCCAATATTTCCGACATACTCTCCAGCAGGCATTTCGTCGGGATCTCGTTGTCGGTATGGTTTTCAACGCACCCAGACAGCCTGCTCACATTTGTGTTCCGAAAAGTCAAGGAGAGCATCGTTCGCATCCTCAGGGGCATCTCGCCGGGCAAGATCAAAGTGAACGCTCCTGCAGCCATGCCATCATTCGTTACACCGGCTCTGATCTGAATTGCTGCGTCGTTTTTTTTCATTTCATCAAGCAGCTGCAGAAAATAGTCCCTTGAAATTGAACTACCGTATTTTGACGGCTTGTTTCCATAGCTTTCATATTGTTCCCATGTATTTCCGGGTGTCCAGTGCAATTCATAAATCTTGTTTAGGTTACCGCTCCGGATAAGGGGAGCGTTTGCGGAAAATGAGCCAATATCCGCGCATCCTTGAAACATCCACATAAAGTCCTCCGCGGTCACCTCTGCTTCCATGCTTGAAAATGCACAGACCTGGCTTTTTCCTTCTTCGTCCCTTTTAATCTGTAAGCCTAGAAATTGCTCTCTTTTAAGCAGGGCTGCCGATTGCAGGAACCTTACCCCCGCTTTGACGGCGGCGTCCGATCCGGCATAGGTATCATCCCACGGTTTTAATGACAGAACCGTCACGTTTGAATTTTCATTGAACATTGAATTCATCATATAGTTTGACATAAGCTGTGCCTCTCTTTCTAAAAAAGTAATGGTTTCGTTTTGTGTCGCAATCCATGTCGGACGATCCCTTGGCACGCTCGCTGCATCAGCAGGTTGTGGCGATACTTACCCGGTCGGCCGTCCGGCAAATTTGCGGATGAAGTTGTCAAAGAACGAAAAATCGGCACAACAAAAAAGCCGATACATCAATATCTTCAAGAGGGCAGACTATCCCCGTTGAATAATCTGCTCGCTTATCAAATATTGATAGCATCCGCTTATTTTTCAAGCTATATGACTTACTACGTTAGCCATGATACTATAATATAATACTATTGTCAATCGTTTTTATGACACTTCAAACTGTTCTGAAAGATTGACAGGATAAGTGGACTTTATTTGTAATGATGAAATAATATTGTCTGCATCTTTGTTACTGCTGCAACCTATTTTTTCGGATCAGAAAGCCTGCATAGCAACGACTATGCGCTCTATTATGAAAATCTGAGAGAAATGTAAAAGTAAGGGTAGAAAACTTTTCGCATTGACTTTATTAAAACGGCTTTATTATGTACTTTTGAAACTTCTCCGGCACTTCATAGGTTTTTAGATGTTCATAGCCGGCCAGTTCTTTGTTCCCACTTGAATCAACGCAATAAACCAGCTCATCATATCCTAAAGGATTATGCGCCCCAACCTGTGGTGTGACACCGAATGTAACAGAAATGAATCCCGGATCTTTCTTTCCGATATCCACAATCGTTACTTCATAATTATAAACCGCAATTTCTCCCGAATAATATTCCGAATAGAACCCCGTAATCTCCTTTGTGATATCTTCAATAAATAATGCTATGACCAGTTCGTCCGTAATTTCTTCCTTTGTTGTCGAATCCAAATTAAATGTTTCTATGGTTGGTTTTCTATTCCTATAGAGGTTGAATAGCAAAAAGACCGGCAATATCAGCAGGCAGACAATTATTCGCCTATATTTTTTCATAAGGCTCCATGCTTTTTATTACTATATCTATACCATGAAGCTTTGCAATATTCATCGTCATTGACAAATTTCGCACACCTTTAGCGAAACCTTGAAACATTCGCCAAATTATATTCATTCCCAATCACCACGTTATCAGCGGTATCAAAAAACCACGCTCGACTATCGTCTCGCTGTCGCGATATTCAACGGATAAGTCCAAGCAGAATCAACCTCTTGTGAGCAAGCTCCCCATCTGTTGTTTCTGCCATTCGTCGCCCGGCTCATTATCCGCGCAAAAAGAAAGGTTCACCAGTCGCCCCGGTGAACCCCTCTAAGCCTGAAATTCCTATCTGAAAGCCTTGCTTTCAGCTTTTTCAGACCACTCTTTTATATTTTCGCCTACCCTTGATTGATCGCTGCCTGTGCTGCTGCCAATCTTGCAATCGGTACTCTGAACGGCGAGCAGGATACATAATCCAAGCCGATGTTGTGGCAGAACTCAACGGAAGACGGATCGCCGCCGTGCTCACCGCAGATACCACAGTGGATCGTCGGTCTTGTCTCCTTGCCCTTCTTGATCGCCATCTCCATCAAGAGACCGACACCGTTGCGGTCAAGCTTTGCAAACGGATCGTTCTCGAAAATCTTCGCCTTGTAATATGCCTCAAGGAACTTACCCGCATCATCGCGCGAGAAGCCGTAGGTCATCTGCGTTAAGTCGTTCGTACCGAAGCAGAAGAACTCCGCTTCCTTGGCAAGATCACCTGCGGTCAACGCCGCTCTCGGAATCTCGATCATCGTGCCGACCTCGTATTTTAAGTCAACACCCGCTGCTTTGACCTCGGCGTCTGCTGTTTCCACGACATTCTTCTTGACATATTTTAATTCCTTGTCATCACCGATCAACGGGATCATGATCTCCGGCGTAATGCTCCACTCGGGATGTGCCTTCTGCACATTGATCGCCGCACGGATGACTGCCTGTGTCTGCATTCTCGCAATTTCAGGGAACGTAACCGTCAAACGGCATCCTCTGTGTCCCATCATCGGGTTCATTTCATGCAGCGTCGCAATGAACTTGCGGATCTCGTCCATCGTCTTGCCCTTTGCATCCGCAAGCTTTCTGATATCCTCCTCCTCTGTCGGAACAAACTCATGCAGAGGCGGGTCTAAGAAACGGATTGTGACCGGATCGCCTTCCATTGCCTCAAACAGCTTCTCAAAGTCGCCCTGCTGAAGCGGAAGCAGCTTCGCAAGCGCTTCCTCTCTCTCCTCAAGCGTATCGGAGCAGATCATCTCACGGAACGCGTCAATACGATGTCCGCCGAAGAACATGTGCTCGGTACGGCAGAGTCCGATACCTTCCGCGCCAAGCTCTCTTGCTTTTTTCGCATCGGCAGGCGTATCCGCATTCGTACGAACTTTTAATGTGCGGTACTTGTCCGCCCATTCCATAATCCGACCAAACTCACCCGCGATCGTCGCATCCACAGTCGGAATCGCTCTGTCATAAATGTTACCGGTCGTACCGTCGAAAGAAATAATATCTCCCTCATGGAACTCCTGCTCACCAATGCGGAACACTTTATGCGCCTCGTCCATCGCGATCGCCGAACAGCCGGATACACAGCATGCGCCCATGCCGCGCGCAACAACCGCCGCATGGCTTGTCATACCGCCGCGCACGGTCAAAATACCCTGTGCCGCTTTCATTCCTTCAATATCCTCAGGCGAGGTCTCCAGACGGACAAGAACGACCTTCTCACCTCTTGCCGCCCATCTCTTAGCATCCTCCGCCGTAAACACAATCTTACCGCATGCCGCACCCGGCGCTGCCGCAAGTCCCTTTGCTACGGGGATTGCCTTGCTGATCACATAAGAATCAAACTGCGGATGCAATAAGGAATCCAAGTTTCTCGGATCGATCATGCTGACCGCTTTCTTCTCGTCGATCATGCCCTCGTCTACAAGATCGCAGGCAATCTTTAACGCCGCCTTCGCCGTACGCTTTCCGTTTCTCGTCTGAAGCATGTATAAATGACGATCCTCGATCGTAAACTCCATATCCTGCATATCGCGGTAATGATTTTCGAGCGTATTGCAGATCTGCGTGAACTGCTCGTATACTTCCGGCATAATCTGCTTTAACTGGTCGATTGGCTGCGGTGTACGAACACCCGCCACAACGTCCTCGCCCTGTGCGTTTAACAGGAACTCTCCCATCAACTGCTTTTCGCCGGTTGCCGGATTTCTCGTAAAGGCAACACCCGTACCGGAAGTATCGCCCATATTACCGAACGCCATCATCTGGACATTGACCGCCGTACCCCAGCTATACGGAATATCGTTATCACGGCGGTATACATTCGCACGGGGGTTGTCCCAGGAACGGAACACCGCTTCGATCGCTCCGACAAGCTGCTCCTTCGGGTCGCTCGGGAAATCCTTGCCGATCTTGCTCTTATACTCTGCCTTAAACTGATCCGCCAGCTGCTTTAAGTCTTCTGCGGTCAGCTCGACATCCTGCTTCACGCCGCGCTCCAGTTTCATGCGGTCGATCAGCTCCTCAAAATACTTCTTTCCGACCTCCATAACGACATCGGAATACATCTGGATAAATCTGCGGTAGCAGTCCCAAGCCCAACGGGGATTGCCCGACTTCTTGGCAAGAACCTCAACAACTTCCTCATTCAGACCAAGATTTAAGATTGTATCCATCATGCCGGGCATGGACGCGCGTGCACCGGAGCGGACGGATACCAGAAGGGGATTTTCTTTATCGCCGAATTTCTTGCCGGTGATCTCCTGCATCTGGTCGATATACTCCATGATCTGTCCCATGATCTCATCATTGATCTTTCGTCCGTCCTCGTAGTACTTTGTACACGCCTCTGTCGTGATCGTAAAGCCCTGCGGTACCGGAAGACCCAGATTCGTCATCTCGGCAAGATTTGCGCCCTTGCCGCCGAGAAGATTTCTCATATCTGCGTTGCCTTCCTTAAATAGGTAAACCCATTTTGCCATTCTTCATGTCCCCCTTTGAACATTATTATAATGGTAACCGGACGAAACCCCTTCGTCCGACCTACAGGAATATTTTTCCTGCACACATGGGTAGATTATACCATAAATTTGTATATATATCCACTTCTATCTCACATTTTTTTGTCAAATTTTAATAATATTTTTGCAGAAAAAAATTTATAAATAATCCCTGATGCGAACATCCCTGCCAACCCGCATTAAAATGTATGCCGTTCCAACAAGCAGCGCCGCAAAACCGACGATCCGCAACCCTTTCTTTTTCTTCTTCATGACTGCTTCCTCCTCATTCAGCCGATGATCACTGCCTTACTTTTTCTCAATTCTCTGCAGCCAGGCGCGCATTCGGGTTATAATATCCCGGACATTTTAATGTGTACACAAGCGCTTCGGCCTGTTCCTCATTCAAATCCGCCGCCGACACCCCGTAATAATGCTCCGCCGCCTCGTCAATCCCGTAACAGCCCTCCCCGAAATAGACCACATTACAATACAATTCCAAAATTTCTTCTTTCGTGAACGACTGCTCCAATTCAAACGCCACAAACAGCTCCGCCACCTTGCGCTCTAATTCTTTTTCATTGGAAAAATAAAGATTCTTTGCGAGCTGCTGCGTGATCGTAGAGCCGCCCTCCACATAACGCCCCGCCTGAAGGTCATGCCATGCGGCGCGCGCAATGGCAACAAGATCCACGCCCGAATGACTGTAAAAATTCCGGTCTTCCCGATAAAGTAATTCATCAAGAAATATCTCCGAAATATCATCAAACGCGATATAGCCGTCCCGGCTTCTGATCTGTCCGGCTTTTTCCTCCACATTCTGAACAAACACGGCGTCCTGATACATCCGATACCCCAAAGCAACATAATGCCCGACTACCAGCGTTCCCGTAAGTATCAGCACACTGCATGCGATAGCCGCAAATCGAAACAGCCTTTTCATAGAATCTCCTCCTATCGTACCCCGCCGCCATGACGGTATTTGATTTAGGTTCATTCTACAAAAAGGCTGTATCTCATGCCATCGCTTTCACTTACGCGTATCTGACAATTTTGTAAGACATTTTATTAAAAAGTGAATTTATCCGCAAAATATTCATCCAGTTTTTCGATCGCAACACGCTCCTGCTCCATGGAATCCCGGAAACGGACGGTCACGCACCGGTCGGTCTCGGAATCGAAATCATAGGTGATGCAGAACGGTGTTCCGATCTCATCCTGCCTGCGGTAGCGCTTGCCGATATTGCCGCGGTCATCAAACTCGCAATTATACTTTTTGCTGAGCTTCGTAAAGATCGGCTCCGCACCCTCGTTTAATTTTTTGGAAAGAGGAAGCACGGCAATCTTCACCGGCGCCAATGCCGGATGGAAATGGAGGACTGTACGCACATCTCCCTCGCCGATCTCCTCCTCGTCATAAGCACCGCACAGCACCGCTAAGAACAGTCTCTCCACGCCGAGCGAAGGCTCAATGACATAAGGAATGTATTTCTCATTCTTGGTATCGTCAAAATAGGACATATCCTCGCCGGATACCGTCTGGTGCTGCGTCAGATCATAATTGGTTCTGTCCGCGATCCCCCACAGCTCACCCCAGCCAAAGGGGAATAAGAATTCTATGTCCGTCGTTGCCTTGGAATAGAAGGAAAGCTCTTCCGGATCGTGATCACGTACACGCATCTCTTCTTCTTTCATCCCAAGACTCTTTAAGAAATCAATACAATACTTTTTCCAATATGCGAACCATTCCAGATCCGTGTCCGGCTCACAGAAAAATTCCATTTCCATCTGCTCGAACTCGCGCACACGGAAAATGAAGTTACCCGGCGTGATCTCGTTTCGGAATGATTTTCCCACCTGACAGATACCAAAAGGAATCTTTTTGCGGGATGTTCTCTGTACATTCTTAAAGTTCACGAAAATACCCTGTGCCGTCTCGGGACGCAGATATACTGTATTTTTTGCATCCTCGGTGACACCCTGAAACGTCTTGAACATCAGATTAAACTGTCTGATATCGGTAAAATTATGTTTGCCGCAGGTGGGACAGGGAATCTGATGTTCCTCAATAAAATCTTTCATCTGCTGCTGGCTCCAGCCGTCTACGGAGCTGTCCAGTTTCATGCCCTGTTCAGCCACAAAATCCTCGATGATCTTATCCGCCCGGAATCTCTCATGACACTCCCTGCAATCCATAAGCGGATCGGAAAAGCTGCCCAAATGACCGGAAGCGACCCATGTCTGAGGGTTCATCAGGATTGCGCAGTCAACGCCCACATTATAGGGACTCTCCATCACAAATTTCTGCCACCACGCCTTCTTGATATTGTTCTTGAGCTCCACTCCCAAATTTCCAAAGTCCCACGTGTTGGCAAGACCGCCGTAAATCTCAGAGCCGGGATAAACAAACCCTCTCGCTTTCGACAGCGCAACGATTTTCTCCATTGTTTTTTCCATGTGTTTTCTCCTTTTGAACTGATATAATCAGGTATACCTGCATCTCAAAGCCCGATCACCCTTAATAGATTATGACATGCAGCGCCGCATCGTCCGCGGTTTTGACGTCGCCATCGCCCACAAGCGTATCGCCCTCGCCGATATAATAAATATCGCTTCCGTGTATGCGGATATTAGAATCATCGTCCGTGACAAGCATCCGATAATCCTGTCCGTCGTCAAGCTCTCCCAATGTGATCTTACGTGCCGGATCATGCGCATCCACAAGCGTCAGATTCGCAGGAAGCGCAAACTGCCGCGCCCCTTCCTCCGGCGTCTGACCGCAGGAAAACTGTACGCCGTTAAATTTCTCATAATCCGCGGTATCCGCATAGGATAAAGAGATCTGCGCGATGCCGTCCGCAAGCGTGCATTCCTTCACCTCAATACCACCTGTGCCCATCTGCGAATTATAATCCTCCACTTCGGAGTTCAGCATTTCTTCGAAATCCGTAAAGCTGTACCGGCTCTCATCAAACGCCTCACAAATATACCCGATCAGATTGTTCTCCCTTGTGACAATGATCGTGTCCTCAGCCGCGGTAAAAGAATCCTCTTTTTCCGGCTGCGGCTCCTGCCCGGATTTTGCGCATCCTGTGAGCATCAGCACCGCAAACAGCCATATCACACTTTTTCTTAACGCATAGATGCCGTTTTTCATTTCCATCCGACAAATCTCCTCACTCTAGCTGACTTCTTATTATATATAAAAAAGTATGGTATTTCAACCTTTAATTTATGCCGCGTGCGCTCACTTATCGCATATCTTTCATACACCGTATTTGGTGATCACCCTCTGCAGACGTGCGCCAAGCGGTTTTCTCATCAGGAGCAGAAAAATAACATTCGATATCGAATAGAGCAAGGTGAACGGTGCCGCCGCAAGTATGGCCGCCGTATATAAGTCTGGTTCAAACGCCGCCTGACTCCACAGAACCGTCCACACATCCATGATCAAAGAATAAAAGGCACCCGCAAATATCCCGTAACAAACAAGCGCAATGCGGCTTGCTTTCAGCGGTTTATGACAAATACCCGCCAAGAGCCCGATCACGCCGAAGGAAACCATCTGAAACGGCGTCCACGGACCCTGTCCGAAATAAAAATTCGACAGTACGGCGGTAAACGCCCCACATAAAAAACCTGCCTCCGTACCAAAATACATCCCCGTCATGACGATCACTGCCGTCACCGGCTTAAAAGCCGGTATCATGGCAAACAAAAATCTTCCCGCCACGGAAAGCGCCGTCATGACCGCAATGAATACCAGTCGCCTGATATGCGTATGCCGTCTGTCAAAGCTGTGCAGCATGACTGCACAGGATAAAACGGCAATGCCGAGGGAAATCCATGCATACCGCTTTTCCTGAAAGACAGCTGCGCCGAGCACAAGAAGCAGGATGCTCCCAAACAGCAATATCGTTATTGAAATCATGGTTTTCTTTCTTGTCTGTTTCACGTTTCCTCCGCTTCTTTCGGGATCCCTCTATCAGTCTCTTTTCCCGTCAAGTATGCGGCAGCGCTCTGTCAGCTCCTCCGCCGTCAGCACATCCGCAAACAAATTCTGTGATAGCCTTGCCGCCGCCGTTGTATAAAATCTGTTTCCATGAAAAAATTCCCGCGTCCTGCCAAGCGCCAAAAGCTCTCCGCGAAACAGCAGACCGCACCTGTCGCTCACCGCCGCCGCAAGTTCAATATCATGCGTTACCATAAGCACCGAGACTCCCTCGTCCGCAAGCGCACGCAGCCGGATGCCGACATCTCTCCGCGCTGCCGCATCAAGTCCCTTTGTCGGCTCGTCCAAAAGAAGAAGCTGCGGTTTTCCCGCAAGCACCTTTTCCCATGCGAGCATCTGCTTCTCCCCGCCGCTTAAGTCATAGGGATGTACCTGCCGATACGATACCAGCCGTTCGGAAGGCCCTGTGCCGACAAGACGAAGCTCCTCCTCCACGGTATCCGCAACAAACAGCGTTTCAATGTTCTGCGGCAGATACCCGACCCGCTCTGCGCCCATGCGCACCTTCCCGCCGCAGGCATGCAGGATGCCCGCGATCACATGCAGGAATGTCGTCTTTCCCGAACCGTTGCTGCCAAGTAAACTGACAATCTCTCCCTCATTCATCTGAAATTGAACACCACAAAGAATATCACATGCTTTTTTATAATGAAACCAAACCTGTTTGCACTCCAATATCGGCTTTGTTTTTCTATGCTCCTGCGTCCTGTCTCCCGTTTCGGACGCCTGCTTTTCTTTTTCCGTAGGAAAAGTCTTCACAGCGTCCTGGCATCCGCTCTGCTCTGTATGATTTTTCCTAATGTCCCCGTAGCGCGCCCACAGCCATTGCCGCCCCTGCGTAATCGTGAGCGGGATTGCAGCCGTCTCCGTTTTGTTCTCCGCCTCCGAACATCCATCCTCCCGTTTCAGCTTCTCCTCTCCCACGTCCCGAAGTGCACGGAAGATCCTTGCCGAACAGGGCAGCGCCATATAAATACGCTCCTCCTGATCAATGGCGCGCGCGATCTGCTGCGGCGTTCCATCATGCAGAAGCTTTCCATCCTGCAGCACGAGCACCCTGTCCGATACCGCAAGCGCCTCCTCAAGCCGATGCTCCGCCAATAGGATCGTCATACCAAGCTCCCGGTTTAAGCGTTCGATCATATTCATAAAATTCTGCGCAGCGATCGGATCAAGCTGTGCAGTCGGTTCATCAAGCAACAGCACCCGCGGGCGCATGACCATGACCGCCGCCAGATTCAAGAGCTGCTTTTGTCCGCCGGAAAGCTCGTCCACTGCTTTTTCATACCAGTCATCGATTCCGAAATACGCTGATATTTCCGCAACCCGACGCCTGATCTCCTCCGAGGGCACCCCCATATTTTCCAACCCGAACGCAAGCTCATGCCACACCTTGTCCGTGACAGGCTGTTCGTCCGGATTCTGCATGACAAAACCAACCTCAGCCGCCGTTTCGCCATACGCATAGTCCGCAAGCTCCCGATCACGGTAGCGGATGATTCCGGTAATCCTCCCCACCGGCTGCAATTCCTTTTTTAACAGGTTCAGCAGCGTCGTCTTTCCGCTGCCCGTCCCGCCGCACAGTGTCACAAAACTGCCTTCCTCCACCTGAAAAGAGCAATCCTGTAAAACCGTTATTTCTCTCCCGCTGTCACCGCGCTGCATGTCACTCAATCCGCAGGCAGGATACGCAAACGTCAGATGTTCGACCCGATACAGCTCCATCATTACTTCCTTTCTCTCATCATACGCAAAAACCGTAGCAAGCAAAGTGCCGCAGGCAGCGCGAGGCAGACCGCGGCATAACAAAGATAGACAAACAGACTTTCCGCCCCAAACGGAATCGCGTCCGTCACGGGATAAAATCGCATGGAAACGCTCCCGCGGTTTATTTCAATAACAATCGCTATGAATAACAGGAGCATCCAGCCACACAAAGCCGCATCCAGCCTTCTGAAGCGCCAACGACGATACTGCGTCCGTCTGCATGCTCCATACCCCCGCGCCTGCATGGAGTCCGCCGTGTGCATGGAATGTTCCAGTGCCCAAGTCGTGACCGCCGCAAACACTTTCATGCTTCCCCTGATCCGATCGATCAGCGTGTTCTCCCGGTACAGACCGAGAAGCCGCTGCTGTGCCTTTGTTTTTTCCATCTGACGCGCATACATCGGCAAAAAGCGCAGCGTCATGGAGCAGACAAGCGACGCTTTCGGTGAAACGGCTCCGAGCAGGCATAATATCCTGTCACTGCTGAATATCTGCGACAGACTGCGGCACCATAAAAACACACCGCCGAACATGCACGCCGTACATATGCCGTACCGCACCGCCTCCAAAGTGATCCTGTTCCCATTCAGATAAAAAAGCACGGTCGCCCCATTATGATAAAACAGCGGATTGATTCCTGCAATGACCACAAAAAAAAGCACAAATGCCGGAACGCGCCGCCACACAATGCGCTCCGACAGCATCCGCAGAACAATGCAGGCACAAATGAGAGAACAGCCCTGCACGACCGGATTGACACAAAACATGGCAATTCCCAACACCGCCGTCATATAACAGAGTGTTGTGATCGGGTGCAGCCGCATGAGCAGCCGTTTATTCTCCTGCATTCCACGTCCTTCCTTTCTATCTCACTCTTTCAACTCTATTCCTCTATCGCTCAGGAATCCCATTTCACATCTCTGCCGAGTTCTTTGGAATAATACCAGACGATCTCATCACCGTCAGCAACCCGATACGCACCGCAGCCGACATTCGGCGTTTCCCCGTTTACTAAAAAAATCCATCCCGACAGCTCCCCATGATCATATTCGTAAAGATAGGCGATCCCTTCGATATAAGCAAACTCATCGCCTGCCGCCGTCCCCTCATACTCCACGGGAATATCATATACCCTTGCCGTTTCACGCAGCACGTCAAATGCACTGTCTCCCTCATATGCGGATATCGATGTTTTCGCAAGGATCACGCCGTCCTGCGGCAGATAATCCTCCGCCCCGGCAACCGTATCACAGCGAATCTCCATTGATACGGTAATGGGGTTTTCTCCGCTTTGCCCGTTATCCTGTCGAAGATATTCTTCCCGCGTCTGAATCCGAATGAACCAAACTGCCGCTGCCAAAACGACTATAACAAGCAATGTGCCGCCGAGCCGCTTGCGGCAGTACTTTTTCGTAAAACACAGATATGCAAGATAACCGCAGCCCGCCGCAAAAATCAAAAGGATCAAAGCCACGCGCATGTCCATACCGCCATCTTTCACCCTGCCGCTCTGCTCATTCGTAACAGATGTTATATTTTCCTCTGTGCTTACTTGGAAGGTATCATCTCTCTCATAACCCGCAAAATCCAATAAAAAGCATTTTCCCTGCATGGATCGGTTGACTGCGGAAAGCGCGGCAAATACCTGCGATGCAGCCATATCGTTGGAAGCGGTCTGCTCCGTATGGCAAAACCCTCCGTCCGCATTCTGATAACGTAAAAGCCCATCCAATAAGGTTGCGCCCTCCTTTATAAACGCCTCATCCGTCCACACATTCCTCTCCAGCGCACAGAGCGCTAAGATCACCTGCGCCGTACTCTCCGCGTTGGGCGTCCCCCTGTTTTCAAAATCCCCTGTTGCAAGCTGTTTCTCCGATAAAAAAACAAGTGCTTTTTCCACTGCCTGCACAATCCGCGCGCCGTTTTCACTTTCCCGCGCTTCCTTATAATACGGGGCAAGCGCCTGCAGCGCCATCGCTGTGACATCGACGTCCCCTTCCGTCCCTGTGATCGCAAAGCCGCCGTCCGAAAGCTGCCTCAACAAAATCTCCTGCACAAGCGCTTCCCTTGTCCATATCCCGTCCTGCACCGACATCCCGTTCAGCATCAGAAGACCATAGAGATAGGACATCATTCCCTGTTCCCCGATCGTTTCTTCCAATAATGCTGCGGAAACCGGATTCTCCGCCTGCAGCGCCGAAAGCACCATCGCTGATTTTTGCAGAGACATAGTGCCTGCCTGATCTTCTTTGAGTGCATCCTGCACACTCGATAAGTAACGTGTGTAATCATATCCCGGCTGATACCCGTACAGCCCTATCACATAGGTCTGTACGGTGCCGTTTAACGCACGCCCGGCATAGGCTTTGTCCAGGAGCTCCTGCACATCAGAAACACCATACTCCGCACACTGCCATAAAAGAATCCCATCCATCGTTTGGGTAACCGAATCCGGCGTGATGCCTTCTCCTGCCTCAGATTCTTTATGAAAGCCCCATACGCTGACAAGGCAAAGCAGGATACAGACTATCACAAGAATACCACCTGCTATTATTCTTTTTTGATCTGAACGTGTCTTCATTCTCATACTCTTTTTTATTCTGCTGCATAAACCTCATATGCCAGACGATAGGTATCCCCGTCCGCAACCGGCTGAGATTCAACGCCGTAAGAGCCGTACTCCCCGTTCACATACAGGGACCAATATGCGCCGTCCGCGTCAAAATCCGCCGTGAGACCGTTTACTCCAGTAATGTAATAGCCGTAATCGGACTCATAGCCGTCCAATGTCAATCCGTCAATCTCAAGTAGCGCGTCATAGAGCATTTCCGCGTCGGTGGAAGACTGATAGCTCTTGGTCTCCCCCTGATCGTTCACCACCTCTACCGTGATCTTGTATTTGCCCTCATCCTTGCTGCCGCATGCGGCAAGAACGCTCATAAAGACCGTCAATACAAGCAGCGCCGCCGTCTTTCTTAATCCGGCTCTCCATCCTGTTTCTCTCACTTTTTTCTCTGTTTCTCTCATTTCTTTCTCCTCCTTTGATGTGTGACAGGATTTGACCGCACCTGTCTCGCAGTTTTTCCGCTGCTGCATTCTGCAACAGCAAAAATCGCGTTTCCAGCACTGACCTTTGCCAAAACCGCGATTTTTAACCACACACCAAAGTAAACCACGCCCCGCTTCTCGTTTTCGGGTATAAAAACCCCGCCCACGTCCGGCTGCAGACCTGATCAGAAATGCGTCGTTTTCGGTTCCGGCAAAAACAACTGTACGTGTCCATGTATCTGACTCAACCGCTGCCTCTGAGCTTCGTGCGCGGTATCACAGTGACCGACTCGCCGGGCTTCTCACCCGATTCCATGTTTCTTTCATGCGTTCTGTATCAAACTTAAGTTCCATTGGAACCAAACACATGTCGGATACACATACATTCTTATTTATCATGCTTTGAAAACAGATACAGAATATCACAGATTCTTACAATTGACAAGCGGAGATATTTGCACCATTGAACATCTGACAATCCTCACATCCCCAGCTCTCTTAGCACCTCAAGACTCTTAAAATGCCTATCTATGTACCTTTTCCGATACCCGTCAAGTATCGCACTGTATTCTTCCAACACTTCGTCCTTTAACGCAAAGGTATAGAGCTTTTCGATACTGCTCGCTGTAACGTAATCGACCGCGTACGCCGTCGCTTCCAAATAATGCCTGCCGTCCTGCGGCATTCCCGGAAACTCTCCGTTTACCACCATCGCCTTCTGCTCAAAGACATAACGCACCAGCCTGCGCGGAAGCGCCTGCCTGGATAACGCCCGCAGCGACTGAAACACCAGCTTCAGCATCTCCCGCTCGTCGCTGTTTTCCCTCGTATAGTAATCCGCCATTTCCAGAAAATACATTCCGTAATAAGCGCCCTCAACATCCATGCGCAGTTCTTCAAAATAGTGGCTGATCGACGCCTCAGACAGATTATAGGAGCTTCTTGTCGCATATAACTTAAATTCTCCGAAGCAGAACGGATTGGTCGCCGCCAAAAGACGATTATTCTGCCGCCTTGCGCCTCTGGCATACGCCGTGATCTTGCCTCGTTCCTTTGTCAAGATGCATACATGCCTGTCATACTCACCCACAGGAATTGTCTTTAATACCATCCCCGTGACCGTCAGAAAATCCTGCATATTCCGTATTTCTCCCGTCCTCGGATAATGCCTGTTCCCTGTCTCTCACATCACAAAATCCCAAATAATCCTGCACGCTCCCACTCTTCATAAACCGATCCCAGTACTCATCCCGTTTCATCCCTGCGCCCCCTGTTTCCCCGTATATGACCGTTTCCGGTCATAACCTTAGATTGCGCAGTTTTCTTTTTTCTATGCGGAGCGGCATGTGTTTTGCACACAAACTCTCTTTATCTTACGGCTAGTTTTTCAAACTCTTTTAACGCATGGTAATTGTCATAATCCCGGAAGAATCCGCCCTGCGGATTCCTCGAACGAGTTTCGTGTCAGCGAAACTCGTTTTCGTCCTGCCGGTAGCCGAAATTTTTCAATAAATAATCGCTGTCCCGCCAGTCTTTCTTTACTTTTACCCAAAGTTTTAAGTTTACCTGACAGCCCAATAAATCCTCAATCCCGATTCTTGCCTGTGAGCCGATGCGCTTTAACATCGCGCCGCCCTTGCCGATGATCATGCCTTTATGGGAATCTCTTTCACACACAATGGTTGCTTGAATTTCCGTGATCCTTTTTAGACGTTTCATGCTCTCGATCGTCACCGCTATGCCGTGCGGAAGCTCCTCGTCCAGCATGCGGAGCGCCTGTTCCCTGATCAGCTCCGCCACGATCTGGCGCTCCGGCTGATCGGTCACAGTGTCCTCATCATAAAACGCCGGTCCATACGGCAGATATTTGATAATACAGGAAAGCAATTCGTCCGTATTCGTATTTTGAAATGCCGATACCGGCACGATCTCCGCAAAATCCATCTGCCTGCGATACGCATCAATGACTGCAAAAAGATCGTTCTTTTTGACGGTATCGATTTTATTTACGACTAAGATCACGGGCGTGCGCGTCTGTTTCAACTGATCGATGATATGCTGCTCCCCCGCGCCGATATAGACGGTCGGCTCCACCAAAAACAAGATCACATCCGCATCCGAAAGTGTCTGCTCTGCCGTATGCACCATATAACTGCCAAGCTTATTTTTCGCCTTATGGATCCCCGGCGTATCCAAAAAAACAATCTGAGCCTTCTCGCTGGTATACACGGTCCGTATCCGGTTACGCGTTGTCTGCGGCTTGCTTGATGTGATCGCGATCTTTTGTCCGATCATCGTATTCATCAGCGTGGATTTACCGACATTCGGGCGGCCGATCAACGCTGCGAATCCGGATCTGTACTGTGTATCCATTGTAATCTCTCCATTCTGATACGGCAGATTGAGCGTTATTCCTGCTCAATCTGCCGTCCTTCTTTTTTCTGATATTATGAAATCAAATTGCCCATGTTCATAAAGAGCGTATCGTTATTGCGGATTTCCTCCTCATTACCGACAACGCAGATACTGTCGCCATCCAGCATTGCCTTGATATAGTCGGCAAGCGCGCGGATGTCGTCAACCGTCACTTTTAAGACCTCATCCCGCTCTTTCTGGATTTCCTCATCTCCGTAACCGCTCAGATAAGCCGTGAGGGAACGCGCTCCCTTTAACGACGGGGTCAGCGGTGTATCCAGTTCGGACATTGTACCGATCACGTACTTCGTCATCTCTCTCTCATCCGCCGCAAACTGCTTTAAGTATTCCACCGCACCCTCATAGGTTTCCACGGTCTTTTTCAGGTTCGGATCCCGATAAGAGACAAAGCAGGCATCTCCATTTTTCCTCAAGAGCGTCATGCATCCGTATGCGCCGCCCTTTACGCGCACATTAAACCACAGATAATCGTAGCTCATGATTGTCCGCATCACCAGAAGCGCTCCCGTATATGGCAGTCCGGCATTCACAAAATTTCCGGCACGGCACACATACTGTATCTTTCCTGCCGTAAAGAAGCCCTCATTCTTTTTCTGCGGCTCGCAATCAAAGCTTTTCAGCTCAACCGGCTCCGTATAAAGCTCCTGCACCGATGCCGCAAGCAGCTGCGGAATCAGCTGGTACCCTTTTTCCTCCGCCGTATAATCCAGCATCAAATTCTCCGGACGGAATACGGATTTCATTACCTGTACGAGCTTCTTCGTTACATCGTCTCTGTGTTCCTCGAAATGATCGCTCAATTCCCTGATCAGACAATAAAAATCATATCCTTCCGTCATGCTCGCTACTAACGACGCTTTGGAGAAATACGACATTGCACGTCCCGCTGCAAAGGCATGTCCCGCACCCATCATATAGGATTCCGTCTGTGAGCGTGTCTCATCAATGATCTCTTTTAAGCGCTTGCCGTCGTCCAGCTTCGAACGGAGCATCAGCTCCGTCATCAGTGTAAACGCCTCCGGCAGACTGTCATAGAATGCCTTAATACGCAGGTCAAAAACCGTCTTGAACTCATCCGGCTTTTTCTGATTGGTATAAGTATTGATTCCTGCCGAAAATCCGCCGGTATGAATCCCGATCTCATTATTCAAGTCATTGTAGGAATAGTGCTCCGTGTCAATATTGCCGAGCACACATTTTAGCAATCCCGCGTACGGATACAGCTCGGACGGCAACTTGCTCATATCAAACACAAATCGCACATAGCCGATGCCGTTTGTGAAAATATCATGATACAGAACCTTCGTTCCGTTCTCATCACGCACCTCATTGACCAGCTTTGCAGCCTTCGGATCAATATCCTGTCTTGTTAAAAGAGGAATCTTCTCAATATCTTCTTTTTTATCCACTGCCTCCTGGAATTCACGGAGCGCCTTCGTGCGCGCGATCACCGCTTCTTTTTCTTCCTCGCTGAGCGATGCCTTATAAGCGGCAAGCTTCTCAGCAAGCTCCTTGTCCTTCTTTGCCGTTAAGCCTTTTTCCGGCTTTAAGGTAACGGTGGACGCATGCGCGCTGTCAAGCAGATAGTCGCGCACAAGATTCGTATAGTAGTCCGTGCCGATCTGCTCTCTCAAAAAGGCAAATGTATCGCTGATCTCCACATGCATGAACGGCTCATTATCATCATACAGCCAGCTTCCAAGCATCTGAAGTCCATAGATCAAGCCCTTGGGGAAAGTGCCAAAATCTGCCTCGCGATACCGGAATTCTAAATTATTCACCGCGGCGCGAAGCGATTTCTCTTCAATCCCGTTCTTTACCAGATCACTGAGCACCTCACGGATCGTTGCAAGAAACTCCTCTTTGCGTCCGATGTCCGCTTTCTTTGCTGCGATCGTATAATACGGCTGCAAAATTTCATTATCCAGCGCGCTGGAGATTTCCTGTCCGATTCCCTTTTCGGTCAGCGCCTGCTTTAAGGGTGCGCCCGGCGCCGAGCATAACGCGTAATCAAGAATCTGGAACGCCAGCTGCTTCTTTTGATCTAAGACGGAACCCAGCGCACAGTTATAGGTCAGATAACCCGAATTTTCCTCCGATTCCGCATCTGTGATCGGATAGCTCTTTTCAATCTCCCGAACGGCTCCCTTTCCGAATTCCTTTTGATACGCAACGGCGGAGTCCACATCCAGATGATCGTACTTAGAAAGATACTCCTCATCCAGCCAGGTAAGCTTTTGCGCCATATCCATATTGCCGTACAAATAAATATAGCTGTTGCTCGGATGATAATAGGTACGGTGAAAATTCAGATAATTCTCATAGGTCAGCGTCGGGATCACATCCGGATCACCGCCGGACTCCACACCGTAGATCGTATCCGGGAAAAGGGAACTGAACACCTCTCTCGAAAGCACGCCGTCCGGTGAGGAAAACGCGCCCTTCATCTCACTGTACACAACGCCGTTTAACTTCAGCTCGCTATCCGCATCCTCTAACTCGTAATGCCAGCCCTCCTGCGCAAAGATCAGATCGGTCTTATAAATGTTCGGATGCAGAACGGCATCCATATACACATCACAGAGATTCTGAAAATCCTTATCATTACAGCTTGCGACCGGATATAGCGTCTTATCCGGATACGTGATCGCATTTAAGAACGTATTGAGCGAGCCCTTGATCAGCTCCACAAACGGATCTTTGATCGGATATTTCTCAGAACCGCACAGCACCGTGTGCTCAATAATATGTGCTACGCCGGTCGAATCGGTCGGCGGCGTCCGAAAACCGATATAAAACACCTTGTTCTCATCATCATTACTCAACAGCACGACACGCGCGCCGGTCTTTTTGTGCTTTAAGAGATATCCCTGTGAATTTAAGTCTTTGATCTCTTTGTTCTGCAAAATCTCATATGCTTTGACGTCCTCTACTCTCATTTTAATCCTTAAGCTCCTTTCTGTTCCCGCTCTCTAATATAAGGCATGCCCATAACACACGGACAGATAACCGAAAAACTAACGTTTTTCCGGGTTCGCTTCGCTCGTCAAATGGACAAAGAAATATCTACCCAAGCAAGCTTGCAGATACTTCTTTGTCCGCTTGACTCTGTCCTATTCGCACATTATACCACACTTTACCAAATTACCCAAGCATGGATTTGGGTTTCTTTTGATTTTTATATAACAGTTCATCCGCTTTTAGCGGAACATTCCTGATCTTTGCTGTAAACCCACGAAGGGCTGCCGGGAGCCGTCAACAAAAGAATCCGGTCATCCGACCGCACGATTTTTTCAGTCTCCTCTAAAAAATTTCGGAAAAAACAAGAAACACAGAGACGTAAAAGAATCCCCAGATAATCTTAGAAAAGCACGTATCCCGCCTCAATACTACCCATCATAAGAAATATCTCATTGGTCGATCGGATTTCTCATACACACGAATTGGTCAAAGATTTGTCTTTCAGATAAGATTCAGACCTGATTGACAAAAACTCCCGGCAGATCATACCGGATGTAAAACAGTGAATGTTTTACATTAGTAAGCATAGCAAACGATTCACGTCATTTCAAGTCTTTTTTTGTCAAAAAAATAATTATTAACATTTTGTTCATATTTAGAATTTATGAAAGTCCGGCTCTTGCCAGTCTTTTGCGGATCACTGTCCCGACGGAAAACGCCAACACAACGGAGAACACATCCTTGACCAGATACGGCACTGATACCAAAAGCACCGAGTTCCAGAAGCCGACATTCGCGATCAGCGCATATTGGAGCGAACCGAGTACATGACAGATCAAAAGTCCCAAAAAACCAATTTCCAGACCAAACGGTTTATTTTTCATTGCCGAACCGATACCGCAGAGCGCCGCCATAAAGAAAAAGCCCCAGATAAAGCCTCCCGTATATCCGACTAAAACGCGGAGTCCGCCGCTGAAATTGGCAAACACGGGCACGCCGACCGCACCGAGCAACACCCATACCGCCGTACTTGCCAGCGAAAGCCGCCATCCGAGTACTGCGCCTGTCAGGGCGACCGCAAATGTCTGAAGTGTCAGCGGCATCCCCGTCGGCATTGGGATCGAAATCTGGGAAAGCACCGAAAGTACGGCGGCGAACATGCCAATATAGACAAGCATGCGCGTTGACGGCTTTCGCTCCCCTCTTTTCCTGTCCCGCTCCTGCGCCGGACGTTGATTTGCCGCATTCATTGTTCCGGTATTCACAATTGATATCCTGCCTTTCTTCTGTTCAAAACTCTTTAGGCATTATATCAAAATGCACGCCCATCGTCAACCTTTTTCATTATTTGGTTTACGTTTTTATTTGCACTTTTCTTGCTCATAACTTCTTATTTCTTAATTGTTTATTCTTATCTGTGTTCAGCCACCCTTTACTTCTTCAGCCGATACACCGTTGTCTCCGTCAGGAAATTCGGCAGATTATACAGCACAAGCACATCCGTATACCCATGCTCCTCCACCAGCGCGCGCAGACTTCCGTTATAATAACGCAGATCGATGAGCGTGATCTCATCGTAAAGCCCTGTCAGATACGGCGCAAAGCAATTGGCATAAGAGTCCTTGATCAAAAGGATACTCCGTTTCCCCGTTTCTGCTCCCGAAGCTTCCGCCTCCGCACGTTCTCTTGTCACAAAGATCTCCGTCATGGCATGATTGCCGTCGAGATAGACGCTGTATGGGTCATCCCCCTGCGCATTCAAAAGCGCATAGAGCGAATCCGATTCCGATTCTCCCCCGTCATATACGACCCGATACCGCTCTGTGCCGCTCCCCGGCGGATACACTAGCATGATCGCATCCTCAACATCATAAAGACCGCATTTTGCCGCCGTCGTACCGTGAAAATCCGCGCGTACGATCTGCGTCTCATAATCGGACCATGGCAGAACCGCACTGCTTTGTCCCGGCAGAAGTGCGCCGTCCGCGCCACCCGTCTCGGCAAACGACTTCACATACGCCGCATAACCGGCATGCGCCCCCTGCATCGTCCAATGATGATCGGTCTTGTAATAAATCGGCTCGTCGGCATACGCCGCAAGTCCCTCCCATACATCCACATAGCACTGAGAAAGCCCCTGCTCCGATAACCCTGAGGAAAACTGCTCTAAATACGCCTGCTGATCGAACTGCTCCGCAAAAGGTGATACCTTATCCCGCCAAATGCCGTCCGCCGTCGGCACGAGCATCACGCGCACATTCCTCACCCCGACCGTATTCATATCCAGCAAAAAACCGATCAGGCATTCCTCATTGCGCTCCGCGGTCTCCCCCGCCGCGATCTCCGGCATATGCAGCTCGATCAGACTGCGGTCGCGCGCGATATAGACGCCGCCGGATTCCCTTCTTCCCAAAAGCAGCCCACAGTAAGTCTTTAGCGTGATCCATTGGTCGCGCATCGGAAACTGATCCGTCAGATACTCCTCATATGCGCTCATATAAGAGGCGTCCAGCACGCTCTCCTTTGTCAGAACGGGCTTTGTTGCAAGCAGTCTCCGCTCCGAAGGCGAGTATGCGCGTTTCTTAGCCGTCATTTGCCACATGCCGAAAAAAACAAGCATAGCAAGTAACAGCACGAACGGCAATGCCTCGCTGCATATATCCCACCATGATTTTTTCTTTTTGTCCTCCATATCGTCGCCTCCAATCTTAAAACCGGAAGTACAAAAACGGATTATAGCTTGCATCGACCAGCGATGCGATGCATAAAAGGAGCAAAATTGCAATAAAAATTGCAGAATTCCAATTTTTTCCATAAAATTTCAGTTTTTTTGCAAGAAAAACAGGCAAATTTGTCGCTCCGACCGCTCCTAACAGCAATAATCCGCCATATTGAAACAGGTAATACCATGTCCGTGCATTGTATAATCCTCCTGAACCGACTCCCGACACTCCGGCGGCGCTTCCCACAGCATGGAGCGGGATTGCAAGCATTCGTGCCATATACTGAACCGCCTCAAGAAGATTCGTATGGGTGAACAGCACCCAGCCAAACAGCACAACGATCAGCGTATACAAATGTCCGAACACACGGGGTATGTGTGCAAGCGCTTTCTGCAAACACACCTTTTCCAAGATGAGAAAACATGCAAAATATAATCCCCATGCCATGAAATTACCGCTCGCGCCATGCCAGATTCCCGTCAGCGCCCACACAACAAGCAGGTTAAAGATCTGTCTCTTAAGTCCCTTTCTGTTTCCTCCGAGCGGATAATACACATACGACGCAAACCATTTTTGCAATGTCATATGCCACCTTCGGAAAAACTCGGAAACGCTGCGCGACTCATACGGATGATCGAAATTTTCGGGGAAGTGAAAGCCAAAAATTGCACCTAATCCGATCGCCATGTCCGAATAACCGGAAAAATCATAATAAATCTGAAGCCCGTAGGCAATGATTCCGAGCCAGCCCGTGAGCACCGGCATTTCCGCCGGCGGCATCGCCGCGATCGTCTCCCATAAAACACCAAACTGATTGGCAAGCAATACTTTTTTGGCAAGTCCGACTGCAAACCGCAGCGCGCCCCCGCTCATCCTCCCGATACAAAGCGGGCGTTCCTTCATCCTGTCCTCTATATCCGCATAGCGCACGATCGGTCCCGCGATCAGCTGCGGAAACAGGGAGACAAACATACCGAAATCAATGATATTCTTTTGCACCTTTGCATCCCCGCGGTAGACGTCGATACTGTACGACATCGTCTGAAAGGTATAAAAGGAAATCCCGAGCGGCAGCGGAAGCTTAAAAAGCGGAACATGCCATCCGGTCACGCCGTTCCAGATCCCGATCAGCCAGTCCGCATATTTGAAAAAGCCAAGCATCGCGATATTAATGGCAATGGAGGAAATCAGCCATCCTTTCGCCGCTTTTTGCCTGCCCGCCCTGCGCGCCGCGTCAATCTGCCTGCCATGCCAATAATCCGACACCGTGGAAAACAGCATCAGCAGCACATAGACCGGCTCGCCCCACGCATAGAAAATAAGAGACGCCAAAAAAAGCAATCCATTTCTGAATTGCTTTGGGCATAGAATATATGCGATCAATACGATCGGCAGAAACCGAAAAAGAAATGTAAAACCTGCAAATATCATATAAACCTCATTTCAAAAGCATGCTTTCGATCACATCAATGGCAACCTGATTGCGCTCCGCATAAGCGGCAATCTGTACATCCTCATCCGCATCCTCCTGCTCAGGGGTGATCATCCCAAGCATTACATAGAACACATAATTTCCCATTGTAACAACCGAAGATGCCGCAATCTTATTTAAGTTACTCGGATACTGCATCGTGTCATTTTTTAAGTTCTCGACATAGGCATTGATTGCGTCCGATACCTGCGAGAGATACTCCGGCTTCGCTTTCACCGCAACAAACGTATCGACATGCGCGCTCATCATCGGAACCTCAATCAGAAATTCCTCGCACCAGTCCGGCTCAATGCCGTAAACCACCTGAATTTCATCCTCCGAAAGAAGCATGGTTGGAAGATACTCCTCTCCATACGCTTCCTTCACCGCCTGATAAATGGCGTCAATCGTGACCGTGTCGTCAATACCGCCTGCCTCATTGCCGCCGGTCGGCTGACTTACATCCGCCCCGCCCGATGTATTTCCGTTTCCCGTATCCTGTACGGAGCCGCCCTGCGCGGCGTTATCATCCTTGCCGCACGATACGGCAAACAGCATTGCCGTCGAGAGGATACATGCAAGGATTTTTTTTGTCCACCCTGTTTTTGTTTGTCTCATTCTGACACCTATCCCTTTCTGTCTCCCGCAGCTTAGAATACAAAAACGCACGCCGCAGGCTGCCTGTCTGTTATCTCCATCATTGCCTGATTTTTACACTTTATACCATGATTGCTTCGCAATCATGCTAAAGTGCATGCCCATTCGGGCGGTATCATGTCAGCAGGAAATCAAGCGCGAACGTAGTGAGCATTTGATTTCACCTGACATGGTAACGAAAAAATCAAAATCTGCAAGGCAGATTTTTAAGCGCGTAGCGCGACGGACGCGCAGCGGCTGGATTTTTGAGTTTATTATATCATGATCACGTCGTAACGCTCATATCGAAAACATCATGAGCGGCAGTTTTTTTATGATCAGCTCCGTCACGATGGCATGCTCCGGATATTGATGATAGGACTCCTCGCCGACATACGAATCCACATCGACAATCTGGTCGATTAGCCACTTTTCCGCCGTCCGTCCGTGCCTGTCCGTCGTCTGCGAATAGATATTCATTTTCAGCGACACCTTCAGATGATGCAGCGTCTGATAAGAAAAAGAATTCTTTGTCATCGCGAGCAGATGCTCTTTCAGCGTCATATCGGGCGATGCTTCTTTATATAAATACTGCTCTATGATCGCAATGAGCTTAAACGGCGCAAAATCATGCGCACAGATTTCCGCATAGGACATTTCCGCGCCGATATAAATTTTCGACACGTCGCCCATGATATACTTAAAATCCTGATATTCCATTTCGCCACTCCTGCATACCGCTGACATTCGCTGTGGTACTATGTTTTCCTACATGTCCTGCGCGCTGTCGTCGATCTCCTCGATTCCGCCTGCCGAGATTCGAATGGCATCGCGGATTTCTTTTTCGCTTAAGCCGCCCTCCTGCATGAGTTCCTCGACCGTAACCTTTCTTCGAAGCTCCCCCGCAAGCGCCTTTGCCTGCTCCGCTGTCTTTTGGACGCGTGAGAGCACCTTTTGGTTGACCTTTTTTTCATCCGCGTTTTCGCTGATGTATTCCTCCATGGCATCCATGATCATTTTACCGAGCATGCCGGAAACCTCGTCCGGCTGCTCCAGGGCGCCAAGCATTTCCACACCGAGCGTAAGCGCCACATTGCCCTCGCCGATCAAGTCCTCCAAATATACGCCCTGTCCCGCATACAGCTTGGAAATCTCCACAACCTCCGGCAGATACGCCTCCACCAGCTTTTTCTTTGCCACTGTTTCTCCCGCCATCGCCGCCATGGAAATCGCTCGTCTCTCGCCATCGCTCACCTTAGGAAGTGTCTGTAATTCGTTTAGATAAAGCTCCAGATAACTCCGCTCATCGTCGTTTAGATATTCCTCCTCATCAGCCGGCTCGCCGATCCCGATATGATTCTGCTTAAAATAATCATAGAGAAGCTGCTCCTTCTGTGAATCAAGCTGAAGCTCCTTTACAAATTGCCCGACCTGCTCCTCGGACAACATATGCCCCTGTAAGCGCGCCGTATCCTTTAATTCGGCCAATCTATTCAAAAATCGTTCTTCCCCGCTCATCATCCCGCTCCCTAATTTCTTTTCACATGCTCATGCGTGAAAAGGTGATTCTGGCAATACTCATAATTTCCCTCGCATTTAGAACAGAAGCGGAATTCCAGCGTTGGATCATCCTCCTCTGTTCTGCCGCAGATTGCGCATTTGTGCCTCGTGATGCCGCCGCCCTTCGGTTTTGCGGCATGCCGATACTCCATCTGGCGCTTCCTCTGTTTGAGCGTCCTGCGCGTTCTTCCGCGCGTCATCATAAAGAAAATAATAAAGTTTAATAAGGACGCGCCGATCGTAAACGCGAGCAGCCAGCCCGTCTGCAAAATATCCATGATCATCAGTACAACATACACGATACCGAGATATTTTACTTTCATCGGAATGATAAACCATAGCATCACCTGCATATCGGGATAGGTCGCCGAAAACGCAAGAAAAATTGACATATTAATATAGTAGGTACTGAACAATATCCAAAAATCATACTGATACCAGACCTGCATCTTTGCCAGCGTTCCCATCCCCTGCGGGTTGATGCCGTAAATCATAAGCGTGAGATCATTCACCTTCGGAAAATCAAAAATGGCAAACCAGCCTGCAAGCAGAAAGCTTGCGATCACCGTAAAAAGAATTCCGCCAAAAATATAAACATTATAATAGAAGGTTCCCCATGTTCTCTCCAAGGTCGTGCCAAGAGAATAATAAAGCATCAGCATGATCAGCAAAAAGAAAATATTACTTGAACCGGGCGGAATCAGTACCCAGCTGACAAGCCGCCACACCTGACCTCTTAAGATCGCATACGGATTCAGAGTCAGATAACTCACAAAGCTGCTGTTGATCAACTGAATCAGATAGCCCGCCGCATAGCATAAAATCAGATATAATGACAGATTCGGAATGGCATATTTTCCTAATTTTTTTTCCAATTTATTCAAAAATTTCATTTTCTCTCTCCTCTTAAAACCGCTTTTATGTAACACATCTTATCATTCCTTCCAGAAAAAGTAAACAAAGCGAACGCGTTCTTTATTCTTTTTTCATTGAACTTTTTTATCGCGTAGCGTATAATGCCAATGTAAATGAAATCTTATTATGAAGAAAGACGGTGTCAAACATGAACACTAAATCGACCGCAAACGCAGCCGAAAGGTATACACTCGGAATCGACATTGGTTCCACCACAGTCAAGATCGCAATTCTTGATTCTTCGCACGAGATTCTTTTTTCCGATTATCGCAGGCATTATGCCAATATCCGCGAGACCCTGCAGGGACTTTTGTCGGACGCGTATGAAAAGCTCGGCGACCTTACGTTACATCCGATGATCACGGGCTCCGGCGGCTTAACGCTTGCCAACCATTTGGGCGTTCCCTTTAATCAGGAAGTGATCGCTGTCGCGACCGCCTTAACCGAGCTTGCGCCGAAAACGGATGTTGCCATTGAGCTTGGCGGCGAGGACGCTAAGATCATTTATTTTGAGGGCGGCAATGTCGAGCAGCGTATGAACGGCATCTGTGCCGGAGGCACAGGTTCTTTTATCGACCAGATGGCCTCCCTTTTGCAGACGGATGCGCCCGGCTTAAATGAATATGCCAAAAGCTACCACTCTCTTTATACGATTGCCGCGCGCTGCGGCGTGTTTGCAAAATCCGATATTCAGCCGCTCATCAATGAGGGCGCTACCAAAGAAGATCTTGCCGCATCCATTTTTCAGGCGGTCGTCAATCAGACGATCTCCGGTCTTGCCTGCGGCAAGCCGATCCGCGGACACGTTGCGTTTCTCGGCGGACCGCTTCATTTTTTAAGCGAGTTAAAGGAAGCGTTCATCCGCACGTTAAAGCTTGATGAGGAGCATATCATTGACACGGATAATTCCCACCTGTTTGCCGCCATCGGCTCCGCCATGAACGCAAAGGATGAGGTTTCTTTTTCTATGGAAGAAATGGTCGCAAAGCTCTCCTCCGATATTAAGATGGAATTTGAGGTCGAGCGTATGGAGCCGCTGTTTGCCTCCGAAGAAGAATATGACGCTTTCCGTGCACGGCATGACAGCCACTGTGTCAAGACCGCGGAATTAAAGCAGTATCAGGGAAATTGTTTCTTGGGCATCGATGCGGGTTCAACGACCACGAAGGTCGCGCTCATCAGCGAATCCGGCGATCTTTTATATTCGTTTTACAGCAATAACAACGGCAGTCCTTTAAAGACCGCCATTTCGTCCATTCAGGAAATTTATTCTCTCCTGCCGAAGGGCGCGCATATCGTCCGCTCCTGCTCCACCGGCTACGGTGAGGCGCTCATCAAGGCTGCCTTTCTGTTAGACGACGGCGAGGTGGAGACCGTCGCGCATTACTATGCCGCCGCGTTTTTTGATCCGAAGGTGGACTGCATCTTAGATATCGGCGGTCAGGATATGAAATGTATCAAGATCAAAAACCAGACCGTGGACAGCGTGCAGTTAAACGAGGCATGCTCTTCCGGCTGCGGCTCGTTCATCGAGACCTTTGCCAAATCCCTAAATTACAGCGTGCAGGATTTTGCGAAGGCCGCGCTGTTTGCAGAGCACCCGATCGACCTCGGCACACGCTGTACCGTATTTATGAATTCCAAAGTCAAGCAGGCGCAGAAGGAAGGCGCGTCCGTCTCCGATATTTCCGCCGGACTTGCCTATTCCGTCATTAAAAACGCACTGTTTAAGGTCATCAAAGTGTCCGATGCGTCCGAGCTCGGCAGCCATATCGTCGTTCAGGGCGGTACGTTTTATAATGATGCCGTTCTGCGCAGCTTTGAAAGCATTGCCGGATGCGAGGCGATCCGCCCCGACATCGCGGGCATCATGGGGGCGTTCGGCGCGGCGCTCGTTGCAAGAGAACGTTTTATGTCAACCTGTGGTTATCAAACCTCCATGCTTTCGATCGAACAGATCAATGCGCTGGAGTTTACGACAAGCATGGCTAAATGCAAGGGCTGCACGAACAGCTGCCGTCTGACCATCAACCGTTTTTCCGGCGGCAGACAGTATATTTCCGGCAACCGCTGTGAGCGCGGGCTCGGAAAACAGAAAAATGAGCACAACGTACCGAATCTGTATGAATACAAGCTTTCACGCATTTTCGGCTATGAACCGCTTACGCCGGAAGCAGCCGTACGCGGCACGGTCGGGATTCCCCGCGTCTTAAACATGTATGAAAATTATCCGTTTTGGTATACGTTTTTCACCAAACTGGGCTACCGTGTCATGCTCTCTCCGAACTCCAACCGCAAGATATACGAGCTCGGCATCGAGTCCATTCCGAGTGAGTCCGAGTGCTATCCGGCAAAGCTCGTACACGGTCATATCATGTGGCTCATCAATCAGGAGGTGGATTTTATTTTTTATCCCGCCCTGTTCTATGAGCGCAATGAGTTTTCGGACGCCAACAACCACTATAATTGCCCGATCGTGACCTCCTATTCCGAAAATATCAAAAACAATGTGGAGGAGATCGGACGCGGAGAAGTGATCTTCCGCAATCCGTTCATGGCGTTTACAAGCGAGGAGACCATTTCCTCCCAGCTCATCAAGGAGTTTGGCGAGCTTACCCCCGCCGAGATCAAGAGCGCGGTTCACGACGCATGGCTGGAACAGGAAGCGGCAAGAAAAGACATTCAGAAAAAGGGCGAGGAAACGCTTGCATGGTTAAAGGAAAACAACAAACGCGGCATTGTGCTTGCGGGACGGCCTTATCATATTGATCCGGAGATCAACCACGGTATCCCCGAGCTGATCAATTCGTATGACATTGCCGTTTTGACGGAGGATTCCATCTCACATCTGGCAAAGCCGGAACGTCCGCTCATCGTCTCCGACCAGTGGATGTATCACTCCCGCCTGTATGCGGCGGCAAGCTATGTCAAAGCGGTGGATAATCTAGACCTCATTCAGCTCAATTCTTTCGGATGCGGCCTGGATGCTGTCACAACGGATCAGGTAAACGATATTCTTTCCGACTCCGGTAAGATTTATACCTGCCTGAAGATTGATGAGGTCAACAATCTCGGCGCGGCAAGGATCCGTATTCGTTCCCTGCTCTCTGCGATCCGTGTGCGGGAAGCAAAACAGCAGAAACGCGAGATCCGTTCCTCCGCCATGAACCGTGTTCTTTTCACGGAAGAGATGCGCAAAGAGTATACGATCCTGTGTCCGCAGATGTCGCCGATCCACTTCGGACTTTTGCAGGCGGCGTTTAATCAATGCGGCTATCATTTGGAGGTCATGGACAACGACGGAAAACAGGCGGTCAACGTCGGTTTGAAATATGTCAATAACGACGCCTGCTATCCTTCCCTGATGGTCGTCGGGCAGATCATGTCCGCAGTTCTGTCGGGAAAATATGATACGCACAAGCTTGCTTTTGTGATGTCCCAGACGGGCGGCGGCTGCCGTGCGACCAACTATATCGGTTTTATCCGCCGTGCGCTTGCCAAGGCGGGCTACGGTTATATTCCGGTCATCTCCATCAATCTTTCCAAGCTGGAGAGCAATCCCGGATTTAAGATCAACGCGGAAATGCTCATGCGCGCCGTATATGCAGTAACGCTCGGCGACCTGTTCATGCGCTGCGTCTACCGGATGCGCCCTTACGAGGCAGTACCGGGTTCCGTTGACAAGCTGCACCGCGAATGGGAGGCCCGCTGTGAGAAGCTGATCACGGCGAAGCATATTTCCTATCACAAATTTCAGAAAATGTGCCGCGAGATCGTTCATGATTTTGACAATATCCCGATCACCGATGTGAAAAAGCCGCGTGTCGGCGTCGTCGGCGAAATCTTAGTCAAATTCATGCCCGCCGCAAATAACCATTTGGTGGAATTGTTGGAAGCGGAAGGCGCGGAGGCCGTCGTTCCCGATCTGATGGACTTTATGCTCTACTGCTTCTACAATCAGATTTATAAATCGGAGAATTTAGGCACAAGCAAGCGGTCTGCCAGACTGGCAAAGCTCGGCATTTGGGCGATTCAGCGCTTCAGAGGTGCGGCTGCAAAAGCGCTTTCCCAAAGCGAACATTTTACGCCGCCCGCAAATATTTATGATACGGTCAACAACGCGCAGACCATTGTTTCCATTGGGAATCAGACCGGTGAAGGATGGTTTTTGACCGGAGAAATGTTAGAACTGATCCATGACAATACGCCGAACATTGTCTGCACGCAGCCATTCGCCTGCCTGCCGAACCATGTCGTCGGCAAGGGCGTGATCAAGGAGATCCGCCGCCGGTATCCCGAAGCCAACATCGTTGCGATCGACTACGATCCGGGTGCCAGCGAGGTCAACCAGTTAAATCGTATCAAGCTGATGCTCTCCACGGCACAGAAAAATCTGTCGAAGAATCTTGCAAAGAACAACGCGCAAAAAGCCGATTTGGAGGAAAAACGGGAAGTATCATAAAAAGAGTTTCCTATATGAGAAATGAACAATCACTATAAAAAGAGTTCCGCCGTCACACAGCGGAACTCTTTTTACACTGATTACCTGTCCACCAGCACCGCTGTCTCATAATCCCCAAGGCTGCCTGAAAATTCCCCGCCACTTATGAGGTTTTGCTTCCCTTTCAGTTCCGGAAGACACACATCTCCTTTTCCGATGTGAAAGATCAAAATGATCCTTTGACCGTTCCTTTCTCTTTCTGTATAGATCAGTCCGGTGCGGTCATCCGTGTACTGCTTTTTGATCACACCCTCCGTCAATACCGGATAGGTATGCCGGATTTTAATGAGCGCCCGATAATAATGAAGCATTTCCCGATTTTGTCTGCACTCATCCCACAGCATACCGCGTCGGCAATCCGGATCACGGCCGCCATCCAAAGCCACCTCGTCGCCATAATAGATCATGGGCATACCGGGAAGTAACAGCTGCATGGCCGCCGCCATCTTCTGCTTCCCTGTATCATGCTGCGCACTGTGCAAAAAACGCTCCGTATCATGACTGTCGATCAAATTCCAGAGATAGCCCTCCAGACCGTTATGCAGATTTCCTTTGATAAAATGGAGCTTTCCCACAAATTCGGAGGCACAGATTGACTCCGCTGCAACGAAATCCTGTACCGCCTGATAGAACGGATAATTCATGGCACAGTCCCACTCATCACCCCCCAAAAAATCACCTGCAAAATACCAGATCTCGCCGATGAGCAGAATCTCTTTTTTTACCGCTTTGACCTCTTTTCGAAACCGTTTCCAAAAAGCATGATCAATCTCATCCGCCACATCCAGACGCCAGCCGTCAATATCGCATTCCCTGATCCAATAGGAAGCAACGTCAATGAAATAATCCGCTGTTTCTTTATTTTGCAGATTCAGCTTGGGCATATACGCGGCATATCCAAAGGTCTTGTAATTCGGCTTTTTTCCCCATTCCATCACAAGCGGAAATTCTTTGGCATAATACCAGTTCAGATATTTTGACTGCTCCTTTTTTTCCCTGACATCCCGAAATGCAAAAAAGTCCAGTCCCGTATGATTGAATACGCCGTCCAAGATCACATACATTCCCAGCTCATGCGCCTTTGATACAAGTTCCTTTAAGTCCTCTTTATTCCCAAAGGAGGGGTCAATACAATAATAATCTTTAATGTTATATTTATGGCTGGAATCAGAGCTGAAAATCGGCGTCATATAGAGAATATCCACGCCAAGCTCTCTGATATAGTCCAAATGATCCATGATTCCCCTTAAGGATCCTTTCAGATCTGCCTTATAGCCGATCGGCGCCTGATACCAGACGTCTTCCGGGACGTCCTTGTCCGAGGCAAAACGGGACGGAAAAATCTGGTAGATCACCTTGTTTTTTGCCCAATGAGGTATTTCAAACAATTCATCCTCCCGAAGATTCTGCGGGCAGTCATACATCTTTTCAATATCAATGATCGGCTCATCGTAAAAATCATGATTCCCATAATAGGCAACCTTGCCTGATACATCTTCTATTTCAAAAAAATATCGAAGGCAGATCACATCCATCTCCTGCTCGATCTCATAATAATCCCGATAATTGTCCGAACAGGCTTTTTTCATATTATATGCCTGCCTCGTATCCATATATTTTAACGGCATATACTTATCCTGAACGTGGAGCGTCACCCTTACCGCATCATCTTTTTTTGTCTCAAGCCGAATGAGAAATCGCCCCTTTTCTAACGCATAGCAATACCGTCTGTCCGCAAAATGTCTGACTGCCGCATATTCCATATGTACTCTCCCTTCTCCTTACCTGCTTTGGTTTCCTCTTAAATATTCCAACGCCAGCTTCTGCCCTTCCAGTTCTCTATCGCTGCAATAGACCGGGTCATGATAGCCTTCGATCGTGATGTCTCCCTGATAGTCCGCTTCGTAAAGCAATTTTATGATCTCCTGCCAATCCGTATCTCCCATTCCCGGAAATCTATGGTCGCAATAATGGGAACCAAACCAAATACCGTATGTCCTGACCGCATTCCAATCAACGGAAGCATCCTTCCCGTGAACATGGAATACTTTCGGTAAATATGCTTTCAGCTGTGCGATCGGCTCGATCAGCTGTTGAACCTGATGACTCGGTTCCCATTCTAACCCCAAATGCTCGCTTGGTACCTCCTCAAAAATCATTTCCCACGCCCGCGGACAAAAACCAATATTACTGGTTGCGCTGTACCAATGCCCGTACATCGGCGCATTTTCAATACCGATCCTTACACCATATGCCTCAGCAATTGCTGTCAGTTCAGAAAAACATTTTTTAAACGCAGGCATCGCGTCATCCACACTTTTTCCCGGAATTGCTCCGGCAAAAGTACCAACAAAATCTGTGCCAAGATCGCGTGCTTTTTTGATACAATATACCAGCTCCTGTCTTGTACTCTCATTGATCAAAGGGTTGCAATACAGTCCGATTCCGGAAATTTCAACGCCGGAATCCCCGATGATTTCCCGCATTTTGGGTGCCAGCATATCGAAATCCGCACCTGAAAGCGTATCATTATAATATAATTCTACGGTATCAAATCCCATGGAGACGGCATTTCTTAAATCATCCAATAAATGCGCGCCTCTGATACAGGTTCCTATTTTTATTTGATATTTCTTTCCATGGTGCAAGTTTTCGATGCTCGACATTGACTGAAACCTCCTGTGTGAAAATGTGTCAACACCTTACTGCTTTTTTCGCGGTCGCTTGTTTTTTCCTTGCGCACATTATATCATACCCACAAAAATTTTGCAGTAAACCTGCGGTTCACCAGCCAGCCGGGCTGACACGAAATACTTCTCTGCTTATTGCGCAAATACAAGCGGAAAGAGCTCATCGTCCCCCGCGATGAGCTCCTCCATATGAACGCCTAAAAACCTGCTGATCGCATAATAATTGTCGATCGACGGATTCGTCTCTCGACTGATGATTTTTTCTTTTCATCGCTTGGTCTCATGCGCTCCATCCTCCGTAAATGTTCCCATTCGTGATCGGGTGTGTCTTATAATGACCGCACAAAATTCGTGCTGACGCGCGGCTCCTTTTCGGGCAGTCCGTAGGTCTGCTTTCCGAGGGCAATGCTTTTTATTAAAAAGCTCATGTTCGCCGCAAGCGTACGCATCATCTGCATCCCCTCCGCATCCTGCCTCGCTTCGTCTGCATTGTTGCCGTGAATGCCGTTCCAATATTGTCCGGACGCAACCGGCATGCCACAGATTGTAAAATATTTATTCAGCTCATCAAAAGTCGCCGTCAGTCCGCCGCGCCTTGCCGAAGCCACAGCCGCGCCGACTTTCATCGTCTTATCAAAATGCGTACTGTAAAACAGGCGGTCAAGGAAGGCGATCAGCGTCGCATTCGCCGACGCATAGTATACGGGACTTCCCACGACCAGTCCGTCGCACGCCTCAAACTTCGGCGCGATCGCATTGACTGCGTCATCAAACACGCAATGTCCATTCTTGTAGCAGAAACCGCAGGCGATACAGCCGCGAATATCCTGATTTCCGATATGGATGATCTCTGTTTCCATTCCCTCTTTTAGGAATACCTGCTCCATCTCATGCAGCGCAGTATAAGTGCTCCCCTCCTTATGGGGACTTCCGTTGATCAAAAGTACTTTCATCGTATCTGCTCCTTTCTGTATGAATTGTTTTAGGCGATTGCGAAACGCATGCATTTAGGTTGTACGATAGTGCAAAATATACAATCATAAATATAATTAATGGCGTTTCGCAATTGCCCATAAATTATTCGCGTTCTTTTTTAGTCCGCATATTTCATGAGTGCATCTACAATATCGGGATAAACAAAATGGCCTCCCCTGCGGTAATAGAGTCCAAAGTTCTCGCCCGCTCCGTCAAACGCTCCGTTGTCCCACCATAAGCAGGTGATTCCCCGCGCTCTGGCTGCTGCAATATAATATGCGGCATAATCCACGCGGTCCTGCGTGTTATGGTCTTTATCGCGCGCACCGAATTCGCCGACCACCACCGGGATTCCCTGACTGATATAGCGGTCATAAAGCTTGTCCAAGAAATAATCAATATCCCTTGTGGAGCTCGTCTCTCCTGCATCAAAGGTTGATTTGCTTCCGGAATCGTCCGGCGATTGAAGTGCGAAATTATACGGCGTATACGCGTGTACGGACACAATGATCCGATTTTCCGCTTCCCCCGGGTCCATCGGAAGAACAAAGTCGTTGTGCAGCGCACCGTCAGGCGACGCATCATAGCCGGGAACCATCAGATAACGGGAACCGTTGTTTCCCCCGCCTGCACGCACCGTATTCACAAACACCTGATTCAGTGTGTTGATGCATGCGATCGCATCCAAACATTCTTCGCTGTTATTATCAATCCACCACTCATGGGAGCTCCCGACCAGACGCGGCTCATTCATTCCCTCAAAGATCAAATGCTCGTCATAATCGGCAAACCGCGCGGAAAGCTGTGTCCAAATCGCGGTAATATAACGGATGGACTGCTCTAAATGTGCGGTATCGGGAAAATAGCAATCCTCCTGCGTGTCATGATGAATATTCAAGATAATATACATCCCGTTATCGATTCCGTAATCAACGACTTCCTGCACACGGTTCAGCCATACCTCGGAAATCGTAAAATCATCATCCACAAAATGTCCGTGCCATGTCACCGGAACACGCATCGTATGAAAGCCGGCCGCAGCGATATCATCAATCATTTCCTTTGTCGTGGCAACGGAAACCCAGCACGTTTCACTGTCAAGCTCATTCGCATAACCGCCGGCCAAAAACGCATCAAGTGTATTGCCGAGCGACCAGCCGATCTTCATATCGTGTACAAAGGCAAGCGCATCGTTATCCGGTATTGCAAAGTCTGCTATGACGACCTCCGGAATCTCATAAGTCGTCTCCGCATCGTCATCCGCGTCTCCGCTCCCCTCATCGTCCGCCTGCGCGTCTCCGCTTCCCCCATCGTCCGCCTGCGCGTCTCCGCTTTCGCCATCGCTTTCCTGACCGTCGGCGCTATCTGTCTGCGTATCACCGGCAGCATCCTGACCCGAATCCGCTTCGGGCGTTATCATCAGCGTATCGCTGTCTTCCTCAGCGCCGCAGCCGCTTGACAGAAACAATGCCATCGCGATGACCAGAACGATCATCGCCGCCGTAAGCAGCCTTCCCCTTGACGCGCGTCCCCGCCATCTTCTGACGGGCGCGGTATAATCCGGCCTGTGCGATACATGCCTCTTTCCCGTATGCATCAGTGCCGCCGCCTCTGCAGGAGCGCTGCCGCTCACATGGTAATCGCGCGGTTCCAAGACTCCCTGCGAAATTGCTTTTTCTTTTCCCGCCGTCTGAGCCGTTAACGCTGCCTGGCGCACCGCTCGCTGCGCTACGCTGCGCGCCAGCATAGCGTCAATCTGTGCCATTCTCTTTTTGGTAATTCCGCTCATATTCATCCTCCGTTTCTTCTCTACCTGTCTGCAATGTCGATCATCCATACTGCAACTTTGTCGATCAACGCCGGTAAACACATTTTTTATTATTACATTTCCTTTTCTGATTTGTGGAATCTTTCTCTTTTGGGGATTTCCTCACCCTCATTTACGCGCAGTCCGCTTCGTCCCCGTTATCCTGCGCGATGTGCTGCTCTAAAATATCGCGCGCCTGCTCGATCGTCACGCCCGATTCCTCTAAGAACCCTGCGATCTCCGCAATCTCCTTTGCGCGTTTTTCCTGCCTGAGCGCTTCCAGCTCCTTATTCTCGGATTGAAGCCTCGTCTTTAATCCCTGAATCAGTTCCTCTTTCTCCCTGATCTTGTCCTCTATTGTTTTTCTCGGTCCTCTGGACATACTGCACCTCCATTGTTCATTTTTTGATCCGGCATAAACTCCTTTTCCGGTTCTCTTTTATGACTCTTTATAGTATATGTGCATGTCCCGAAAAAAAGAACCTTATTTATTGTTTTGTCTTTCCCGCAAGACGCGTGTGCGCCGCCAGTCCGAGAAGCAAAAGAACCGGGAATATCACCGCCGCCAAAATGCCGCTCTGCAAATGATCTCCGAACGCCCCCGAAACGATACCGACAAGCGTCGGACCTCCCGAACAGCCCAGATCCCCCGCAAGCGCCAAAAGGGCAAACAGCGCTGTTCCTCCTCTTTTCACGGATGCCGCCGCGATGCTGAACGTACCCGGCCACAAAATGCCGACGGACATTCCGCACAGTCCGCAGCCGATCAGTCCGATTACCGGATTCGGCACAAGCGCGATCAAAAAATATGTTCCCAGACAGAGCGCGCCGCTCGCATACATAAAATGCTTCAGATTGATACGGTCTCCGGCTTTTCCGTAAAACGCCCGCGCGCTCCCCATCAAAATTGCAAACAGCATCGGTCCCGCCAGATCGCCGACCGTCTTATTAACCCGTAAGCCTTTTTCGGCAAAGGTGGATGCCCACTGGCTCACCGCCTGCTCGCATGCTCCGGCACACAGCATGAGAAGCATGAGCACCCAAAACAATTTCATGCCCGCAAGCTCCTTTACGCTCATACCCTTTTCGCCGTCTTCGATCAGCGGCGCGATCGGCACTTTCAAAAACGCCACCGCGTTGCACACGGGAACAAGCGCCCATAACAGTGCCAGCCATTTCCAGTGTTCAATGCCTGCGACAGCAAAAAATGCCGTAGAAAGCAGCACGACCGCCACATGCCCCCAGCAATAAAACGAATGCAGAAGGCTCATTGCCTTTTCCTTATTATCGGACGGACACGCCTCCACGATCGGACTGACAAGCACCTCCAAAAGCCCGCCTCCGACCGCATAAACCATCACCGCACTCAGCAGCCCGTAAAACGGATCACGGAAAACATCCGGCAGTACCGTTAAAAAAATCAGTCCTGCTGCCGCAAACACCTGCGCCAGCACGGCGGATACGCGATAGCCGATGCGATCGACCAATCCGATGGACAAGAGATCGACCAAGAGCTGCAATCCGAAATTGACCGTCACTAACATCGTGATACGCGAAAGGGAAATGCCATACTGCGAATGGAAGGTCAAAAACAAAAGCGGTGCAAAATTATTGACGATCGCCTGTACAATATAGCCGACAAAGCACGCGTACATCGTTTTGTTGTAATCGTTGTTTTTCATTTCTGTTCCTTTGCGTAGATTTACAAACCAAAAATCTCTTTGATTAATTTCTCATATTCTTCCATGGATATTTCTTCGTCACGATAAGTAAAATCACTGTTTTCATCATAGGTACCGTCAGCGGACTCCCAGTATTCCGCCCCCAGCTTAAATTCGTCTACAATATTCCCTCCGCCATCGAACCTCGTCAACCAATAGGTCTGCCTTCCCGCATGTGTAGTATCACTATGTACAATCCATGTCGCATTATCGTAGACTGCATAAGACAGAAATCCGGCAGTTCCCTCCCCTTCTGCTAACACATAGACTTTTCCGTCTCTCGCGTCAAAATAAATCCCTCCATATGGCCCATTCACAATTTGCTCGTTTTCGCCATCATTATCCAGGTCAATCCGCTCTCCGACAGAATGACAATCCCACTCATCCTCATCATGTGACAGCTGGTCAAACAGGATACTTCCTTCATCTCCATCGCCATAAAATGCCGGAATTTCACCGGCAAGAAATGCATCCAGCAATTCTTCCGATCCAAGCTCAGCAACCACCGTTGCTTCCTCATCTGTTTCCTGCGTGCTCTCCCAGATGTCTGTTTCCTGCATTTCCGCGTTCGATAACGCATCATCACTGTTATCTTGTGAGACACCGCAGCCACTGAATACAAACAGGCAAAGCATAAGCACAACGATATTTTGAATGCGCAATTTCATACAATCCTCCGCTCTGATCAATCAATAGCGATCATTAAACCATCCAAACCGGCACGATATAATGATCTCGGTCGATTGCGCTAAACTCCGGCTTCATACAGATCACTGCTCCCTTAGAACGTGGTACGGAAGCTCTATCCAGCAGGCTGAACGCCTTTATCAACTCTGTTCCGGGGTTCGAAGTTTTTTTGATCTCTATCGGATTGAGCTCGCCGTCGCGCTCCAACACAATATCAATCTCCTTCGCATCCTTGTCACGATAATAATACATATAGGGTTCTCTCCCGTTATTCAGATACGTTTTCATAATCTCAGCCACAACATAATTTTCCAATATAGCCCCATTCATGGCTCCGCTCTCCAACGTCTCCGCGCTGCTCCATTTTGTCAGATAACAAACCAGCCCCGTATCATAGAAGTACAGTTTTGGTGTTTTTACAAGACGCTTTAAGTGATTGTTGAAATAGGGCTGCAGATAAAAAATGATGCCAAGCGTCTCCAAAATAACCAGCCAGTCCTTCGCTTGTTTTTGATTGATATCCGCATCTCTGGCAATGTCAGCCACATTCAGCATCTGACCGCATCTTGCCGCCACCGCTGTCATAAAACGAAGGAATTTCAAAGAATCTATTGCATCCGACAGTTCCCTTACATCCCATTCAATATACGTTCTTAAATAACTACTGTAAAAAATCTGACTGCTACTGTTTGCCCCACTCACGATAGCCGGCATCGAACCTTTGTAAATGCGTTCAAAAACTGCTCTTGTATCCGCCGGTTCTCTCTCTTTTTTTCTGACCGACAACGCCTCCAGATCAACCGTAAACGGCTCCGTCTCCCCACCGCTTATTTCTGCCTGCGATAATGAAGTTAAGGAAAGCACCGCCACCCTTCCCGCAAGTGACTCCTGTACTCCACGCATCAGCTTAAATACCTGAGACCCGGTCAACCAAAACGCTCCCGGCTCATGATCGCGATCTACATGCATTTTAATATAGGTAAACAGCTCCGGTGCATACTGTACTTCATCAATTAACACCGGTGGTCTGTGTAATTGCAAAAACATCTCCGGATCCGTCTTGGCAATCGCTCTCTCATTCAAATCATCCAAAGAAACATAACCCCTATTGGTTCCTTCCATCATTCTCTGAAGCATCGTAGTCTTGCCGACCTGTCTTGGTCCGGTAACCAGTACGACCGGATATTCCTTGGTTACCTGGCTGACTATGCGCTCCAAATTTCTACTTATATAATTCATGCAGGCCTCCCTGTCTTACGAAATAACACGCGGCTATTTTTGAGGAGAAAATTGTTTTCTCGGCTAATTTATACTTTTATTCTATTTTAGCCGAAAACAGGCAGAAAAGCAATATAAACCGATTCAGTATCATGTCGCACCGACATCCGGGCAAAGATAATCATCCCCGTTTCATCCTTCCGCATCCGTATTCAGCGCTTTCAGCTTCTCCTCCATCGTATTTCCAAGCCGCTTCGTCTGCGTCATATGTTCTTGCCGCAGCTGCTCGCTCCGCAATGCGATCTCCTCGCGCAGTTCCCTTGACGAAAGCAGCGCACAGCCCTGTCCGCGAATGATGATCTGCTCCAATCCATCCGACGTTGCCACTGTGATCCGGTATTTTTTGCCGTTCTCGTGCGCGAATTTTTCAATATATTGATCTGCGGTCTCTGCTTCTTTGGTAAAGACCACATGAATATTATGATAATCGATGATCTCCTCGGCATGTCCCTGCACGCGGTACGCGTCAAATACCACAATGACCTCACAGGCCCGCATCGCCTGATAATTGCACAGCACATCCATGAGCTTCCCGCGTGCCGCATCCACATTTGCCCCGGCAAGCGCGCTGAGATCCTCCCATGCAAAGATCACGTTATAGCCATCTACAAGGAGATATTCTTCGTTCGCCGCGGTTCCTGCCTTCTGCATCTTGACTGCCGCATTCCTATCACCTGCTATGTTTTTCGCCCTGTTCGAAGCACGCACACCATCCGCCGCATTCCCGCCGTCTGTCAGCCCCCCGCCATCATAACGCCTGCTCCAGATTTTTCTCTCAGAAACATCTTCCTTCCGGTTTGCGCCGCCGCTTCTTCTTATGATCTCGTCAATCTCCTCCGTGCCGATCGCACGCTCTTCATTTCCCTTTGCAAAATCAGACGCATACATGCCAGCCTCATCTATCGGCATATCCCCGTCCGCATGCACGCCGTTTCTTCCCGCATATCCGGATACATACACGCCGTCCTCTCCTGTGTAACCGAATTTCTCCGCTTCCCCTGCTTCCGCAGTCCGTCTCTCTGCCAAAGAAACAGCTTCCATATGCATGTAATCATATACCTCATTCCATGGCACATAAAATCCGGCTCCGTGCCCGCAAAAAATCGAGCCCGTCGGATTCTCCGTATCCGCCTCCGGGTCATAGCCGCTTTCCGAGACGATCTCCTCTGCATTATGGCAGCGCCCGTAGCCGTGCAGGGATAGATTCATCCTGCCGCGCCCTTTCGTATAGGCGGCAAGTTCTTTTGCATAACCCGCCATCTCCGACGCCGGAACGATTCCCTCAAGCGTCATCTGCTCTTCGGATGCTTCCGGCGCGCCAAACTGCGCGTGCTTTTTTTCCATATCGGTCATGACTCTGCCGATCTGCTGCGCGGGCACGGTAATGCAAAAATGATAATAAGGTTCCAACAGCACGCACCGCGCGCTCCGAAGCCCCTGTCTCACTGCCCGGTAGGTAGCCTGTCTGAAATCACCGCCTTCGGTATGTTTCAAATGTGCCCGCCCCGACACGAGCGTGATCGTCATATCCGTGATCGGCGCACCCGTCAGCACGCCGACATGCTCTTTTTCTTCTAAATGCGTCAACACCAGCCGCTGCCAATTCTTTTCAAGGATCTCCTCGCTGCAGGCACTCGCGAACACAAGTCCGCTCCCCGGCTCTCCCGGCTCCATGAGAAGATGCACCTCCGCATAATGCCTAAGCGGCTCATAATGGCCGACCCCCTCCACCGGCTCGGCAAGCGTCTCCCGATATAAAATCTTCCCCGCTCCGAAATGTACTGCTACGTCAAACCGTTCCGCGATCATCCTCTGAACCACCTCGGTCTGCACCTCGCCCATGAGCTGCACATGAATCTCCGAAAGGTGTTCGTCCCAGCATACATGAAGCTGCGGCTCCTCCTCCTCAAGCTGATAGAGCTTCGGCATAAACTGTGCCGCCGAAACATCGTCGGGCAGGATGAGTCGATAGGTCAGCACGGGAACAAAAAACGGCTGCGCTGATGCGTTTTCCGCTCCTAAGCCCTCTCCCGCCGCGGTGGCGGTGAGCCCCGTGACCGCGCAGACTTCTCCCGCCAGCACCGATGCGGGCGTTTCGTACCGCGCACCCGAATAGATGCGGATCTGATTGATTTTTTCACTATGCGCGCGGTCGCCGTCACCGTAGTTCACCACATCACGCACCGCAAGTGAGCCGCCCGTTATTTTTAAGTAAGTCAGGCGGTTTCCCTGCGCATCCCTGCCGATCTTATACACCCTCGCCGCAAACGCCTCACCATAAGACTTCTCAGGCGCGTAGCGTTCCAGTGCGTCTAGCAGTTCCCGAACACCCTCGTTTTTCAGCGCGGAGCCAAAAAAGCACGGAAACAGCTTACGATCGGCAATCAGCGCGGAAAGCTGATCGTCTGTCAGTACACCGTCCGCCAGATATTGTTCCAACGCCCGCTCACAGACAAGCGCCGCCTGCTCATAAAACGCTTCCGTTCCCTGCGTCCCAAAATCCAGACAGCCCGCGGACAGCTTCGCCGTAAGCTCCGCCATGAGCGCCTCTCTTTTCCGGCAGGGTAAATCCGTTTTATTGATAAATAAAAATACCGGAATCCGGTAGCGTGCAAGCAGCCGCCACAAGGTTTCCGTATGTCCCTGCACCCCGTCCGGCGCGCTGACGACCAAGATCGCCGCATCCAATATCTGAAGCGCGCGCTCCGTCTCCGCCGAAAAATCCACATGTCCCGGCGTATCGACCAGCGTTAATTGCAGCTTGGGGGTCCGGATCATGGCCTGCTTCGAAAATATGGTGATCCCCCGCTCCCGCTCCATCTCGAAATTATCTAAAAAAGCATCCTGCTTATCGACCCTTCCCGCCTTTTTGATCGTTCCGCCCGTATAAAGCAACGCCTCGGACAAGGTTGTTTTTCCCGAATCCACATGGGCGAGAATTCCGCATACCAGTTTTTTCATAAGTCACCCAAAATCCCCGAAATGCCGTCCTGCTGAAACCGTTCTTTATAATAACCGAGTTCATCCTGAATCAAGGAATCAATGACCTCCATGCCAAGCAGTTCGACCGGCGCCTGATCGTCCGTCAAAAGATGCTCTCCCGCCTCATAAGAAACGATGCGCTCCCGAACCTCCTGCATTAAAGACCGCAGCGCATCATCCGTCAGCGCCTCCTCATGCGCCTCAAGCAGCGGCATCATATCCGCATGCTGTGAGGCAAACAGTTCCCGGTTCGTCGTTCCCGGCACGTCCACCGTATAGACATAGGGAAAAACTGCGGCGATCGTATCCGCCAGATACGCGTTGATGCTGCTCTCACTGCTGCTATGCATATTCATATTGACGACCATGACGCCGTTTTCCGTTAAATGCTCTTTTACCAGCGTAAAAAACTCAACGGAGGACATCTGAAACGGTATCGTAATATCCTGATACGCATCCACCATGATAACGTCATAGCGCTCGTTCGCCGCCTGTAAATACGCCCTGCCGTCATAATTGACCGTGCGCACAGACTGCGGGAGGTCAAAATAGCGCTCCGATAAATCCGTGATCTTTTCATCAATCTCCACGCCGACAATGTCCATATCCGCAATGCCCATACCGTCGCGGTACGCAAGACACTGCCTTGCATACGTTCCGGTCCCCATCCCGAGTATGAGCATTTGAAGCTGTCCGTCGTACGGGTAATCCGGGTTCATGAGCGGCGCCGCCATCGCATAATCATAATACATTCCGGTCAGCTCCTTATTTTTCATTGTCACCGACTGCACGCCGAACAGCACATTCGTGGAAAGAATCACGCTGTTCCCCGTGTCCTTCACCTGCAGATAATTGTATACGGATTCTCCCTCATACACTAAATCGGACTCCCAAAACGCGAAGCTCGTCGAATGCCCACACACCAGACAGACGATAAAAAATACGATCGGCAGTCCCGTCCGCGTAAACTTTCTGCTCGTCGTATAAAAATAAATGAGAGCCAGCACAAGCAGGATTCCGCCGAAAATAAAGAACGTCATTGTCGTTCCGACCGCCGGAATCGTCACAAAAGTCGGCAGGAATGTTCCAATGATACTGCCGATCGTATTGTACGCGCCGAGCGTGCCGACAACTTTTCCGCTATCGTCGAGGCTGTCCACCGTATATTTGACAAGGGACGGCGTCACCGTTCCGAGTAAAAAAAGCGGGAACACAAAAATGACCATACAGGCAAGAAACGCCGCAATGATCAGGAAATTGCTGTTGATCGTGACAACAAGCAGTCCGGCGATTCCCAAAATGATATACTTTCCGACGACGGGGATCGCTGCGATCCAGATCGCTGCGATCAATATCCGCCGATACAGCCTTGCCGGGTCGGGGTGCTTGTCCGCACTGCGTCCGCCGTAAATATTGCCGAGCGCCATCGCGATCATGATCGTTCCGATAATGATCGTCCAAACGATCTGCGATGAACTAAAATACGGCGCTAACAGTCTGCTCGCTCCAAGCTCCACCGCCATCACGGACATGCCCGCAAAAAATTCCGTGAGGTACAAATAATAGTTGTGTTGTAAAATCCCTTTGTTCTGTCTTATCTGTTCCATGCTCTTTCCTTCCGTCCGGAACCCCCTATCCGTAAAAAATCCATTTCTTGATTCTTTCTTCTCCTAAACATGATAAAGGCTGCTCCGTGTTATAATAATCTTTTTTATTATAACATAAAGCAGCCCTTCATCCTATGACTTTATAGAGAATTATTTCTTTGACTCCGTACAATGTCCGCTGCAATGACTACAGCCGCACCCGCATTGGAGCGATTTTCCGTTTTTCTTATCGCGCACCATGCCGCGTATGACAAACGCAACTGCCGCGATCAATACTGCACCGACGATCAGATTTCCCATCCTGATTCCCCCATCTTTCTATGATGTGCGGCATGAGTGTGATGCACGCATACCGCAGGTTTATGATATCATTTTTTAACTGGCCTTTGACATCTTTTTGCCCATGGAAAATTGCAGCGTACTGCTTTGCCGATACGGTCTGACAAGCAAAAAGATCAAGCCTGCCACAAGCAGAAATGCTACGACCGTCCACACTCCGAACGCGCCCTCAAAGATCAATGCGCCGATCTGATAAACGCAGAGAGACACGACGTACGCAAACAGGCATTGATAACCGATCGCAAACCAGAACCACTTTCGGTTGTTCATCTCCCGCTTGATCGCGCCCATCGCCGCAAAGCACGGCGCACATAAGAGGTTGAATACAAGGAATGCATAAGCCGCTGTCTGCGTCATGCATGCCGCAAGGGACGCCCAAATCTCATTTCCCTCCTCGGCAACCTCCGCCACACCGAACAGAACGCCGAACGTACCGACCACGTTCTCTTTTGCGATCAATCCGGTCACAGACGCAACCGCCATCTTCCAGTCACCGAAGCCGAGCGGAATAAAAATCCAAGCAATGCCGCTTCCGATCTTGGCGAGAATGCTGCCCGCCTCCGCTTCCTCAAGCGCGACTCCTTCCAGCCCCTCAAAGTCAAGCATGCCGAAACCGTCTCCGCCCCATCCGAAGTTCATCAGGAACCAGAGCACGATGGTCGATAACAGGATGATCGTTCCCGCTTTTTTGATGAAAGACCAGCCACGCTCCCACATGCTCCTTAACAGACTGCCGACCGTCGGCATGTGATATGCCGGAAGCTCCATGACAAACGGCGCCGGATCGCCCGCAAACATTTTTGTCTTTTTTAAGATGATACCGGATATGACAATTGCCGCGACGCCAATAAAATATGCGCTCGTTGCAACCCATGCTGCGCCGCCGAACAGCGCGCCTGCGATCAGACCGACGATCGGCATCTTTGCGCCGCAGGGAATAAAGGTCGTTGTCATGATCGTCATTTTCCGATCTCTGTCATTCTCGATCGTACGGGACGCCATCACGCCGGGAACGCCGCAGCCGACGCCAACCAGCATCGGAATGAAAGACTTGCCGGACAAGCCGAACTTGCGGAAAATACGATCCATGATAAACGCGATACGCGCCATATAACCGCAGCCCTCCAAAAAGGCAAGCAGGAGGAACAGTACCAGCATCTGCGGCACAAAGCCAAGCACTGCGCCGACGCCTGCGACGATACCGTCCTGAATCAGTCCGTACAGCCATCCGTCGCAGCCAACCGCCGTCAGCACGCTGTCAACCGCTCCGGGAACGATCTCGCCAAACAGTACGTCATTCGTCCAGTCCGTACAAAATGCGCCGACCGTTACCATCGCAATATAATATACAAGGAACATGATCACCGCAAAAATCGGCAGCGCCAAAATTCGATGTGTTACGATTTTATCAATTTTATCGGAAAGCGTCAACTTTTCTCCGCTTGCCTTTTTATAACACTTTTGAATCACGGATGCAATGTAATTGTAACGCTCATTTGTAAAAATGCTCTCCGTATCGTCGTCAAACTGTTCTTCCAGCGTCCGGATCTCACTTGACACATCCGGAACGGAGGTCATTTGCTGCGCAATCTTATCATCCTTTTCCAACAGCTTGATGGCAAAAAAGCGTCTTTTTTCTGCAGCAATATCCTGCAGCCGTTCGGACACCACATGAATGGCGTCTTCTACCTCAGCCGCAAAGGTATGTACCGGAGGCGCCGCCTTCTTCTGTGCCGCTGCAATCGCTTTTCCGACCACTTCTTTGATGCCTTTTCCCTTTAGGGCAGAGATTTCCACAACCTCACAGCCAAGGCTTTTGGATAATTCATCAACACGAATGCTGTCCCCGCTTTTCTCCACGATATCCATCATATTGATCGCCATGACAACAGGAATGCCAAGCTCCAAAAGCTGGGTGGATAAATAAAGATTTCGTTCAATATTCGTGCCATCCACGATATTGATAATGACGTTGGGATCGCTGCCGATCAGATAATTTCTCGCAACGACTTCCTCCAGGGTATATGGAGATAAAGAATAGATTCCGGGAAGATCTATGACGGTGACTTCCTTGTTCTCCTTCAGCTTCCCTTCTTTTTTCTCAACCGTTACGCCCGGCCAGTTACCGACAAACTGATTTGCACCCGTCAGGGCGTTAAACAGCGTTGTTTTTCCGCAGTTCGGATTACCTGCCAATGCAATTTTAGTAGACATCGCTCTTACTCCTTTTCTGTTATTCAACACTTCTTTTTGTTATTTAAAACTTCTTTTTATTAGTCATTACTAACCATCGTGCAAAAAAATTTATTCGACTTCGATCATTTCCGCATCGGCTTTTCTGAGAGAAAGCTCATACCCTCTGACCGTTACCTCGACCGGATCGCCGAGCGGGGCCACCTTTCTGACATAGACGCTGACGCCTTTCGTAATTCCCATATCCATAATGCGTCTTTTCACCGGACCCATTCCCGTCAGTTTTTTTACTGTCACGGTCTGCCCGCATGCAACTTCCTTTAACGTTTTCATGTTCCATCCTCCTGTTTTACCTATCATAGCATGCCCTTTCGGGCGCAGTATCATATCTGAAACTACACCATGATCTTATTCGCCATGTCCTTCCCGATCGCGATCCGTGCTTCTTTGACATTGACAATCAGATTTCCGCCGATTTCCGAAACCACGGTGACAACGCTCCCTGCGACAAAACCAAGGTTCTCAATAAATCTGCGTATATCCTCTTTCCCGCCGACCTTTTTGACGGTATATGGTTCTCCTTCTCTCGCCATAGATAACGGCATACTTCCACCCTCTTTCCATGCGCCTCATTTAGTAAGTTCAATCTTTCTTAGGTTAGTATATGCAAACTTACATTAGATGTCAATAATTTTTTGCAAAATTTTTGTTCCATTTGAAAAAATGTTCTGCGCGTGCTATACTGAAATAAAGTTTACTAGTGAAAGGAAACGCTATGCCTGCAATAAATGAATCCGCAGAAAATTATTTGGAAACCATTCTGGTCCTGAGTAAAAAGCTTCCGGTTGTGCGTTCCGTTGACATTGCCAACGAGCTTGGCTTTAAGAAATCAAGCGTCAGCATTGCCATGAAAAACCTGCGTGAAAAACACCATATTACCGTGACAGACGCCGGTTTTATCTATCTGACCGAATCCGGACAGGGAATTGCCGAGATGATCTATGAGCGTCACGAACTGCTCTCCGCATGGCTGTGCAAGCTTGGCGTTCCCGAAAAGATTGCGACCGAGGACGCCTGCCGCATTGAGCATGTGATCAGTGCGGAAAGCTTTGAGGCATTAAAAAAGCACGTGTTATAATACACGTGCTTTTTTAATGCCAATAAAATTTCTTTATCTCGCGGAAAGTTCTGATTCATATTTTGCCTCAAAATCACTGACTTTGAGCGGCTTAGAGAAATAATAGCCTTGGAAAATATCACATCCGGCATTCGTCAGATATGCCACCTGCTCTTCTGTCTCAACACCCTCCGCAACAACGGTAAGTCCCAACTGCTTCGACATGGAGATCATCGCATTCATGATCGTTTTGCTCCGATCACCATGCTCCGTCTTGCTCAAGAAGCCCATATCCAGCTTTACCACATCGACCGCAATATCTTTCAGCGTATTCAACGAGGAATAACCGCTGCCGAAATCGTCAATCTCAATCTCAAAGCCATATGCCCTTAAACGCTCTAACAGAGAAAGCTGCTGCTTTAAACCTTCCATGATCGCCGTTTCGGTAATTTCCAGTTTCAGCTTCTTGGGATCGATCTGATATTTCTCAACCAGCCCGGTGAACGTTTCATAGATATCCACATTATAAAAGTCCTTCGGGGAGATATTAACAGAAAGATGCAGATGTCCCTTCCCCTGCTCTTTCCACCGTTTTAACTGTGCACAGGCAAGCTCCCACACATACCGGTCAAGCTTATGAATAAATCCGGTGCGCTCAAATACGGGAATAAAGTCGCCGGGCGGAACCATTCCTCTCTGCGGGTGATTCCATCTCACCAGAGCTTCTCCGCCAAGAAGCTCTCCCGTCCTTGCAACCTGAGGCTGTACAAAGATCGTAAACTGTCCTTCACTGATCGCCGTGTCAAACTCTCCGATCAGTTTTCTCTCATGCTGCATTGCATCACTGATCGCATCGTCATAGTAAACAACGATTTTCTGATAATCATCTTTCACTGTTTGCACGGCAAGGTGCGCCCTGTCGCACATAACGCTGACTTCCAGATCCGGCTCCGTGATCGGATAAACACCGACATGGATATGCATCCGATAGACCGCACTCGGCACCATCGTTGCCAGCTCTTTTATGTAGTCGTTAAACAGCCATTCCCGGAAATTTTCTTCGTAGAGACAGATTGCAAAGCGATCCCCGCTTAACCTTCCGTAAACGCTTCCCTCCAAGGCTTCCCTTCCCAAAATCTCCGCGATCCGCTTCAAAACCCGATCGCCCTGCTCCAAACCGAACAGTTCGTTTACCAGCTTAAAATCCTTAATATCGGAGCAGATCATATAGCGCCTGCGCTCCGGCTCCTGATTCAGCTTTTCCCTTACCGCTTCATAAAATCCGGTCTTATTATAGATTCCGGTCAACTCATCATGGGTTGCACGATAACGTTCGTACTCGATCTTGCGCAGTTCCTCCGTCCGGTCCTGCATCAAAAAATAACACCCGACATAATTCTTATCTTCGTCTAACAGCCTCCTGAATTTCGACTCAAAATATCGAACTTCCCCCTCAATCGTATATTCCTCATGCCATGTCCGGTCCTCAAGCTCCCCTGCCTGCTTTCCCGCAAGCCATTCGGCAAAGAAACGCTCCATACTTCCGTTTTTGCCCTTTTCCGCCACTTGAAGCAGACGACATGCCATTTGATTGGCATATACGCATTTTCCCTCCAGGTCAAAGCACATGATGCCGCCTTCCATCTCTCTCACGACAAAAGATAACAGGCGTACCACAATAATTTTCGGAACATAAAACAGGGAAAAATAACAGACTGCGATTGCGATTAGGCTATAAGCAATCACGGAAATATCAAGTGTAAATTTCGTAAAACGATATCCGACATTTAACACTAACACACATACAAAAGAATATAATACCATGCGATATTTTCTTCTGTACAGCTTCAATGTCTGTCTGACCTTCACGATCAGGAGCACAAGAACCAAAACCACAAGCGTATATACGATCGCTAAATGTACACGATACATCGGCCGCTTATCTGCAACCGCAAAATAACTCTCTCCTCCGATGAGCAGCTCCGTCTGCTCCACCTTAAATACATGGTGCGTAAACACATTCACGACCATGGAAACCGTGTCTAAAAGCGCACCGGCATATATAAGAATCTTACCCACTCTGTTTTTACGCACGATCTCCGTGTATTTTTCCGCATACAACAGCAATACGATCACGAGCCAGTCTGTGAACGCAAAATACAACCCATATGCGAGCGTTGCTGCGCGCTGATCCTGCACGACCACTGCAGTTACATAGCTGACGATTGTAATCGCCGCCATTGCAAACAAATAACGGACGGATGGCGTGACCGCATTTTTGACTTTTTTCAGTAAGATCATTCCTATCATCAACGTCAATGCCAATGAAAGGCAGACCCCCGCAAATACCTCTATCATCCGTACCCTCCCTCAAATTTCCCATAAAAAACTTCAAGAGAAATTTTTTCAGTCACAGAAAATCATACCATAACCAGCCAAATTTGGCAAATTATTCTAATTTTTTCTATGTTTTGTATTTTGGGTCGTCATATTTTGACAAAACGCTTTTTCTACCACTCATACGGTGTCTGCTGATAGACATAGTAATTCAGCCAATTGCTGTAAAGGATGTTACAGTGCGCTCTCCATTGTAAATTCGGTTTTAAGGAGGGATCATCCTCAGGATAATAATTTTTCGGTACCGTGATCGGCAGCCCCCGCTCCAAATCCCGGCGGTACTCCTTATCCAACGTCACACGATCATATTCGGGATGCCCCATCACAAAAATCTGCGCGCCCTGCCTTGCCATCAGCAGATAGATTCCCGCCTCATCGGACTCCGCCAGCACCGTAAGCTCTGAACAGCTTCTGACATCCCCCGCATGGATTTCCGTATGCCTTGAATGCGGTGCCATGAATATGTCATCAAAACCTCTGACAAGCGGAATCTTCCGATTCATCACGTGGTGCGGATAAATGCCGAACAGTTTTTGGTCAAGCAGATGCTTTTGGATTCCGTAATGATGATAAAGCCCCGCCTGCGCACCCCAACAGATATGCAGCGTGCTCGTCGCATGGGTCGTCGTCCAATCCATGATATGGCAAAGCTCCTGCCAATAATCGACTTCCTCATATTCCATCTGTTCTACCGGAGCTCCGGTAATGATGAACCCGTCAAAATTCCGTCCTTCAATCTCATCAAAGGTCGTATAAAACTGGTTCAAATGGCTCTGCGGCGTATTCTGTGCAATATGCGTCCGCACATTGACAAACGTGACATCCACCTGCAGCGGGGTATTGGAAAACGCGCGCAAAAGCTGCAGCTCCGTGTCCTCTTTTAACGGCATCAGGTTTAAGATTCCCACTTGAAGCGGGCGGATGTCCTGATGGCTCGCGCGGTTTTCATCCATCACAAATATATTCTCATTTTCCAGTATTTCTTTTGCCGGCAGCTTACTCTGTGTCTTAATCGGCATAGTTAACGCCTGCCTTTCCTCTTTTTTCTTCTCACGCTAATCGTCCATGCTATCATCACCAAAGCGAACAAGTTCGCTTTGCGAGTTTGGGCGCCAGCACAAATCTCGCCGATTGAAAAAACAAAGATTTTTCAATCTAACGCTCATCATATCACGCTTGTCCGAAATCCGCAAGCATTCGAAGCAGCTCCTCCTCCGAGAGCACCGGTATACCGAGTTCGTTCGCCTTTGTCAGCTTCGAGCCCGCCGCCTCTCCCGCCAAAACATAATTTGTTTTTTTGGATACCGAACCGGTCACCTTTCCGCCGTGCTTTTCGATCAGCTCCTGCGCCTGTTTTCTGTCTAATGTCGGCAGCGTTCCTGTGATGACAAAGGTCTGATTTAACAGACTTGTTCCCGCTCCTTCTTCTTTTGCGGATTTCATGTTGACTCCCGCCTCCTTGAAACGCGCGATCATCTGCCTGTTTGCTTCTTTTTCGAAAAAAGAAAGAATACTCTGCGCCGTGGTCGGCCCCACATCGGGAATCGCGGTCAGCGTCTCAAAATCCGCCGCCATCAGCTCATCCATGTCCGCAAACTGTCTCATGATGCCTTTTGCCGTCGTCTTTCCGACATTATCAATGCCGAGTCCGGTCAATAGCTGATCGACACTGTTGTCCTTGGAGTCCTCGATCGCCTTTAAGATGCGGTCGGTGTTTTTTTCTTTCCCGACCAGTTTCCGCTCGATCAGCTCTTCGCGCTGGTCTTTTAAATAATAAATATCCGTATAATCGTGGAGATACCCCTCCTCGATCAGAATTTTCACATAGGACTCTCCGAGCGCTTTAATGTCCATGGCATCTCTGCCCGCAAAATAAGCGATCGTGCGCAAAAGCTGCGCAGGACAGGAGGGATTGACGCATTTATAATCGGCAGTGTCGCTCTCCTGTACGATTTCCTCGCCACAGACCGGACAGCTTTTCGGAATGCGGAATACGCTTCCTGTGGAGCGCACTACTTCCTTGACGCGCGGGATGATCTCGCCCGATTTATAGACAAGCACCGACGCGCCTAAATCAATACCGAGCTTATCGATATAATCCTGATTGTGCAGCGTTGCACGCGAAACCCATGTTCCGCATAGGCGCACCGGCTCCTTAAATATCGCTGTCGGCGCGATCTTTCCGGTTCTGCCGACCGTCAGCTCGATCTCTCCAATGACGGCCTCCTTCTCCTCCGGCGGATACTTATAAGCGATATGTCCTGCCGAATATTTGCTTCCCGCAGGAAAATCGCTTCGATACGCGATCTGCTCGATCTTCACGACCGCGCCGTCAATATCATACGCGTACTCGCCGCGCGCCTCCCCGATCTCATCAATCGCCGCAAGAATTTCCTCATCGGTCTTACAACAGCGATGCGGTACGACCGCAACCCCTGCTTCCGCTAACCGTGCAAGTCCCCGCGTGTGCGCCTCCATGAGCAGTCCGCTCTGTGCGCTGCCCGACGCATCCTGCACATTAAATACAAACATCCGAAGACCGCGCTTTTCCGTAACGGACGGGTCAAGCTGGCGCAGTGTACCCGCCGCCAAGTTGCGCGGATTTGCCGCAAGCTGCTTTCCCGCCTGCTCCTGTTCCTCATTGTATCGTTCAAAATCCGCATGCGTCATATAAACCTCGCCGCGCAGCTCCACATAACCGTCTATATCAATGGTGTCCTGCACATCGGGGATCACGCGCGCATTTAAGGTCACATCCTCTCCGATCAGCCCGTTTCCTCTTGTCTCCGCAAGGTTGAGCGCGCCGTTCTCATAGCGCAGCGTCATGGAAAGCCCGTCAATCTTATGTTCCACGGAAAAAAGCACGTCGGGATGCATTTCACGCACCTCATGCACCCAGTTTAATACTTCCTCCTTGGTAAACACATCCTGAATACTGAGCATCGGAACACGGTGCGTCACACTGACGCCTGACTCGCGCTTGACCGCGCCGCCCACCTTATTCGTCGGGCTCTCTTTGGTCCGCCACTCCGGATGTGCTTTTTCCAACTCCCGCAGCTCCAGATTGAGCATATCAAATTCATAATCGGATATATCGGAAGCATTCTCCTCATGATATTGCTGATTGTAGCGGTTCACCAGCGTCACAAGCTCCTCGTAACGCTCTTTTGTCTGTTCTTTTTTTTCCTTCTCACTCATGCCCTTCCGCCTCCGTTTCTGTCTGTCCTGTTCCATAGACATCCCGAACGTTTTGCTCTGTCCGCTTCCTTTTGAGCATCCGCATGAGTTCTGCCTCTCCTGCTCCGTTCATGCGAATCCGACTGCGCTGATCTGCACGCGCAGGCTTCTGCTTTTCTGCCCCATTAACGGAATCCCGCAGACCCTGATCTGCTCGCATAAGCCCTGCCTGTCTGTACAGCTCCATAAGCTCCTCGCCCTCCACGGCGCGATAGGCTCCGGCGCGCAATTCCCCTAATTGGATATTCAGCACGCGGATACGCCGTATGGACACCACATGGTAGCCGAATTTGTGAAACATTCTGCGAATCTGACGATTTAACCCCTGCGTCAATACAACGCGGCAGGTGTACTTTCCCATGCGCTCAATCCGGCAAGGTCTGGTGCGCTGTTCTAATTCTTCCAGATACACGCCCTCCATCATCGTCCACAGATGCGCATCGGTCACTTCCTTATTGACCTTGACAATATATTCCTTTTCATGCCGGTTCGCGCCCTGCATCATCGCATGGATCAGGTCACCGTCGTTCGTCATCAGCATGAGGCCCTCGGAATCCTTATCCAATCTGCCCGCATAGGTCACGCGGACGGGATATTGCAGTACGTCCGTGATCGTTTTTTCCGCATGACGATCCTTCTCCGTGCAGGTAACACCCACCGGCTTATAGTAGGCAAGCACCACCTTTTGATTCTTTCTCTGCACCGGCTTTCCGTTTACCGTTACCGATACGCCGTCATGCACCGACGCGCCGAGTCCCGCCGCCTTTCCGTTGATGGCGACCCGTCCCTCGGCGATCAGCTTATCCGCCTCTCTGCGGGAGCATACGCCGCTCTCCGCCAAAAATTTATTCAACCGGATCTGTTGTTTTTCAGTCATATCCTTCTCCCAATTTACCCCAGCGTACGCAGTCCTTTCGGATAATGATTTTTGATCTGGGTACCGCTTGCCTTTCCCCAGCCAAGCGCATATCCTTCAAAGGTCAGCAGAACCCATCCGCGCAGTTCTTCATTTATCAGGATGGCTTCTCCCCGGAAATAGCGCTCCGCCTCCTCCAAGGATAGTTCCCGGCTGCGCGTCACGTCCTGCGCGCCCAGTGCGCGCGCCAGCGCATGCGCCGGTTCAAAGCGGTTCTTTTTATATTCGCCCAAATGCAGTCCTGCACGCTCCACCTTAAGATTCTTAAAATCCCGCATCTTAGCCGGTACCAGATATAGCTGTTCGCCGAACGTGACGGGAATGCCGTCCGGCACGAAGGTAAACGTCTCTTCCGCGAACTGTTCCCATAATGCGAGAAGTTCTTTTCTTTTTGACTTTGGCACACGGGGATAGGACTCGTCCACGTACTCCTCTGCATACATTTCCCCCCGCTTTATCAGTCCCGCTAAAAAATGACCTTCCCCCGTCAGCCGATGCGGAAACAGGCGCAGACAGCGCTCAATATGCCGTATCTCGTTCTCTTTTTCCACTTCAAAATCCGGCACGCCGCCATAGGCCGCCGCCCATTCGGGACGCCCGTGTTCCATTCCCTCATAGAAAGGAAGCTCCGCCAGTTCATATTCGGGATGCCGCCTTAAAAAGCGTATGATCACGCCCTCATCCTCCATTGGCGCGAACGTGCAGGTCGCATAGAGCAACATGCCGCCCGGCTTCAACATTCGGTCGGCGCTCTCCAAGATCACAAGCTGCCGCTCGGCACATTGCATGACGCGCTCCGTGCTCCACTCCGCGCGGGCGTTCTCGTCTTTTCGAAACATTCCCTCGCCGGAGCAGGGTGCATCCACCAAAATCCGGTGAAAAAAGCATGGAAAATGCTCCGCAAGCCGCGACGGCTCCTCATTCAATACAACACAGTTGCGAATACCGAAACGCTCCACGTTCTGCGACAGGATTCTTGCCCTTGACGGAACGATCTCATTGGATACCAAAAGCCCGCTCCCCTTCAACTTGCCCGCAAGCTGCGTCGTCTTTCCGCCCGGCGCCGCGCACAGATCTAAAATACGTTCGCCCGGCTGTACACCAATCGCCTCCGCCGCCGACATCGCGCTCGGATCCTGGATGTAGTATGCCCCTGCCTCATGGAGCACATGCTTTCCCGGATGCAGCTCTCTTTTACACGCATAGCCCTCTTTAGCCCAGGGAATTTCATGAAGCAGGAATATGCCTGCCGACTGCTCAAACTGTTCGCGTTCTGCTTTCAGCGGATTATAGCGAAGCCCATAGGCGCTCTCTTTCTCATAACTGTCAAGAAACGCCGGAAATTCCGCGCCGAGCATACCCCGCATGCGATCGATAAACGCGGGCGGGAGTGCGGGCTTAAGCGCATCGCTTGTATTCTGCGCACCGCTTTTATCCTGTTTCAAGGATCGCGTTATGTTATTTGTCTTTGTTTTCTTTGTCATCTTTGTATCTCTGCGTTTCTGCCATAACCTTTATTTTTTCCACGGATGCTGTTCTGTTACTCCCATGCGGTAGAGGTCTTCGACCTGTTCGTCCCGCGCCTCATCCGGCTTATAAGCACGCAGCATGATAAGAAGCCGCCGCGCAGGCTCCTCCGCAAAGGATACGCTCTCATGCGCGGACAGGGCCGCTGTCAGAAGCTCCGTGACCGTTTCCTCTCCCCATTCCGGAGCGGACATGCCGGAGAGACAATAGAGCAGACCGATTCCATAAGCACATTCATAATTACTGATCAAAATTCCGTTCCCCGCCAGACATTTGATGATCACTGCCTGTCTCGCCAATATCGGTACCATGCTCTTTCCCTCCGACCATGCTTTTCGCCTTGAAATCGCTTGCGATCTCTTATGATCTCTATCTCTTGTGCGTTCTTACGATTTCTTGTGATCACTCCGTCTCTTTCTCATCCGGCAAGTTTACATAAATCGCTTCATGCTTCACCGCCGGTAAGAACAGCTTGAGCATATCCGCAAGGCGCATGCGGATACTCGATGTATTCATACACGGATGACATCCGAACCATTCTTCCTTTAACAAATCCCGATCAATTAAAAGCTGCACCCGCTGTTCCCGATCGTTCATCAGCCCCATCACACTGACGCTCCCCGGCGTGATGTCCAAAAAACGCTCCATCGCCTCCGCACCCGCAAAGGACAGCCTCGCGCTTCCGATCTGTGCGGATAAATCCTTTGTCCGAAATTTCTTCTCTCCCGGAAGCAGCAATAAATAGAACTGTGTCTGCTGTCTGTTGCATAAAAAAAGATTTTTGCAGATATGAATGCCCAGCGCTTCATCGACGCCATGGCACGCTTCGATCGTATTCATTTCCTCATGGTCGATCCTGTCATAGGAAATACCGAGTTCATCCAGCAGTTCATAAACACGCAGCTCTTTTTCTTTCCGTCCGTCAGTCTGCACCGGTCTCCCGTGAAATATCTGATACGTACTCATATCCTTTTATCCTTCTACGATCGCGATCGTTGCGCTCGTGCCGAGTCTGTTCGCGCCCGCGGCAAGCATCTCCTGCGCCGTCTTGGTATCGCGGATGCCGCCGGACGCCTTTACGCCGACATGCTCTCCCACCGTTTTTCTCATCAGCGCCACATCCTGCGCGGTCGCGCCCCCTGTCGAAAATCCCGTCGATGTCTTGACAAAATCCGCTCCCGCTTTCACTGCCAGCTCGCAGGCGCGCACTTTTTCCTCATCCGTCAGCAAGCAGGTCTCAATAATGACTTTTAAGAGTGCTTTGTCACCACATTCTTTTTTGACCGATGCAATATCTTGAAGCACCGCCTCGTCGTCATGCTCTTTTAACGCGCCGACATTGATCACCATATCAATCTCCTGCGCCCCGTCTTCCACTGCCGCGCTTGTCTCCGCGCATTTTGCCCGTGTGCTCATCTGTCCGAGCGGGAAGCCGACCACGGTGCAGGTCTTAACGTCCGTGCCCGCGAGCTGCTGCGCCACAAGCGCCGTATAATAGCTGTTCACGCAGACGGAGGCAAAGCCATACTGCCGCGCCTCCTCACATACTTTCATGATCTGTTCTTTCGTCGCATCCGCTTTTAACAGCGTGTGATCAAATAATTTTGAATCCATTTCCCTTTTCTCCTATCTGTTTTCATTTTCTTTTTTCATAGCATGAAATCCGATCAGCACTGTCCAGACATAGGCACAGGTCTTAGGTATCATCAGCATGCCGATCATCGGCACGGCATCCGCAAATAACACGACCGGTATATAAAATCCAAAGCTGATGACGATCGTGAGCCACATATTCTGAAACAGTGCATCCTGTTTCTCCCTTGCACTTTTATAAAAAAGCACGATGATCAAAACCCCTAAGACCGTAAAGGGAATATTTCGATAAATGCCCCATGACAGCGGTGCATCGGCGGCGGTCCATCTGTTCTGCGGGAACAGGCATAACGCAATCCTCAGAATTCCGAAAAGATATACCGCATAGGTAATTCCTTTTTTGCCTTCTACATGATAACGCAAACGCCAGACATAATACAGGATGATATAAAACAGCGTCATGGTAATAGACGTAATGAACTTTCCGATTCCCAATGCCGCCGTGTAATTCTCGAGTCCTGTCGTGCAGAGTGCATAGGCTCTCGGAATGAGATGAAACGAATCCCCCAATCCCAGCACGACCGCCATGATGCCAAATAAACAGTATTGTCTGTTTCCTCTACATTTTAGGATCATCGTGATTCCCAATGTGATCACAGTGATCAGATAGACCGCATCAAATAAAGTTTCCATGATTGCCCGCATGCCGTTTCCTCCCGCTATTTCCATTCATGATCCGCTTTGAACCGTATTCACCCAAGTGTTTTTGTTTATATCAACACAAAAATAAGATACTATTTTACCGATGATCTGTCAACCAAACAGATCGGATGCGTTTGTCTTGCCGCTAAGTTTGGAAAGCATCCAAAAAGGAGCATCGCTCCATAACCGGAATTTCGTTATGCTGCGACGCTCCTTATTCCACTGTTGTTCTTTTCTCACCCTGCATATGCACAATAGGCACTGACATGAACTTTCGTAACGACGCCGTTCAATACCTCATAGGAAACAGCGGCGTTTCCAAATCCGTCTCCGGTGATCATATAATTTTCCAAATTTTCAAACGGATAAAATCCGTAAGATTGTAATATCGTCACTGCCGTATTCTCATCCATACCGGGATAGATTCCGAACACCGTAATATCTTCCACTTTTTGACCTCTGTAGCTTAATACTCCCGCGTTCATATAAACCAGACTGAATACTTCGTTTCCATCAATGCTTCCTATATGCTCTTCCTCAAATTCCGGATTGGACTTCCATTCAACCGCACAATGCTGCAGCAAGTACTGTTCCGCTTTCTCCAATGAATTCTCCCTGATATACAGCCACCCGATATCCGTTTGACTTGTCTGCGCATTCTCTTCGGCGATCTGGCGCAGCAATGTCAGATGCTCAAGCGTAAAATCTTTGAAATTTTCATACGCAACGGGCTGATAATCAATTTGTATTTCCTGCGCGCCGATCATATACTCCGAAAGCCATGCTTCATAGTCCGCCTCATCATACTTCACCGTCTCCGCGGCAAATTCCGGATCCGTCTGAATTTCGTAGAGAATCCCGTCGCCGTCCGCATCCAGCTCCGCCGGAAAAGTATCAAGCATATTCATGCTTTCACTGAACGCCTTATCCCATCCGCTCACACACGCGAAAAATTCATATTGTTCCGACTGAGGATTGTATTGATATAACTTATACGGCCAAATATCCAAACTTAAAGAATGATTATGCGACTCCGATACCTTTACGATTCCGTTATCATAAAATACCATATCCGTAAACTCTAACAGTTCGCGCGACAGCTTCATTGTGTCCGGATTGTAATCATACACGACCTCAAACATTCCCGCCATGCTCGCCGTCGTATAAGAAATGATCAGTTCTTCTCTCCCGTCCCTGTCCACATCCGCAACAGCAAACTGATTATCCGACATCCGAAATATCCCGTTATACAGATCATCCTTTTGAAGCTCCATGTCCGGCAGCTCGTACGTCGCAGCGAGTCTGGAAAGAATACCTGCGTAAATATGTCTTGTCATGCAAAAAGAAAGCCTGCTCCTATCTGTCGGTGCAATTTGGAGCGGATTGCCTTCAGTCATCGTATCTCTTTCCTGCGAATCCTCAGGCAGGACACTCACCGTCACCGGATCTTCTCCCTGCGTTAACTGCACCGATTCGCTGCCATGCTGATTCAGCGCTTCTTTCCCGCCACATCCCGCCGTCAAAACGACTACCCCTATGAAAATCACCAACATTTTTACCCGTTTCATTTTCATAAATATTTCTCTTCCCTTCTTACCGACTTTCTTCTTAAAGTGATGTTCGTTCTAATGCTCCGCCCCGGCAGGATACGGCCCGTAAATCGCCTCCGCCGCTAAAATGTCCATATCCAAATGCACCTCGTAAAAGCTGCCATCCGACATTGTCACTTTGATCAGGTCCGGTTCTGCCTCATACACCAGCCCCGTTTCTGCAACATATCCTTCCGGACATAGTGCGCTGTGCTGCAAAAACCAGATTGCTAATTCTCCGCGATCCATCTGCTCTGCATTCTCCGGGAACTGTAACTGCTGCACATCGGAATACCACACGCGCCTTGCGCTCGCAATGGAAAACGACCGGATAAAACGATCCTCTGATCCGAACGGCTGACACCAATAAAAATCTCTGCTGTGAAACAGATCCTCTTCTGTCCTTCCAAAATATAATGTTCCGAGCCGCGTAGCGGTATAGACACACTCCAAAACCTGATAACCCGTTAAGTCATACAATTCCCGCAGCGCGCTCTGTGCCAACTCATCAAGCGCTTTTCGTGATTCTTCTCCATCCGGTTCTTCTGACAAGCCTTCCACTGAGATGAAGGTAATCTGCGCCTCGCGATACCCGTCCCGATGCGGCAGGGGAGACAGATACATCAACCCTTCCATATCAGCGCTGATTGTCTCTCCTATGTCGCTCGTGTCATCTTCTTCCCCTTTTGTTCCTGACGTCCCTTCTTTCTGATTCCATTTTTCCGCAGTTCCCTTTACCTTTGCTGTTTCTCCTTCACTATCCGTTTCCCCCTCTGATCCTTCTATTCCGTTTCTCACTATCTGCTCTACAGGGTCCATATCGGCGGCATCCACGCTCTTTGGCATACAGACACCAAATAGCAATATCACGATCAGCATTGCGCACACCGGCAGCCATAATCCACGTTTTGGGGGATTCTCTTCCACAATTGCCGCAATCCTCTTTTTCATACCGCCATGTCTTCCGCCTGCACAGGCCGCCCCATATAATAATCCGGAACGATCGTTCGTTCTGCAGACTGACAATAGCGCATATCCATATGCCTGTTTCTCCGGCACAGACAATCCACGAAGCGCTCTCTCATCACAAGCAAGTTCCCCGTCCTCCTGTGCACAGACAGCTGCCGCCCATACGAGCGGGTTCCACCAATATATTACGCAAAGAACAATGCGCAATGCCGTCCATATCGGATCCTTTTGCCGAACATGCGTCTCCTCATGCAACAGCAGATACGGATAAAGCTCCGTATTCTCAACCACGTCACGACTCACTAAAATGCATGGGTGAAACAAGCCAAACAAACAGGAACCCAAAACTGACTGCCCACAATAGACAGGAATATCCGTGTTCTGTCCCTGCAGCCGTTCCATCCGCCTCCTATCCCTAAGAAGCTTTCCGTTGATCACAAAGACATAGCAGGCACATCCCACACTCCCTGCTCCCCACAACACTAACAGGATGCACTTTGCCAATTCCATAAGATTCACACGGCTTCCTGACAGGGACGCCTCATTTCCCATCACAGGCACACTGTCCCTGCCCGCTTCGCTTCCCACGGCAGATGTGTCGCTCACATCGTTCTCTTTTCCCGATACAGACGCATTGCTCATGCCCATTTCGCTTCCTGCCATATGCGCACCGTCCGTTCCATTCACGCCGTCTATTACAAAGCTATTTCCGATATTCGGCACGCTTCGAAGCAAAATTATGCTGCCCGGTAAAAGTTTGCTATCGCTTTTTTCTTCGTTCTCTTCCGAAAACAATTCCGCCATGAGACGATATGGCGTTCCCAAAACTTTACCCGTTATATCTGTCTGGGGCATTTCTAACCATCCGAACGGAATCAGCAGCCGCAGTGCCGGGATCAGCCATAATGCATAGAGCTTTCCCGGCGTAAGCTTCCGATAAAGAAACCGATGGATGAGCAGCATGCATAGGATCAGCAGCCCCGTTCCAAAAACAAAATAGGCAAATCTCATTTTTCCTTCGCCTCCCCCATGGAATCAAGCATTTTTTTTAGCTCCTCGATTTCCTCCTGCGAAAAACGTTCTCCTCCCTTCACGGCATTGCTGACCATACAAAACAAGTCCCCGTGATACACACGCTCCAAAATAGACGCAGTTTCCTCTCGCACTGTTTCCTCACGCCCCCACACGGCACGATATTGCCGAACTTTACCACTTTCATCAACGGAGATTGCTCCCTTCTCCAAAAGGCGGTTTAAGAAAGAAGTAACTGCATGCCTGCTCCATTTCTTCTTTTCCTGAAGCGCTCCGCAGATGTCTCTCAAGCCTGCCGGCGATCGATCCCAAAGTACCTGCATAATATACCACTCATTTTCCGACAATCCTGCATGATATTGCATCTATATCCCTCTTTTCTGCGATTAACAGGCTCATTTGTTAATCATTTTGTTTACACAATACAATATAACATGGTGTTGAAAATTCTGCAAGTCTTTTGTTAATCATTTTATTAACATTTTGTTCAGTTTTTCCGTCTCCGCATCTATGACGTTTTTATCAATCCGCTGGAATAAAAGCTCCGTTTTCGGAAGCAGATACCCTGCCGGAACGGACTGTGTCTCCCATTTGATTTCTATGCCCAGCCAGCCGCATACTTTTTCTGACGAAAACGGCAAAAACGGAGACAATAATACCGCCAGATTCGCAATGATCTGCACACACTGATACAGCGTTCTTTTACATACCGCTTCGTCTGTCGTTCTGGTGAGCCAGGGCTGCTCCGTATCAAAAAACTTATTCGCGCTTCTGATAAATTCAAAAATTTCACCGATCGCATCCTTGAATTCCCCGCTCTCGATCCGTTTGCCGGTCACCGCAAACAACGCTTCGATCTGCCTTTCGATCTTTACGTCTTTTGTCCCCTCCGGCACAATACCCTCCCAGTATTTTTCAATAAACGCAAGGGTTCGATTCACAAAATTTCCATATGCCCCAAGTAATTCCCCGTTATGACTGTGAATAAATTCTCTCCACGAAAAGTCAGCGTCCTTTTTCTCCGGTCCGTTCGCCAGAAAAAAGTAACGAATGGAGTCCGCTTCGTAAGCTTCAAGCAGATCCTTCACCCAGATCGCATAGTTCTGACTGGTCGATATTTTTCTTCCCTCCAGCGTCAGGTATTCGCTTGAGACGATCTGATCCGGCAGACGCCACGTTCCGCCATGCGCCAGCAAAAGCGATGGCAGTATGATCGTATGGAACGGAATATTATCTTTTCCGTGCACATAATAATGCTTTGCGTCCGCGCCCCAAAGCGCCTCAAAATCTGCGCCTCTTTTTTCCGCTGCTGTTTTACTTGCAGACAGATACCCCAATACGTTTTCCGCCCATATATAGATCGTTTTCTTCTCATATCCTTCTTTCGGAACCGGAATCCCCCATTCTAAGTCGCGTGTCAGCGCGCGGTCTCTTAACCCCTCGCTGATATAGCGGTTGGTAAAAGCGATCGCATTTTTTCTCCATTCGGGATGTGATGCGGTCAGTTCCTTCAGCTCCTCTTCCAAATCCGAGATCGCGATATACAGATGCTTCGAATTTCGAAAACCGATCCGCTTTCCACACACAGCGCAGATCGGCTCTGCAAGGCTCTCCGGTTCCAACACTGTCCCGCAGACATCGCATTGATCTCCCCTGGCATCCTTTCCGCATGTCGGACATTTCCCCAGTACAAAGCGATCCGCCAAAAAAGTATGGCATGTCTCACAATACGCCTGCGGAACCTCCTTCTCATAAACATAGTCGCTTTCATACAGCTTTTTATGAAATTCCCTGACAAAGTCCTGATGCTCCGCCGATGATGTTTTGGTGTAGACATCATAGCTGAAGCCCAGCTTTTTGAAACACGCAGCAAATTCTTCATGATAGTAGTCGCTGATCTCCTGCGGCGTTCTGTTTTCCTGTTTTGCACGGATTGCTACCGGCGTTCCGTGGCAGTCGCTTCCCGACACAAAATATACCTGATCTCCGATCGCTCTATGATATCTTGCCAGCACATCTCCGGGCAGTAATCCCGCAATATGCCCGATGTGCAGCGAACCGTTTGCGTAGGGCCATGCACCCCCGATTAAAATATTTCTCATAAGAATCCTCCATTTTTTACTGTTTTTGCATCATTTACTACTTGCAATATTTTCTTTATATTACTTTCCTTTCATTGCATCGCTTTTGTTGCCTTGCAGGATTTGCTTCGCAAAACCGTCTTAATGAAAATGATCACCAAAAAAGCCCTCCTCTCTGAAAAATTGCTTTTTCAGGGACGAGAGCTTCTGCTTCGTGTTACCACCCTAAATTCACCGATACCTCACGGCAACGGCCTTATCGACTGCGGACAAGAAATGACTCATCGATAGTCTATCACTGTAACGGGTGAACCCGTCGTAGCCTTGGCATGACTGCTTCGGTACGCGGCTCCGAGACCATTTTCAGCAGTTCCTTTCGTGCCTGTTCTCACCTTCCCAGACTCTCTGTGACGTATCTAACTGCCTACTCTTCTCTTCTTAGCCTTTGGTTTTATCCTATTCAGCGCCTAATCAGCGCGAAGTGAAAAAAGACGCGCAGCTGCCGAATATTGGACTTCATTATAGCACACTCATTAGGATGTCGCAAACTATTTTCAATTATTACCAAAAAATTGAAAATTTCTAAGCGTTCGCATTTCCATACCTGTTTATGGATCCCTTTCTATGATCCCATAAACTTTTTCAGACCAATCCCAAATATCCTTACAATCATTTTCCACAAATATCACTCTTTCTCTCAAAGATGATGGAATCAGATCCTCAATCTGACTTTTTACCTTCATCGGAATAATGATTCGATGTACCCAATCATTCAGCACCACCTCATCCTTGACCTTCACAGGCAGTACACCGTCAAATGTTGCATTCGGATGTCTGATCAATTCCTCATATTTGAAGTAAAATCTCACGCCCGGCTCAAAATTCACACTTAAATCTTTTTCATCCGGAAAACGCCCTAATGCCCGCTCCATGACCAGCCTGTCACCCGCCTGACAATTTCCCCACGCAAACATAATATATTCAAAATAATCAGCAGGATCATTTGCCGCATTCCTCTTTTCACTCATCAATTGTTCAGCAGGCACGTTTCGGGCATTTAATGCCGACAACAGTTTTCCGCATTGGAATATCTTTATCGCATGATCCATGGACGTCGTATGACATACATATTCCGTGACGCACCCTTTCCGATACGGGCACGCCGTACATTCTGTCAGTAATTTGGGACGCGGTGTCTTCCGATAGGTTTCTTTTTCTTTTATTTTTTCGGTAATCCGTTCAAGCAGGTCATGATCTTCACACTCGATTGTGCATTCCCTGCCATATTGATTTTCATATTCTATAAACTCGATGATCGTCCGTATTTCCCAATCAGTTATCTGTGGATAATTCGAAAGCTTTTTATAAAAAACGCCGTCCCACACTTCCGTACAATCAAAGTTACCGACCTTTATCAGCATAATGTCCTCCGCATATTTTATTTTTAATCTGACATTCGTTAAGGTAACTACCAGATTTTATATCATCTTTCCATACGTTTCTTGCGGCATAAAGAAAAGTCCCATAAACACAAGATCTACAGGACTTCTCTTTATCGTTATTTTCTTGGGTATCTGAAAGAATTCCCGAGGGATCAACCTCAGAAGAATCCGCAGCGTTCTTTTTTACACAATACCCTGTGCTTTCATCGCCTCTGCAACCTTTAAGAATCCGGCAATATTCGCACCTGCTACATAATTGCCTTCCATGCCGTATTTCTTTGCAGCGTCATCCAGATTGTGGAAAATGTTGACCATGATTCCTTGAAGCTTTGCATCAACCTCCTCAAAGGTCCACGAAAGTCTCTCACTGTTCTGGCTCATCTCCAATGCGCTTGTTGCAACGCCGCCTGCATTGCTTGCCTTGCCCGGGCAGAACAGCACGCCGTTCTTCTGTAAATACTCGGTCGCCTCTAACGTCGTCGGCATATTCGCGCCCTCTGCAACTGCAAAGCAGCCGTTTGCCACAAGCGCTTTTGCATCCTCTAAATCCAACTCGTTCTGCGTCGCGCAGGGAAGCGCCACATCACACTTGATGCTCCATACGCCGTGCTCACCGTTCTTCTTCTCATGATACTCTGCGGACGGTCTCTTTGCCGCATACTCGGATAAGCGTGCACGCTTCACTTCCTTCACTTCTTTTAAGAGCGCTACGTTAATTCCTTCCGGATCATAGATCCATCCTGTGGAATCGGAACAGGTAACCGGCTTTCCGCCGAGCTGCTGTGCCTTCTGGATGGCGTAGATCGCTACGTTTCCGGCACCGGATACGCAGATGGTCTTATCCTTGATATCCTTTCCGTTACATTTCAGCATTTCCGCCGTTAAATATAACAGACCATAACCGGTTGCCTCTGTTCTCGCCAGAGAACCGCCGTAAGTTAAGCCCTTACCGGTCAGAACGCCCTCATAGATATTGCGGATTCTCTTATACTGTCCATATAAAAAGCCGATCTCACGACCGCCGACACCAATATCGCCCGCCGGTACATCCGTATCCGCGCCGATATGTCGATACAGCTCTGTCATAAAACTCTGGCAGAATGCCATCACTTCCCTGTCGGATTTTCCCTTCGGATCGAAATCACAGCCGCCCTTACCGCCGCCGATCGGAAGTCCTGTTAAAGAATTCTTGAATATCTGCTCAAACCCAAGGAATTTGATAATACCAAGATTAACGGAAGGATGGAAACGAAGTCCCCCCTTGTAAGGTCCGATCGCACTGTTGAACTGTACGCGGTATCCGTTGTTGACCTGAACCTGTCCCGCATCATCCACCCACGGAACACGGAACTGGATGATTCTCTCAGGAGTCGTCAGTCTTTCCAATAACGCCTCCTTCTTATATTCCTCCTCGTTTGCCTCGATCACGACGCGGAGAGATTCCAATACCTCCTTCACTGCCTGATGGAACTCCGGCTGTGCCGGATTCTTTTCTACGATCTTTGCGTAGACGTCATCTACATATGACATGTGTATATCCTCCTTTGGTTTGATAATAAGGCCGAAAAAAGCAGCGGACACCTCCTGTCTGCTGCTCCTGACCCCTTTGTCCTTTGCTATTATATACTACTTCAACGCGCTAGCGCAAGAACTTTATACATGTATACAATATTTTTTACAAATACGGTCTCATCCTCTCTATACAGCTCTCCTCAAAATCCGCCAATTCCTGCGCCAGCTCAACGCTTCTGTCCGTCGCCGTGTCATATCGGTTCATGGCGCGCCACATTCCCGTCACGCCCTTCTGATGATTCTTGATCATCAGCTCTGCAATATGACTCGTGCTCGTATTGAGCATCGTATTCATATGAATGGAACTGGATACTAACGTCTGGCTGACGATCGATTCCTGGCGCACCTGCTCGCCGCCCTCCATCAGACTTTCCACCGCTCTGTTTCTGATATTCTCAATAATCTTACTTTGACCGAACAGCATTCTTGACAAATCCGCATTGTCAACATATTCCGAAATGGCCTGAATTGCTTTTAAGGCCGTACTGCTTTTTTTCTGAACCTCACGCAGCATTGCCGCATCATCACTTTTCATGCATTGCGATTCCTTTCCTGATCTGAAAATGTATTCGCGTCTGCTTACCCTTAAACAGCAGACGCGAAATGCGAAGCATTTCGCGCTCGCGTTGCTCGCCGCAAAGCTTTTCATATGCGCCTGCTCGTGCAAGCACGGCAGGCACCTACGAAATACTTTTCTTCTCTGCTTATCGCGCAAAAAGAGCAGCGTCGTCCTGACCCTGCTCTTATCTTTACCTCATTTTCAAAAACTATACGCCCTCGCACGGATAACGGATGTCCCACTGTCTGCGGCATTCATCCATCCACTCCATCATCCGTATGATCTCATCGTGCTGCATGTCATCCACCTGAATCGATCCCTTTTCCAATGCCGAAATACATGCCTGCACTTCATATTCAAATCCCGTGATCTGCTCCGGACATTCTTTTATTAAAATTCTGTTCCGATCTGCGTCATAAACGGATACAGATTCGAAGTTATTGATGTTTTCTATGATCAAAAACCCTTTGGAACCATATATGATTCCCTTCCTATCACTGATCCCGCACATCGTACTGGTCAATACTGCCATACGCCCATCCCTGTAACGCAGGGTGACCTCGTTGGATGCATCTACTCCTGTATCGGTACGCGTGCAGGATGATACGATATTTTCAATCTCATCCCCAAAAAACATGGAAGCAAAATTAAGCGCATATACCCCGACGTCCAACAGTGCACCGCCCGCCAGTGCCGGATTCACCAAACGCTCTTTATCTGCAATCTGATAACCAAGATTACCGGTTAAGACCGACGGCTTCCCGATCATGCCATCCGCAAGAATCCCACGGATTGTCTCCACCATCGGCATATACCGCGTCCAGATTGCCTCCGCTGTAAGCACGTTCCGTTCCTTGGATATCTGCAAAATTTCTCTTGCCTGCGCCGCATTGACCATAAATGCTTTTTCGCACAGAATCGGCTTATCATTCAGCAGGCACAATTTCGCACAAGCATAATGGTGAGAATGCGGCGTTGCAATATAAATCAATTCCACCGCCGCATCATTGACAAGCTCCTCATAGGAGCCATATGCCTTCTCAAACCCGAATTGTCCCGCAAATTCCTGTGCTTTTTTTAACTCTCTTGACGCCACCGCGTAGCATTCCACATTCGGCATTGCCGCCATCGTACGCGCCATTGTCCGTGCGATATTTCCCGCACCGAGAATCGCCATTTTCCACTGTTTCACACTCTGCACCTTTTCTTCCGACATCTCGAGAAACACACAGTTATTCCGTCATATTCTCTATATCCAAAAATTCCGTCTTCACATAAGCCGTCGAACCATTAAACAGAATCCGGCTCCAGCCGTTCTCTTGATTCTCGATCAGATCCAGCATTGTTCCTGCTCCCACTGTTCCGAGCTTTGTCGCATCCTCACTGGCAGACGCGCGGATATTCACACTGTTAAGGGCTTTCACCTTACCGATCGTCTCCTCGATCACCTGCAAAAATTCCGTCTTGATATACGCCTCACTGCCCTCATAATCAATCCGGCTCCAGCCGTTTTCCAAGCTCTCATATCTGGTAAACCGCGTTCCCGCATTTACCGTTCCGAGCTTTGTTGCTTCCGGGCTTGCGGAGCTTCGCACATTGACTCTGTTCGTTGTCATAACCATATCGGTCTGAGGCTCCGGTTCCACTTCCGGAGTCGGTTCCGGCTCCTCCGGTGTCGGGGTCGGCTCTGCCTCTCCCTCTCCGTCATTTCCATCCCCGTTTTCTTCGATCTGGTTTTCCGCTTCCAGTTCACTCAACGCTAATGTTACTTCATCTTTCAGGTTCTGCGCAAGCGTAGAAAGAAACTCCTCCAGCTCTTTATCTGAGGCTACCGTATCGTCATAGGTCACCTTTACTCGGTTAAATAAATCTTTCACATCCTGCTGCGTGGTGATCCTGCGCATGTAATCTTTTACATTCCGATCCAGTTTATCTGAAAAGACATACAGTTCTCCCGCATCGTTGGTACACAGGAAAAATGTGTTAAGTCCCGGAGCCGGCGTATGGATTCCACTAAACTTCACCTCATAATAGACATAGACAAGATAGGAATTATCCACGGGACCCGGTTTTGTATAACAGCTTAAGTTCTGATAATAGTCGATATAATTCGCTTTTTTCTGGATTCTGACGCGTTCTTCGTCGTCCGTGTAGCTTCTCATGGACGCATACGTTTCCACGTCGCCGTATCCGATTGCTTCATAGTATCTCTGAAAGAAGCTGTTTACTTCTTCATGTGCATCCTGCTCTAACGGATACTCCGGTACCATATCTTCCGTATTTCCGGAAACCGGCGTCGGCTGCGTTCTGAAATTGCGTACCAAAATGCAGGCCACGACAATGACCAGCACCAGACAGATCGCGGCAGGAATGGACGTCCTGTAATTTTTGACGCACCAATTCTTTGCACGTACAAATCCTTCCGCAATATCTTCAAACAAGTATACAATTGCCGAACGTCTTGTTTTTTTGTGCCCGAGTCCGAATTTCCCCGCCTGTGCTTCGCGCGCTCTTTCCCTGCGCTCCTCTCTCTCCAAAGAAGCAGCACGAACCGGTCTTGCCTGCCTTGCCACATCCTGCCCGTCCGCCTGACTCACCCTGCGGCTTTCCTCTTCGGCCGTCCGACTGACTTTACGAACCTCCATCTGTCCGCCCTCCGTCTTCCGGACGGCTTTGCGACTTTCCGTTCTTTCCTCTGCGGCGCTTCGACCGACTCTGCGGACCTCCGTCCGTCCGCCTCCCGTTGTCCCGCTGGCTCTGCGGCTTCCCGCTCCGCCTGTCCGGTCGGCTCTGCGGCCTTCCGCTCTCTTCCCGCTGTCAGACTGACTTGTCCGGGATCGCGCCGCTCTTGCGCCTGTCGCTCTCTGGCTGTCTCCTGTCTGACTGACGCGGCGTCTTCCTGTTCTCTGCTCTGATTCCGGCTGACTTGTGCTGCGGGACCTGGCGCGTTGTTCTTCCGCTGCTGAAACCGTCTGTTCCCGATCTGTTGATTCCTTTCCACCCTCGGAAACCGGTTCTCCCCCTTGTCTGTCCGGCACGGATTGACTTTCTTCCGCGCCGTTCTTGTTCATGGTATTTTCTTCCATTCCCTTTACTCCTTACCGTAACTGCCTTCTCAGCCACATATAACCCTGTAAAAGTAAAATGCACCCGACAGGAATCGAACCTGCATTAAAGGCGTCGGAGGCCTTCGTTCTATCCATTAGACTACGGGTGCGTGTGTAATTTCCTGTAACAATTGTTACAATTTTATTACAACGCAAACATAATATCATAAATCATCGTATTTGTCCAGTCACTATTGTTGGAAACTGTCCCCAAACCGTTTTAAATCATTATTTTTTTCTTTTTTTCACTAAATATACGGGATTTTTTACGCTTCGATCAATGCCGCCGCGCCCAAAATGCCCGCAGAATTTTCCAATTGCGCGATTCCGATCTTCGGGATAAAGCTTTTTTCTCCTCCGAAGCAGTGCTGTCTGACATGCTCGGAAAGCGGCTTTGTCAGAACTTCTCCCTGCTTACAGATTCCGCCGCCGAGCAGTACAATGTCCGGTCGAAACAGGTTGACTGCATTCACGATCCCGTCTCCAAGACAGCGGATGTAACGCTCCACAACCGCCTGCGCACAGGCATCCCCTTCCTTCGCCGCATCAAACACCGTCCTGCCGTCCACATTTTTCAGGTCTCCCCCGCACCTGCTCCATAACAGGGAATCGGGATGCTCCTCTGCTGCGCGGCGGGTATCGCGTATTAACGCTGTCGCCGAGGCATAGGCCTCCAGACACCCCCGCCTTCCGCAGGTACACGCTTCTCCGTCCTGCACAAGCATGGTATGTCCTAATTCCGCGCCGCCCGCATGCGCGCCTTCAAAAATACGTCCGTCTATCACAATGCCGCTTCCGACGCCCGTACCGAGCGTGATCAGCACACAGTTTGCATACGTGCGCGCCGCACCCGCCTTTACCTCTCCGAGCGCCGCACAGTTCGCATCATTGGAAATACGCACGGGCAGCTTCAGCTCCTTCTTCAAGCTTTCGCCGAGCGGGACGTTTTCCCACCCAAAATTATTGGAATAGACCACAACGCCTGTCTTTGCGTCAACGGTTCCCGGCGAACCGATGCCGACGCCCGCGATCTGCGACTTCTCCATTTCATACTCCCACAGCAGCCTGTTCACAAGCTCCGCCATATCACGGATGACTTCCTGTGCCGGACGTTCGGCATGGGTCGGTATCTGCTTCTCCCAACGAATTTCATTTTCATCATTGACGATTCCCGCCTTGATGTTCGTTCCGCCTAAGTCAATGCCGATCCGATATCGCATATCCATCTCCTCCGTTTCAAACCGTTTTCTCTGTTCTGCATCCTATCGTAATTATAGTCCCATTGCTGTTATTTTTCAACACGCGCCAATCCCGTGTCCGAATTTTCCTATCATTCAAAAAAGGGTAGCCATTCCACCCGCTTGGGTGTAAACTGGAGTTATATCAGGGAGGTTTTTTATGATCACGATCAGTTTATGTATGATAGTAAAAAATGAAGAAGCGCTCCTTGCGCGCTGTCTGGACAGTCTGAAGGATTTGATGGACGAGATCATCATTGTGGACACCGGCTCTGACGACCGGACAAAAGAAATTGCCGCGGCTTACACGGACAAGATTTATGATTATGTGTGGAACGATGATTTTGCGGCGGCGCGTAATTTTTCTTTTTCCAAGGCCGGTATGGACTATATTTACTGCGCCGATGCGGACGAGGTGCTCGATGAGGAAAACCGCGCCCGTTTCCGCGACTTAAAGCAGGCGATGCTCCCTGAGATCGACATCGTACAGATGAAATACGCGGGACAGCTCAATTACAATACCGCGTACAATTATGATGAGGAATACCGTCCCAAGCTATATAAACGCCTGCGCGGCTTCTATTTTGACGGTCCGATCCATGAGACGGTCGTGACGGAACCGGTCGTATTTGACAGCGACATCCGCATCCTGCACAAGCCGCATGACAGTCATACCGACCGTGATCTGCAAATTTTTCGGAAAACCTACGATACGCCGGACGCTCCCTCTATGCCGAAACGTCTACTCTCCATGTATGCAAAGGAGCTGTTCATCTCCGGGACGGACGCTCATTTTATCGACGCCATTCCCATTATGACGCGCCTTCTGTCAGAGGATAACCGTTCCGCGGAGGAGCTTCTGACGATCAGCTGTGTGCTCGCGCACGCCTACCGCGTCAAAAATGACGTCGCATCCTTTTTTAAGTATGCAATGAAGGCCGTTGTCTCCGGAAGCTGTAGTGAGATCTGCATGGAGCTCGGCGCTCATTATGAAGCATGCAGTGACTTCAATGAAGCGCATATCTGGTATTATAATGCCGCCTTTGAGACAACGCCGATCTGTAATATCCATTTAGGCGGTGACGAGGCGCTTTTGGCGCTCGCCCGCGTATTTGAAGCCGTCGGACTTTCCGAACCGGCTGCAGACTACCGCAGACAGGCTGCGGAGTGGCATGTCTGACCGAACCGGCAACACACGGACACCAAATGATATACCCGCCCGCTAGCCCCTCTTATCCGGCGCATGCTCCCCACGTTCCTCCGCGGCATGATTCCGCATCAGCATGCCGCAGTCGTTTAGCAGGCATTCCTCCATGCAATAGCGTTCCTCGATCACCTTTCCGTAGATCGGACAGGTGATCTCCCCTTCTTTATGCTTTCTGCTCATGTTCATTTGTCCCTTTCCGTTATTTCAGTACGGCGGTCAGCCGCCGTCTTTCTAAGCTTCTGTACGCTGCGCCGAAACAGCGGCAGCATCGTATAGCGGAATGCGCGCTTACTGTAGGCATAATTAATGATCAACAGCGCGTCTTCCTCTGTTGCTAAGAGATTTCCCTGACAGTCCACATAGTATTTTTGCAGACTCACATCCCCCTGCGTAAAAAGGAACTGACACATGGCAAAGCAGAGCGATTTTCCATCGGGCTTATCGACAAATTCCGCCTGCGGGCAAAGCGCATGCAGCTGCTCTTTTAACAGCTGCGCCTGCGCGGCAAAGCCGTTTTCCTCTATCACGATCCGCCCGATCTCGCCGCGTGCTTTTTTCTGTGCCGCGATCAGCTCCGCAAGGCGGTCTTTCTTTGGCTCCAATTCAAAAATGCGGTCTTCTCCGGCTTCTCCGCGAATGCCGTGCAACGCATCGTCAAATGCCGCCATCGTCGTTTTTGCGCGGTTTTCCGTCCCGTTATAAAGCCCCTCATACTGCATGTCAAACAGCGCATCCAAAAAGCTCACATACATGCGCTCCAGCTTTTCTTCCGGTGTATATCTGGCAAAAAAATCAACCCAGTTCCGCCACGCGTAATAGGTCGGAAACGTATTGACCGTCTCCTTTTTGGCTCCCATGGCATGCAGCACAATGCTTTTTCCGCAGGAGGCGACACGATAGCCCGCCAGGTTGCAGCGCCATCCCCATTCCGTGTCATCCCAGTAAAGGAAATTGTCCTCCGGCATCAGCCCGATCTCTCTGATCAGGCTGCTTCGTACAAGCACGGAGCATGCCGCGACCGCGTCGGAATAGACCACATCCGGCATTGTGCCGTCCTCCAGATGATTCAGGTATTTTGCTTCTACGCAGAACTCATCAAAATCTACAATGATGCCGTACTGCTGCACATATTCGGGCGCTTCCATATGATCGACACGCGAACCCGCCATACCGCAGTCGGGATGCGCGTCCAAAAACTCCACAAGCACCCCGAGCGCACCTTCGTCCACCAACACATCATTGTCCAGACACCACACATATTCGTGCCCGGTCTCAAGCGCCCTGCGGATACCCGTGTTAAATCCGCCCGATCCGCCAAGGTTTTTTTCATTCACGAGCAGCGTGACCTGCCCATCAAAACGTACGCGCACCCGCTTCACGGAATCGTCCGAGGAGGCGTTATCCACCACATAGATCCGATAATCCGTATACTTTGATTCCAACACGGTCTGAATGCATTCGCACACCATATCTGCCTTATTGTAATTGCAGATCACAATGCCTACCCGTTCCATACCTGACTCCTTATTTATACTAATCATCCATGCCGCCAACAACCCATGGCAATCTAAAGTTCCATCACCTGCTGAACCTGCGCGCTTCCCACCGCTGTCCTTTCAATCTCGTCATCAAAATCCGTCCGAAACGGCATGAGCGGAATCCCGGTATGCGTACCGAAAATATGCGGAATCCGATAGTTTGTCCACAGATAGCGCACATACAACGGCTCGGATACCTGCTCCGACCACACAAAGATCTTCTCTCCGTCCACCTTGTACCGTGCAGGGACAAACCGCTTATCCGCACCCGCAATCTCAAAACCGTCCGATCGCTTCTCCTCCGGCGTTAAGTCGGGCGCTTCCATCTGCTCGCGTGCTTCCGTTGAACCTTCTGCCGGCACAGGCTGTTTCCCCCGCCTCCTCGGCATCACGACGATTCCTTCCTCTTCCAATAGCTGTTTTTCCACAAACGGTCTGTCTACTACCGTGAAACCGCCATGCGCGCAAGCGAACTGCAATTCGATTTTTCCGCAGCCTCCTGTCCCCTGTGCGTCATGCACAATATGTTCACGGTAGATCGGTCCGAACGCATCCCGCGCGAGCATCCTGTTATACACATGACACTTCGCCTGATCTGCCAGACGTTCTCCGACCACACGCTTTCTGCGCGGATGAATTTCCGACCACTCGGAAAACTCTGCCGCTACGGCGATTCCCGTATTTTTCACGGTGCGGAACACACGGTACTGCGCTTCCCTGATAAGCGGCCAGTTTTTAAAATCCGCATCCTGCTCATAACGGTGCATCGGGAGCTGCACAAATAGAAACGGCAGGAGAATATCATTCCACTCTCTGCGCCATACGCCGATCATTTTCGTAAACAGCTTTTCATACATGCGCGGCTTATGCTCATCGCTCTCACCCTGATACCATATTACACCGCGCAGCGTATATGGTGCAACCCGCTTTACCATACTCTCATATAATCCTGCAGGCCGGAACGGGTTCTTGCAGTTCATCGGTCCCGGCCAGCGGCATTCTCCGCAGCGTGCGACCACCTCGTCCCACGGAAGCATCGGATCGGTCTTTGCAAGCTCCTCCGCCTTTTTACTCCACTCCGTATGGTATGCCTCATATTCGTCGTATTCCCGAATCTGCTCCTCTGTGCTCTTTCCCGCGATGGCAGCTTCATATTCATCCACATAGGAGCGCAGGTCGCTGTCCTCTAAAAGACTTTCCCTGTCCATCCACGTGCTCGCGCTCGTACCGCCCCAGTTGCAGCCGATCACGCCGACCGTCACGCCGAGATCTTTTGCAAGTTTTTTCGCGAAAAAATAACCGACTGCCGACCAGTATTTTTCACTGCCGTCCCCGAAGCAGCCCCAGCATGTCTTTTTTTCCTGCTCAAAAAACGCATCGTCCATATAACCGATCTTCTGCGTGTAATAATACCGCACGTTCGGTCCTGCCTGATCGTTCAACGCGCCGTCCTCTGCAAGCGCCTGCGCGCCCTCATACGCGTTTTGGAGCTCCAGCTCCATATTGGACTGTCCGCCCGCAAGCCATACCTCACCGATCGCAATATCTACAAACCGCAGTTTCTTCGTTCCGCAGTATACGGTCATCTCCGCGCCGCTTACCGCCTTTTGCGGAGGCAGCATCACTTTCCAGCGTCCATCCGATACAACGCCGCTTACCGATACTTTCTCCCCGTCCCTCTCCAACGTAACCGTCACACGCTCTTTGTCCACGCCCTCGCCAAACACCGCGATCTTCTTATCTCTCTGTAATACCATGTGGTCGCTGAATACTGCCGCTGCTCGAAAATCTGCCATAATTCCTCCTTTTCAGGTCTTTTTTCATACCCATCTTGTATTATTGTATTTTATCTACACTCTCTTTGGAGAGTATTTTTCTGATATTGGCAAGAAATAAAATTCCTGCCGTCACTGCCGATACGATATCGGAAATCGGTTCTGCGATGTAGACACCCCACACGCCGATAAAATGCGGCAGAATGAGTGCGAGCGGCACAAGCAGGATCACTTTTCGCAGCATCGCTAAAAACAGTGAGATCTTCGCCTGGCCCGTTGCCAGAAATGTCGGCTGGATTCCCTGCTGTAACCCGAAAATGAGCATACCGCACAGAAAAATCGGAATGACCCTTCCCGTCAGGGCGATCAGCTCCGCATCCTTCGCAAAAAATCCTGCAAATACCGTCGGGAACAGCATGACGACCGCCGTACTCACAAAACCGTATCCGACCACGATCCCGATCATGGCACGGTATGCTTTTTTCACACGATCAAAGCTGCCCGCGCCGTAATTGTAGCTGATGATCGGCTGAACCCCCTGCGTAAAGCCAGCGATCGGCGCACTGATAAACTGCATCAGACTCTGCATGATCGTCAGCGATCCAACATAGAGATCGCCTCCGTAATCCTGAAGTCCGCGGTTCATGACAATGCTGATGAGACTTTCCGTCGAACGCATGATAAACGGCGAGATACCAAGTGAAAAAATGATACGTCCGTTTTTTCCATCCGGTCTGATATATTCCCTGCGGATACGGATGGACGAACGCTTTCCCGACAGAAATAAGCAGATCCACACGGCGCTGACAGTCTGCGAGATCACCGTAGCGATCGCCGCGCCCTGCACGTCCATATGCAGCACAAAGATAAAGATCGGATCAAGCACAATGTTTACCGCCGCGCCGATCAGAATCGTCAGCATGCCGACGCGCGCCTGCCCCTGACTGATGATGAACGGATTTAAGCCGAGCGAAAGCTGCACCATGAGCGTGCCGATCAGGTAAAACGACAAATAGCGGTTTGCAAAGCCGATTGTTTGATCCGATGCTCCAAACATGTAGAGCAGCGGGATCTTAAACAAATAAAAAAATACCATGAGCGCGACGGTGAACATCCCAAGCATAAAGATGCCGCAGCCCAAAATCTGCTCCGCCCGCTTTTTGTCTCCTTTTCCCATAAAGATCGCGGCAAGGGGCGCGCCGCCCGCCCCGACAAACGCGGAAAACGCCGACACTAATGTGATGATCGGCAAGGTCAGTCCAACGCCCGTAAGCGCGTTCGTTCCGATTCCCTCGATATGCCCGATATAAATTCTGTCGATGATACTGTATAAAATATTGACGGTCTGCGCAACAATGGACGGTATTGCCATTTGCAGCATCAGCTTCCCGATTTTTTCATTTCCGAGCTGTTCATCACTGATCCGGTTCATTTTTACCCCTTATGCCCGTGCGTCAAAAGACTGCCTGCTTAACAGGATCGGCGGCGCCGCCCCCGCGTTCTTACTGTCCTTCAGCATCTGATCGAACACATTTCCGCTGTCCTCGTGATCTTTGCGAAGAAGCTCCGCTTTCATGACATAGCCTTTTCCGGCAAGCCGCTTGTCAAGCTCATCCATGTGCGCTTCCAAAAAATCAATGACGGAGTCATCCTCTAAATAAAATTTTGTACTCACCTTCTGATTTTGCAGCGCGACATAAATATCCATATCGCCAAGGTGATCCATGCCAAGATGCAGAAACGCCGTCACCGCGCCGTCCCTGCCCGCAAATCCCTTTTTATTCGTGTAGACATACAGATCGCCGTTCGCATGCTGTCCGCTCATTTTGAGCGGAAGCTGCACATACGCAAAGTTCTGGTTCAGCTCATTTAAGAACTCCACATCCCGCTCCATATTCTGAAGGCTCTTCATGGCGGGAGAATCCTGTCTGCCCGCATCCGCAAGAAGCTGCTTTAACTGCCCTGTCTGGCGCAGCACCGTTTCATACAACTCCTGCACCTGTTCCTTGGAAGCCGTCTCCTGCGGCGTTAAAAGCCATTTTTTGACCATGGCGTTTTGAAAAGATGTCCGAAACTGCGATTCCTCTAACAGCCTCGCTAATTCCTGTCCCACACCGCGGTAGAACTGCGGGTTTTGTCCCTGCTTTGCATACGCGTCCGAAAGGCTTTTCATAAATGCGGAAAACAGATCCTGCTGACCATCCGTACGTACGCCGCCTTCTCCGGATACGCTGCTGTCCGAGACAGATGATCCGTCCCGGTTCGGGCTCTCCGCGGCTGTCTTCTGCGTGTACTCTCCCGTTTCCGTCCCGTTCACACCATCCGGCCGCGTGCCGCCATTTCCCACCATGCTGCCATCCGCCATCAGACGCGACATGCCTTCTTTCGGATTGTCCACGGTTCTCTGCGCCCCGCTTTCCGCCTCCGCTGCGGCTGTGCCGTCAGGCTGTATCCCGGTCTCTTTTGGTATACCGCCATCTGAAACAAGGCGCACGACGCCATCCTGCATGCTGTCTGCCGCCGGGGTATGTATGCTGTTTTCCGTTCCCGGTGCGGCTTCTTTGTCCGCCTGCATCCCGGTCTCCCCGTTCACACTGCCGTCCGTGACGAGGCGTACCACTCCGTCCTGCATGCCGTCCGCCGTTTGACCGGCTGCGCCGTCCGGCACACGTCCGGTCAGCCCTTCCGCAAGTTCTCCCTCCGCAAACAGCTTCGCCGCTTCAGTAAAAAGCCTGCCAAGCGCTTCATACTCTCCGTTTGCCGCCATCTCCCGCATCAGTCCGTGTATCTGTTCTCCGACTTCTCCAAAGCCGTTTACAATCTGCGCCGTATTATTCCGGTAACTCTCCATCTGCATGACACTGTCATTGGAAATCGGGATGCCGAGCTGTTTCATCTGTACGAGCAATTCCGGGGATGCTGTCTGATATTGTCCGACCAGTCCTGCCATGCCATGAAGGGATTGTCTGTCAATCCCCATGCCCTGACTCATCATTTCGTTTACCATCCGCACATGCGCGTCCGTTACAGGCAGAGCCGCCGCCTGTAATGCCTTCACCGCACTGGAATCCACGCTCATATTGGAATAAAGAGGAGTGAGCGTGATCTGCCTTCCCTGCATGCCGCGCACCTCAAAATCCAGCACGTCACCCTTATTCACCTGCATTCCGTTTTCCAAACGCGCCATGAACACGCCATGATCCTTTGTTTCGATCGTGACCTTGCCTGCGTCCGCTTCGATCACGGTGCCGCGAAGCTGTTCTCCCGCCTTTAGGTTCAGCTCCGGCACATTCCGGTTTGATGAGCCGGATACATCCGTACCGCGCACACCGGCTGTCTGACTGACAGTGCTCTTACCGCCCACATAATCGGACAGGTTCACGCTCATATGCCCATCCCCTCCTTCCTGTTTGATGATTTATGCTTTTCATTCTCTGTTTTTCTTGTTTTCTATCCTACATTTCCCTATTATGCATGCTCTGAACCCTTGGTATCAGATTTCTTTATCCTGTGTCCTATCCCACAAAGTTTTTGATAAAGGTTCTCCGATGGATCGGCGTCGCTCCGTATTTTTTTAACGCCTCGATATGCGCCGCGGCACCATAACCCATATTTGACGCAAATCCGTATTGGGGATACTGTTCGTTATACTGCACCATCAGGCGGTCTCTCGTCACCTTCGCGACGATACTCGCCGCCGCGATGGAAGCGCTCTTGGCATCTCCCTTGATGATCGGTACCTGACGGATCGTTATCTCAGGAATCGTCACGGCATCGTTTAATAATAAATCAGGTTTTACGCTCAGCTTGCCGACAGCCTCGCGCATCGCCTCATAAGTCGCCTGTAAAATATTGATCTCGTCGATCCGTTCAGGCGCGACAAGCCCGATTCCGACTGCGACTGCCTGTTCCATGATCTGCGGATACAGTTCTTCCCGTTTTTTTGCCGGCAGCTGCTTGGAATCATTGAGATATAACAAACCGCAATTCTTCGGCAGAATGACTGCCCCCGCCACGACCGGTCCCGCAAGCGGTCCGCGCCCTACCTCGTCAATCCCGCAGATATAGGTGTATTCCGCATATTTTCGCTCATAAGAAAACATGGCTTCCATACGGGCGCATTCCTTTTCATACGCCTCCATCTCTCTGTGCGCTTTTCTGACAAGATCCTGCACACTTTTTCTGGTATCACCCTCATGCTCCTTGATAAAAGCGGGCAGCTCTGCGATTGCGGATGCCTGTAACTGTTCTTTTATCTCTCCGATCGTATCCATGCCCTTCCCTCCGAAATGCAAAAGAAAGCGATTCTATTGATGCTTTAAAAATCCGAAATCAGAAAGCGGCCAGATACGGATCCATGCCTTCCCGATGATCCGGTCGCGATGAATATTTCCAACGGATGGATCCCTGCTGTCAGAGCTGTTGTTGCGGTTATCCCCAAGTACAAAATATTCATCCTTGCCAAGTGTAATCTCCGCCACCGCACGTCCCGGACTTATCATCACTTCCGCGCCGTAATCCTCCTGCAGAACCTCGCCGTTAATATAGATCGTCCCTTCCTGATCAATGCGCACACGTTCGCCCGGCAAACCAATGATCCGTTTGATATAATACGTTTTTTCCCTATGCTCATAAGGGAAAACGATGATGTCAAACCGCTGTGGTTCAACGAACCGATAAGAAAGCTTATCCACAATCAGGTTATCGCCGTCATGCAGTGTCGGGCGCATGCTGTCTCCCTGTACGCGGGTGCGCTGTCCGACGTAATGGATCAACAGAAACGTCACACATAGAACGATCAGCAGATAAATACTCATTTGCAGGATTTCCTGTCCGAGCGTCATTCGCTTTTCGTCTTCCTCCGCCTGCTGTTTTTTCCTGTCTTTTCTTTTCTTTGCCATTTCTCTGTCGTCAATTCCCATATTTTTTTTCACAGACCTCTCTGCTTTACCCCTTATCAAAATAGCAAGTGCCCTTATTCCTATATTAAAATGATTCCATAGGAATTTCAAGTGTCATTTTCCCCAGCTGCCCATTTCTGAACTCATCCAACAGCAAGCCCGCCGCTTTATAATAATCCGGCTCCATTCCTTTTTTATAGCATCCCCGCCGTTTACAGAGTTCTTCCAGCACGACAGGCGCCTCCTGCTCTCCCGCAAGCTGATAACGATCCTGTAATGCCTGCGGATATATTTTTTGTAACAGCGAAATCAGAGAAAGCGCAAGCTCCTCCGTCTGTAAGATCTCATCATTGATCGAGCCGATGAAGGCAAGATGTTGTCCCACAAGCGGATCTTCAAATTTCGGCCACAAAATACCCGGTGTATCCAAAAGCTCCAGCTCCTTATTGACCCTGATCCACTGTTTTCCCTTTGTCACACCCGGACGATTGCCCGTCTTCGTACAGCTTTGACCGACAAAAGTATTAATGAACGTGGACTTTCCGACATTCGGAATGCCGGCTACCATTGCGCGGATCGGGCGGTTTTTGATTCCCCTGCGCCGGTCGCGTTCGATTTTTTCCTGACAGGCTTCCCTGACAAGCAGGGAAAGCTGCTTCATACCGCTCCTTGTTTTGCTGTTGATCTCCAGTACGAAGCATCCTTTTTCACGGTAATACTGCGCCCACAGCTTATTTTTTTTATCATCGGCAAGATCCGCTTTATTCAGCAGAAGTACGCGCGATTTATTGCCCGCGAGCGAATCAATGTCAGGATTACGGCTGCTATACGGGATGCGCGCGTCAACCAGTTCGATCACCAGATCGATCAGCTTCATATCCTCCTGCATCATACGCTTTGCCTTCGTCATATGACCGGGATACCATTGTACGTTCATCTTCCTACACCTCTATTCGATAAATCCCATGCCCTCATAAGCGCCCTTCATGTGAAACCAAGCCTTTCCGATTATGTCATCGCCATGCACGACACCGATATTGGCCGACCGGCTGTCCTCACTGCTGTTCACATTGTCACCCAGCACGAAATACTCGTTTTTTTCAAGTGTGACAGGGTATTCCGCAATCCCCGCATCGGAGATTTTGTCGTACTCCACGCCATTGTAGCGCTCCCCGTTAATGTAAACCTGTCCGTTTCGTATTTGGACGGTCTCTCCCGGAAGCCCGACAACCCGCTTCACGTAGTAATGCGCGTTTTGATTTCCGTTTGGTAAAAAAACGATCACATCGCCGCGCTTGGGCGAAGATACCGTATACACCAGTTGATTGATCAGGATCTCCTGCCCGTTTGTCAACGTCGGACTCATGGAATCCCCGATCACGCTCGTTTTAATACCGATACAGTATATGATCACAAACGCAAGGAAAACGGCAACTGCCATACAGAACGCCACGGTGGCGCACTCCCGCAGTACAGATTTATTCAATTTTTTCTTTTTCTGATAAAAATGCAATCCCTTTTTTCTTGCCATGCTCTTTTTCCTTACACCAATAAAAGAACGCGTAGCGTTCTTTCGAAGAATCGCTTTCGCGATTCTTCCAGTACTGCGAAATTTTCTATAAGTTGAAAAAGGGACGGATACCAATGTATCTGTCCCTCCTGATCCACCGCTTTTTATTTTACAAGCTCTTTTACCTTTGCCTTCTTGCCGACACGGTTTCTTAAGTAATTCAGTTTCGCTCTTCTTACCTTACCGGTGCGGACTACTTCTACCTTCTCCACGTTCGGGGAATGCAGCGGCCATGTCTTCTCTACGCCGATTCCGTTAGAGTTCTTGCGCACGGTAAAGGTTGCGCGGTTGCTGCCGCCCTGCTTCTTTAAAACCGTTCCCTCAAAAATCTGAATTCTTTCGCGGTTACCCTCTTTGATCTTGCCGTATACACGTACCGTGTCGCCGACATTGAACTGCGGAACCTCTTTCTTTAACTGCTCGTCTTCGATTTCCTTGATCATGTTGTTCATTTCTCTATCTCCTTACGATATACTGGATGTTCTTAATACTTATGCGTAACAGAGGACCATCTTTTTATTGCAACGTGCATAGTTTACCATAACATGGATGCGAATGCAAGTGTTTTTTGCATGGTACCCATCAGTGGTTCTCATTCGTTTCTATTTCCAATGTTTTTATGCATTTCTTCAAACAATCCTTAAGCGGCTTTAATTCATCTTTCAAATACCAATTATTTAATGTGATATTAAATTCTTCCGCATGATCTTTTCCAATCGTTAAAACACCATTTCCTGATTCAATCAAGATCTTACTAGCAACAATTGTCGCTGTTCTTTTATTCCCATCCCAAAAAAGCTGTTGTTTACAAATATATGAAAAAAATTCGAAAGCTCTTTCCTCTGAATCTTCTATTGCATTCATCCTGTCAATTTGCTTTAATACTTTCTCCTTAATCGGAATGGTGGGGATAAAATCGCCAACTCCGACTTTCCCATTTCTCAAAACTCCCCATTGCAGGCTTTCATTTCTTGAAACAAATTCATTTATTTTGCATATATAATCCAAATCTATTGTGATGTCTATATTTTCTATACAATATTTCCATGCATCCCGCAGATTAAGAACTGTCTGAATATCATCAACCGCCACTCCGTTTACCACCGCACCGTCTATAATGGTCTGCGTCTGCGGAAATGTTACATTGCAACCCTCTATATACGCTGTATTATAGACCAATTCGACAAACGTCTTCTTCGCCAAAAACATATTCTGTTCCCTCGTAAGCATTGTGATCTCCTCCATGCTAATCATTTCATATTAGGCGATTGCGAAACGCATGATTAAGGTTGTGCAACTGTGCAAAATATACAATCCAACGCAGGCACGCTCTCGCTACAATTCAAACGCAGCGGTACATAACATGCGAAAATACCGCATGTAAGTACCGGCGTTAAAATGAATTTCAAAGAAATTCATTTATAGTGCCTGCTTATGGAACTGTATATTTTACACAAGCATAAATATCATTCATTGCGTTTCGCAATCGGCTAAATCATTTCATATTAAAAAATAATTAATCTCATATGCTTTTTAAGTATCCTCTTCATTATTCCCCCAAATATTGCTTCAACAAATATCTCTTATTTTTCACATCAAAGATCTGCATATAGGGAGCACCATTCAAGTAAATCCATCGCTCAATAAAAGTCGGCGTCACCGTAAATAACCGTTCCTTTTTCAACATGGTATATCTATGAAAAGAGTCCGCAAAAGCTGCTTTATATGCGATACAAAAATCCTCATGATCAATCGGATTCCCGACCTCTATGCATTGTCCCTCTATTTGAATGTTATCAATACAAAGTGCAACATTGGGATTATTGGTAAGCTGTTCATACTTCCGAAATGTTTTGTCCGTTTGGAAATACAGCATTCCGCCTAAAGAAACAACACTCATTGTTCTTGATGTGACAACATCATGATAGGAAGTTGATAAAACCATCTTCTTGCTTTTACCAAATTCCGTCCAAAAGCTCCTATATTCTTCTTCGAATGTCATAACAGTTCTCCTGCCGCTCTCAGTCGTGATTTTCTATTGTATCGGCTCATTTTCATACGCCGCAACATGCACTTTCATTTTTCCTTTGCGGGATGCTCTGCCATGTAGCGCTCGTACAGATCCGGTCTTCGCTCCTTTGTCCGGGCGATAGACTGCTCTAATCGCCATGCGTCCACCTTCGCGTGATCGCCGCTTAACAGGATTTCCGGCACGCGCCTGTCATGCCATACCTCCGGTCGGGAATACTGCGGATATTCCAAAAGATGATCGGTAAACGATTCCGTTTCCGCAGAATCATGATTATTTAACACGCCCGGCACCAGACGCGCGATCGCATCCACCATCACCATCGCCGCAAGCTCGCCGCCCGTCAACACATAATCGCCGATCGAAATATAATCGGTAACGATTTCCTCCAGCACGCGCTCATCCACGCCCTCATAATGCCCGCACAAAAAAATAAGCTGTTCCTCACTCGCAAGCTCCCTTGCCATCTCCTGATGAAAGCATTTGCCCTGCGGCGTCACATAGATCGTGCGGATGCGCTGTCTGGTCTTTTGCGCCGCGGTGATCGCCGCATAGCAATCATAAACAGGCTGTGCCTGCATGAGCATGCCCGCACCGCCTCCATAGGTGTAATCATCCACCTTTTTATGCTTGTCCATCGTGTAATCACGGATATTATAGGTATTGATCGAAATCAGCTCCCGCTGCGCCGCGCGCGCTAAAATGCTTGTATTCAGCCCGTCGCGCACCATATCGGGAAACAATGTCATGATATGAAAGTCCATTTATTTGTTCCTTTTCATGTATCCATAAGCCCCGGCATCAAATGCACGGTCATATGCCGCTCTTTGACATCCACAAGTTTCACGCATTCTTTGATCGCCGGAAGAAGAATTTCTTTTCCGTCTGCCTGTTTTACAACATAAACATCATTGGCGCCGGTCTGCATCACATCGTCCAGCACGCCGAGAAGGATGCCTTCGTCGCTTTCCACCTGTATACCGATCAGATCGGAAATATAATATTCGTTCTCCTTTAGCGGAACCGCTTTTTCTCTCGGTACATACAGTTCCGCGCCGCGCAACAGCTCCGCATCCTCTATCGTTTTACATTCTTTGAATTTCACAATAACCATCTGCTTGAAAAATTTCACGCCCTCAATGTGCATGCACCGGCCTTCCCGGCGTTCCTGCGGATCCTTCAGCAGAACTTCCTTGTATTTCTTATAGCGCTGCGGCTCATCCGTCGTCGGGTACACTTTCACTTCCCCGCCTATGCCGTGCGTCGTCGCAACGCAGCCCACTCTGAATAATTCTTCCCTTGCGTCTTCCATCCTGCCGCTCCCTCACATCTTTTTTCCCAATTACCGCATTTTAAGATAAAACAGCGGTCATTTCGATAAGACCGCTGTTTTCCTCTTAAAATCATACTCCTCATGTCAAGAAGAATCCGCTAAGCGAATTTTTCCATAAAGTTCCCTGCCGGAACTCTTTTTCATACAATTTCTACATCCACACGTTTATTATCTTTTGAAGATGCCGCTTTTACCACAGATCGGATCGCCTTTGCGATTCTTCCCTGTTTACCGATAACTTTACCCATATCGGCAGGCGCGACATGGAGTTCAACGGTCACATTTCTGCCGTTCTCCTTTTCCGTGACAACAACCTCATCGGGATAATCAACAAGTGCTTTTGCAATTACCTCTACCAATTCTTTCATCATCCACCTCCGAAACGACACACGCCGTTAAACAATGGGTTTTCTTGAAGCATTCTTACTTCTCGATGCCGGCATTCTTTAACAGTCTTGCAACGGTCTCGGTCGGCTGCGCGCCGTTTGCGAGCCATTTCTTTGCAAGCTCCTCATTCACCTTTACGGTTGCCGTCTCCGTGTTCGGATCATAAGTGCCGATTTCCTCAATGCACTTACCGTTTCTGGATACTCTCGAATCAGCTACCACGATTCTGTAAAGCGGTCTCTTCTTCTGTCCGATTCTTCTTAATCTGATCTTTACTGCCATGTTCTTTTCCTCCAAAGTATCTGTTTGTTTTTTGTTTCCGAGGCTGCATAATCTTATCCGCAGCCGCGATTTATAGGATGGACTCCGCTTATTTTCGTTAAAACGGGAATCTCATACCACCTAATCCGCCGAAGCCGCCGTGCCGCTTTTTTGAAAAACCGCCCATCTGCTTCATCATTTTTTGTCCCTGCTCAAACTGCTTGATAAATCGGTTGACGATCGCAATATCCACGCCCGCGCCCCGCGCGATCCTGTGCTTTCTGCTCGGATTTAACAGCTTAGGACTGCGCCGCTCCTCCGGCGTCATGGAAAGGACGATCGCTTCAAACTGACTTAACTGCTTATCGTCGATCATGGAGCTTATATCTCCCATTTTTGCGCCCATGCCAGGCAGCATGGAAAGAATACTGGACAGTCCGCCCATATTCTTCATCTGCTTCATGCTTTCCAGATAATCCTCAAAGTCAAACTTCCCTTTTTTCATATTGGAAGCCATTTTCTTTGATTTATCTTCATCAATCTCGATCTCGTTCTGCGCTTTCTCGATCAGGGAAAGCACATCGCCCATACCAAGAATCCGGCTCGCCATGCGGTCGGGATAAAACTGCTCAAGATCGGTCAGCTTCTCTCCCATTCCGACAAACAGGATCGGCTTGCCTGTCACTGCCTTTACGGACAGCGCCGCACCGCCTCTCGTATCGCCGTCAAGCTTGCTCAAGATAATTCCGTCAACGCCGACCTTCTCGTCAAATTCCTTCGCAACATTGACCGCATCCTGTCCTGTCATTGCATCCACAACAAGTAAGGTTTGATGCACTGTTACATTTGACTTGATCTCCTGGAGCTCTTTCATCATGTCTTCGTCTATGTGCAGCCGTCCGGCGGTATCTAAGATCACCACATCATGACCGTTTTTCTGCGCATGTTCGATCGCCGCTTTCGCAATATTGACAGGGGAATGATTCTCCCCCATGGAAAACACATCCACCTGAACCTTTTCTCCGTTGACCTGCAGCTGTTTGATCGCTGCAGGACGGTAGATGTCGCACGCAACAAGCAATGGCTTTTTGCCTTTCAGCTTCATCTTGCCCGCCAGCTTTGCCGTTGCCGTCGTCTTTCCTGCACCCTGCAAGCCGCTCATCATAATGACCGTGATCGCTTTTCCGGGCTGATAGGCGATCTGCGTCGTCTCAGAACCCATGAGCGCGATCATTTCTTCATTGACGATCTTAATGACCGTCTGCCCCGGATTTAAGCCGTTTAGGACGTCGCTGCCGACGGCGCGTTCCTGTACCGTGGATATGAACTGCTTGACAACCTTAAAATTGACATCGGCCTCGAGCAGCGCCATTTTGACTTCCTTTAACGCCGTTTTGACGTCCTCCTCGGTCAGACGCCCCTTGCCTCTCAGGTTCTTAAATATATTACTCAGTTTATCGGTTAAACTCTCAAATGCCATTTACCGTCTCCCCCGCTACAGTTCTTCCATAATCTCACCGGAAAGCGTTCGGATCGCGGCAAGCCGTTCCGCTATTGTTTTTCTGCCCGATGCTTCCTTCGATGCCGACCGTGCGTCCTGCATTTCGCGCTCTGCCATCCGTACCTCACGTTTCCCCTGTTCTGATGTCGCGCCGTTCCCGCTCTGCTCAGATGGCTCTTTCTTCAGCGTATCGCACTCTCCCTGCTCCAGCAGTTCCTTTGCCAGCACATCGATGCGCAATACCTTTTCTTTGATCAGGGCAAATCTTTTCACAAGCCCGAGCCGCTCCTCATACTGTTCCAGAATCTTGTCACAGCGGCGGATCAGATCATGCACGCCCTGCCTGCTGATCCCCTGAATATCCGCGATTTCCGTAAGGGACATATCGTGATAGACCGCATCCTCATAAATCTGCCTCTGATGCGCGGTCAGCAATTCTCCGTAAAAATCATACAACAAGCCGTGTTCCACGATTTTTTCCATACGGTCAGCCCCTCTCCCATCATCACACTTTGCTATCATACAGGATAAAAAAAAAGCTGTCAAGTATTTTTTCTTGACAGCTTTCTTTGTATTGTTTTTATCCGCCTTGAACACCTATCTTCCAACCATTTTTATGACACTTCAAACTGCTTCATTTCTTCTTGAGACAAAGGTCTTCCTAATTTCTTTGATAAAAGAATAGCTTCCCTCAATCGATATACTTTTCCCTCAGAATGCGCTGTCAATCTCCCATCCGGCATAGCTTCGCCAAACCTGTCGAATTTATCTATAACAGCTTTTTCTTTTCTTTCCGCTACAATCATGTTATTCACGCTCCTTAAAATACTTATTTATCAATGCCACTGCGCCATAGGAATCTATATACAATGTATGCCAATCAATCCGTTTTGCATTCAGCATTTTCATATAATGATCCACTAGATCCGTCTTTGCTGTAAATTGCACATAGCCTTCATTTCCTGCATCCCAGCTAAGCTTGCATGCTACAGCAAATAAATGTGCTCCAACTCCTTTATACTTTCCGGTACTTCCCACATTAAACGGTGCTGCTTCTACAATATCTACATGGGTATAATACTGGTCACGAATATGTTTTAATGCTATCATTCCCTGCACTTCATCATCGTTTTCCAAAAGCAGTTCATATACCTCATAGCCATTCTGATGAGGAATACTCCAATCAAATTTCCAGCCTTGTGCTTTCAGTTTGACGGCATCCTGCTTCGTGATTGTTCTAGTAACAAGGCGATATTCTGTATCACATTCCTGCCCTGTTTCAGCACAGATAAGACAATTTGTTAAAGAATCAATTAAAATCTCTATTACCATCAGAGTCCCTCTTTTTAATTATTTCTATTCACCACCTTTTAGGCTGCATTTTCTTCTGTTATCCTTTTATTTATTATACCCTATCATGTACATATCCACAATCTGAATTTTTCTGAAAACACAAGTTAATCTGTACTTTTTATCGAGCATTTATTTTCCTCTGCAGCTTTCCGAAAACTTCCTCATGGCTCATCCGTTCAGCATTTTCTGCTGCAAGCCTGTCAGCCTTATCCAGTGCAATTTCCACGCGATCCGTCAACTTTGAATACTCCTCAAGGCTTAGTACCACCATTGCTCCATATCCGTTTTTTGTCAGATATACCGGTTCTCCAGAATTTACAATTTTCTCAATATCAGGAAACTTATTTCTCAAATCCGAAACAGGTCTGATCTGTAACATACGCCTTTACTCCTTATCAATATTTTATCTTAATTTTATCATTTCCTATATTTTATTCTACTATTCATAAAAATGCAATCGTTATATGAATTATTCAAAATGCAATCTAAATTGCTCATATATAAATTAGTCGTAACTCAAGAATAAAAAAAGCTGTCAAGTATTTTTTCTTGACAGCTTTCTCAATCTATTTTTCAAAAACACCTGCAACCTGCTCTAAAAGCGTTCTTATCTCCAAATGCTGCGGACATGATTTTTCACATTTTCCGCATTTAATGCAGTCGCTTGCCTTTCCATGCCCTTGCGTATGTACCTGATTATAATAATAATCACTATTCCAGTCATGGTGCTGTTTCTTGGCATTCATATCCGCAAACAGGTCCGGTATCAGGAGCTGTTTCGGACAACCGTCTACACAGTATCGACAGGCAGTACATGGAATCAAGTTCTGCGCCTTAAAGATTTCACATACCTTTTCTATGGCAGCATATTCTGCCGCATTCAGCGGCTCAAAATCTTTCATAGTACCTATGTTATCCTGCATCTGCTCTAAGCTGCTCATTCCCGAAAGTACCATGAATACCTGTTTACAGCTTGCCGCAAAACGGATTGCCAATCCGGCGTTGCTGTATTTGATCGCAGCATTGCCGCTGTTTAAGTCTTTCAAAATGTGATCCGCTTCAGCCGGGAGATTTACAAGACTTCCGCCTTTCACAGGCTCCATGACCACAACCGGCTTATGATGTTTTTCGCATACCTCAAGACATTTCCTGCTCTGCACCCCGGGATCATCGTAATCCACATAGTTAAGCTGAATCTGTACAAGCTCCACCTCCGGGTGTTCTGTCAAGATCCTATCTAAATATTCCGCATTATCATGGAATGACAGGCCAACGTGTTTGATCTTTCCCTCTGCCTTTAATTCCTGCGCCACTTCATACGCACGACACTTTTTGTATTTCTCATAATTGACTTTCCCCTGCGCGTGCATCAGGTAATAATCAAAATAAGATACCCCGCAGGTTTCCAGCTGTTCCTCAAAGACCTTTCTGATATCGGATTCTCTGTTAAAAAAATTCATGGTCAGCTTGTCGGTAAGCGTGAAGCTTTCCCTTGGATAACGCTTTACAACGCACTCCCTGACGGCAACTTCACTTAAGCCGCCCAAATATCCCTTAGCCGTATCAAAATAAGTAAATCCTGCCTCCATGAAAGCATCTACCATACGGTTGCATTCCTCAAAGTCAATATTTCCATCCTTCATGGGCAGACGCATACAGCCAAAGCCAAATTTTTTACTGTTTGTTACAAAATCCTGTTCCATCATCATCCTGCCTTTCTCTCATCCTGCGCTGTTTGAGCCTGATGCCGACGGCGTCGGCACAAACTCGCGTGTGAAAAATTTATTACCGCGAGCAATGAGCCAAGCGGCTGCGCAGCAGACATTTGGCGAATGCCGCGAGGGTGAATCCCCAGTCAGCTTGCTGCGGGGGATTTCACTTTTCCGGTTTCAATGCACCATAAAAATAACTTGCAGTCGCACCGCCGTCAATCAGGAAATCCGCTCCGGTAATAAAAGCGCCCGCCGGACTCATCAGGAGTTCTGCCACATTTGCGACTTCATCCGCTGTGCCCGGTCTGCCCGCAGGACATTTCGCAAACATATTTTTATAAAAATCCCCACGAAGTCCGTTAAATTCATCAATGGCAAGCGGTGTCACGATAATTCCCGGAGAAATGGAATTCAGTCTTGCCCCTCTTTCGCCCCATTTTACGGATTCAGCCATGACACGTTTTTCATTACAGCGCTTCGCCATTTGATAAGCATGAAGTGTGTCCTTTATGTTCTCGGGCTGTAAAATCTCGAGATTTAACAATTCTTCTGTCGGTGTTATGGCAAGCTGCTCATCTTCCTCGGGCGTAAGCTGTTTCATCCGATGCCCGGACTGACTGGAGATCGTTACCCCGACACCGCCTTCTGCGATCACTTTTCCGACTTCCTCTAATAATACCGCCGTACCATATAGGTCCACCTTTAATATCGCTTCAACAGGCGCCTGACTTGGGGATACTCCCGCCGCATTGACAAGCATTGTAATCTCTCCGTAACTGAGCGCCTTATCGATCAGTTTCAAAATAGATTCCCGTGACGATAAATCCATTTCCACGGGATCTACATCAAATCCTGCCTGATTCATAATCCCTGCGATCGCTTTCGCATTTTCAAAGTTCTTGTCACCCATGACAATCTTTTTACCATACCCCATGCGTCTTGCAATCGCCATTCCAATTTGACCTGCTCCTGTCAAAATCATCACTTCTTTTTTCATTACACTCCTCCTAGCCTTTCAATATACAGAGGCAACCGACTTCTCTATGGTCCATACACCATTTTCCTTTTTACAGGAAATCGTCTGTCTTAACCGCCATGTATGTCTGCTTCCTCCAAATACCGCTGCCAAAACCCGGCTGTCACCGATTAACTGCGCATAATCTCCTGTAATCTGAACATCAACTTTTTCGTGGACAGCAGAGAAATAATTTAATGTTCCCTGTCGGACTGCCTGCAAAAATTCCTGTTTCCTCTGTACCATTCCCGTCATATGATGCAGCAAAAACTCCTCACTGAGTATTTTTGCAAGGCCATCCGTATCTTTCCTTATCATAAGCTGATACATATTTTCATACAGCATAACAAGCTGTGTTTTATCATCTTTTTCCATATCTCATTACGCTTCCAGCCATTTTTTCAAAACAGCATCGCACCTGCCCACACTGCTTCCCTGTATTGCCAGGCCTTTTTTGATCACGGCTCCCGGACAGCATTTCTTCAGGTCTGCTTCACTTTTCCCCATCCCACTGCCCTCATGGGTACATACCGGACGGACTGTTTTCCCCTCAAAATTGATCTGTTCCAGAACGGTAAACATAGGCATCGGCATGGTTCCCCAGTAATTCGGGTACATGACTGTGATCAAATCATACTGCGACATATTTTCCGGCATTGCCACAACTTCAGGGCGCGCACCGCCTTGTAAATCTTTCTTTGCCTGTTCAATACAGGTATTGTAATCTGCGGAATAGGGCTTTACAGGCTCCACTTTGAATAAATCCGCACCTGTAAGGGCCGCCGCTTTTTCCGCCACCACTTCCGTATTCCCTTTTTCAATGTATTTCAGGCTCCCGCCGAAATAATTCTCATCTGCTCTCGAAAAATATAAAATCAGTTCTTTCATCGTATTACCTCCCTGCCAGATATCTTTTTTTGTTACAATTCCATTTTAAGAAAAAGAACCTTATCGGTCAATTCGATTTTCACTAGCATATCATAAGTATTTCTTATACAAAAAAGAACGCTGCGCGATTCTTCTAGTTTTAAGAAATTTCCTATATGTAAAAAATCAGAACCGTTTTCGATTATGGTTCAAACGGTCCTGATTGATCAAAGTCTCTCGCAGCCTAATTCCTGTCCGCCGTAACAGCGTAAGAACCCCGCCTTGAAAGAAGCTTCTTTATAATTGCTCCGTCCAGTAACTCTTATAGCCCTCTCCGAAAATCTCGTTCGCGCTTGAGACGATGAGAAAGGCTCTCTCATCCTCCTCCTTCACGATATTGATGACTTCCGGCGAGCGCTGCTTTCTTGTGGCGCAAAGGATGATCTTTTTATCCTTTTCCGTGTACGCGCCCTCTCCCTCTAAATAGGTCACGCCGATATTAATCTCCTCCATCAGCCGCCCCGCGATCTGTTCATGCCGGTCACTGATGATATAGATCAGACGCGCCTCGTCCTGCCCGTACAGGATCACATCCATCACACGCGCGTCAAGCGCAATGACGATTCCTGCATATACGCCCAGCGTTAAATTTTGGAATACAAAGCCGGATATGATGACGACGACCATATCAAGCGCAAGAAAAATGGAACCAGCTTTTAAGTATGGGAATTTCAAGCGCAAAAGCTTCACAACAATATCCATGCCGCCCGTCGTGCCGCCCGCCCGGAATACCAGACCAAGACCGCAGCCGACCGCAATGCCGCCCAAAACGACCGCACAGATTAAATCGTTCGTGATCGGCTGCATGTCACCAAGCAGGTTGGTAAAGACCGACGTCATGACCGTCGCATAGCAGGTCTTTACGATAAATTTTCTGCCAAGCTTCCATCCTCCGATCACCAAAAGCGGAATATTGATGATCAGAATCCATGTACCTGTCGTAAGCGGCGTATAACGGCTTAACATAATGGAAATACCGGACACACCACCGGGCGCTAAGTTATTCGGATCTAAAAGGAGACTGATGCCCGATGAATAAATGAGTGTTCCGAGCGTTATGATCAGATAACTCCGCAAAGCCGTTCTCGCCCTTTTTATGAAATCCGTGCGTTTCTTTTCGTTCCCGTTTTTTTTATTTCCCATAGTCCGCTTTTCCCTCTCATACCGCTTTCTATTGATTCGTCCCGTCATGAATTTTCCATACTGTGTGAAGCGATCCTTCATCGCCTCACCCGCATTCCGTGTTTCTCTTAAATGACCGTCCGTACCGCTTTCGGGCTGTATCCGTTCTCTTCAAGCGCCTGCATGATCTGTGTTTTATGTTCCGTACCGAATGCTTCGATCGTGATGCGCAGCTCCACAGCAGCATTCCGATTGATCGATACGAACTGATTGTGCTCCAGCTTGATCACGTTTCCGTTCAGCTTGGCAATGACGTCCGCTACCCGGCTCAACTCGCCCGGCTTATCCGGCAGGAGCGTCGATACCGTGAAGATCCTGTCGCGTAAAATCAGCCCCTGCTGCACAACGGAGGACATGGTGATCACGTCCATATTGCCGCCGCTTAAGATCGATACGACTTTTTTTCCTTTCACGGCAAGCTGCTTCAATGCCGCAACGGTGAGAAGACCGGAATTTTCGACCACCATCTTATGGTTTTCGACCATGTCGAGAAAGGCAACGACCAAATCCTCATCTTCCACGGTAATAATATCGTCCAAATTTTCTTTTATATACGGAAAAAGCTTTTCTCCCGGCGTCTTCACCGCCGTACCATCCGCGATCGTGTTGACCTTCGGAAGCGTCGTCACCTGATCCTTTTGCAGCGATACCTGCATACAGTTTGCGCCCGCAGGCTCCACACCGATGACCTTGATCTTGGGATTGAGCAGCTTCGCCAGCGTCGAAACGCCGGTTGCCAGTCCGCCTCCGCCGATGGGAACTAAAATCGTATCGACGACGGGAAGATCCTTAAAGATTTCCATTGCGATCGTGCCCTGCCCGGTCGCCACCGCCAGATCGTCGAACGGATGAATAAAGGTATAGCCATTCTCATCTGCAAGCTCATATGCCCGCGCGCATGCCTCGTCATACACGTCCCCGTGCAGTACGACCTCAGCACCATAGCTTTTTGTCCGATTCACCTTGATGAGCGGCGTTGTCGTCGGCATGACAATGACTGCCTTTACGCCGAAGCACTGTGCCGCATATGCCACGCCCTGCGCATGGTTGCCGGCGGATGCCGTGATGATGCCGCGCTCACGTTCCTCCTCCGTGAGCGTCGTCATTTTGTAATAAGCGCCCCTCACTTTATAGGCCCCCGTGAACTGCATATTCTCCGGTTTTAAGTACACCTTATTCCCAGTCTGTTTACTGTAAAAATCACTGTAGACCAGCTTGGTCTCGCTCGTCACTTTTTTTACGATCTCGGATGCCTCCTCGAATCGCTCCAATGTCAACATTTCCGCTCCCATCGTATTCCTCCATCCTCTCTCAGTCTGTAAATCCGGACATCCGCACAAAGTGCAAAACGCCGATGTATTTCACAGTCCGCTTTCCACTACTCTGAATCGTTTTCCCCGATTTCCGGTGCCGGCGCAGCCACATCCGCCTCGGGACGGTCAAACAGCGCCTCCACAAATTCATTCGGATGAAATTTCTGCAGATCATCCATCTGCTCCCCGACGCCGATATATTTCACAGGTACCTGAAGCTCGGACTGGATTGCCACGGCAATACCGCCCTTCGCCGTCCCGTCCATTTTCGTCAAAACAATTCCCGTAAGCTCCGTGACATCCCCGAATTCCCGCGCCTGTACCAGCGCATTCTGTCCGGTGGTTCCATCCAAAACGACTAAGTTTTCACGGTGGGCATCGGGAAACTCCCGGTCGATGATGCGGTTCATCTTGCGAAGCTCTTCCATCAGATTTTTCTTATTGTGAAGCCGCCCCGCCGTATCGCAGATCAGCACATCCACGCCGCGCGCCTTTGCCGCGTTGACCGCATCGTAGATCACGGAAGCCGGATCGGCGCCCTCCTTGCCTCCGATCATTTCCACGCCTGCCCGCGCACACCATTCGGAAAGCTGTTCTCCCGCCGCCGCACGGAAGGTATCCGCTGCCGCAATGAGCACCTTCTTCCCCTGATCCTTCAGCAAGCCCGCCAGCTTGCCGACCGAAGTCGTCTTTCCGACGCCATTCACACCGACGATCATGATGACCGACTGTCTATTTTCAAATTCATATGCCGCCTCTCCGACCTGCATCTGCTCGCAGATGCTGTCGATCAGAAGCTGACGGCATGCCGCAGGCTCCTTGATGTGCTGTTCCTTCACCTGCTTTTTTAAGCGTTCCAAAATATCCGATGTCGCATTGACGCCCATATCGCCCATGATCATCAGTTCCTCGAGTTCCTCATAAAACTCGTCGTCAATGCTGCCGAAGCCGCCAAACACCGAATCCATTCCGCGAACGATGGAATCCCTCGTCTTCGTCAGTCCCGCTTTCAGGCGTCCGAAAAAGCCCTTTTTTTCTTCACTCATTCATCCAGCTCCTTGTCGATCAGATTGACGCTGACAAGCGCAGAAATTCCTTTTTCCTGCATCGTGATGCCGTACAGGCGGTCCACCTTTTCCATCGTACCGCGTCTGTGGGTGATCACGATAAACTGCGTATGCTTTGTCAGCTTATGTAAGTATTTTGCAAATCGTCCGACGTTATTCTCATCGAGCGCCGCCTCAATCTCATCCAGCAGACAGAACGGGGACGGTTTTAAGTTCTGGATCGCAAAGAGCAGCGCGATCGCCGTCAGCGCTTTCTCGCCGCCGGACATCTGCATCATATTTTGCAGTTTTTTGCCGGGCGGCTGCGCGATGATACGGATCCCCGCTTCCAGAATATCCTCATCCTCCTGAAGCTCCAGTTCGCCCTTTCCGCCGCCGAACAGTTCTTTGAATACCTTGTCAAATTCCCGGCAGATGTCGCCGAATTTTTCCTTAAACTGCGTGCGCATGGCGGTATCCAGTTCTTCGATGATATTCTCTAAGGTCCTCGCCGCCTCCACAAGATCGTCATGCTGCGTTTTCAGGAAATTGTAACGCTCCGACAGGTTCTTGTAATCCTCGATCGCGTTGACGTTGACATCGCCGAGCTTGCGGATCTCATCCTTTAAGCGTGTGATCTCTTTTTTCATGGCGGATAAATCCGTCAGCGCCTCGTCACGCAGTCCGGCTGCGTCGCTCAACGTGATCTCGTACTCGTCCCACATGTAATTGATCTGTGTTTCGATGGATTCCTCCAAGCGTTCTTTTTGTGCGTTTAAGCGGTAAACCTCTTTATCCAGCGCATTGATCCGCGCAGATAATTCTTCGCGCTCGCTGAAGAAATTTTTCTGCTTCGCGCTCAATTCTTCCCGCCGCTGTGTATCTTCTTTCAGTTTTTTCTCGGTCTCGCTCTGTGCCGTATGGGACGCCTCGATCGTCTGTTTGATCTGCTCGATGCTCTCCCGTTTCTGCGCCACATTCTCGTCGTTGCTGCGGAGTCCCTCGCGGATCTGTGCAAGGTCGCCTTCTAAGCGTATCAGTTCGCCTTCAATACGGTCAACATTCTGCTGTACGAATTCCTGACGCTGTAACAGCTTCTGTACCTCCACATCCCACTCGGATACGCCTGCCGCCTGCTCGCTCTCGCTCACCCGTATTTCCTCAAGGATGAGCTGCGACTCATTAATTTTTTCCGTCAGCGACTGCTCAAGCTCCTCGGAATCGGCAAGCCGCTTGGACGCCGTCTCTTTCTCTTTTACAATGTCTTCGAGCTTTTCCTCTATATCGCCCTGTTCATCCTTTAACGCTCCGAAGTCCTTTTCGGTCTCCTCTCTGCGCTCCTGTGCCTTGATCACATTGAGACGCGCCGTGTTCTGCTCGATAAACATTTCCTGTATGCGGTTCTTGATATTTTCAAGATCGGCGCGGATTCCGTTCCTTTCCTGCTTGATGCTGTCGATCTTTCCTAAACACTGCTCCACCTGCGCGTTTAAGTCCGCAACCTTCTTCTCCAATTCGTCCATCTCGCGCCGTCTGCCGAGCAGATTGGAGTTGTTCTTAAAAGCGCCTCCGCTGATGGCGCCGCCCGGCACGAGCAGCTCGCCTTCGATCGTCACCATACGGATACCATAGTCAAACTTTCTCGCGATCTTGACTGCATGATCCACATTGTCAACGACCAGGATTCTGCCCAGCATAGATTTCGCGACATTGCGATAGCGGGCGTCCGTATGTACCAGCTCATCCGCCATCCCGACAACACCCGTTTCGTTCAATGCCTCGGGATTTTTGAACTCCTGCGGCTTTGTGATGCTCGTGAGCGGCAGAAACGTCGCACGCCCGAACCGGTTCTCCTTCAAGAACGCGATCATGCGCTTTGCCGTCTCCTCATCGTCCGTCACGATATTCTGGATATTTCCGCCGAGCGCCGTCTCGATTGCCGTCTCGTACTTTTTATCTACCTTAATAATATCGGCAACAACGCCGATAATGCCCTTTTCCTTTTCTTTGCACTCCATGACGCGCCGGATGCTGTTTCCATAGCCCTCATAGCGCTCCGTTAAGTTCATGATGGCGTCGAGCTTGGATTTCTCCTTATGATACTGCTCCTGCGCCTCCCTCAGCTTCGCGTCCGTCCCTGCAAGCTCGCCCTTGATCTCCTCCGCGCGTGATTCCATGCGCTTTTTATCCTGATTGAGCTTCGCGATCTCTCCCGTTACCCGCTCAAATTCCGCCTCCAGCTCCTTGATGACGGCGTCCTGCTCCTCCTCGTCGGAGCGCGCGCGCAGCAGCCTGCTGTTTAATTCCGCCTTTCTGATCTGCACCTGCTCCATCATGGAGTCCAAGCGTCCGAGCTGCGTCTTGATCGTCGCGCGCTCATTTAACGCCTGTATGATCGTATTTTTATCCGTCTCGATACCGCTGTTTAACTCCTCAATGCGGTTCTGGGTGGAAAGCAGCTCCTCCCGCGCGCGATCGCGCGCGTCCGCCGTCTCCGCAAGCTTATCGTCAATGTTATTTTTATCGGTCAGGACGGAATCCTTTTCCACGTTTTTTAAGCGGATGTCTTCGTTTAAGCTGTCCATTCTCGTCTGGAAATGCGTCTTATTTCCCTCCGCCGAATGAATCTGCTCTTTTAAGACATTGATCTCGCCCTCAAGCTTTCCGCGCATCACGGAGGTATCCGTTAAGGACGTTCTCTCCGCCTCGATCGCCGCATTGAGTTCCTCGATCGTCTGCTCGATCTGCTCATACTCGTTTTTGATCTTTTCGTGACGTTCGCTCGTCTGCGCAAGATCGCCGCTTGCGATCTCGTACTTCTCACCCACGTCGGTAAGCTGCTCCCGCACGCGCTGATTCTCTAACAGAAAGACGTTCACGTCATAGTTTTTGAGTTCTTCTCGTTTACGTAAGTAGACCTTTGCCTTTTCGGACTGCTTCTCGAGCGGTTCCAGCTGCTTTTCCTGCTCTGAGAGAATATCCTTGACGCGCACCAGATTCTGCTGCTCATCGGCAAGCTTTTTCTGCGCAGTCAGCTTACGGCGTTTGAATTTTACGATTCCCGCCGCCTCGTCAAACAGTTCGCGCCGATCCTCCGGCTTTCCGCTTAAGATCTGATCGATCTGTCCCTGTCCGATGATGGAATAGCCCTCTTTGCCGATACCCGTGTCATAGAACAATTCATTCACGTCCTTCAGGCGGCACGGCGCACCGTTAATGAGATACTCGCTCTCGCCCGAACGATACAGTCTTCTTGCGACCGTCACCTCATCATAATCGATCGCTAACTGGTGATCGGTGTTGTCCAGTGTGATCGCGACATAGGCAAACCCCAGCGCTTTCCTTGTCTCCGTCCCCGAAAAAATGACGTCCTGCATGGACGCGCCGCGAAGCTGCTTGATCCGCTGTTCTCCGAGCACCCACCGCACGGCGTCCGCAACATTACTTTTTCCGGAACCGTTCGGTCCGACAATTCCCGTGATCCCGTTGTGAAAACGGAACGCGATCTTATTTGCAAAGGACTTAAAGCCCTGTACCTCAATACTTTTTAAGTACATTCTAATGTAACCTTTCCTTCTTTTTTCATCTCAAGCAATACCTGATAGGCGGCCTCCTGCTCCGCCGCTTTCTTACTCCGCCCCCGCCCACGTGCTCTGATCTGTCCGTCGATCAGGGCATGCACCACGAACACTTTCTCATGCTCCGGTCCTTCCTCGGACACCAGCTCGTAGGAAAGCACGACTCCGGGCGTCTTTTGAATCTGCTCCTGCAGGATCGTCTTGCTGTCGTAAAAGAGCTGCTTATCCTCAATGTCATTAAGTATGAAACGCATGATAAAGCTCTTTGCCTGTGTGATACCGCTGTCTAAGTAGATCGCGCCGATGATCGCTTCCATCACATCGCTCGTGATGGAGGCGCGCTCTCTCCCTCCGGTCGCGTCTTCTCCTTTTCCTAAAAAAAGATATTTGCCAAGCTCCAAATCCCTTGCACAGTAGGCAAGCGCCGGTTCGCATACCATGGATGCGCGCAGCTTCGTGAGCTGCCCTTCGGGAAGCTTCGGATAACGCAGATATAAAAATTCGCTCGTCACAAGCTCCAGCACCGCGTCGCCCAAAAATTCCAGCCGTTCATAATCGCCGCAGCGGTTGATCTTGCGCTCGTTCGCATAGGAGCTGTGTGTGAGCGCCTGCCGCAAGAGCTGTTCCTTATAAAAATGATAACCGATGACTTTCTCCAAACGGCTTACCGTATATTCCTCCATCCGATCTACCCTCTTTGCCTGTCCGCTGTTTCTCCGTATCGCTTTTCGATTGGAAAAGTCCTGAATGCTCAGGACTTTCCGTAGAAATGAATATGATCTTTCTATTTTGGAAAAGACTTTTGCGCTAGCGGACGTCTTTTTGCGTGGATTCTTTGAGGAGCGCAAGCGCCTCCTCAACGGTACGAATCTCCTCCACCTTCTGCGGATCTAAAGTAATATCAAATTCATCCTCCACACCCATCATGATCTGATACACATCCAAGGAATCCGCTCCTAAATCCTCCATGAATGTCGTCTCCAGCTCGATCTCATTCGGATCAACGTTCAAAACGGATGCAATCACCTGTTTTAGCTTATCAAATTCCATGAAAACAGCCCTTCTTTCGTTAGATTCAAAAGAATCCGCCTGCGGATTCTTAAGGAAAGGAACGTCAGTCCTCCTTCATCTGGATCATATCCCGTATTTTCTCGTTAATCTGCTGTTCCTTAAATGTCAGGCACTGGAAAATGGAATTTTTGATTTCATTACATTTTGCGCTGCCGTGTGTCTTAACGACCAGCCCGTTTAAGCCGAGCATCGGCGCGCCGCCGTACTGCTCTAAATCGAACTGCTTGAGCGTGCTCTTTAACGCGGGCTTTACAAGCAAGGCGCCAAGCTTTGAGCGCAGCGAGGACATCATCCCGTCCTTGATCTGCTTCACAACCATCGCGCCGACACCCTCATACATTTTCAGCACGACATTTCCGACAAACGCTTCGCAGACGATCACGTCCGCCATACCGAACGGAATGTCGCGCGCCTCCACGCTGCCGATAAAATTAATGTCAGGACAATTTTTCAAAAGAGGAAACGTCTCCTTGACAAGCGCATTTCCCTTTTCCTCCTCCGCACCGTTATTGACAATGCCGACTTTCGGATTTTTCACGCCCATCACATGCTCCATATAAATGGAACCCATCTTGGCAAACTGTACGAGATGGGACGGTCTGGCATCCACGTTCGCACCGCAGTCTATGAGCAGGGACACGCCCGTCGCCGTGGGCATCAGCGGCGCAAGGGGCGGTCTCTCCACGCCCTTGATCCGGCCGACCAGCACCTGTCCGCCGACTAAGTTCGCTCCCGTGCTTCCCGCCGACACATACGCGTCGCATTTCCCCGCCTTGACGTCCATCATCGCACGCACGATCGAGGAATCTTTTTTGCTCCGGATCGCCATGACAGGCGGCTCCGCCGTCTCAATCTTTTCCGTACAATTGACAATCTCCACCTGAGAGGCATCATACTGATAGCCTGCAAGCTCTTTTTTGATAATTTCCTCGTTTCCGTAGAGGACGACCTGAATCTTCTTGTTCTCATTGATCGCGCTGACCGCGCCCTTCACAGGCTCTGTCGGAGCAAAATCTCCGCCCATAACGTCCACCGCAACCCGTACATACTCTGCCATAACCGTACCCTGCCTCTCTTCTATCTAACGAATACTGCCTTCCCACCAGCTTACGAAATCTTCCTGTTCCATAATATGCCAGTGGCAAAGACCCTTTCTAAACTATACTAAACCCCTCGAAAAAAGTCAACAGGGGGGATTGGAACAGTAATAAAAAGGGACAAACGGCAGATCACACCGTTCATCCCTATTTCTCTGTATTCAGATCAAATTCATCTTAAAAGGAATGGTTCCATTTTCTCTCATCAGAAGCTTCCCGGAGGGTTTATTCCATGCCTTTCTCCAATGACATCATCATCACCTCCGGTGCTAGTATCATTATTTCCGGTTCTACCGCCATTACCAACAATGGGGTGCTTTGATCCAAGTTTTTTTCCAAAACTTATCTGCCTATCGGTCTCAGGCATTACCCCTATTCCTATGTTATTTATTTTTTATATATTATTGCACCGAGAAACCAATGACTATAAAAACTATTAGGTGAAACATCCATACAACGGTGTTTCTTAAATGCTTAAATTTTTCTTCATTTGCTATTTCATTATTTTCCACACATACGTATTTGCATCTAACAATTTCGTGAACATCATGTTCTTGTCATCCACCGCACATTTAAAATTGACTTCCTTATTATCAAATTTGTAGTAGGCGCATTTACCGGCTAATAATGTTTGTGCAATTTGAACCAGCGCTCCTATCGCTGTAACCGCCAATCCAAGTAAAACCAGTGTATTAATTCCGCTCCATACTAATGTGGTGGATTCGTTTCCTATTTCACTAATCAAGGTAACATGCAGTTCATTATTCAACACGATTCCCAGTAATACACCCCAAAGTGCTACCAGAAAACCTGTATTGCTTTCCATCGCATTTTTCACTGTATATTGGTGATTAATATCTGAAATTGTCAAGTCCAGAAGTCGTTCATCTGCTGTATTTTCAATCCCTTTGGCATTCAGAGCAGAAAAGACATACCTTTGTCTGTCAATATTTTCCTGCCTTTCTTTTTCAAAACCGATGCCAATACTATATTTATTTGCATATTTATCAAAGATTTTCTCTTCCTCCGGAGACAACAGTATTTTATTGTCATCTTCCACAAGAGTATCCGTCTGCTCTGCAAAATGCGGCTGGACAGTATCCGGTATGGAGTTTTGTGCGTTTTGGTTTTGGTAATCCATTTTTTCCATCATATTATAAAGCAGTATTTATCGTCCCTCTCCAAGGACTGTGTGCTATACGGTTAGAGATAATGTGGCTCTGAACAATACCAAAGAAAGGTCTGACCGCATTTGTTATCAATTCGTATCTGAAATGCTTACAAGCAAATCATTCAAATTTTTTCATTTTTCATCTCTCTATATAGGATTATATGGCATCTCCACAACTATACTAATTATTTATATAATTCGACATTATTTTTGTATTTTTAATGCCGTATTGTATTGTGGGAAGCGCTGAGTAATCGGGTACTTCCTTTTGAAAAATCCGGGAGTTGCCCGGACCTTCAGCATTCAATACTCTATGATTTATTTACACAGCATACCTGAACTTTAGGACTCCACGGAGCTATTTAACCACTTTTCTGGTTTACCTTCTTTTACATATTATAAATAATTAAGATTTTATATAGAATCAAACAAATCTGATGCCGTCAATGTTAATTAACTCATTCTCGATGAAGGAGTTCTAAAAGACCTGCCAAATCTATTAAAGTATCAATAATAAAATTGCCGCAAAAATTCCGGTAATTGTTGTTCCAATAATCCATTTAACCGCCTTTTGAATTTGCCTATGTTTATAATCAGAATATTGTGCTAATATAAATATTTGCTGTACAAGATCTTTAGATATCTTTTCGTCACTTAAACTGTTAAGAAATGTTTCGGTCGGAATATGTTCCTGTTCTATAGCCTTTTTTCTTAGTGCATTTATTCCTTGATAATAAATCAAAGAAGCATCTATCCAATTTTTATTTTCTGCTCTCAATAATGCTTCATTATTTTTATTTCTTGCCATCTTTGATAACGGTCTAATGACTAGGAATAATTTAATCAATGTGATTGAAAATAATACGATATATATTGTAATAGCAGCATACTTGACGATAGCAAACGTAGCTATTTCTGTCACCATAGATAACATTATCGCTAATGCTGTGACTTCGACAAGCAAAATATTAATGAATTTTTCAGCCATTGAATCATGCCTGTCAATAAAGTAATGCTGTTGATTGTAAATATCCTTTAAATAAGTAATCTTGTCTTTCACTTCAATCACAACTCCTATCTCTAATCGATTTTAATGTATCTACAATTTTTATAATAATTCTGAAGGTTCACTAACTTTTTAAAACGTGAAATTGCTTGTTCGATATTGTTTTCCAAAATATTACCTATCACAATCTCACTTGAGATACCATTGTCCAATATGGGAATAAATACATCAGCATTAGGTTTGAGAAAAAAATAACCGTTAGTTCTATCTTTTATTGTATTAATAATAATCTTATCTTTAGAAAGATAATTTCCAAGGTTTATATTAAAATTAAGTTGTTCACAACTCATTTTTTTGACATTATCTGCATTTCTATCATATGTAATCATCTCATATAGCTTCCAAAAGACTATTTTGGATGAATATTGTGAGATAAGTTTTTCTATGACCGGTAGTTGATCGCAATTATATTTTGTTACTACAGTGCCTATTTTCATTTTTATTCTATTATTACTATTGCAAATATCATTCATTGCATTAATAATATTTTGAAAACTTTTATTGCCTCTATGATAATCATGTGTTTTTGCATTAAATCCATCAACAGGAATTCCAATTATTGACACTTTATTTTTAATCAAGTCGGAATACTGTAGATAAAAATCACAATTTGTAGAAAGATATATTTTTAACCCTAAGTTATCTGCATAATTAATAATATCAAAAATATACGGATGCATTAGGGGTTCTCCACCAGTTATCCCCAACTGTCTCATTCCATGTGCCATTAAAATATCAATCACCTTATATATTTTTTCCATGGGTAACATCTTGATACCTGAAGGCCCAAAACAGTATCTGCACTTTCTATTACACTGGCATGTTATTTGCCAATCTACATTTTGTATTGTCATTGTCATTCTCCCTTAAAATAACTAATGTCATATCTACTTCTACCATATGTTTTAACAGTTATCCTTCAATCGAACCAATGATATATCGTAAGCACAAAGTAATGAGATGTTCCCTTTTGAAAAATCCGGGGCCCAGACTTCAATACTCTTTGATTTGTTCCGGCAGCATTCCTAAACTTTAGGACTCCATGGAGCCATCTTTTCAAGTTCCTCATCAGACATGTTTTTGTCCGACCACACTTCCAGAAAGTACTACAAATATTTCTGGGGATTCAGACCATTTGATATGGCGGTTTCAAGAAGTGAATGTACTATCATACTGGCATTGGCTCCATCAGTTGTATCGCAGAACAGCCAATTGTGCCGCCCAACTGTTACAGGATGGATTGATTTCTTACTTAAGTTGTTCGAAATGCTGCAGTATCCGTCCTCAGGATAGGTCATCATATAGTTCTGCTGGTTACGCCATAAGTCAATGCGTTGGACAAACAGCTTCCGCTTGGAGTGTTCTGCTTATTGATTCACGCCAAGAAATCCTCTACGACAGGTTTCTGGTCCCTGAGACGGCGGTTATATACCTGCTTTGTAGGAGAGCCATTTTCACGGTAACTCCTTTCGTATTCGAATAGTTTATTGCAGTAGAGGAATCCCTGTACGTCAGTATCGGTGTAATCCTTTTCTTTGCCCTTAGGGACCACCTCCAGACAATATCTTCTGATGTGTGCATAGTAGCAACACCTTTTGAGTTCCTTCAGCTTGTTGTATCCGGTATCCGTCTACGTTAATGTAGATGCCGGATTCCGATCCTTCAAAGAACTTCACGGCAACATCACCATTTCTTGTCCGGACTCAGTCCGTCATCTCCGGAACGGAACAACCACACATAGGACTTGGACTGCGGACGCCGGTCAGTTTCCCTGCGCACCTGAATGGGTGTCTCATCACCGGCAACGTACTTTCTCTTCATAAGCAACCGCTGGAAGTAACCGATCATCGGCGAAGAAAAATTCTCTGCACAGTAGATGATCCAGTGTGCCATTATGCCGCGACCGATCTTTACGCCGAACTGGTTTTCAAGGTCCTTCTCTTGCCGGTAGTAAGGCAGGGCATTAATAAACTGCGGTTGGGGTACCACAGACAGGACAGTTCTTTTCCTCGTCTGTCAATGAATCTAACTAAACCTCTCTGCGAGGCAGTTGGTCAAACTGTGACCTCTTTGAGATCTTGGACAGCAGGAACAGCCGAAAGTCCACTGTGGTCATCTCACACTTTCCAGAAAGTTCATGGTTTGATATGTTCTCAGATAACACCTATGCTGATGCCTGTCTGACCAGAATCACCGATAAGCATCATACCTATCGCCCAGAGAAGAATGGCACAAACTTGGAGAAAACTGACTAACCTTAAACAAAGCGGTCGTTCGTACCGATCAAAATGGAATAGCCGTTCCGCTTCGGCGGAACGGACATCCCATTCGACCTGAATTTGCATTCAGCACTTACAATAAATCTTAAATTCTTTTTATAGTAGACTTTCTTGCATGATTTTCATATAAATACCTCCATGAATAATCCTCCAATATTTCATCAGTGTTGTAAACTAATGCCAATTTTTTTGAAAACACTGGATTAATCACTATTTGAATTTTTTCCACTATATTTTCTCTTTTTAAAATTTCTAATGGCTCCATTCCTTCATTATAATTAAAGCACAAATTATTTTTTAAATTCTCATGTATTTGAACATTTTGAGGAACTTTAATGCCCAATATACCAAGTTCATATAAAATTTCAAACTTTTCAATTGGATAAATAAACTTTCGCAAAGAAGAAGTGTGAAATGGTTGATTATTTAAGATTGTAAACACATCATTTTTGCTCAATATAATTTTTTCATCTCGAAAACATTCCATTATCTCCTTAATATTTATAATCACATTTTGATATTCTCCATAAACTTCTTCATCAATTAATTCTTTCGCCTTTGTATTAAGAATATCTTTTATTGTATCACTAGATAATTTTTTATGACTATTCTTATTCGCTGAATACAATTCGTAAAAAAGATCAATAATATCTCTAGGTCTCCAAAATGATAGCCGAAGCATATACTTAAATAAATCCATTTGACATATATTATCTTTCATTTTTATATCTACTTCATTTGGAATCATTTTAAAATATTTCCTTAATAGGAATTTAAACCGTTCGTTCAAATTACTATCATCTGTAGGCTGAACACCATATACATACTCCAGGCGCAATATAAGCATTTCAAATAAGTCTATCGCATCCCATGACAAAGTAGCAAAATTATATTTTACAAAATCTCTATCTTCCTCTTTTATTTGATCAATTCTATCCTGTGGCATAATAATACACAGAGAAACTTTTCTCATAATACCTTGATTTTTTTGATCAATTTTGCGAAGGCATGTAAACATACTTCTAAAAAAAAGTATCTCAAACTCTAATCTTTTTTTACCTAAATTATTTTCAAACTCTTTTTTACTCTTAACTAAATTAACAGTTTCTTTTCTGAAATCTTCACTTGCTGTATCAAAACCATCCAATGCAATTAAAATATTTTTCTTACATTGCATGATAGCAAATGCTAATTTCTTATACAAATTCTTACCAAAGTATTCCTCCATCACATTATCAATTTTGAAGTTTGCTACCATAGCAGCTTCATAGGAATCAGCTGTGGAAAAATTAACTATTCCCACAAAATATTTTTCATATGTTTCAATTGCAGAAATAAAAATTCCTTCTTGACATGCATTATCGTCTAAACGAGTAACATTTAGTTTTCTATCTTTTAATAAATTTCCCGCCCTCCCAAAAATTTTTTGTCTCTCATCCTCAATCATACAATATTCATCTTCCATACAAACAATATAAATTGCTGTTAAGTAAATATAAATCTCCCAAAACAACTCTAATCGCCTACTTAGCGGAAATGTTTTCAAATCACTTCCATATTTATTTATCGCTTCAAATAGTCTATCTAATTTAAAATTTTCTGCCTGAATAGGTCTTAAAACCTTATACTTTTCTGAGAATTTTTTAGCATCACTTTTTTCTAACAACTCAAAAAATGTAGTTTTTCCACTGCCCTTTCTTCCAATTACATATTTTCTACTTTGAGATAAAACACTTTCATATGCATCTGTTTTATACATACATTTATGCGGCAGTCTATTATCTGCATTTGATTTCCCAAATAATCTTTCCATTGCAATCTCTCTTGAATCGAATTCATAATCTCTCTGCCTATTTGCAAGTTCCGTTTCTTTTACAACTTTTCTTGCCAAAACTTCCATGTCCATTTTGACTTCTTTTTTAATAGAAATACCTCTTTTCCCTTCATATACCGTATCAACATCAAATTTAGCAGCAATATTTTCACGGAAATCAGAAGTTATTGCATTCTTCTCATCTCCTCTAATTATAGTTGGTATAATAGCCGCAACTCCTTGTTCCTTTGCTTTCAGAATATGCCTATATTCTCTATAAACTCCGCGGTTTTCATCTATCTCAGTCTCAACTGTTTTCTTATATAATGGAGAAAAGAATATAATAATGCTATCACTTTCCAAAATCATCTTCTCTTTCTCTACAAAGTTTTCTGACACAGTGAATGACTCTTTATCATAAATAACCTCAATTTCACAATTAGAAATAGCTTCAATTCTTTTTTTCAAAAACCTCAAAAATTCATCTAACTTTTCATCTTTCCAATTATAAGCAAAATAACATTTTTTCATATGTATTCACCTCTATATTTTTATTTTAGGCAGCTGTCCAGAGCCCCTGAAGGGTTCAAAATAGTTTTGTGCAAAGCAGACAAAATAAAAATTATGTTTTTGAAACAGATATCTTACGCCAGAGGATAAACATCAGAATTTTTCCAGCTTGTTTTATCCATGGTGGATAACTTTTGGCATCAGCAGGCTATAACTCCCTTGCACCCTGATTTTTTGAACATTTTGATTTTAATTACCCCCGCCAGTCCGATGAAAAGCATTGTTATCCACAGTCATTTTTACGAATGGATAAATCCATCGGATTCGCTTTTTAACTTACTTCGCGCTAAAATAGAAGTATCAAATCTTAGCGGAGGTCTCATTGACAATGTACGAAACGATAGAATAACTGTTACGGCAGGTCAATTCATTAACTGAAACCGTTGTCGCACAAACCAACCTTATTGCCAAACTCAATCAGACCATTCAAGAATTGAAGGAGCAGATCAACAAAAACTCCCAAAACAGTTCCAAACCGCCTTCAAGTGATGGTTTTAAAAAAACCAGTTCCCAAAAGCCTGCGCAAACATCCAAAAAGAAAGCGGGCGGACAGTATGGACACGTCGGGACACATCTAGCAGTGATTGCGGAGACAGATGATATCATGAGGCGTATGCCGTCTGCATGCGAGGGCTGTCTTCATTTTAAAATGTGCAAGAAAACTGCCTGTGTCGCGAAAAAATGCCACTTGGTCGATGCAGTTGTCACCGTAAACGTCACCGAGCACCAGGCGCTTGTAATACCAATCTGCATGACGCACGGGGATAGCCACAGATGAGAGTTTCCTGCAGATATAAAAGCAGCCGTGCAGTATAGAGATAACCTTCAGGCTTTGTCCGTCGCACTAAATACGGTGAGCACTGTCAGTGTAAAACGCACCCACGAAATCCTTTCCGATGTATTTAACATACCGATCGCCACGGGAACCATAAGCGGCATGGTGAAACGCTGTGCCGGCCACCTGACAGACGCGGTAAGCAAGATCAAACGGAACATGACCGGAGCGGGAGTGGGATATTTCGACAAGACCGGAACCCGGGTGGATAAAAAACTCTGGTGGGTCCATGATGCCTCCAATTGTGAGTATACTTATTTGGATATCAGCCCCAACGTGGTTTCGCGAGTATGGAGCAGTGCGGTGTGCTCACAGGATTTCAGGGGATAGCCATGCATGACTGCTGGGCTTCCTATTGGAATTACCCCGAGGTACAGCATGCGGTCCACTACGCCCAGCTCCCGCGGGAGCTGACAGGGGTCAGCGAGAACCATCCCTGGAAGAAATGTCGCCCGCATTTATAGACCTTTTATCGGAAATGAAAAAGGTCAAAGATAAAGCTGTGGAGAAGGGAAAAGAATCCCTGAGCTATTATCACTATCATAAATTCGATCAGGAGTATGATGAACTGATCGATCAGGTGGACAGGAAAATCCGTTTTTAGAAACCGGCAAAAAAAAGCGGACAGAAGAAAAAAGGAAAATCCTTGCCTTGGTGGAACGCCTTGCGAATTACAAGACATCAGTCTGCCTTCTTACCCATAACTTCATGGTGCCGTTTGATAACAATCAAGAGGAGCGTGATCTGCGGATAATAAAAGGCAAAAAAAGTTTCCGACGCTGCTTCCGAACGGAAGAAGACACCAAGAATTATCTGAAGATCATTTCCTACGTTGGCACAGCACACAAGCAGGGATACAATGCTTATGAAGCAATCAAAAATGCTATTTCAGGCAACCCTAATTTCATCTTTTAATAAAGTGTCGGTCTGACCGGTTATGATTATCCATTATTCACGCCTTTTCTTATCAACCCACCGATTCCACATTTCCACATAAACCATATTGCTACATTTTTCAATCAACTCTAATACCAAACCATCATAATTTCTTTTTCTTGCAGCATATGCCGCAAGAATAAGCATTATGTTGTTATATGACACATACTCAGATTTTAAATGAGCAACAGAACAAATTTCTTTTTCAGTTGCAGTACCCAGCGCTAAAGATTTCATTCTTGCATAAATTTCCGAAAACACTTTTCCCGTCTCGCCTTTACATAGTGCCAAAGAATCATCGTTTTCTACTGCTATTTCTTCCGCAATTCGGATTTTGGCAGAATCTCGATTATATAAATGTAAACTATCACTATAATGATTATAAGACCCCACTTCTAATTCAAGCCATCCTGCCAAAATTTCCTGCAGACCAGTAAATTGTATAAAATTATATGGCATCCCCAATAATACATCATTGCTACGCATTATTTGCGACCATTCCAGCTTACCCTGCCTTACTTTTACCATAGAACAAATATTACAAGGAATATCATCGTCCCTTGGGATTCCATTATCTATTGGAAAATCCACCTTTGTATCATATATTTGAATCACTACTTGCCTGCTTTCAGGTACACTTTGCAAAGCGCAATATGCTTTCTCCAATTGATCAAATCCATAATGGGAACGTATTCTTTTTCCATATGCGCCATGATAGAATTTTGCTCTGCCTGCAAATTTTTCCAACTGAGGATTGAAAAAGTTAATAACATCTGAACGGTCTTCACCATTCATAATCCACACTAACTCTGCCAAAGCGTAACCAATACTAACAGGAGGAATGCGATCGTATATCCATTTCTGCCGAGGTTCCTCAATCGAAATAAACGAATGCAAGATTTCAAACACTTCTCCCGTTCTACCATCTACAGTATTTTTCTGATGTAAAAGCTTATCTGCTGCCTTTCTCCAAACTTCATTCGCTGTTCTTCCCACAATAAACTCTGCCATATAAGTTCCCCTTTCGTTATACACCAATCCTATCATTTATTCCCCATTTAGGAGGATAAAAATAATTAATTTTCTCTAAATTACGATTAATATACTGTTGTTTTATCCTTTTTCTATCATTTAATCCACACACTTCCGGATGCGCAACTCTTGCATACTTATCTGTCTCGCAAAACAAATTTTGGCAATCTATCATTTGAAGCCTTCTTCCAAACAATGATTTGAAATTTAAATTTCTCTTATCAAATTCCTCTTCTTGACGCTCTGATACATATTTAATGATGTCCTCATATTCAAAGCCATTTAAATCCCCAAAGCATTTTCTTATTCCATTTTTAGCTCCCGGTCCGGCTACTACAAACGACATTTCACTAAAATCACATAGCTCACTATAATTAATATCAATCGCAAACTGAAATGCCAAAAAAGATCCTATTGTTGGATATGTTAATAGTACTTCATATAACTCTTTTAACGTCTTAGCTATTGCAACCTTTTTGGACAACTCCGTTTTCATCATATATTCCAATAATTTCAAATTATTCTGATGTTTTTTTTCAAATCCAAAACAGCTCTTACCTGATGGCATAATATATGCGGCAGAATATATCCTTTCATTACTATCCACTCTTTGCATTAACAGATTATTATATTTTTCATAATTGTAGGTTCTCATCGATATCTCACCTAAATTATTTTCTAAATACTCCCATGTTTCGATCTTATTAAATAACTTAAACAGTAAAATTCTGAAGCACTTATCTTCTGGAGTGTAATCGCCCTCACTATATATTACACGCTTAATTAAATATTGACTCACGCGATCTGACGCTCTATATGCATTTGTAAACTTATAGGTTTTTAAAATTTCATCATCAGTCCACGGAAACGCTTTATCGTTCATACGATTATAAAAAATTTCCTGACGTTTTACTGCAAATTTCCAATAAGTATCATAAACAGGTGTTGGTCTTAAATCTGCAAAATTCATAATATCCAATCTCCAATAATACTTTTGTAAACTCTATTTACTACTTCTTCTAGACTTTCATTGTTGTCTAATTTTTCACACTTCGACTCTTTGTCGGCAAGTTTCCGATATTTATCAATAATGTCATTTTCTTTATTTAATTCATAATCTTTTTGTCTCTTACTACGTTCTACCAAAAAAATTTTCTTAACATCAATATCCTTCCAATATAATAATTCCGGTGCTATAATGGATTGAATAATATTTTCCTCCACTCCTCCAACCAAACCATATACATATGTTGACCACCAAAACCGATCTAATAAAATAATACATTTTGAATTACTCAATGGCATCAACTGACGTTGAATTAAATCAATGTGCGATGCAATGTGAAGCAACTGTAAACTTGTCTCATTTAATGGTACACTAAAATACTGTTCCTGGTGATGATGTATATGATACACTAAATTACCAAGAGTCCTTGGCTCATTCCCCGGAAATGCAATATCAACACATGTATAATCAGTTGTTTCTTGTACTTGTTTTTTCAGTGCATGTATAATGGTCGTTTTTCCAACATTATCAATTCCTTCAAATACATACACCCCTGAATGTGTATCCACAATATCTATCCTTTCTTACTCTATTGCATTTAACAATCGTCTGATCATTAGACGATGATTCACATTATAAAACAGACTTTCATTAAAATCATTATCCCAAGGATTTAAATCAGACCAATTCCCTTTTTTAATCTTTTCATGAGCATACTCACTAGAGCGTCCTCCCACTGTACCAACTAAAGCCACTGGGACATTAACACGCCGTGCTAATTCTACTTCTATATCTACTCCTTGTTGAGATTTATCCTCCTTTATTTTCCCTCCCAAGCAAATTAACAACTCACTTTTCCCCTTGCAAATCATATTTTTACGCATCTCTTGTAATCCATCCGACAATACCAGCGTACACTTTTCTTCAAGTTCCTCTAAATTATACTCATCAAGATATGCTTTATCCATGTGCAATTCAATGGAATACTTTATATCTGAAGCATATAATTTTCCTATGTCGAAAATAAGCTTTTGAAAAGTCGGATGTGCCCCAAAAGACAAAATATACCCATTCTTAATTATTTCTCTAGAGTATATAGACACCGCTTCCAGCAAAGAATTTTTATAAATCTCATCACAATCTGGAAATGCACCTGAAAGAATAATTCTCTTATTACGCTTTTGTCTTTTAACACCCGCTACATTTTCAAGATTCATAATATAATTATCAAAATTCTCTTCTGTTACTTTTGTATCACCCATTAACTGTTCACGCTGTCCGTGATTAGAAAGCAAAAATAATCTATCATTATTGTCATATGTTTTTTCTTTTTTTACCTTTTGGATAAACTTTTCTATATCCTGCTCCTTTGGGTTCCTTCCAAAACATTGTATATAATGCTTTTTTATTCCTGTATCGTAAATATCTTTTGTTTTCTCCTTATACTCTACTTCATATGCCAATGTGGCATTTTTATCACCTATCAATCTAATCTTATTTGCATCATTCAAATCCCTCAAATATTCAATATGAGAATATACTTGATTAGACGAATTCATTATAAGCTGAAAACACTTTTCTTCAATTTCATCAACAATCTCTATTAATCTTTCTTGGCAATCAAACTCATCACTTCTATAATGAAGCATAGGATGCTCTCCTGGATGAATTTCCATATTAGAATAAGAAGCACCATCAATTTGTATCCACAAAATAGGAATATCATAAATCAGCGCATAACACAGTTCTTTCATAATATAAGATGAATTCTGTGCTTCCTGTGTTTGTAGAAATATAAGTACATCACTCATAGCCAGATTTTTATCAATATCTTTTTGTGCATCATCTCCCACTTCGACATTAACAACATCTCGATACACATTTCTCTCCCTTGTTAAATGTCTCAATTCATCTGCAAGCTTTGCTGCAATATGCTCTCCATCACTGCGACGATGACTAATAAAGTATAAAACTTCATCGCGGTATAATGGAGATAACGTTTGCGCAATGATTTTTCTGGCAAAAATCTGTGCAATTGCCCTCATGTTATTCTTCATTGGACTTCTATTCTCATTTCGACATGACACATCAAAACTCTGTTTATCGGATACTGGCTCTGGAGGCCTCCTACATTCTGGATTTTTTTCCATAGCTATTGCCCATATTCTGCTCTGAACATCATTATACTTTTTTAACAACCTAAGAAATTTATCCTCATACTTGCCATCCTCTGCGTTAAAAAAAACAAAAATGTCATCGATACCAGCATTGTCTACCAATAACTGATCTATTTGAAAAGCTGATGTAATATATAATTTGTTTGTTATATATGTATCTAGAATCTCTCGACATGACTCGAAGAATACATTTGCCTTATCAATCATTTTCATTGTAAGCTTAGGATTACAAAAAATTATCTTCATCATTTTCCCCCATAATAAATAAATGCGCCTTTTCTTCTGCTATAGGGCGTACCATGTATTCCATTCTCAAAATGTTGGTGGATATATTCAATAAAACTTCCGATTAGTATTTCATCATCACATGTCTTGTAACCAATATTCCTCCATATTAGTGAATCAAACTCTACCGGCAAATTAATCGCATTTTCACCAAAATAGTAGAACTCTGTTGCAATTAAGACTCTATTGGTCTGTGTATCTCTATTCAAATTAAAATAATTAATAGTACCATCTGTTTCACTGTGATGCGATGGCTCTTGTGTCCATTTATTTCCTAATGTATGATATATATTATCACCATACATAAACATCATGCTTTTATTAAATATTGGGCGTTTGTTTCTAAATCTCGGATCTTCCCAATACTCATCAAAAGTTAGTATTTCATCCACTAACATTAACGAAACCAATCTACCACGAATTGACATACGTGCAGACCCAAAAGCACCAATCCAGTCCCCAATATGTGCACTTTTTCTAATTCCTTGTTTGCAAGTAGCCAAAGTACAATATCCAAAATACGGATTGGGGGCAAATCCATAATCCCTAGGTATTACATATGAATAAAATTTCATAAATTGTCTCTCCTAGCATGTAAAACGTGGTAAATCCATTGGATTACTATCTCGAGGAGTTCCATCTGGTTCTTCCCATTCCATATCTTCACCATCAATTGCTCTTACAATTTTCTCACCATTCCACCCTACCAGATTATGCCCATGTTCATATAACTCCGGCGGAATATCCGCATCCTTAGCCCCCGGCAAAAAGACACCAACAATTCTTTTCCCCATATCCGCTGCAGTTTTGATTTCCCAATTCACATAATCACTCTTGGCAGTATCCTTTCCGATAAGAACCACTACCGTTCCCGCCCACTGTATTTGCGGCCTTATAAGTTCATACTTAATATACTGCTCATTTTGTGCATTATTTTTTAATTTATCTTCATAAATGGAACTATCTCTCATATTAATTCCGTGTTTGCCAATTAACTTTTTTAATCCTTCTATCTTATTAGCATCATTATGTTGATGTGAAACAAAAATGTTTTTGGTTTCATCTGACATTTATCTATCCTCTCTATACTTTCTTATATATTTTGCACAAAAACGCCTTTATTTTAAGCCATTTGTGCAATAGTTTATAAAGTTACATACAATGACTCACATTAATTAATGGGCGAAAACTGTGTCATTTCTGCTTCAATGCACTTCGTTTTCCAGTCAGAAAGGTTCACGAAATAAAACGTCATCCTTTT
>JAAUZE010000011.1 GCA_014804755.1 Lachnospiraceae bacterium | reverse complement strand
AGAAGTGTGGACAGGGAGCAAAAGCGAGAAGCATCAGTCAATTGAAAGCATGCAGTCGGGCGTTCTGTGTTAGGGAAGCCGCAGAGCTCCGTGCTTCGAAGCTGCTGCCTGTCAATGAATAAATCAGAAGTGAGAAAAAGAATGCGGTGCAGTCCGCAGCCGCATGTGAGAGAACCCACAGCCGTATGTCCGGATCACGGACAATTCAGTTAAGACAAGTGTAGCAGAGGGGAGAACATTTTGACAATGTGCATTTTTCACAAAGAATGGGAAGAAAAAAAGAAGCATGAAAAGGGAAAAACTCCGGCATTATGTATAAAAGGAGCCGCATTTATTTGTGATAATTAAGGGATATGTGAGAATAGCTTTGGTTATCGCTCCTGTTTCTTGTTCCATTGTTCGATATAAGCGAGGATTGTATTGCGCTTTTTGACGGGAATCTGCGCGATGGAACCATCCGACATGATCTGATAGCTTTTCCCAATCAGCAGAAATGAATCCGTATGGCAGAAGGAATTTGTAATCTGCGTGAGACAGGTGCGAATGGTACCTAAAAAAGTGCGAACCGTGTCGAAACGGTTAAAAATTATGATGTTTATATTATAATGAGCCAATAGGCAGTTGCGAACCGGTTTCGCAAACACCGAATGGCTTTTTTTTACAAAGTAAACGGCGATATAAGGTAAGCGTTTATGCAATAGGGGAGGTATATAAAATGGAGGAACAACGTGCAGGGATAAAACCAAAAGGAGGAAGACTGCTGCGTATCACAGCGGCCATACTGAGCGTCTGTCTGTTGGTTACTACTTATCCGAACATACCGACAACACTGTCTGTTCTTGCGATAGAAGAACAGGAAACAGGGGACAGGCTGTACATTTTTGGCTTTTCGGAGCTGCCGAAGGATGCAGCAAAGCAGATCGTTCCGGTGGGAACGGAACTGGAAGAACTGACGCTGCCTGTTGCATTGGAAGCAGTCGCAGGGGAAATGTCTGACAGGGAAGAAGCGGATCCGTCAGTCAAAGACGATCATGTGGAAGAAAGCGACGAAAACAAAGAGGAAAATACAGAGCAGGGCAATACGGAGGAAACCGGCAGCGGGGAAGAAAATGCCGGCATAGAGGACGAGAAAGATCAGGAAGTACAGGAAGAGCAGCCGGGGAAGTCCGACAGCGAGGAAGAAAACACCGACACAGAGAGCGAAGAAGCGCAGTCGGAGGGAGCCGTGGAAGAGGACGCTGACACAGGAGAAACGGACGTGCCGGAAGAAGCAGATGTGCCGGAGGAGACCCACACTGTTTCCCTGCCTGAATATCGGGCGGAAAACATGATAGAGGTAAATACAATAGAGAGTACACCGGATACGAAAAAACAACGGCAGATGCTCATGATAGAGAATGTTACATGGCGGTCCGAGCCGGGGTATGACGGAAATATAGAGGGAGTTTATATTTTTACCGCTGTTCTGCCGGAAGGCTATATGCTGGCAGAGGGTGTCAGTCTGCCTCAAATTACGGTAACGGTACAAGATGGCGATACAGATAGGTTGATACAGTCATTGCTTGACAGGATAGCGGTATTACCTTATTTGGAGGAATACCTTGCCGCAGAGCCGGATATGGAAACGGATACGAAAAGCTATGCACAGTGGGAAGAAAAACTGTATGAATATGCAGGAGAGGCGCTTGCCATCTGGGAAGAATATGCGGCGTTGACGGAAGAACAGCAGACACAGATTCCAGAAGAAGAGCGGACAAGACTGACGGCATGGGTGGAGTTTGCAGGATGGTTCTCGGAAAATAGCATGGTGATGGCGGCAGCAGTTACGGCAGCTCCGGGAGAGATATCCGCCGATCAGGAGTGGGATGCGCAGACGCTGACAGCCGGAACCTACACGATTCTTCCTGGGGTCACGGTAACTGTGACGGGACGGCTTACCGTCAGCGGTGATGTGATCATAGAGGGCGGCGGAAAGCTTGTACGGGGTAATACTTCGGCCTATTTTAGCGTGTCAGGCGGAAATCTAACATTGCAGAATATTGAGGTAGACGGTGCGTCTTTGTCTTCGTCCTATTCTATGATAGATGTTTCCGGCGGGCAGGTAACATTGGGCGACGGGTGCCGGATTCATTACTGTATCAAAGGCTCCAGCCAGGGTGCTGTCCTTAACTTAGATGGCAGCAGTGCCGTTTTTGGAAAAGCTGTGATTGAGAACTGTCAAGCAACAAGTTATGGGGGTGCAATCTATCTGGCTAATAGCAGCAATTTGATTATTAACGACGGCACTTACCGGGAAAACAGCACAATATCAAGCACTTCATCATCTTATGGTGGTGGATTTATATATAACAGAAAATCTAAAGTGGAAATTTACGGCGGCAGTTTTATGAACAATACATCCCAAGGAAGAGGCGGCTGTATTTACAATGCCGGTCTGGAAGGTACGGAAACGTATCTGTATGGCGGATATTTTCAGGGAAATAAAAGCACTTATTCGGGCTATACAGGCAGCGGTGCAGTGTTTTATTCCTCTGAAAATGCGGCTGATACGGTTATCAGTCTGTCTGGTAATGCGCAGTTTTGTGGGGACGGTGTTGCCGGTTCCGGTACGGACGGTGTATTTCTTGGCTTGTCGAGTAGCGCAGTAAGAAAAGCACAGATCAGTTCTGAATTAAAATATCCTCTTGCACTTTATTTGCAGGCGGAGGAAGGCAGAGTGATTGCGGAAGGCGTGGATGGATACAGATTACAAGAGAAGGATATGAAGAAGATATTGTTTACCGATATCGGCACATCCGGCACTGTATGGTATGCCAAGCTGGATGCGGAAAATAACCAGATTATCCTGACCACAACGGATCCAGGTTATGAGCTTTATGTGACGTATGCCGCAAACGGAGGCAGAGGAGATGTATCGGACAGCAATGAATATATTGTGGGGGATCGTATCACGGTACAGCCGGGAGACGGCTTAGAACGCGACGGCTATCGCTTTCAGGGCTGGAACACCAAAGCGGACGGTACGGGCACGACTTATCAGGCGGGCGATACCTTTCAGATTACGGACGATGTTACGCTGTACGCGCAATGGAAGGACAATATTGCTCCTGTCATCGGTACGTTGGGATATAGCTATCAGCCGGAAAAATTCGGACAATGGCTGGTCGGCAGGAAAAGCCTGATCATAACGGTGCCTGTAACAGAAGAAGGCAGTGGGACAGATCAGATTACTTATATTATGACACCGGAGGGCGGTACGGCAAGTACAAAGACATCAGCGATTGCGAACGGCAAAGCAACGATTACCGTTTCTGCTGACTTTAAGGGAACGATTGCGATTACCTGCACCGATAAGGACGGAAACACATCGGCAGGCGTGAACGTGGGAACAAGCTTAGGTGCAACCGGCATTATCATTGAGGATCATGCACCGCAGATTACATGGAAACCGGAAAATGCCGATATGGTGCAGGCGGGAGAGTACAAAACGGCTCCGGATATGACCGTGACCGTAACGGATAACAAGGACAATGCAATTTCCAGTGGAATTGCTTCTATCAGTTATCAGATAGGAAACGGCAGTGTAATAACAGTAAACCATGACGATACAACAAGTATGGTGGTAAATGACAGCTTTACAATTCCGGCAAGTGAGATTCCTGCGGGAGAAACGCTCATTACCGTGACAGCGGCAGACCATGCGGGAAACAGTGTTACGGTAACACAGACAATAAAAGTGCATACTCATAGCGGAACATTGCAAAATGCAGTAGCGCCAACCTGTACGGATGCCGGAAGGAAGGCATATTACATTTGTGCCTGTGGGAAGTGGTTTTCAGACAGCGCCTGCACGACTGAGATTGCAAAGTCAGACATTGAGATCGCGGCATTAGGACATGATTTCAGCGGGGAATATCAGTTTGATGAGAATGGACATTGGAAAGGGTGCTCCCGCTGTGATGTAAAGGATACGGCAAATAACCATCGTTATGACAATGACACGGATGCGTGCTGTAATGATTGTGGTTATAGGAGGGAAATCGATGCTCAGCCGACAGGGACGCCGCAGCCGACGGGAACCCCGCAGCCAACACCACAGACGCCGCCGCAGCCAACACCACAGCCGACGTCGCAGCCAACCCCGCTGGCGACGCCGCAGCCAACCCCGCAGGCGACGCCGCAGCCAACCCCGCAGACGACGCCACAGCCGACACCGCAGACGCCGCCGCAGCTGACACCGGAGCAGACAGAATCGTCGCAGCCAATACCACAATCGACCCCGCAGCCGGCAGAAACGCTGCAGCCGTCAAGCCCTGCGGACCCACAGGAAGTGTCGCGGCAAACTGAAACGCCGGACGATAGACCGGGAACGGTATCAAGCATGTCGGATAACAGTCGGACGGAGGATACCAGGAAGGCGGAAAGCACCGAGACATCGGAGCCGACAGGGCAGCCGGCGGAAACGAAGAAAGAGCAGCCGGCGGAAACAGAGACAGAGCAGCTGCCGGAGACAGAAGAGGTTCAGACCATTCCTGTTTCCATAGACAATGGCAGAATCACCATATCGGGCGAGCCGATTACAACAGGCAATGTGAACGGTATGACAAGTACAAGTACAGCGCTGAATCTTGGAAACGGTGAAATCAGCGTATCGATAGTATGTAAAGATGAGGTATATACAGCAGGAGTGGCAGATACCATAGCAGTAGCAAATGCGGTTCTGACACCGGAGCAGTCAGAGCTTGCAGAGAATGGCGAAACCATAGAAGTGAGAATTGAGGTAAAGGATATTTCGGACAATGTGCCGCAGCAGGATAAAGAAGTAATAGAAGACGGCATGGAGGAATATCAAAAGGAAGTACCGGGGCTGATACTTGGTATGCATGTTGACCTCTCCGTGTATATAAAGATTGGGGCAGGCGACTGGAACGCGATTTCAGAGACGAGAGAACCGTTGGAAGTGATCATCGGGATTCCTGAAGAATTGCAGGAAAAAGACAGAACATACTATATCATTCGCGCCCATGAAGGCAAGTACACGCTGATGCGAGACATGGACGACGAGCAGAATACGATTACGATCAGAACGGAGATGTTCTCAAGCTATGCGATCGCTTATGTGCAGACAGGGGGAAAAGGGAATACGTGCAGCTTATGCCATATCTGCCCGACATTCCTCGGTATCTGCTGCTTTATCTGGATGGCGGTCGTTGTGGCAGTGATGATGATCATGATCCTTGTCCTGCGCAGGAAAAAGGACAAAGATAAGAGACGGGCGGGAGCATATTAATTCAAAATAACGCAATCATAAGAAAAACCAATAGTCTCATGTGGAGTCCTATTGGTTTTTCTTATTGACTTTTTCCTGATACAAAAATATGATGGTTCTTGGAGAGAATTCGATTTCCGTGCTGCCGGGCAGTGCGGAAATGCGGGGAGGTTACGGGATATGGAGCGCATGGATGAAAGAATCGCAGAGGAAGGAGTGCTGCACCGGGTGGCGGAGGGCGCAGAACAGGAGAACTATCTGAAGACGCTCCGTGCGCTCTTAAAAGACGATTCCCTTTCCGAGGAGCAGAAGCTAAAAGAGATGGAACGCCCGATGTGGGAATTGATCCGTCTGCTGCAGGGAAAAAGCTTTACGACGGCAAAGGGCTTAGAATACTGCTATGGCGTGAAAGGAAACGAAATTTTTGTGAGCCGCAAGAGTAAGTCCATCACCCGTTCCACGGTAAAGCTGTCCTTAAAGAGCCTGATCGCTTTACGGGAACAGGGGCGTGATGTGGAGGGACCGAAGATGCTTGGCACGTTTGGAGCAAGCTATTTGTACCCGGTCTTTGATTATATGGGCTTGCTTCGGGAATAAAAAAAGTGTAGAATTTAATGTACTGACAAAAAACGCTGTCTTAGGTAAAGATTATCGCTTGAAAGGAGCATGCGGAAGAAATGGCGCATAACGATGAAAAGCGCATGCTCGGACAGCGGGATAAAAGGAGAAAAGAAAATGGCACTCAGCAAAAAGCCTGTAACGGGAATGAGGGATATTCTGCCTGCGGAGATGCAGGTCAGGGATTATGTGATCGGTGTGATCAAGGAAACCTATGCAAAATTCGGGTTTACCTCTATCGAAACGCCGTGCGTGGAGAATATTGCAAATCTGACAAATAAGCAGGGCGGGGAAAACGAAAAGCTGATCTTCAAGATCTTAAAGCGCGGGGAGAAGCTTACTGCCGCACTTCAGGGAGGAGAAGACAAAGGGGAGGGAACGTCGGCCGGCGAAGTGGATCTTGCGGATGGTGGATTACGCTATGATCTGACCGTGCCACTCGTGCGTTATTATTCCAACCACGCAAACGAGCTGCCGTCTCCTTTTAAGGCATTGCAGATGGGGAATGTCTGGCGTGCGGACAGACCGCAGAAAGGCCGTTACCGTCAGTTTATGCAGTGCGACATAGATATTTTGGGCGAGCCGACGAATCTTGCAGAGATCGAGCTCATTCTGGCAACGACGACGACGCTCGGAAAGTTAGGTTTTCACGGCTTTCAGATCCGCATCAATGACAGGCGGATATTAAAGGCAATGGCAGTTTACAGCGGCTTTCCCGAGGAGGCATGCGAGCAGGTCTTTATCATATTGGATAAAATGGACAAGATCGGAGCGGAAGGCGTAGCGGCGGAGCTTGAGGAAAGCGGATTTGCAAAGGAGAGCGTAGAACGCTATCTTGAGCTGTTTACAGGAGTCGGGCAGGCAGCTGATGGGATTTCCTATCTTGCGGAGAAGCTTCGCGACGTGATGGAGCCGGAGGTCTCTGAGAACTTAAAGGAGATCCTTGCCGGAGTGGGCGCGACGAAATGCTCGGATTTTGAGCTGGTATTTGACCCGACGCTCGTGCGGGGAATGTCCTACTATACCGGAACCATTTTTGAGATCGCGATGCCGGAATTGGGAATCAGCTGCGGGGGCGGCGGCCGATACGATAAGATGGTTGGGAAATTTACGGGAAACGATGTTCCGGCATGCGGTTTTTCCATCGGATTTGAGCGGATCATCCTGATTCTGACGGAAAAAGGATTTACCGTTCCGAATGGGAAAAAAGAGGCGTATCTCTTAGAGAAGGGACTTCCTACCGAGAGGCTCTGCGAGGTGATCGCAGACGCGCAGAAGCGGCGTGAGAGCGGGACACAGGTGCTTGTCGCGCGGATGAATAAGAACAAGAAGTTCCAGAAAGAACAGCTTGCGGCGGAAGGCTATACGGATATTCATGAGTTTTATATCAATCCGCTGCAATAAAAGAAAAAGCAGGTCAAAGAAAAGAGGACAAAGGCATGGCTGAGACATTACAGGGATTAAAACGCTCCCATCGGTGTGCGGAGTTAAATGCGGCAAACGCCGGGGAAACCGTAACCGTTATGGGATGGGTGCAGAAGCAGAGAAATAAGGGCGGGATCATTTTTGTGGATCTGCGTGACCGCTCGGGCATTTTACAGATCATTTTCGAGGAGAGTGACTGCGGCAGCTTAAGTTTTGCCAAGGCGGAACGCATGCGAAGCGAGTTTGTCATTGCCGTTGTCGGAAGAGTGGAAAAGCGCGCCGGAGCGGTGAATGAGAATCTGGCGACCGGAGAGATCGAGGTGCGCGCGAAGGAGGTCCGGATTCTTTCGGAGTCAGAGACACCGCCATTCCCGATCGAGGCGGATTCTAAGACGAAAGAGGAGATTCGTTTAAAATACCGTTATTTGGATTTAAGAAGACCGGATTTACAGGAAAAGCTCATGCTGCGCAGCAAGATTGCAACGACCATGAGAACCTTTATGGCGAATGAGGGCTTTGTGGAGGTGGAGACGCCGATCTTGTGCAAATCGACACCGGAGGGCGCAAGAGATTATCTCGTGCCGAGCCGTGTGCATCAGGGTTCCTTTTATGCGCTCCCGCAGTCGCCGCAGCTCTTTAAGCAGCTTCTCATGTGCTCGGGGTTTGATCGATATTTCCAGATCGCGAAATGTTTCCGGGATGAAGATCTGCGTGCCGACAGACAGCCGGAATTTACGCAGGCGGATATGGAGCTTTCCTTTGTGGATGTAGATGATGTCATTGAAGTTAATGAGCGCTTGATCCAGGCTGTGTGCAGGGAGGCGGTCGGAATGGAGGTTTCTCTGCCCCTGCCGCGGATGAAGTGGATCGACGCGATGAACCGTTACGGTTCGGACAAGCCCGATACCCGTTTCGGCATGGAACTGATCGACGTTTCTGAGGTAGTCCGGGGCTGTGGCTTCGGCGTATTTACCACCGCGCTGGAAAACGGCGGTTCTGTCCGCGGACTGTGTGTGAAAGGGCAGGCATCCATGCCGCGCAAAAAGATTGATGCGCTTGTTGATATGGCAAAGGGAAGCGGTGCAAAGGGACTTGCTTATTTATGTATTGAGGAGGACGGCAGTTATAAATCCTCTTTTGCGAAGTTTATGACCGAGGAGCAGCTTCAAGCGCTCGTTCAGGCAATGGGCGGTGAAAAGGGCGATCTTCTGCTGTTTGCGGCGGATAAAAATAAAATCGTGTGGAACGTGCTCGGACAGCTCCGTATTGAGCTGGGGCATCAGCTTGGGCTGATCGACGAGAACCGGTTTGATTTCCTCTGGGTTGTGGAATTCCCACTGCTTGAATGGAGTGATGAGGAAAACCGTTTTATGGCGATGCATCATCCGTTTACGATGCCGATGGAGGAAGACTGGGGCTATATTGATTCCGACCCGGGACGCGTACGCGCCAAGGCATACGATATTGTCTTAAACGGTGTGGAGCTTGGCGGAGGATCTGTCAGAATTCACCAGAATGACATTCAGGAGAAGATGTTTGAGGTGCTCGGCTTTACGAAAGAACAGGCGTGGAGCCAGTTCGGATTTTTGCTGAGCGCGTTTCAGTACGGTGTGCCGCCCCACGCGGGTCTTGCCTATGGTCTTGACCGCTTTGTGATGCTGCTTGTCCACGCGGATAACATCCGTGAGGTGATCGCATTCCCGAAGGTCAAGGACGCTTCCTGTCTAATGAGCGAGGCGCCCGACACGGTGGCGGAAAAGCAGCTTTCAGAGCTTGGGATCGGCATTCTGGAAAAGAATGATAAACAAGAGTGACGGGAATGGTGTGCTAAACAGACAGTCAGGGCAAACGAACAGGTGAAGGGGATATTATAAACATTACAGAAGGGGAAGAAAACGGAATGGGAACGATCACGATTTTACCGGAAACAACCAAAAATCCGATCACGCTGATGGGTGTTCGGGCGGGCGTATGCTGGGGCAGCGATATTACGGATGACGAGAAAAACTATAAGCGTGGCATGGGATGCATCAAATCCGACCACGGCAGGGTGATGGAGTATGTGAATGTGGAAATGATCTTAGACGGGTATTCCGCCAGAGTCATCAGAGAGTGGTATACCCATATCGGTTCTCTTCCGAGCCGCCTTCAGGCATCCACCAGATATATTGATTATTCCAAGAACGGATTCAGTTATGTGACGCCGAACTCCATTGAGGAAAATGAGGAGGCAAAAGCAAAGTGGGACGGACTCATGGAACATATTCGGACAGAACTTTGTTCACTGGAAAATGAGTACGGCATTCCGAAGGAGGACGTTGCGAACGGTCTGCCGCTCGGCATGACAACAAAGGTTGTGGACAGGCGCAATCTCCGCAATCTGGTTGACATGAGCCATCAGAGAAAATGCTATCGGGCATATTGGGAATACCGGGAGCTGTTTGCGGATATCGAATGTGCGTTAAGGGCATATTCGGAGGAATGGGCGTGGATCACGGATCATCTCTTTGTGCCGAAGTGCAAACTGCTGGGGCGTTGCCCGGAGAGTAAGCCGTGCGGGAAAATTTCGTTTAGCCAGTGATGGTTATGGCATTTTTTAACAAAACCCGTTGCATATTTTAGGCAATTATGATAAACTGTTTCACGTTGACAAACAATTGTCCGCGGTACGAAAACAAGTAAGACGGCAGTCTGCCCAAATATGCGATGCGTGCGGCAGACAGAAGCGTTAGCGAATCGAGGGAATCCTATGGCGGAGACAGCCGGATACTATGTGGTAAAAAAACGGGCGCTGCCCGAGGTTTTGCTCAAAGTAGTGGAAGCAAAGCGTCTGATTGATTCAGAGAAGGTCGAATCCGTACAGGAAGCGGTCGAACGTCTCGGCATCAGCCGCAGTTCTTTTTATAAATATAAAGATGATATTTTCCCGTTTCATGATACGGCGGAGGGAACGACGATCACGCTCACCTGTCAGATGGACGATGAGCCGGGGCGGTTGTCCCGCCTGCTCGGAATTGTCGGTGAGTTCGGAGCGAACATCCTGACGATTCATCAGAGCATTCCGATCAACGGGGTCGCGTCGCTCTCCCTAAGCGTTCAGATTCTAAAGACGACGGGGGATGTATCGCGGATGGTCAGCATCATGGAACAGCAGCAGGGCGTGCGCCATGTGAAGATCCTTGCGCGGGAATAAAAAATGAGCTGCGCTCATTTCAGAGTTGCGCTCCGCGCAAATCTTTCAAAGAATCGCTGCGCGATTCTTTTGGGACGGATAAATTTCCAAACACACATGAAATTCAGGAGGAACGGTCATGGTAAAGGTAGCGGTACTCGGATATGGCAATATCGGCAGCGGCGTTGTTACGGTCATTCAGGAGAATCAGGCATTGATCGAAAAAAAGATCGACAATGAGATCGAAGTAAAGTATGTGCTGGATCTTCGGGATTTTCCGGGAGACCCGATGGAAAAGAAGCTTGTACATGACGTCAATGTCATTCTCGAGGATCCGGAGATCAACATTGTCTGCGAGACAATGGGCGGCGTGGAGCCTGCCTATACGTTCAGCAAAAAAGCGCTGCTTGCGGGAAAATCCGTCTGCACCTCCAACAAGGAGCTTGTAGCGGCGCACGGCGCGGAGCTTTTGGAGATCGCAGGAAAGCAGAATGTGAATTACATGTTTGAGGCGAGCGTCGGCGGCGGAATCCCGATCATCCGCCCGTTAAACAATTCCCTGACACCGGAAAAAATAGAGGCGATCACGGGTATTATGAACGGCACGACGAACTATATGCTCACGAAGATGGCGAAAGAAGGCTGCTCCTATGAGGATGTTTTGAAGGAAGCGCAGGAGAAGGGCTATGCCGAAAAAAATCCGGCGGCCGATGTCGAGGGCTATGACGCCTGCCGTAAGATCGCGATCCTGTCCTCCTTGATGTGCGGAAAGACGGTTGATTATAACGACATTTATACAGAGGGGATCACAAAGATCACCGACAAAGATTTTAAGTATGCAAAGAAGCTTGGCATGAGCATTAAACTGCTTGCCATGAGCAAAGATGTGGATGGCGAGCTGCTTGCCATGGTCGCACCGTTTATGATCAGCGAGACGCATCCGCTGTTTGCGGTCAACGACGTGTTTAACGGCATTCTGGTACATGGAAACATGCTGGACGACGCGATGTTTTACGGCAGGGGGGCCGGAAAGCTGCCGACGGCGAGCGCAGTCGTATCGGATGTGATGGAATGTGCGCGGAATCTGCATCATAATCTGCGCGTATATTGGTCTGATGAAAAAATGACAATGAAGAATGTGAGCGACACCTCGAAACGCTTCTTCGTCCGCATGAAAGCGGATGCGTTTGCGAGCGCGCGTTCAGCGTTTGGCATGCCGGAAAAAATCGTGGTTCCGGAACTGCCGGATGAGTTTGCGTTCATCACGAACGTGATGACGGAAAAAGAATACCGTCAGCGGGAGCAGTCAGTGGATGGCATACTCGGCATGATCCGTGTGGAGGCATAAAAGCGGGCTGCGCGTTCTCTCGAAGAGTTGCTATGTGATTCTTTCGAGTCAGGTAAGAATGGAGGATGAAGATGAAGTATGTGATCGTTCTCGGAGACGGGATGGCGGATGAACCGATCGAGGAGCTTTCAGGAAAAACGCCGCTTGAATATGCAAAAACGCCGACCTTTGACCGATTGAGCAAATGTGCGGAGATCGGCATGGTTCATACGATACCCGATGGAATGAAGCCGGGTTCTGACACTGCGAATCTGTCCGTGCTCGGCTATGACCCGAAGCGCTACTATTCGGGGAGATCGCCGCTGGAGGCATTAAGTATCGGCGTGCCGATGGAGGAGACGGATATTGCCCTGCGCTGTAACATTGTCACACTGTCCGAGGATAGGGTGCCGTTTGAGGAGCAGGTCATTATTGATCACAGCTCAGGGGAGATCAGCACAGAAGATTGTGCGGTTCTGCTTGACGCGGTGCGCAGAGAGTTAGAAAATGAAATATACCGTTTTTATGTCGGAACAAGCTACCGCCATTGCGTGATCTGGAAAATGGGAAAGGTCATCGATCTGGTGCAGCCGCACGACGTATTGACGCAGAAGATCGGACAGCATCTTCCCAAGGATGCAGTACTGCGCGAGATGATGCGTAAAAGCTATGAGATTCTCACAAAGCATCCTTTGAATATCGAGCGAAAAAAGAAAGGCCTTCCGCCGGCAAACTGCTGCTGGTTCTGGGGGGCTGGCACACGCCCGAAGCTGTCCTCTTTTTACGAGAAGACCGGGAAGAAGGGCGTTATGATCTCGGCAGTGGATCTCTTAAAGGGAATCGCGGTCGGCGCCGGAATGGATAACATTCATGTGGAGGGCGCGAACGGCTCTCTTCACACAAACTGGGAAGGAAAAGCACAGGCAGCGGTAAAGGCGCTCGCGGAGGACGGCTACGATTTTGCTTATGTGCATTTGGAAGCGCCTGACGAGATGGGACATCAGGGCAGCGTCAAAAAGAAGGTGCAGGCGATCGAATATTTAGATGAGCGGGTGACAGCGCTCATTGCGGACGGACTGGATAAGGCAGGAGAAGCGTATCGAATGCTTATTTTGCCAGATCATCCGACACCGATCCGCGTGCGTACGCACACGGCAGATGCCGTACCATACTTATTGTATGACAGTGAGAGACCCGAGGCGCATACATGGAATTACAACGAAAAAGAGGCCGCGCAGAGCGGAAACAATGTTGCGCACGGTTATGAAATGATCGAAAAGCTTTTTTCGATAGGCTAATAAGGAAAGGCATGGAAACCATATGATCAAGGTAGTAAAATTTGGCGGGAGTTCGCTTGCGAGCGCGGAGCAGTTTGAAAAGGCGGGGGCCATCATCCGCTCGGATAAGGACAGAGTGTTTGTTGTTCCGTCTGCGCCCGGAAAGCGCAATTCTTCTGATACGAAGGTGACGGATATGCTTTACGCCTGTTATGAAACGGCGGAGCGCGGAAAAGATTTTTCCGTCCGTCTCGCGCGCATTGAAGCGCGGTATCAGGAAATCATTGAAGGCCTGGGCTTAACACTCTCCCTGCATGAGGAATTTGAGAAGATCAAAAAGAATTTTACGGAAAAAGCCGGGAGTGATTACGCCGCAAGCCGCGGGGAATACTTAAATGGTATGATCATGGCGGAGTACCTCGGTTTTCCGTTTGTTGATGCCGCGGAAGTGATCTGCTTTGATAAGAAGGGCAATTTTGATTCGGAAAAGACGGATGCCGTGCTCTCGAAGCGGCTGATCAAAGAAGGGCATGCGGTCATACCGGGCTTTTATGGGGCTATGCCGGATAAAAAAATCAAGACGTTTTCGCGCGGCGGTTCCGATATTACGGGTTCCATTGTCGCAAGGGCAGCGCGGGCGGACGTGTATGAGAACTGGACGGATGTGTCGGGCTTTTTGATCGCCGATCCGCGCATTATTTCTGATCCGCAGGCAATTGACACGATTACCTACAGAGAGCTGCGCGAGTTGTCCTATATGGGCGCGACCGTGCTGCATGAGGATGCGATCTTTCCCGTGCGCAAGGCGGGGATACCGATCAACATTCGCAACACGAATCAGCCGAAGGACCGCGGCACATGGATCGTGGAGAGCACCTGCCAGAAGCCGCGTTATGTCATCACGGGTATTGCGGGAAAGAAGGGCTTCTGCTCGATCAATATTGAAAAAGCAATGATGAATTCGGAGGTCGGATTCGGGCGTAAAGTGCTGGAAGTGTTTGAAAAGAACGGTATTTCCTTTGAACATATCCCGTCCGGCATTGACACGATGACCGTATTTGTGCATCAGTCCGAATTTGTGGAAAAAGAACAGAAAGTGCTTGCGGGCATTCATAAGCTCGCACAGCCCGATACAATAGAGATGGAGTCCGACTTGGCGCTTATCGCCGTTGTGGGACGCGGCATGAAAGCGACAAGGGGAACGGCGGGACGTATTTTTTCCGCATTGGCCCATGTCAACGTCAACGTGAAAATGATCGATCAGGGCTCCAGTGAGTTGAATATCATCATCGGTGTCAAAAACGAAGATTTTGAAAGTGCGATCAAGGCAATTTATAATATTTTTGTCGAGGCGCAGCTCTAAAGAAAATGAAGATGTTCTAAGGCGTCAAAATACGTCGCCAAGGTGAAACGGGTTTCACCCTGAACATCTAAATCATTATGAAATGTGATGTCAACACTGGTGGTATGCCGCCGTAGCGGTATGTTTGGAAGTGTGAAAACCATGGCAAAAAAGACGGGAAGCATCGTAAAACAGGCAGGGGTTCTTGCGGCAGCAGGAATCCTTGTTAAGATTATAGGAATTTTATACAGGAGTCCGCTGACCTCGTTGATCGGAGATGAGGGAAACGGCTATTATAGTGTTGCCTATAATATCTATATCATCATTCTCATGCTTTCCTCTTATAACATTCCGGCTGCCGTTTCCAAGCTGATCGCCGAGAAACTGGCGCTCGGACAATATAAAAACGCGCACAGGGTATTCATCTGTGCGCTTTGGTATGTGATGGTACTCGGCGTTGCCGCGGCGGCAGTACTGTACTTTTTTGCCGATAAGCTCGTCGGGCCGAATGCGGCGACGGTGCTGCGGGTTTTTGCGCCGACCATTCTGATCTTCGGACCGCTGGGGGCGCTGCGCGGTTACTTTCAGGCGCATCATACGATGTCGCCGACTTCGGTTTCGCAGATTTTTGAACAGATCCTGAATGCGGGCGTGAGCATCGGCGCGGCTTATTTTTTTACAAGAACGGTTCCGGGCATGACGGAGGCGGCAAGAGAGACGGCTTATGCGGCGGGAAGCGTGTTACAGACGGGCTCGGCGTATGTGCTTGGAGAGTCGGCGGCGCGCGGTACCGATACCCAGCGCGCGATTTTAGGCGCGGCGGGAAGCGCGCTCGGGACGGGGAGCGGTGTGCTCATCGCCATGCTGTTTATGGCGTGGGTGTATGCCTTAAACCGAAGTTCCCTGAAAAAAAACATACGGAGAGACCGGACGGGAGAGGCGCTCCCCTACGGACAGATCTTTAAGCTGATGCTGTTAATGGTAACGCCGATCCTGCTCAGCAATCTCATTTATAATTTCAGCACGACGTTGAATCAAACAATCTATTTTGCTGTCCTTCGGGAGATACAGGGCGTTTCCGAGGCGGAGTCGTCCACGATGTACGGCATTTATTCGGGCAAGGCGACGATCATTGTCAATGTGCCGATCGCGATCGCCGCAGCGATGAGTTCGGTCATGATTCCGGCGATTTCGTCGGAATATGCAAAGCGTAACATGAAGGAAATCCGCAGAAAGCTCGATCAGTCCATCCGTGTGACCATGATGGTGGCGATCCCGTCTACGGTCGGATTATTTGTGCTTGCAAGACCAATCACACAGCTTTTGTTCCCGCAGAGGGCTTCGCTTGAGATGGCGTCAAGCCTGCTGCGCGGGCTTTCCGTAACCGTGATCCTGTTCAGTATTTCCACGATCACGAACGGCGTGCTGCAGGGAATCGGAAAAGTGGTAAAGCCGGTGATCCATGCAAGCGCAGCGCTTGTGATCCAAGGAATCGTACTTGCGCTATTGCTGCTCGGAACGGATTGGAATTTATATGCGCTCGTCATCGCGTCCATCCTATATTCGGGTCTGATCGTGCTCTTGAACGGGTACAGCTTAAAAAGATTACTGCATTACCGGCAGGAGATCAGAAATACATTTGTGATGCCGTCGTTCGCGGCTGCGGTCATGGGCGTTGCCGCGTGGGGCGTTTATCACGGTCTGTATCAGCTTGTAAAAAGCAATGCGCTCTGCCTGTTTGCCGCGATCGGCATCGCAGGCTGTGTGTATTTCATCGTACTCCTAAAGATCGGAGGCGTCGGGGAGAGGGAACTGCGATCCTTCCCAAAGGGAACGCTTCTCATTCGGATCGCAAAAAAAACGGGGCTGTTGTAAGCCCCGTTTTTTGATGTATGGGAAAGAGAGTCGATCTTTTACGACTCGACGGCTTCTTCTTTCTCCGGCAGGATCAGTTTCACCTTTTCAATCCGGTTTCTGCGAACCTGCGTTGCCTCCAGCATGGTACCGTCCTCCAATGTGACGCGGTCCATCCTCTTCGGCAGACGCTCCAGCTTATCAATGATCATTCCGCCGATGGAATCATAGTCTTCGCTTTCTAAATGCAGGGAAAGCGCATCATTGATGTCGTCGAGCTTCATGCTTCCCTCGATCAGATACGCCCGCTCATTCAGCGCTTGAATCAGTTCCTTTTCATCCTCGTCATATTCGTCGCGAATCTCGCCGACGATCTCTTCAAGCAGATCCTCAAAGGTGATCATACCGGCCGTGGTGCCGTATTCATTCTGCACCATGGAAACCGCGAAGCCCTTTTCACGCATTTCCAACATCAGATCCGCCGTATTCTTGAACTCATAAGTATAATGTACCTCGCGCAGAATATCCTGTATGTGGAAAGCGCTTTTGTTGGTCAAAAGAAGGAAATCCTTGATATTGATGATACCGATGATGTAATCCGGATCATCATCATAGACGGGAATACGGGTATACATGGAATCCTGAAATACCCGCAAAACCTCACGATAGCCCGCGCTCAGGGAGAGCGTTGTCATATGGATGCGGGGGATCATAATATCCTTTGCAACGGAATCGGAAAAATCAAATACATTGTGGATGATCTCTTTTTCTTCGCTCTCGATCACGCCGTCCTCGTGGCTGACGTCGATGAGCGTATGCAGGTCGCTTTCCGTAAGCGCCGCGATCTTCTGGTCCGGATCGATATGCGACATGCGCAGGAGCGCGTTTGAGAGCTTATCAATGATAAAAATGACCGGTGTTAAGAGCCACATGAGGAAACGGATGGTCTTGGCATAGGAAAGAACCATTTTTTCCGCGCGGCTCATCGCTTTTGTTTTGGGAACAATCTCGCCGAACAGAAGGACAAGCACGGTAAGAATACCGGTCGCAATGCCGACGGCAACGCTTCCGAATAAATCTGCAGCAAGGGTTGTCGTTAAAGAGGAAGCGCTTAAGTTGACGATGTTGTTGCCGATCAGAATGGCGCTGAGCATTTTACTGTATTGATCTAACACATTCTGCGCAGTGAGCGCGTGCTTGTTGCCTTCTTCGCACAGTGTGCGGATGCGGATGCGGCTTACCGTGGAAAATGCGGTCTCTGCCGATGAGAAAAACGAGGATAATAACAAAAGGATAAACAGTGCGAACAGCTTGATAAATGTGACGGTTGGGTCGATCGATTCAAGAGGGGGCATAATTCTCCTATCTGCACGGATCGTGCAAAACGTAATATGTTGTTACCTAAATATATACAATGTTATAAACTGCTTGTCAAGTTTTGACCTGTGGCGGAATATACATAGTTATGGAGGAAAAAAGAGGAGGAGGATTTCATGATGGAACAACAAATGCGTGTGAGAGAGGAAACAAGAATTCCACGCCCGCCCGTCGTGCGCGTGCTGCAATGCCTGCTGTTCGGCTATCTCATCACAGGAGCGCTGCTGTTGCTGCTTGCGGGGCTTTTGTATAAAATGCAGCTTTCGGAACAGCTTGTGTCGATCGGCATCATCGTTATTTATGTGGTGTCAGCGCTCATATCCGGTTATATCGCGGGAAAGAAGGCGGGAAACAAAAAATATCTGTGGGGCCTTTTGCAGGGTGGACTTTATTTTGCCGTACTCCTGCTCATGACGTTGGTAGTCAAGCGGTCCGTTTCGGATTTCGGCTCCAATTTAGTGACGACGTTTCTGCTCTGCACGGGAAGCGGCATGCTCGGCGGTATGCTGGCATAGGCTTAGAGGGAAAGAATCATTTCCGGTACGCGGGGCGTTTGCTGAGAAATCTTTTTACACAAGGAAACTTTTGGTTGAAACAGGAGGAAAACTGTGCTATACTACGAACTGTTATAGGCAGATAAATTTGTGCCTGCGGCATGGCATATGCCATATATCGTTTGGTTTGCAGGTTACGGAAAGGTATAGGTACTGATCATGAAGCACATTAAGACATTGAATACGAGGGATCTGAAGAAATCTATGAAGAAGGGCGGCTGCGGCGAGTGCCAGACTTCCTGCCAGTCCGCATGCAAGACTTCCTGTACGGTAGGGAACCAGACCTGTGAGAAGGCAAAATAACATGCCATGCAGCAAGCTGCCCACGGGAAGGGAACCGGAAACATAGGCGCTATTGTAAGCAGCGATGACCGTCGCTGCTTATTGTACGTTTGCGCAAAGAAATCAAATACCCCACAGCAAGCTGACGGGGTATTTGACCCTCGCGGCATTCGCCAAATGGATGCTGACGCATCCGCTTGGCTCATTGCACGCGGGAATAAAAGCAATACAGAAAGGCTGGATACAAGTGGTACATCAGTACAAAAGCAATGGATATGAGATCGTATTAGACGTCAACAGCGGCTCCGTACATGTGGTGGACGAGCTTGCCTATGATCTGATCAAACCGGTGGAGGAAGCGCTGGATCAGGGAATGACGCAGGTGGAGGAGATCACACAGACCGTCATGAAGCAGGCGGCATCCGCGGCTGCGCATACGCGTGAAGAAGTCGCGGAGACAGTCGAAGAATTATTGTCCTTAAAAGAAGCGGACATGCTCTATACAAAGGATATTTATGAGCCGTATATTGACTCGATGAAAAAGCGGGAGACCGTTGTCAAGGCGCTCTGCCTGCATATTGCGCATGACTGCAATTTAGCCTGCCGCTATTGCTTCGCTGAGGAAGGCGAATATCACGGCAGACGCGCGCTCATGAGCTTTGAGGTTGGGAAAAAAGCACTTGATTTTTTGGTGGCGAATTCCGGGAACCGGGTGAATCTCGAAGTTGATTTCTTTGGCGGAGAGCCGCTCATGAACTGGGACGTGGTAAAAGAACTGGTTCTTTACGGGCGGAGTCTGGAAAAAGAGCACAATAAGCGTTTTCGCTTCACGATGACGACGAACGGGCTTCTTTTGGATGAGGAAAAGCTTGCCTTTATCAATCAGGAGATGGGAAACCTTGTCTTAAGTCTGGACGGGAGAAAAGAAGTTCACGACCGCATGCGTCCGCACAGGGGCGGACAGGGCAGTTATGATGAGATCGTTCCGAAATTCCTGCATGCCGCCGAGAGCAGGGATCAGATGAATTATTATGTGCGGGGAACGTTTACGAGATATAATCTTGATTTTGCAGAGGATGTCCTACATGTTGCGGATCTCGGTTTTCAGCAGATTTCCATTGAGCCGGTCGTTGCTGATGCGAGTGAAGATTATGCCATCCGCGAGGAGGATGTTCCGGCGATCGAGCGGGAATACGACAGACTTGCGGAAGCGCTGCTTGAGAGGCGAAAGGCCGGAAAACCGGTCAATTTCTTTCATTTTATGATCGATCTCGAGGGCGGTCCCTGCGTGGCAAAGCGTCTGTCGGGCTGCGGTTCGGGCTGTGAATATCTGGCGGTGACGCCGTGGGGTGATTTTTATCCGTGCCACCAGTTTGTCGGGCAGGAGGAATTCCTGATGGGCAATGTGGATACGGGAATTGTCAGACCCGAGATTCGTCAGCAGTTTCAGGACTGCAATGTTTATACAAAAGAAAAATGTAAAGACTGTTTTGCAAAGTTTTATTGCAGCGGCGGCTGCGCTGCGAATGCGTATCATTTTGACGGTGACATCAACGGGGCGTACGACATCGGGTGCAGACTTCAGCGCAAGCGCGTGGAATGCGCGATTATGATGAAGGCGGCACAAATGTGAAGGAAAAGAAGCTTTTCTAAGGCTGAAAAAGACTCAGCCTAAGAAAAGCTAAGTCATTTCCAGAAGAATCGCTTTAGCGATTCTTCTGATCTCGCATCGAAGAATGACCTGACGGTCATTCTTTACGAAATAGATAGTCATGTGTAGGAAAACAAAAGGAGAAGAAAGATCATGAAAAAGAGCAAAGGTATCATAACGCTCATCATTACGGCGGTTTTGATCGCAGGACTCGGGTTTGTGGCGGTCTATGGTATTGGTTCGGCACACAACGGTTCCGCACGTAATATCAAGCGGGGACTGGACTTAGCAGGCGGTGTCAGCATTACCTATCAGGTAGTGGGTGATTCTGATCCGTCCGCGGAGGATATGAGCGATACGGTGTACAAGCTGCAAAAACGTGTGGAACAGCAGAATTACAGCACGGAGTCCCAGGTTTATCAGGAAGGCTCCGACAGGATCAATGTGGAGATCCCCGGCGTATCGAATGCGGAAGAAGTGCTGGAAAACTTAGGAAAGCCGGGTTCCCTGTTGTTTATCATGCAGTATGACGATGCGGGAAATCTGAACTATACGCAGGAATTAATGCTTGCAGAAGATGGGAGTTATGAATTTGTCTATACGCTGGCGCGGCCGTTGGAAGAGATTGAGGCATCCGGTTCGGTCGTGATCACGGGTACGGATGTCAAAAGCGCGGACGCGCGGTATTATACCGATCAGCTGACGGGAGCGAGTGAAGTTGGGGTGGATCTGACGCTGACGGATGCGGGCGCGGAGAAATTTGCCGTTGCGACCGCGAAGGCAGCCGGCAAATGGAGCATCGGCATTTATTATGACGGAGGATTTATCAGTGTTCCGAGTGTAAATAGCGTCATTAATGACGGTCAGGCGAAGATTTCGGGTGGTAATATGGATTATGAGGAGGCGCGTCAGCTTGCTTCCTATATCCGGATCGGCGGTCTGAAACTGGAGCTGGAGGAGCTAAGCTCGAATGTGGTCGGTGCGCAGCTCGGAGAAAAAGCGATCGAGACAAGCTTATACGCAGGTGCGATCGGACTCGTCCTTGTCATCCTCTTTATGATCGCGGTATACCGGATTCCGGGAGTTGCATCGGGGCTTGCGCTCATCCTGTATGTGCTTCTGACGCTGCTCTCCTTAAATTTCCTGAATCTGACCTTAACGCTTCCGGGTATTGCGGGTATCATCCTTTCCATCGGTATGGCGGTGGATGCCAATGTCATTATTTTTGCGCGTATCAGGGAGGAGATCGCGACCGGAAAGACCGTGAAAAGCTCGATCAATATCGGGTTCAAGAAAGCGTTATCCGCGATCGTGGACGGAAATGTGACGACGCTGATCGCAGCGGTCGTTTTGATGTTTATGGGAACGGGACCGGTCAAGGGTTTTGCGCAGACGCTGGCGCTCGGTATTGTACTTTCCATGTTCACGGCGCTTGTCATTACGAAGCAGATCCTGAACGCATTGTTTGCGGTCGGGTTAAAGAGTGAGAAGTTCTATGGCATGGCAAAAGAGAGAAAGAGCGTGGATTTCCTGAAAAGGAAGGTCATCTTTTTTGCGGCATCGTGCACAATTATCGTACTCGGCTTTGTCTTTATGGGTGTAAATAAAAGCGTGCACGGAAATACCATGAATTTCGGTTTGGAGTTTTCGGGCGGTACGACGTTTCAGGCGTCCATGCCCCGGGATTATACGTTAGAGGAGATTGACGAGCAGATTAAGCCGGCGATCGCGGCCGTGATCGGCGATAATAATATTCAGGCGACAAAGATCAGGGAATCCGTAGCGTCCGAGGATACGCATACAATCTCCATTAAAACCAGAACGCTGGATGATGATACACGTAAGGAGGTCATGGAGGTACTGCGGAGTCAGTTTGGTGTGACGCAGGAAGTGGAGTATCAGAATATCAGTGCGACGATCAGCAAGGAGATGCGTTCGGATGCGGTCGTTGCGGTCATCATTGCGACGATCTGCATGCTCTTTTATATCTGGTTCCGCTTTAAGGACATCCGTTTTGCGGCGAGCGCGGTCATCGCGCTGGTTCATGACGTGTTAGTCGTGCTTGCGTTCTATGTGATCACGCGGATCTCGGTAGGAAATACCTTTATTGCATGTATGCTGACGATCGTTGGATATTCGATCAATGCGACCATTGTCATTTTTGACCGCGTGCGCGAAAATTTAACGGCGGTCGGTCCGAAGGCGGATGTGGCGGAGATCGTCAATCATTCGATCACGCAGACCTTGACGAGAAGTATTTACACATCCTTAACGACCTTTATCATGGTGCTTGTGCTGTTTATCATGGGCGTTTCGTCCATTCGTGATTTTGCGCTGCCCTTAATGGCGGGTATCATCTGCGGCGCATACTCCTCCGTATGTATTACGGGAGCGCTCTGGTATGTGATGCGCACAAAGCTTCAGAGCAGTCAAAAGGGATAACATGTGAAAAAACAATGGTTTGTCGCGGCAAAAAAAGCAGATTTTGACGCGATCGCAAAGCAATTTCATATTGATCCCGTGTTGGCGAGGATCATCAGAAATCGTGATGTGAAGACGGAGGAAGAGATCGCGCGGTTCTTAAACGGGACGATCGACGAGCTTCCGGATCCGTTTTTATTGCCCGATATGGAGCGCGCGGTGGCAAAGCTGTATGAGTGCCGTGAAAAGAAGCTCCGTATCATCGGAGATTATGATATTGACGGTGTGTGCGCAACCTACATTCTTTATCGGGGGCTTCGCGCCTTGGGGATGCAGGTCGATACGGCAATCCCGCACCGCATGACGGACGGCTACGGGTTAAATGACAGATTGGTCGAGGAAGCGCATCGCGATGGAATCGAATTGATCGTAACCTGTGATAACGGGATAGCCGCGGCGCCGCAGGCGGCTTTGGCGGTATCCTATGGCATGGAAATGATCGTGACCGATCACCATGAGGTGCCGTATGACGAAACAACGGACGGCAGCAGGGAATACCGCCTGCCGCCTGTGGCAGCAGTGGTCGATCCGAAGCGGGAGGACAGCCGGTATCCGTATGCGGGTATCTGCGGAGCGGCCGTTGCGTTTCAACTGATCCGCGCGATGTATCTGAGAAAAGACGCTGTTTCAGTACCGCGTGAGGCTGCGGACAGCGACGCCCCGGACGGCATGCCGGAGGAATTGTTTCGGGAGCTGACGGAGTTCGCGGCGTTTGCAACGATCGGCGATGTGATGGAATTAAAGGAAGAAAACCGCATTTTGGTGCGCGAGGGGCTGCGAATGATGGCGCGTCCCGAAAATCCCGGTCTGCGTGCATTGATCGCGGTCAATCAGTTAGAGGGAAAGAAGCTGACGCCGTATCATATCGGGTTTATCTTAGGACCCTGTCTGAACGCGACGGGGCGGCTGGACAGCGCGAACCGGGCGCTTTCCTTATTTACCTGCGGCGATTATAAAGAAGCGCTCATGATCGCGCAGGAGCTGAAAGGATTAAATGACAGCAGAAAGGATATGACGGCAAAAGGGACTGAGCAGGCGGTTCAAATGGCGGAGTCGACGGACCTGACACAAAATCCCGTGTTGGTATTATATCTGCCGAACTGTCATGAGAGTCTTGCGGGCATCATTGCGGGACGTATCCGGGAGCATTATCATCATCCCGTATTTATTTTGACCGATGCGGAGGATGGGGTGAAGGGTTCGGGGCGTTCCATTGAGGCGTATTCCATGTATGAGGAAATGAGCCGCTGCAAAGAACTGTTTACGCGCTTCGGCGGCCATAAAATGGCGGCGGGATTATCACTGCCGAAAGAGAATGTCGAGCTTTTCCGCAGACGTATTAATGAGCTTGCCACGCTGACGGAAGAGGATTTCGTGCAAAAGATCCATATAGATGTGCCGATGCCGCTGAGTTATGCCACAAAAGAGCTGACAGAGCAGCTTTCGCTCTTAGAACCGTTCGGGACGGGAAATCCGAAGCCGCTGTTTGCACAGAGAAATCTCTTGTTTTTTTCGGCAAAGCTGATCGGAAAAAATAACCGTGTGATGCGCTTCGGCGTGCGGGATGAGCAGAATCACCGTTATTCCATGACGTTGTTTAGCGAGCATGAGCCGTTTGACGCTTTTATTCGGGAGAATTTCGGAGACGGGGCGTTGTCCGCGCTCTATGAGGCGCGTGCGGACGGAGTGCGGCTGTCAGTTGTCTATTATCCTGAGATGAACGAATACGGCGGACACAGCGAGCTGCAATATGTGATACATGACTACAAAAGATTCTGCTAAAGCAGAATCTTTCAAAGAATTGCGTAAACGCAATTCTTTTGCTGACGCAGAAATGTTTGCAAAAATTGTGTAAACGCAATTAGAACCGACTGCGAAAAGACTGCGTGTTTTAAAACGTGATAAAATAAGAACCTCAGAGGCAATCCCTGAGGTCCTTATTTCTTATGAGGGGGGAGATAGTAGTTTTTCAACTATCTGAAATACACTATAAGGGATAAATGTGTCCATTTTGTGATAAAAAAATAAAATAAACACAAACTTTATAAACAAAAGATTTTGCAGTAAAGAAATACTTCTAAAGCACCGCGCCATGCTATATAATAAAAAAAAATCATGCGGAGCGCTATGGAAGAACTGTCAAAGTTGATCGCAGGTCTGCCCTATGAGCGGCTGCGAGGCTCCATACATAGACAGATACGGAATATCGTGTATCACTCCGACAGGATTACCAAAGATTGCCTGTTTGTCTGTATTCGGGGCGCGCAGACGGACGGACATAGGTTTGCCGCCCTTGCCGCCGCGGGACAGGCGGCAGCCATACTCGTGGAGGACATCTGCGAATATCCGGAGGAAAGCCCGATGACGATGATCAAGGTGCCGGACACCAGAGAGGCGCTGTCACTCATTTCCCATTGTTTTTTCGGGTATCCCGCTCGCAGACTTAAGATGATCGGCATTACGGGAACAAAAGGAAAAACGACAACGGCGCGTATGATCCGCGATATTCTTGCTGCTGCAGGAATCCGCGCGGGTTATATCGGGACGCTCGGTATCGACTGCGGATACGGGATGGCGGAGGGTACGCATACGACGCCGGAATCCTATGTCATTGCGGAAGCGCTTGCACAGATGGTTCAGGGCGGTTGTGAGGCGGCGGTGATCGAGGCGTCGTCCATCGGCTTGAAAATGCAGCGGCTTTGCGGTATGGTATTTCATATCGGCGTATATTTGAATTTTGGAAATGATCATGTGGGTACGGGCGAGCACAAGGACGCCGAGGAGTATTTTCGATCGAAGGCGAAGCTGTTTCGTCAGTGCCGCACCGGCATATTCAATTCGGACGATCGTACATGCGGGGCGATGGTATCCCTTGCAGGCTGTGAAACGGTTTCTTTTTTCGGGGAAGGGCAGGAGCTTTGCGCTTCCTGCATTCAAAGAGAATGCGCGGGTGCGCGGCTCGGTGTAAGCTTTGTCGTACCGGAGCTTATGCGTGAGCGGATCTATCTTCCGCTTGCGGGAAGATTTAATGTGGAAAATGCGCTTGCGGCAATCGCAGTATGTAAAAAGCTGTCCATAGAGCCTGCAGCCATCCGTGAGGGATTAAGGAACGTCAGTATTCCCGGACGGATGGAAAATGCGTCCGTCTGTCCGGATTATCCGATCTACATTGATTATGCGCATAATGCGATGGCGCTTGCCGGTGTATTACAGACGCTGCGGGAATACCGCCCAAGAAGGCTGATATGTCTGTTTGGCTGCGGGGGGAATCGCTCAAGGGATCGGCGTTTTGAAATGGGTGAGACGAGCGGGCGGCTTGCCGACTTAAGCATTGTCACGTCCGATAATCCGCGGTATGAAGACCCGGAAGCGATCATTGACGATATTTTGAGCGGCATGCATCGGACTGCCGGGCGTTACGTCCGCATCACGGACAGACGGGAAGCGATCGCTTATGCACTGGAGGTCGCGCGGTCGGGCGATATTGTGCTTCTTGCGGGCAAAGGGCACGAGACGTATCAGGAGATCTGCGGAAAAAAATATCCGATGGATGAGCGAACGATTCTGGAGGAACTGTCAGGAGGCAGGTTGTGAGAAAGGCATGGTTATTAACATGAGCGGTGGGTTACGGACGCTGTATGCCAACATCATAGTGGATATTTCACATGAGAGCGTTGATCGGACGTTTCAATATATCGTGCCGTCCGAACTGGCGGCAGGCGTGCGCGTCGGTTCGGCGGTCCTCGTTCCGTTCGGAAAGGGAAACCGGGAACATAAAGGGTATGTGCTGAAACTGACGGACGTGCCGGAATGGGCGCCCGAAAAAATGAAATCCATCCTGTCCGTGATAGAGAACGAGACAGGAGTGGAGGCAGACGCAATACGCCTTGCGGCGTGGATGCGGGAGCGATATGGCTCGACCATGATCGCGGCATTAAAAACAGTGCTCCCGGTCAAGCGCAAGGTGGCGGATAAGATGAAACGCACCGTGGTACGCATGGGGACGGCGGATGAGGCGGGGCGGGCTGCGGAGCGCTATGAAGCAAAGCATCAATGCGCCAAGGCGCGGCTGATGAAACAGCTTGTACAGCATGAATCTCTCCCGTACGAGCTGGTGACGGCAAAGCTCCATGTCGGACTGCCGACCATACGAACGTTGGAAAAAGCGGGGGACGTCCGTATGGTTACCGAGCGGGAATACCGGAGCGCCGTTCCAAGAGCGGAGCGGCGGGAGCGGCAGTATCCGTTAAGCGAAGAACAGCGGCAGGCGGCAGCGCGCGTGGCAGATGCGGTGCGTGCCGGCAGCGGTGAACATTTTTTACTGCACGGCATCACAGGCAGCGGAAAAACGGAGGTCTATATGGAGATCGCCGAGCAGGTCGTGCAGAGCGGAAAGCAGGCGATCATCCTGATACCGGAAATCTCGCTGACCTACCAGACCGTTATGCGGTTTTACGAGCGTTTCGGAGAGCGGGTTGCCGTGGTGCATTCCCGTCTTTCTTTGGGCGAGCGCTATGATGCGTGCGAACGGGCGAAAAACGGGCTTGCGGATGTGGTGATCGGTCCACGCTCCGCGCTGTTTACGCCGTTTGAGCGGGTCGGTGTGATCATGATCGACGAGGAGCATGAACCGAGTTATAAGAGTGAAAATATGCCGCGCTATCATGCGAGGGATGCGGCGTTTGAGTTGGCGTCCTATCACCATGCGAGCGTGGTGTTAGGATCGGCAACACCATCGTTAGAGGCATACCGGATGGCAGAGGAAGGGCGGCTTAGCCTTCTGCGTCTGACAAAAAGACTGACAGGAGGAATGCTTCCGAACGTATCCGTTACGGATATGCGGGAAGAATTAAAACAGGGGAACCGCTCCATGTTTTCGGACAGGCTTAGCCGGCTGCTGATGGACAGACTCGAAAAAGGAGAGCAGAGCATGCTCTTTTTAAACAGAAGAGGGATGGCAGGGTTTGTATCCTGCCGCGCGTGCGGCTATGTCATGCGCTGTCCGCACTGTGACGTCTCCCTGACACAGCACCGCGGCGGGCGTTTAGTCTGCCATTACTGCGGTTATGAGCAGGCGTCGCCGCCGGGCTGTCCGCAATGCGGATCGAAATATATTCTCGGCTTTAAGGCGGGAACACAGCAGGTGGAGGATGCGGTGAAGCGGCTGCTTCCGAATGCGCGTGTGCTTCGGATGGACGCCGATACGACGCGGGGGAAGGAGAGCTATGACGAGATTTTGTCCTCTTTTATGAATGAGGAGGCGGATATTCTGGTCGGGACGCAGATGATCGTCAAGGGACATGATTTTCCGAAGGTGACGCTTGTCGGCATCCTTGCCGCCGATCTTTCCTTAAACGCCAATGATTATCGCGCGGGAGAGCGGACGTTCGATCTTCTGACGCAGGCGGCGGGGCGCGCGGGCCGGGGAAAGCGCGCGGGCGAGGTCGTCATCCAGACGTACCAGCCGGAGCATTACAGCATCCGGTATGCTGCCGGACAGGATTATGAGGGCTTTTACCGCGAGGAGATCGCTTATCGTGAATTTCTGCGCTATCCGCCGATGGGACATATGCTTGCCGTACAGGTGTATGCGTCGGACGAGGAGGCGGCTGCGAGGCTGGCGCAGGAGATCAAAAGGCGGACAGAGCCTCTTGTAAAGGAGCGGGAAGTCCTTGTGATGGGGCCTGCACCCGCTACGGTGAGAAAAGTGAAAGACATTTTTCGAGAAGTGTTGTATTATAAGCATAGGGATCATGAACCGCTCCTGCTTCTGAGGGAGGAAACGGAGCGGTATCTTGAAGAAAAAAGCGATAGAGAGGAAACGGTTCTGTTTGATATGGATCCGATGAATCTCATTTAGGAGGAAACAGAAATGGCGATCAGAAAGATCAGGGAAATCGGTGACAGTGTGTTGACAAAGACGGCGAAAGAGGTCACGGGAATGAGCCTGCGCACAAAGCTGTTGATCGACGATATGCTGGATACGATGTATGAGGCGAACGGTGTCGGGCTTGCCGCGCCGCAGGTCGGCATCTTAAAGCGGATCGTTGTCATTGACGTCACGGGTGAGGATCCGTATGTGCTCATCAATCCGCGCATTGTTGAGACGAGTGGGGAGCAGACGGGAAATGAGGGGTGTCTGTCCGTACCGGGAAAGACGGGCATTGTCACGAGACCGAATTATGTGAAGGTCGTGGCGCTGGATGCTGATATGAAACCGTTTGAGCTGGAGGGAACAGAGCTCCTGGCGCGTGCGATCTGTCATGAATGCGAGCACCTGGACGGGCATCTCTATGTGGAAAAGGTCGAGGGAGAGCTGATGAATCTGGAAGATTTAGAAGATCTGGAAGACGAGGAGTGAGGGAGAGCATGAAGATCGTGTTTATGGGTACGCCGGATTTTGCGGTGGGCGCGCTGGATGCGCTTGTGCGCGCCGGATATGAAGTGGCGGCCGTCGTCACGCAGCCGGATAAGCCGAAAGGAAGGGGAAAAGATGTACAGTGTCCGCCGGTCAAAGCGTATGCGCTGCAGCATGGAATTCCCGTGCTGCAGCCTGTAAAGATCAGAGAGCCGGAGATGGTGGCGGCGCTTGCTGGGTATGGAGCGGATCTCTTTGTCGTAGCGGCGTTTGGGCAGATTTTGACGCAGGAAATTCTGGACATGCCCCGTTTCGGCTGCGTGAATATTCACGCTTCGCTTCTGCCGAAATATCGCGGCGCCGCGCCGATCCAACGGGCGATTTTAGATGGAGAGACCGTAACGGGTGTGACGCTCCAGCAGATGAATGCAGGGATTGATACGGGAGATATTCTTGCAAGGGTTTGTGTGGACATTGCCCCGGAGGATACGGGAGACAGCCTGTTTGAAAAGCTGATGCATGCGGGGGCCGCGCTGCTGATCGAGACGCTGCCGCGCATTGAGGCGGGAGAAATTACGCCCGAGGCGCAGGACGAGGCGCAGGCAACCTATGCCAAGCGGCTGAGTAAGGAGCTCGGACAGATCGACTGGAGGGAGAGCGCTAAGATCATTGAGCGGAAGATACGCGCGTTTTATTCGTGGCCGGGCGCTTACACCACACTTTCAGGAAAGCCGTTTAAGCTGTGGGGCGCGCGGATCTCGGATGCGCCTGCGGACGGGGAGGCAGGCAGTGTATCCGCAGTCACGAAGGAGGAGATCATCGTCAACTGCGGGGAGGGCAGGCTTGTTTTAACGGAGGTACAGCTTTCCGGTAAAAAAAGAATGCCGGTCAAAGAATTTTTGTTAGGCGTTAAGGTTCAGACCGGGGAAAGACTTGGAGAATAAGGAGGAAAAAAGATGCCGGGATATTACTATTATTATGATTGGACGTATCTGCTGGTGATCATCGGCGCGGTTTTGTCGATCGTCGCATCCGCAAGGGTCAACAGTACTTTTTCCAAATATTCGCGCGTACGCAGCATGACGGGACTGACGGGCGCGGAGGCGGCGCAGCGTATTTTGCAGTATAACGGTATTTACGACGTGCAGGTCAGACAGGTAAGCGGAACGCTGACAGACCACTATGACCCACGCAATAAGACGCTGAATCTCTCGGATTCCGTTTATGGCATGTGTTCCGTCGCAGCCATCGGCGTTGCGGCGCATGAGTGCGGGCATGCCATTCAGCATAAAGAAAATTACGGACCGCTTGCGATCCGTTCCGCGCTTGTTCCGGCGGCAAATATCGGCTCGAAGCTCGGTATTCCGATCATTTTGCTCGGTATCCTGCTCAGCTATAATCAGGTACTCATTCAGATCGGCATCTGGGTGTTTGCCTTAGCGGTGCTCTTTCAGCTTGTCACGCTTCCGGTAGAATTTAACGCATCTGCACGGGCAGTGGCATGCTTAAATTCCTATGGAATATTATTCGGCGATGAGCTCACTTCCTGCCGTAAGGTATTAAAGGCGGCGGCGCTGACCTATGTAGCGGCAGCGGCAGCGGCGATCCTTCAGCTTCTGCGTCTGATCCTGCTGTTCGGCAAGCGCAGCCGTGATTAAGGAGGCGGACGACGTGGCCGTGAGGGAGAAGGGACGCGTTATGAGTGGGATGAAAGAGGAGCGCAGCGTAAATGCACGTGCGCTCGTACTTACGATGCTGCTTGAATCGGAGAGCGGACAGGAATACAGCAATGTGATCCTGCGGGATACGCTCATGAAATATAATTATTTGTCTGTACAGGAGAAGGCGTTCATAAAGCGGCTGTTTGAGGGATGCGTGGAGTACCGGATCCGCCTCGACTATCTGCTGAACGCATTTTCCAAAACAAAGACGACAAAGATGAAGCCCGTCATCCTTGCCATTTTGCGGATGGGCGTTTACCAGCTTTTGTATATGGATGCGGTTCCCGACGCGGCGGCATGCAACGAGGCGGTCGCACTTGCGGAAAAACGGGGGTTTCGCGGACTGAAAGGGTTTGTCAACGGGGTGTTAAGGAATATTGCGCGAAACAAAAATGCGCTGCCTGAGCCTGATGAAGAGAAGGAGCCGATGGCGGCACTTTCGGTGCGGTATGCTATGCCGGAATGGCTGGTATGTTTCTTTTGCGAAAAATATGGCGTTTCGACAACACAGAAGATGCTGGCGGACATGCTTTTGGAGAAGCCGGTCACGATTCGGATGGATGAACGGTTAAGCGTGGAGGAGCGTGCAGGCGTGCTGGAGCAAATGCGGGAAAAGGGAATCGGTGTGAAGCAGCATCCGTATTTAGCGTATGCGTATTTGCTTTCCGATGTGGACGGCATCATGCATGTGCCGGGCTTTGAGAGCGGCGCGTTTTATGTGCAGGACGTCAGTTCCATGCTGGTGTCCGAGGCTGCGGGAATCCGTGAGGGAATGCGGATCTTAGATGTGTGCGCCGCACCGGGCGGGAAAAGCCTGCATGCCGCAGTGAAACTGCACGGAACTGGCATGGTTGAATCGAGGGATTTATCTGAAAACAAAGTATCCATCATAGAAGAGAACCGGTTGCGCTGCCACTGTGATAATGTAACGGTGCGACAGCAGGACGCGTTGATTTCGCTTAAGGAAGATGTCGGACAGTATGACATTGTCTATGCGGATGTGCCCTGCTCCGGGCTTGGGATCATGGGAAAGAAATGTGATATTCGTCACCGCGTCAGCTTCGGACAGATGGAGGAGCTTGCCGCATTGCAACGGAAGATTCTTGACGGAGCCTGCGCCTGTGTGAAAGAGGGCGGTGTGCTGATGTACAGCACCTGTACGATCAATCCCGCCGAGAACGAAGAGCAGCTTTCCTATATCGCTTCCCTTGGGTTTGTGCCGGAGAGCTTAAATCCGTATCTGCCGGAGGCGCTTTGGGGCGAGACAACAAAACAGGGGTATTTGCAGCTGCTGCCGGGAATTCATGAGACGGACGGCTTTTTTTTGGCGAGGTATCGTAAAGAAACCCGCTGATGCGTGTTTCTTTTGGTGGAGTAGAGGAGATCATGCGCTTTATGCAAAAGAGAGACATCAAATCGATGACGCTTTCCGAATTGGAACAGGAGCTTGCCGCATCGGGCGAACCGCGTTTTCGTGCAAAACAGATTTTTGAGTGGATGCACGGAAAGCGGGCAGAGAGTTTTTCGGAGATGACAAATCTGCCGAAGGCGCTCAGGGAGCGTCTGTCGGAGCAATATGAATATACGAAAGTTACGGTTGTGGAGGAACTGACGAGCGCCATGGACGGGACTAAAAAATTCCTGTTCGGACTGTCCGACGGAAATGTGGTGGAGAGCGTATGGATGCGCTATCAGCATGGATGCTCCGTCTGTATTTCCTCACAGGTCGGCTGCCGCATGGGCTGTATGTTCTGCGCGTCTACGCTGGGCGGACTTGTCAGAAACTTAACGGCATCGGAAATGCTGGAGCAGGTTTATCAGATCGGCAGGATGACGGGAGAGCGCGTTTCCCATGTTGTGGTGATGGGAACGGGGGAGCCGCTTGATAATTACGACGCCCTGCTGCGTTTTCTTGCGATCATCAGCGATGAAAACGGGCTAAATATCAGCCAGCGGAATATCACGGTATCCACCTGCGGACTTGTGGAACAAATAAGGCGGCTTGCCGGGGAAAAGCTGCAGATTACGCTTGCGCTGTCTCTTCATGCGCCCGATCAGGAAAAACGCGAACGCCTCATGCCCGTTGCCGGGCGTTATGACATCCGGGACGTTGTGAAGGCGTGCGGCGATTATTTTGCATGTACGGGAAGAAGGATCACCTTTGAATATGCGTTGATCGGCGGCGTGAATGATACGCCGAAAGATGCGCAGGCGCTTGCGGCTTTGATCGGCAAAATGAACTGCCATGTGAACTTAATACCGGTCAATCCGGTGAAAGAGCGCAGTTGGGTACGGTCGAAACCGGAAGTCATCGCCGCGTTCAAAAACAGTCTGGAAAAGAGCGGAATTCCAGTTACATTGCGGCGGGAAATGGGAAAGGATATTAACGGCGCATGCGGGCAGTTACGGAGAAGCCGTATGGAAAACGACCGGCGTATTCAGACCGCTGTCGCTGGCGGGGAATCGTAATTAAGGTTTACATTCCGAAAGCGGCATGATATACTTTTTAGGAATTCGTATGGCAGACTGATACGGGAGGACTGACAGTGTTAAAGACATTTTCCATTACGGATGTCGGCAAAAAAAGAAAACTAAATGAAGATGCGATCTATACGTCCGAGATGCCGGTAGGAAACCTGCCGAACCTGTTTTTGGTGGCGGACGGTATGGGCGGACATAACGCGGGCGATTATGCGTCGCGTTATACGGTCGAGACCATGCTTTCGGATATTGAAGAGAATCAGGAAACAGATCCGAAAGAGATTCTCCGGCATGCGATCGAACAGGCAAACAGCTTTGTTCATGAGCAGGCGTCTGCGCGCCCGACCATGTCGGGAATGGGAACGACAGTCGTCGCAGCGGTCTGCTTGGGCGATGAACTGCTTGTCGCAAACGTCGGCGACAGCAGGTTATACCTGATCAATGAGACGATCAGACAGATCACGGTGGATCACTCTCTGGTAGAGGAGATGGTCCGGATCGGCGGTATTGACAGGAGTACGGCGAGGAATCATCCCGATAAAAACATTATTACACGTGCCGTTGGCGTAAAAGAGCAGGTGGAAGTTGATTTTTTCCGCATTGCACTGATGCGGGACGACACGATTTTGTTGTGTTCGGACGGGCTTTCCAATATGGTGGAGGATGAGAATATCCGGCTGATCGTAAACGGGCAGCGGGATGTTGTCGAGAAAGCACAGGAATTGGTAAAAGCGGCGAATGAGAACGGCGGAAACGATAATATTTCCGTGATCTTGATCGAGCCGTTCGCAAAGTGAGGCGGATTCCGAAGTTGAAGGAGCATGAATAGTCATATGATTAAAATTGGAATGGTGATCGGCGATCGGTATGAGATATTGGAAAAGATCGGCACCGGCGGAATGTCCGATGTATATAAGGCAAAGGATCATAAGCTCAATCGGGCGGTCGCGATCAAAATCTTAAAACAGGAATTTTCGGAAAATGAAAATTTTGTTTCTAAATTCCGTGTCGAGGCGCAGGCGGCGGCAGGGCTGATGCATGCGAATATCGTGAATGTCTACGATGTCGGTGAGGAACGCGATATTTATTACATCGTCATGGAATTGGTAGAAGGCATTACCCTAAAAAAATATATTGAGAAAAAAGCACGCCTTTCCGTCAAGGAGGCGATCAGCATTGCCATACAGGTGTCCCTCGGCATCGAGGCGGCGCATAATAATCATATTATTCACCGCGACATTAAGCCGCAGAATATCATGATCAGCAAAGAAGGACGCGTAAAGGTGACGGATTTCGGCATCGCGAAGGCGGCAACGAGCAATACCATCACTTCAAACGTCATGGGATCCGTGCACTACACTTCGCCGGAGCAGGCGCGCGGCGGATACAGCGATGCAAAGAGCGATATTTATTCGCTTGGCATTTCCCTGTTTGAAATGCTGACGGGACGGGTGCCGTTTAACGGCGATACGACCGTGGCGATCGCGATTAAGCATATTCAGGAGCCGATGCCGTCTCCGCGTGATTTCGTACCGGAAATACCGATCAGCGTGGAGCAGATCGTATTGAAATGTACACAGAAAAGCCCGGACGCCCGCTACCAGTCGATGTCAGCTCTGATCGAAGACTTAAAGCGTTCCCTCATTACGCCGGATGAGAATTTTGTTGTGATGAACGGTGTGAATGTGGACGGAGAAACGCGTATGCTGAACGACCGCGATCATATCCCGAAAAAGCAGAACGGACGCGTCAATCACGTGACGCCGGAACCGATGCGCTTAAACGAGAATGCGGCGAGAGAAAAACAGCGTGACAGGGAGCGGTCCGGCGCTGCTGCACGTCCGGCTGCGGACAGACAAAAAACGAAAAACAGACCGACTCCTTCGCCCGCGCGGACAAAGGAGGAGGAGGAAGAGTATAATCCGACAATGGAGCGCATTACGACAGCGATCATGGTGATCGTGGCGGTCGTCATCGGTTGTGTCGTTCTCTATATTGTCGGAAATGTGCTTGGTGTGTTTCCGATCATCGGCGAGGGCGGAAATGAGGGCGGTACGCCTGTGCCTACGCAGGAAGTGGAACCGACGCCGACCGCCGTACCGGCAGGCAGTAAAGCAGAGGTGCCGGATGTCTCGTCCGGCGGAAGCTTTTCACAGGCGGAAGCAACAAAGATGCTGGAGGAGCGGGGATTTCGGGTGGAGATAGAGCGCACGACATCCTCCACGGTATTAAAAGGGTATGTGATCTCTCAAACGCCGACGGCGGGGGAGAAGGTTTCTTTTGGAGCGACGGTCACGCTTTTGATCAGCGACGGCGCGGATGCCAGCACGGTTACGGTACCGCAGGTGCTCGGCTACACGCAGGAGGCGGCGCAGGAGGCATTGTCCGCAGTCGGCTTAAAGGTCGGGAGTGTTGAGGAGGGGCATAGCGACGAGTACCCGATCGGACAGGTATTTTATCAGAGCTATGCGCCGGGCGGAAACGTGACGAGCGGGACGGCAGTGGATTTGAAGATCAGTATCGGACCGAAGCCGCATTCCTATTCGTGCAATATTCAGGTAGATGTGCCGACGGATCCGCAGTATAGCGGCGGAGAGGCAAACGTTATGCTTGTCGGCAGCGACAATAAAATTTATTATAACACGACGACCAATGTATTCCCGATTCTCATAAACTTAAGCGGGATTCAGAATGTTGCAAGCGGTCAGGTGATTGTCAATTACACGGTATCCATAACCGAGACGACGACGGATGAATTTGGGAACGAGGTGACGGGTATTAGGGAGGAGACGCGCAGCGAACAATATGCCGTGCCGTTTACAGAAGAATAAAGTGTGAAGAGCATTTCTAAGCCGCAAAGAACGCAGACTAAGAAATGCTAAGATTTGCTTACGCAAATCATCTTCATGTGGGAGTTATGCCGATTTGGGCAGTATATTTGGAAGAATGAGAAAGCATATGATGAGGAATTCATTCGCATGGAAGGAAGGATCGTGAAGGGAATCGCCGGATTCTATTATGTGTGCGGCGAGGACGGTGTCATCTATGAATGCAAGGCGAAAGGCAGCTTTCGTCGGGAACATAAAAAACCGCTTGTCGGCGATATGGTTACGATCGACCTTATCGGATCGGAGCCGCCGACAGGCAACATCATTCGGCTTCACGAACGAAAAAATGAGTTGATCCGTCCGGCGGTCGCCAATATCGATCAGGCGCTCATTATTTTTGCGATGACGGAGCCAAAGCCGAATTTTCAACTTTTAGACCGGTTTTTGATCATGATGCGGCGGCAGGGAATTTCCTGTCTGCTCTGCATGAATAAAGCGGATTTATCCACGTCTGATGAGCGGGAAGCGGTGCGCGGACAGTATGCGGGCGCAGGCTGTGAGATATTGTTTACCAGCACCAAAACAGGTATTGGCATGGACGAACTGAGAACGCTGCTTTTCGGAAAAACAACGACGGTCGCGGGGCCGAGCGGCGTCGGAAAATCCTCCATTGTCAATGAAATATTGAGGCAGTCCGTTATGGAGACGGGGGAATTAAGCGAAAAGATCAAGCGCGGAAAGAACACGACGAGACTTTCCTTTTTTCACAGGGTGGACGCGCATACGTTTTTGCTCGATACGCCGGGATTCACTTCTTTGGAATTACCGGACGATATGGAAAAGGAAGAGCTTCGTTTTTTTTACCCGGAAATGGAAGCGTACGAGGGGAACTGCCGCTTTGCGGGCTGTATACATATAAGCGAGCCGGACTGTCAGGTAAAGCAGGCGGTCGCGGACGGAGTACTGCCGCGGGAACGCTATGAGCGCTACGTGCAGCTGTTTAACGAGCTGCGCTTAAGAAAAAGGTACTGATGAAGTACGAAATAGAAGAGAAAGGGGCAAAAGACAAAATGAACATACTTTCCTCCTCAATATTAGCAGCTGATTTTGCGGAACTTGGCGAAGGTGTCAGGGAGACGGACCGCGCAGGCGCGCAGTACATTCATGTGGACGTGATGGACGGACAGTTTGTTCCGACCATTTCATTCGGCATGCCGGTCATACGCGGTATCCGCAAGGTGACGGACAAGGTGTTTGACGTACACCTGATGATTGATGAGCCGGAGCGCTACTTAGAGGATTTTGCGAAGGCGGGAGCGGATATCATTACCGTACATCTGGAAACCTTGAAGTATCCGGAGCAGGTCATTGCGAAGATCAGGGCATTAAACTGCAAGGTGGGCCTTGCCATCAATCCTGAGACATCGGTGCATGCGGTGGAGCCGTATCTGCATTTGGTTGATATGGTTCTGATCATGACGGTGCGCCCGGGCTTCGGCGGACAGAAATATCTGGATTATTGCACGGAAAAAATCAATCGTGTTTACAATATGATCAAGCGCAAGAATCTGCGGACGGATATTGAGGTGGACGGCGGCATCAACCGCGACAATGTCGGAATGGTACTCGATGCGGGCGCAAACGTGATCGTCATGGGGTCGTCTATCTTCAATGGAAATATCGCTCAGAATACAGAGTATTTTGTGAAGCTGATGCAGGAGAAAGAGGTATGATATGGAAAGTAGGGAAGAGATTGGGAATCAAATTGTAAAAAGGTTTCTATTAATGGTATCGGGCGTGGCTTTTATTTTGCTGTGCACGGCGCATGGGAAATCGGCGCTCTTGATGAGTGCAGTGCTGATATTGGTTCTTTGTGCGGGCATATGGTTTGTAAAACTCCGACAGAATGCGGGGGGTATTTTTAATTGTCGGCAGCCTTATCATCAATTTTTGTCTTGCAGTAATCTTTTACCAACAATGGGGTGATTCATCAGAAATGGTGTTAATTGCTTCTGTAATTGGGCTTGGGTCAAAAACTTTCGTAATGATCTGTTCTTGTGTCGGCGCAGTCGCCGCGTTGCCTTTTACCATTTTTTTTATTGACACATTGCTGAATATGCAAAAAAAGTCATCCAAATGGAATCAGTGGATAATGTCTTCAAAAGCATTTTGGTTTTGTTGCGTGATTTCGGCGATGGGTCTTTTAACAATGATCATGTTTGCATTTAGTAAATGTATTGAATTGGACGAGGCTTTTTCGCTGGCATTGGTCAGGCATAACTATGGGGATTTGATTCGGTTGACCGGAATGGATGTGCATCCGCCGTTATATTATCTGATTTTAAAGACGGTGCTTGACGGGGGACGTTTATGTTTCCCGGAGATACCTTCTGTTTATCTTGCAAAATTAGTTTCTGTGGTTCCGTACATTGTATTGCTGGGCGCGGGCATGACAAAAGTGCGTAAGAATTGGGGAAATTATGTTGCCGGAATGTGGATGTTATGCGTGGTAGGCATGAGTTATCTGATTGATTATGGGATAAAGATCAGAATGTACAGCTGGAGTGTGCTTTTTGTTACATTCGTGTTTCTCAGCATGAATGATATTGTTTGCAAAAAGAACAAAGTGTCATGGTTAAAGCTTGTGATATTCAGTCTTGCGGCGGCGTATACGCATTACTATGCCTGCATAGCGGCAGGTGTCTGCTATTTGACGCTGCTTGTGTGGTTTGTGATGAATGACAGGAAGCAGTTGAAAAAATGGTGTTTTGCCGCAATGGTGACAATCGGCGCCTATTTACCTTGGCTGTTTGTACTGATTAATCAGCTGCATACTGTTTCAAATGATTACTGGATCAGTGATCTTACGGTACCGACAGTATTATATTATTTTGCATATGCATTTGATAATCCGTTGTTTTTGTTTTTATGCCTGTTTATGGTGATACAATGGATGAGAGAATGGAAAAGGGAGATATTTGGTGATTGGACACAATTCTTTTCGATGAGTGGTCTGCTGATTCCGGTGGGAGTGATTCTTGTCGGAACGATTGCATCTGTCATGATACGTCCGGTTTTTATTTATCGTTACGAAATACCGGCGCTTGCCTGTCTTTGGCTTGCTTTTTTTATTGGCATGGTCATAAAAAAGAAGGAATGGGCAGTGGAGGGAGCTTTTTGTCTGGCAGTCCTTGCTTCTGTGGCGCGTATCTGCGCGTTTTCATATACAGAGCAGAAAGATGATATACAAAGTGAAGATACGTGCGCTTTTCTTGATGCAAATGGTGAAAATACAATATATATTTGCGGATCGGCGGATTTATATGGATTGATGGTTTTAGAGGAAATGTCGGGCTGTCAATGTTATATCTTGGAGAAAGAGATAGACGATGTGTTTTTTCAGGTATATGAGAAGATCGATACGCTATATCAGTTTGAAGAAATCGCGGCGTTTTTATCACAGGGAAAGAATGTATATTTTATGGGTGATAGGGAGAAGGCGGATAAATTTGTATACGACAGCGGTCTGGAGCTGGCAGAGGCGGGAAGTTACCAGGTGCGTGGTTTTTTCGAATTTTATCAAATTTTACCCGGGACAAGTTCGAACGATTCACCTTGATATAGTAAGAAAAGCAGAGATAACAGAAAGAGAGTATCGGTATGGGATGCCGGCGATGAAACGGGAAAGAGGCGGGCCGATTCAGGTACCTGTTTATGCTGTGTGGACAGCCTTATTCGCTTTGTGCTTGTCTAAAATATGATGTACCCGTTCGATTTCGTCAAGGATAAAGGCATCATCCTGATGTAAGTGCTTTAAATCTGCTTTCACTTCAACCATATCGTGTTCGAGCCGTGTTACCTTGTCAAACAATAAATCAAATTTTGCTGCTTTGCCGAGCAGAGAATCAAGCTCAGGAGCCTTNNCNAGCAGAGAATCAAGCTCAGAGGCTTTGCCGAGCAGAGAATCAAGCTCAGGAGCCTTGTCAAGCAGAGAATCNAGNTCAGNAGCCTTGTCAAGCAATGAATCGAGTACCGACACCTTTTGGAGCAATAAATCCAGTTTTTCACTATTAGTCATAGAATACCTCCCTTTTGTGAGTTATAATTTGCAGTGGAAATAGTGTATCATGGACATCGTGTAAAGTCTATGAGATTATGATGGGAAAAATAGACAAACATTTACGGCAAAATTTGTGATATAGAAATTTTACATTTTTTTTGGGGGATTTCTTCTAATTTCAAACAAGGATTTCATTGAAGTAAGAGTCTGAATGTGGTAGTATCATATACAGTGTCAGACTCTTTTTTGATGTGAGGAGAGGTAAAAACATATGAAACTAGGAATCGTCGGTTTACCGAATGTAGGAAAAAGTACATTATTTAATTCGTTGACAAAGGCGGGGGCGGAGTCGGCGAACTATCCGTTCTGCACGATCGACCCGAATATCGGCATTGTGACTGTTCCCGACGAGCGGCTAAAGCTGTTGGGGGACATGTATCAATCAAAAAAAGTAACGCCCGCCGTGATCGAGTTCGTGGATATTGCGGGGCTTGTCAAGGGCGCATCGAAGGGAGAGGGGCTCGGAAACCAGTTTTTGAGCAATATCCGTGAGGTGGACGCTATCATACATGTCGTGCGCTGCTTTGAGGATTCCAATATTGTGCATGTGGACGGCAGTATCGATCCGCTGCGTGATATTGAGACCATTAATTTGGAATTGATCTTTTCCGATCTGGAAATACTGGAGCGGAGAATTGCGAAGGTGACAAAATTGGCGCGCATGGATAAGACGGCCGCAAAGGAGCTGTCGCTGTTAGAGCACGTCAAGGCAATGCTCGAGGACGGAAAGCTTGCCATCGGTTTTGAGACGGAGGATGAGGACGAGCAGGCGTGGTTTGCCTCTTACAATCTGTTGACGGCAAAGCCGGTCATTTATGCGGCGAATGTTGCGGAGGACGAGCTTTCTGACGACGGGGCTTCGAATGAGGGCGTTAAAAAAGTACGCGCCTATGCAAAAGAGAATCACAGCGAGGTGTTCGTCATCTGTGCGCAGATCGAGCAGGAAATCTCGGAGCTGGACGATGATGAAAAGCAGATGTTTTTGGAGGATTTGGGCTTGCAGGAGTCCGGTCTGGACAAATTGATCAAAGCAAGCTATTCCCTGCTTGGGCTTTTAAGCTTTTTGACGGCGGGCGAGGATGAAACGCGGGCGTGGACGATCAAAAAAGGAACGAAAGCGCCGCAGGCTGCCGGAAAGATCCATACAGATTTTGAGCGCGGCTTTATCAAAGCGGAGGTTGTGAATTATCAGGATCTTTTAACCTGCGGTTCTCTTTCGGCGGCGCGCGAAAAGGGACTTGTCGGCATGGAAGGCAAGGACTATGTCGTAAAAGACGGCGATGTGATCTTGTTCCGATTTAACGTGTAAACAAAATGGAAAGCGTGTTTGCCCGATGGAGCGATGCGCGGAGGTATAAGCATGTATTCAGGCGATATTTCATTTCCGCATTTGGGAATTGAGCTTCATAATGTGCCGCAGGGCTTTACGGTGTTTGGCATTGAGATTAAGTGGTACGGCGTACTGGTCGCACTTGGCATGATCGCCGGAATCGCGACGGCACTCAGACAGGCAAAAAAAGAACATCTTGATACGGAACTGATTTGGGATTTTGCGGTTCCTGCCATCCTGTTCGGCGTGATCGGCGCACGGATCTACTATGTGGTGTTTTTTTGGGAGATGTACCGGGACGATCCGCTCAGCGTATTTAATATCCGGGCGGGCGGGCTTGCCATTTACGGCGGTGTGATCGCCGCAATCCTGACTTGTTTTATTTTTACAAAGATCAAGAAGATTTCATTCTTACAATTTTTGGATGTCTGTATTCCGGGGTTGATCATCGGACAGGTGATCGGCAGATGGGGGAATTTCGTAAACCGTGAAGTGTTCGGCAGATACACGGACGGGCTGTTTGCCATGCGTCTGCCCATTGTCGATGTGAGAAGCAGAGACGTAACGTTAGAGCTTGCGGAGCACATGTTTACGGAGGGCGTCAATTATATACAGGTCATGCCGACATTTCTCTATGAGAGTGTGCTGAATCTGATCGTCTTTTTGATCATGATCCTGTATCGGAAACATAAAAAATTCCAAGGCGAGATCACACTGATCTATCTCGGCGGCTATGGGATTGTCCGGTTTTTTATCGAGGGACTGCGTACCGACCGCCTGCTTTTGTGGAACACGAACATTGCGGTGTCTCAGCTATTGGGCATACTGCTTTTCCTGTTCGCGGTCGGGGCCGAGATTGTTGTAAGAGTCTGCATGACGACGAGGAAAAAAGTGCTTGCCGGTCTGGAAGAGGATATGCAGGAGAAGTGGGGGCAGACAGAGAGCAGCCGTACGGAGGCGGATCAATCTGAGAGTGATTGCACAGCGGAGGAGCAGACAGAGAGCAATCGCACGGAGGAGAAACAGGCGGAAAGCGACCGCGCGGAAGACGAGCAGGAAGAAAGCACATAGAAAAAGATGCAGACCGGAGCAGGGCAATTTCTACATGGAGAGAACCCTAAAAGTGGTATACCATGGTTGGCTATAGTGTTTTCAGAATGTGAAATGCGAAAAGGAAGATGATTCCTTTTCGCATTTTTTTTGCGTCTCATGATCATCGCGCAAAAAAGCGCAATTCCATTCCTTTTACTGTCGATTCAATGCAATTCTGGGTCGATTCATGTCAAAACGTACATTTTCACCATAATTATTATAAAATATACGATGAGCAAATCTGAATGAAACCGCCTATGAATATAAGAATAGACAAAACATTCTGACGATCAGGAAAATAGGAAAATGGATAGGCTGAGGAAGGAGCGTGGCTGCAAAAATGGAAAATCATTTATTCAGGCAAAAAAGTATAGATCAGGTGTCTTCACCCGAACAGCTGAATGATTATATTCGTGTATCCAATCCGAGTGTATGGATGATACTTGCTGCCGTGATCGTACTGCTGGCAGGCGTGTGCGTATGGGGCGTATTCGGGCATCTTGACACAACAATCGGCTGCGTGTGCATATCGGATGGAGGCAGAAATGTCGTGTACATAAAGGAAACCGACATGGTTTCTTTGGAAAACCGGATAGCTTCCGCAGCGGAAGGGATGTGTGTCACGGTAGGCGGTCAGGAATATAGAATCAAGGAAATCGGTACAGAACCTGTTTCTGTGGATGGAACTTTTTCGGAGTATGCCATGCATATAGGTGATCTGGAAATGGATGAATGGGTATATGAAGCGACCTTGGATGCGGCTTTGCCCGATGGCGTTTATGCGGCGGAAATTGTGGTCGAGAGCGTCAATCCCATGTCTTTCGTGATAAACTAGGAGGCTTGTGACTGTCATGAAGAAAAAAGCTATGGTCAAAATGCCTGTCACAGAGGGTTACGCGAAGGTGCCGCAGATCATGCAGATGGAGGCACTTGAGTGCGGGGCGGCTTCCCTTACGATGATTCTGGCATACTACGGTAAATGGATTCCGTTAGAGCAGGTCAGAGCAGACTGCGGCGTATCCCGCGACGGCTCAAACGCCAAAAATGTCTTGAAGGCGGCAAGATCCTACGGGCTGACCGCGAAGGGCTACCGCTATGAACCGGAGGACTTAAAAAAGAAGGGGAAATTTCCGTGTATCATCCACTGGAACTTTAACCACTTTCTGGTGCTCTGCGGGTTCAAGGGAAATAAGGCGGTGCTGAATGATCCGGCAAAAGGTAGCTACTTAGTGCCGATGGAAACGTTCGACAAATCCTTCACGGGGATTTGTATGATGTTCGAGCCATCGGAGAGCTTTGAGCCGGGCGGCAAGCCAAAGAGCGTGCTCTCTTTCGCGAGAAAGCGCCTGACGGGAGCGGGTGTGGCAGTGGCGTTTGTGGTTCTGACCACGGTTATCACTTCACTTTTCGGTATCATCAGCCCTGCATTTTCGAGAATCTTTCTGGACAGGCTGTTGACGGGCCAAAATCCCGAATGGTTTATGCCGTTTATGATCGCACTGGCGGGAATAAGCGTTGTTCAGCTTGTGGTGGAGTGGATACAGACCGTGTATTCACTGAAGATCAACGGCAAGCTCTCTGTCATTGGCAGCACCGAGTATATGTGGAAGGTTCTGCGCATGCCGATGGAGTTCTTTTCCCAGCGCATGGCGGGGGATATCCAGCAGAGACAGGAAATGAATGAATCGATCGCGCGGTCGCTGGTGCAGACCTTTGCGCCCCTCGCGCTGAACACGATCATGATGTTTTTTTATCTGGTCGTGATGATACGTTACAACCTTACTTTAACGCTTGTGGGTCTTACTTCCATACTGATCAATATTGCGGTTTCCCAAATCATTTCCAAAAAGCGGATCAATATTACCCGTGTGCAGATGCGTGATTCGGGAAAGCTGGCGGGAGCGACCGTCGCGGGAATCGAGATGATCGAAACCATCAAGGCAAGCGGTGCGGAGAACGGCTTCTTCGAGAAATGGGCGGGTTATCAGGCGAGTGTAAACACACAGCAGGTGAAGTTCGAAAAGCTCAATCAATACCTCGGAATGATACCGGCGCTCGTGGGGTCGCTTGCGAACACTGCAGTGCTGATTCTCGGCGTTTATTTCACGATAAACGGCGAATTCACCGTGGGTATGATCATGGCCTTTCAGGGCTTTCTCGCATCCTTCACCGCGCCTGCGCAAACGCTTATTTCCGCGGGGCAGACCTTGCAGGAAATGCGCACACAGATGGAGCGGGTCGAGGACGTCATGGAGTATCCCACCGACGTGAATTACGATAACGACGAAATGGACGAGAACGCGGAATATGGTAAATTATCGGGAAATGTGGAACTGAAAAATGTCACGTTCGGCTACTCGCGCCTTGCCGAGCCGCTGATCAAAGACTTTAATCTGACGCTGAAAACGGGCAGCAGGGTGGCGTTTGTCGGCACGTCCGGCTGTGGAAAATCCACGCTGTCAAAGCTGATCTCGGGATTGTACAAGCCCTGGAGCGGCGAGATTTTATTTGACGGAAAGCCGATCCATGAAATTGACAGAAGTGTTTTCACGGGCTCGCTGGCTGTTGTCGATCAGGATATTATTTTGTTTGAGGACACGATCGCAAATAATATCAAAATGTGGGACAACTCGATAGAGGATTTCGAGATGATCATGGCGGCTAGAGACGCGCAGCTTCACGAGGATATTATGCAGCGTGACGGAGGTTACCAGTACAAAATTACCGAGGGCGGTAAGGATTTTTCAGGCGGACAGAGACAGCGTATGGAAATAGCGCGGGTTCTTGCGCAGGATCCTACGATCATCATTCTTGACGAGGCGACCTCCGCGCTCGACGCCAGAACGGAATACAATGTCGTGAAGTCGATAAAGGACCGTGGAATTACCTGTATTGTGGTGGCGCACAGGCTGTCAACCATCCGCGACTGCGACGAGATCATCGTGCTTGACAACGGCGTTGTCGTGGAGCGCGGAACGCATGAGGAATTATATGCAAAGGGCGGCGTTTATACGCAGCTTGTGACGAACGAATAAGGGGGCGCGAAAAATGGGTTGGTTTGACGAACAGATAAAGCAGCGTAAGCAAAACGACAACGATGTTTTCGCGGACTCTTTTGTCAATATTGCGGGGGCGGTCATGGGAGGCCGTGCTTCCGCCGCGAAAAACGACGAACGGCAGATCGCGAAAAACGCCTTTGACGAGATCCTGAAATTTTATCACGTCAGAACGCGCGAAATTCCGGACAGCATCAAGGACAGAAACGAGCAGCTCGAATATCTGCTCCGCCCGCACGGGATCATGCGCCGCACGGTAATACTCGGGAAGGGCTGGTACAAGGACGCGGTGGGCGCCATGTTAGGCGTACGCAAAAGCGACGGCGGAGTGGTCGCGCTGATTCCCACGGGACTGACCGGATACAGCTATACCGATACGGAAACGGGAAAGCGCGTGAAGATCAATCGTAAAAATGAGGGGCTTTTCGAGGAGGAGGCGATAGCGTTTTACAAGCCGCTGCCGCTGAAAAAACTCGGGATTACCGATTTGACGCGGTATATTCTGGAAACGCTCTCACCTGCGGATTTTGTGCTGACAGGCATTTCAGCGCTCAGCATCACGCTGATCGGTATGCTGTCGCCGAAGCTGAATAACCTGCTGTTTTCCGACGTCATCGAAAACGGCAGTATGCGGCTGCTGTTTGCGATAACCGTGTTTATGATATGCGTTACGATAAGCTCCATGCTGATCTCGGGTGTTAGGAATTTGATCATGGCGCGGATAAACACAAAAATGGACATCTCCGTTCAGGCGGCAACGATGTCGAGAGTGATGTCGCTGCCCGCAGAATTCTTTAAGGATTACAGCTCCGGCGAACTGTCCGCGAGAGCGCAGAGTATCAACTCGCTGTGCAAAATGCTGGTATCGACGCTTTTGTCAACGGGACTTACCTCGATTTTTTCGCTGGTGTACATATCGCAGATTTTCGTATACGCGCCCGCGCTGGTAGTGCCGTCGCTTATTATTACGCTTGTGACGGTGGTATTCTCGGTGCTCTCGGCGTTGGTACAGATGAATATCAGCAAACGCCAGATGGAGCTTTCCACAAAAGAAAGCGGTATGTCTTACGCGCTGATCACGGGAGTGCAGAAGATAAAGCTGTCAGGCTCGGAAAAAAGGGCGTTTGCGAGATGGGGCAATCTCTATGCCAAACAGGCGCGACTCACCTACGATCCGCCCGCGTTCATCAAAATAAACAGCGTTATTTCCACGGCAATCTCGCTCACAGGTACGCTGGTGATGTATTATTTCGCGATATCGTCGGGCGTTTCGGTGGCGGACTATTACGCCTTCAACACCGCCTACGGAATGGTCTCGGGAGCGTTTATGTCGCTGGCGGGAATGGCGCTTACAGTGGCGCAGATCAAGCCGGTCATGGACATGGTGAAGCCGATCCTGGACGCCGTTCCGGAAATATCCGAGGGCAAGCAGATGATAACAAGGCTGTCGGGTGGTATTGAGCTGAACAATGTCTCCTTCCGCTACAACGAGAACATGCCCCTCGTGGTGGATAACCTTTCGCTGAAGATACGCCCCGGTCAATATGTGGCGATCGTGGGAGCAACCGGCTGCGGAAAGTCCACGCTGATGCGGCTGATGCTCGGCTTTGAAACGCCGCAGAAGGGGGCGGTGTACTTTGAAGGGAAGGATATCTCCACGGTGGACTTAAAGTCTCTGAGGCGCAATATCGGCGCCGTCATGCAGAACGGCAAGCTGTTTTCGGGTGATATTTTCTCGAATATCACGATCTCCGCGCCGTGGCTTACAATGGATGATGCGTGGAAGGCGGCGGAGCTTTCGGGCATTGCCGAGGATATCCGACGTATGCCCATGGGTATGCACACGATCATCTCCGAGGGAAGCGGCGGCGTCTCGGGCGGTCAGCGGCAGCGGCTTATGATAGCCCGCGCCATTGCGCCGGGGCCAAAGATCCTGATGTTCGACGAGGCGACTTCCGCGCTTGACAACCTCACGCAGAAAACCGTTTCCGAGTCGTTGGACGGATTGAAATGCACGCGGATCGTTATCGCGCACAGGCTTTCCACGATAAAGCAATGCGACCGCATTATCGTGCTTGACAAGGGCAGGATCATCGAGGACGGGAAGTATGAAGAGCTGATAGAAAAGGGCGGGTTCTTTGCGGAATTAGTCGCCAGACAGCGGCTGGACGATACGGCGAAAAGCGGAACTTGAAAAATTTATTAAAATATTAGCTCTTGGCGGGTTTGGATCGTATAAAGGAATGAAGGCAAAGATCGGCAGTAATCCGCAACGCGGTTTATACAAAATGATTTCAGGAGGAAACGATGATGGCGATTCCAAACGAAGAGCTGATGGCAAAGGCAAGAGGGGTAAAATCTGCGGAGGAGCTTTTGGCGCTCGCGAAGGAGAACGACGTCGAGCTTACCGAGGAGCAGGCGAACGCCTATTTTGAGCAGATGAATAAGACAGGCGAGCTTACTGACGACGAGCTGGACAGCGTCGCGGGCGGCGGCTGTTACAAGGGGAACAGGCTGGTAGTCTCGTATTGTTATGAGTGTGATTGGTGGACATGTAAAAAGTGCGGCGGTGGGACGAAACCCCACCCGACAATACATAATCCGCGTGAGAGGATTCACGATTGTCCAAGAGGTGGGTCCGGACTGACAGAATTTCATTGTACCACCTGTAAACAGTGTTCCTACGAAAAGGGACTGTGGCTTTGCAATGATTACCGCAATCGGAAATAAGCCGCAGATGCAGTCTTCAGGAGGAAACGATTATGACATTCATACTGAATCCGAATATCGCGCTGCGCTCATGGCGGCTGGTGCCGTTCGCGTATTACATAAAGGGTGTCCGTGACGCAAAGGGCTTGAAGAAGGACGAGTTTGAATTCCTCCTAAAGTGTGACGGGAAAACGGAGCTTGAGGAGGATTCTCCGCTCGCGAGGAAATTCCTGCAAAATGGCTTGATCACCCCGGCGAAGGATGGCGATGCGCTCTCTGAATGGCAGAAGCACCTTGACTGCGACAATCGCTATTTTCCTGCCATGAGTTTTACGATCACAGGAAAGTGCAATTATAATTGCCTGCATTGCTTCAACGCCGCCGACAACGCGCCGCTGATGAGCGAGTGGACGCTTGACGAGGCAAAAAGCCTGATCGGACAGGCGCAGAAATGCGGCATAAACGCCATTACGATAACGGGCGGCGAGCCCATGCTGCACAAGAATTTCTTTGAGATCATCGAGGAAATTTACAGGTGCGGAATGTATGTCAGCGAGATCAACACCAACGGGCATTTTATCGATCAGGCCGCGCTGGACAGGCTGAAAGCCATAGGCTGTGATCCCATTATCAAAATATCCCTTGACGGTATCGGCCATCATGATTGGCTGAGAAACCGCAGGGGGGCGGAGGAAAGAGCGCTTTCAGCGCTTAGGCTGTGCAGGGAAAACGGATTCCGCGTATGGTCGCAGACCAATGTGCACAGATTGAACATCGATACCGTGCTCCCGACAGCCCGACAGCTCGACGACATGGGCGTCAATGAGATGCGCATCATACGCACCTCGGAGTCGCCGCGCTGGGAGAAAAACGCGGGCGACGCGTGTCTGGACGTTGAGGAATATTACGATAAAATGTACGAATTCACCGCCGAGTATGTCAGGGAGCCGCATAAAATGGAAATCGATATCTGGCAGTTTCTGACGATCTTACCGGGCAGCAGGGCATTTCGTGTCCGCCCCGTGGAGTACGCTGAGGGCGAGTACCGCGACAGTCTGCCCGTGTGCCGTGGAAACCGCGGAAAGGTCACCGTCGCCGCAAACGGGAATGTGTATCCGTGCATGCAGATGTCGGGTTATTACGACGCTCATAACGATTTTCTGGGAAACGTAAAATCGGACGGGCTAAAGTCCCTGCTCCAAAAAGGCGTGTACTTAGACGAGATCTGCGTCTCTCTGAAGCAGCTCGCAAATGTCAATGAAAAATGTGCGGAATGCAAGTATTTCAAGTATTGTGCCGGCGGCTGCCGCGCGTTGGCTTTGGCGTTGACGGGAGATAAGCTCGGCAGTGATCTCGCGAAGTGCGTGTTCTTCAAAAAAGGCTATTATGAGAAAATAACAAAACTGCTGGACGGTTGGGAAAATATTGCGCCTATCGGGAGTGAATGATGGAAAAAACGCTGAAGCGATTGCTTGATTTTCAGAAATTTTCGGGAAATCCACGTCTTGCCGAAATGATAGCCGGTACCGAAAGTCGTTATGACAGAGCCCTCTCCGATGACGATCTCGAGGCGTTGAACGCGGCGGGAGAGCTTACTCCGCCGGAGAGTCGGGAGGAGTGGCCCGATGATTGAGATTCAGGAAAATGTTGAGTTGAAGCGGCGACAGGAGTGCATTTATATCGAGTTCAAGGATAAGGTAACGCGCTATGTCCGGGGGAAAATGGTAAGCGTACACGACACAGAGGATCTCGTATCGGACGTGTTCGTTAAGGTGTTCAACGGACTTACGGACTATGACGAAAGCAGATCGTCGCTTTCGACCTGGATCTATACGATAACGCGCAACACCGTTATCGATTATTTCCGCAAGGCAAAGTGTTTCTGCGAAATACCCGGTGAGCTTTGCTTAGAGGACGACACCGGGGAAGGACTGCTGAACGAGGAGGCGCTTGAACAGCTTGCAAACGCGCTGGAAAATCTGGAAGAGCGCGAGCGTGATCTGCTGCTTCTGCACTATTACAAAAATAAGAGTCTGAAAGAAATCGCACGGATCATGGGAATGTCCTACAGTAACACCCGTATCATACATAAGAAAGCGCTTGACAGGATGAAACAATGGATGGAATCAGACAAAAAGACCGCCATGTCCATTTACTGCAAAAATAAACGGACAGCGAAAGAAAGGAGTAGGTAAAACATGAAGAAATTTTTGGAAGAACTGGAAAAGAATCCGGAGCTGAAGGCGAAGATGGAAGAACTGAGTAAAGATCCGGCAAGCACCCCGAAGGATTTTATCAAAGCAGCGGCAGAATACGGGGTAGAGATTAAGGAAGAAGACTTTCAACCCGTAAGCGTGCAGGGCGAGCTTCAGGACGATGAGCTGGGTGCCGTGGCAGGCGGGTACGTCTTTGAGCCGGACCTGGAAAGTGGAGAATCCTGTACCTGCACGTATTTCGGAGCCGGAGTTTCGGATGAGTATCATGACGATTGTACGTGCATACAAAGCGGAGTCGGAGCTGGTGAATGGGGTTATGCGGGATGTTGGTGTGTGTTCAGCGGCAGTGGCAATGATCGTAGGAAAGATTCTTAGGGTGAACCGGGTGCTGTGGCAGGCAGAAAAACGTGTTTTTGTATGGTTGGCTGGCGGTTCTGATCCGTACGGCTGTTGTTAAAAAGAAAGGAGAAAACAAACATGAAGAAATTTTTGGAAGAAATGGAAAAGAATCCGGAGCTGAAGGCGAAGATCGAGGAGTTGGATAAAGATCCGGCAAGCACCCCGAAGGATTTTATCAAAGCGGCGGCGGAATACGGGGTAGAGCTTAAGGAAGAAGACTTTCAACCCGCAGACGCGCAGGGCGAGCTTGCGGACGATGAGCTGGATGCAGTGGCAGGCGGCGGTAATTGTTTATGCGTGATCGGCGGTGGCGGATCGGCATCAGGGTTGAATGAAACCTGTGCCTGTGTGGTCGGCGGAGGCGGAATGTACTCGGATAAATCCACTACTCAACACGGTGCCAGATGCGCTTGCGCGGTGGGAGGCGGCGGAGAAGAGACGTATAGTTAAGCTATAGGCTGCCAACAAAAAAGGGAGTAAATAAGTTATGGGATATTATCGGTTAAAGGAATCCTATGTCCTGCGGGGATGGGAAAAGCTGCCATGGGCGCTCGTGCGGCGTCCGCGGAATACGGTTGGTTTTTTGAGCCGGGAGGAATTTGACGCGTTAAGTCTCTGTAACGGCAAGTGTGACTGCGACTTAAAAATCGTGCCGGAGCGGACAAGGGAACTGATCCGTGCTGCTGTTGAAAAAGAGATCGTGCAGCCTTGCAGTTATGGGGAAGGACTGACACCGGATCAGGAATACCGTAAATATCACAACCGTTTTATCCGTACGGCCCATTGGTCTATTACGGGGAAATGTAATTATAAGTGCAGGCATTGTTATATGTCTGCACCGGAGGCTAAGTACGGGGAATTGTCCCATGAAACGATCATGGATATCATCGACCAGCTGGAAGAATGCGGTGTGATGTCGGTAACCCTTACCGGAGGAGAGCCGCTCATACGAAAGGACTGGTGGGAGATCGTAGATGCCCTGCTCGACCGTCATATCGACATTCAGACCATTTATTCCAATGGCGCGCTGGTAAATGAAGCGTTGCTTCAGGAACTTTCCCGAAGAGGGATCAAACCCGAGTTCAATATGAGCTATGACGGGGATGAAGGATGGCATGATTGGCTCAGGGGAATTCCGGGCGCCGGAGAAGCTGTGCTCAGGGCATTTGATTTATGTCATGAAATGGGCTTTCCAACCGGCGCCGAACTCTGCATCCATCAGGGAAATAAACATCTGCTGCGCCGGAGCATCCGCACGCTTGCTGATCACCATTGTACGCACTTGAAAACGAATCCGGTATCGGAGACAGAGCTGTGGGAACGGCTGGGTGAGAATTATTCGATCTCGATGAAAGAAACATTGGAACTCTATCTGGAATACATTCCTGCGTATTTTGAGGATGGAAGGCCATTGTCGCTGATGCTCGGCGGGTTCTTCTCCTGTAACGGAAAGAATTCACGCGGCGGAGAGAAAGTGAGATGGACAATTCCGTTAAAAAAGTACAACGGCGGGGACAAATGCCTGAATCAGACCGTATGCGGTCATGCAAGACAGGTGATGTACCTGTCGCCGGAAGGGCGTATGCTTCCGTGTATGTCTCTTTCCTCTTATGATATACAGGAGGAATATCCGCTCGTTACAGAGGTGGGATTGCAAAAGGGACTGACGGATTCGGTCTATATGAAGCTGATCGATACCCGTGTAGACGAATTCCTGGCGCATACAGAGGAATGCGGGGACTGTGAATATGCAAAGATCTGCGCAGGCGGGTGCAGGGCAAGCGCCCTTTGCTATGACAAAACGGATATTATGGCGCCGGATCGCGCAGCGTGTCTGATCTTCCGTGAGGGATATGGAAAACGGCTCGAGGAAGTGTTAAAAGAGCTGCATATGGAATGATCAAGGCTTTTTGATGGCTTGGTGAGGGTCTGGTGTTCGATCAGACCCTTATTGGGCGTTACATAAGGAAGGAGTGCTTTGGCATGAACCGTATATTGGATAAGGAGCCTGTCAATACATCAAGACAAGGTGAATTTGATTATTTAAAGGGATTTTTTATGGTGTTTATCTTTTTGGTACACGCCTATCAGGCAACATCGAGCAATGAGGATATTGTGATCAGAGTCATATACGGCTTTGCTACCTTATCCGGTGCGGCCATATTCATTTTTGTAATGGGCATGGGTACAGTATACAGCAGGCGGTCAGAACCAAAGACACTTGCAAAAAGCGGTATTGTGATGGTCGCATACCAATACTTGAGCAATATTGCTTATGTTGCCGCCTTGTCCCTGCCCTATCTGTTTGTGAGGAACAGACTTGAAGATAAGCAGGTATATTATGATCTTTTGCTGGAATATCTGCAGTTTATCAATATCTTTTTTATAACCGGTATCATCTATCTGGCGCTTGCACTGGCTAAAAAAGTAAAGCTTCCCGCCGTCGGATATGCGGTTGTCGGTTTGCTGTTCGCCATCGCTGCTCCGTTTATATCCGGAACACCCGTGAATATTCCTGTGCTAGGCTACATCGCAAGAATCATCATAGGCGAGGATTATTTTGTCAGCTTTGCCGCGATTTACTTTTTATCTTACGCGTTTTTGGGCGTCGCATTCGGACATTTGCTGCAAAGAGTAAAGGATAAAAAAGCGTTCTATAGATTGGTCATGCCGATATGCTTAGGGATTGCTTTGGTATGGTGGATCGTTACCGTAATGAAGTACGGGTTTAGCGATGAATTGTACATGTATCTTTGTATATCGTACAGCCATCCGGACCTGTTTCATGTGATTGCAAGCCTTGCGCATGTTCTGTTCCTTGCGGGTCTTTTGTACTTCGGTGACGGGGCAATGAAAAAAAGCGGAGTGATCGGGAAGCAGGTGCTTTATTACAACAGGCATATATCAAAATATTATGCGATCCATATCGCTGTTTATCTTGCGATATACGGCTTTCATAAATACGAAGGATTTTCATCGCTGCAATGCTGGCTGATTACCGCACTGTGCATGATCGTCACGGGCATGATCGTAAGGCTTTATGTAGGTCTGACCGAAAAAAATAAAAAATGAGATGTTTTTTTCAAATTAGTGTTGTATGATTATCTGGTAGACCTGCGGGTTATAAACGGGAGTTCAGGAGGGATAGGGATGCATCAGAGAAATGATCGCCTGATCAATGTAAAGATCAAGCAATATCTTTTTCCGGGGATTATGATGGCTTTGTCGCTGCAGTTGGGAAATATTCTGGATACGATCATGGTCGGAAATTTCCTGGGAACCGATGCCATGACGGCGGTATCCTTAAGCCTTCCGGTGGAGACGATACTCCAACTGCCGGGATACTGTCTGGGAACAGGGGGCGCGCTTGCAGCGGGCGTCATGCTGGGAAGACGGGAACGTGAAAAGGCGTCCGGCGTCTTTACGCTTACTTTTTTTGTTACGCTTATATGCGGTATTTTATTCAGTGTGCTGGCGTTATTCGTGACGAATCCGTTGGCACAGATGCTGGCTTCCAAAGCGGGCGTGGCGGATCTTACAGGGGACTATATTTTTGTAAGTATGCTGGGCGCGCCTTTCATCGGAATCGGCCTTTTAATGGTCAGTTATCTGGGGACGGAGAATCATCCGGAATTGTCCTCCGCTTATCTGATCATTTCCAATGTCATCAATCTGATTCTTGATTTTATCTTTTTGAAATATACGTCTCTTGGAACAAAGGGGGCGGCTTTATCCACCATTTTGGGATTTGTAGTGGGAATGGTGGTATTTGTCAGATATATCCGTTCACCCAAAAGAATGATCGGTTTTGTAAAAGCGCCGTCCTTTTCTCTGTTGAAAGAGGCGGTGGTTATGGGAGCGCCGGTTTTTGTTTTTATGGCAATGAGCTTTGTAAAAGCGCTGGGACTTAACACGATCATCGTGAGTCTGACCGGACAGGACGGAATGGCGATTTATACGGTCTGTGATAACATCCTGATGATCGTGGAGATGCTCTCCGGCGGTATTATCGGAATCATCCCCAATATGGCGGGTATCTTGTACGGTGAAAAGGATTATTTCGGTATCCGCGCGCTTTGCAAAAAAACGCTTCAGTATAGTTTTATCGTGGTCTGTGTGGCAGTGGTTTTTATTATGATTTTTACGGCGCAGGTGACAAGAATATTCGGTATTACGGAGCCGGTCCTGCAGAAGGAGATGATCGGGGCGCTGCGGATTTATATTTTCTCCCTGCCCTTTTATCTTTGGAATAAATTCCTGGTCAGCTATTACGAATCCATAGAGGAGACAGCCCAGGCAAGTGTGATCACTTTTTTACAGAACTTTCTTTACATACTTCCGGCGGCGCTTTTGGGAATCCTGCTCGGGCAGGCGCTTGGAGGAACGGGGGTAAACGGACTTGCCCTTGCATTTATCTGCGCCGAGGGACTGACGGCGGCAACAGCGTATATTTACCGAAAGATAAAGTACAAACATTCTGATTTTTATATTCTGCCTGAGAAAAACGAAGGAGTGAATTTAGACCTTTCTGTGGAGGCGTCCCTTGAAGAGGCGGTTAAGATTCCTTTGGAGATCACGGCGTTTTGTGAAGAAAACGGCGTCCTTCCCAATACGGCGAATCTGGCTGCAATGGCATCCGAGGAGATGACGGTCAATATTATCAAGCATGGGGGAAAAAGTGCCCGGTGGATCGACGTCAATTTATCCATAGAGGAAGAGGAAATGAGGCTCAGGATCCGGGATAACGGAATCCCCTTTAATCCTGCGGAATATACCTTTGACAGTGATGGATATGAGTTTCACGGCATTGAACTTGTCAAACGCATATCATCGAAAGTGGATTATATACGGACAATGGACATGAACAATACAGTAATTGCATTTGCAAGAATGGAGGACACGAATGGAAACAAAGAAGTACAATGAAACCGCATTTGAATTTGTGTATCGTCCTGTGACGGAGCTGTTTGAGGAGCAGGTTACAATGCATCCGGAAAAGACAGCGGTTGTTGCCGGAGGAGAGCGTCTTTCTTATGGAGAACTGAACGCCAGGGCGAACCGGGTGGCGAACAGTCTGATCGCGTTGGGCGTAAGAGCAGAGTCGATTGTAGGCGTGCTGCTTGATCGGACAAGCTACGTCTATGTGGCGCGGCAGGGTATATTAAAATCCGGCGGCGCCTTTGCTTCCATGGCGCCCGATTATCCTGACGACAGAATCCGGTATATCTTAGAGGATTCGAAGGCGGGGTTCGTGATTACGACAGAGGAGATCAAAAAGCAGCATGAAAGCTTATGGAGTGCGCTTTCATGTAAGGTTTTACTGCTGGAAGAGCTGCTGAAAAATGAAAAGGATGAAAATCCCGGGCTTGCCATAGGGGAGAAGGATCTGTGCTATTGTATCTATACTTCCGGTTCCACGGGCAAACCCAAAGGGGTTATGATCGAGCATGGAAACCTTGCGAACTTTGTAAATCCGAATGAAAAGAATTACGAGACAATCGGGATCACAGAACGTGCGCATGTATGTCTGGCACTGGCGGCGATTACGTTTGACGTGTCCATTATGGAAGAATTTATTCCGCTTACCAACGGACTTACCGTGGTGATGGCGAATGAGGAAGAAATCGTAAATCCTCCGATGCTTGCAGAGCTGATTTGTAAAAATGATGTGGACTGTATGATCACGACGCCCTCCTTCCTGTCTGAACTGCTGGATCTGCCGCAGATGACGGAGGCTTTAAAGAAAATAGCGGTGTATGATTTAGGTGCGGAGGCGTTCCCGGGAGGTTTATATCAAAAAATCGCAGATGTAAGACCGGATGCTTATATCATGAATGGATATGGACCCACGGAGACCACCATCAGCTGTACCATGAAGGTCATTTCCGGCAGTGAGAATATTACCATCGGAATTCCGAATGCGAATGTACAGGTATATATTGTCAATGACAAAAATGAAGTGGTACCCGACGGGGAAATGGGTGAAATGCTGATCTGCGGCAAAGGCGTGGGTCGCGGCTATATCAATCTTCCGGATAAGACCCAAGAAGTATTTATTGATTTTTATGGGCAGAAGGCCTATAAATCAGGTGATCTGGCAAGGTGGAATGATGCCGGGGAGATTGAATTCCATGGAAGAATGGACAATCAGATCAAGCTTAGGGGACTTCGAATTGAATTGGGTGAAATTGAAGAGGTACTGAATCAGTTCCCGGGGATTAAGACCAGTGTGGTAGTTCCTGTGGATGACGCTTATCTTTGCGGATATTTTACGGCAGACCGGGAAATTGATGTGGATGAACTGTCGGAGTATGCTTCCGGTTACCTGACCTATTATATGGTTCCGGATGTGTTGATCCAGTTAGCGGAAATGCCGTTGACATCCAACATGAAGATTGATAAGAAAGCGCTTCCCAAGCCGGTATTCAAACAGAAGGAAATTGAAGTGCCTGCAAACCGCACACAGCAGAAGCTTTTTGATATTGTGTCCTCTGTTACGGGAAACAACAATTTCGGGATTAACACAAACCTTTACAGGGCAGGATTGACCTCGCTTGGCGCTATGAAATTGAACCTCCTTCTGGCGGAAGAGTTCGGTATCACGGCGAAAACCAGTGACATTCATGAAAACAATACCATTGTGCTGTTGGAGCAGTTTATTCAGAACGCACCGAAGCAGATGGTGCATGAAGAAAGAGAAAGCTATCCCCTGACCGGATCCCAGAAGGGAATCTTCGTAGAGTGCAACAAAAATCCGGACAGCACCATTTATAATATTCCTTTCCTGTTTGAGCTGGACGGGAAAATAGAGTTAGACAGACTGAAAGAGGCGATCGGAAAGGTCGTTCAGGCTCATCCTTATCTTTTGACGAAAATCGGGATCAGTGCGGACGGGGAACTTTATCAGAAGCCTTGTCAGGAGGACTACCTGCCGGAAGTAATTCAAGTGACGGACGAGGAATTTGCACAGAAAAAGAAGGAACTGGTAAAACCCTTTCAGCTTCAGGAGGAAAGGCTTTTCCGTATTGAGATTTATGAGGCAGAGTCAAAGAAATACTTATTTGTGGATCTGCATCATATCGTCGCGGACGGAAATTCCTATGATATTTTTTTTGAAGACTTAAATGCTGCTTATCAGGGAAAAGCGCTTAAGGCGGAAACCTATACGGGATTTGATGCGGCGCTGAATGAAGAGCAGGAAATAAAAGACGGCAGATATAAGAAGGCTGCGCTTTATTATGATGAGATTTTTGCAGGGATTGAGACAGAATCTCTTCCGATTGCAGATAAGAAGGAGGAGGTTCCCGCAAAGGGAATGACCTCCAGAAAGATGAACGTATCCAGAGAAAAGATTTTGGCTTACTGCGATAAATTGCAGGTAACGCCGAACACGCTCTTTACAGGACTTTTCGGTGTGGTAATGGCGCGGTATTCTAATACAGAGGATGCCCTTTTTGCCACCATTTACAACGGCAGAAATGATTCCAGACTGGAGAATACGATCTGTATGCTGGTAAAGACACTGCCCGTTTATTGCAGCTTTGACCGGAAAACATCTGTGAATGCCTATATGATGGCGGTGCAGAA
>JAAUZE010000010.1 GCA_014804755.1 Lachnospiraceae bacterium | reverse complement strand
TATCTGCTTCGCTCCTCCCACAGTCCGACGTCATTCAAAAGCCTCTCGATCTGGTCATCAGCTTCTTTTTTCTTCATCCCTTTCAGCGCCGCCATATAATACATGAAACGCATCAGCGTCAGATTCTCATACAGCGACTGCTGCTGCGGCATATACCCGATATGCGATATGTACTGCTGCTTCAGCTTCCCCGCCTCTACCCCGTTTAGCAGGATACGCCCCTCATCACTTTTCAGATTTTGGGTGATGATGTTCATCAGCGTCGATTTTCCCGCACCGTTGGGTCCGAGCAGCCCATAGATCCCCGCTTCAAATCGATAGGAAAAATGATCCAGCGCCAGTTTCTTCTTATAGGATTTCGTAATATCGACCAATTCCAAACAATATTGCATTTTCTCCCTCCCAAAATGCAGCCTGTATTTCTCCGTTCAGTCTGACAGTGAATCGTGCACTGCCCCATTAAAATATCCGATCCCCACTCCTTTTTCGGGCAGATCGGCAAGATCTTCCTTATATGCCCACCATCTGTCACAGTCGGAAAACGTTGCATAATACAAAATCTTATCCCCGATCACATCGCCAAAGACGATATATTCGTCATACCGGATCGTATCCAGAAGATTGCCGTCCTTATCGAGCACCGCGTACGCCGTCATGCGGTCCTCTCCCTCATAGCTCCGGTCCGTCTGGAACAGAATCTTCCCGTCCAAAATAAAGGCGATCACCTGCCTGTCCTCCCCGTCTACCGTCATGATCTCCCTTTCCCCCGCTCCCGCTGCGATGTCCCTTGCGTAGAGCGTCTTATTGGAATTCTCATAAACGTAATACACCGTATTGCCGATCACCCCGTTAAACCTCGGAACACCGCGATCTCCATTAGAATCAAAACGGAAGATTTCCTCACATCCGCCCGCAGCCGGATCGATCCGGTACCATATGGCGCAGTCCACCCCGTTACCATAATTACTGATGACCGCATAGATCATCCCTTCATACTCATAGAACTGATACATATACCCGCTTCCTTCCGCGTCCTCCGTAACCGCGAATGCTTCAACGGTATATTCCTCTAAGTCCAGACAATAGAGGGCATGACTGGTCCATGACTGCCCATGCGCCATCCCTCCGGACATGTCACTTTCGTATCGGTCCCTCTGCCTCGGCGATCCGCCGAAGTAAAGCTTCCCATCCGCCAAAACCGCGCCATGACCCATCGCAGGAGTATCGATCGCCCCAGGAAAGCTCGCCTTCTTACGCCGATTACTTCCATCCAGATCCGCCTCATAGACCTCCGTAGAATAAACAAGACTCGATTCTGTCACGAGCGTTTCCGCGCCTTCCTCACTTAAGGTTTCCGATTGATATTCCTGAATAGCATGCAGAATGATCAGACGCTCCCCACAGATCAGACAGAAATCATTCGCCAGCTCCCCCTCTCTTGAAAGGCTGCGCGCACTGCATCCTTCTGTCAGATGGCTACAGGTCGGGTCCATACAGATCACATCAAATTCCACCGGTTCCCAGTCAGAATACATAAAGTGCTTTCCCGAACTCAGCGCGATGCCGTCCTCCTCAAAAAAGTAATAAGTATCCAACGTTCCCGACTTTGGCGGATTCTGACTGCCCTGCACCGCTTCTGTTCCGTTTTCCCCTTCCTTCGACTGCACTTGTCCGCCCGCTCCGCAGCCGGTTCCGGCAAGGGACAGCACGAGCAGACATGCTGCAAAGCGCATTCCTTTATTCGTATTTGTTCTTTTTCCCATATCTTCCTCCAACGCAAAGAGGCATTCCCCCATGGAGAATGCCCTTTAAGCGTACTTTACTCGACCGGTATATAAAGGATTTCCTCTCCCAGTTCCGTGATGCGCACACCCGCTACCTCATCGAGATCAATGGTCTCGTCAAACGTAAACGTAAACGAATACTCATACTCGTCGTCGTTTTCATCCCTGCTTCCCCAGGAGAAACCGCCGCCGCTGTCCGCTCTCTCTGCCACTGTTCCGTCTTTTAACACAACGAAAAGATTATAGCTGATTTTTGTACCCGCCTGATTCGCATCTCCCATTCCATGCATATAAAGCGCCAGCGGCGTGATCGTGATGTTGTCCGTCGTCAGCCCGTACGGGAGCTCAACTCCTGCCGTTGAGATTTCTATTTTCGGCAGCGGTGCGCCCTCAAGCGGAATCTCAATAAGCACCTCATCCTCCTGCGATAAGTCCACGTACTTCACGGTCTCACCATTGATTTCTACTTCAATGATCTTAAGTCCTTCCGTGCTCTCTCCTTCCTCCAGCAGTCTGCCCCACGGCTCCCCGTCCGCAGAAACATCCTTTATAGCATTAGCTGCATCTTCCTCCAGCAGTCTGCCCCACGGTGACCCGTCCGCAGGCCAAAATTCCTTTACATATTGTATCACATCCCCCTGCGCAAATCCTTGCACCGTCCACGCATACTGTAAGACATAACTCCCCTTGATAGAACCGTCTTCCTGTACGATGGAATCAAGTCGCGTGAAATAACTAAAATCCTCACGCTGACGCCCCTTAATCCGGAAAAAACAGTTCGTTGTCCCTGCCGTCTCTGGCACTTTTCCCCCGCAATGAATCTCCCTTAAAAGATCAGAAAGCGTCTGCCTTGATACGTAATCCTCCATTAAATCCATCCCCGGTATCAACTCCGTATCCGGATACAAAGTAAACGGAATGCAGACAGAACCGTCATCATACAGAGCCGCCTCCAGTCTGACCGTTCCTGCCGCAGTCTCAAATGTGCAATCTACCTCATTGCCATAAGCCGTATATAACTCCATCTCCTCCTGGGTTGCTTCTTTTCCGGGATGAAGCGCCTCGGCAATCCGCTCTACATAAGAAGAATTAGCCGCAAGCACCGTAATGCCGGATGCCACCAAAACAGCACAGACGCAGACCGCCCCGCGCAGCGACAGACGCGCTTTTCTTTTTTCTGAGGGACGAGCCGCCTCCTCTTTTACGTCTGCCCATATTCTATGCTTCTGCCGATCACTCAAATGTATCTGACGATACATGGATTGATACACTTTCTCTTTCATCCGTCCTTTCCTCCTTTTCCTTCAACAAATTCTTTTTCATCATCGCTTTTGCGCGCTTCAGTCTCGCCGACACCAGATTCGGCGTGATGTGCAGCAGCCCCGCGATCTCCTTGATCTGATATTCCTCGTAATATCGCAGATACAATACGATCCGGTATTTCGGCGGCAGCAGGGACAGTATCTCATACAGCCCACTCTCCTGCTCCCCCAAAACCGGCGGCGCCTCCTGCTCTTCCCATTCCTCCAGAGGACGATTTCTTTTCACCCACGCACTGGAGAGCATGCTTTTTGAACAATTGACAGCCACCCGGATAAACCACGCTTTCTCATGCTCATCGGATTCAAAACAGGGATGCTTTCTCAAATATCGCACAAACACTTCCTGCACCACATCCTCCGCCCATTGTCCCGTTCCTCCGTAGGACACCGCGATCCGGTATGCCATATCGGCGTAGCGCTCAAACAGTTCTTTTGCTCTTTCGTCCGCATCCATGCATTTTCACCTCCTTCGCACGATCACTCATGAAATGCACGTTTTGTTTCCCTTGACCGGTCATGACAATTCTGTGCTTTCACTTTATATACTTTTTATCTTCTTGAAATCTGACAAAATCATGCGATTTTTTATTAAATTTTTTTGGATCATTTTTTAGAAAAAAAGAATTGACACCGCCAGGATTCTTTGTTAAAATGATTATCGTTCTTGAGTTTAAGGATTTGATTTACAATTTCATTTTTTGCAGGTGTAGTTCAATGGTAGAACACCAGCCTTCCAAGCTGGATACGTGGGTTCGATTCCCATCACCTGCTTGCAGGTGATTATCCTGCTCTTATGCGCGAGTGGCTCAGTTGGTGGAGCGCGACCTTGCCAAGGTCGAGGCCGCGGGTTCGAGTCCCGTCTCGCGCTCTTTTTATTTTATTCCCTTTTTGAAAAGTCCTGTAAAAAGCGGCTGAACGTTCGTTCTCTGTCTCTTGCCGTTTCAAAATACGGCAAGCCGTATTTTTGACATTGCTCTTTCATGCAGATGCTTTGCTCCACAATATACACTGCGCCTTCCCGAAGCTCTTCATCCGATTTGTAAAAGGTATAATCTTTTTCCGTGTCATATTTCTTTTGTATGGCGAACCGCTCTTCCGGCGTCACGTCAGACGTAATAAAATAAACAATTTCACAGTTTGCTCCATGAATATATTTCATATAATCCTCCGGCAAAAGCTGATACATATCCAACACCATGCCGGGTTCAAACTCATCATATTCGCCGCTTTCCAGCATTGCCCGAATAAAAGGCGCCATCTTACCGCTGATCAAGCGTAATGTATCCATAGAGGATAATCCGGCATAGGTATTCACTCCTGTTTCAGGGAAACACTTCTCAAATCCCGCTATGATGGAATCCATGCTGACATGCTGATACCCATATTGCTTTGCCAGCCGGTGAGAAATTGTACTTTTTCCGGCTCTTGGAACACCTGCGATAATGATATTATTTTTCATCTTAACCAGTCTCCCACATGACTAACAGCGTGCCGTCTTTCACCGTGATCTCGGCCGACTCTCCGATAAATTCATTGCTTACGCCGATCGGTGTATCATTGACTACCACCGCCTCGGTCAGCGGATATTTTAAGCCCTTCAGCGTAACGCCCTTGGCCCGTTCTCCCATGCAGAAGATCGATACAAATCCGCTCTTGTAAGCAGGCAGGCGCAGCGTATCATTATCAATTGCCGTCACCTGCACATTCATGGAGCGCAGAATGCCGCAGGCGCGCTGATGCGCCAAATAGACGAGCGTCTGGTAATTTGCCATCGTGTGCCCTTCCCGGCCGCCTGACGCGCCGTAGATCTCAAAAGTGCGATAGCCTTTTTCCAATCCTTTTTTTACCGCATAATGCAGATCCGTATCATCCTTCTCCTGCGGCAGCTTCACCACATTCGGATGATCGGGTACGAAGCCCAGCGAATCAAAATCGCCGATCAATGCATCCACGCGGATACCGCAGCGATCACAGATCGCAAAGCCGCCGTCCGCCGCGATCAGATAATCCTTCTCCTTGGGTCTTACCTGTCTCCGAAACCAGCCCGGATTATCGATTTCTCCGGCACCGATGATGAAGCACACACCCTCTTTTGCATTTTTCCGAATACTTCCCATTGCTACATGCATGAATCTTCCCCCGCCGCCCGCTGTGATTCAAAAAGAATCCGCTTACGGCGCATTCTTTTTCGTTCTTTTTTAGTCTACCCTATCTTCCCTCCTTTGAAAAGTACTTTTCTTATCTCTTTTTTACGATTTCTTACTTTAACAATCCGCACATTTATGATAGAATAAAGAAGCTCAGTTTTACATAGAAGGGGGATAAGTCCATGTCCAAAAAATCAATTTCCGAAACTCTTGTGGATGCGCCGCGCGGCAACTCAACGGATGAAATGGTGATTGCCAACAGGGTCTGCTGTTTTGCGCTGACCGCAATTGTTACCGTCATCTGCGCCGCCTATGCCATGGAAGTCATCAAGGGAAATCGTACGATCACCTATGTCATCATAACGTTCGCTTTAGCTCTTGTGCCGGTAATCCTAAGCTGGATTTTTTACGGAAGACGCCGCGATACCACGATGATCAAGCATGTCGTATCTTTCGGTTATGCCATCCTGTACACATTCCTGCTCTTTACAGCGCAGAACTCTTTGGTGTTTACCTATGTATTTCCGATGCTGATCGTCATTACGCTGTACAATGATTTTCGTTATACTACCATGATCGGCGCAGGCGTTATTGCGGAAAATATCGGTTATATCGTTTTCTCCGCACTCACGAAGGAGCTTGCTTCGCAGGACATCGTCGCTTTAGAGATACAGGGCTTCCTTACCTTGATCATGACGATCGATTTCCTTCTTGTATCCTATGAGACATCCCGTTTCCAAAATATGAAAATGGCAAGAATTGATAAAGAAAAAAAGAAGATCTCCGGACTTTTCGAACATACCATGCAGCTTTCCAAAAATATGACTCAGAACGTGACTGCGATCGCTTCACAGATGGACACGCTGCAAAATTCCGTTGAGCAGACGATGAACTCCATGTCCGAGGTAACAACCGGCACGAACGAATCTGCAGAAGCCATTCAAAACCAACTTGTCAAAACGGAGGAGATTCAGGCACATATCTCGACCGTGGAGCGCTCTGTGGACGAAATCCATGAGGAAGTGAACTCCGCAGCTTCTGCGGTCCGCACCGGACAGGAGCATGTATCCTCGCTGATCAATCTGACGGAACAGTCCGACAAGGCAAGCGCTGATGTGGCTTCCGCACTTGCATCCTTCCGAGAATACACCGATCAGATGAATTCCATCACGGATCTGATCACCAATGTCGCCTCCCAGACAAGTCTTTTATCGCTCAACGCAAGCATTGAGGCTGCGCGCGCGGGAGATGCGGGCCGCGGCTTTGCGGTCGTTGCTTCCGAAATATCCGGTCTTGCAGGGCAGACGACCTCCGCAACAGAAAACATTACCGGTCTCATCAACAATATTTCCGATCAGCTTAAGGTCATGATCGACACGATCAACCATCTGATCGAGAGCAACAAAAAGCAAAATGCCTCTGCGGAAAAGACCGCAGAATCTTTCAATACGATTGCCAAAAATACCTCCCATATTCAGGAGCAGTCGGCATCGCTCGCAGCTATCGTTTCCGAGCTTGCCTCCGCAAACAAGGTCATTGTTGACAGCATTCAGACCATTTCCTCGATCACGGAGGAGGTATCCGCGCATTCCAATGAGACGTACGCCGGCAGTGAACAGAATCAGCAGATCGTCACAACCGTCGGCTCCCTTGTGCAGAGCTTAAATGAGGATGCGGGCAAACTGGCAACGATCCAAAATCACTAAAAAAAGAACGCTTCGCGTTCTTTTCGAAGAATCCGCATAGCGAATTCTTCTGGATCGAGAAATTTCCTACAACAAAAAAGAACCATGACCTTTTGGGTCATGGTTTTTTTATTCGCTCTCTGTCTGATCGCTCGCGCCCTTGGATTCCAAAATTTCAAGAACATCCTTCAGCGCTTCCTCCAGACTCTGCTCCGATGTATTGACCTGCGTCATGGAGCGAAGAAGAGAATCCTGATCTGAATTGTTCGTTCCGAATACGATGGACGCCATCGCGTTGTCCGCCAGCGCTCCGATCGCCTGTCTCCCGCTCTCTGTCTTCAGCATTTCCGAAACATTATTGAAATTCTCCGTCACGCCGAGCAGGGACGAACCCCCAAGCGCGGTCTCAAGCTCATTGCGCTGCTGTAAGTTATCGATCTCTGCTCTCAGCGCTTCCGCAAACGCCGCCCCCTTATCTTCCGTTTCCGCGCTTTCCGCCGCCTTTGCCGCATTGCTGACCGCTTTCCACGTAGCGTTCGTATTCTGTGTCTGTACCTGATTCAACTGCTGATAATCCGTTACAATATCCATCATATCCATAGTGATCCGCCTCTTTTTATGAAATTTCTTTATTCAGTATAGCTTATTTTTCTTTTTTTGTATATAATATCGACATAAAAAGCCTAAAATTTCCACGTAGGAGCTCTGATGTCCATGCAGATAACCAATAAATTACACCCGCAAAAAGGCGCTGACCGGCATAGCGGTCATAGCAGAAGCCGGGCATTTTCCGTCCTGCTTCTGATCCTGGCTCTTTTTACGTCCTCATGCGGAAATCAAACCATAGAAGCTTCCTCAGATCCTGCCGCTTCCGCGCCGCTCGCCGTCGCGCGCATCAACCGCGAGGCTGCCGGTGTCTGCGGCATCACGCCCCGGACCGCGGACTGCGCTGATACATCTGCGACAGGCGTTTTTCACACTTTTTCTTCCGATACCGGAACAGACGACGGGGCGGACGCGGAAACTCCCTCTGACGAAGGTGCATTACCGAATGAAGACGCGCTCTCCGGCGGCTCTCATTCCGAGCCCCTGCCCGGCGACCCTGATTTCCGCGTCCACGGCATATACGTCACCGCCGCCATCGCAGGCATCGACCGCATCCATGATCTGATCGCACTCGCCGACGAGACCGACATCAACGCCTTTGTCATTGACATCAAGGACGACCGGGGACAGGTCACTTATGAGATGAACACGCCGACCGTACAGGAAATCGGTTCCTCCGCCATTTATATTCCCGACATCGAAAGCCTGATCGCCGAATGCAAAGAGCACAATATTTACCTGATCGCCCGCATTGTCACGTTCAAGGATCCTTACCTCGCGAAAGCCATGCCGGAATATGCGCTCCACGAGGAGGACGGAACCATTTTCCACGATAACAGCGGACTTGCATGGGTCAATCCTTATGAGCAGGGTGTGTGGGATTATCTGATGGAGATCGCGACCGAAGCGGCGCGTATTGGTTTTGATGAGATTCAGTTTGATTATATTCGATTTTCCACCGACAGAGGAATGGAGCGCGTCGTGTTCGGAGAGGTTGCCGAAACCTATACGAAATCCGATATTATCAATGCCTTTACGGATTACGCGCGCGAGACGCTTTCCCCTTATTCCGTCACCGTTTCCGCCGACGTATACGGCACGATCATCGACAACGCGGTGGACCGCGACATTGTCGGACAGGATTATGCCGTCATGGCGTCCAAGCTAGACGTCATCTGCCCGATGATCTACCCCTCGCATTACGGTGCGGGCGTCTATCGGATCGACGTGCCGGACGCCGAGCCTTACCGCACCGTCACGGCAGCATTGAACGCGTCCCGCACAGTACTCGACCAGTACGGACACGATACAATCTGCGCCGTCTTAGAGAACGGCATGCCGATAAACTGCCAAGTGCGCCCCTGGCTTCAGGCATTTACCGCCACATGGGTCAGAGGACATATCGAATATGGCAGGGAGCAGATTCAGGATCAGATCCGCGCGGTTCAAGATGCAGGCTACGACGAATGGATCTTTTGGAACGCTACGGTAAAATATGACACAGGCTGGTTTTAGGGAAACGCTGATCAAAGCGTTTCCCGCACCGGATTTTCTCAGAAAATCCACCTGTGTCTCATTGTTTCGTTCTCTTTTTCCTGTGTATGATTTTTATGCTTTAGTACGATCGCAGAATGAGCCGGAAGCGTAAAGAGCATCTTACCGTTTTTGACAGGATACCATTCTTCTTGGGTATCATATCCGTTCTCCGTCGTATATAACAGCCGTTTCATCGTCGTCTCTTTCGGAATACCGAGTTCCCAGATGGACAATTCCTCGGAAAATTCATGGTCGTTATTATTGACCACCACTATGGTCCGTTCCTCCCGATTAAAGCGTCCATAACCGATCACGTTATATTCCCCGACCAAAAACTTGATCGAGCCGGTCTTGATCTCCTGATTCTCTTTGTGAATACGGATGATCTCTTTATGGAACGCGATCATCTCCAGGTCCTCACGCCCCCACGGATAGGTGCGGCGGTTATCGGGGTCGGTAAACCCGCACAAACCTGCCTCATCTCCGTAATAAATCGTCGGCGCGCCCGGCCATGTCATCTGTATGACGACCGCCTCCCGCATGACCGCCTTATTAACACCCCTGTTCGCAGCTTCACTCCCCAGATTATTCATACGGCCGACCACATGATTCGTCCTCGTAAGAAATCGGGAATGATCATGATTGGAAAGCTCGTTCATCGCCACATACAGGGACGGCATCGTAAAGTTTTCCATATGATAACGCATCGCCCCAAAAAAAGCATCGGCATTTCCGAGCATATCCTGTCTGTAATCGTCGCTGTGCTTCTGCATGCCGGTCAAAAACCATGTGACAGGCTCCATAAACGCGTCGTAATTCATGACGGTATCCCATTGTTCTCCATCCAGCCAGTCGTGCGGAGAGCCGTAATGCTCGGCAAGCACGATCGCATTCGGATTTGCCTGCCTGACCGCCCTTCTGAAATCGCGCCAGAACTGATGGTTGACCTCAGGAGAATGCCCCAAGTCCGCCGCCACATCCAAACGCCAGCCGTCGCAGTTATACGGCGGAGAAACCCACTTGCGCGCAATATACAGAATATAATCGTACAGATTTCTGGAACCCTCGTAATTTAACTTAGGTAGGGTATCGTGTCCCCACCACCCGTCATAACTGCCATTATACGGCCATCTTCCTTTATCTGAAAAATCAAAATACGTATTATAGGGGCTTTCCGCCGAAACATACGCGCCTTTCTGATACCCCTCGGCATTCTCATAAATGCGCTCGCGGTCCATCCATTTATTAAAGGAACCACAGTGGTTGAACACGCCGTCCAAGATCACGCGCATGCCGCGCCGGTGCGCCTCCTCCACTACTTTGACAAAAAGCGCATTGCTCGCCTCTAAATTCTCTTTATTCGTCACGCGGTCAATATAACGCGTCGCGTGAATGTTATCACTTGCCCCATCTCCCAGCAGTTCGCCCTCGTCATGGACAATCTTTCCGAAATGCGGGTCGATATAATCATAATCCTGAATATCGTACTTGTGATTGGACGGAGAAACAAAAAGCGGATTGAAATAGATCACATCGATCCCAAGCTCCTGCAGATAGTCCATCTTATCGAGCACACCCTGAAGATCGCCGCCATAAAAACGATGCACATCCATCTTATCGGGATACTCGTACCAGTCTTCCACCTTTCGGGTCTTATTGCCGATATACACATATTCGTTGGTCAGCACATCATTGCTCGGATCCCCGTTGCAGAAGCGATCCACATAGATCTGGTACATCACGGCGCCTTTTGCCCATTCCGGCGTCGAAAATCCCGGAATGATCGAAAATCGATAATACTCATCCGGCTGCTTCTGCACGCCGCGCGTATCAAAGTAGCAGGTGATCCTGCCGGCCTGCACCTCAAAGTAATAATATATCCGCTCATTTTCAAGCTGATAATCCGTTTCGTAATAATCAAACAACTCATCCGAAAAGGCTTTACTCATCAGTATCTTGGTTCCGTTACAGACAAGATAGACCCTGTCGATATTGTCCAATCCCGCCCGAAACCGGATTCGCACCATATCATATTTTCTTGGCTGGGACGGGGTCACATAGTCTTCGGTCGTATCGGAAAAAAGAGCTCTTTTCCGAAGCAGAGGACGCATATCTTTAATATATTGCAGCTGCTCCTCCGCTCTTAATATTTTTAGGTAATCCATTTTCAGCCTCCATGCCGCCTGTTTCCGACACACATGCTCTGCGTCGTTCTTTATTCATTATTTTATATGAAAAAAGTGGGATATTCAATCCCTAAAGGGTAAAAAAGACAGTTGCCGAAGCAATTGTCTTTTTTAGAGAAGGTATTTCTTACTTATGGGGTATAGCAAAAAACTATAAAATGTATTGGGGGGTTACAAGTAGTATCATAGCAAAAGTCTCTGTGCAAATCCATTCTTGAAATTCACAAATATTACAATTTCGTTTGTATTTTTTTGTCTATTTTTCACAAAACAGAGAACAATGCCTCAAATTCGTCCCTGGTGATACGCTCTTTTTCAAGCAGAAGCTCTGCGCAGCGGTGCAGCACGTTCATATGCTCTTCAATAATGGATTTCGCCTTGCTGTAGCAGTCGTCCACGATCTGCTTAACCTCGCGGTCGATCTCTCCCGCCATCACCTCGCTGTAGCCCTTTGTATGCGCAAAGTCACGCCCGATAAATACCTCGTCGTCATCATGCGCATAATTGATCACACCGATCTTTTCCGACATACCGTAGCGCGTCACCATGCTCCGCGCCTCTTCGGTTGCTTTTTTAATGTCGCTGGACGCGCCCGTTGTAATATCGTCAAAAATGATCTCCTCGGCGATACGCCCGCCAAGCGATACCATAATATCCTGAAGCATCCTGCCCTTTGTAAGGAACATTTCATCCTTTTCGGGAAGCGGCATCGTATAGCCTGCCGCACCGACCCCCGTCGGAATGATCGACACGGTATATACCGGACCGACGTCAGGCAGCACATGGAACAGGATTGCATGTCCCGCTTCGTGATACGCAGTGATCTTTTTCTCCTTTTCGGTGATGACACGGCTCTTTTTCTCCGCGCCGATACCAACCTTGATAAACGCTTTCCGGATATCGCTCTGCTTGATAAAAGAACGATCTTCCCGCGCCGCTACGATCGCCGCCTCATTGAGCAGGTTCTCAAGATCCGCTCCCGTAAAGCCCGCCGTTGTCTGCGCGATCTGCTTTAAGTCCACATCCTCAGCAAGCGGCTTATTCTCTGCATGGACGCCCAGGATTTCCTCCCTGCCCTTCACATCCGGTCTGCCGACCGCGATCTTACGGTCAAAGCGTCCCGGACGCAGGATCGCCGGATCAAGAATATCCACACGGTTTGTCGCCGCCATGACAATGATTCCCTCATTCACGCCAAAGCCGTCCATCTCAACAAGCATTTGGTTTAAGGTCTGCTCACGTTCGTCATGACCGCCGCCCATTCCCGCTCCGCGGCGTCTCGCAACCGCATCGATCTCATCAATAAACACGATACACGGCGCGCTCCTCTTTGCATCCGCAAACAGATCACGTACGCGCGAAGCGCCGACACCGACAAACATCTCCACGAAATCCGAACCGGAAATACTGAAAAACGGCACGCCCGCCTCTCCCGCAACTGCCTTTGCGAGCAGCGTCTTACCGGTTCCGGGCGGTCCCTCCAATAGAACGCCCTTCGGAATCCTCGCCCCGACCTTCGTATATTTTGATGGATCCTTTAGGAAATCAATGATCTCCTCCAGTTCTTCCTTTTCCTCCTGAAGTCCGGCAACATTCTTTAACGTCGTCTGCGTATCCGTCGCCATGCGCGCACGGCTTTTCCCGAAGTTCATCATTCTGCTGCTGCTGCTGTTGGAGCCGCTGTTCTGCGCGTTCATCATCACAAAAATAAATACCAGCACGATCAGTCCGACCAGGATCGGAAGAACATAATTCAAAAACCAGCTTTCCTGCGGCACATCCTTCAATATCACATCCACGCCGTCATACTGCCGCAGAATTTTCTCCGTCTCAACGACATCCGCCACATAGATCGTGCGCTCCGAGCCGTCTCTCAAGCTTACGTGCAGGGCTCCCGTCGGCACCTGCTCATTCTGCCGGATCTCGATCTCATACACATTTCCGTGCTCTAAATCCCACATAAAACTATCATACGGATAATCGCTCGGCAGATTCCTCAGCTGACTGATCCATACTGCTGCCACAAGCAGCAGGAGAATGATGCTGAAATAAATTCCGCTGCCTCTTTTCGTTGTTCTCACTTTATTATCTCCCATTCTTGCTCCACCCGCGAATTTGGGCGCAAGCACAAATTTGCAAGGCGAACTATGTTCGCCTTTTATGCGTCTACATGCACGATCCCGATATAGGGCAGGTTGCGATAGCGCTGATCATAATCCAGCCCGTAACCGACAACAAACTCATCCGGAATCTGAAAACCCGTGTAATCCACCTTCACGTCCGTGACTCTTCGATCCGGCTTATCGAGCAGCGTACAGATCGCGATGCTTGCCGGCTCTCTTTTTCCGAGCATCTCCAGCAAATAGCTCAATGTCCTTCCCGAATCCACGATGTCCTCCACTACGATGACATTCTTGTCTTTGATCGGATCGTCAAGATCCTTCACGATCCTGACAACACCGCTCGACGTCATATCCTTTCCGTAGCTTGACACCGACATAAAATCAAGCGACACGGGAAGCGTGATCCGCTTTGCAAGCTCGCACAGAAACATGCTGCCGCCTTTTAAGATACAGATTAAATGTACCTGCTTTCCTTCATAATCTTTGCTGATCTGCTCGCCAAGCTGCTGGATTCTTTCATCCACCTCCTGCTCGGTGAGAAGCACGCTGACACTCTCAGCCATCCTCTTTTCCTCCTGACATGTATATTTCGATGATTCGTTTAGTATCTGCGGTCACTTTATAAGCCTCGCTGATGCGGTATCCCGTCACCCACAACACATGGTCTTCCTCTACGACTAACGGTATCCGATGCCGTTCTTTAGACGGAATCTTCTCGTCAATCATGTATTTTTTAAGGCTCTTAGTACCGCCTGCCGCATTGATCGCGAGCTCGTCCCCTGTTTTTCGATAACGAACCGCAATGGGTTTCTTTATTCTATCATAATCGAACCATTTCTTACAAATGTTTTTCGGAATTGTCTGCAAGATATCCGTGTTTTTCTCACAGGAAAACACACGAAACCGAAATATGCGGCCCCCGAAACAGACCTCGCCGCTCTCACCTTCCAAAAAAACAGGCGTATCCTCACAGGCTTCTTTTTTTCCCAAACCGGTTTTGTACCCCAATAATACGCCCTGATAGGTCCGTTCGGCCGTCATGCCGTACGGCAGCGTCAGCACGCGCCCGACCTGTTTCTCAAACAGCGCGCATACGCTTTTCACATGCGCGGACGTCACATCTTTTGCGGCAGGTGCGAGCTTCCCAAAACACCGATGGAGCAGACTTCCCTGTAAATAAGGATGCAGCCGCGCAAATGCATCTGCGGAAATGGTTACACATGCCGGACGCGCCTCCTCCGTCACGCACATCTGATACGCCTCCTCCGTCTGCGCATCCAGATACGCCGCCGCCTGCGTGAGCATGTCCGCCGTCCGGCTGATATGCTCCGTGCTGCCCTGACAGACCTCCTGCTCCGCATAGCTTAAAATATGATGACGAATACGGTTTCTCGCATGACCGTCCTCCGCATTGGTGGAATCGGTGCGGTACAAAATACCGCGTTCTGCAAGATACGCCTCGATTTCCTCTCTCGTCACACATAAAAGCGGACGGATCACATTGCCCTGTACGGGCTTTATCCCGCACATGCCGTGCAGGCCGCTTCCCCGAAACAGTTGAAACAGCACCGTCTCCGCACGGTCATTTTTGTTATGGGCCACGGCAATTTTCGCCCCGCCGTCATAAACGCGCGCATTCACCTGCGCAAACGCCTGATAGCGCAGGTACCGCCCCGCCTCCTCCTCACCGAGACGATGCGCGGCGGCATAGGCCGGCACATCCTCCTCAATCAGTGTAAATGCGACATCATGTTCCTGACACAGCCGTCTCACATACGCCGCATCCTCCCCGGCGTCCCTTCTGATCCCGTGATCGACATGCACAACGGAAAAATCAAACGGAATCTGCTCTTTTAACGCAAGCAGCAGATAAAACAGGCATACGGAATCCGCGCCCCCCGACACACCTGCAATCACGCGGTCCTCCGGCCCGATCATATGAAATTCCGCCATAAATGCCATAATCTTATGTAGCATACTTGTCCCTCAGTATTCCCCTCTATACACATGATATTCCTATTAATGGGAAAATGTCAACATTTAGCGTGGATGTGCGAAGTAACCCATTCAGCATCCGCCGTTTTCCCACAGCCCGAGCACAAGTACCGTCATGTCATCGGCGATCCTGCCCTCGCTCTGGTAGATCGCCTGACGCAGAATGGCGTTTGCCATCTCGCCCGGCTCCCTGACCTCCAGCCTCGCCAGCATATCCTCGAACAGTGCTTCCGCACCCGGACGCGTAAAGCAGTCGCTCACACCGTCCGAAAGCATGATCAGATATTCTCCGTGCATCAGCTCACAGCGCAGCTCCGTCATTTCAAGCTGCCCGAATACGCCGAGCGGCAGCCCTGCCGCATCAAGCATTTCAATCCGGCTGTCCCGTTTGATATAAGTTCCCGACGCTCCCGCCTTCATCAGACTGCACGCTCCCGTGTACCGGTTCACACAGCACGCATCCAGCGTCGATACGTCCGTCTCCTGTGTGGACGAAAGCAGTGCGCCGTTGATCATCTGCGCCGCCCCGTTCGCCGAGAACCCCGATTCCAAAAACTGCTCAAACAGCTCCACAACCAGCTCGCTTGCGCGGCATGCCTGTTCGCCTGAGCCCATCCCGTCCGCGAGCACGGCGGCAAAGCGCCCCTGCCCCATCTCGCAGAATGTATAGTTATCCCCCGAAATACGCTCCCCTTCTTTCGCGACACGCGCCACCCCCGTTAAAATATGGTAACGCGTCTCCTCCTCAAACACCACCGTCGAAAGCTCGTCCGCAAGGAGACTTGTGCTGCCCGCTGCAGGACTTAAGCGCACGCCGAGGGTTACGGACAGCAGCCCTGCAATATCGGCAACCGTATATTCCCCCTCTCCCGGTTCGGGCAGTCTGGCGCGCATGGTAGCGGCAACCTCCAGCTTCCCGTTTTCATTCGTCATGCAAAAAAGTCTGTGCAGACGGATCCCCCTCTTTTTTAATTCCTTTGCAATATGGTAACGCGTCCGGTCTCCCATCGGCTTCATATGATACGATTCCTGTGCAATTCCTGTCATGATGCGGGACATTTCACATAAATGATCGGCAAGCAGCCCGCGGTTTTCCATCAGCCGCTTCTGCCACAAATACGTTTCTCTTGAGGTTTTGACATCCGTGTCCTCCTGTGTCTCTCCGGTTTCCATCCCGTAAAAGCTTTTTGCAAGCCGCATAAAAGAATCCGCGTAGGTTAAAAGTTTCTTTCGTCCATACTCAGGCAACAGTGCTGTCTCCTGCGTCTCCTTCTCCGACAACTGCTTTTTCATATTCCATCATACCCTTTCCATAACATGCAGGCTCCGCGCCGCGGCACGGTTAGTCTGTAAGGGTATATTATAGAGGAGGCGCGGCGTATTTTTTGTCAAACCATGCCTGCGCGCTGCTTAACTTTCTGACAAAAAAAGAACTCAAGAAGGCAGAGATACTACATGCAGGGTACGCTTCCGCTGCTTTCCGCTCGTAACGGTACATAACATGCCGAAATACGGCATGTAAGTACCGACGGCGTCAAAGCACCCTGCATGTAAGTATCACTGCCTTTGCTTTCGCTCCATAAAAGAAACAGACCCGAAACGCTCCGCATTTCCGGTCTGTTTAATCGTCTGCCCTGAATATGATCTCGCCCTCGTATACGAGTCCGAGCTTACTCTTTGCCACTTCCTCAATATACGCGTCTGTCCTGATATACTTTTCATATTCTTCAAGCTGCCGTGTTCTCTCGTGTTCCTGCTCAATCTGCTCTGCTAAATTCCGCTCACGTTCAGCATAGGTTCTCTGCTTTGCCTTGAGATCTATACTGCTGACGCTGACTACGATCAGCAGCATCACGATACACATCATCACCAAAAGCATACCGAGCCGGTTATGCCGCTTTTTACGGTATGCCGGTCTCTTTCTTGCCATAATATTTCTCTTACCTTTCCATAACTTTCAAACTGTTTACATAATACATATGTTAACGAATTTTATGCAAACCGTCAACTACCTATCAGCTTGTTTTTTCTTTTTTGTGAAAATGTGACAGATTTTGACATATGCCCTGCGAAGCCCTAAAAACAGCATCTTGAAAGGGAACATCAGTTTCCGTACAATCCACGCTACAACATGTATGGTCTTTTTCAAAACTGTTGACATAAAACGCACTATATATGGACTGAACAGTTTTTTATAGATCTCCATCCCCACGACTGCGCACGCAATGCAGTACCAGCGCAGGATTCCGTCATTTTCACAATACAACACCAAAAATATAAAAACTGCACAAACGACCCAAAACAAAAAATCCTCTACGGAAATCAAAAAACGGCTGTGCCTGACGCAGATCCTGCATACATGCAGCAGATCGTACACAAAGGTGATCGACACACCCACGCTGATGCAATGCAGCGAAAACACCGCCTCTTTGATGATACTTTCACTCATAGCGCGCCCTTCTTCGGGATTATTTGAACAATCTGGAAAACAGGGATTCCTGTTTTTTTCCGTACGCGGGCGCATCCGAGTAAGCCAGACTGTCGATCCGGCCGTCCACATCAACCTCCCCTTTATCAAGCGTCAGCCTGCTGACATGCAGATTATTCCCCCGTATCATCAGCATCCCCTGGGAAGTCTCCAGCAGGATCTCGTGAATGTCGAACGCAAGCACATCCGTGACGCCCGTAAGCGCGATCGTCTTGCGGTTTCCTACCACCATTTTGTGAGGCATTTTTTGCATCTGATTCAAGTCCTCCATAAAAAAAGAACCTCCCTTCTATTTTTTATATCCGCAAGCACAGATTGTACGAGCCATGCACCTGTTTCTATAAAAAAATATATTCGGGAGATTCCTGTTTATGCCTGATCAAATGCCTGAATCAATCGCATTTTCCAAGGAAGCGCTGATTTAATCAGCGTTTCCCTATATATATTTGAACAAACCCGACGCATCTTCTTTCCGCACCGTCTCCTGCACGGCGAGTACCTCTACGCGGATCTCCTTATCGCCGAACCGGATTGCAATAATGTCGCCCGCTTTCACTTCATAAGACGCTTTCGCCGGTTTATCGTTGACCGTAACCCTGCCCGCATCGCACGCCTCGTTTGCAACGGTCCTGCGCTTAATGAGCCGGGACACCTTGAGATATTTATCCAGCCGCATACATTCTCTCCTCCCATTTTGCCAAAAGAAAAGACGGCTAATGAAATCCTCTCATCAGCCGTCTTCCGGTCTCAAGTCGTTTCAAAGGAACGGGCGCATTCTTATGCATTTACCATATCCTTTAATGCCTTACCAGCCTTGAACTTCGGAGCCTTGGAAGCTGCGATCGGCATAACCGCGCCAGTCTGCGGATTTCTGCCTTCTCTAGCTGCTCTCTCAGCAACCTCAAATGTACCAAAGCCTACTAACTGAATCTTATCACCCTTCTTAAGCTGAGCAGCTACAACGTCCGTGAAAGCCTTTAACGCTGCCTCTGCATCCTTCTTAGATAATCCTGCCTGTTCAGCCATAGCTGCAACTAACTCTGTTTTGTTCATTGACGAACTCCTCCTCTTACTGAGCTTTGTTTTTGATAGTATTATGGCATCCCTCAGAATGCCTATACATACTTATAGCTTTTTTACCAACATTTGTCAAGGAAAAATAGCGATTTCCGTTAAAAATCTATTCCGTCGCTAATAATTCGGAAAAGGAATAGGTAACATCCTTCTTTTCGTCGTCAAGCTGTATCGTATATGCGCGCGTCTGATAACCAATACGGCGCAGCGTGATCTCATGGCTTCCGGGTACCTTCTTGAACCGTATCGGCGCGATGCCGACATAAATACCGTCCACATAAACCTCCGCCTGCTCCGGCGCCGTTACCAGCACATAGAACACCGTCCCGTCATCCGCTGTCACCACTTCCGGCTCCGAAGCCTGTCCGCCTTGATCCGTATCTGTGCCGCTGCCGTCTGCTTCGCTTCCGCTGCCCGTACCGTTTCCGTTATTCGTGCCGTTTCCGTCACCGGAATTCTGATCGTCATCATCGTCGTCCGAAACCTCCGCCGCTTTCTCCAACGTGATCGCCAAACTGGCTGTCTCCTGCCCGACGCTTAAATATTTCACCATCGTCTCATAGCCATCCGCCCGGATCATCAGAAAATGCACGCCGTAGGTAAGGGACACCGGACCGGAAATATCAACTTTCTCACTGTCCACGTAGACGGTGGCGGAGACGGGCATGACATCAAAATAGACCTTTCCCTCCTTGATTTCCACTGCAAAATCACCGACGTCCAGCGTCTGCTCCTGATTCTTATAGACCGCAACAGACAGTGTTCCGTGTCCCGCCTCACTCGAAACCGACACCTCATAGCTGCCCTCCGGCACGGTCAACAGCATGTTCTCCGTGATCGGCGCGATCACCTCGGAGCCGACCTCGATCCAGCCGCCGATAAAGGACTCGTCGTTTTTGAGCCTTAAATATCCGTGCCCGCGGTCAACGCTGATGCTGTGTATCTCATAGTCAAAGCCGCGCAGCGTCAGCGCGTCCACACTGTTAAGATCCATCAGCTCGATCAGTTCTCCGTCGGATAGGATCGCCAGATCGTCGGCAAGCCGATACTGCACGCCGTTTATCGTCATCGATCTTCCCGTCTCCGACAACGCATAGTCCGTCAACCCCTCTTTTACAAAGGCGTCCGGCGACTGCACAAGCGACACAAGCGTCTTGCTCCGGTAACGGAACGTTACGTCCACAAGCTCTCCCGCCTTGATCTGCGCCATCGTTAAGACCTGTCCGTTTTTGTCCGAAAGCCTGGTCGTTCCGTCATAGGCAAGCGTATACTGTCTGCCCGTCTCTAAATTCCGCAGAGAGATCGTCTTTTCTTCCGTGTCATAGCGGATAACGATCGCCGTGTCCACACTGTCATAGCCCGCAGTCTGCGGCGGCGCGGCAGTCACCTGCTGCTGGTTATCGACCGTTACGTCCGTTTGTGTATCGGATTTCCCCGCCTCCCGGAACGCACAGCCCGTAAACAAAAGAACGCCTGCCATCCAGACCGCGGTCATCTTTATGAAATTTTGTTTTTTTCGATTCATTTTCATGAGAACAGTATAGCACAATCCTGCCCTCTTGCGCTATGCCTCAAACAGATTTTTTAGAAAGCTCTTTCGCGCATCCTCCTGCCCAAGCAGACGGTCGATTTTTTCCCTGTTTTTGGCAGGAATCCATGCCTTTCCGCTGTTATAGTAATAGCTCACAACCTTGCGGAAACGCTCGGGATAACAGAGCTTTAAGCCAAGCAGGTTTTTCTCCGCATCACTGATCGGACGGACGGCGTCATATGCCTCTAAAAGCTGCCTGCCTGTATAAATGTTCCAATTATTTTTTTCCATAACTTTCCGGAAAAATAGATAAAAATCCCTTATTCTGACGTCCATCACGCATTTTTCAAAATTCATCACAAACGCGCCCCCGTCCGTAAACAGGATGTTATGATATTGGAAATCCCCATGGCAGAGTACGCCCTTTTCTTCCTCCTGCCGGTAGAACGCATCCACATCCGCGCTCCGAAACAGCGTAAGCGCCTCCTCTGCCTGTTCCATAAAAAAAGGATAATGATGCAGAAGAAATACCTCAAAATCCGTCTTATCGCTCTTATTGCGCAGATGCTTCCAAATCCGTTTCAGTTCACGGTTATACCGTTCATACTCTCTCACCGGATCAAACATCCGGAACCGGTAACTGCCTGTTTCCTCTCCATCCGGCGTACAGTCCTCTTCCTGATCGGACGGCTTTTGCACAAGCGGACGAATGCTCTCCTTGGGCGGAACGGATAAATGAAGATGAAGCTGCGCAAGCTGCCTGACTGCGCGCACGCAGTCGGACGCATCGCCCACCGAGCACTCGCGCCCCTCATAATAATCTTTGACGATATAGACGTTCCCGTCCCTGCCCCGCACAAACAGCGCGCCTTCCTTCGTGCGCAGGATACAGTCGGACAAAAAGCCCGCTTCCCGCATATTTTGTAAAAGCGCCTCTAACACGCAGAGCTTCTCAAGCGGCCCCGTATATTCCCGAATAATCTTTAAGCCCTGCTCCGTATCGCATAACAGCGCGCTTCTTCCTTTCCATGTCTTGAGCAGCGTCACGTCATATTGTTCCAGTATATTAACAATTCGGTCATTCACACCGGCTACCTCCACCATATCGCATACCCCAATATATGACAACATAGGTGAAAATATGTACCGATATTTCATGATTCCGTGTTCTTTTTTTTACTTTCCGTCATGCCGGCGGACGCGGCATAGACAGCCGGAGCCTGCGTAAGCAGATATTCCTTCGAATTACAGGAAGGTTCTTCCACAACAAGCTTAAGGAGCTCCTTTAAGACCGCGCCGAGCCCCGGTCCTGCCGGAATACCGATGTCGATCATATCCCGCCCCGTCACGGCAAGGTCTTTTAAGCAGACACACTCCCGATCGCGCAGAACCTCGTCGTATACCTCTCTCAAGCGCGCAAGACGCTCCTGTTTTTCCTGCCGCTGATAGGTACTCTGCGCCGCGATATCCGCCTCTTTTACATCAAAGAGACCGGGAAACAGCTCCGATCCGACATCCGCCATCGCGCGGCGCATCCCCCGTTTATCCGGTTCGATGTTTCTGTCATGATTCCGCACAAGCCCGGATACTTTCACGATCGTATCCGTGTCGAATTTCAGGCGGCGCAGGATCTTTTTCGTCAAATCCTCACTGAGCGCGGCATGCCCATGAAAATGGTCGATTCCGTTTTCGTCCGTTTCCTTTGTATACGGCTTTCCGATGTCATGGAAGCACATCGCAAGACGCAGCACACGGTCGGCGCGCACCGCTTTCATCGCATGAAGAATATGCTCTCCCACCGAATAGCAATGGTGCGGGTGATTCTGTCCCGTCCGCATGCATTCATCAAACTCGGGAAAAAACACGGCGCTTAATCCCGCCTCATACAACAGCCGCAGCGCGTCGGGATTCGGCGAACACACAAGCTTGACAAACTCCGCCTGTATCCGCTCCGCGCTGACCTTTTCCAGATTTCCCGCAAGCGCTTTCATCGCCTCAAACGTCTTCTCTTCTATAGAAAAAGACAATTGCGCACTAAAACGCACGGCGCGCATCATGCGCAGCGCATCCTCCGTAAAGCGCGCACGCGCGTCGCCGACACAGCGGATACGGCCTTCCCGTAAATCCTCCATTCCTCCGAAGCAGTCCACAAGCCCGTCCTTCGGGCGGTACGCCATCGCATTGATCGTAAAATCCCTGCGGCATAAGTCCTCCCTCAGACTGCCCGTAAACGCCACGTTCTTCGGATGTCTGCCGTCCTCATATTCGCCGTCAACCCGATAGGTCGTAACCTCATATCCTGTTTTTCCCATCATGACCGTCACGGTCCCATGCTGAATCCCCGTGTCGATCGTGCGGCGGAATAACTTTTTCACCTCGTCCGGCTTTGCATTCGTGGTAATGTCCCAGTCGTCAGGCACTCTCCCTAACAGACTGTCCCGCACGCAGCCGCCGACGGCGTACGCCTCATAGCCCGCGCTTTCTAATGTCGTGATGATATTTGCAGCCTGCTGCGGCAACTCGATCTGCATGCCGTATCCTCCCGTTTTATGCTGCTGCCGATCCCTGCTAACCGCGTCCGGCAACGCTGTGATTTTGCAAAACGGCTAAACTGCTCTATCTGCCTGTCGCAATCATCTGCTACTGCTTACTGACAAGCCGCAGTGTCTCGCGCGCAATGGCAAGCTCCTCGTTCGTCGGAACGACCATGATGCTCACCCGGCTCTCCGGCGTTGAGATTACGGCTTCCTCGCCTCGCAGGTTATTTTTTTCATGATCGATCTTTGTGCCCAAAAATGCAAGATATTCACCGATCATCTCACGCATGGAAATATTATTTTCCCCGACGCCCGCCGTAAACGCAATGACATCCACGCCGCCCATCGCCGCCGTATACGCGCCGATATATTTCGCCACACGGTACGCGTAAGCGTCCAGCGTCATTTTTGCACGCTCGTCGCCTTTATCCGCCGCCTCTCCCAAATCCCTGAAATCGCTGGAGATTCCCGACATGCCGAGCACGCCGGACTTCTTATTCATCACATCGGACAGCTCCTGATAAGAGAGCTGCTCTTTTTCCCCGAGAAAGCTGACGACCGCCGGGTCGATATCCCCGCAGCGTGTTCCCATGATCAGTCCCTCAAGCGGCGTTAAGCCCATGCTCGTATCCACGCTCTCCCCGTACTTGACCGCGGAAATGCTTGCTCCGTTTCCGAGATGGCATACGATGATGCGCAGATCTTTTCTGTCCTTTCCGAGAATCTGCGCCGCGCGCGCGGATACAAAATCATGGCTCGTTCCGTGGAAACCGTAACGGCGCACTTTATATTTTTCATAATACTCATACGGCAGTCCGTACAGATATGCTTTTTTCGGCATCGTCTGATGAAACGCCGTATCGAATACGGCTGCCTGCAATACGCCCGGCATAATTTTTTCGCAGGATCGGATCCCGATCAGATTCGCCGGATTGTGCAGGGGCGCCAAGTCAGCGCACTCCTCGATCGCCTGCACGACCTCATCGGTCACGATCACGCTGCCCGCGAACTTCTCCCCGCCGTGAACGATGCGGTGGCCGACAGCACCGATCTCGTCAAGCGACGCGATCACACCGTGTTCCTTGTCAGTCAGCGCTTCTATGACCATCTGTACCGCAACCGTATGTTCCGGCATGTCCTTTTGAATCGTCACCTTCTCTTTTCCCGCACCCTGATGCGTCAGGCAGCCGCCCTCAATGCCGATACGCTCGCAAAGCCCCTTTGCCAGCACCTGCTCCGTATCGCTGTCGATCAACTGATATTTCAGCGACGAGCTCCCACAATTAATCACCAAAATTTTCATATTCGTTCTCCTTCATCAAAAAATAAAACCACTGCTTCTATTTTACGCCAGCCTGCGTGTAATTTCCATAGCCATCTTTCCATAAAATTAGAAAAGTTTGCAATCCGTACCCGAATCGCTGCAAATCACGCTCAAACGCAAAATAGGTTTGGAATTCACTGTGATCTGTGATATAATTAGCATAATTGGGTTATTATGTCATCAATGATTCACGAAAAAGCAGGAGTTGTACCAATGGCAGATAAAACTATATACTCAGATCCGGAGCGTCCCGACTATGAGCCGGAACTGATCCGTCTCATTCAGAGCGATCTGCCCGAGGAAGAACTTCGTGAGCAGCTAAATCGCTACCACGATAATGATATTTCTAATGTGCTGGCGGCATTAACGCCCTTAGAGCGCAAACGGCTCTACCACGTGCTCGGCGTCGACGCGGTGTCAGACATTTTCGCTTATCTGGAAGATGACGTCGCAAAGTACATCGAGGAACTGGATGCCGAAAAAGCGGCGGACATCATTGAGAGCATGGATGCCGACGACGCGGTTGACGTGCTCGACGAGCTGGAGGACGATAAGAGCAGCGAACTGATCCGGCTCATTGACGCGCAGACCAGACGGGATATTGACCTCATCCAATCCTATGAAGAGGATGAGCTCGGCAGCCACATGACGACCAATTTTGTCGTCATCCGAAACGACTTCACGATCAAGCAGGCAATGCGCTCGCTTGTGGAGCAGGCGGCGGACAACGACAATATCTCCACAATTTATGTGACGGATGACAACGGTGTCTTCTGCGGTGCGATCGACCTGCCCGACCTAATCATCGCAAGGCAGAACGTGCCGCTTTCCTCCCTGATCACGACCTCTTTCCCGTATGTGTATGCGACGGAAACAGTGGACGACTGCTTAGAGCAGTTAAAAGATTACTCCGAGGATTCCATCCCGGTGCTGGACAACGACAAGCGGCTGCTCGGCATCATTACCGCGCAGGATATTGTCGAAGTCGTCGATGAGCAGATGAGCGAGGATTACGCGCGGTTCGCGGGTCTGACCGAGGAGGAAGAACTAAATGAACCACTTAGCGCGAGCATCAAAAAAAGAATTCCGTGGCTGATCACCCTGTTGTTTTTAGGTTTGTTCGTCTCCACGGTCGCGGGCATGTTTGAACAGGTTGTCGCCCAGCTGACGCTGATCGTCAGCTTTCAATCTCTCATTTTGGGAATGGCGGGAAACGTCGGCACGCAATCGCTTGCCGTTACCATCCGCGTTCTTGTGGATGAGGAGCTAGGGCGCGGCGCGCGGCTTAAGCTTGTGCTAAAGGAACTTCGCATCGGTTTGGTAAACGGCCTATTACTTGGTTCGCTATCCTTTACCCTGATCGGTTTCTACATCCATTTTGTCAAGGGAAGGCCTCCGATGTTTTCCTTTGCGGTATCGGGCTGCATCGGTTTATCCCTGCTTGTGGCAATGATCATTTCCTCCCTGATGGGAACGATCATCCCTCTGTTTTTTCACAAGCTTCACGTGGATCCCGCCGTGGCATCCGGCCCTTTGATCTCTACTATTAACGACCTGATCGCAGTTGTCACCTACTATGGTCTGGCATGGGCGCTGCTGCTTCAGGTTCTGCATTTAGTTGAATGAACGATACGATGATGAAAAAGAAATTAGAATATGCAAAAAATATATTAAACGGAACAGAGCAGATCACAAACAGGCAAAAATTCAGTTTCATGATTTATTCCATTGCATGTGTGCATGCTTTTTTGCTATGCATGTTTATCGCTCTGCACATCACGCCGTTATATCTTTTTAATACGGTAAGCGTAGCTACCTATCTGCTCAGCACGCGTCTGATCAAAAAGGAAAAATATCTGCCGTTATACTATATCACTTATTTTGAGATCATTCTGCACTCCTTTGTCGCCACATTATGCATCGGCTGGAAGTTCGGTTTTGCACAATATATCATCGGCGTGATTCCCGTCGGCTTCTATGTGTGCTATACGCTTAATACGGCGCGGCGCAAGCTCGTTATCGCCACGCAGAGTGCGGTGGCTGCATCGGTATTGTTTCTTTGCTGTAAATTTCTATCTTATTATAATGAACCGTTTTACACCATCGACAATCCGGTGATCGAATTCTCTATCTATACGTTTAACTCGATCTGTACGTTTCTATTCTTGATCTTGTTTTCGCTCATCTACGTCTTTGAGATCAAATGGACACACGCAAAGCTTCGCCATCAAAATACAATTCTGGAGCAGCTTGCAAACACAGATCCGCTGACCGGACTTTACAACCGCCGCAGTATGCAGATGTTTATCGATCAGGCATTACAATCCGATTTGAGTTTCTCGCTCATCATGGGCGACATCGATGATTTCAAAAAAATCAATGACACTTACGGACACGACTTCGGCGACGTTGCCCTGCATGACATTGCGCAGATCGCGGTAGAGCAGGTCGGCGAGCATGGGTATGTGTGCCGCTGGGGCGGCGAGGAGCTTCTCATCCTCATCAGCAACAGTACGCACGATCAGACCTATCAGATCGCCGAGAGTATCCGGCACCATGTCGCAAATCATATTTTTGAATCAAGCAGCCGGTGGATTCACTGTACACTCACACTCGGCGTTGCGATTTACCAAAAAGGCATGACAGTCTCAGAAACGATCACACAGGCGGACAATAATCTATACATCGGAAAGAACGGCGGAAAAAACAGGGTTGTGATGTAACCGGTACATCGCAACCCTGTTTTTTCATCTACTAGATATATTCTCATTGCAAAAGAATCCGCTTCGCGGATTCTTTGAAAGAATGGCGCATCTGCGCCATTCTTTTTTAATACGCCTTTCCCCAGTATACCATCTTTTTTGCGGGTTTCCCGCAGCAGACGCAGGTATCGGCAAGCTTCTCCTCATCAAACGGCATGCAGCGGCTCGTGACTGCGAGCTTTTCTTTAATAATGTCCTCACATTCCTGCTCCCCGCACCACATTGCTTTCACAAAGCCGGTCTTCTCCGTAAAGCACTTCTCAAACTCTTCCATCGTCACGGCTGTGTAAGTATGCTCCTCTCTGTGCACGCGCGCCGCCTCTAACATATCATTCTGAATCTGCTCTAAGAGCGCAGGCAGCTTCGACGCCGCTTCCTCTAAGGCGATCGTCTGTTTTTCTCCGTTATCGCGGCGGCAGGCTACGCAATGTCCCGCCTCGATGTCTTTCGGTCCGATCTCGATGCGGACGGGAATGCCGCGCATCTCCTGTTCCGAAAATTTCCAGCCCGGACTCTTATCCGAAATATCCGTTTTTACGCGGATACCCGCTTTCTTGATCTCGTCTTCCAGCTTCGACGCCGCCTCTAACACGCCGTCCTTTTGCTGCTGAATGGGAATGATCATCACCTGTGTGGGCGCAACTCGCGGCGGAAGCTTCAGACCCGAATTATCGCCGTGCACCATAATGATCGCGCCGATCAAGCGGGTCGTCATACCCCATGAAGTCTGATGGACATATTGCAGCGTATTATCCTTGGCCGTGTACTGAATGCCGAACGCCTTCGCAAAGCCGTCCCCGAAGTTATGGCTCGTTCCCGACTGTAATGCCTTTCCGTCATGCATCAGCGCCTCGATCGTGTAGGTGGCCGTCGCTCCGGCAAATTTTTCTTTATCGGTTTTCCGTCCTTTAATAACCGGGATCGCAAGCACCTGCTCCACAAAATCCGCATAGACATTGAGCATCTGGATCGTGCGCTCCTCCGCCTCTTCGGCCGTTGCATGAGCGGTGTGTCCCTCCTGCCACAAAAACTCACGGCTTCTTAAAAACGGTCTTGTCTCTTTCTCCCAGCGCACCACGGAACACCACTGGTTGCACACCTGCGGCAGGTCGCGGTACGAATGCACCACATTTTTATAATAATCACAGAATAAGGTCTCCGAGGTCGGTCTGACGCACATTCTCTCCTGAAGCTGCTGCCCGCCGCCGTATGTCACCCATGCGACCTCCGGCGCAAAGCCCTCCACATGGTCTTTTTCTTTTTGCAAAAGACTCTCCGGGATAAACATCGGAAGGTAAACATTCTGTACCCCCGTCTCCTTAAACCGTGCGTCTAACTGCTGCTGGATCAACTCCCAGATCGCATAGCCCGCAGGCCGAAACGCCATACAGCCCTTTACGCTCGTGTAATCGATCAGCTCTGCTTTTTTCACCACATCGGTATACCACTGTGCAAAATCCTCCTCCATAGAGGTGATCGCTTCTACCAGCTTTTTGTCTGCCATTTTTTCACACTGCTCCTTTCTGATCGTAACATAGTAAAACCTCCGATCCCATCATAGGGACCGAAGGTTATCGGCGGTGCCACCCTGCTTGACGGTCTTTCTCCGCCCTGCTCTGTATCCGTTATCGCCGGATCTACGGTGTATTTAACATACACGGCTCCAAGGCAGGTTCCCCGCCCTCCGCTTAGGAATCTCCCACCACGGAACGATCCCGTTCCTCTGATTCCCTCTCTGAAAAGCATCCGCACAGGTACTAACCCTTTTCAACGCCATACGATATACTGTGATTTTAATGTCTTTGCCGCGCTCTGTCAAGAAGAAATCGTGTGAGAAGAAAGCTCCCGAATCAGCAGATAGGAAAGCGGTCCTGTCACAATCCCCAAAATCCCATAGAGCTTCACGCCTAAGAACACGGACATCAGGATGATGAGCGGGTGAATCCCGATCCGCTGCCCGATCAGGCGCGGTTCCATAAACTCCCTCGCAAAATAGCACACCACATAGAGCAGGACAAACACCACGGCGAGCATGTTTTGTCCCATCACAAGCTCAAAGATCGCAAGCGGAATCAGTGTAATGCCGGTCCCGATAAACGGGAGCATATCGAGAAAGCCCACGATATAGCCCCATAAAAAGGGCGTGCCAAAACCTGCCCACCAAAACACGACGCTGCAAATGCCCCCGATGACGGACATGATGATGAGCTGCGCTTTGATATAAGAAAAAATCAATCTGACAGTCTTGTCATATAATTCTCTGACATAGGCGAACCAATGTTTTTCGCGCCATCCCGCCACGATCTCGTCATAATCCTTTGCAAAAAGCACGCTGAAAATAAAAAACACCGCCCAAAAAATACCGATCGCCGCAACCACCTTAAGGACGTCCCCCGATATGACAAGCACCTTGGGAACCGCCTCATCGCTGATCTGCTCTCCGATACTGCGCGCCGCCGTCATGATCTTTTCTTCGATCACAATCGCGTCGATCCCGAGCGGACGTTCCAAATAACAGCAGCAGGTATGAAGGAATACGCCGCACTGCACGCGAAAAAGCTTAAAATTTGACATGCACATCCGCACACAGCCCGCTGCCGCACGGTACAAAAAAAGAAGCAGTACGACGGGCAGCGCGCCGATCGCAAACAAAATCAGTGCAGTAAACGTGCTTTTCATCCCCCGCCGCTTTCCTGCGATCCTTCGGACGAACGGCATGACCCAGCGCACAAAGAGCACGGATAAGCAAAACGGCAGCAAAAGCGTCAGCGCATACTTCATGACCAGATAGACCGCTACCGCGATCAAAACCACCCGAAGCATCCGCCGCTTATACCATTCTTCTCTTAGGTCCTCAAAAAAATTTCCCATACGCACTCCATTCTTTCGGAATATAGTATGGGAAAAAAATTATTTTTTATGAAAGCCGGGCGTCACGCTAAAATCCATTTGCTTACCGGTCCGCGGATGCCGAAAACAGAGCCGCTCGGCGCAGAGCGCCACGCTTGCAAGCCCTAAATCCTCCGCAATCCTCTTTGCGTTCTCGTCTCCGTATTTGCGGTCGCCGACAAGCGGATGTCCGGCATGGGAAAATTGTAAACGGATCTGGTGAAATCTTCCCGTCTGCAAACAAATTTTAACATTACTGACATTGATGTCAGCGTCATACGAATCCACCTGATAAGATAGCACGGCGCGTTTTGCCTCCGCATTCGCATTGCCGTCCGTCACGATCTCACCGACGCCGTTTCCCTTTTTTACGATCTTATCGATCCATTCGCCTTCCGTCCGGGGCATCCTCCCGCAGGCAAGCGCGCGGTAATACTTCTTCATTGTGCCGTTCTTCATCTGCGCGTCCAGTTTTGCCGCCATCGCACTGCTTCTGGCAAAAACAAGAACCCCTTCCACCGGCTGGTCTAAGCGGTGAACCACATGCAGCCCGCCGCCATGCAGATAATTGCGCAGCTCGCTCTCCATATCCATTTCGGATGCGCGCGCACTCTGCACCGCAAGCCCCGCAGGCTTCTTGCAGACAAGAATATCCTGATCCTCATATAGAATGACTGTCTTCATCCATGCACTCTCTATACCTTGAACCGGTAGCCGACGCCCCATATCGTCTCAATATACTGGGGCTTTGACGTATCGTATTCCAGTTTTTCACGAATCTTCTTAATATGAACCGTCACCGTCGCAATGTCTCCGACCGAATCCATATCCCATATTTCGCGGAACAATTCCTCCTTCGTAAACACATGATTCGGATTCTCCGCCAAAAACGTCAAAAGATCAAATTCCTTTGTGGTAAATGTCCGCTCCTCTCCGTCCACATAGACGCGGCGCGCCGTTTTGTCGATCTTGAGTCCCCGGATCTCCACAATATCATTCTGCTTCTGTCCAGAACCGACAAGTCTGTCATATCTTGCCAGATGTGCTTTTACGCGCGCGACCAGCTCGCTCGGGCTGAACGGCTTCGTCATGTAATCATCCGCACCGAGTCCAAGTCCTCTGATCTTGTCAATATCATCCTTTTTCGCCGATACCATTAAGATCGGAATATTCTTTTCCTCCCGTATCCGGCGGCAGACCTCAAAACCGTCCATCCCCGGAAGCATCAGATCGAGCACAACGAGCGCATACTCCTCGGAAAGCGCCTTATTCAGTCCTTCATTCCCGTCGTTTGCGATCTCCACCTGAAACTCCGAAAGCTCCAAATAATCTTTTTCGAGGTCTGCGATCTCCTTTTCATCCTCAACAATCAATATGCGGCTCATGCCATCCCTCCAGTCTCCCATTTTCCGCCGTATATGCGTTTTCCCGATAATCTCTATCTTCCTGTCGGCTTTCAAAATCCTGTATGCCGATTTTTAACAAACTCCACATTCCGCCCGCGCGGTTTCTGCGTATTCCTTATTCTGCCTGCACGGTGTCCGGATTCTCCACAAACTTGCGAAGCACAAAATGCATGCAGACGCCTTCCCCTTCTTTACTTGTCGCCCAAATATATCCGCCGTGATCTTCAATGATCTTTTTGACAATGGAAAGCCCGATGCCGCTTCCTCCCTGCGACGAATTGCGTGAAGCGTCCGTACGGTAAAACCGCTCAAAAATTCTGCCGATCTCCTTGGCGGACACGCCTTTCCCGTTGTCCTCCAGCTCAACCCTGATCGAATCGATCTCATCCAGAATCCGAATGTCGATCGTTCCGCTCGCCCGGTTCATATACTTGACACTGTTGCTTACAATATTGTTAATGACCCGCTTCATCTGCTCGGGATCAGCAATGACAAGCGTGTCAGGAGGCGTCATGTTGGAATAATTCAGGCGGATATTCTGCCCCTCCAGATCCAAACCGACCTCCTCCACACAGTCGTTGAAATAATCCGCGACATTCAACTTGCGAAAATGATAAGGAATCCGGTTCGAATCAATTCCGGAATAAATCGTCAGCTCGTTGATCAGACGGTTCATATCATTCGCCTTGTTGTAAATGGTCTTAATATAACGGTCCATTTTTTCAGGCGTGTCCGCAACACCGTCCATGATTCCCTCGACATAGCCCTTGATCGAGGTGATCGGCGTTTTTAAGTCGTGGGAAATATTGCTGATCAGCTCCCTGTTCTGCTTATCCGCCTGCGCCTGCTCCTCTGCGGACTCCTTTAAGCGCAGACGCATCTGATTATAATTTTCATAAAGCTCGGAAATCTCGCCCTTGAATCCCGTGGACAGCACATAGTCAAAATCCCCGTCCGCGATCCGCTGCATGGCGACATTAAATTCCGAAAGAGGCGTGAACGCACCGTTTCTGATCCACCCCGTCAAAAAGAAACTTGTCACGAGCAGCACAAGAATAATCAGGATCATCAGGGAAAACAGCAATCCCGCGGAAACAAAATTGCGCACCCGCGTTACGATATAGATTTTTCCTTCTCCGAACTCCTGCCCGGAAAAATAAAGCTGTTTGATCAGCAGCTTTCGCGCGCCCAGATAGTATCCGTCGCCGCCGAGCTCTATGTTTTTGCCAAGCTCCTCTAAAACTTCCGCCGCCTCATCATAGGCGGCGAACTGATGATAAATATTTTCTCCGTTTACAAAAACAAAAAGGCCGGACGCTTTTTTCTCAAGCTGCGCGCCAATGCTTTCGAGGTATGAAACGTCAAGCAACCTCCCCGGATCCTCCTCCGCCATGGCGGACAACTCACGATATTCCTCGTCGGTCAGCTCACTGAACGCCTCGACCGGATTGGAAATGAGTGATACGCTCACCGCCTTCATTCCGTACTGATCCCGAAAGGTGTTTGCCAACGCAATCCGCGTCACACCGTAAATCAAGCCGATCAACAGCAGGGGCATCAGGATCATTGCAACAAATGTAATCTGCAATCTCGTCTTTAGCTTCATGCCCGCCTCCCGTCTGATCGACCTGCAATACCGACTTCCATCATGTTTTCATTATAATACACTCCACAAACAGTTTCTATAAACACTTGGCGAATTATTATAAAAAAAGAATAAAATTCACGCGTAAAGCTCGAAAACAGAAAAAAGACAGCTTTCGCTGTCTATAAGCTTCCACTGTCTTTTTCCCGCTCCGTTTCCGATCATTCCTTATTTAGGATGTCAATCTCCGTTAATACTCCGTTCCAAAAATAAAATTCAATCTCATTATCATAGGAATGTCCCGTAACATAATACTCCATGCTGATGCTTGTATAATCATCGCCTTCGCTTTCATAAGAATAGTCCGGCTCTCCCATGAGCGCCTTTACTTCCTCAGCCGTCATACCGAATGTCACGCCGTTGCATAACATCACATCCGGATTGACGTCTCTCCATTGCGACACCTCAAACCCGATTCCATACACATCGCAGTCCTGCAGCTCCCGATCCCCCTCAGTAAAGTTCTTAAACCGGACGGAAATCCGCTCTTCCGCTTCATTTTCCGCGTTCACGCTCAGCGTATAATAATTGGATTCCAACACCTCATGACGATAATCCTCATCAATCAGAAAGCCTGCCGCCTCAATATCGGACCACGTTAAGGGAAATGTGTAGACTACCCCGTCTAACGCAAATTCCAGCGTTTTCCAATCATTCGTGGAAAATGCATAATCGTCTGCGGTCGGGGCGTCTGTATCCTGCTCATCATCCTGACCATTCTCGGAATCTGCGTCCTGTCTGGCGTCCTGTCCGTCTTCCGAATCTGCATCCTGTCCGGCGTCCAAATCTGTGTCCTGTCCGGCGTCCTGACCATCCTCCGAAGCTGTGTCCTGTCCGGCATCCAAATCTGTATCCGAGTCCGCATTCCATCCGCTGTTCTGCGCGGAATCCTGGTAGGATGTTGCCGGTGTTACGCTTCCCGTTGTTCCGCTTTCCTTTTCGGAATCGCCGCAGGCCGCCAGCCCGCAGATCATTGCCGCCGCAAGGAAAATCACTTCTGTCTTATTCATTTTTTTCATGTTTGTCCTCATACTCCTTTTCCTTCTTTGTTAAAAAGATTATGAGGAAAACAGGTTCTCTTTTACAAGCAAAATCTGGTTGCAGAATCGCAACCGTTGGTTTCTCACACAGAAAGAAGGGTCACATCCATCCAATCTATATAGTAGGTTTTCTCAAGCGCTTCCGGGTAATCTTCCGCATACCCGGCTAGTGTATAGATGCTCCCGTCTTCCAAATCACAAAACGCCTCAAAGTGATAACGGACCGCTGTTTTGTTCTTTTCATACTCTAAAACGGAATAAGAGTAATAATAGAACGTTCTTCCGTTTACCTCCGTCTCACCCTCTTCATGAATGCGGGAAAGCTCCCTCGCCGCAAGCATGTCCGCCATATCCTTGGCCGTCTGCCATTTGTACTCTATCACATTTGCATAAATGTACACCTGATTGACCGAATCAAAATACTCTTTTCCCGCGATATTATCCGCGACCAGCATACAGCCTTCGGGCAGTCGGACGGTCAGCATATATTGCCCGTCCCCGTACGTGATCGTATCCTCCGCGAGATACGGCTGTTCCGGATCAAGACTCACATCCTCCATCCAATAGCTTCCCACCTCATCATCGATCTCGTCCGTGGGACACGCCGTATCCAAAACGGCCCCCACCGCGGCAAACGCTTCCTCATATACCTGATCGCGGGCTTCCTCATCCAGAGCGTCTACGTCGATTCCGTCGTACCGGGCGACCGCCAATATATGCCGCCCCTCCTCCGCCGGCGCAAACACTACCGCAAAATAAGAACGGTCATAATCACTCCCCCGCTCCTTTTCCATACTGACCACATACCGGATATGGTCCTGTCCGCCTTCCGTCAGCCGCACCGCTTCTTTTTCTAAGCGGTAACCGGATTCTATGAGCGTCTCTTGTCTGGTGTTCATGCTTTCCCATATGTCGTCGATCGAATCATCCTCTATCGAAATCTGAATCAAATACTGATCGTTCTGCCTGATATTCAGGCAGCCGCTCTCATGCACCAACGCGATTCCTTTTTGCGGTATTGTAAACTTCATGCCCCGAAAGACGATCTCCCAGACCCGCGCCTGTTCCTCATTCTGTCCGGCCGTCACACTGCTTTCTTCGGCTTCCGGCGTCCTTTTTTCGCTAAAAGAAAGAACTCCCGCAAACCACAGTCCCAAAAAGACCGCAAACAGCCAGACTGCGGCCGCGGCGATCCCCGTTTTTCTGTTGATCCCGATCATATCTGCTCCTTCTCTTTTTTCTCATCGATCAGTATATGCCAGCCGTTTTCTTTTGAAAGACGGCGAAGCTCCGCGAGGCACAGCAAAAACAGCACGAAAAATCCCCCTGTGAGAACCGCAAGCGTGACCGGCGTCCGCGCATGATATTCATAGTAAATCCCCTGCTGCTTCTCATCGGTGTAGCACGCAATATAATCGCCTTCCCGGATACCATCAACGTCCAGCCATACTGTTTTTAAGACCTTGCGGGAAACGTCATCATAAAAACTAAGATCCGCCTTTGTGTACTGCTGATAGACCCGCTCCACTCTTGCCCGCTCTATGAGCCCGTCATCTTTTTTCCACGAATAATGAAACAGGGTCGTGACAAGCAGCACGCCGCAGAACAAAAACAGCGCGCCAAGCAGCACGAGCATGGCACCAAGCCGCATTGAAGCTCCTTTTCCACGCGCCTTTCCGACAGACAGCATCTTCATTTCCAAAGCTTCCCCACCAGTCGTTTCATCCGGCGCGGCAACCATTTTTCCGTAAATAAATTCCGTTATGCTAATCTGAAAAACATCGCAGATGACCACCAGCTTATCCAAATCCGGATACGCCTTATCCAGCTCCCATTTGGATACCGCCTGTCTCGTCACACCGATCTTCGCGGCAAACTCCTCCTGACTGAAGCCGGCATTTTTTCGATATTCCTGTATTTTTGCTCCGATCAACAGCATTACGTAAAACCTCCAAGTAAAAGTCCTTCTTTACAGATGGTACGGTAAAGACTTTCTGATAGTCAATAGTTTTTACCGGAATTTCAAAAAAAGCTTCTAAAAAGAATCTCTCTTAGAAAAGCGGTTGCGATTTTCCAATTATTTCAGTACACTACTAATAGATATATTTTTAGGAAAGGGAGGCATACCATTGGGAAAGAAAACAAACAAACTCATCTATGTCATTCTCGGCATCCTCGCAATCTTATTCTTTGCCCTGATTCCGTTTTCGGTATTTCGAAGAAAGCAGCTTTTGGCTGAGGGTGATATGGAGTTGGCAGACTTTAGCATAACGATGGGGATCATTGGATTGGTCGGCTGTCTTATCTTTTGCGGGATTATTTTTCTGCTGTTGATGAAAGACAGAAGAACAGAAGCCAAACTAAAGCTTTTTCAACAGGAACTTGGGCGAACACCATTGTTTGCGCGCTGGCTCTCAAACGAGGAGACGCAGTTGAAGGCAAAGCTCCGTGCTCCTCGTATATTTACCGGAGTATTAAGCATTTCCATGATCTGGTGCATGCTGCTTATGCTCTATTTGATCTTGGATGAAACCGACGGCGTCCTCGGTGTTTACCAGTGGATTGCACTCCTGTTTTGTCTTTTTGTTTTTTGGTTTACATGGTGGATTTCAGATTATCGGAAACAATATATGCGTTCTATTTTACGTTCTGTTTCTGAACAGTTACCGTCCGATGCGGAGAAAGAAGCCTTTGGCGCGCAGCTTTCGAGAATCGGAGTCATCAATTTCTCTTATTCGGCAGACCCACAGTCCCGCGCTTCCACGGCCTGGGTAACAGAAGAATATTCCTATTTCCGTCAATTACAAAAATGCCGGATCATCAAAAACAGATACATAGATAAAGTGACACTAAAAAAAGCGCCCTATATGATCGGATTCCGACCTCATTTTCGAACCTGCTATACCATGGAAATCGCCGTAAACGGCGGGCGTGAACGGGCTTGGCGCGGATATTTTCGACGTCAGGAGGATTTATACTATGCTCTAAACGCATTCAGGAGATACGGGCTGGCAGATGAGAAAATAGAAGATCAATTGCAGAAAAGCACGCGGTAAGCGAGGCTTGGTTCCGGCGTTGTCACAGGGCCCGGCAAATATGATTCTGATGAAACAGCGGTAGAAACGTGATGTGTAACTACGATTCTACCGCTGTTTCCGGTTTTGAGGATATGTTAAGTGCTAATGGTGATCATGTCAGTTTGCCGCTCAACAACCAATCAAGAATGAAGGATTTTTAATATATACAAAAATCACGACACCCCCGCCTGTCTCTGCGTGTTGCGGTTTTTTGCGGCTAATCGAAACGCTTTTTCCATTGCCGGCGTCAGTTCCGGTGAATCTTCATCAAAAACAATTTCTCTCTTTGCCGCTTCTTTTATCTGTTTTATCTGCTCATCCGTCGGTTTCTGATTTCTATCCAAAGTAACTTTCCGTATCATAATAAATACTCCTTTCTGTTTTCGTGGCAAGTCTTGCCGATATTAAGCGGATATATTCTTTCCGCTCTGTATATACAACAAACAGCACATCGTTAACCATTCCAATTGTATTATATCGATCTTCTTCTATACTATGTTCCACATCATATATTTCAATGCGCTGTGAATCATTAAAAACCAGTATTGCTGTCTCAAAATCAATTCCGTGTTTTTCCAGATTCAATTGATTTTTATTCTCATCCCATTCAAATTTCAATGAAGCTTCTGCCCCCATAAAGAATATATTCTATAATTATTTTTATCATAGCATAAATTTTATCATAAGTATATCAAATTTAAGACGACTTAAAGTCCTTGAAAAATCCTCCACTTTCAGATGCGACCGCTCGTACAAAAATAAGGGTATGCCGGAGCAGCCCGGCATACCCTTAAATTCTCAAATATAGTGCGTTTCCCACGCCTGTTCTTAGTTAAAATATCTCTTTAACAGACCCTCAAACGCCTTGCCGTGACGAGCCTCATCACGTGCCATCTCATGAACCGTATCATGGATCGCGTCAAGATTTAACGCCTTTGCGCGCTTTGCAAGATCTGTCTTGCCTGCGGTCGCGCCGTTCTCAGCCTCGACACGCATCTGTAAGTTCTTCTTGGTGGAATCGGTCACAACCTCGCCGAGCAGCTCCGCAAATTTTGCCGCATGCTCCGCTTCCTCCCATGCCGCTTTCTCATAGTAAAGACCAACTTCCGGATAACCCTCGCGATATGCGACTCTTGCCATTGCAAGATACATACCGACCTCGGAGCACTCTCCGTTAAAGTTTGCTCTCAAATCCGCGATAATATCCTCGGGAACGCCCTGCGCAACACCTACAACGTGCTCTGCCGCCCATGTTAAATCCGAACCCTGCGCAACAAACTTATCCGCCGGAGCCTTACATACCGGGCATGCCTCCGGAGCCGCATCACCTTCATGTACATAACCACATACAGAACATACAAATTTCATAGCCTTTTCTCCTTTTCCTGTTAAAAAATTATTTTGATATGAGCGTCACGCCCATGATCATTCCCTTTCCTTACTGTTGTTTCTGTGCGCTGCATTCTCCGCACACACCATAAAAATAAGTAATATGCCCGGCGATCTGCCCGTCAAATCCGACACCCGCAAGGTCATTGATCTTCTCAATGCTCTCCATCTGCAGGTCCATCACCCTGCCGCATTTCTGGCAGATAAAATGATAATGCTCCGACGTGTCCGCATCAAAATGATCCTGTCCGTCCCCGAGATGCAGCCGGCGGATCTCACCCATATCCGCTAACAGCGTTAGATTGCGGTATACCGTTCCGAGACTGATATTCGGATATTGTCTGCTCACATTCGCATAGACAACATCTGCCGTCGGATGGTCTTTTCTCGTACAGAGAAATTCTTTAATTGCTTCACGCTGTCTGCTGTACTTTAACGCCATCAAGCATCCCCTTCTTCATATGCTTTCTCAATATTAGTAATGATTACTGTTTTATTATATATTTTTTTAGTATATTGTCAATAGTCTTTTGTAAAAAACAAAGATTCGTGCTATACTGGTGCTTGGATACCCGGTCAGACTTACAGCGCGTCTGGCTGCGCCCTATGATTTTTTAAGAAAGGATGCTTTTTATGGAAAAAATAACAAGCTTTACGATCGACCATCTGAAATTGCAGCCGGGTGTGTATGTTTCCCGAAAAGACCATGTCGGCAAAGAAACACTCACCACCTTTGACCTGCGCATGACTTCACCCAATGACGAGCCGGTCATGAATACGGCGGAAGTTCACACGATCGAGCACCTTGGTGCAACTTTTCTCCGCAATCACGCAGAATACAAGGATAGGGTTGTGTATTTTGGTCCCATGGGCTGTCGGACGGGCTTTTATCTCATTCTCGCAGGCGATCTGACTTCCAAAGAGATCGTGCCCCTCATGCAGGAGATGTATGAGTTTATCCGCGACTATAAGGATGAAGTTCCGGGCGCAAGTCCGAAAGACTGCGGCAACTATCTTGATATGAACCTCGGCATGGCAAACTACCTCGCGGCGCGTTATCTTGACAATGTACTTTATCAGATTGACGACGCGCATTTGGTATATCCGCAATAAAAAAGAACGCTGCGCGTTCTTTTTACGCAAATTCTTCCAAGATTAAGAAGTATGATTATGGATATAGAAAGGAAACCTTCAAATGAAAATTGGAATTATCGGGGCGATGGATTTGGAGATCGCCACACTCAAAGAGAAAATGACAGATGTGTCATCTAAAACCGTCGCTTCCATGGAGTTTTTCGACGGCTCCTTAAACAACGTGCCCGTTGTAATCGTAAAATGCGGCATCGGCAAGGTCAATGCCGGTATCTGCGTCCAGATTCTGCATGATCTTTTTTCTGTCACGCATGTCATTAACACAGGCATTGCAGGTTCCCTTCGGGCAGAGATCAATATCGGCGACATTGTTGTTTCCACGGACGCCGTACAGCACGATATGGATGTGACCGTGTTCGGCTATCAGGTCGGACAGATCCCCCAGATCCCCGTTTTTAATTTTAAAGCGGACAAATCCCTTTCCGATACCGCAATGGCGGTATGCCGTGAGGTGAATACGGATATACAGGCATTTCGAGGACGCGTTGTCAGCGGCGATCAATTTATTTCTTCAAAAGAAAAGAAAGAGTTTCTCATTCAGACCTTCGACGGCTGCTGCACTGAAATGGAGGGCGCGGCGATCGCGCAGGCCGCTTACTTAAACGGACTGCCGTTCGTCATCATCCGCGCGATCTCCGACAAAGCGGACGACAGCGCCGAAATGGACTATCCGACGTTCGAGCACGGCGCCGCGCTTCATTCCGCAAAGCTTGTTGAGGCGATGCTGGAACGGCTTTAAGACTTGCATTTTACATTTGCACATATCCGGAGAGACCTCATACAGATGTAAAGTGCCTCATTTTTCAAATTCATGCCGACTCCCATCATTTTGGGGGTTGGCATTTTTTTGTTATGTGTTATACTAATGAAGCAACCTATTTCATATTTTAGCGCGTTGAAGCGTTACACTTTAACGTGAGATTAACCAATGACCAACAGAAAGGCAGGTACCTATTATTATGAAAGAAATCTCAAAACTCCTCGATTATCGTCCCGAGATACGCGTGCTCGATGCAACCTTGCGCGACGGCGGTCTTGTCAACAATTTCTTTTTTACGGATGAATTCGTAAAGGATCTCTACCGCGCGAACATCAAGGCGGGTGTGGACTATATGGAGTTTGGATATAAAGCATCAACGGAGATGTTCAAAGAATCCGAATTCGGCAAATGGAAATTCTGTAAGGATGAGGATATTCGCGCGATCATCGGCGACAACGACAGCGACTTAAAAATCTCCGTCATGGCGGATGTTGGACGCTGCGATTACAAGCATGACATTGTAAACCGCTCGGACAGCCCCATCGACATGATCCGCGTCGCGACATACATCCATCAGATTCCCGCCGCCGTCGATATGATCGAGGACGCCAACCGCAAGGGTTACGAAACAACCTGCAATATTATGGCGATCTCCACGAGCGGCGAACAGGATTGGAGAGCGGCCCTTGAGATCATCGCGCGCTCCAGCGTGGACGCGATCTATATTGTGGACAGCTACGGTTCCCTTTATCCGGAACAGATTGCCCGCATCTGCGATCTCTATATGGAGATCGGCGCAAAATACGGGAAAGAAATCGGTATCCATGCGCATAACAATCAGCAGCTCGCGTTTGCCAACACGATCGAAGCGGTCGGCGACGGCGTAAACTACCTTGACGCTACCTACGGCTGCCTCGGCAGGGGCGCAGGTAACTGCGCGATGGAGCTTCTGCTCGGTTTTCTCAAAAATCCGAAGTATAATTTGTATCCCGCCCTTCAGTTTATTGAAAAGCATATCACAAAGCTGAAAGCGGACGGGCTGCTTTGGGGCTATGACGTTCCCTATATGCTGACCGGCATCTTAAACCAGCACCCGCGCACCGCGATCTCTTATATGGGTGAAAACAGGACGGACTACACGGAATTCTTCCACATTCTGACCGGAAGGGACTAAAAAAGATTGGCGCGAATGCGCTCTTTCGAAGAATTTCCGATAGGTTAAAAAAATTTTTCAAAACCCCATAAATACCTCCGCGCATAAACGTATCTTTTTCAGAATCAAAGACATACACATGAACGGGAGGGTTGTATTATGAAAAAAAGATTCTTACATGTATCATTGATCGCTGTTCTGATCTTATCAGGCTGCGGCGCAGTCGATAAGAGTTCTGACAACTATGTCAGCAACGGTTCCTATCCGAGCGCGAGCTCGACGCAGACCGAAGCGGGCTGGTCTGTGAACTACGACTATGCCGACGATATGGACTATAATTTTGAAGCTCCTGCGGCCGCAGAGGAAGTAGAAAGTCCTGCCGCCGATCCCACATCCGCAAGCGGCAGCGAAACGTCCAACGGGCTTACCTCAGACGATATTGACCGTGAAATGCTGGTATACTCATGCAGTATGAGCATTGACACCCTTGATTTTGCTTCCACCGTAAACGGCTTTAGGGCACTGCTCGACCAGTACGGGGGATTTATTGAAAACGAGAACTATTCTGACGGCGGCTCATACGGCAGATGGTACTCCGAATCGGCGGAAAAATGGCAGTCCTATAGCGCAACCCTGCGAGTACCGAGCAGGAATTACGATGCCTTCTGCAATTCGGCGGGGAATCTGGGTGATCTGCGGAGCAAAAATGCTTCCGTACAGAACTTAAGCAGCGAATATCACGATCTCTCCACCACCCTTGAGATCTACGAGGCCAAGGAGGAACGTTACATTGCCCTGCTTGCAGAGATTACCGAGGACGAATACGCCGTTGCCATTGAGCGGGAGCTGACAGATTTACAGATTGAAATCGCAAGGATCAAAAGCCGCATGAACAAAATAAATACGGACGTGTCCTACTCCTATGTATACATAACCATCAACGAGGTAAAGGAGTATGTTTCCGAACCGGTGAAAACCGACACGTTCTTTGACCGTCTGCTGAATACGATCCATAATACATGGATTGGCTTTGTTGCATTCGGGGAGGCGCTGCTGCTTTTGATCATCCGACTTCTGCCCTATCTTGTGCTGATCGCGCTTTTGGTGATCATCATTCTTGCTCTTACAAAAAAGCGCAGAGCACGTAAAGCACAGCTTCGACAGGAACGCGCCGCACAGGCTGCCGCACAGATGGCTCAGACAGTTCAGATGCCGCAGGCTGTACAGACAGTTCAGACAGCACAAACGTCACAGGCGCCGCAGACAGCTCAGTCAACACAGGCAGCGGATGCAGAAAAGAACGAAGCGCCTACGGAGACAAAATAGCCTCCACCCCTGAACATCAAAAAGAGTGCATGGAACCGATCTGATCAGAATTGGTTTCTATGCACTCTTTTTACACAGACTTATCTGCCGTTTACAACATTTCTTTCCGCTCCGTCCAAGAACGCTCGAATGTTCTCGGCGACCTCGCCGACAAGCCGGGTCCGCGACTCGATGCTTCCCCACGACATATGGGGCGTAATGATAAGCTTCATGCTGTCCTTGATCTTAGAGAGCGGATTATCTTCCGTGATCGGCTCCTTCTCCAGCACGTCCAGCCCTGCCGCCGCGATAGAACCCTCCGTCAGCGCCGTATAGAGATCGGCGTTATTGACGACCGGACCGCGCGCCACATTGATGAGCACCGCCGACCGCTTCATCTGACGAAGCTGCTCGATACCGATCAGATTTCTCGTCCGGTCGGAAAGCGGACAATGCAGCGAAAGCACATCGCTTCTGGCAAGCAGTTCGGAAAGCTCCACGCGCTCATAGCGCGTGCAGGTGCTTTTTCCCGATGCGGAATAAAAAATGACATGGCAGCCGAATGCCTCCGCGATCTCGGCGACACGGCTTCCGATATTTCCCATCCCGACGATGCCCCATGTCTTTTGACTCAGCTCCGCAAACGGCATATCAAAATTGGAAAACCGATCCTGCGCCGCATACGCGCCTGACTTGACATAGTTGTCATAATAACTCATTTTTTCGGTCAGCCACAGCGCAAGCGTAAACGTATGCTGCGCCACCGCCTCCGTGCAGTAGCCAGCCACATTCGCCACGCGGATACCGCGCGACGAACAGTAGGCTACATCCACATTATCAAAACCTGTCGCAAACAGACAGATCAGCTTCACATCCGGCGCATCTTTTAACGTCTCCTCATTAAGCGGTGCTTTATTGGCAATGATGATCTCCGCATCCCTTACCCGCTCCGCCGTATTGTGCGCAACCGTATTCGGATACTCCGTCACCTCACCGAACTGGCGAAACACGGACACGTCCACATCCACGCCGACACTGTTTCTCTCTAAAATCACAATTTTCATCGTATGTTCTATAACCTCTTTAACAGCGCCTCTCTCTGCTCCTCATAGCCCGGCTTTCCGAGCAGCGCGAACATGTTCTTTTTATAGCTCTCAACGCCCGGCTGGTTAAACGGATTCACGCCGAGCAGATAACCGCTGACGCCGCACGCAAACTCAAAGAAATAGAACAGCTGACCGAGATAAAACTCATTGACCTCGGGAACCGTCACCATGAGGTTCGGCACCTGACCGTCCGTATGCGCAAGGATCGTTCCGTTCATTGCGGACTTGTTGACAAAATCCACGCTCTTGCCCGCCAGATAGTTCAGTCCGTCCAGGTCTACCTCTTCTTTGTTGATCGTGATCGTCTCTCTGCTCGTCTCCACATTGATGACCGTCTCAAACATGATGCGCGCGCCGTCCTGAATGAACTGTCCCATCGAATGTAAGTCCGTCGTCAAATCCACGCTCGCAGGGAAAATACCCTTCTGATCCTTGCCCTCGGACTCGCCGTAAAGCTGCTTCCACCACTCGGACACATAATGCACGCTCGGCTCATAGTTTGCTAAAATCTCCACATTCTTTCCTTTTTTGAGCAGGATATTGCGCAGCGCCGCGTATTGCAGAGCGTCATTCTCCTCATACGGAAGCTCCAGCGCATTCTTTCTTCCGCTTGCCGCTCCCTCCATCAGCTTATCAATATCTGCACCGGACACCGCGATCGGCAATAAGCCGACTGCCGTCAATACGGAAAAACGTCCGCCGACGTCATCAGGCACAACAAAGGTCTCATAGCCTTCCTCATCCGCTACCTTCTTTAACGCCCCCCTTGCCTTATCGGTCGTCGCATAAATTCTCTTTGCCGCTTCTTCCTTGCCGTACTTCTTTTCCAAAATCTCCTTAAATACGCGGAACGCGATCGCCGGCTCGGTTGTCGTGCCGGACTTCGAGATCATGTTAACGGAAAAATCACGGTCGCCGATTACATCCATCAAATCCTTGATATAAGTAGAGCTGATGGAATTGCCCACGAAATAGATTTCCGGCGTCTTGCGGACACTCTTGTCCACCATGTTATAAAAGCTGTGGCGCAAAAACTCGATCGCCGCTCTCGCGCCGAGATAGGAACCGCCGATGCCAATGACAAGAAGAACCTCGGAATCGTTTTTGATCTTTTCCGCCGCCTTCTTGATCCTTGCAAATTCCTCCTTGTCATAATCGACCGGCAGATCGATCCATCCGAGGAAATCGTTTCCTGCGCCGCTTTTCGACGTCAATGTGTCCTTTGCCGCAAGCGTCGGATTCTTCATGAATTCCACCTCGTGCTCACCGATAAAAGACGCTGCCTTTGCGTAATCAAATGTAACCTTTGTGCTCATGCTACCTCGCTCCTTTTGTTTATTTTTGTTTTTTTCCTATTTTTTCCAACTGTAATAAAATCAAAATTAGTGTAACAAAGAAACCCTCTTTTTGCAAGCCTTTTAGCCGCGCTACGACAGCAGATCCTTCAACAGCTCCGCAAGCTCCTCCTCCTTTTCCTTATCAAAATACGGCTTCACCGATTCCGGCTCGTCCATCATGCCGCCCGTCCAATCAAGTCCCTCCGGCTTCGTGGACTTCTCCTTCACCGGTTTCTCTAAAACCGGCATTCTCTTTTTATCAAACTCCTCATCCGTATCCCATCTTGCCGTCCTTCGCTCCGCTGCCACCTGCTGCCGATAGCGCGTCTTTGTCTGCGGTCTTGCGTGTTCCTCTTTAACCCGCTCCTCTAAGTCCGCCGTCTCCCAGTCCCCGCTCAAGCCCGCCGCCAGCCTGAGCTTCATATTATTTTCCAAAAAATCAATAAGATTTGTTTTCAGCATGCTCCGCCTGCCCGGAATATCCACAATGGATAACACGGAAAAATAAAAATACAGACCGACCAGTATGACCGCATAATACGGAATAAGGGCAAAAAATGACGTTCCCCCGGCAAGCGCGCGGCAAATACCGATTCCCGCAGCCAGCACGGACAGAAACATAAACTGACCGGACATACCGCGCACCATATTCAGCGAAAACCTTCCGATCTGAAGGCGGTTTATGAATTTTTCCACGAACACCGGCACATTCGTTACACCGTTGTTCACCGTATAACAGTTGACGAATTTTTGTTTGAACTGTTTGAGGATCCGATTGTCTGTTGTCTGCATATTTTCCGCTTCTTCCAGCATATGTTGATATAGTATCCCAATTAAAATCTGACTTAAGATCGCGAGAACAAAAAATGTTATCATCAGTGCGACAAAAAAATCCATAGAAAGAAATCTGATACGCTCGGGCATGAATTCTGACATCTCCTTTTTATCTACAGAATGCGCGCCGCTGCGGCACCCCGCTTTTTATCATTTATGGAATAGTATAAAGAATACAGCGGGTCAGATTCAATACAAACAGGCCTGTAATCGATAGACAAATTTCGCGCGGTTTGATATAATAGGCGCAAAGAAAAAACAAGCGACCGCAAAAAAATGAAAACAAGCCGCATTGAAATGCGTGCAGATTGGAGAAACTATGAAATATACACCAAAGGGCGTCTGCTCTTCCGAAATTGACATTGAGCTGGAAAACGGAGTGATTGCCTCCGTCCGCTTCACGGGCGGCTGCAACGGTAACTTACAGGGTATCTCAAGCCTTGTAAAAGGTATGGCGCCGCAGGATGCCATCGACCGCTTAAAGGGAATCCGCTGCGGCATGAAATCCACCTCCTGCCCGGATCAGCTCGCCCATGCATTGGAATCGATGCTGCAAAACTAAAACTCCCCCGGAGGCTTATTCATGAGACGGATTTTATTAACAGGCGGCGGGACTGCCGGACATGTGACCCCCTGTATTGCACTCCTGCCCTCTCTGATGGAAAAAAATTACGACATTCACTACATGGGTTCCTATGAAGGGATTGAAAAACGGCTGATTGCCGATTTCGATATTCCATACTATGGCATCTCGACGGGAAAATTCCGTCGTTATTTTGACCCGAAGAATTTTTCCGATCCGTTCCGCGTTGTCGCGGGTTATTTTGAAGCGAAAAAGCTCATCAAACAGATCAAGCCGGACGTTGTATTTTCCAAAGGCGGCTTTGTCAGCGTTCCCGTTGTGCGCGCTGCCGCGTCGCTCGGTATTCCCTGTGTGATTCATGAATCCGATATGACGCCGGGGCTTGCCAACAAACTCTGCGTGGGCGCAGCCGCCAAGATCTGCTGTAATTTCCCCGAAACGCTTGCGGAGCTCCCGGAGGGAAAAGCAGTGCTCACAGGCTCTCCCATTCGTGAGGAGCTTGCAAAGGGCAGCCGTATCGCCGGTTTGGATTTATGCGGTTTTTCGGCTAATAAGCCCGTCATCATGGTCGTTGGCGGTTCCCAAGGCTCCGCGGCGGTCAACGAAGCGGTGCGATCTGCGTTACCGATGCTTTTGGAAGATTTCCAGATCGTGCATCTCTGCGGAAAAGATAAGGTGGATAACCTGCTTTTGACAAAGTCGGGCTATAAACAATTTGAATATGTGAAGTCAGAAATGAAAGATATTTTTGCCATGTCGGATCTTGTCATTTCACGTGCCGGCGCAAATGCGATCTGCGAGCTTTTATCCTTAAAAAAACCGAACATCTTAATTCCTCTGCCGACGACGAGCAGCCGCGGCGATCAGATCCTAAACGCCCATTCCTTCGAGGCGCAGGGCTTCAGTATGGTGATTGAGGAAGAATATTTAGACAACGCCGCGCTGACGGAAAAGGTTCATGAGCTTTACTGTAACCGGCAGATCTATATCGATGCGATGAGCGGGAGCATGCAGACGGATTCCATTCATACCATCATGAATCTGATAGAAGAAGTACAAGGGATAGAAGCATAGCTTCCGTCCCTTGTTTTTTTACTCTGTAGAATAATCAAACACACGCTCTCACGCATCGCGTTCTCTTTATGAAACGATCTGACTCTTTACCGCATCCAGTTCCTCATCGGACATGCTTCCCGGTTCCCACGCAATTTTTTGTCCATCGGTGCGATACCGCGGTATCAGATGCAGATGAAAATGGAACACGGTTTGTCCCGCGGTCTCTCCGTTGTTCTGCACAAGCTGAAAACCGTCGCAGGAAAGCTTCTGTGTCATTAACGCCATTTCTTTTTTTGCAAGGCGCATCGCATCCGCCGCCAACTCCTCCGGCAGCTCGTACAGATTCGCGTAATGCTCCTTCGGCACGATCAGCGCATGTCCCTTTGCCGCCGGACTAAGGTCGAGAAACACCCGAAACTGCTCGTCCTCATAGATTGTTCTGCTCGGAATCTCTCCGTTTGCAATCTTACAAAAAATACAATTCTCGTCTCTCATTGAAATCTCCCCTTTCCGTTAGCGCCTGTTTACGCAAAATCAAACAACTGATCCAGCGTCCGTAAAATCTTGAAATCGCCCTTCATTTTCATGGAACCGCCCATGAATGCCCGCTGGAACGTCATTCTTCCGCTGACGATCTCATTCATCACATTATTGTCTAACTGAATATCCATATCGGCATTTTCCAGTTCTCCGTACTCACAGGTAAAATCGGCATTGGAAATCTGCAGGATCAGATTCTTTTTCCTTCCCTCTATATGGAAACAATAGGACGCCGAAAAGCCCGCAAGCGGCTGGAAATGACTGCGGAAATCCTCAACATATGCCGTCGTGTCATCCGCGTCGGTCTTATCGAGTTTTTCCCGAAACAGAGAAGTCAGCTCCTGAATATCCTCTTTCTGCTTCTTCACATAATGATCGTCCGAAATATACTGCGACAACTGCTCCGCCTCCTGCGGCGTCAACGACATATCCTTCGGCTGGCAGACGCGCTGGCGCACCGCCTGGTTGCTCGCCGGAAAACCTGTCACTTTTTGATTGATGGTACGGTACAGATTTTCTGCTTTTTTATCGATCAGACGGTGGTAATTTTCATTCATTTCAAGCGAAACAGTATCCGCGATATAGCCGCAGATTCCACTGCAGGGACGCCCGCCTAAAACTTCCCACGCACTGGACAGGTGCAGCTTTCCCTCACGCTCCCCGTAGGTTGTCGCCATGACGACCGGACACATATAGAGCTGGCTGATCTTTTCTTTATCGCCGTAGAGCCAGCAGGCGTCCAAAAACTGCTGCATATAGCCTCCGACGCCGTGCCATTCGACCGTTGTCGCAAGTACGATCCCGTCCGCATCCTTCAGGGTCTGCGGCAGGGTCGCGATCGTATTTTTCATCTCATATAAATTGAACCTCTCCACATTCACGTTCAGTTCCTTTAAGACCGCGTCCATCCGGTTGATCACAAAGATTGTCGGATCATCCACCAGCCCTCGACCACCGTAATAAATATGAATTTTCATGTCCCGTCCGTTCCTTTCTTATCTATCATTATCGCGTTTTCAGACCTCATTTGTGACACGTCAGCGATTCCCTGAAGTGTGTCCATCGTTCTTTATCAGCATGAGCAGCGCCGTCAAGAGGAAGCCGCAGACAAATCCGCCGATATGCGCGGCATTATCAATATGCTCCGACATAAGCCCGCTGTATAAGGAATACACGATGCAAAGCAATATCCTGCCAAGCGTGATACTCCCGAATCGTCCTCTGCCGGCGATCACAAGCGTAAGCAGCGCTCCGACCAGACCGTACACCGCGCCGCTTGCACCGATCGAGCCCACAAGGCTTCCGCTCCTTAGCTGATACCACACCGATACGGCTGCCGCTCCGGCCCCCGACAGAAAATAGAGCGCCATATAGCCCAATCGCCCAAAACGCTGCTCCAGCATAGCCCCGACCGCATACAGCATCAGCATATTGCCAAGCAGATGCCCGGTATCCGCGTGCAGAAACATGCTTGTAAAGATACGATAATATTCTCCCTGCTCCGCAACGGCACGTCCAAGCAGCTCTCCCTTATTATACAATACTTCGCCGCCCCATGTACATATCAAAAATACGACACAATTCGCGGCGACAAGCAGTATTGTCACAAGCGGCATTGTGCGCAGCGTTTCGAGCAGACTGCGTTTCTCCCGGACGTTCTCCGCCCCGCCCTGCCCGATATCCCGGCATGCCGCCTGCGAACCGTCCGCTCCTGTCTCATAAAAACCGTCCGTCCCTGCCGCACAGGAACCGGCTGACCACGCAGTCAAAAATTCTTCCAGCATCGCCTTCAGCCCGTAAAAGTCCACTGCCTGATGCTCATAAATGAGCAGTTTGGCGCTTCTTTTATCAATCAGCCAGCAGAAACGTTCCTCCCCACAGAGCACTCTCGCCGTTTCCGGATCGTCCGTGATCATCAATGCCATAGCATGCAGCTCTCCCACGCCCCGATTCTCAAACGCAGCCTGCATCTGCTGTTTCATATGGCGGTACTGCTCCGGCGACAGATAGACGCCCTCCTGAAATTCCATTGCGATCATCACATTCACGGACTGCATCTCCTGCCTGAACAGAAAAATCAGCCCGGGCACATTTGTGACCATTTTCTGATAGCCCCTGCTCTGCATATATCCGGCTAACTGCTCTATCATGAATCTTCCTACCCCGTTTTTTCTTCGTAAATATAAGCGTAGCATTTTAGCGAATCCATGTCAAATGCTATAGGATTTTTGCTTATCATTCGTTCGTGGAGGAATAACCGTTCATAAAAAATATATCCCGTTCTTTTATCGCAAGCGTCCTTTTCGCCCATCCGATATATCGGAGTCCTATTCCGGCCGCGATCCCCGCGCAGATTCCTGCGGGGATGCGCGCCTGCGCGTTCCACGGTACCTGCCATGCCTGCCACGCCGCAAATCCGATCATCGCTGCGGCAGCCGGACCGAGCAGCTTCCACCGCTTCCCATTCTCCTGCCAAACTTCCGTTTCTGCCGGGTACCCGAATTCCTGCCAAAGCTGCCCATCCTCCGCCGGCACATCATCCGCCGGATCATCCTGCTCCTTTCTTGTATCCGGTTCTCCAAAAAAAACGAGATTCTCCTCAAGAAATACTGTCATGCTAAAGTTTTCGGCTTGCGTATACTGATAAAACTGCCCCGCAAGCGCCACCGCCCGCTCATCTTCGTAATCGACATGCTCCATCAAAAACTGCGCAAGCTCCCGAATACGCTCCGAAAATGTCCCTCCCAGCGCGGGAAGATACGCAAAATAAAGCTGTCTGCCTCCCATGTTCGTATATACATATGCCGGGCAAAGCACCAGACTATCTTCCGACAGCAAATATTCCTCCATTCGGTTTAAGCAGCTATGAACCGACAGCAGCATGGCGCAAAGCGCTTCAAATGCGATCGCTTTTGTTCCATAGCAGCCTGACAATGACTGCTTTCCCGTGATATCATAGGAAAGCCGTATCTGCCCGTTCACGCTCCTTTTTGCAACAGGAAGTAATCCCTCCGGCCTGTTATCCGCGAGCATTGCCTCTTCATCGTCGCAGACATCCCCGCAGTCGCAGAGTAAATACGTTCGGCCTCCCTCTCGCACCTGTGCAAATTCCGGCTTGCTTGAACCCTCTTTCTGCACTGCCGCATCGAATTGCCCCGCTGCATCCAATCGTCCTAACGCATCGAATTGCCCCGCTGCATTCAATCGCCCTGCCGCATCAGGGCACTCGGCCTCCGTGATTCCGGCAATCCCCTCCTCCGGCTCCGTCTCTTCAATCCATTCCACCTGAATCGTATCCGACTCCATATTCGATCCCGTCCTTTCATCCATTATCATCGTAAAAAATAAGCTCATTGCATCTGTTCCGATTCCGCCTCCCCGCTGTTCTTCGTTTCCTCATCCTGTTCAAACAGCTCCTCCAATACGCGGCAGCGCCGGATAAACGTTACCGGTCTGTGCCTTGCCGCATAGGCACCTCCCGAAAAGCAAAAGCTTTCCCACTGTTCAAAAATCGTACTGCCCGCCATGATGGGAACCACGACCTCTCCGTTATACAAAATCCGCACGCCCTTAGCGTCAACCGTAAGCTCACGCGACACCTCCGGCAGCGCAATGAGTTGTCCTTCTTTCAAGGAGGTAAACCATGCATCCGCTTTCGCGTATACCTCCTCGCTTCGTTCCTCCGATAATTCTGATGCGCGCAGCGCCGCAAGGTACGCGTCCCCATACAAAACCGTTCTGTCATATAAGTACAACGCCAGATAGATCAGCAGTATCATTAGAACCGCGATCATCGGCATCAAAACTGCCATCTCAATCGTTGCGCTGCCCCGCGCATCTTTATGAAACATTTCCGTTCGCCCGACTCCTTTCCATTCCCTTTGTTTTCCACAGTGCGCGCCAATATCTCACCCGCTTTTCACAGAAAGCAGCAGAACAGTACATAGGCAAAAAACAAGTTTGGTACGAACGGAAACGAACGCTCCCGCGCCTGTTCCCATTCGCTTCTTTTTCCATTCAGGGAATGCCACATGGCGGCAAACGGCAGCGAGAAGATCAGCGCTGTCATAAACAGACTCATAGATCGCCCCGCCCCCACCAGCACGCCAAGCGCAAGCATGACCCATGCATCGCCCTTTCCGATCTGTTCCCCGCTTATAGCGGCAAGTCCCATCACAAACAATCCCGGCAACAGCCCCCGCACGCATTCCATCCATACCGCCATCTCCGATACGGCTCCCGGCGCAGATATTTCATGCGCAAAGATTCTCCCTGCACCGATCAATCGCACCACGGCTCCCGCTCCCGCGGCAAGCAGACAGCCTTTCACGGAAATCATTCCGCATCGCAGATCGCTATAGGCACTATACAGCAGAAAAACTCCCGCCATCATCCACAATCCGTCCCTCATGCTGCATCCCCTATCCCAAACCGCCGCAATGGCGGCATGGCGCTCTGGCTCCGGCCTCCGATAACGGAATTGCCCTGACGGTTCTCTTCAGTCCGCTGCACGCCGCCGTTGTATGATAGCGCACGCCGTCCTCCGAGACATAGAACACGCCGCTCTGCCTTCGATCGCCGCACAGCTCGCACGCCGTATATCTGCCGCCGCCGCTGTTTCGCTCCGCGTCAAGCTTCTCCCCGCTTGTCTGCCTGATCGTTACATTCAGGTGATAGCAATTACGCGAATTGTGATACACCTCTCCATGCTCCGTAATATAGACCATCTGCTGCGCCGCGTCCGCCTGTCCCGCCCCAGCAGCATTGTCATAGCCGGTCCACTTGCGCAGACATACCCGGTTGACCATGCGAAAGGATGCAATCTGACTCGGCAAAAACAACGCATCCATCTGATAGCTTGCAATCAGTGTGACCGTATCCCCTGACAATATCTCGGACTGCAAAAAGGACACACCTTCCGCGCCGTCATGCACGCCCATGCGCGCAGGATACGTTTCCCCGATTGCATTTTCTACCTGCTTTCTGACGTAGGCCTGTGAAAAAACAACGTCCGCCAAGGCGGATTCCGGCAGCGGAAATCCCTGACTGATACGCTCATAAGCATAGGCATACCGTGCAAGCTCAAGTCCCGTCTGATGCATGGCCGCCTGCATTTTTACATGCAGGGCCATATCATTGACCGCCGCAAACAGGTTCAGTACCGTAAACAAGAACAACGGCAGAACCATCGCCGCTTCCAGCGTCATGGACGCGCGCGCCTCGCCGCGTTTGGAGGCATTGTGCGACACCCTTTTTCCGAAACGTATTTTTGTCCGGATTCGATTGGGGGTGCCGATCCGACACGGACAGGCGCAGTCTCGCTCCCGCCCGTTATCTTGTTTGTGAGAGAATGTACGCCGCAAGATTGCGCGATGTACCCGAAGAGAGCTGATCCTTTTTTTGCTTTGTTTACAGTTACGTTTCCGCTCCGGTAAAAAGGGCATCGCACAACACCTCCTATCTGTTCAAATAGCTATACTGCGCGGAAAGATTGAAATACTCGCCGAATCCGCCGCTGACACTGACCTCTGCACGCACGGCATCCATACAGCCGTCCATCCGAAACGATTCGTTTCCCTCAAGCTTCCGCATATTCATTTCTATCACATCCATGAAGCGCATGGTCTTTGTATCCTCATTTTCCAAAAGAAGAAGCAGACGCAGATAATCCTCATAATCAAGCCCGTCCTGCGCTTCGTCCTTCTCCCCTAAATGCGTCACATAATCCAGCATGTGCTCTAAGGACAATCGCCAGGTTTCCCTGCTCTTTAATAAAGGGACCTGCTCTCCCGAAAAGAGGCGTCTGACATCCAGCACGCTCTCCGCATACGCCCACGCCAAAAGAATGGAATGTTTGATGAGCGGCTGTAAGCTCGGCTCAAGCGACACGATCGCCAAGCTCCACGCCAGCACATCCGCCTCCGAAACCTTCGTGCTGTCGGAATAAAGATACATCACATTCGCCGCCTCCCGCAAAAGAATGAGTCTGCCTGCCACCCAGCGGAGATTTTCCATATCGCTGCTCTTTCCCGCAAGAATATATTCCAGCTCATATTGAAGCGCACCGTCCGCGGACGGATTTCGGTAATCGCCGCACTTTTCAATCAGATACTCTCCGAAAAGCACCTCATCCACAACAGAAAATGCGGCGTCCCCGCACGCAGCGCCCGTCCCCCTGTTTAATGTACGATAACTGACATAGTTGTCAGGATTGACCGCCTGCTCCGACAGCTCCTCCTGCTCCGCGACCAGATACAGGATACCCCGAAACCGCCCGCCGTTCACACTGTCAGCAGGGTTATCCACGCTCGCCGTCACAAAGCTGCCGTCCTCCAGCTGCTGCTCAGGAAGCGGCGTGCCGTCAATCTGCGCCTGCACCTCCGCCGCCTCCTGTTCCACGTCGCGCACATCGAGTCCGTTTCCGCGCACGGTGTCCATCTGTCTCTGAATTTCTTCGATCAGCCCGATTCCCACCCGCTCCCGCATATAAGAAACCGCCTGATATTTCACATCCCTGCCGCACGCATCCGTAGCAAGCGCCGCCTGCACGATCGACACGCCCTCAAGATGCATGTCCAGGAAATCCTTTCCGTTTCGGACGGGCACATCCGCCGCAGAAAGATTTGCCGCGATATAATCCCAAAGATGCGCCTCCGTATTGTGATAAGACGGCTGCTCCGCGCCGTAAGAAGAGTCAATAAAAAACAGATCGTATCGGTCCAAAAGACCTCTGTGATATTCCGCAAAAATAGAATCCAGCCCCATGGACACCGCACATTCCGCCTCCACGCCGACCGCATAAAACCGTACGGCCTCCACGCACGCTGACACCAATGTCACAAACAGTAATAACATCGACGTAAGAAAAACCGTAATACCGCCCTTTCGCATCAGATACCTCCCGTCTGCTGCGTGATCTTCCCAAACAGGGAGTTGACGATCTGCGTGATCTGATTCTTAAAAATGAGAACCAAGCCGACTAACACCACAATGATCAAAATAATCTCCACCGTTCCCATTCCCCAATTATTTTTGTGAAACTTAACTTCCTTTTCCTCTGCATCGGCTGCCTGCAGCTTCTCTTCCTTCTCATACACACCCGCCGCGCGCTCCGCCTCCAATTCATCAAAGACGACCGTCTCCGTAATTTCATTCCCCTGTTCCATATTTGTTTTGTTCGTATTCTGTTCCATATTCTTTCTCCTCTCTTTTTCTTGATCTAATGTTTTCACGTTGAAAACGACATGAATGCCGGAACCATAATGATCAGCATAACAATGAGAAGCATGATCATCATCGGCAGCAGCAGCTTTGTTCCCGCCTCCTCACCAAGTCGTCTGGCATTCCGCTTCCGCTCCTCAAACGCATCCGCCGACTCCGCTTTCAGCAGGTTCAGCAGCCCCGCCGTCCCTTTTTTTAGGTTTTGCGAAAGAAGCATGCAAAGCCGGACATAATGCTGCTCGCCGCAGCGCCGCCCGAGATGATAGTACGCCGCCGCCTCCGGGATTCCACTGTCCAGTTCATGGCAGGTGTAAACGATCTCCGCATAAATCTGCACATTTTTTCCTCCATGACCGCCGCCCGTTCTGCCCATTGCCCTCCACACGGCATCTTCTCCTGCCGCCCTGCCCATTGTCTTACGCGCCGTTTTGGACCCGTCATAATCGCCCGCAATCTGATACATCGCGCTGCGCATCGTCATACCCGCGCTCAATAAAAGCACCAATCGGCTGACAAACTCCGGATATTCCGATAAAAGCCGATTCTTCCGGTTTTGAATCTGTTTCTGCAGATCCCTGTCCAGTGCAAAATAAACACCGACGGCAAGCGCTCCCGTGAGCAGCATAATCATGACACTGTTGTCGTTTTCTTTTCGTATCCAGACAACACGATTCCCGCCTATTTCCTGCGGCAGCATAAATTCCCCGTCCGTCCGCTTTTCCTCCTCCTGATATTGCAGCGCCTCCCTGAGCGCTTCCTTTAACTGCTCCTCTTCCGTCCGTTCTCCCCGGCAGATCCGGATATAGAAACGCTCCTCCTGCTCATAGCCCTGACACGATAATGTAGCCGTCAGCATACAAAGCTCCCCTTCCTCCGCGATCTCCAACGCCTGGATCGTTCCTTTACTGTCCATCAGACCGTAATCGCTGCTACTCCACGTAATTATGACGGGATTGTCATCTATTTGTTTCATGAGTGTCAGTGATTTCGTTACATGATCGACATCTGCATTTTCACCCAAGATCAGATCAGGAAGCGCTGTACGGATCTGTTCCATATATGCCTCAATCTCCTCCTTCGTATATTCCCTGCCCGCTACCGTAATGCGCACCGTCTCCTCCTGCTCCTCTTTTCCCGCACCCAGCCGTGCGGTCAGCTCCACCGTCTGCTCAGAGCCGTAGCCGCCGCGCGCAATCCGGTCAATCTGCTGTCGGTTCTGTCGGCTGCTTACACACATACAAAACGACAGCAGCGTGCCGACCGCAACGATCATGAGCGCATATGCCAGCTTATCCCTCTGATAGCAAAAACGCGGGCTCTCCGCACTGCCGGGATACAGTCTATTCCATTCCTCCTCCAACCGCGCATCCGTTTTTCCAAGCAGCTGCCGCCTGTTCCATCGCAGTTTTTTTAACAGCATGGCCGCCGCCCGCGCAAAGCAGATCGGTGGTTTCATGCCGTATGCTCTTACACACTCCACGGATTCCTTGCGGGTGAGAAGAAAAAGAATCATAAATAGTAGTAACAATATAAAATAAACCCGTTCCATCACGTTTGAATCTCAGACCTCCACAGACATGATCTTTTCAGATAACAGAATGGCAGCCAGATAAGCGGTCAAACAAACCGTCATCACAATGACGCCTAGGATATTATGATACAGACACCGGAAAAACCCCGGCGAAGAAACATCTATATAAAGAATGATCGCGCATGGAATCACGTCCATGATGCGCCCCTCAAGGCGTTTTGCCGCCATGACGGTTTCAATTTCTTTTTTAGTGTCAAGCTTGTCACAAATCGTACTGCCGCATGATTTCAGGATTTCCGTCAGATTTCCTCCCGTCCGCTTGGCTATTCCGAACAGCCCGCCGAATTCCGCCATATCCTCGGAACCGCTTCGAAAAGCCAGATCTTCCATCAGCTCCTCCGGCGTATGATTGTTGCGAACGCCCTGCACCATATAGGCAAATTCCCGCGTAATCATCCCGTCTTTTCCATACATATGCGCCATATCACCGCACGTCTCCCGGATGGCATTCTCAACGGAATAACCCGCCTGCAATGCCGAAGTCATTGCCTGCATCGCATCCTTAAACTGCTGCTCCAAACACAGCCTGCGCATGCGCTTCTTCCTGTCCTGTTCCATCCGATAAACAGGGATAACCAACGGCGCCAAAATCGGCACGGCGTAGACCGAGCGGTAAAATAAATACGCAAGCAGCACGACAAGGCCTCCCGCGAGCAGGATGCATCCCGCCCTCTCCCGCATGGTAAAATGATATTCATGATAATCCGGCAGCGCAGAGTTTTTCTGTATGGCAAAGCTCCCCCCGCTTTCTAAGCGTACCGATGATTCTTTTTTCATCGTCCTCCCCCTCCTCCTCAAATTGATAGAGCGGCTGCATCCGGATCACACCGTCCTCATAGCCGAGAACCTCCGCGATTTCCAGCACTCTGCGCGAACGGTCACGCAGCCTTCCTAAATGCACGATCACATCGACCCCCGACGCAATCTGCCCCCGGATTGCTGCAAGCGGCAGTTCCATTCCCATCAGCACCATCGTCTCCAGCCGATAGAGCATGTCCGACGCGCTGTTTGCATGACCTGTCGAGAGCGAGCCGTCGTGCCCGGTGTTTAAGCATTGCAGCATATCGACCGCCTCGCTCCCCCGCACTTCGCCGACGATCAGGCGATCCGGCCTCATGCGGAGGGACGCCCGGATCAAATCGCGGATCGTAATTTCCCGACAGCCCTCAACGTTCGCATTCCTCGTCTCCAGCCGCACAAGATTCGGAAGGGCGATCAGCTGCAGCTCCGCGCTGTCCTCGATCGTGATCACACGCTCGGCGGGCGGGATGTACTCGGAAAGCGCATTTAAGAACGTTGTTTTTCCGGAACCGGTTCCGCCGCTGATAAAGATGTTGTAGCCCGCGATCACGAGTTTTTTAAGAAGCTCCGCCGCCTCTTGGGGGAGGGACTGCCTCCGCAGCAGATCCTCCATGCGCATCGGGCATTCCGGAAACCGCCGGATCGTCAGGATCGGACCGTTTAACGCGACCGGCGCAAGCACGACATGCACGCGCGCACCGTTTTCCAGTCTGGCGTCCACAATGGGAGACGCTTCATTGACGACACGATTGCAGGATGCCACAATCTGCTGAATGACATTTTCCAGCTTTTCTCCCGACTCGAAGCGCTCCTCCGCGCGATACAGCCTTCCGCTTTTTTCTATAAAGATCGCATCCGGTCCGTTCACCATAATTTCCGTGACGCTCTCGTCATCAATTAATTCCTGTAAAAAATCCAGCTTTCGAATAGACAAAAACACTTCCCGCGCAAGCTTCCGTTTTTCCTCGAGACTGATAAAACGCTCGCCCGATACCTCCAAAATGCACCGTTCGATCAGCTCGCGCACCTCCTCATCCGTTTGCTCCTGCGTCATATCCATCCGCGCTAATACACGCTCTCTGATCTCGCCCTGTAACTCCTTCATAACAACGCTCCTTTTCTTCATCCGCTTTCCAATCCGAAATCCTCCTTTACAATGCTGCGAACATACCCTGCAAGCTCACTGTATAAAAGCCGCTCAAAATCCATCTCGGCAAAATGGACGCTCGGCAGTTTCTTCTTTTTTGTTTTTTCCCGAATCCTGTCGTATTCCATAAAAGAAAGAAGCTGCTCGTATTCATAGAGCTTTGCCTGCGCAATGGCGTCCGCCCCTTCGATCGTATAGATCACATCGCACTCCTCCAGAACCTGAAACATTCCCTGTATCTGTTCCGTGACATCCAGCACCAGATACGAAAACCGCCCGTCCTTCCTGATCTCCCGCAAAAGCTTCAGCCACTGTTCCTTTGCGACGGCCGCAAGGTCTATGAATGCAGATGCCGGCGGAATATATTCAAGCCTGCCGATCGTATTGATCATGCATTCCAGCAGTCTTACATACGATTCTCCTTCTTCTTTTGCCAAAAACATCAGATCGGTGATGTCCGGCTTTAACTCCCTGCCCAGCAGGCTGCGAAATCCCGAATATCCCTCCATATTGATGTAGAGCGTCCGTTCCTCTGCCGCAAGAACCTGTCCAAGCAGAATAGAAAAGCTTGTCTGCATGCTCCGCCTGATCGGTGTGTATACCCCAATGATCTTTGTGCCCGCGATATTATAAAGACTCCTGTCATTTCTGCCGAGCTCCTCCCCCAGCTCTGCAAGGATCGCGCGCATAATATTCCCTGCCTGCTGATACCTGTAAATCGTGGTGATGCGCGACGCGCCGCATTCCTCTTTTTCTTTCTGTTTTCGCAGCAAAAACAACCTCTTATAAGCCGGCAGTCCGCCCTCAGAAAGCTCCGAATAGATTTCTTCCGACAAAAGAAGATACTGCGGGCAAATGTCCGATATGCATTTCATCAATTGCGTCGTATCCGAAAAAAACAAGATGCGGAGCGGAAACGCCTTCTGCTGTTCCAAATAAGCGGCAAGCCTGCTGCCATAGTGAATGTTACCGTCGCACAGAGCCAATACCTCCTGTGCCATTACGCCTCCTTTTCCCTAAAATCTTACATTTTGTGAATGTCTCCCGATACGGGAAGAATGATCGGTCTGCGAACGCAGACCTCTTAGAAATCGGTGTACCCTGATCGGGTAATGCACCGCCGATTGGTAAAACTGATTATAATATGCCGTTTTTCATTTGTCCATATCAAAATCGATGATTTTTGAAGTTTGGCTATTTTTCACAATAAACTGATGATTTTTATGGCATAAAGAGCAATCAGCCCGGGCAGGCCGAGAAGACCGGACGCCAAAAGCGTATACGGATTGACGCCGATCGTCCCTTGATATTGAAAGTGCAGCATCACATAATTAACAACATAAATACACACAAGACCGCACAGCGCGCGCAGGACAAATCCGATCATAATTTCCGTGCGTTTTCCGCGCAGCACGATCATCAGCAGAACCCCGCACATCAGCGCGATCATCAGCATTCCCTGCCCACTTGTTATTTCCGTCATCTGTATCCCTCCGTTTAAAAAAAGTGCTATAAACTCTGTCCCCATCTAAGAATATGCTTAAATTTGGTAAAACATGAATAAATAGGAACGGACCTGCTTATAATGAAACAGATAGAAAGGTGTGGTGGTGCATGAAAATCCAATACAGCCAGTCCTACTATGAGGATACAGGGAAAAATACGATTTTAGATGCTATCGCAAAAACACGATTCGCATTAGAGAGCGCCTATGCGGGCTTTGACAACGCAACCGATCCCGATCTGATCGACTGCTACATCTATGAGGTCAATTCGCTGCTGAAACGGTATCGTTTTCTCTATCACCAGGCGCAGGAGCTTCATCTGTTTCCTGCGGGAGAACCCATCCCCACGCCGGAGTCGATCACGGTTCCGCTCATACCCGTGATGCAGGACGGTATTTTCACATAAAAAAGAACACAAAGAATGTGAAACATTCTTTTGCGTTCTTTCGAAGAATTCGCCTTTGGCAAATTCTTCCGGTACTACAAAATTTCCTATAAGTTAAAAAGATTGGCGCGCATGCGCCAATCTTTTCTTACGCGAGAAACCCTCTTCTCTTTTCATCGTTTCCGATATTGACATTTATGTCGTTTTTTCCGTAGGTATATCCGGCATACACTTCCTGCGCATTGTGCACGAGCGGCGGACTGTCGTCCGACTCGCTGATCTTCTGAAATTCATCATGCAGCCTTCTTATAATGGACTCCGCCTCCGTGAGCGGCTCTTTCCGCCCTCCCGCCGCAGCTTGCACTAACAGCTTATTCACATGAATATAAAGATGAAGGAGCTGGCTTGCCGGCTCATACTCAAAATTCAGAGACTCTTTCAACTCATCGACGCATGCCCTTGCCCTTGCAATATTTTCCGTTCTGTCCACATCCTCTAACGCCTCTTTCAGATAGACAAGGCACATTTCATAAATGATCACGATCAGCTCGGAACGGTTTGCCTGCGCGATCCGCAGGGTAAAATCCTTTTTTAACGTATCCTGCATCTATCAAAGCCCCTTCCTTTACTGTAACAGCTGAAGCGCCTGCTCGGGCTGGCTGTTCGCCTGCGACAGCATGCTCGTTCCCGCCTGCACGAGAACCTGCATGATCGTATAATCAACCATCTCCTCCGACATATCAAGATCCGTAATTCTGGAAATAGCCGCCGTCATATTCTCGGTCGTGGCATCGACGCTCGCTTCCGCATGCTCAAGCCGGTTCTGATACGCTCCGATACGAGCGCGGATCAACGATACCTTATCAATTCCTTCATCCAGCGCCGTCAAAGCCTCCCGCGCCTTTGCCTGTGTCGTGATCTCAACATCTTCGATTCCGAGTGTTTTTAAGGATACCGTCGGCAGTCTCATATCAAGAAGCTGTCCCTCGTTTACACCGACCTGCACGGTGTAGCCGCCGATTCCCATAAGGTCTAACACTACTTTATTGTCTGCTGGGGCGTTTTTCTCATAGAGCTCTTTATCAATCTCAAATGTAAAGGATTTTCCCTTATTATCCGTAATCGTGACCTTATTGCCCTCCGCCGTTACCTTTGCCTCATCCAAAAATTGTTGACTGCCCGCCTGCGCATCCGCACTTTCCAAAGTTACCTGTGCGTTCTCAACAGGTTCCGTTGTCTCGTCACCGACCGCATTGATTTCTATCGTATACTTTCCAAGCGGCATCGCGTCAGAATACTCCGTCACGCTCACTCCCAGCGTATCCGCATATCCGCGCAGATCAAAGGTTCCGTCAAGAAGCGTCATATCGTTAAAATCCGTCTGTGTCGCAATTCTCGTGACCTCTTCCTTTAACAGCTTCATCTCACTTTCAATAGCGGTTCTGTCTGTGGTTGTATTCGTTCCGTTCGCCGCCTTTAATGCCAGCTCCTTCATTCTCTGGAACATATCATGCACTTCGGCAAGCGTTCCGTCAGCCGTCTCGCACACGGAAATTCCATTTGTGATGTTATCGCCCGCCTGCGTGAGTCCTTTGATCTGTAAACGCATTTTCTTACTGATCGCCATGCCCGCCGGATTATCCTTGGCCTGATTAATCTTATAACCGGAGGAAAGACGCTGCGTTGACGTTGACAATTTTGCCTCGTTTCTCTTTAAAGCCCTCTGGGCCCCCATCGCCTGCAAATTATAATTTATCTTCATATCTCGTTTGACTCCTTTCTGCTGACTGCCGTATCCTGCATTGCCGCGACGAAGCTCTTCGCCACCGTATAAAGAACGGATGTGCGGACATGCTCTTGTTCTTTTTGTGTTGTACTGCGACTGACAATATTGTCAGGATTTACCTCACTGCTATATATGGAATGAAATTCCTGTAAGCTCAGACCCTCGCCTGCAAGCTGCTCTCTGAAACGGTTCTCCAGCGCCTGCAACGCCTGTTCCCCGCCACGGGAGCTGTAGGCCAGATAGCCGGATACAGTTGACGATGATGTCATTTCCAATTCCACGCCCGCCTTGCCGAAGCGCTCATGCTCCATGGCAACCGCAACGCTTCCCTGCATACCTTCCTCGTGCCGGATCTTGACATCGAGCGCCGTTACCTGCCCGTCAATCTCCACCGGAATATGGTATCGCTCCTCGCGCACCATCCCTGCCGCAAGCGACAACTGCTTGCCGATCAGCTGATACGCTTTCACGTCCACATAGCTTCCGTCCGCAAATCCCTGCTGCGTCAAAAGCTCCATGCCCGCCTCTGTAAACGCCCGGTATGCCTCGCCCGCTGTTCCGGCATCCGTCAGACTGTTCCTTAAATCCTCGGCGGCCCGCAGGAATTTCTCCTGCGTTTCCCTCGGCACCTTGTCATGCATCGTCTCATCCGCCAGCTCATACAATTTGGCAAACGCCCCGCCCCGGCGATTCCTCATCTCCTGCGCCGCCATCATATGATCCACGCTGACCGGCTGCTTTGCATCCATAAGATAACGGATATGCTCCTCTTCGATCTGTGCGGCTTCGCGCATCACGGTAAGCTGCTCCCTCTGATACCGCCGCTCCTGCTTCTCAATCTCCTCTTTAACATCATCCCCTGCCTGCGCCTCGCAAAGTCTTTGCAGCAACTGTTCCATGGTCGGATTCTCATTTAAATCCATCTTATGAAGCGCCGCTGGCTCCAACGAATCGTATATGCTCCTGCATACCTGATTCTCATACGCACTCATGATCTGTTGATCAATGGCGATGTCCGTCCTCGCGATCTCACGCAGTGCACCGTAATTGTCATTTACTTCAAGATCAAGTCCCCTATGCTTTCCCGTGCGTACCGCTGACAACAGATTCTTCATGGTCAGCTCAGCATTTTGGTTAACAAGACTTCCTATGACGGCACCGTCACTTTTTTCTATCTGACGGAAAAGACGATAGATTCCGATATAAGATTCCTTCTCCGCTTCCGTAATCCCGTCCGCCTGTTCCAGCTTATATAAAAATTCACTGAATTTTTCCTGTTCGGCCGCCGCATCTCTGCCCGCCTGATCCAAATAGGTCTCTAAATCCGATACGGACATTTCTAACGGATTTTTCCCTTCACGGATCATGTTAAGGACTGACGCCGGTGTCAGCTTATCGACTACACGCTGCATGCTCATGTCCGCCGCCTTCACGCTGTCAATCAGCTCCCTGGTGATTGGCATTCTGTTATATCCGAGAATACGCACCGCCCGGCGGTTTTCTTCGCTTGTCTCAAGCCCCATATCGAGCAGAATTTCATCCATATTGCGGAATGCCTTCCGGATGGAATCGCCAAGGTCGCCGCGCGGCTGCGTCATCATCGTCTCATAACGCTCTCCCGCCTGCTCATAACCGTTTCGCAGCTGCTCGCCCTGCTGCGCTGTATGCTTAAGCGTCCATTCATCCTTAGCATCCGCGATTCTTCCGACAAGCGCCGCAGGCGCCATATACAGCTTTTCCCTCGCCTGTATCGTCTCGGTAAAGAGACTTTCCCGCGTCTCATTTTCTGCCGCGCTCACGCCGGCAAACAGCTTCTGCCGTCTGTCATTCTCCGCCGCGCGCAGCTCTTCAACCAATTGTGACAACTCTGTCGTATCGATTGCAAAGCCTCTTTTGATCAGACTGTAATTTGCCGTGATCGTCATTTGCAGACGCAGTTCTTCCAATCGCCGCCTTGCGCTGATCTCTTCTATTGCATCGTCCTGCTCCGTATCGCCCGTCTGCGCGTCAATCTCGTTTTGCGCTGCTTCGCCCGACTTCGCGTTACTTGCATTTTGCGCCGCACTTTCCGCCCACGCGTCAATCTCATCCTGTGCCGCGCACAGATGTCTTAAATCCTGACGCTCACCGCGCTTTACAACCTCATGCACCGCCTCGTCGCTGATGCGCTCAGCCTGCTCTTTCCAGTACGCCGCCTGCTGCCATGCGCTGCCCGCGCCCGTCACGTCCGCCTGCCCGGCTTCTTTTCCGTCGGCGATTGCCGCCGCCGCCGCATGAATGACCTGATCCTCGCTGATCGGATAGGACAACTCTCTCAGCCTTGCCAGACGGTTTAAGCTTTCTTCTGTCAGCGGCACGCCTTCTTCGATCAGGAATCTTGCCTGCGCGACGCTCTGCTCATTTACCGCAAGCCCCGCCTCCCGGATCACGCTCTCAATCTGCTCATTCAGCGCATCCCAGTCATACTCCTGCGCACGCTTCGCATAATAGCCGCTTCCGTTCTGGTCATAATAGCCATAGCTCTGGCGGCCGCCGTCCGCCGTGCCGCTGTGCTGCGCACGGTAAAGATCATCCACCGTCGGCTCCATTTCCTGCCGGACAAGATAGGTGACCGTTCCGTCTGTCGGCTCTGTCAGATCCCTGCTCTTTTCGACCGTTTCCATCACATCCCGCACATTTTCTTCTGTGACAGGGATGTCATTTTCATGAAATGCCCGCGCGATCTCCTGCGCTCTCGCCGCATTGCCGGTGATCTCTTCAAGCACTTCCGGCGCAAGATCGTCATTATATCCCTTTATGATTTTTCCCGCTTCTGCAAGGGTCGCCTTGATCTCATCCACAACGGTGACCGCCGTTTCCACGTCGGTTTCACACGGTTTGTAGCCGTCCTCGGTCAGCTTCGCAAAATCTTCCTCAGACACACAATTGGACATCACGGTGAGATATTGACTCTGCAACGCCGCCTCAGTCGTCATTGCATCGCACACGATGTCTTCTGTGGTCCTTCCATGACCTGCATAAGCCGAGTTATCCGTAACTGCACCAGAAATGTCCAATGTATAACCGCTTTTGACATCCGTCTCGGACGTCTTTGCGGTACCGTATGAAATTGTCCTGCCGTTGTCTATGACGTTTCCCTGCCCGATTCCTTCAAGCTGTACGTTCATAGCCACTCCGTCTCCAATTTAATAAAAGGTGAACGCATCCTTACGTTCACCTTTTATTTCGGTTTATTCTGATTATTTCTTTACCCTGCGGCCGACATTTTGTAAATTTACCTAAAAAACAAAGATTGCCGCACCATATGGGGGAAGCGAAAATGCGATCGAATAATCCCTGCTGTCACAAGGTATCGCCTCCGCCTTGATCTCTGCCGGTATCACTGCGCCGTTTCCGCCAAAACGCGTATCATCACTGTTTAAGAGCAGCTTATATTTTTTCTTTTGTGGCACGCCGATGCGGAAATCCTCACGCCGCATAGGCGTCATGTTCAGCACGAACAGCAGGCGGTTCTTTTCCGTGCTGCTTTTTCTGAAAAAGCTGTAAATGCTCCTGTCACCGTCATTGGCATTGATCCACTCAAATCCGGTCCAGTCGTGATCGATCTCATATAAGCAGGGATACTTCCGATACAGCTTCAAAAGCTCCTTCATATACTCCTGCATGCCCTTATTTAACGGATTCTCAAGCAGGTACCAGTCAAGCTCTCTCGCCTCACTCCACTCGCGCTCCTGCGCAAATTCCTGTCCCATAAAGAGCAGCTTCTTTCCCGCATGCCCGAACATATAGGAATAACCGACGCGGAGATTTGCATATTTGTCAACCTGATAGCCCGGCATCTTGTTTACCATGGAGCATTTCAGATGAACGACCTCGTCATGCGAAAGAGGCAGGATGTATTTCTCCGAGCTGTTATAGCTCATCGCAAACGTCATTTTATGATGATTATTTTTGCGGAAAAGAGGATCGAGCTTCATATAGTCGCAAAAATCATGCATCCAGCCCATGTTCCACTTAAACGTAAAGCCAAGTCCGTCGTCCTCCGGCGCCGCCGTCACCTTCGGCCATGCCGTAGATTCCTCCGCGATCGTGATCGCACCGTTGTTTAAGCCCTTGACAACGGAATTGAGATGCTTGAAAAATTCGATCGCATCCAGATTCTCATGACCGCCGTACCGATTCGGCACCCAGTTGCCGCTGCTCTTGCCGTAATCCAAATACAGCATGGAAGCAACCGCATCCACACGCAGACCGTCCACATGAAATTCTTTGATCCAGAACAACGCGTTCGCGATCAGGAAATTGCGCACCTCATTTTGCGCATAATTAAAGATTTTGGTTCCCCAGTCAGGATGCTCCCCCATACGCGGATCGGGATGCTCATAGAGCGCCTGTCCGTCAAAATCCGCCAATCCGTGCGCGTCCTTCGGGAAATGCGCGGGAACCCAGTCCAGAATTACGCCGATCTTATTGCGGTGCAGAGTATTGATCAGATATTGGAAATCCTCCGGCGTCCCGTAACGGGCGGTCGGCGCATAATACCCCGTCACCTGATAGCCCCATGAACCGTCGAACGGATGCTCCGCAATTCCCATCAGCTCCACATGCGTATATTTCATTTCTTTGAGATAATCCACAATGCGGTCGGTAAATTCACGATAATTGTAAAAACCGTCGGGCGTCCCGTCCGGATGCTTCATAAAGGAACCGATATGGCACTCATAAACCGCCATCGGCTCTTTGTAATAATCTTTCTGCGCACGCTCCTCCATCCATGCGCCGTCCGTCCATTTGAACTTGGTAAGATCGGCGATCACCGACGCCGTACCCGGTCTTAACTCCGCATGGTTTGCATAGGGATCCGCTTTGTAAAGCTTTCTTCCGTCATGCGTATAAATGAGGAACTTATACATATCCCCCACCTTTGCCTCCGGAACGAATAACGCATAAATACCAATGTCGCCAAGCCGCTCCATGCAGTATGCGTCTTCATTCCATCCGTTAAAGCTTCCGAAGACATGCACACTCGCCGCATGGGGCGCCCACACGCCGAAAAATACGCCTGTTTTTCCGTCCTTTACGCATGGATGTGCGCCAAGCTTCTTGTAAATATCATAGTGTGTCCCCTGCCCGAATACAAACATGTCCGCATCGGAAATAAATACACTGTCCACATCCGCCTGCTGCAGCATGTCCCGCACGTTTTTTTCGGATGCACCCGCGTTCTTTGCGGCAGTCGATTTTTTTTCTGCCATACAAAATCCCCCCTAACAAATGAAATCTTTCTCTCGCAATATGATCATGTCCTCATCATCATATCTTTTTCCGGATAAAATATCAACAAAATGTTTCGGATTTTTACGGTTTGCACTCCAGATAGCTTCATCAATGATGTCGCGCACCTCCGCGAGCGTTACGCTGTGATCCCCTGTCTGCAGATCCGAAATCCTTGTATACAGCGCGAGAATGCCGAGATCGTCAATACTGTATTCTAAGTCGTACGCGTAATCCCTCGCATAGGCAACAAGCGCGTCGTTATCCATAGCGCTAATGTTAATACGCGCGTTAAAATTCTCCGCGATCCCGGGATTTTTATTCAGGCACTTGTGCATTTCGATCTTCGTATCTTCCAGAATGACGATGATCCCTTCGCTCTCCTGCTCTAAGTACTGCGTCAGCTTCTTTAAGGACTCGGCGCTCATGCCGTTTGCTTTTTCCACGATCAGCGCGCCGCCCCGCAGCTTGGAAAGCGTTTCGGGAATATTCTTTTTATCAAGCGCCGCTCCCGAAATACGGGCGACTCTGCCCGAAAAATTCCGGTCGGAAATCTGGACGCTCTTGATCAGATTTTTGGCAAGCGTCATCGTGCCCGAACCGTTCTCCCCCGTAATGATGACATTGCCTGTATAAGCGGCAAGACTGATCTTGTCGATCGCCGCCGCGATCTGACTCTTCATCTGATCCGTCTGGATCAACGCGCCGAACAGCTCTTTCTCATCCTCGGTCAGCGCCCTTGACGGCGTGAAATGCTCGCTTTCTCCCTTGATCTCACGCTCCGCATTCTCGATCAGCTTATCGGCAACGCTCCGCATTTCCACGGTGTCAAAGCCGGCATTCTTCGCCTGCTCCCTTTGCGCCGCTCTGTTTTTCTTTGCGTTGCGCTCCTCCAGCTCCGCCTCAATGATCGCGCTCTGAATCTCCTTTGTTTCCGCCCCCGGCTCGTTATCCGCCGATACGGCGGCATCCTGCTTTGCATCCTTTTGCGCGCCTGCATCATCCTGTGCGGCAGCTTCCTGCTCATCCGCATCGGCCTGCACAGTATCCTCTGCCGCGGCATTTTCTGCCGTGGCAGAGGAGGCCATTGCATCCGCCTGCGCGATACGCTCCTCTTGCCGCCCGCTTTCAGCATCATCCCGCGCGCCGTCCGCTGTCATATTTCCCGCAAAGCCGACTCCCTGCGCTTCTAACGCTTCGATCACGGTTCCCATCATCGCGGTATCGACAACATAATCCAGCTCGGCTGCATTTTCTTCTTTTTTCTGTTCCGGCTCCTCCTCCGGTGCAGGGTCATCTTCCTCCCATGCATCCTCCGTTTCTTCCTCCGCCGGCAGATTCTCTAATGCTTCAAATTCCGATGTGTCGGAGACGTCCGCAATCTCGGCAAGCTCCTCCACTTCCGGAAGGTCCTCTCCCTCCAGACCGTCGTCCACCAACACCGACTCCGCAAAAATCTCTACATCCGTTTTCGGCTTCGGCGGCGGCGCGATCGGTTCGAACGGCAGATTGGACAGGGTGCTGTTCTCATCCTCCAGACCCTCTAAAAGTCCCGACTTTGCGCTTTTGTCAAACGCGGTGAACATTTCGCCTGTCTGCTGCATGACGCGCTGTTTTAAGTCATCCATGCTCTTCTGGTCGCTCGCGCGCTTCATGCGCTCCCATTCCTTCAGCACTTCCTCTATACTGAGCTGTCCCGTGATCTGCTTTTCCACACGCGACTGCTCCGGTACGACCAAACTGATCTGCCCGTCGTTTTCCATCGATAAAATGTGGTCGTAGCTTTCCGCCGTCATCGCTGCGCGTTCCGCCATATCCCGCACCAGACTCTCCGCATCCATATTCGGGTCAAAAGCAAGCGGCTGCTCTGTGCCGAATGTGATCTCCTTCATCTCCTCCGCAGAATCCGTTCCGCTCTTCTGGCTCGCCGCCTGCATCGCCAGACGCTCCTGCTCTAACGCAAGCCGCTCGCGTTCAATGGCAAGCTTTTCTTTTTCCAGCGCAAGGCGCTGTGCCTCCGCCGCTCTGCGCCGCATCTCCACTTCCGCCAGTCGGCGTTGTTCTTCTTCGAGCTTATACTGCTCCTCCGCCTGCCTGCGCTGCTCTTCTTCCAGCCTGCTCTGTTCCTCGGCCTGTCTGCGCTGTGCTTCCGCCCTTCTGTACTCCGCTTCCGCCTGCTTGCGCTGTGCCTCCGCGTCCAGCGCATCCTTCGCCATGATCTCCTTCATGCTGTTCGCAAGCGCTTCCTGAATATTGAGCGTATTATATTTATTCCCCATATCCAGCGTCTTTACATGAATATCCAGCTCTCCGCCCGGTGCGGCAGCAGCCTGCTGCACCGCCGCGTTCCCGCGGGCTGCCGCAGGCTGCTGCTTACTCTTCTGCGCGACGGAAGCCTTCTTTCCATTGCGATTATCATACATCTCCTGCTGGACGGGCGTGAGCGGCTGATGCAGCATTTTGAGCTCCATTGCCTTTACGACATATTTGCCTTCGCCGAACGTGATGATGATCTCATCGCACTCCGCCACGCATTGACGTTCCAAACCTGCACGGTGATACAGAAACGCCAGCTCATACCCCCACTTCTCCCGATAATCGGCTGCCTTAAACTCCTCCAGCACATGAATGCGCTCCTCAAGAGAAACCTCCTGCGCATCGTAAATCTTATACTTTAAGATAAAGCGTCCGCTGTCATTCGGCGCAACGCGCACAAATTCCTTATAATATTCAACTGCCTGCACGAACTCCCCCAGCTTGATGGACAGCTCGCAGAGGGAGTACACGATCGTCCTGCCGCCCGGATGTCTGTCATACGCTAACAGGAGCATGTCGCGGCTGACATCATATTTTCGGTTGATCTTATAGAGATCGCTGACTACTGTCAGCATGGAAATATTCTTGACTCTGCGCCAGTCAATGGTATCCGCGATCGCCATTGCCTCCGCATATTCTTTTTGGGCGATCAGATCCTTGATCTCCTCCGCCCGTAACTTGTATTCATACTTATCCAAGGCAGCCACCTCATAAATCTACAGCTTGTGCTTTTTAATAGGTCATTCTGTGAAAATCCACTATATATACACTTTCTAGCTAAGTGTATCATACGCATACCACAATGTCAAAATAGACTTTCACGAATCTAAAAGAAAATCGGTAAACTGCGCAAACTGTATCAGCGAAAATGTCTCTCCCCGCACGGTCTGGCTCTCTCCCATCCGCTCTAATGCGGACAGCGCCTGCTCTTTTGAAACGCCAAGCTCCTTTGCATTCGCAATGCTGTTCACCATCGTCTTCCGCCTCTGATTGAATACGGCGCGTATTACGGCAAACATGCGCCCGGCATCCTTCACCTCCACGGGCGGCTTCTCGTAACAGGTCAGCCTGATGACTGCGCTGCCGACCTGCGGACGCGGGATAAAACAATTTTGCGGCACGTTAGCGACAACCTCCGCCTTTGCATAATATTGCACGGCAAGCGAGAGCGCGCCGTAATCCTTTGTCCCCGGCTTCGCCTGCATACGCTCCGCAACCTCCTTCTGCACCATGACCGTGATGCTCTCGATCGGCACGTCGCTCTCCAGCAGCCCCATGATGATCGGCGTCGTAATGTAGTAAGGAAGATTCGCCACAAGCTTAACGGGCTGCCCGTGATTTTTTTCCTGCACGAGCGCGCCAATATCCACCTTGAGAATATCCTCGTTTAACACGGTCACATTCCCGTACGCGGAAAGCGTGTCCTCCAAGATCGGAATGAGCATTTTGTCGATCTCGACTGCCACAACCTCCCTCGCCCGCTCTGCAAGATACTGCGTCATGGTTCCGATACCCGGGCCGACCTCGATCACGCAGTCATCTTTCCCGATTTCGGCCGCATCCATGATCCGCCCGAGCACACGCTTATCGATCAGAAAATTCTGTCCGAATTTTTTTTGAAAATGAAATTGATATTTCTGTAAAACCGCAATTGTATTCTGCGGATCGCCAAGATCTGCCATAATTGCAGCATTCTCCTTTCCGGATCTGCCGCCATTGGCGGCAGATCATTCTGCGGTAGTATCCCATTCCGTAAAAAAAGAACGTCAGATGCGGTATAGCCTGCGGGCATTCTCCTCCGTGATGCGGATCAGCTCCTGTACCGTCACGTCTTTCAGATCGGCAAGCTTCTCCGCCACAAGCCAAAGCTTTCCCGAATGATTGCGGCTGCCGCGCTCCGGTGCCGGCGAAAGATACGGCGCGTCCGTCTCCAGCACGATACGCTCCAGCGGAACCGCCTTCACCGCCTCCACAAGCTTTTTTGCATTCGAAAATGTGATCACACCTCCGACGCCGATATAAAATCCCATATCCACATATTGCAGCGCAAGCTCCTTGGAATAAGAAAAACAATGTACGACGCCGCCGATCTCCTCGCAATGCTGCTCTTTCATGATCTGCATCGTATCATTCGCCGCATCCCGCGAATGAATCACGACCGGAAGCCGCACTTCCCTTGCCAGTTCAAGCTGACGCACAAACCAGCGCTGCTGAAGCTCCCGGTTCGTATCGGGATAATGATAATCCAGCCCGATCTCCCCGACCGCCACGATCTTCGGGTGCGCGCAGTCGCTTAAGAGCTGCTCCATATCGCGCTCCGACAGGGCATTCGTCTCGGACGGATGCACCCCCACCGCCCCGTATAAAAAAGGATAACGCTCCGTCAGCGCCACCGTTGCCGCGCTCGTTTTGATACTCGCCCCGATATTGACGATCGTGCCGATCCCGTTTCCCGCCATCCCGCGAAGCAGTTCATCGCGGTCTTCGTCAAACACACTGTCATCATAATGTGCATGCGTGTCAAAAATCATTACTTTTTCCTCTCTCAAATTCATGCGAAGAATGCCTGCTTTTCAAGGCATTCTTTGGTGTGAGAAAAGTTCCGCTTCGCGGAACCTTTCTCACACTGCCTTCGTCGCCTGCGCAAGCCATTCCTGTTCTTCCTCATTTAACATTGGGCTGATCGTATCATAAATCTTCTTATGATAGGCGTTCAGCGCCGCCTTTTCCTCCTCCGTCAGCATCGACGGCTCCACCGCGCGCAAGTCAAACGGCGCCATCGTCAGATATTCATGACGCAGAAGCTGTCCGTACTCCGTCATACGGTCCTTGCAGCAGACAATGAGATTTTCCAGCCGGATTCCATATTGACCGTCAAAATACACGCCCGGTTCGTCCGATGTGATCATGCCTTCCACGAACGGCGTTTTTGTTTCCCTTCCTGTTGCAGCTTTCAAGCGGAACGCATTCGGTCCCTCATGAACATTTAGGAAATATCCGACGCCATGCCCCGTACCGTGACGATAATCAAGCCCCATCTCCCACAATGCTTTTCTCGCCAAAAAATCAAGATTTAAGCCCGTCGTTCCCTCCATGAATACCGCTGACGCCAGATTCAGGTTTCCCTTTAAGACCGCCGTAAAATGCTTCTTTTGTTCATCCGTCAGTTCCCCGAGCGCAACGGTTCTTGTCACGTCGGTCGTACCCTCCAGATACTGCCCGCCCGTATCCATGAGCACAAAGCCCTCCGGCTTTAACGTCACACTGCTCTCCTCTGTCGCACTGTAATGAATGATCGCGCCATGCGCACCATAGCCGATGATCGGTTCAAAACTCTGTCCCCGGTAATTCTCCTGCTCACAGCGAAATGCCTCGAGCTTTTCCGCTGCTGACAGCTCTGTCACATTTCCTTCCGGCACCGCCTTATCCAGCCAACAAAGGAACTTGCACAGCGCCACACCGTCCTTTATATGCGCTTTGCGCATGTTTTCTACCTCGATCTGATTTTTGCACGCCTTAAAGAGCAGCGTCGGATTCTCATAAGGAACGACCGTACATCCCGGATTCAGTTTTTGGATCAGCGCATAATTGACAACCTGCTCGTCCCACTGTACGACCACGCCGTCATCAAGTGCCTGTACATCGTCATAGATCGCGTGATACTCCTTAATGACAATATTGTCATTTTTCAGCGAGGCGGTCAGTTCCGGCGGACATGCTTTTAGATCCATGTATAAAATACCGCCGGCCTTTTCCAATAGAAGATAGGAACGCACGACCGGATTATATGCAACGTCGCCGCCCCGGATATTGAGCAGCCATGCAATGTCGTCCAGGCTTGTTAGGATCAGGCAGTCTGCTTCCCGCTTTGCAAGCTCGGCGCGGACGCGCGCAAGCTTATCCGCACGGCTCTCGCCGGTATAACAAACGTCCAGCTCATACGCCGGCTCTGCAGCAAGCGCCGGGCGATCCTTCCACACCTTGTCAACCAAATCCTCATCGTAATGGAGCGTCACCGAATCAGACGCCCCCCGCTTGCGCTCGTTCAGCGACGCAAACAGTCTGTCCACAAACGATTTTGTGATGACACGCCCGTCAAATCCAAGCACGCCTCCGTCCGCAAGCGCATCCGTAAGGTATTCCTTTATTGTCGGGACGCCTTTTTCACCTGAGCGATAGAGCACGATCCCGCTGCCTTTCAGCTGCTCCTCCGCCTGCAGAAAATATCTGCCGTCGGTCCACAGGCCCGCGCTGTCCTTACCCACGATCAGGGTTCCCGCCGAACCGGTAAATCCCGACATGTACTCCCTACACTTAAAATACTCATGTACATACTCCGAGCTGTGGTAATCGTCCGAGGGAATGACATATTGATCGATCCCCCGCTCCCTTATCAGTTCCTGCAGCGCCTTAATTCTTTCCCGTATCATCCGTTTTTCCTCCATTTCGCATGATTTTACTACCTGAAATACCCTTTATTTCCTGTTTTTTGAAAAATTTGAAAAAAAAGCTTGCCAAACAAAAAGCATTATACTATAATAACTCTTGCGTTGTAAATAACAGAAAGCGCTCTGCACAGTTTCCACTGTCAGAAAACAGGACGCACCGCTAGCTCAGTTGGTAGAGCACCTGACTCTTAATCAGGGTGTCCAGGGTTCGAGCCCCTGGCGGTGCACGGGAAGTCTTAGGGCTTGCATTTATGCGGGTTCTAGGGCTTTTTTCTTGCATAAAAAACGGGGAAGCTGAAAAAAATCAGTTTTCCCCGTTTTCGGTTTTACATAGCACTTTTTATTTTCTATTCGCAAAAAAAGCATCCACGCTCTTTTTGATGATGTCCTCCGGCATCGCCTTTAGAAGATAACCTTCCGGCTTTAGATCCATCACTTTTTTCACGCTCTCTCTGTCGCCCCTTCCGGTCAGAAAAATAACCGGAATGTTTGCCGTCGCCTTTTCCGAACGCATCATTTCCAAGGTCTGCCTTCCGTCACAGACAGGCATTTCATAATCTAAGAGAACCAGATCCGGTCTGTTTACCGCAATACTTTGAATCGCGGTCATACTGGAGGCAACCTCCGTTACATCATAATCATCCGCAAAAAGCTCCACGATCTTGCTCCGTACTAAATCCGAATCATCCACGACCAGAATCTTTTTCTTTTGCTGTTCCCATGAAGCATTCTCTTTCTCCAAATATTGTTTGACCGTGGCCATTGCATTTTCGTGGTTAATGCCCGCCGCGTTCTTGCCGCGGACAATCTCGGCAGATGCCGCGCAAAACGCAAAATAGCCCTCGCCCGTATCAAACAGCAGGCTGCAGGCCGGCTGCGTGCGTTCAAAGGAATCCTCAAGCTGCTCATAGGTCAACAGATTTTCTTTTTCCAATGTAAACGAAGCCAGCGCCGGTAAACTTTCCCTGATTCGTTCCATAAACTGTTTTGAAAGGTACCTGCCGATATTGATTACCATTTCGTCCACTCTTTTATATTCCGTATTAAAAATCGCCCCCACGATCTTTAACAGAAGCTTTTCCTCATAAACAAGCGTGATCTCCCACTTTTCCTTCTTCTCGCCGCGGTAAGTAAAACGGCAGCAGATCATTTTTCCGAAATTCTCTCCGGCATACTGACTGCTGATCATTCTCGCATCCAGCCGATACAACTCATGAAGCAGCTGAATAATATCCTGTTCCATGATCTCCTGCTCTTTTTCTTGCGGGATTTCCAACCATTTGCTGCTTTTTCTTCCCGCGATCGCCAAATCCTCCGATATCGTATGCCCGACCACCCAGCCGATACAAACGCTTAAAAAATGCCGGATGGAATCCAATGAATATTGGGACTCCTCCATCTCTTTCTCAAGCGCCGGCAGCGTATTATTGCGAAAATCATTATGCAGACGTTTATGTACCGCATACTCACTGTAGCCGATCGACTCCATATAGCTTTCTTCATGCTCAAAATGCTCCAGAGAGTGATTTTTTAGATATTTCACCCCTTCCCGGCATGCCCACTCGCTTTTTTCTTCGTTCTCACTGAGCTTCAAGAGCCGATCCATCGTTGCAAAAAGCTGTTTATGCTCCTTATCGATCAAATCCACACCAAGCTTATATCTATCATCCCATTTCACCTGCTTCACCGTAATACCCTCCCTTATCTTTTCTATTTTATCAAAGCGGCGACAAGCCGTCAATCACATAAAATACAGGTTGCTATTTGTTTTTTGTGATAACAGGATATTATTGGTGCATATTTTCATATGAATTTTATTGTAAAGAAAGCCGTTTTTTTCTATACTTAACAATATGGGAATACGAAACAGGCAATAACCGAAACCATTCGTATCTGTAAAGATCGAGATGTTCTAAAAGAATACTTAGAAACCAAAGAACAGGAGGTTGTGGATATGATGATGACATTATTTGATGACGAGCAGATATTGAAAGCTTATACAAAGGATATTGAAGACAGCACAGCTAAAAAGACCGCAAAAGAAACCGCAAGAGAAACTGCCGAAAAATTGATTAAAAAGGGTAAAATGACACTTGATGAGATCGCGGACTGTGTTCCGGCACTATCACTCGATGAATTAAAAAAAATTGAAGCCGAAGTTCTGCAATTGACCTAACCCGCGTTTACCCTTCATAACATGAAAACAGCCTGATACAGAATCTTATCCCGATTCCGTATCAGGCTGTTGTTCTATTTGTCACACTATCCTTACAGCGCAGTGTCCGTGAGCCGCGTCATTGCAGTAGCGGCATCCACATACGAAATTCCCTCTCCGATCTCAAACAGATCGTCTTTTGCCATATCAAAGCAATGCATTACCTTCGGCGAGAACTCTCCACACTCTCCGTTATGTATCATGTGAACGGCTTCCTCCGCCGGATATGCCATCTTGTAAACACGCTTGCTCACCAATGCGTCATAGACATCCACGATGGATACGACCTGCGCCCAGATCGGGATCTCCTCACCCTTCAGACCGTCAGGATAACCCTTGCCGTTATAGCGCTCATGGTGGTGGCGGCAGATATCATAACAGTACTTATAAAATTCGCTCTCCTCCTGCTTAAACCGCTCCAGAAGATCACAGCCGTTCGTCGTATGCTTCTTCATCTGCTCGAACTCCGTCGAGGTCAGCTTTCCGGGCTTTAACAAAATACTGTCGGGAATCGTGATCTTTCCGATGTCATGCAGTGCGGACGCATTGACGATCAAATCGACCTGTTCCTTGGTCAACCCGTATTCCGGATGAAATTTCATCATATAGTTCATAAGAATCCGCGTGAAATATTTGACTCTCTTAATATGCTCGCCCGACTCCAAACTTCTGAACTCGACAACGGAGCTTAAGGCATTGATCAAGAACTCGTTATTCTTTTCCAGCCGCTTCTGCATATCGACAAGCTTATTCGTCCGCTCCTCCAGCTTCGCCTCCATATCGATACGCTTCTCGAACAGCTCCAGCACGTTTAATGTACGGCGCATAACGACCTTCGCGTTAAACGGCTTATAAATAATATCCGACGCTCCGTACTCGTACGCCTTTAAGTCGGACTCCGCCGTTGCCTCTCCCGTGATCATGATAACGGGAATCCGATCCATATAGCCTTTTTCCGTCATATGCTCCATGACCTCTAAGCCGTTCTTTTTCGGCATCATCAGGTCAAGGAACAGCATCACGATCTCGTCATGTCCGGCATCCAGAATCTCGATCGCCTGCGCGCCGTCCGCCGCCTCAAGGATCCGAAACTGCTCCTTAAAGACTACCTTCAATATCTCGCGGTTAATGTCCGCATCGTCTGCTATAAGTATTGTTTTCTTTTTTTCCATCACTCTTCACCCGTTCCTATATGTAATGATTTATTTATGAAGAATCACCTTTATAGTAACTTCTCCCCATACCATATTGCAAGTATTTTTCAGAAATATTTTCAAAAATTTTTATCAATTCAAAACGTTTCTATAAATGTCCATTGACAGAATCCGGTTATTCAACTATACTTTTCTTGCAATTAAATATTTCATTTAATATTTTTTAAAGGAGGAAAATCATGAAAAACGCATCTCGAAAGCTTAAAGCAATTATCATTGTCGCTATGTTATGCTCAAACATTTTACTGACAGATTTACCTACCGTACACGCGCAAGATTATTCTTTCGATTTGGAATAGGAAATTTCCGAAAAGCGCACTGCCGGAATCACAGTTTATGAACTTTATACTGATGACGGCGAGATTATGGGCTATTTTGAACCTTTTACAGATGCAAACATCATGGCAATGACGACCTATGCTATTGCATACATATGGAATCATGATATATCTGCGGACAGCATCGCTATTGCCAAGGGCAGTCACTCCTTTCTTGCAGGAGACAGCATCATCGTAAATATCTCACAAGACCCTTCCGGCGCCGGATATCTTAGTCGTCTCGGGCTGTATGACAGAGATAATAATACTTACAGTTTTTCTACAGATTCCACAACAACTAACGGCTGGAACGGAGCCCTCACCGTTGGCTATAACGGACACTTTTCTTTTGCAATCGAAAATCTCTCTAATGTTACCATTCATTACGAGGGATATTATGCCTTTTAACCCACATGCATGAAAGCGAGGTATTGATTCATGAAACGAAAAATTATAATCGGCGCGTCAGCCCTTCTTTTACTTGTTTGCTTTGTATGCGGCTTTGTGCTTCTATCCAATAAAAACAAAAGAAATGCGCCGGAGGATATGCCGGACATCTTTATCGAAGAATCCGTCACTACCGTTCCCATCGATAATATATTGGAGGATGACTCTCATCCTCGCCACAGTTTTAGTTCCGGAACGCCTTAACACAATTCTGACATATGACTTGATACGCCCCTGAGACAACATACGATTGTCTCAGGGGTTTTCATTTATTCCTTTAACAATGATATGGCTATCCCCACCCCAATGTGCTACAATAAATGAAAACTCATCTGGCAGCGTTCTGCTTTTCCCCTGCTGCTATACATAAAAGAAACGCGATTTGTATGATACAAACCAAGATACATACGCCGAAGGAGGCTTTTTCATGACACTCAAAGACTTGGCAATCGGAAAATCCGCCGTCATCCTTTCCGTCGGAGGGGAGGGTGCGCTGCGGCAGCACTTTCTCGACATGGGCTTAATTCCGGGCGCAGAGGTGACTTTGGTCAAATTCGCCCCGATGGGCGACCCGATGGAACTGTTGCTTCACGGCTACGAACTGACGCTGCGCCTTGCCGACGCCGCGCAGATCACGATCACCGAAGCGTCGCCTGCCGTGGAACAGGTACAAAAAGAACGAAATAATAAACCCATTCCGCACCCCGGTCTCGGCGAGGGCGGCAAATACCACAGCAAGGAGGAAGAACACCCCCTCCCCGATTCCGAAACGCTCACCTTCGCGCTTGCGGGAAACCAGAACTGCGGAAAGACCACGCTGTTTAACCGCTTAACAGGTTCCAATCAGCACGTCGGCAATTTCCCCGGTGTCACGGTGGATCGAAAGGACGGCGTGATCAAGGGTTATCCGAATACGCTCATCACCGATCTTCCCGGTATTTATTCCATGTCTCCCTATAGCAATGAGGAGCTTGTAACACGCGGCTTCATCCTGAAGGAAAAGCCGAAGGGCATCATCAACATCGTGGACGCCTCCAACATCGAACGAAACCTCTACCTGACAATGCAGCTCATGGAATTAAACATTCCCATGGTCGTTGCGCTCAATATGATGGATGAAGTGCGCGAAAACGGCGGCTCCATCCTAATCAATGAGATGGAAGAAGCACTCGGCGTTCCCGTCGTGCCGATCTCCGCAGCCAAAAACGAAGGTATCCACGAGCTGATCGAGCACGCCGTCCATGTCGCTAAATATCAGGAATGTCCGCAGCGCATGGATTTTTGCAGCGCCGATGATGAGGGAAGCGCCGTGCACCGGTGCATCCACGGCATCATGCATTTGATCGAGGATCACGCCAAAAACGCGGAGATTCCGATCCGCTTCGCTGCGTCCAAAATTGTGGAGGGAGACCAAAATATTCTGGATGCGCTTGCCTTAGATGAAAATGAGTTAGATATGCTGGAGCATGCCATCGTACAGATGGAAAAAGAACGCGGACTTGACCGCGCGGCCGCCATCGCGGATATGCGTTTTCATTTTATCAAAAAAATATGCAGCGATACCGTCATCAAGGCAGGGGAGAGTAAGGAGCATATCAGAAGCCGTAAGATCGACCGCTTCCTGACCGGAAAATACACTGCCATCCCAGCATTTATCGGCATCATGGCGCTTGTGTTCTTTTTGACGTTCCATGTCATCGGCTTAGGACTCCAAAATCTGCTCGCCATGGGCATTGACTGGCTGACTGGCATCACCGACGCCGCACTCACGGCGGGTCACGTTAACCAGGCCCTGCATTCGCTCCTCATCGACGGCATTTTTAACGGCGTCGGCAGCGTCTTAAGTTTTCTGCCGATCATCGTGACGCTGTTTTTCTTTTTATCCATGTTGGAGGACAGCGGCTACATGGCGCGCGTTGCTTTTGTAATGGATAAATTATTACGCAAGATCGGACTTTCCGGGCGCAGCATCGTGCCGATGCTCATCGGTTTCGGCTGCACGGTTCCCGGTGTTATGGCAAGCCGGACGCTCTCATCCGAGCGCGACCGCAAAATGACGATCCTGCTCACGCCCTTTATGAGCTGCTCCGCCAAGCTGCCGATCTACGGCTTTTTTACGGCGGCGTTTTTCCCGCGTTTCGGCGCGCTTATCATGATCCTGCTCTATTTCGGCGGCATCGCGGTCGGCATTCTCGCCGCACTCATCATGAAAAACAGCCTGTTTCGCGGTGAACCTGTCCCGTTTGTCATGGAGCTACCCAACTACCGTCTGCCGGGCTTCAAAAATGTCATGCAGCTTTTGTGGGATAAAGCAAAAGATTTCCTGCAGCGGGCGTTCACGGTCATTTTTATCGCCACGATCGTGATTTGGTTTTTGCAGACATTCAACCTGCACTTTAATATGGTTTCCGACTCGCAGGACAGCATACTTGCGCTTCTTGCGGGACTGATCGCGCCAATCTTTACGCCGCTCGGTTTTGGGGACTGGCGGATTTCGACGGCGCTGATCACCGGCTTTATGGCGAAAGAAAGCGTTGTGGCAACGCTCTCCGTGCTCATTCCTTCCGAGGCCTTGCTCTATGGGCTTCTGACGCCGGTCAACGCTGCTTCGCTGCTTGTATTCTGTCTGCTCTATACCCCCTGTGTTGCGGCGATCGCCGCAGTCAGGCGGGAGCTTGGCGCGAAATGGGCATGCGCCGTCGTCATCGGACAATGCGTGATCGCATGGCTCGCCGCCCTGCTCGTCCGCCTTGTGGGCATGCTGTTTGTCTCCTAAACAACAATAGAATCCACGCTTCGCGAGGATTCTATTGTCATGAATAACAGGGACAGCGCATCGCAAAACGCGCATGCACTGTCCCTCTTTTTCTACATCGCTTCCGTCAGCACGACGAGCAGGTCCTTATACCGCTCGTTTTTTTGCCGGATGTCCTCCTCGGTCACGCCGTAATAACGGTGAATATCCGCCATGATACCCTGCGCCTGCTTCATGAGCCGCTTTCCTCCGTGGCGGCGCATATTTGACGCACTGCATCCGCCCATCAAAAGACCATGTTCTTTTTCCAGTTCGATATGGACCTCGCTCCATTCGCCCAGCGTGATCTTATAACAGCGATAGTCCATCGGCACCCTATTTTCTGCCAACGCAGCGGCACGCTCCTGTATGCGCGTGCACTCCTCCATGAACTTCTCTAATACCTGCTTCCGTTCTTCTTCCCCCATCTTTTGCAACGCTTCTCTGTCCGGCTTTTGGGGCCTTTCCCCCACCAGCTCCGGATGATACTTCATCGCAAGCGCCACCCGCATATTTTTGCAATTCTCAAGATAGGTCGCATCGTCGTGCGGCACCTCAACCGCGCCGTAGCGTTCGATCATATATGCCGCAAGCTCGTCCATGCTGTGCGCGCCGGGCCGAATGCTCCTTGCCGCTCTCGCACGCTTCCGCTTCCGCCGGATATTATGATACGTCCTCTTCCATCTGCGGAACAGATTCTTCTCTTTTGTTTTTCCTCCGCCTGCCAAAAAAATACTGGTGGGTCCGTCGCCTCCGCCGATCACCGTCACGGCAGACGCTCCTTTTTCGCGCATACACTCGCCCCTCTTCTTATCACCCGACCTTACCCGGTACTTCATAACGGATTCTAAACTGCGGCGCGCTCTTTAACTCGGCATAATAATTCGTCGCCCAGTCCTCTTTGTCCGTCACCGGATTGATGCCGTCCGCAGGCGGCGCAAACATGGATACGGTAACCGTCTGTCCTGCCGCGACCGGATTCTCCCAAAACGCCGGCATCAGATCGATCGTCTTCGTCGCTGGCGCTTTATAAAACCAGCGTCCGTTTACGTTAAGCATCATGCCGATCTCATCCTCGATCGTGATCTCACAGAAATCCGGCTGCTTCTCAAACGTGACCGGAACGCAGATGCCGTCCGCATCCTCCGAGCCGCCCCAGCGCAGTACCGCAGGAAACTGCGCCTGCTCTCCCGCAGTCATGACCGGATTAAAATACGGATCTGCAAGAATCTCCTGATAATCCTTTAGCAGCGGCTGTTCAATGCCGACCGCCTTGTTATTCGGGTCCTCCTGCTCCAAGCCAAGCCTTCCCCTGTCACGGAACTGATACATGGAAATGCCCTGAAACCAATCCGCCTTCTCGTCGCGCACTCTCCACGCAAAGCGCTTCACCGCCTCGCCCTGCTCTGCCGCTCCGGTCACATCGCCGTCCACATTAAACTCCGCCGTCGTCATCGGCTTTGCACCGCAAAGCTTCGTCAAATACGCCGCCGTCTTTTTGTAGGCTTCAAATGTATCATCCACACTTGTCGCGGTATATTGTCCGCCGCCGACCTCCGCAATGTCGTAAGGCCAGCCGTAATGAAGCGCAAGATAACGGTCCGCCGACCAGATATCCGCCGCCTTGTACGCGTCTATGAGCGCTTTCTCCTGCTCCATCTCCGAGCCGTCATCTTTCAAAAATCCCGCGCAGAGGATCGTCTGCACGTTCGGCGCTTCCTCCTTGATGATCCGGTCAAAGCGCACGAAAAATTGTCCGATCTCCTCAAAGCTGTAACGCTTATTGTGCGTAAACCAATCCCCCGTACATTCATGATTGATGCGGATGCGCATTCTGCCGAACTGCCGCAAGTCGCGTGCGACCGCGCGCAGCTCCTCATCCGAAAGCCCGCAGTCCACGGTCAGCGTCAACAGCACATCCTGTCCGTGCCTGCGAATATCCTTCATCTGCTCAAAAGGCTGCCCGTCCACCCCATACGGGAAATAATCGTCATACGGATAATCCCACTGAAAATGAATCTCCATATCCTTACATGCTTCGCTGATACGCTGCGGCCACTGTTCATCGTGCGGATACAGCGTATACATGATGTTGACGCAGCGGTGCGGCCGTTTCAGCTTCCATAAAATATAATCCTGATTCACATACTCTGCGCGCTCGCTGCCGTCTCCTAAGTCAAGTCCGCATGCCGCCTTACCCAAATGCACCTTTTGATACTGTTTTTCCATAAAAATCCTCCATTCTTACCGAAGCCCGCGAGTTTGGGCGCCAGCACAAATCTCACCGATTGAAAAATCTTTGATTTTTCAATCTATACCCTCCGTCCTTTTTATTTTATCGCAATGATTGACCTGTCTCTTTGATTGTTATAGAATAATGTCGCCCGCATATAATGGGAAATCCCATCGGGAGACTCCCATTGGGCAAATCTACACAATAAGGAGTTTTTATTATGACTACTGCAAATTCCACAACAGCGGGCGCTACAGGCGCCGCGTTCTCATCCCCTGCCAAAAAAGGATTCACCGGAAGCACGATCAAGCTGATCGCCATCATTGCCATGCTGATCGATCACACTGCCGCCGTCATCCTGGAACGCATGATGATGCGCGAGGGTTACATGCTCGCCATGTCAAACAATGATTTGATGCCGGCATGGATCGCCGGACACAGGCTTCTTTATTTCTCCTATATGACGATGCGCCTGATCGGCCGCTTTGGCTTTCCCATTTTCTGTTTCCTGCTTGTGGAAGGCTTCCTACATACGCACAACCGCATCAAATACGCGCTGCGCCTGTTTCTGTTTGCCCTCGTCTCCGAGATCCCTTTTGATTTCGCTTTTCGCGGGAAATGGTTTTATACAGGCTATCAGAACGTATTCTTTACCCTGTTCCTCGGTCTGCTCGCAATGTGCGCTTTTTCCTTTTTTCAGGAACGCCTCGAGCGGCTCAGAGGCGGTGTGCCGGGCATGATCTGTCTGATCGCCGGCATTGTCTGTGTCGGCGGCTACGGCAGTCTCCTGCTCGATGATATTACGTATGCGCTGATTGGTAATTTCCTCGATCCGGGGCTGAGCGCATTTCAATATTGGATCCTATGCGCCGGCATCTATAGCGCCGTTACCGCGCTGATTCTCATTCTCATATCCAAAAAGCACGGACTTTTGCGGGCTCAGATCATCGGTGCGGATCTCGCAATCCTTTGCTTCGCGGCGTATGCCGCCGATCTGCTCAAGACCGACTATGCCGGCATGGGCGTTATCACGATCGCCCTGATGTATGCACTCCGCAAACACCCCGTAAGATCCATGCTTGCAGGTTGTATTTGCCTGACACTCATGGACGTTTCGGAAGTCACGGCATTCCTCATGCTCATTCCGATCTCTAAATATAACGGGCAGCGCGGACTCAGTCTCAAATATGTTTTTTACGCATTCTACCCCGTCCATCTCGGTCTTTTATATCTGATCTGCCGAGCAATGGGGCTATAATGTTTCTTTCGGTTCCACAACCACATGAACGTCATCAAGACCTGTCAGGTTCACGTTGCGGTTCACCTTCGCGTCGTAGGTGTCCGCCTTAACGATCTCCGCTAAGTCAATGCCGGTGGTCTCTTTCATGCTTTCAAACAGCTTTGCCATCACGGCAGGCACATTTCCGGCAACCTGCTCCACGCCGTTTGCGCTTCCTTCACCGCCGATGATCGTGATCTTATCGATCTGTCCAAGCGGTTCGGCGATCTTCGCCGCTACCTCAGGCAATACCTGAATCATCATCTCCGCCACGGCCGCCTTATTGTACTTCGCATACGCTTCGGCTTTCTTTTCCATTGCCTCCGCCTCGGCAAGACCCTTCGCCTGAATTGCGGCTGCCTCTGCCTCTCCGACCTTGCGGATACCCTCTGCCTCCTGCTCCTTCGCGTAGCGCTCCGCTTCTGCCTGCGCTTTTCTTGCCTGCGCTTCTCTCTCGATCTCGAACTGTCTTGCCTCTGCGGCATGCTGCACCTCAAACTGCTTTGCTTCCGCTTCCTTCTGTCTCTGATAAAGCGCCGCATCCGCTCTCTGCTGTGCCGCGTAGCGATCCGCTTCCGCCTGTTTCTTGACCTCAGCCTCAAGCGCATGCTCCTTAACGGCAACCTCTTTCTGCTTTAACTCGATCTCCCGCTCCTGACGCGCAATATCCGCGTTCGCCGTCGTGATCTCGATCGTCTTACGCTGTTCCTCTTTTTGAATCTCGTATGCCGCATCCGCCATCGCCTTTTTCGTGTCGGATTCCTGCTGCAGCTCTGATTTCTTGATCGCCAGCTCGTTCTGACGCTTCGCGATCTCCGTCTGCGCGGCAACGGCTGCGTCGTTCGACTCCTTATCCGCCGACGCCTGCGCTACTTTAATATCTCTCTCACTCTCGGCACGGGCGATCGCCGCCGCTTTTTTGATCTTTACAATATTGTCAATACCGAGGTTTTCAATGACTTCGTTACCATCCACAAAATTCTGTACGTTAAAGCTGATGATGTCGAGTCCCATCGCAGCCAAATCCGGCTCCGCGTTCTCTTTTACCAGTGTCGCGAATTTCTGGCGGTCGGAGACCATCTCCTCCAACTTCATTTTACCGACGATCTCACGGACATTACCCTCTAACACCTCTCTTGCCACGCTTGCGATATATTCGGTGTTTTTATTTAAGAAATTCTCAGCGGCAAGCCGCAGCTTATCCGGCTCATTGCTGATTTTGACATTGACGGTCGCATCCACGTTGATGTTGATGTAATCCGCCGTCGGCACTGCGTTGCTCGTCTTGACGTCGATCGGGATCAGACGCAGGTTCAGCTTATCCAGCCGCTCAAAAAACGGAATGCGGATGCTCGCTTTTCCGATCACGATCTTTGATTTTTTCTTTATACCGGAAATAATAAACGCCATATCGGGCGGCGCTTTCACATACCCGATTGCAAATAAGATCACGACCAGCAGTACGGCAACGACCGTAATGATGACCGGCAGCGATAATAACTCTTCCATAAAGTGACTCCTCCTTTTTTCTTGCGTAACCCTTAGTTTCTTTGTTACAATACCGATATAATTATATAAGATTATCTGCAAAAAAACAACGATTGGGAGAAAACTATGATCGATCCGATCCGCGATTCGGTCTATCAGGACTATCAAAGGCAAAAACAGTCCAAAAAGATTGACGGCTCGAATACAGAAAAAGGAAAATTTAATTTAGATTATGCCGATGAGGGCGTGCTTTACGAGCCGTCCTCCGAAAAAGATGACAAGACCGATGAGGCGGCAAAAAAGCAGGCAGGCTCTTTTCAGGCTGCTGCCGCTTTGGAGCTGAAAGAGCTGACGGAAACGAATCCCTCATCCTACCGGAAGGCGGCTTCGGCAGAACCGTCCTTTACGGAAGTTCTGCGCACTTTTTTAGCCCGCGCGCGACAGTTTCTGCGGGAGCTTTGGACTGCCATATGGGAAACCCCGTCCGCGAAAGAAAATGCGGCGGTTCTGACAAAAGAAGAATTAGACGAGGCGCTTCCTAAGGATGAGAACATATCGGACCGGACAGAACCCCTTGATGATGCTGCCGTGACAGACCATGCTGCGGACAGCAATACGGTCAGCGGCAATACAGCCGGCGGGAATACCGCCGCGCAGGATAAGCTGCACGCCGCAAACGACGCCCGCATCTTGCATGCGCTCAAATCCGGCGACCGCAATCACTTCCGTTCTCTTTTATCGGAGGACGGCAGACGCACGCCTGCAAGAAATTCCTCCCTGCTCACCTATTATGATGCAAAAGGAAATCTCATCTCCCCTGATGCCTCGGTGCAGCAGCGCGTCCTGCACGGCGACCGCGGCAGCATGAAACGCTGAGCATCCTCCTTATTCCCGCGAACAATGAGCCATGCGGCTGCGCAGCAGACATTTGGCGAATGCCGCGAGAGTGAAATACCCCGCAGCTCGCTGCGGGGTATTTCACTCCAATAATTCCGTAAGGATCACATATTCGCTGTGTCCGTCCTCGTCGGTGTTCGTCTGGCTTTGATCCAATACGATCACCAGATTGCCGTCCTCATTAATATAATAATTCTGGTTCTCGTCGATCTGTGTAAAAACGACGATTTCACCTTTTTCTTTCTCCGTTTCCTGCGCGGCAGTATCCTCCGCAGAACTCTGCGCATTCCCCGCCTCCATCTGGCTTAGGATCTCGTCGCTGATGATCGTGACATAATCCCTGCCGTTATAAAGCTCACCGAGCGTCACCACCATATCCCGCTGTTTATCGATATTGTAGTATCTGCGCAGCTCGCGATACTCCGCACCACCGCGTTCGTTTGCATAAATGATCAGTGTAAACCACTCGTCGCTGTCCGTTACCACCTCATAGCCCGTCAGCTCCAGATGACCGCCGTCCCGGGCGTTTTCTTCCTCAAAGCGCTCCACGATCCGTTCCGTGTACCCGCCTTCAGCCATCCCGTTTCCCTCTACCGGAGCTCCCAGATCGTCCGAAAGCGCCGCGACCCCGTCTTCTTCCGTCGGCTCCGCAATGGACCTGCCTGCAGCCGCAGCCACATCTGCATCCTGACAGACCGTATCGTCCTCCGCGATCAGTTCTTCGTAAGTTCCCGCATCCAATGCCATCGACGCTCCGTTTTCGTCGGCGGCACTCTCCGTATGGGCACCGGAATATTCTCTGAGTGTCACCATTCTGAAAAATCCGCCGACCACGGGCACTCTGCCCATCCGGTCCGCCATATGCGCGTTCAGATTCGGCAAAAGAACAAGAATCAGAACAACTGCAGCCGCACCGGATACCGCCGCACGGATATATGCCGCTCTGCGCCGCTTTGCCACATGCTTTTTTCCGCGCAGGATCGCATCCTGTATCCTGTCACGAGCAGACTGCGGCACTTGTATTTCGCGATACTCATCAATGAGCTGCTGCCATTCATCATTCCGATCCATTTTTACCCCCCCCCGAATTTTTCGCGTTTTTATTGAACTTCTAAGTTATTCTTTTTCACCCAACGCCAGCTTTAATTTTTCAAGAACCCGATAAAGCCGGCTCTTTGTCGTGCTTAAATTCAGATTCAGCACCTGCGCCACCTGTTCGATCGTCAAATCCTCAAAAAAACGCAGGGTGATGATCGCCCGTTCTTCCTCGGTCAGCGCATCGACCGCCTTGTGCAGGTCAATATCCTGATAGCTGTCCTCTTTTGACAGCATATCCTCCTGCACCTCCGTATATTCCCGTCTGTTCCGGCGTACAAAATTGACCGCCTCATTCATCATGATCCGATAGATCCATGTACCCGCAAATGCCTCATTGCGCAGCGTATGTGCGCGGGAGATCGCTTTGTAGGCTCCCTCCTGTACGATATCCAAGGCGTCCTGTTCGCTGCGTACATAGCTATATGCCAATCGGTAATACTTTTGGTAATTTTCCATCAGTATTCCGCTTATCATCTCTTCCCTGCTCTGTCTCACAACTGTTCCCCTTTGTAAGGCCTACTGATTAGACTGTTTCTTTCACCATAAAGTTTCAATATTGCTTCTTAATACAATTCTTCCAGAACATCAAAATAATTCTCGAACGTTTTTTTACAGCAGCCCGGATCGTCGATCACAATCCCTTCCGTGCGCAGTCCGACCAAGGTAAACGCCATTGCCATGCGATGATCGCAATACGTCTTTACCAGCGCCGGCTTCGGCGTCCCGGGATAAATGCGGATTCCCTCGTCTTCCGGAAGCTCCTCACAGCGGACGCCCATCCGGTTAAGCTCGTTTGCGATTGCCGCGATGCGGTCGGATTCCTGCTTGCGGATATGTTTCACACCGACAATTTCCGTCACACTGTCGGCATAGACGGCAAGCGCCGCCAGCGTCATGGTCTGATCGGAAAAATCACGCATATTCACGTGAAGTCCGGCATAATGCATCACATCCGCTCCGCGCACAATGAGTCCGTCCTCCGTATCCTCCAGAACACAGCCAAGCTCTCTTAACAGCCCGACATATTGTATGTCTCCCTGAAGCGACTGTTCATGTACGCCCTTCACAAACACATCCACGCCCAAAAGCGGCGCCATGCTGTAAAAATATGCGGCGCCCGATACATCGGGTTCCACCTGATAGCGCGTTTTACTGAAACGCTGTCCGCCCGCCACATGATAACTGTTTTCCCCCTGCCTGCACGCGGCAAGTCCGAACTGCTCCATCATGGCAAGCGTCATACGGATATATGCCCCCGCCGTACGGCTTCCTTCCATATGTATGGTAAGTCCGTCCGGCAGAAGCGCCGCCGCCATTAAGAGCGCGCTTGCAAACTGGCTACTGACACTTGTGTCAATTTTTACTTCTGATAATTTCATCCCGTGCGCGTGAAGCGTAAACGGAAAATGTCCCTTCTCGCCATGATAATCGATCTCGGCTCCGCCCTGCTCCAGTATGGACAGCAACGGCTCCATCGGGCGCTTTGCCATCTGTTCGGAGGAATGAATTTCATAATCACCGCCTGCAAACGCAAGCATTACGGTGAGAAAACGAGCCGCCGTACCGGCGCTCTGCACATGGATCTTTGCCTGCGGCTTCGGGATTTTTCCTCCGGTTCCGCATATTGTGACGCGCTTGTCATTTTCTTCAATCTGAAGCTGAAATCCCAGATTTTCAAGACAGGACAAAAACGCGCGGGAATCCTCGCTGAACAAAACACCTTCCAACGTACATGTTTCGTCAGAGAGCGCCGCCAGCATCAGCGCGCGGTTCGTAATACTTTTCGACCCCGGAACACTCACGCGGAACATTCCCTTCTTATTCAATGGTTTTACCTGATAGCTCTGTTCCATATCTTTATCATCCTCCGCAGCAACAAAATCATACCATACCCTGCCGATGCATTCAACGTGAAAGAGACAATATTTACCATCCGCCCCCGCATTCTTTTTCGCGCTTTGCGGAAATACTATCCATATGAAAACACAGGACACACGCACACACGAACAACTTACTACCATGCTGCTTCTTTTTTTCACTGTATCCGTATCTGGATATTTGTGGGAAATCCTGCTCTATTTTTTTCTGGACGGTTCCTTTATCAACCGCGGCTTTTTTCATGGTCCGTGGCTGCCGATCTACGGCTTCGGCGCCGTCCTGCTCGCCGGTTTTCTTGAAAAAATTCCCGCCCGCCTCAAAAAACGGCTCCCCCTGCTGTTTCTCTTATCCGCCCTCGTCTGCACGGTAATAGAATATTTTCTCGGTCTGTATCTGGAGACACGCCGCCATGTGCGCTATTGGGATTATACCGGCTGGCCGCTTTCCATCGGCGGAAAGGTCTGCCTGATCTCCTTCGTGTTTTTCGGACTCGGCGGCCTGCTGCTCGAACGCCGCCTGCTGCCTCTGTTAAGACGCATTCCGCAGACGCTCCCGCTGCGCCGTATCCGCGGCATGAAATTTCTGCACGTGCTCTTAGGCGCGCTCTGCCTCCTGTTCGCCGTTGATTTCTTCTATTCCTACGCACATCCGAACATGGGAGAAAATATTACTTTCCGGATCCGCTGATCCCGATACACAAATAACGAATTCCACTTATTCTATCAGAAAACACTTTCATCAGCGCTTCCTTAGCATACCCGTTTCAGCAATCCTGTAAAACATGCATGCCCCTTAACGCTTCGTCCTGAATGCCGCGCATCAGCTCACCCGCATGCGCTTCAAGATAGGTGTCCGCCGTCGTTGTGAGTCCCTGCGCGTGAAACTCCTGCGCAATCACCTGGCAGACCGCCTCGACGATCAGAAGCCTTCCGTCCGCCTGCGCCTCGCCCGACTCCCATTTCTGCTTGGAATCTGTCACATCTGTCAGAAGCATCAGCATGTCTCCAATTTCTGACAAGACTGTCATGTCTTGTAAGCCCCTATGCATCCACTTATAAAAAGGACAATATTTCCGGTTCAACAAATAGACAAGGGAGCATGCCGCGCGTACAAACTCTGAAAGAGCAAGCTCCGCAGCCAGATATTCTCCCCTGCGCATGCAGCGCGCATAATTATACTGCCCGCTCTGCGCCATCACTGCCGCGCGCGCCGCCATTTTCTTTCTGCGCACATCCTCAGGATAATAGGCAAGCAAACCTTCCCGAAACGCAAGAAATTCGCCCGCATGGTCCTCAAACACGCGTCCGTTCGTCGCTGCGGCAAGCCGTTCCTCCGGCAGTGCGAGCCATTCCTTATTTGCCTCCGGCAGCCTGTCCGTTCCGAGCAGCCCGTAATAAAACGTCCGGATTTCCAACACGCCGACACGTCCCGCTCCCTGCGCCGTCTGCTTTCGGGGGGCTATGCCGTAGCGTTCCTGTGCCGCCTGCGCCCATGCATTGCGGGCATCCTCATATACCGCCTGCACCGCATCCGCATAAGCTTCATAGGCCGCCTTTGTCAGCCAGATGCAGACGTCCGCTCCATAATCGTGATCGGCGGAAAACGCATCGTCATAGCCGTAACACTCCGACCCATGCCCGACAAGCCCTGCTGCCCATTTATCACACAGCGCCGGAACGCGTTCCGAAAGCATCGGCTTTAGGGCTTCCGCATAAAACCGCTCCGACAGCTCCAACCCCTTGATCGTCATTTCTTTCATCGTCAAAATCCTCTGATTACCGGTCACCGCAGATTTCGGTTAAGATTATGCAACCAGCATCCTTCGTTCCTATTTCTCGTCAATTTATTGCCCCAGCGCTTCCCGCACGCGTTTTGCGCGCGATAAGTATTCCTGCCTGCGCGCCTCATCGCCGGTCCGCTCGCAGACGGCGGCACAATTCTCCGAAAGGATCGCATAGCTTGCGTTTTCCCCGAAATGCTTCAGAACCTCCTCGCACGCCCTGTCATAATAGGTAAGCGCGCACGCATAATCTTCCCTGCGGAAAGCCGCCTCGGCAAGTCCCGCAAGCGCGCCGCTGTAATGCGCGTCCGTCTGTTCGCCCGCTTCCTCAAATATCGCGACCGCCTCCCGGAGCAGACGCTCCGCCTCCTTCGTTTTGGAAAGCTTAAACTGGATCAGCGCAAGATTCGTCAGCGTCGTCGCTTCCTCCATCCGCGCATCCGGCTGCTTTTTGATGATTGTAAGCGCCTGTTCGGCAAGCCCGGCCGCCTGCTCATTCTCACCCATCGCCTCCATGAGCATGCTCATATTATTGTAAAGTCCGGCAAAACGGTAATCTTCAGGCGGAATCAGCCCCGCATAAATGCCCGCCGCCCTCATATACTGCTCATACGCATCCCGATAACGTCCGCCCGCGCGGTACGCCGTCGCCGAATTGAGCAGCACCGTCGCAAAATGCTCCGTATCCTCAAGCTGAAGCTCCTCCATCAGCAGAAGCACGTCCTCCGACGCCTGATAGGCTTTCTCATGCTGCGAGATGCTCCGGTAAAATCCGATCATCTCATTACAGATGGCAATATACGCCTGCCAGTCCTCATCCTCTTTTGCCTGCGAGAGCGACGCCGTCAGATACGGCTCCACCTGCGCAAGCTCATTATTCGCAAACAGATCGTCCAGCGTCTGATAAAATACATTTACGTCCATTCCGTTATTCACACCCTTCCGTTCCTAAGTACGCTTATTATAACAGTATCCGCCTTTTTTGTAAAAAATTTTATGAAAAGAACGCAAAAAGGGATTGACAGTATTTTCTTTTGGTTGTATGGTTAGTTACACAAGTAATGAACCCACGAACCCGGAAAGGAGGACGCATGAACGAATATCTGTCACAGGAAAAGTCCATCTACCTGCAGATCAGCGAAATGCTGGAAAACGATATTCTCCGCGACGTCCTTCTTGAAGAGGAACGCGTTCCCAGCACGAACGAACTTGCAAAGCTTTATGCCATTAATCCGGCAACAGCGGCAAAGGGCATCAATCTCTTAGTGGACGCGGGCATACTCTATAAAAAACGCGGTATCGGCATGTTTGTTGCCGCCGGCGCAAAGGAATCTATCCGCATGCGCCGCAGGGAGGCGTTTTTCGACACCTATCTTTGCTCCATTTTGGACGAAGCAAAACGCTTAAACATCAGCCGCGACGAATTGATTTCCATGATTGACGGCAATTACGAAAGGAGTACCAAAGACTGATGAGCACCGGAAAACTGATCTGTAATGATCTTGTCAAGAAATACGGCAAAAAAGAGATTCTGCACGGCATCGACTTAGAGATTGAGCCGAATAAGATCTACGGTCTGATCGGCAGAAACGGCGCGGGCAAGACGACGCTGCTGTCCGTTCTCACCGCGCAAAGCCCTATCACAAGCGGCACGGTCACGTATAACGGCATGCCTGTCTGGGAAAATCAGGCGGCGCTTGATCATATTTGTTTTTCCAGGGAATTAAATCCGGTGATCGGATGGGGCGCTAACAGCTTAAGGGTCAGGGATTATTTAAAGTCCGCCTCATACTTTTTTCCTAATTGGGATCAATCACTCGCCGACCGTCTCGTCAGAGATTTTGAGATGGATTCCAAAAAGAAAATCTGCAAGCTGAGCAAGGGAATGATGTCGATGGTAACGATCGTGATCGCGCTGGCAAGCAAGTCGGATATCACGTTCCTCGACGAGCCCGTTGCGGGCTTGGACGTGATCGCCCGCGATGCTTTTTACCGGGAGCTTCTTGACGACTATACCGAAACAGGGCGCACATTCCTCATCTCCACGCACATCATCGAGGAGGCGGAAAGCCTGTTCGAGGAGACGATCTTCCTGAATGACGGCCGGATTCTTTTGAAGGAGTCCACGCAGACGCTCTTAGAACGCGCCGTTCATATCAGCGGCAAGGCAGAGGACGTGGACGCAGCGACAGCGGGGCTCTCCGTATATCACCCCGAAAAGCTCGGCAGAAGCAAGGGTGTGACCGTTCTTCTGAAGGAAGGACAGCGGATTGCCGACGGCTATGACATAAGCTGCCAGAGCGTCAATCTGCAAAATCTGCTGATCGCACTGTGCGGAAAGGAACCGCAGACCCAGGGTGCGGATATTTCGGTTGGCAACACGGAGGATTCTTTATGAAAGGCTTTTCACGCTCTATCCGCTATTTCAGCATCATGGCGGCACAATATATCGGGCTTTGTCTCTTAGGATCGGTCCTATGTTTCCTGATTCGATACGTGTTTCGGCCCGAGAGCTTCGTCGGGTTAACCTTCCTCATCATGATTTTACTGATCCTGTGCTTCTTTATCGCAACACTCAGTATGGGACACTATTTAGTCATTCCGCCGATCGTGCTTTCCTGCAGCGGTACGCGAAGACAAATTTTTTGGGGAACACAGTGGATGATGCTGTTGATCGTTTCCGCCATTTTGGCGCTGTCAGGAATTTACTGCATGCTTTTCACGGAGCTTAGCGGACTCGGATTCCTAAAGTTGCTGCCTTCCCTCATCGGACTTTTTTCCATTGCCATCGGAGTTGGTGCGCTGCTCAGTGGATTCGTCCTGTGCTTTGGCAGAGCCGCTGCGATTGTCGTGAGCGTTTCTTCAGGGTTATTCGGCGGGATCGTCGGTTTTTGCTCTGTTGCGATGTTTCGCGACTCGAGCTTTTTATCCTCCATCATCAAGCCGATCGGAGACGGCCTTCCCTATTTACTGCTTTGGGGTCTGCTCATCCTGCTTGCCGGCAGCGTTATCATCCATTATGTGATCCTTCATAAATCTGCGGTCAATCGCTAAAAAAAAGAATGGCGCAAAGCGCCATTCTTTCGAAGAATCGCTTTAGCGATTCTTCCGGGATACGAAATTTCCTAAACCTCTTGCGTGCAAAGGAGATCTGTTGCCATGAAAAAAACACTGCTTCCCATGCTCCGGCAGGGAATCCCGTTTTACTTTTTAACATTTTTCTTTGTTTTCGGTTTCGGTCTGTTCGGTACGATTCTTTTTGAAGTGACCATGCGCCTTTCCGAGGTCAGAGCCGAAAATCCGCAGACGTTTGAGATGGCATTCTTGATGTCGGTGATCGCCTTTATGGGTGTCCTTTTCCTTTTTGCCATGCTGGTTGTCCAGCGGAATTTTCAGACCGCCGTCGGCATGAGCCGCACGCGAAAAAGTTTTTTTGCCGGGAGCGTGCTCTGCGCCCTTGCTTCCGCAATATCCGGTATTGCCTCCCTTTTCATCGTCTCGCTGACCGAACAGCTCAGACTGCGATACTGGTGGAGCGAATACCCCTGTGAAAGCAAGTACCTCGAATCCTTCACCCCGGCGGTGTTGTTCTTTTTCATGATTGCCTTTGTCGTGCTGTCACAGCTCATGGGCGTGTTGTTTATACGTTTTGGCAAACTTGCTTTTTGGGTTCTGTGGCTCGCATGGATGGTCGGATGTTTTACCATCCCGCGCATTGCGGACGATATGGATGAAGGGCGGGCTACCGTATTTTCCGGCATCGGTCATATGGTCAGGCAGATCGTCTTCGGACTTCCGCTTTTCGCATGGCTTTTGATCGGAACCGCTCTTTTGGTTCTGCTCCTGTTCATCAGCTACCGCATACTGATGCGCCAGCAGGTGGCATAACGGTTCTTCTTTCTTCTTGTTTGTATTGCGGGGACGCCCGCCTACAAAAGAATGCTTTGCATTCTTTCGAAGAATCGCATCGCGATTCTTCCGGAATAAAAATTTACTATGAAATGGCATGCTCACACTTATTTTTCAGGAAAGGATGAAATTATGAGTCTTGTAGTAAAAAATCTTTCAAAAAAATACGGGGATAAAACCGTGCTCGAAAACTTGAACTTTACAATGGAAAAGCCGGGCGTTTACGCGCTGCTCGGCACGAACGGCGCAGGTAAGACCACCTCCATCCGCATGATGCTCGGTATGCTCTCCAAAAACACGGGCGAAGTGCTTTGGAACGGAAAACCGCTTGACACCGCAACCTGCAATGTCGGCTATCTCGCTGAGGAACGCGGTCTGTATCCGAAATACGCGCTCATGGATCAGCTGATCTATTTCGCCGGACTGCGCGGCGTCCCGAAGGCGGAGGCAAAAAAGCGCATCAAGTATTGGGCTGCCCGTCTTGAAGTAGAGGAATATCTTTACCCGAACGCTTCGACAGATACTTCGGCCGCGGATACTGCGCAGGGCGGATCGGGAAATGCGCGCAAAAAAACAAAAAAGAACAAGCCAAAGATTGCTGATCAGTTGTCCAAGGGAAATCAGCAGAAGATTCAGTTTATGACCGCTCTGATCTCCAATCCGGAGCTGCTGATCTTAGACGAGCCGCTCTCCGGTCTTGACCCCGTCAACACCGATTTATTCAAAAATATCATCCGTGAGGAGATCGCGGCAGGCAAGTATTTGATCATGTCAAGCCACCAGATGGCGACCGTCGAGGAGTTCTGTACCGACATTACCATTCTCGACCACTCAAAGGTCGTCCTGCAGGGTAACTTAAACGACATCAAAAAGAGCTACGGACGCGTCAATCTCGCCCTCAAGGTCGAGCAGGACATCGCGCCCTATATCAAGCGCGCAGGTGTCACGCTTATAACGGAAAAAGAACATGAATATCAGTTGAAAGTAACCGGTGAGGCACAGGCGAACGAGCTGCTCTCCATGCTGATCGCAGATCACATTCCGGTCATTACCTTTGATCTGCGCGAGCCGTCCTTACATGAAATCTTTGTTGAAAAAGTAGGTGGTGATGCTCATGAAACAGTATAAAGAACAATTGACAGGAACCGGCATGGTCTATCGTTTTACCCTGCAGCAATTCCTGAAAAATAAGGCGAATATGATATCACTTGTGATCATGATCCTGTTTGCCATCGGCTCCGTGCCCGTCACATCCCTCATAAACGGCGGCGGTAACAAGGAAGGGCATTCGGAAATCTCAAACGTTTACTTTGGCAGCGATACCGAACCGTATGCTTTAACCTATACCGATCTGCAAAATGCGGCTGCTGCCGATGCGTTCTGGTCGGAAACATCATTTCATGATGACACGGAGATTGAACTTACCGGGGACGTTACCAGGGATGTCGGGTACGGAAGCTTTACCGCACCGGCTGCCCGCGATGTGTATGCCGGCATCTTCGTTAATCCCCAAACCGGCATGTATCAGCTTTCCATTATCGCTGCTGAGGATACGGAGCTGTCGGATGAGGATTTGGCTGCACTCAGCACCTTCCTCATGGAGCAATTTGATCAGGTGCGCTACCGCACGCTGAATATCTCCGATGAGCAGCTTGCCTTTGTCATGAGTTCCTGGGAATCCGACACGCAGTCGTTTGATTCTTATTTAGAGGATGAGAACCGCTTTGATACCCAATACATTGTACAGCTCATCTACTCCATCGTCGTTATGATGGTGAGCGTGCTCTCGGTATCCTATATTATACGGACCGTTATTGAGGAGAAGGCTTCCAAGCTCATTGAGCTTTTGATGGTAAGCGTAAAGCCGCTTGCCCTGATCGTCGGCAAGATCCTCGCCGCTATGACCTATGTGCTTATGACTATGGGCGGTATGGTGCTCGGCTATGTCGTATCCCGCGCCGTATGCAGCCAGTTTATGGCGGTTGCCCCGCTGACGGATATGTTTGCCGGCAGCTTCACGTTTTCCGGCAGTCTGACGAACATGAGCATCGTTTTTGTAATTGCTGTCGTGATCTCTCTGCTGCTCGCGTTCTTAACGTTCGCGATCATCGCGGGACTCTCGGCAACAGGCTGCTCCTCCACGGAAGATACGGAAAGCGCGACGATGGGTGTGACGCTCCTGATCATGGCGGGCTATATGATCTCCATCATCGCGACATCAAGCGGCAGCACGGCTCTCGCTTATGCGACGAGCATCATTCCTGTCGTATCTGTATTCTGTGCGCCGATCCACTATATGATGGGGACGATCGGCATCGGCGTATTGATCGTTTCCTGGGTACTGCAGGCAGCCATCGTCATCCTTCTTGCCGTATTCTGCGCAAGGATTTATACCAGTCTGCTCATGCACCGCGGAAACCGCGTAAAGTTTACCGACATGCTTTCTATGGCAAAAACATCCTCAGCAAAGGGGGTACAATAATATGAAAAAAATCAGTCAGGCAAACGCGACAAAACAAGTATTCTCTTTTACGCTGACACAACAGCTGAACGCAAAGAGCTATCGCACGATTACGATCCTGCTCGCAGTCATATTCTTCCTGCTTCCGGCCATCATCATGCCCTGTGTGGAAGCGTTCGGAAAACACAGCGCTAAGGCGGACGAACCGTCGCCTGTTACGGAAGTCTATGTTGTGGACAACACCCCCGTCTCCGTGGACTTTAATTTCTTAAGTCAAATGGGAAACGTCCGCTTCTCCGGTATTTCATATATTGACTGCGGGGATGATCTTGACCATGCAAAGGAGCTTGCCGACGCAAATCCGACAAGCCTGATCCTTGCGATCGACACCCGTAATAATGCGGCTTTGGCAAATACCGAATATGCCGAGAACGTTGAAATGCCTGCGGCAGAAAGCGGAACGTATCGTTTCAACCTGCTTCGTACGGATGAATGCGATATTTCAAAGAATGATGCAAGAGCGCTCGAGGATTACATCAACCTGTACTTCCGCCTCGTGCTCAGCGAAAAAGCAGGTATTTCCTATGAAACGCTTGCTGCACTTTCCGTTCCGGTCGTGTCACAGACAACGCATGTGACTGCGGACGGGCTGCCCGCAGAAGATGAAAATCAGGATCCCGACGATCCCCTGACGGCAATGAAACCGGCGTTATCCATGTTTCTTCCTTATGTCAATATGATGCTGCTTTACTTCCTTGTTCTTTTCTACGGACAGGGTGTGGCAAACTGCGTGATCATGGAAAAGACATCAAAGCTGATGGACACCTTTTTAGTTTCTGTCAAACCTGCCGCAATGGTATTTGGCAAGGTATTTGCGATCATCACTGCGAGCGTCCTCCAGTTTGTTCTTTGGATCTTAGCGTTGGTCGGGGGCTTTGCAGCCGGCTCCGCACTCGTAAAAATGATCAATCCGCAATCGGATATGATGCTGCTTGCCTTCTTTGATCTGCTCGGTAATGTGTCGGGCATGTTCACTGTTCCGGGTGTGATCCTCGCCCTGCTCATGGTCATCGGCGCTTTCGCGCTCTATTGCGGGCTTGCCGCGATCGGAGGCTCTCTTGCAAGCAAACCGGAGGACTTATCCTCGACGAACGGCCTGTTTACACTTGTCCTGATCGTCAGCTTCTTTGCGGTGATCTCATCCGGCGCCGTAACGGGAAATATGCCGGAGACCGTCGCGTGGTATGACTATGTACCGTTTACGTCGATCTTAGTGACGCCGAGCCGCGTGCTCTTAGGCTATGTCTCCATTCCGACCGCGTGCATCTCGCTTGCTCTCGTACTCGCCTGCGTCGTCCTCTGTCTGGCCGCTGCGGGTAAGGTGTACCGCATGATGTCGCTGTATAAGGGCAATCCGCCCAAGCCTGCGGCGCTCATCGGAATGCTGAAGAATAAGTAATATAAAAAACGGGGTATACGGCTTTCCTGCCGTATGCTCCGTTTTTTGTATCAAATTTATGCCTGCCCTAAACCGGGATTCACTGCGCGCCATTCCCATTCTGCACCAGCTCCCAAAACTTTCTGATTTCAATCGGTCTCGAATAATAATACCCCTGAAACCATGTAGCCTGATACTTCCGCAGATAATTCTGTAATTCCTCTGTTTCCACACCTTCCAGGCAGGTGCTCATGCCGGAGCTGTTGGCAAATTCTACGATCGATTTGACCATTGCCTGTTTTTTGGCGTCCTCCGTGATCCCCCGGATGAAGCTCATATCCAGTTTGATCTCATCCATCGGGGCATACAGCACGATTCCGGAGGATGCGCTTCCGGTTCCGTAATCATCCATTGCCATGCGGATTCCATGCCCCTGAAAAAATTCCACTTCTCTTTTTATCATATCTAACGGCATGTCCCTGCATCGTTCCGTCAGCTCCATACACAGATGTCCGGCCGGAAACCCTGTCTGTTCCAAAATGCGCAGCACTTCCGCGCGAAACTCCTCCCGCTCCATCTGTCTTGCCGACACATTGACGTTCAGCACAAACTCCGGTAAAAGAGCAAGCAGTCCCACCGTTTCCTGCAATGCCGTTTTCAGCACGTAGTTGCCGAGCTCATACATCCCGGGATCTGTTTCCATCCATTCGATGAACATACCGGGCGGCACGGTTCCATAAGGCTCCCTGCGCCATCTGACCAGCGCTTCCGCGCCCGCGATGCGCCCCGTTCCGGAAGCCACGATCGGCTGGTACTCGACATAGAATCCGTCACAGCCTTCCCTGACCGACTGATGGATGATTTTCATCAATTCCAGATTGACATTATTTGACGTCCGCACTTCATCATTAAAAATGATCAGTTTTCCCTGATGCTCTGCTTCCGAATGTCCCAACGCATAAGCCGCCTTAGAGCTGAAAGCATCCGCTTTCCCGTCATACTGCTCGACCAGGATCGCTCCTGCACATATTTTAAGGGTAATCTGTCTGTCGTTCACCTGAATGCCCTTTGCCAGCTTGTCTCTGAGCGCCTGTTCAAACTTCAGCAGCTTCTCCCTGCCGCTTTTCCTTAGGATAAATCCGAATTTCGGACCGTCGAGGCGGTAAACCGCGCTGTTCTCATCCATCATAAAAATTAGCTGCAGCGCCGTTTCTTTCAGAATCTGATTGGTAAAGTCCGTGCCGTAAATGATGTTCAGATTGTTGAACCGCTCCAGCTTGATCATTAATATGGCAAACGGTTCTTTTTTTTCGATTTCGATCTCAAGATCTGCCGTAAATCTTGCATGGGAATATAAATCCGTCAGGGCATCAATTCTGGGCAGGACATTTTCATTATGCATCAGAACGAGCAGATACGTTTCCGCATTTTTTTCATCTGTCACAAGATCCGTGTGGAAGCTGAACATATGATATTCACCGGAAGTCCCCTTCATCCGGACGCACAATTCCCTGTCCAGATCGATCCCCCGTATCCTTTTGGGCAGCTCCTCCTCGTACTCCCACAGATCATCCGGATGGATCAGGTCACGCATGATCGCATAATGATCCGGAATATACGTATCCCGTATTCCGAAGTAGGCTTTGGCTGTGTCTGAAAACCATGCGCGGTTCTGCTCTAAATGCAGCATATAAATGTAGGTATCATCCGCCAGCATATTCCATTTGTTCATCATCGAATCTATGTAACTTGCGTTATCCTGCCAAAATCCCGGTTCTCCCATGTATGTACCCCCATTCGTATCATTTCCCCATAAAGCCTTGACGCAATCCATGAAGCAGTCCTACTCTTTTCACTTCAAGGAAAAAACGTTCAATAACCACGCATATATTTTAATCTTTTGCTTCTCTGTACATTTGCTCGCTCTGTTTTTCTTTGAGCTGTAAATAAAACATGTTTTTTTGTATTTCAATTTCTTTTCGCAGTTCTTCTTCTGTCGGTAAATACAATTTATATTTTGATGCAAACAACTGCTCATTGCCATGAAGAATCGAATACCTTGCAATATCTTCATCCGTTTCAGTAAAATCTGTATTGGATGACAACCCAAGAAATTCCGCTATAACAGGATTTTTGATAAACTCCAGCTTATCTTTTTGAAACTCAGCCGTTTTTTCAAGCATTTCCTGTACGACCAAGTCCTTATGCTGAGACTGCAGTAAGCGGTAGTAATATTGTGCGTTGATATTACGCTGTAAAGTTCGAACACTCCATGACTGCTCGTGTGCTTCTTTCTCATACCAACTGCGAGCAGTGGAATCTGCCACTTGTAATAATACGCGATAATGAGACCAAGACAACCGTATATAAGATTGTCGACACACTGTGTCGACAATCTGAGGAAATTCTTTATAGAAACGCAGACAGTGATAAAGATTACTGCGGTCATAACCTTTTCCATATTGCGCTGTCAGTTCTTTGGACAATTTTGTAATAATATTTGCACCATACTCAGCACGGTCTGAACCGTCAATCTCTTCCTCTGCAATTCGATAGCCAATCAGCCAGTTTCTTCGTGACAGAATGGTATCTACCGAGTGATACGCTTGCCGCCTAGAAGACTCTATAATGTTTTTGATATCGGTTAATATATTTTCTGATTTCTGATAAATGCTCATAATATCAGTATTTTCAGTTTTTATTGGTTCATTCATAATACTCCTCTCACTCTATTATGTGATTTTCATCATTTCTAAGAACGCGATGATTAAATAAGCACCTCCCTAATATCCCTATTACTTTAAGTATACTAAACCATGAAATCAATCGCAACTCAAACATTTAACACCGTTACGGAAAACATCTTGCCTGCATGGCATAAAATAAGTACAATGTGATTAAACGATCGCAAAAAACAGGAGGATTCCCTCATGCAAAATAAATATGACACCATCGTCTTTGATTTGGACGGCACCCTTTTAAATACATTGGAGGATTTAAAAAACAGCGTGAATTACGCGCTTTCCGCCATGAATTATCCGACGCGCACTTTGGAAGAAATACGGCTTGCGGTCGGCAACGGCGCGCGCACGCTCCTTCGCCGCAGCATTCCCGCATCCGCCGACGAAGCAGCCTTGGAACAGACTTTTGCTCATTTCCGCACCCATTACGGGGTGCATTGCAATGATTTTACCGCCCCCTACGACGGCATTCTCCCGATGCTTGACACATTAAAAAACAGAGGTTTCCGACTTGCCATCGTCTCCAACAAGCCCGACGCGGCAGTCAAAAAGCTCTGCTCTCTTTATTTCTCTGAATGGGTAGCCGTTGCCATCGGCGAGCGGGAAAACGTGCGCAGAAAACCGGCGCCGGATTCGGTATACGCCGCGCTGCACGAGCTTTCCGGTTCTGACTCCATGCCCGATTCCGCTTCGGACACCGGCTTTTCTTCCGCATTATATGTCGGCGATTCCGATGTGGACATTGCAACTGCCGCCGCTGCCGGCATGGACTGTGTAAGCGTTGCCTGGGGCTTCCGTGACGAGGCATTCTTGCGCGCACACGGCGCGTCCCGCGTCATTCACACGCCGTCCGAACTGCCTGCGCTGCTCGGTTTTCCGCCTTTATAATCTACAAAAGCGGCGAAAACAGCCGAAGTACCCACTGCACAAACCGCTGCCGCAACGGACGGTGCATCCATTCGGCATACTTGATTTCCTTACATGATTCCAACGTAGTAAGGAAATCCTGCTTGATCTCCATGATCGCGGGCGTCTTACTCATCAGCACCGCATCCTCATAATGAAGGTAAAAACTCCGGTAATCAATATTGATCGTGCCGCAGACAGCGATCTCGTCATCCACAACCACATTTTTGGCATGAATAAAACCGGGTTCATATTCAAAGATCCGAACGCCCTTTTTCATGAGGTTCCCATAATTAGACACCGTGACCATGTATACATACCATTTATCATATCTGTGCGGTGTAATAATGCGCACATCCACGCCGCTTTCTGCCGCCCTGCACAGATCGTCCGCCATTTTTTGGTCGAGCACCAGATAGGGCGTTGTGATATAAATATAATCCCGCGCCTTGTTGATCATATGCGTGTAGGCGCTCTCTGCGGTATTCTTCGGATTGCTCGCCGGACCGTCCGCAAACGGCTGCACCATACTCTCCGACTCGATATGCGCCGTCGGCTTATATAAAGTATAATCCAGCTCCTCCGTGCCCTCCGCGATCTGCCACATCTCCAAAAAGAAGCTCGTCAGAGAATACACGCCCGCGCCCTCTAAGCGCACCGCCGTATCCTTCCAGTGTCCGAACCGATCGATCTCATTGATATATTCGTCTGCAAGATTGATTCCGCCGGTATAGCCGATATTTCCGTCAATGACCGTGATCTTCTGATGGTTGCGGTAATTAAAAGAAAGACGGTTAATATCCTTATGGATCGGCGCAAACTCCGCAAGCGTAATCCCGTTTGCGCGCACCTCCTCGCGAAACTGCGACGTATTAATAATGATACACCCGAAATCGTCCAAAAGCAGCCATACCTCAACGCCTTCTTTTGCCTTTTGCTTCAGAACCTCGTACACATCATGCCAGAATATGCCGTCCTTAATAATGAAATATTCCATAAAAATATAGGACCTTGCTTTGCGCAGATCCTCAAGCAGCGCTTCCTTCATCTGCTCCCCCAGCCCGTAATAACGGACCGTTGTGTTATTATATAACGGAAAACCCTGCCTCGCGAGATAACGGCTGATCTGTACCTTGTTCGGATGGATATTCTGGAAATGCGTCAAAAGCTCTTTATCCTGTTGCAAGCTGTCCAGCATTTTTCTTTCCACTTCGCGAAAATGCCGGTTCGCCTTACTGTTCGTCCTCCTTCTGCCCCACATAAAATACAAAAAGACACCGAACACCGGCAGTCCGAGCACAATGATGACCCAGAACTGTTTATAGGACTCACTGTCATTGACAAGCGCAAAGATCAGGATCACACTGAACATCTCGATCACATAATAGACCCAGACGGACAGCTGCCGGAGATAGGATACCAGAAATACCATTGTTGCCACCTGCAATATAACGGCGATTCCGACCGTGAATGCCCTTGTAATACCCGATGCCTGTTTTTTAATTGTATGGTTTGTACTCATGCACACTTCACCTCTGAATTACAGAAAAAAGCAATATACCAGTGTATTGATGGCGGTCTGATCTTCGGCTGCCATGAATTCGCGGGCGGAGTGCATGGCAAGCACGCCGACACCGAGATCGACGGTGCGCATCGGCAGATAAGCGGATGTGATCGTTCCGAGCGTGCTGCCGCCCGCCATATCAGAGCGGTTGACAAATTTCTGGTACGGAATCTTGTTTGCCTCACAGAGCTGGCTGACGATCCCGATCGCCTTTGTGTCGGTCGCGTAACGCTGGGAATAGCTGATCTTGATCGCCGGTCCCCGCCCGCAGATCACACGCAGGTTCGGATCGCTCTTCTGCTCATAATTCGGATGATGGGCATGCGCCACGTCAAGCGAGAGCATGACGCTCTGAAAATAGCTGTCGGTAAGTCGCGCACGGCTAAACGGTAATCCGTCATATATTTTTTCAAGAATAAAATTGGCAATCAGGGAGTTCGCGCCCTGCTTTGTGCGGCTGCCGATCTCCTCATTATCATAAAGAGCAATGAGATTCAGCCTGTCCAAGGTATCCAGCGTCTGCACGGATGACGTGATTCCCTGTAGACACGCATAGCATGACGTCAGATTATCCAGACGCGGCGCACTGAAAAACTCCTCCTGCGCGCCCAGCAGACAGCCTTTTTCCGCATTGTATACATAGAGATCAAAATCCAGAATATCCTCCGCAGCGACCTTGCATTCCTTTGCCAAAAGGTTGACAAAGTAATTCTCCTGCTCCAGCTTGTCATGCACCATCGCGATGAGCGGCATCATCTCCGACTGTTCATTTAATCTGACCCCGTTATTCACCTCACGGTTCATATGGATCGCCAGGTTCGGTATCGTTAAAAGAGGACGCCCCCAATCGACCAGCTTCGTCACAGGCTCGTAAAGATCGTCGCTTTTCAGCGTCACCTGTCCCGCAATGGAAAGCGGGCGGTCAAGCCATGTATTTAAGATCGCGCCGCCGTACACCTCCACATCCAGCTTCATATAACCGCAGCTGCATACGTCAGCCTTGGGCTTGACGCGCAGGCACGGATGATCGGTGTGCGCGCACGCGGCATGGATCACGCCTCCCTCTTCGAATTTTTTTCCGATGGCAAACGCAAACAGCGTCGTTCCGTACACGGGAACAAAATACGTTCCTCCGCGTTTTAAGCTCCACGGTGAGGCAAGCTTAAGCTCTTCAAAGCCCGCTTCCCTGAGCAGACGACCTGATTCCTCCACGACCTGAAACGGGGAAGTTGCCCGCTCCGTAAAATGCATCAGTTCCTTTACTGTCTTATTGCTTTCTTTTTTTGTCATCCTGCTTTTTCCTTTCTTTTCACGCTGTCTGCACATTTCTCATCAGACCGGCGCTTCCCGATAAAGATACGCTTTGCCCTCCTTGCCGATCCGCTCCACCAATCCCAGTGAAAAAAGAATATTGAGCGCCGTCGAAGCAATGCCGATTGAAACATGCGCGGCCTGTTTATAATCCTTCGTCGTAAAGTTAGGCGGCAGTCCGTCGGGCAGAAGCACGCGGTAATCCTCTCTGGTATTGATTCGCACCTCGTCGAAGATTCCCACGGGAACGCCGTCATTGCGGTGGGAACCCCGCTTTTTATTGCGGCTCCATCCGTCCAGCACACGCGTCTCCTGTACGTCGATAAACGGAACCGTAAAGTGCAGATGTTCATTTTGCAGATACATTTTCAGCTTGTACAATTCCGGGATTAGGTGATAGATCGTGCCCGTTTTCGGTGATTTACGCGGTTTCGTGATCTCTCCTGTTTCAGGATCGATCCATGAAAGCCATTTTGTATGCGCGATCGGATAAATGACCGTCACATCATGATCGGGAAGAAATACGTCAAGCTTCCGACGCAGGCTGTTAAACGCGCGCGTCTGAATTTCCATGATCTCTCCGTCCACCATAATGTCCGCCACAAAAGAACCGACCTTCTGCTCATGATATGCGGGATCCGGTGCATAATAATATTTCATGATGGCGTGGATCGTCTTTTCGCTGAGCGTACCGATCCCCATTGCACCTTTTTCCAGCCCGCGCACATAATCGCAGGCACGCGTAAACAATTCTGTGTCAACGCAGGGATTGCTGATGTCTGACATGATCTCTTCCTCAGGTGTATGATTGATTTCAGTCCTATTATACGACGGTTTTATAAAAACTTCTATGAAAAGATGTCGATTTCGGTGAATTGAATCTTTTTTTTGGACGATATGCGTGATAAAATGAATCAATCATAAAAAGAGTTTCCTGCAGGGACTCTTTCCGGAGGAATGACATCATGGAATCCTATGTGGTATTTAAGGATTTGGCAATCATCATTATTTTTGCAAAATTTTTCGGACTGTTGGCGCGCAAGATCAGAGTGCCGCAGGTCGCGGGCGAGATTGTTGCCGGTCTGATCATCGGGCCGAGCATGCTCGGTCTTGTCGCCCAAAGTGATTTTTTGTCAAAAATGGCAGAGATCGGCGTGGTCCTCTTAATGTTCTCCGCCGGCTTAGGAACCGACTTAAAGGAAATGAAAAAAACAGGCGTCGCGGCGTTTCTCATTGCCTGCTGCGGCGTGTTCATCCCCCTGGCGGGCGGCACCGTCCTCTATTCCTGCTTTTACGGATGGGGCGCTGTCGGCAGCGACCATTTCCTCAAGGCGGTATTTATCGGCTGCATCATGACGGCAACCTCCGTCAGCATTACCGTAGAGGCGCTGCGTGAGCTTGGGCACCTGTCCGGACGCGTGGGAACAACGATCATGTCCGCCGCTATCATCGACGATGTGATCGGCATTATCGTGCTCACATTCGTGATCGCTTTCCGGGATCCCGATGTACGCCCGCTCATGATCGTCTCGCAGACGGCGCTGTTCTTTCTTTTTGCATTCGTTGTCGGCTATGTCTGCTACAAGATCTTCCAAAAGGTCGATCAGCGCTATCCGCATACAAGGCGGATTCCGATCGCGGGCCTTGCGCTCTGCTTCGCCATGTCCTATATTGCCGAGAAATACTTCGGAATTGCCGATATTACCGGCGCATTTGTCGCGGGGATCATTCTTTGCAGTATCCGCGACTCCAAATATATTGCCCAAAAAATGGATACGAATTCGTATATGCTGTTCGGTCCGGTCTTTTTTGCCTCGATCGGCTTAAAAACAGATATTGACGATGTAAACGCATCCATTCTGCTGTTTTCCTTAGCGTTCATTTTGGTAGCGCTCATCACAAAGATCGTCGGCTGCGGTCTGATCTCCAAGGTCTGCCGCTTCTCATGGGACGATTCCTTGAAGATCGGCGTCGGCATGATGACGCGCGGCGAGGTTGCTCTGATCGTTTCGCAAAAAGGGCTTGCCGTCGGACTCATGCAGCCTGTGTATTTTACGTCGGTCATTTTGCTGATCATCGTATCCTCCATTGCAACGCCGATCATCTTAAAAGTGCTCTATGCAAAAAACAGTGCTTCGGAGGTGCCTTCGTAAAACGGCCGATACCATGCTTTTGAAACAAAAAGATTCCTAATATAATAACAATCCAGCAAAAGGAGGGTGTCTATGAAATTTGATTATGATGTCATCCGCAATCCCGAAATCTTTGCGATCGGGCGCTTAAAGGCGCATTCCGATCATGTCTGCTACCGGGATGAGGCGGGCGAGCAGGACGGCAGGCTGTCCTTGAACGGTGAGTGGAAATTCTGCTACAGTGAAAATATTGCCTCCGCGCCGAGAGGCTTTGAGCGCGAGGGCTATGACGACAGTCATTGGGATACCATTTCCGTACCGTCTCATATCCAGCTTCAGGGATACGGACATCCGCAGTATCTCAATGTCACCTATCCGTGGGACGGCGTTGATGCGGCGCTTCCGGGTGAAGTTCCCACGCGCTATAATCCGACCGGTTCTTATATCCGCGAGGTATCGCTCGTGCTGACGGACGAGCCTGTATACATCAGCTTCCAAGGCGTGGAAAGCGCGTTCGCTCTATGGGTCAACGGCTCGTTTGCAGGCTACAGCGAGGATAGCTTCACGCCTGCGGAGTTTGAGATCACGCCGTATCTTCACGACGGAAAAAATAAAATTGCCGTTCAGGTTTATCGTTTTTCGTCCGGCGCGTGGCTGGAGGATCAGGACTTTTTCCGGTTTTCCGGTATATTCCGCGACGTATTTCTTTACACAAAACCGGCGTGCCATTTAGAGGATCTCTTTGTCAGAACGTCTTTGGAGGAAAACAACACAAGAGCCCAAATTTCCTTAAGCCTGCGCTATGAATACCTCCATATGGGCGAGGCGGAAGATTTTAGCGCGGAATACCGTTTATACAGTCCCGGAGGCAGGGAGCTTGTACGCTTTACAAAGCCCGTTGAGGGAAGACCCGCGTTAAATGAAATCGTGACCGCCGAAACAATTACCTCACCCGACATTTATACGCAGCAGCTCAGCATCAAGCTGGATCAGCCGCTGTTATGGAGCGCGGAAGATCCGCAGCTCTATACGCTTAAGATCTTTATCCGCCGTACGGACGCTGCCGGCGGCAACCCGGCCGCGCTCGTGGAACTGGTCGTGCAAAAAATCGGTATCCGCGTATTTGCATTGCGAAACGGTATTATGGAATTAAACGGCAGGCGCATTGTCTTTAAGGGCGTGAACCGCCACGAATTTTGCGCGCAGTCCGGCCGTGTGCTGCCCTATGAGGTGCAAAGGCAGGATATTCTCAATATGAAACGCAATAATATCAATGCCGTACGCACATCGCATTATCCGAATTCAAGCTGCTTTTATGAGCTGTGCGACAGCGAGGGCATTTATCTGGTCGATGAGACCAATTTAGAGACGCACGGCTGCGTCTACTGTGAAGGCGCTCGCCCCGATGACGCGCTCTTTATTCCGGGTGATAAGCCCGAATGGCAGGCGGCAGTCTTAGACCGTGCCAATTCCATGTTTGAGCGCGACAAGAATCATCCCAGTATTCTTTTATGGTCATGCGGAAACGAATCCGCGGGCGGCACGGACATTTACCAAATGACACAGCTCTTCCACGCAAAGGACGAGACGCGCCTCGTGCATTATGAAGGCTTAGCCAACGATAACCGCTATCCCGATACGTCGGATGTGATCAGTCGCATGTACTGGAAACCGGCGGATATTGCTGCCTACCTGAAAGATAACCGCGAAAAACCGTTCGTCAGCTGCGAATTTTCCCATTCCATGGGAAATTCCACGGGTAATTTTGATGAATATACGGACCTCACGGAAACCGAACCGCTTTACCAGGGCGGCTTTATCTGGGATTATGTCGATCAGGCGATGACGGCGGCAAACGCAAACGGCGAGTTGTTTTTGGGCTATGGCGGCGACTTTGCGGATCGTCCGCATGATGCGGATTTTTCGGGAAACGGCATTATGTTTGCAGACCGGACCCCATCCCCGAAGCTCGTACAGGTAAAGCATGATTATCAAAATTTCCATATCACGGTACAGCATGACCGCGTGATCATCAAAAACCTGTCGCTGTTTGAGGGAACGGAACCGTACCGCGTCGTCGCTGTTCTTACGAAAAACGGGGAACATGTGCGCGAGGACGAGCTTCCCGTACGCGTGGCGGCAGGTGCGGAAGCGATCTATCTGCTTCCCTATGACGCTAAGACCATCAGTGCGGAACACGCGGACGGCGAGTATCTCATCACCGTCTCCGTCCTGCTGAAAAAAGACAGGAGCTATGCGGCTGCAGGCTATGAGGTCGCATTCGGACAGTCGGAGGGCTTCGGACGCTATCTCGATCAAACGCTTGTCCGCATCGCGGCGAAGGCTCACGAAAATAAAAAAGAACAGACCCTCGGACTTGCTTCTCCCTCTTTGGAGGAGGGCATCTACAATGTGGGCGTGCACGGCATATATCCGGCTGCGGACGGAAAAACCCCCATGCGGTTTCATTATATTTTCAACCGCGGCAGGCAGGCATTCTTTTCCATGACGCTGACGGTACCGGCCGTTCAAAAAGCGGTTTCGGTAAAGGAGCTGCTCTACCGCGGCTTCAGACCGAACTTTTGGAGAGCGCCCGTACAAAACGATAACGGAAACGGCATGCCCGCCCGCTTGGGAATCTGGAAGCTGATCAGCGAAAATCTGAACGCCTCGCTCGTGCGGACAAAACGGGAGGACGACGGAACCGTCCTGATCGGCTACGAATACCGCACCCCGCTTTATGAGGGCATTCTCTGTACGGTGACTTACCGCGTGAATGCGGCGGGACTGATCAAGGTAACTATGGAAAGCGACGGTTTTTCCGGGCTTCCCGAACTGCCCGAATTTGGCATGTGCGCCGCTCTTCCGTTGTGTTATGACAATCTGCGCTGGTATGGCAGGGGAGTGGAGGAAACCTACGCTGATCGTAAGAGCGGCAGTAAGATTGGCCGTTATCATAATTTAGTCATGGATAATGTCGCGCCTTATCTGTTTCCTCAGGAGACCGGAAATCATACCGACGTGCGCTGCGCCGATATCGTGGATGCAGACGGCACGGGACTGCACATTCTCTATGACGGGCAAAGCAGCTTAAACGTGAGCGCGCTGCCTTATCTTCCGCAGGAGCTGGAACAGGCCGGACATCCGTTTGAACTGCCGAAGCCCTATGAGACCGTTGTGCGCATCAGCGGCATGCAGATGGGTGTCGGCGGCGATGACAGCTGGGGTGCGCCCGTCCATGAACCGTACCGCATTCCCGCAAAGGGCAAAAAGGCATTTTCATTCTATCTGCTGCCCCTCGGATGAGGAATCTGACCCGGCAATCGCAGATGATGCTTACCGGAACGAGCTTCCCTGACGATAAGGAGAATCATATTGACACTTCATCGGATCAAAAAACAATTCTTTCTGCGCAGACAGCGGCTTGCCGTTGTCTGCGTACTGTGTTTATTCCTGTCCTGCACCTTTGGCTGCGGCGGCAATTCCCAAAAGCTGCCTGCTGCAGCACCTTCCGATATCCCTGTTTCGGAAAATGAGGCAGGCGCCCAAGGTTTGCCCGATACGGCAATCTCCGACTCACCGGAACATAACGCCGATACCATGCCTTCTCATACAGAATCTGACAAAGAAGCACCCGATACGCCGGATGCTTCCGATATAGATGACACTACCGTCACATTTATGGTCTATATGGACGCGGCGTCTCTGGAGTCCGGCGAAGCCCCCTTTGCCACCTATGACCTCATGCAGATGATGGAAGCGGAGCTTTCCGATCATGTGCGCGTGATCGTGCAGACGGGCGGGACGCGCATATGGGGCCGCTCCGACGGTATATCGACCGATGCGGAACCTGTTTTAGCCGATACGGCAACTGGCGCGGAACCTGTTTTGACGGATCCCGAAATGGATGCAGGGACATTTGTGACAGATACGTCAGAAATATCCTCTGACTCCACACAGCGATATGAGATTATTGACCACGGCATGATGCTCTTGGACGATCTGGGTGAACAGCGGGATATGACCGACGCGCAGACCTTAAAAGAATTTCTTCTTTTTTGTGCACAGGAAGCCCCTGCCGACCGCTACATGCTGCTTCTGTGGGGACATGGCAGAGGTCCCGTGATCGGTTACGGGCAGGATGATTTTCAGGGATTTCACAGCGCCATGACCCTGACGGCGCTTGCGGACGCGGTTCACGGCGCTTCTGAAGAGGGCGGCTTTACGATCGAGCTCATCGGCTTTGACGCCTGTTTGATGGGGTGCGTGGAAACCGTACACGCCCTGCGCGGCTGCTGCGCTTATTTAGCGGTATCGGAGGATTACGAGCCTGCATACGGCTGGCAGTACACACGGGTATTCGATGCCTTATCCGAATATCCGTCCATTCCCATAGAGCAATTTGCACAAGTTATCGTGGATGCTTATATGGAGGAGGCGGAACGCTCCGGGGACAGAGGCATTCTGGCGGTCATTGACATGCAGTACGCCGATGCGCTGTGGGAGGCATGGCGGAATTTTTATGACACAAATGTCGCAAACATGAATGAACTGATCCATCAGGTTTGGCACGATCATACGCTGCTCTCTCCTGTGCCGGATAACCCGAACGGTTATGTTTCGGACGACGATCAATATTCCCTTCAGGACTATGGATTGACCGACCTTGCGGCGCTCTGCTATCTTGCGCCTTCCGCAGAGGCGGATGCGGTGCTTGCGCTGCTTGCGCAGTCGCTTACCGCCGTGGATTCCTTTCATATGGCGCGTATGATGTGCGGACTCGCGGTATGCCCGTAGGCGCTGCGGCCCAGATGTTCCGTTTCTAAAAAATCTGCCGTCTTCTTTTACAAAACCAACCCATATCTCTTTTTGATGTTTTAGGAGTCCATTCCTCAAATATATTTTTTTTCTATGTTTTAGGAATTGATTCCTTAATTTATTGTTTTTTTTCATTATTTGCACTATAATGGATATCATACTCTCAAGGAGGATATTCACATGCAAAAACTAATTGAACGAGTGGTTTATTTGGAATGGCTCAAAAAATGGCGTGAACATCAAATCATCAAGGTTGTATCAGGTGTACGACGTTGCGGAAAATCGACGCTGTTTGAAATATACAGGAATTGGCTCCTATCCCAAAATGTGGAAGAGAGTCAGATGATCAGCATAAACTTTGAAGACATAGATTATGAACATTTAACAAATTATCGGTCCCTTTATGAGCATATTAAAAGCATGCTGATCCCTGATAAAATGAACTATATCTTTCTTGATGAGATCCAGCATGTTGATAGCTTTGAAAAGGCAATTGACAGTCTTTTTCTAAAAGAAAACTGCGATGTTTATATTACCGGTTCCAACGCATATTTTATGTCCGGTGAGCTTGCAACAATGCTGTCAGGCAGATATATTGAACTTAAAATGTTGCCTCTGTCATTTCGAGAGTTCTGCAGCGGTCTTCATGAACCCGCAATGTCAAACGCCCAAAAATTTGACCGGTATATAAACTATGGTTCCTTTCCCTATATTACCAAATTTGACAGCACGCAGCAGGAAGCAAGAGACTATCTGCGGGATATTTATCATTCCGTATTGTTAAAAGACATTGTAGCGAGACTGAATATATCCGATATTACCATGCTGGAAAATGTAACAAAATTTGTTCTGCACAATATAGGAAATATGACATCCGCCACTAAAATCGCGAACACACTGAAATCGGAAGGAAGAAGCGCCGATCAAAAGACCGTTGACAGATATCTCAGAGGTCTCACCGACAGCCTCATGATTTACAGTACAAAACGATATAATCTAAAGGGAAAAATGTTTCTTAAGACGAATCATAAGTATTATGCAGTAGATATGGGGCTCCGCAACTGTCTCGTCAAAGGCAGCGAAAGCGATATTGGACATATTCTTGAAAATGTCGTTTTTCTCGAACTCCTTAGACGCGGATATGACGTGTATGTCGGTCAACTTGAAGATGGCGAAATCGACTTTGTGGCAGTAAACGGCGATGATATTTCCTATTATCAGGTCGCGGCAACCACACTTGAGGAAAGCACCCTTACACGCGAACTTGCTCAGCTAAAAAAAGTCGGAGACAATTATCCAAAGTACCTTCTGACTCTCGACGAGATGTTCGCTACCGCGGATTACAACGGAATCAAAAAGAAAAATGTCCTCAACTGGCTTTTAGAGGAGCCATAACCCTCTCGCTTCCTATTTTCTGCTATCATATAAAAATCTCAAATTTCCCTCTTGACATCTTTTTTGTATTGCTGTATTATTCGAGTAACACAATAGTACAGCAATACAATCTGGCATGCGATAGGATACCCTTGTGTTATACCGCTGCCAGATCAAAAAGAAAGAGGGGTGATGAAATGCCATGGAATCTTGATTCGGACAGACCGATTTTTCAACAGATCATTGATAAAGTCCAGACCGACATCCTTTCCGGTCATTATGCGCCGGGAGATAAGCTTCCCTCGGTGAGGGATCTTGCCATGATGGCGGCGGTGAATCCGAATACGATGCAGAAAGCGCTCACCGAATTAGAGCGCATTGGTCTCGTGTATACACAGCGCACAAGCGGTCGGTTTATTACGGAGGATGTGGGTATGATCGAGCTGTTAAAGGAACGAAAAGCAAAAGAGCTCATTGACACCTATCTGGAGGGCATGCAGCGTATCGGGTACAACAGACAGACTGCGGCGGAAGCATTAATGAAAAATTCATGACAAAAATCATTACCATCAAAAGGGAGGAGAACAGGAATATGAGTACATTGGTAGAGTGTACAGGGCTATCGAAGAAATACGGCAAAGTGACAGCCCTTCAAGACGTCAATCTGCGGATTGAGAGCGGACATATTATCGGTCTGCTCGGACCAAACGGCAGCGGAAAGACGACATTGATCAAGATTTTGAACGGTCTGCTTACGCCGTCAAGCGGAACGGTATTAGTAAAAGGAAAACCCATCGGCATAGACAGTAAAAAAGTGATTTCCTATCTGCCGGATCATACGTATTTGAATATGAATCAGCGCGTATCCGACATCATCACCTTTTTTAAGACGTTCTACGAGGATTTTGATGAGCGGCGCGCCTATGACATGCTCGCAAAGCTCGGCATTAATCCGAAAGACCGCCTGAAGGCCATGTCAAAAGGTACAAAGGAAAAAGTACAGCTCATTCTTGTCATGAGCCGCCGCGCGGATCTTTATGTTTTGGACGAACCGATCGCAGGTGTTGACCCTGCTGCCAGAGATTACATTTTAAATGTCATCTTAACCAATTACGATGCGTCCGCTTCCATCATCATTTCCACGCACCTGATCTCAGACATTGAAAATGTCTTAGATGAAGTGCTGTTTATCCAAAACGGGCAGATTCGATTAACCTCCTCGGTGGATGCCATCCGCGAGGAACAGGGCAAGTCGGTTGACGCGCTTTTCAGGGAGGTGTTCAGATGTTAGGGAAATTATTAAAAAACGAATTTAAGACCACTTACAAGACAATGCTCGTTATTTATATCGTGACCATTGTGACAACACTCGGCTTCTGCCTTTTTGGAGTCAGGCAATTCTATTCGTATTCCTGGAATACACCCGCAAATGAAACGCTGCGGCGGATTCTGGGCGTACTTGGCGTCACGTTCACGATCGCGTATATGATCATTGTGATCGCGCTGGTTATTCTTACCTATGTTCTGATGTGTGAGCGCTTTTATAAGAGCATGTACTCCGAGCAGGGCTATCTGACACACACGCTTCCCGTAAGCCCGCTGTCTAACTTAAACGCCCGGCTGATTACCTCGGTCGTCTGGCTGTTTGTGTCGGGAATTATATTGTGCATAAGCATTCTGCTGATCGGCATATCGATCAGTCCGCAGGAGTTTTGGGAAGACCTGCGCTCCTTCAGCTACAGCGTATTAGATGCCGACTGCGTGTATTCCACGGGTTATCATTTCCCCGTATTTGCGCTGATCCTCCTGCTGTTGATTCTCGCAGCATGCGCAAATGCCCTGCTGCTTGTGTTTGCAGCGCTTTCCTTGGGACAGCTCGCCAACCTGCACAAGCTTCGCGCAGCGATCGGATTTGGCGTCGCTTTTGCGTTTTTGGAGCAATTTGCTGCAACCATGGTAATGGTTCATATTGTTTATAAAGTCGTCGATATGTTCAGCAGTTATGACACCACGAGATCCATGATCGAACATAGCGGCCATCTGATGCGCGTATCCTTTCAAACCACGCTTTGGTCTATGATCTGTATTTTTGCGGTATTTGCAGCCGTATACTATGCGCTCTGCGCCGTGATCGTAAAAAAGCATGTGAATTTGGAGTAAGCGGATCGGTATCCGATATCATAAAAAGGGGATGTACACCGATGGGTGTGCATCCCTTTTGCTATCTCCCGCTAATTATGCGCAGTCTATTAAGGAAATTCATACTTCCACTCGTGCAGCATCCCGCTTCCATCAATAAAATATCCCGTTTCCTCATCCGTAAAGCAATAATTTCTAATCTCATCGTACGGAAGAATCCGGATCAACCGCCATGTCATAAAATCATCCGGTCTCGGATTAATATATAATACATATCGATGGGACTGCCCCACGGCATTTTTTAACACAACCGCCATCTTCGGCATGCCATCCTCGTAAAACACAACCGGCGCAAGGGAATCCGCATAATACGCGTCTGCATGAACGGGAACGTCAACACTCTCCCACGTCGTACCGCCATCCGTTGTGCCGTAGAGATAACTGAGTTCACCGCGATGACTCACCCCGATATAACCGACATCCTCACTGCAAAACGCCATTCCGGTCGGATAACCCGAAATCACACTGCTCAAATCTGCCACAAACGAAAAGCTGTCCCCGCCGTCCGTCGTGCGGTACAGATGCTTTGCCATCTGACCCAAAGCAGGATCAGAGCAGACAAGCAGATACCCGTTCTGTGAATCGGCAAAGCTCACATACATTTCCCCGCACCAATAGTATTCCTGCAGCGGAATCCGTGTCCTATGCTCCGACACAAGCACCTGTCCGTTTTCATCTCCCGCCGCCGGCTCCGACATGATCGTCACCCGAATTAAGAGCGCCTCCCCGTCAATCGCGGAAACTGCCGCAAAATATGCGGTCTTTTCATCCAAAAAGCATACGGACACCTCTGTACCGCCGCGATCGGCAAGAAAACTCACCGGGGCGTCCGCAGCATCGGAAGCCTCCCCCGCTTGTGCAAACGGCAGACTGCTCACAAACGAAAACTGACCGGCTCCCTCATAGGTGTAGAGAATCTGATCATCCTCCGTAAGCGCCCAGCCGTGACGTCCATCCGGAAACATCGTAAATGCTTTTAGTGCTGCCTGCATCATACTCTCATCCGTATTCGGTTCCGATCGTTCTCTCCAATATGCCAACAGATCAATGACGGTTGAGGTCTGTATTTCCTCACCGTCATCAAAGAATGAGGATAGTGTAACATCCATTGACAGCTCAGCCATATCGGAACCAGACCCGCTGACCGTTAGCGAAAACGTCCTTCCGCTCTCCCAAATATAATCCTCCTGCCCGTGCTCCACAATGCTCGTGCTCCTATATCCGTCACCCACCCTTTCGGTGATAGAAATAGACCAATCCTCCGGCGCATGATCACTCACAGGAATCGTAAATGTGAGCGTTCCGTCCCCATCAACCTGAATGCTTTCTTTTAATTTTGACAATAGCTCGGAATCCGAAGATACCGGCTGTGCAGGTTCGTCCATGCCGTTCCCGGCTGCGTTATTTCTGTCCGTTGCGTTCTCACCCTCGCCGCCCTCTGCAGCAAGGCCGACTGCATCGTCATTTCCCATATCCACGCTGCGGTCATCGGCCCCCGTAAACGTGCAGCCGGTAACAAACAGAAGCATTGCTGCCGTAAGGAACGCCGCCCGCACAGAGGTTTTCTTTTTCTGTGTGATCGCAAGCAGCCTTCTTTTCAATGTTCTTGCGCTGCTACTCATAGAGGTTGTGGCGGTCAGATACATCCTGCTGCGTTTTAAGGGCACTTGACTGAGCAGACTTCGACCGTATTCCGCGCACTCCTCTTTCGTGATCTGCGCGGTTACCCCCTCGTCACAGGCAAGCTCGCAGTCCTTTGCCGATAGGATCGCTGCTACCCAGACAAGCGGATGAAACCAATAAACGGTCAGGCAGACCAGCCGCACAAGGCTCCAAATATGATCCTTGTGCCGATAATGCTGCTGTTCATGCGCCAGTGCAAACGCATGGTTCTTCTCATCGGCAAGCACCGTGTCATTCAGGTAAATCGCAGGGCGGCACACCCCAAAAAGGCAGGGTGTAGCAAGCTTCTCACAGCAATAAACCGGTAACGTCCGCCCGTCTTTTTCCCTCCTGCCCGGGCTCATCAATACGCGCGCATGGTGCAGCCGCCGATATAGCCGGATGTTGACAGTCAGCAAATATAAGCTCATGACCATCGCACCGATCAGCCATACGATACAAAGTCGGTTTTTCAGTGCAATAGCCCCTGCAGCCTGCTCCGCCAAGGCGTTCCCAACCAACACCCCGTCCTGTAGATTCCATGTATCCTGCCGCACGGAAATATTCTGCACCGAAGCGTCCTGTGCCGTATCATCCAACCGCATGACCGCCGCGCCTTGTCCAACTGTCAATATCGCAGATTCCCCCGCTTGTCCGGACGGCAGATCATTTCCATGTCCATTTTCTCCCACTGCGGTACTTCCGGCACCCCTGACTCTGACATATCCCGGAGATTCCGCCTCCCCGTCAAAAAGCGCTTGTAGGGACGGCACATAATTCATGATGCTTAAGGGACTGCCCGGCAGTGCGAACGGTAAAGCCAAACGCAGCGCCACGACCAACCATAACGCGTAGCGCATACGAAAACTAATCTTACCGCCCATAACCGCACGAAGCAATAGCACAAAAAGAATTAGAACACTCGAACCGATCAATAAATCCTTCATGCTCACTCCTCCTTTTTTCGAACAGGGATCTCGTTTAAGAGTGCGAGCAGACTGTCGCGCTCCTCCTCGGTAATCCCTTTTTGCTGCACAAACGCATTCACCATAAGACCAAAACTGCCTCCATATACGCGCTCAAGCAATGTCTCCGTCTCCTCCATCGCCGCCTGAGAACGCGGAATGCAGGTCGAATAAAGCCTTGCGCGCTCTCCTTCCTGATAAGCGACCGCACCCTTGCCCTCCAAACGGTTCAGCATCGTGATGACGGTATGCTTTGTCCATCCATATATGGGTTGAATCTCTGCGGTAAGCTGCGTAATCGTCTGCGGTTCTTTCTGCCATAGCCGTTCCATCAGCTTCCACTCGTTTGCCGATAACTGAATATGTTTCATAAGAAATCCTCCGTGTTTTATTTAGGTAGTCATCTGTTTACCATCAGTATAACCACTAGGTAGACGTATGTCAACCTAAAAAATAACAAACTTTATTTTTATGTGAAATAAATCATCGTTATCATTAAATTATGGTTCCATCAAATCATTCTTTCATTCAGCTTTAATTCGTGCATATTACTTCTTGACAAGCGCGCTCTTTTATTGTACTATCTTATAGTCCGAGTTGATTTTGTATTATCTGATCGGAGTGAGAATTTATTTTTTACATGATTGATTCGGTACCTTATATGGATGACGATGCGTGGCTCAGCTTGGTAGAGCGCTACGTTCGGGACGTAGAGGTCGCAGGTTCAAATCCTGTCGCATCGACTTATTTAGAAAGGCATGAGTGATAACGCTCATGCTTTTTTTCATGAGCTTTTTGGGATCAGGAAATACAGTCCTTGTCAATGATACCGGCATAGATTATAATACAAGAGAGAGAAGAGAGCTGTAAGAGGACTTCACATATGGAGAAAGCATTTGAAGAATTACAGCTCAAAGATGATTTTATGTTCAGCGTTGTCATGAGGAACCCCAAATTTTGCAAGCCCTTTTTAGAAAGAGTACTTGGCATAAAGATATCTCGAATGGAATATCCTAAGTCACAGGATACAATAGACCTTTCAGCAAATGCCAAAAGCGTAAGACTTGATATCTACGTGCAAGATGACAGCAACTCGGTATATAATATTGAGATGCAGACCACGGAAAAAGCGAACCTGCCTAAAAGAACAAGATATTATCAAGGAATGATAGACCTTGGTATTTTGGAAAAGGGGGAAAATTACAAAAACCTGAAACGCAGCTTTATTATTTTCGTATGTACTTTTGATTTATTCGGAGAAGGAAGACATATCTATACCTTTGAAAACCGTTGTGTGCAGGATTTGGGGTTAAGACTTGGCGACGATGCCATTAAGATTATTTTGAACACAAAGGGAACAATGGATGACATTACGCCGGAAATGAAAAACATACTTGATTTTATTGATGGCAAAGAAGCATCGGACGATTATACAAGGGCACTGGAGGAAGAAATTGAATCCGTCAAAAAAAATGAGAAATGGAGGTTGGACTATATGACATTGCAGATGAAATATCAGGAAAAATATGAGCAGGGCATTGAACAGGGCATTAGAGTAATGATAATTGACGGTATAGAAGATGGTTTGGACAGCGACAGAATTAAATCCAAATTGATAAGATATTTTTCTTTAACGCCACAACGGGCAGAGGAGTATTATAATCAGTATTCTGTGGAAGTATTAGAAGGTAATTTACAGACTGTATAGATATATTGGCATCACAGACAGCAGGAACGGGGACGATAATCGCCCCCGTTTTGCTTTTCCGCTCCTATTCAGGAGCTTTTTTATTGGAGTGATTTATAACAGAACTTCCAAAATATACTGACATTGTCTTTGAATATCAATATAGTACAAAAAAATCAATCAGGGAGAGGATTTGTCTTTTATTCTTTGACATAATGGGCTTAACGCAGGTTGGCGGTTATCATTACAGAATGGAGAAAATAGCGGTAAGCTAAGTGCAAACTGGATCGAGATAGAGGAAGCTTAAAATCTTGATAGAAGGATGGTAAATCATGAAAAAAAATATCGCAGATGTAATCGCAATGACCATAATTTTATCAATGATGACGGGCTGTACGGAAGGCAGCGCCGACTCTGACATAGAATCCCCCGATGGTACGCCGGAAGAAGTGTCGGTCTCTCCAACAGTGGATACCGAGGCAGCGGAAGAAACGTCGGTCCCTCTGACAGTGGATGCTGAGGCAGCGGAAAGGGCGAGATCCGATAGAAAAGCTCTTTTGCAACGCATCGACGATTCCCTTTCCTTTGAAATATCTGAGAGCGTTTATGACGAGCTGTTGACAAACACCATGCGCTATTACTATTACCAAAGAGCCAACGAGGAAATAACCGCGGAGTACGGGGGAAACTACATGCGCTCCGACCAAACGCCAAAGGACTTTGAAGCGCCGCTCTCCTATGACCGCGATGTGACGATCGACGTATCGAGCGGCTGGTATGACGCGGGAGATGTTGGTAAGTATGTAAGCCCGGGAGCTACTGCGGCAAACACACTTCTTTGGGCATATATGATGTTTCCCGACTGCTTCTCGGACGGACAGAACAATATCCCTGAAAGCGGAAACGGTATCCCCGATATCCTCGATGAAGCTCGTGTTGAGCTTGATTTCCTGTTAAAAATGCAGGACAATAGCGGCGGCTTTTATATTAAAGTAAAATCAATGAACGAAAACGACGGGGACGGCGACAGAACCGTCTGGGTGGGCGATGGCGACAGATGTATCACCAACTCCACCGCCGACTGTACGGCTGTGCTGGCGTTTGCTTCCAAAATCTTTGGAGAATATGATCCTGATTACGCGAATACGCTGCTTGAGGCAGCCGAAAGGGGCTTGGCATATATTGAAGAAAACCCGAATATCTACATTGCAACAAATTACTCGGGTGAAAACAATGCAAGCTCCGCTTTCTGGGCTTCAGCATGTGTCTATTACGCGACAGGCAGTGAAAGCGCTCATAGCTGGTTCCTTGGAAATTTCGACAGTTTTATCGGCTCTCTGAAAGTTGGTACAAACGGTCATAATGTCGGTAACATGGGCATTTACGGCTATTATACCTATCTGCTTTGCGAAAACCGCGATGAAGAAGTGGTTTCGAAAATAGCGGAACAGTTTGAGGGCTGGAAACGCTCCGTTCTCGGAAGATATGACGTTAATCCGTGGAGAATCGCAATAAATGATTGGAGCTTTTGGTGGGGCAGCTTCAATATCATACTCGGTAACGCTCAGGAAATGTATATAGGCTGCTCGTTGCTCGGGCTTGACACGTCGGACGCTGAGAAGGTTTCGCAAGATGCCGTCAACTTTATCACAGGTGTAAACCCGATGCGCAAATGCTTTATAACAGGCATGGGTGAGGACCCGATCAAGTGTACCTTCAGCAATATTTACTACGGTGATTCCTCCGATGGCGTTCCTTCGGGTTATATGCCGGGCGGCATCAATTCCTACAACGGCGGAATCATCTCGCGTTTCCCGTTGAAATGCTATTACGACAGCGCAAACGATTGGTTCACCAACGAGAACGCAATATACTGGAATGCAGTCATGGTGTTCAATTCGGCGCTTGTGGTCAGTAATTCACAATAAAAAGCATTCCCACCTTTTGATTAAATTGATGCGCAGGAATAGACGCAATATGGCACAGCGGGCAACCATGAGTAAGTTGCCCGCTTACATGTTTGGGTGTTCTTTCATAAACTGTTTCGGAGAACAGCCGTATGTTCTCTTAAAGATATGGTAGAAGTGGCTGAGGCTGTTGAAGCCGCACATATAACAAATGTCGATGATTTCATAAGAACTGTTTAGAAGAAGCTCCGCGGCATAGCTTATACGTTTCTGATTGATGAATTCCGTCGGAGTCATGTTCAGATATTTTCTAAATTCACGCGTAAGATGTTCTTGAGAGGTTCCGGATAATTCCAGCAGTTTTGGCAGTCCTTCGGTGAAATTCTGCTTGTTGTTCATTTTATCAATAAGGCTGCGCAGGCGATTGGGAATAGCGACACTCTGCCCTGCTCCGGCTGACAATATTCTGTAGAGAACGGACGGAAGAAGTCCTCTGAAATAGAGCTTGCGCTCATCGGGTAATGTGTGCAGACCGATATGAAGCAGTTTGCGTTCCATGTCCGCCAGATCATAGCCGTTAAGCACCATGTCAGGCGGAAGGCTGCTTTTGGTAAATAAGAGAGAGCTTATGCCCATGAACGCGCAGGCACACTCAAATTCGTTGACAGGAAATCCAACCGAGATCAGTTCAAAATCATGTTTGTTGAAGCTTTCGTAGCTGTGACTGTCCCCCGGGCGAATGAATACCAGGGAACCGCGCGTAAGCAGCTTGTTCTCACCGTTTATAAAGTGGATTGCCTTTCCCTTTACAACAAAGAAAATTTCATAAAAACCAATGTGGTTATGAAGCGGATAGGTTTCAGCCACGCTGTGCTGATGAAGAAATCCGCAGCCGCTGCGGCAGTTTTCGGGTGAAAGCTCCAGCTTGATCGCGTCCATTTGGAACCAGCTCCTTGTTTTGGTATAATTGAATCATTACACAAATATGCTTTGCGGTCAAGTGCAACAGAGAGGCAGAAAATCATGCTGCTTACAATCCTAAAAGATTGAAACAGTTGTATTTTTGGTATATATTGTCTAATAGTGGAATTATCCTGCAGATTATGTGTTTGCGTAGGTGTCAGAAGATCAGGAATCGAGGGACATGGAAAGAGGGGGAAATATGAAACTTAAAAAAGTGATTCTATCGGTGCTTGCCGTATCGATGTTATTGACAGGCTGTGCGAAGGAGGGGGCGACGGAACCGTCCCGGAGCGAAAATTTAGCGCCGGCGGAGACGGAGGAAACAGATGAAAGTCCGGAAACTGATACAGATGAAAGCGATACAGATGAAACCGGAACTTATGAAACCAGAACTTATGAAGCGGAAGAACAATATGTAAAGATGCTGGGTCGCACACACAATGAGAACGGTGTTCTTTGGCTGGCGCATTCTGCAAGCGGTGTGGAATTTACGGTAAAGGGAACGCAATGCTCCGTGAAAATCGTCGGTGACAGTATGACAGGTACAGAAGGCAATCAAGCCCGTTTTGCCGCCTATGTGGACGGTGAGCGTGTCCTGGACGTGATGATAGATCAAAAAGAGGCTGTATATGATATTTTTTCATTCGAGACGGAAAGGGAAGTAACCGTAACGCTGGTGAAGGTGTCCGAGGCGGCGAACTCCATTCTCGGTATCGACGAAATCATCGTAACCGCCGCAGATCATATCGCCCCTACGGCGGAAAAGAATTTGAAGATTGAATTTATAGGAGATTCGATAACCTGCGGATACGGCGTTGATGACGAAGACAGAGATCACCATTTCTCCACCAATACCGAGGATGCCACAAAAGCCTATGCATATAGAACGGCGCAGCTTCTGGATGCTGATTACAGCCTGGTCTCTTACAGCGGAAACGGAATTGTTTCCGGCTACACCACGCAGGGGGTGAGAGTGTCAGAACAGCAGCTTTCAAAAAAATACGAGTGTTTTGCGGTAAGTTACGGCAACGGCGCGGGCGGATTTAAGGCATCAAGTGTCGACTGGGATTTTTCAAGATTTACTCCGGATATCGTAGTGATAAATCTCGGTACAAATGACTATTCTTATACAGGCAAAGAGGAGGAACTGATCAGCGAGTACATAGACGCCTATACGGAATTCATCAAGCAGGTTCGCCGGAATAATCCGAACTCGCATATCATATGTACCCTCGGAATTATGGGCGCGGAGTTGTACGATGCGATATGCACAGCCTCAGAGAATTACACCGCCGAAACGGGCGATGAGAATATTTCCGTATTCCGTTTTTCCACGCAGAACGGTTCTACTGGATACGCCGCTGATTGGCATCCCACTGCGGCTACTCATGATATAGCAGCCGCAGAGCTGGCAGATTATATCATCGCTCTGGGTTTCTGATTGCCGGTGTAATTACTATGGACAGTATAATGTCTTTGTTTTGATAGTGAGAGGTCGAAATAAGTATTCTATGGACGTAGTAAAGGGCAGTTTACAGACGGTATAGACATATTGGCAGGAAAAACGGTCCGCTGCGGATTTGAACCGCAGCGAACCGTTTTTATCTATAAATACTAATTCTTAGGAGGCATATTGTAAATGCTCTCAATCCTCAGCGACAGACTCCGCCCACTCGAGATAGCCGAGCCTTTCCGGATCGAGCATACCCAGTTCTTCTTCCGTCAGACTATCCACAATTTCCCTTACTTTTTTTACAAAAATGAAATCTCTGGCAGCCGCCGGATCCGAGCTGACTCCGGAAAGACGTGTGCCGACCGCTCCGCCGCCTTCTTCAGGATCTAAATATCGAAGCAGCCGGTTCACCGCTTTAACCTTGTCCTCTGTCGACATCGTCCACGGGAACGTCATCGGGTCCTTAATGGTGAAATCCACCCAGATTATACCGCAATTTTGACCTGTCACCTCTGCCAGTCTCTGCCCAAGTGACAGGACAACCGGATCTTCCATTGTGTAAAACCATGTCTCATCCACCGCATACCCGATCTGATAGAGCACATCATTGTCAGGGAATGCATCAGCAAACCGCTTAAACTCAGGCATAAATCCAAGGACATCATCTAAGTCCTCATCATATAATCCCAAAACATCTCCGATGGCGCTTCCGAAGCCCTGACTGTCATTGACAAACAGAATGTCGCTTCGATAGGAAGGAGGAAGATACCGGATATTATAGTGCTTCAGGAAAAGTCTGTATTCCGGATTGATCTCTTTGAGATGCTGATCCCACTGCTCCGCCAAAGCATCGGAGATCGGAAGACCGGCATCTTCTGTAACGCCATGGTACCACTCCACGTCTACGCCGACTCCCACGACACAGGGATGATCGCCATATTGCGCAAGAACCAGATCGATCAGTGTATCAACATCTGCAAATCCCGGCTCTACCTGCAAATAAACCTGAATGCCGTTTTCATCAAAATAGTTAAAATATTCCTCATGGGACAAATGATTTTCACGGGTCGGCTCAGAAAAATAAATATACTGCTCCTCCAATGCCGCAGTGTCCACATCGTCCGCGGGCAAAAACTCCAGATTGCAGCCCATTCCGCTTAAGCTGCCGACGATCCACACCATAGTCGGCTGCGCGGAGGGGTACCACTCCTGCATCTGATCGGTCACACTTTTCCATTCCTCAGGCACAAGCCATTGATCGCCAAGTCCGTAAACAGAGGAACGGGTTCCCGTATAGATCACACGGTCAAGCGCGTTTTCCGGCATACCCAGCGCTTCCCTGAGAATGTAATAATGCTCTACATAAGCTTGCTGAATACTTGTCAGCGCATCATACATTTCCGCGACCTCTGCAACCGCGCCGGCATCGTTCACATCCATGCTCAAAATGGCTTCATCCACACGCTGTCCCGCTTCCAGATTATTCCTCTTTTCCTCCTGAAACTGCGGTATCAGATCATTATACGCCAAAAACTTGCTTTCAAAGAGCGGTACCAGCTCATTAACAGTTTCCTCACCGAGCGCCTCCGCCAACTCGTCATATCGCTCTTCCATCAGCCACGTTACACCGCCGTCCTCCACTGCGTCCAACGGTGTATCCCGAATCCACAGATTCAACGTCCGTGCCTCAGCCATAAGAAGCAGTTCAAGCGTACCGTCTTCCTCGAGTATTGCCTGTTCCTCCTCTTCCAGCGCGTCAAATAACGATCTTACCAGCGTTACCGGCTCTCTGTATTCCGATATTTCCGCTGTCTCAGCGTCAAATCCCTCTCCGTTAATGGCAAGACCTGCAATTGTTTCTCTAACATTTGCCGCCTCCTCTGAGAGATTCGGAGATACCTCTTCCTCCTGATTGTCGGTTTCATCCGTATTTTCCGGTTCATTTGTGTCCGCTTCCGGTTCCGGATCTGTGACAACCTGCGGCGTTGCTCCGCCGGGATCTTCCTCTTCCTTGCTCTTCCCGCAGCCGGCAAGCACTGCCGTAAACATACAACATGCCAACGTAAGTACCAAAACCTTCTTTCTCATTGTATACCCTCCTGTTCTTACTGTAACGATATCTTCCTGTGCGCCAAACTTATTTAAGATTCTTAAATATGTATCTATGATACCACACTTTTTACTTTTTTGCAAGACCAAACAGATTTCTTACGCTTCCCACATTTATCCACATAAACGAAAAGCAACCACTATTCATAAAAGCAGTGGTTACTTTTTTGATGTTACTCTTTCATAGCAGACGAGAATTGTTTTTACTTTACGCTTGTAATCTCAACTGTATTGTTCACGCTGTCTATCGCATACAGCTCGTCCCCTTCGATCGGTCTTGCCACTTTTTCGACCCTTCCGTCTCTGTAATAAGCGACAATATAACGAATCTCGTCTAACTCATAGTCCAGATAAACAACCTCCCCGCTGACACTGACGTCCATGCATCTTGCACCGGCCGGGAGATATTCACCCGCAACATCCCAATAATCATCACCACCTACGGCTTGCGCATCCTCTGTAAAAAAAGATCGTAACACATCCGGGGACTGTGCCAATTCTGCAGTCAATGTCATATCTAAAGAGGATATCCCCTGAAATCTTGGACACGCGATTTCAGATACGGAAATGCCGCCAAATAAATACACTATGACAACAAATATTAGCAGACTGCAAAGTAAATAGCATACTTCTTTATTTTTTCGCTTCATCTGCTGCCCCGCCTTTCTGTTTTAGCAGTACCCACACAGATTATAACACGAAAGGAACAAATCGGATAGACTCTACTAAACAAGCTTCCTGTTAAATAACCACACCCCCGCGATCATATGAAAAACCGTAAGCCCTGCCGTCACACACAGCGCCGCCGTGTAATCGCCGGTCACCGTCCCGCCTGTAAGAAGCGGCAGCGACTCAAGCAGATACACAGGGGAATATGGTTTGACCGCCGGGATAAGCCCAAGCAGATAAGACACGGCAAAGCAGATTCCGGCCGTGAGAATGACCGCCGCCGCAGAGTTTGCAAATGCGGAAGCGGGCAGAATGACGGACAAAATCCAGATTCCGAAAAGCCAAAAGCAAAAAGCGCCGAAAAACAAATACGCCGCGATCCCGTTGTCCCAAAAATAGGCGCTGTACGCATAGGTAATTGCAAAACTGAGAATAGAACCTCCCGTCCATACCGCCGCTACGGCAAGTGCCTTTGCGCCGAGAATGCGCCCGCGCTTCATACCCTTAGCCACAATCGGGATCAGCGTTCCTTTCTGCAACTCCCCGACAACGATCCCGCCGAACATGACGACCATGACAAGGAGCATGATCGGCATATTCTTATAAAACTGTGTCCAGGCAGTCATTGCATCCACTACAATCTCGCCGACCATCATACCGCTTTCCGCAAGCTGGTCCGACATCAGCTCCATCAGCCACGGTGTAAGCTTTGCAATCGCGGGATTCATCACACCGAACAGACAAAACAAAAGCAAAAGCAGAAACAGCCGTCCTGACCGCAGCAGCTCCAAACCTTCTTTTTTAACAAATGCCGCCCATTGCCTCATCTGCCTGCCACCTCCATAAATAAATCCTCCAGCGTCGGTTCTGTGCGCTCCATGCGCTCAAGATCAAAAGCGCCGTTCATCAGACAGCGCCAAAGACCCGTCCTGTCCTCCACTGCCCCGTTTTCAAGCAGGATACGCTGCGCACTCTCCTTTTTACCGCTCCCGTAAAGGCGCAGAAAACGCTCCGCCTCTTCAGCGGATGCAAATTCCAGCGCAATATTTCCGCCCCGCCTTTTCGCGCGCACCTCCTCAAGCGTTCCGTTCAGAACGATCTTTCCATCATGCAAAAAAGCAATCCTGTCACAGATGCGTTCCACATCGGACAGAATATGCGTCGAAAAAAGAACCGTCGTCCGCTCCCTGACCGCGCGCAGTACCTCTAAAATTTCTTTCCGCCCGACAGGATCGAGCGCCGATGTCGGCTCATCACAAATCAGCAGCTCCGGACCGTTTAAGAGTGCCTGCGCAATCCCAAGCCGCTGCTTCATTCCGCGCGAAAAACCTTTGATCCTTTTATTTGCCGTAGTAAGCCCGACCAGCTCCAAAAGCTGCGCGGATTTTTGTCTGATCTCTTCCCTGCGCATGCCGGTGATCTCGCCGCACATGGCAAGATACTCGGTCGGCGTCATAAAGCCGTAAAACTCCGGTACATCCGGCAGATACCCGATATAACGGTTCGTCCGGTTCTGCCCGTATACCACCGGCTCCTCTTTGACAAAGATGTCCCCGCCATCCGGCTGTAATAATCCAAGCACCATCTTCATGCACGTCGTCTTTCCCGCCCCGTTTTGTCCGATAAACCCGAACACGGAATGTTCCGGTACCGAAATACTCACATCGCGCAGAACCTCGCTCGTGCCGAATGCTTTTTTCACATGGGATAACGTCAGAATATTCATCATGCATCCTCTTTTCCGAGTATAAAATATAAGATCGGTCCGATAAACTCCATTCCGACGATCACAACGATCAGCCACAGCGCACGGTTTCCGCGTTTATAATTCCGATGCGTCAACACATGCCACAACGTAAAACCAAGCAGCGCAAGCTGCACGATCACTAATGGGATCAAAAACGGCAGCATTTCCTGTAAATTCATACCCTTATTCTCCTCCTTTACTTTTCCGCAAGGGACGCCAATTTCCGTTTCAGCCGCAAAAATTCCGCGTCTCCCTCCAACAGCGCAAAAGCCGGATGCTCCAACGTCTGACCAAGACTTTCTATTACGAGTTGTCGGCTGCGCGGCGCATAAGGGCCGCTGTCAAGTCTCTCAAACCACTCATTCATCCGGTTAAAATAAGCATCCTCGCGCAAAAGAATCTCCGGTGTGGACAGCAGCTCCTCAATACAATCGACGTATCGTCCCACACAGGAAACAGCCTTCTCCTTTTCCCCGCAGACGGCATACGAAACGGCCGCCTGATGAGCAAATTGCGCTATGGCATTCGGATTCAATTTCGTGAGCCCATACGCCGTTTCCACCTGCCACACGCGGGAGGTCGTCTCCTCTATCACGGGCAGCTCCCCCGCATGGATCAACAAATACTGTCCGGCATTGGCAACAAGCATAAAAATATGGCTGTACATGTTGCACTGTGTATAGCTGTCCGCCATATCCGTATCCCCGCTCATTACATATGCCTGCGTCAGCACCGTGCCCATCTGCGACATCAATTTAAGCGGATTGTACACGTCCTCCAACAGCGCCACAACCTCATTCGCTTTCCCCTGCATCAGATAGATCACCGCCCGCATGGCGGCGGCATCGCTGCAAAGCGCCACTTCTTTACAACCGTTTTCGATGCGCAGGCTTAGTCCTACTGCCGCCTCTAAAATTTTTTCCTGCGCCTCCTTATTCTCCGTCAGCATATAATGATTCAGCCAAAGCATCCCGATCTGGAACAAAAGCGGATAGCAGGAATAATACCGCTTCACATAACCATAGCTCTCTTCCATGACCTCCCGAAACGGATCTTTGGCAAACTTCGCCGCAAGCTCCTGATAAATTTTTTGTATCTGCTCCTTTGAAAGCTGCGGTTCATACCCGACCAGCTCGTCTATATGGATATCAAAAAAAGCTGCAAGCTGCGGCAGGATCGTAATATCCGGCATGGTCTGCCCATTCTCCCATTTTGAGACCGACGCCTTTGTCACGCCGACAAAATCCGCAAGCTCTTCCTGTCGGATTTTCCTTTCATGCCGCAGCCTCGCGATATTCTCTCCGATATTGAATTGATTTGTATTCATTTCTCACCTCTCCCCATCGCTGCTTCATGGAACACGCCTTTTTGCCAATTTTACATAAACACCCGATATGCTTCTTTTCACTCATTATCCCCTGCTCTTTGTAAAAAAACAAGCGAGCGGCACGATACTTTGAGATATTAAGTTAACTGACAGGAAACTTATTTGAAAAAGCAGCGCCCGACGGATACGTTATGCTCCCGTCAGGCGCTGCTTTTATTTCTTATGAACCCTATTTACTTCCGCAATATGGCGTTTGCTTTTTCGATCATTTCAGCAAGCATTTCTCTTGTCAGGCTGCCGTCACCGAAGCTCAGATTCCCGCGGATCGGCGTCTGCTCCATCATCGACCTCTGCATCTCCTCGTTGATCGCCTCTTCCGCCGCCGATTTTTCTTTTTTCTCCTCGTCCTTGCGGGACGTCCAGCCGGCCTCCGCGGAAAAGCCGTCGTCCTCCTTCTCTTCCTCCGCGTTCACGACCTGCGGCATATAATTCTTTAACAGCGGCTCCATAACATCCTTAAGCTCCGGATGATCCAGCAGCTCATCCAATGTCGTGTTAAAGTCAACCGTAAATGGAAGTTTTCTGGTTGACATGACCTCAACCGTCTCCTCTAATCGGATATCGCGCGAGGACGCGGCAATCTCGATCCCGTACTCACCGCTCTCCACATACCAGTCATGAATCTCCGTATTATAATAGGCAAACGCCCGCTTCTCAAGCTCAAAGGTGACAGTCTTTGTCTGACCGGGCTTTAAGAACACCTTCGTAAATCCGCGCAGCTCTCTGTTCGGACGGTTTGCGACTCCCTTCGGGTTCCGCACATAGAGCTGCACCGCTTCTTTTCCTGCCACCTTTCCCGTGTTTTTAATATCCGCACTGACTGTCAGCGTATCAGTATCTATGATCGCATTCGCGCTGACACACAGATTGCTGTAAGAAAATGTCGTATAGCTTAAGCCATGCCCGAACGGGAACAAGACTTCCATCTCGCGTTTGTCATAATAGCGGTAGCCGACAAAAATACCCTCGCGGTACTCCACCCTGTTTTTTTCACCGGGGAAATTGAGCCATGACGGATTATCCTGCACCCGTAAGGGGAAGGTCTCCGCAAGCTTACCGCTCGGATTCACTTTTCCGAAAAGCACGTTCACCGTCGCGCCGCCAACCGCCTGTCCGCCAAGATACACCTCCACCACCGCTTTGACCTGATCGATCCACGGCATCTCTACCGGAGAACCGTTATGCAGCACCACGACCGTATTCGGCTGAACCTTTGCTACCTCGCTGATCAGATAATTCTGACAGCGCGGCATGGACATATGTTTTCTGTCATAGCCCTCGGACTCGAAATTATCCGGCAGCCCCGCGAAGATCACGGCAGTCTCCGCCTGTGAAGCGGCCACGACTGCCTTGCGGACGAGCTCCTTGTCGATCTCATCCTGCTCATCCTCATAGCCCTGCACATAATTGATATTTGCCCTGATTCCATATGCGGGATTGTTCACCGCATCCATGGCGCTCTCCACCTTAAAACAATTAATGTGGGAACTGCCTCCGCCCTGAAAACGCGGCTTTTCTGCATATTTTCCGATAAAAGCGATACTGCCCCTGTTCTCTAACGGCAGCATCTGCTCATTTTTCAAAAGAACAATACATTCTTCCTCAATCTTCCGGCTCAACTCATGATCGGCATTCATATTCCAGACAGTATCCGGTTTTGCCTGCTCCGTATAGCGGTACACAATGTTCAAAATCCGCTCCACTGCTTCATCCAGCACGCTCTCATCCAACGTCCCGTTCTTTACCGCCTCCACGATCAGCTTATCATTCTCTCCTCTGGAGGATGGCATTTCCAGCTCAAGACCCGCTTCCAGCCCCTTTACACGTTCGTTGACCGCGCCCCAGTCGCTCATGACATATCCGTCAAAGCCCCATTCCTTGCGGAGAACATCCGTTAAAAACTCCCTGCTTTCGGCAACATGCAGTCCGTTCACACGGTTATAGGAGCACATCACCGTCCACGGCTTTTTGTTTTTGACTGCACCTTCAAACGCCGCTAAGTAAATTTCACGCAGCGCTCTCTCGTCGATCTCCGAGCTGCTCGTCAATCTGCGGTACTCCTGATTATTCGCCAGATAATGCTTTAAGCTCGTTCCGACATTCTGACTCTGCACACCCTCGATATGCGCACCGGCGATCTCGGTCGCCAGATACGGATCCTCACTGAAATATTCAAAATTACGCCCACACAGGGGGGAACGCTTGATATTGGCCGCCGGACCTAAGATCGTACCGACGCCGACTGCCTGACATTCTTTTCCCAGCGCTTCTCCCATCTCTCTAAGCAGCTCTCTGTCAAAGGAGGCGCTTGTCGCACACGCAGTCGGAAAGCAGACCGCTTTGATACTGTCATTGACGCCGAGATGATCCGCTTCCTCATCCTGCTTACGCAGTCCGTGCGGTCCGTCGCTGACCATATATGCCGGAATACCCAGACGTTCCACCGCCTTGGTATGCCAGAAATCACTGCCCGAACACATGCCGGCCTTCTCCTCTAACGTCATTTGGGAAATCAATTCTCTCAATTTTGCCTGCTCCATTTTCTTCCTCCTTTTTCATTTTAGGCGCTCCGTTTGAAACCGCCCCGCCAGCTCTCCGATTCCCGATGAGTTCCCCGTTTATATCTCCGCACCGTCCATACTGCGGTAGGAATATCGGTTCTTCCCGGCGTTTTTACTCTCGTAAAGCGCTTCGTCCGCTTTTCCCAAACATTTCTCATAGTCAAAGGTTTCTTTCCTCATGATGGCGATGCCGATACTGCAAAAGACCGGATACGGCTTTCGCCCTGCCAGTTTTTTCTGAAACTCATTCAGCCGCTGATCCAGGATCTCCCTTGAAACAAAATTCTTTAAAAATACGATAAACTCATCGCCGCCGAAGCGCCCGACATAATCCGTCCGCCGAAATGTTTCATGCAGAATGTCCACAAACGAACACAAAACGTCGTCCCCGCCCTGATGACCGTATTTGTCGTTAAACTCTTTGAAATCATCCACATCAAATATGAGGAACGCGCAGGATTCTCCCTCTCTTGCATCCTCCTCCATATATTGAATCGTCTTTTCTTCAAACGCCTTGCGGTTAAAGACATTCGTGAGCGGATCCCTCGTGGCAGCACGCTCGTTTTCAATCTGTCTTAATTTTTTATCATTAATATCCTTTAGATAATACAGGGCGTACATCTTACCGGTCTCAGGCTCCCGGAATGCATGCACGAACAGCTCCATCCAGTGATATTCGTCCCCGTTCTTCCTCCGGAACTGCACAGTGACCGTCGCCTCTCCCTCCTCATAGGACTGACGGATATGGTCCACATTGATGTGCCGGTAATACTCTCTATAATCCTCCTCCGCCACAACATCACGCGAATAGGTATCCTGAAGCTGTTGGAATGTCAGATGCTGCTGCCTTCCGATCGCCGGATATTTCTCCCACAGACCGCCTCCGGAGAGCATCATGCCGGTATCCATATCCACCTCTGCATAGGCGCTCATCTCGGAAAGCATCGCCTGATAAAAATCCTCTTTCCGCACATATTGGCGCTTGATCGCCTCTCCCTTCGGCAGATGCTTATAGAGCATATCCTTCGTGATGAGATGATATCCCTTGTATGTATAAACACCGTCCTTCGCCTTGCTTAAACGCCCCACACAGCGGACGGGAACCTCGCCCAGCAGCGGATGTCTCCACGGGTATTCCATTTCCACGATCTTTCCCGTCAGCATCATATCGCGCACGGCACCTTCGACATAACTCTGATAGCTGTCGACAATATTATCGTGCCAATGCTCATAACAGGCTTCCCCGCTTATATTGCTTTCCGTGCCAAGCAGCTCGCTCATGCCTTTATCGACATACATGCGGCCGCCACCCTTGTTTGTGTCCAGCTCGATCATCCACATGCCGATGCGCATATCCTTGAGAATGTCCGCTTCCCGCACGAGATTTAGCGTCTCGGAAATGACTTCTTCCTTTCTGTCCGCCGTCATGACACCTCTCTGCAGCAGAAGATTTCTGAGCACCGGCGCCGTGCGGACCAAAAGCTCCTCATGATAGGAATCCTTTTTCGGATTATCGACACCGACAAAACCAAGCACTTTTCCCTCATGTAAAATCGGTACAACAATCAGCCTGCGGATATTCTGCTCATGTAATATTTTCCACATCTCCGGTGCGGATTCCCTATAGACATCAATATCGGGAATCACCTCCGCCATGCCTGCGGTAAAGCGTTCCATCCATGGCTCTACCAGATTCTCGGGGACGGATAACAGCTCCGCCTGCATGCTTTGTACCTGATTTTCACACCACTCGTACAGATTGCTCCATGCATGATTGTTCTCGGAATATAAAAATAAATAACTGCGTTCAGCCTTATAAAATTCTCCGGTCTCATGTAAATATTCCTGAACCGCCGTATCTAAATCCTCGTGATCGATCAGCGCCGCCATGCTCTTCAAAGCCTGCTCACTGACTTTTAAGCGTTCCTCCAGTCCGGACTGTATCTGCCCTATTGCGGAAATATCATAAGCGGTCTCTAAACACGCCGGTTTTCCATTCCAATGAATGAGCGTATCCTTCCTGTCATACCCGCTGACTTCGGCAGCGCGCTTCGCCGCCGCATTCATATAATAAAGCTCATCACTGTCCGCATCTTTGATATATATGGCTTCCTCGAGCTGATCGAGCACGGCTCTATAATCATTTTCCGAGCAGCTGCCCGCATGCCATTCACGGCTTTCTTCCCCGCCCGTTTGCTCCGGCGCCGCCTGCGCGTCCTTTATCCAATTCTCCTGCTCTTTACTGTCAAAAAGATAACGGCGCTCAAATTCCCCCGCATCGACCGGCTTACTGAAATAATAGCCCTGCATGAGTTCGGGCATCAACCCCTTTAATGCGTGCAGCTCGCAGGCATTCTCCACACCCTCACAGCAGACACGGATCTGGACACTATGCGCAAGCTCCAGCACATTTTGAAGCAGACGGTAATGATACGCGCTTTGCCCAATGCTGCTGATCATGCTTCTGTCAATCTTCACCTCATCGACCGCAAGACCCTTTAAGTAGCTTAAGCCTGAATAGCCCGTCCCGAAATCATCGACCGAAACCTGTATCCCACGTCTTCCCCACTGATAAAAAAGCTGATTATACTTCATAAAATCCTGAAGCTGCGTACTTTCCCTCAATTCCATGACAACCGCGTCTCCGGGCAGTTTAAAACGGTCAAGCAGCTCATAGATCGTATCGCTTAATTCTTTTTGCTGAAGCTGAACATAGGAAAGGTTGATGCTCATGGTAAACTTCGGATTCTGCTTACGCCATTCCTTACACTGGCGTATCGCCTCCTGCAGCACCCAGTTTCCGACCGGAACGATCATGCCGTTCTGCTCCAGCACACTGATGAACATATCCGGAAGAACCACGCCGTGATATGCCGAACGGAAACGCAAAAGCGCCTCCGCGCCGACAACCTCCATCGTCCGCGCATCAATCTTCGGCTGATAATGCAGAAAAAATTCCTCGCAATGCTCTTGAATGCTGCGCCGCATTTCATCCCCGAGGTCGATCAAAAACAGCTGCTTGGTATAATCCTCTGCCGAAAAGAATACCAATTGATTTTTTCCTGCTTTCTTCGCACGGTCAAGCGCACTCTCCGCATACATATAGATCGTGTTGGCGTCATACACATCGGACATCGGATAAGTGACGGCGCCCGCGGAAAAAGTACACCCCCCGCCAAGCTGTTTGCGGATACTTTCATACACCGACGCTACCATCTCACTCTGATAGCCGACAAAGTTAATGGCAAAATGATCGCCGTCAAGGCGGTAAATACGAAATTTATCATCAATACAGTCTTCCATGATGAGCGTCACATTTTTTAAAATGCGGTTTCCGTGCGCTCTGCCGTATTTTTTATTAATATTCTTGAAGTCATCTACACCGAGAACAAGAAGCGTTCCTTCTTTTTTCTGATGCAGCGTCTCCTCAAAATCTTTCATGAACTTTGAACTGTTAAAGAGCCCCGTCAGAGAATCCGTCTTGCCGAGCAGCGCCGTATCGGAAATACGCCCCATCATAAAAAGCCGCTTTCCCTGCTCATCATAGACAACCTTGCCGCGGCAGCTGATCCATACCTGATTTCCTTCGCGGTCAACAAGGCGGTACTCCATATCATGCGTATCCTGTTTCCCCTCAAACACACAGCGGATGTCCTGCTCCAATGCCGCCGCATCATGGTCATAAACCGCCTTTGAATACTCCTCTATGCTATAACCATCCTCCCGATTTCTCGGAAGCGGATAACGTTCTGCAATATTCCCCCAATAATAAAACCGTTTGGTATCCAGTCTCGCTATATAAAGATAATCGTCCGTACTCTCGTTCAAAATGCGCAGGGTTTCACAGTATTGTTTGAACAGTTTTTCCTCCTGTTCTCCAAACACTTCGCCGTTACCGCTCTGTCCCATGAACCTTTCCCCCTCGAATGTCCCGTTTTACTGATTTAATTTTATAACAGATGGGGATGTGTTGCAAGTACAGATATGTTTTCGGCATATGCAATTTAAGCAGAAAAACAGACTATTTGAGAAAAACAGGAAATGTGCTATAATAGGCGCGATAAAACAATTATGATGCCGATTGCGCACTGAGAAAGAATGGACAATTTTATGAAACTGATCTTTATCCGACATGCAGAACCCGATTATGAACATGATTCTTTAACAGAAAAAGGCTTCCGAGAAGCGGAGCTTGTCGCCAAGCGCGCAAAAAACTGGCGTGTCAGCCAGTTCTACTGCTCTCCCTTAGGACGGGCGCAGGCGACCGCAGCGCCGACGCTTCACGCGCATCATGTCAGCCTGACAACCGTTTTTCCGGAGCCGGCGCCGGATGTTCTTCATAAGCCCGACCCGGACAAGGCGATCGTCTACCCCTGGCTGCGCGAGCTGCATGCACCCGTCGATCCCGAATTACATCCCGACCACCGCTTTATTCCGTGGGACTTAACACCCGCTTATTTTAACGAGCATCCCCTGCTGCTTGACAAGGAGCGCTGGAGAGAAGCCGAATTGATGAAGCATTGTGATCTGGGAAATCAGGCGGACTGGATCTATGAACGTCTGGACGGACTGCTCGCCCTGCACGGCTGCCGGCGGGACGGCTTCTGTTACCGCACTGACGGGACACACGGGACGAGCAACCATTTTATGAAATACGACGGCACCTCTGTCGCCTGCATGAAGGAGGCGGACAGTGAAGAGGAAGTGCTTGTCTTTTTCTGTCATCTCGGCGTAATGATGATGATGCTCTCCCACCTGATCAATACGGCGCCGCACGCTATGCTTCACGGTCTTTTTGTTCCCCCTGCGTCCGTAACGATCCTCTCCGCCGAGGAGCGGATTCCGGGGCAGGTCTATTTCCGCGTGCAAACTGCGGGCGATACCTCTCATTTCCGCATCGCGGGCGAGCCGGTCTCCTATTACGGAGGCTTCGCCATGCCGTTTCAGGAGTAACCCGTTTAAAATCCATACCAAACGGCAGAATGCGGATACCCGCTCACTTACTGCTGCGGAACCACCGCGTAAAAAATCAGATCGGCATCCGTGTCATTTATGATCGTATGGCTGTGTCCTTTCGGACAGTAATGGCACATACCGGCGCTTAAGCGCTCCTCGGTTCCGTCCAAAACCGCCTTTCCGCTTCCCTCCAGGACTAATACAATCTCACTGTTCTCCTCATGCGTATGCAGTCCGACGGTTGCACCCGGAACTAAGCGACAGCGCATGATCCGGTTTAATTCATCCACATGCATCTTTGCCCGCATTTCTTTTTCGCCGCCCTTAAACGCAGGCAGGATGGTTTCTTCCATACTCATAAAATCAATGATCATATCTTTTTTCCTCCATAAAAAAGCAATAAAAAGCGTTTTCCGATATGGCTACTATACCAAATGACGGACAAAGCTACAATAAGAACTTGTCTTTTTCTTTTTCCCATTGTATCATGAATCTGCGATTCAAGATCAGCATTCGCCTCTCGCCGAATGAGCAGGCTTATTATTTGAAAAACGGAGGTATCTGTCCATGAATGAAACAGAAGAAAAAAGACCGGTTCCCGCATGGGCCGCATTGCTCCCCGAAAATGAGTTTATCAGCTATCTGCCGTCTTATACGGGCGGCGCATATTTTGACCTGTTTGACGAATATACCTATCCATGCAAAGAAACCGGCGATATTACCTACTATGTCTACGATCCCGTAAAGCAGGGCGCAGACCCGAACGGCAGCTATCCCGTGCTTGTCTGGCTTCATGGAGCGACCAACTCCCTGAACGGAAAATTTTGTATCTGCAACTGCGGCGGAGAGCTATTCGCCTCGCCCGATTATCAAAAGGCAATGGGCGGAGCCTATCTTATCGTGCCGCTTGCCAATGAGAAAACCGACGAAAACGGCAGGCTTACCGAAACATTCTCGGAACAATATCTCCAACCGCTCAAAAGCATCATCGAGCGCGTCTGCCTGAATGCGGCCACCGGCAAAATTTTTGCCATGGGCGGTTCCCTTGGCGGTTTTATGACATGGAAGCTCGCGGAGCGTTTCCCCGACCTGTTTGGCGGAATCATCCCGATCTCAACAGGTTATGTCCCCGCAGACGAGCATTTAGAAAACATTGCCCGACACAATGTCGCAGTTTTCGTAACAATGGGCCGGCATGATGAAACACTGGATTTTGACAAAGACATCGTGCCCCACATGCAAAAGATGGAGGATTTAGGATTCTTATGCTATTTTCCTGAATGGGTGAAAAACGGCGACGGCGGCGTCGCTTCGCTGTTCTATGGCTGGGAGATGGGACAGCACTGCATGATCAATCAAATTCAGGCGAATCTCTTTTACGATAACGGCGCCCCGTACGACCCGCGTCTGCCGCATGGTGTTACAGGCTGGATCAGACAAGTATGCGAGCGTCGGACAGAGTAAAACGACATACAGGGATCCGCCTTAACATGGCGGGTCTCTACACATAACGGAGGTTTTGTATGACAACGATTGCGGTAATTGACGACGACGTTTATATCGGCGACCTGATCGAACGACTTCTGCGCGGCAGCGGCTATGACGTGCTGCGCGCCTATTCGGGAACGGAGGCAAAACTGTTACTGTCCGCGCAGAAACCGGATTTGATTTTATTGGATCTCATGCTGCCCGGACTTTCCGGCGAAGAGGTTCTCGCGGGTATTCAGGAAACGCCGGTCATCGTGATCAGCGCCAAGCAAGAAATACAGGACAAGGTTTCCCTTCTTCGCGGCGGCGCCGCGGATTACCTTACAAAGCCCTTCGATACAGAGGAGCTTCTTGCACGGATTGACGTCCAGCTCCGCATGCGGCATCCGGTAAAAGAGAACCCTTCCGCCCCGCAGCAGCATTCGCTTTTGTGTTTTGAGGAACTGACGCTGGACTGCGACACGCATGAAATTTTTGCAGACGGTACCTCCGCGCATTTGACCAAAACCGAATATGCCATTTTGAAACTGCTGCTTCAAAATCCGCGTCAGGTCATCACACGCTCTCTTCTTTTGGATCGCATCAGCGAGGACACGCCCGATTGCACGGAAAACTCCCTAAAGGTGCATATCAGTAATTTAAGAAGTAAATTACGGGCATTAAACGGAAAAGATTATATTGAAGCAGTCTGGGGAATCGGCTTTAAGCTAAAGCCCGACGAATCTTAACCGTTTCTTTACGTTTTTCTTTACCGCTTTCTTAACCCGCACTCAATATGATAACCTTATCAAATCATGCAGGAGGTATCATATGGAATATGTATTACAGACAAATGCCCTCTCAAAGCAATACAGGCATTTCAAAGCGCTTTCCAATCTAACCATGAATGTTCCGAAAGGCTCCATTTACGGTTTTGTTGGGAAAAACGGCGCCGGAAAAACAACGCTCATCCGCATTATCTGCGGCTTACAATCCCCGACTTCGGGAAGTTATACGCTTTACGACACCGATTGCAGCGCGCCGCTGATCTTAAAAGCGCGCAGACGGATCGGCGCCGTCGTTGAGACTCCATCCATTTATCTGGATATGACGGCAAAAGAAAATCTGCGCCAGCAATATCTCATTCTCGGACGCCCTTCCTTCGACGGCATCGACGAGCTGCTTTCCTTAGTAGGGCTTTCCGATACCGGTTCTAAAAAAGCAAAGAATTTTTCTTTGGGCATGCGCCAGCGTTTGGGCATTGCCATTGCGCTTGCCGGAAATCCCGATTTTCTGGTACTGGATGAACCCGTCAATGGGCTGGACCCGGAGGGGATCGTGGAAATCCGCGAGCTCATCTTAAAGCTGAACCGTGAGCATCAGATCACCGTGCTCATTTCCAGCCATATTCTGGATGAACTTTCCAAGCTTGCAACCCATTACGGTTTTATTGACGCGGGCCATATGATAAAAGAAATCAGCGCCGCCGATTTGGAAGCCGCATGCCGCAAATGCATCCATGTCAAGGTTTCCCACACCGCCGCGCTCTCCCATGTACTCGATGCGCTTTCTCTGGAATACCGCATTCTCTCCGACACGGAGGCGGATATTTACGGTGAGCCGTCCGTCAGCGAGCTTGTCCTGCGCTTAAAGGACGCCGGCTGCGAGCTTTATTCCATGCAGGAGCATGACGAAAACTTAGAAAGTTACTATATTCGTTTGATCGGAGGTGCGCAACATGAGTAAGTTATTGACAGCAAATTTTATGCGGCTGAAGAAGAGCAAGCTTTTTTGGATCATTTCGGCATTCACCGCCGTTATCAGTTACTTTGCTTTGGTAGACGCTTATGAGACGAATAAGAAATTAGCAGCTTGGCATGCGGGAATGGCAGATTCCGCTTTTGTGCCGACTACTGCCATGCATATGCTTTATAGTCTGACTCCGATTCTCGGGATGTTGGCGGCAGTTATGATCGCGATTTTCATCGGAACGGAATACCACAATAATACCATGCGCAATAAGCTGATCTGCGGACAGCCGCGTGTCAGAGTATATCTTGCCAATCTGCTTACCTGCATTTTCATCGCCGTGCTTTTTTATTTGATTCCTGTAGTGATAACGCTTGCTGTCGGTATCCCCCTTTTGGGAGTACCGCACGTAACGTCAGGTTCTTTACTGCAGCTTCTTCTGTTCGGCATCATCGGTCTGTTACTCAGCACGGTCTATGCATCCCTCTGCACGCTGATCGGCATGCTGGTGCACAATCGTTCTTTTTCATTGCTCACCGGCGTTCTCCTTGCCATGGGTTTACTGCTCTGCGCTACGTTTTGCATCAGTCGGCTGGATGAACCGGAGTATTATTCTGACTATGTGCTCAGCATGAGACCGGACGGTTCACAGGAAATCTCTGCTTCTGAACCGATCAAAAATCCGAATTATTTAGAAGGAAACGCCCGGCAGCTTGCTCAATTTTTGTATGATTTTCTTCCCGGCGGTCAGGCGATCCAGATTGCCAACCTTGATGTTGCCCACCCTTTTCTGCTTATGCTGTATTCTCTCGGTATTACGGGGGTATCTACACTTGCCGGACTTGCCTTTTTTAAGAAAAAAGACTTGAAATAAAGAAGGAGCTTCTATGATTCCATTGCTTGTAACATTTTGTATCATACTGGCATGCTGCGTACTCCTGCTTGCGTTCAGGCTCGCTGCACTTCACCGGGCGGCGGATGAGCTGCGGCAGGAGTTTGCCGCGCGTATCGGCGAGGATACGAATGTCGGAATTGACCTATCCGTCCGCGATCGTCATATGCGGCTGCTTGCGGCAGATATGGATAAGCAGCTTCATCTTTTACGAAAAGAATACCTGCGCTATACACACGGCAATCAGGAACTGAAAAACGCCGTCACCAATATTTCCCATGACCTGCGCACGCCCCTGACCGCCATCTGCGGATATATGGACCTGCTGCAAAAAGAACCGGTATCCCCGACAGTAAAAGAATATCTTTCCATTATTGATAACCGGGTAGCGGCATTAAAGCATCTCACGGAAGAATTGTTCCGCTATTCCATTTTTCTTTCCGTGGATTCCTATTACGAACGGGAACCGCTCTCCCTAAATAACTCGCTCGAAGAATGTATTGCCGGCTATTATGCGGCGTTAAAAAAAGCCGGTATCGAACCGGATATTAACCTTCCCGAAAAGCAGATCATCCGCACGCTGAATAAACAGGCGTTGATGCGGATTTTTTCTAATGTGATCAGCAATGCGCTCAAATACAGCATCGGCGATCTTCACATCGTTCTGACTTTAGACGGCGAACTGCACTTTATGAATCTTGCGCCGGATTTAGACGCACTTTCCACCGCCAAGCTCTTTGATCGTTTTTATACCGTGGAAAGCGCACGCCCGCAAGGTGCGACCGGACTCGGGCTCTCGATTGCCCGTACGCTTGCCGAGGATATGGGCGGCTCCATGAGCGCCTCCTATACGGACGGTATGCTGGATATCATGATCGCGTTTGCGCCGGACGAACAGGCATAATTTGTTTTCCATAAATTAAATTACATATTAAACCAAGTTATCTATGTGGTTTACTTGCTGGCGGATGTATGCTATACTACTTTATCATACAGAAAGGAGTTTTCCACATGCCTGTAGATAAATCTTTCAAAACATACCGTCAGCAAATGAAGCACCTGCGCGATAATAAGCATGTCGTTTGCAATGGCTCTAACGATAAAACACTTCTTTGCCGTTATGGATATTTTAATCTTATTAACGGTTATAAAATGCCCTTTGTTGCAAATACAGTGAACGGAAAACATTTTTATATCCATGATACCAATATTTATCATTTCTCTTACTTAAAGAATTTTGACGATGCTTTACGTTATCTTCTTTTTAAGTATATCGTTACTGCTGAAGAAGAAATTCGAACATTTTCAGGCTATAAATTTGACCAGCTGAATCTTAATGGTTCTGTCTCGTGGTATGAGGTTAATGCCTATGATCCGAAAGTATCGACACAGAATATTGTCGGTCTGATTTCCAAAACATATTCAGAGATCAGTAAAAGTAAATTGGATTACGTTAATTTCTATATGGATAATCATAAAGCCATTCCTACATGGATTTTAATGAAAGTCATAAACTTTTCCACTTTTATTGACTTTGTAAACTATAGTAGGCCTGAACTAAAGCGAGCATTGTGCCGATTATATAATATAAAAAAATCAGACGGTTCCTTTGATTACCAACTTTTAATCAGCAGCTTACATTGTTTACGAAAAACGCGAAACGCATGCGCTCATAATGAGCGCGTTTATTGCATGTATAGAAACAATGCNCGCTGTAATAATATTTATTTAGACTTGCTTCCCAGCTCATATCGCAATGACAGGACACAAAAAACAATAGATTTGCTGACCTACTTAAAGTTTTACCTGTCAGCAGATGATTATAACGAATTTATCACAGGTATCAAAAATTTATTATGGGAATTGCAATCCAAAATTCCGTCTCAAGCCTTTAGCAAAGTACGTGCGGATTTGGGTCTAAAGGATATACAGCATCTTGATATTCTTTTATCAGTCACCAAACAAATTGAATATAATAGATTTGATAAATTTTGATTNTACTCGCTCCATAAATNTTTTTCGCCTGTTGAATATCATTTCGATATTTGACATATACTTTATTATGTGTTAGTATACAACACATAGAGAGATCCGATTTTGTCGGATAAGAAGGAGTTTCCGTGTTTCATGGAAACTCCTTCTTGCTTATATTTTTATGATTGNTATTCAAAATGAACTTTACNTGCCCACTTATNCCCGNATGATCTCCTCCGCCTCNCTTAANCGCGCAATCTCATATTGTATCGNAAAATCCGCCGTANANGGAACCTGTTTCGGGTTATACCAGCAGCGNTCAATGCCCGCATTGACNCCGCCGCGCATATCGCTTGTGAGCGAGTCCCCGATGATNATGGTCNGCTCNGCACTGTAATGCGCAATCCGCTCTGCGNCCTTTNTAAAAAATTCTTTTTTCGGNTTGACAACGCCAAGCTCTTCCGAAATAAATATCTCGTCAAAATACCGATCTAAACCGGACAGCTCAATTTTATTGCGCTGGATGAACGGATCTCCGTTTGTCACCGCATACTGCCGCACGCCCATTTTCCGGAGCGCTGCACAAATATCCTGCGCGCCATCTATCAGCACCGGTTCATATGCCAATGCATTCTTATAATGATCATTGAACCTTTCCACANCAATCTCTTCCGCACCGATCGCAGCAAAAAANTCCCGAAANCGCGCAAGCTCCAGCTCTTTTTTCGTCACCTCGCCACGCTCCAGCATNTCCCAATACTTTTGATTGATGCGGTCATAGACGGCAATCTGCGCNTCANNCGCCTGTCTGCCAAAAAGCNNCAGACNTTCNNTGATCCCNCGGCGCTGTGCCGCTTGAAAATCAAGCAGCGTATTGTCAATATCCCAAAGAACCGTATCATATCTCATGATNTTTCTCCCCCGTTTCCATGTAAATTCTTATCACATTTGTTNATTCTATCTCGTCAAATCCCGCTCTGTCCTGTCATTGCTTTTACTTTATCACAAGTACCTTATCCGCTGCAAAATCTTTTTCGATTTCACCGCCTTCGGATTTTCATTTCCTTCCTTATTTTGATTAGTGATTTTATGGTATTTTTCTCATTCAACTTCCGGTTGATTTTATGTCAGTTTCACATTCTGCGGTTGAATTTTCCAAATATATCTCGCTTTTATACAATTCATATTTGTGTTATGGTAAAAATAATCTTGCGTTTCCTGATGCAGAGAAAAAGGACGGCGATGGAGCGATTTTTTGGCATCAACCAGCAGTTGATATGCAGTTTTTTTGAAATTCAACCAATGTTATATGGACGGTATCTGACTCTTCATGCTAGGCTAAAAAAGAACGCAAGGCGCTCTTTCGAAGAATCGCACGTGATTCTTCTAGGACCATACGTTTCCTATAGGATAAGAACGTAATGTAAACATGCTCATTCACAGACAGGAGGCAATCATGAAAGAAACCTTCAGTAATAATTTGAAACAATTCCGTAAACAGAAACAGCTCAGTCAGGAACAGCTTGCCGAACAGCTCGGAATCACCACACAGGCAGTCAGCAAATGGGAATGCAGCTTGTCCTATCCTGATATTGACCTGCTGCCGCAGCTCGCTGACCTATTCGGCGTTTCCATCGACACATTATTAAGAGGCGACGCTGCATGCGCGGAAACAAATGCCGGCACGTCAGATCACGCAGCCGGAACCGATCAGCCGAACGGAACGAACAATGCGGCGGGCAGTCCTGCTGTCGAAGGGAGTGCTCCCTTTCCGCAGCCCGATCTTCCCGATGACAATGTTCTGCGCATCGTACAATACCGCGGAAAGACACTGTTACGAAAGGATACTTATGACCCAAATATCCGCATCCCGCTGTCACTGACCTGCGAACCACAAACGAAAAAATATTTCCATAATAAATCATTCTCTTTTATCTCTGATTCAGGCACAGCGTCTACACCGATCGAAATATGGGGAAGCGCCGATATTTTCGGCGACCTCAATGGTTCCGCCAATATCGGCAAATCCGTAACCTGTTCCGGTGATATCAACGGCACCGTTAACACAGGAATGAGCGTAGAATGTTCCGGCGATATCAACGGTTCCGCCAACGCAGGGCAGAACATCACCTGCGACGGCGACATTAACGGCGATGCCTCTGCAGGCGGTGATCTTTCCTGCGACGGTGATATCAATGGTGATGCCTCTGCAGACGCCGGCCTTTCCTGCGGCGGTGATTTAAGCGGCGATGTTTCCGCTCAGGGCAGCGTCACCTGCGACGGCGATATTAACGGCGATGCCTCTGCAGGCGGTAACGTTTCCTGCGGCGGCGACATTACCGGCGATGTCTCTGCAGGCGGCAATCTTTCCTGCGACGGTGACATTAACGGCGATGTCTCTGCAGGCGGCAGTATCACCTGCAACGGTGATATTTCATAATAAGGGATTTCCTTTCAAAAAAACAGGCAGGAAAAACAAATGTCCGCATCGCGGCCGCTTGTTTTCCTGCTCATTTCATTATATCCGCAAACTCCGGTCGGGCAAGCCTCTCATAAAATTCCCTGTAAAATCCATCAGGGGTCACCGATCCGTTCTCCCCGCCGTAAGGCTTTAAGTAAAACGTCTGCAAAATGGCGATATTCATAGCGCGCGCCGCCTGATCACTGCCCTCATTGATCATCCTGCGGGTACGTTTGATAAAATCATGCCATGTGATCAGAAACCTTTGTTTTTCTTTCAGATTCGGCGTATCGATCCATTTATCAATCTTCACCTTCGTCTTATTCGGCATTGGACATTCTTCGCTCAGTACAAAATAGGTCAGCGTCCCGCCTTCATAATTTCGTCCCAGCGGGAAAATACGACACAAGCCGGGGCGGAACGCATGGATGCGGCAGCGTCCGTTTTCATCAAGAAATGTACATGCATCCGTATCCGCGCGCATCACAAGATTCGGCATGATCAACCCGTCCGACACATGGAATTCCACACATGAGGATAGAAGCTGTTCAAATGGCTGTCCCAAGTTTTTCGCCAATTGATATGCGTCATAGGGATCAAGCACAATGGACTCTCCCATACCACGGCAGCAGCGGGAACAACCCGCACAGTTATGACAGCCGACCTTTGCCATATCATGAATGCCATACAGCCTACCGTCCGATATTCGTTTCAAATTTTCTTCTGCATCCATAAATGCTCCATTCACACTTTTGTACTTTTTATTTTAATCGGTACATCCCGCTCCCCGCAAGCATTTTTTATGAAATCCGTGGAAATGCGTCGCAAAATTAAACCAAATATGGTATGCTTCTTAAAACGCAACTTCTTAGTTAAACGAAAAGGAGCACGGTCATCCGATGGAACAGCTTTCTCTTTTTACGATGGAAACAGGCAGTGCCAGAACCTATACCCCATTGGCAAGCAGGCTGCGCCCGCAGACCTTAGAGGAATACGTGGGTCAGACACATCTGCTCGGCGAGGGGAAAATGCTGCGCCGTCTGATTGACAACGACCAGATTTCCTCCATGATCTTTTGGGGACCGCCCGGCGTCGGCAAGACGACGCTCGCGCGCATCCTGGCAGGAAAAACAAAGGCTGATTTTGTGGATTTCAGCGCCGTGACAAGCGGTATCAAAGAGATCAAAGAAGTCATGGCGCGCGCCGAAAACAGCCGTCATATGGGTATCCGGACCGTACTGTTTGTCGATGAGATCCACCGGTTTAACAAGGCGCAGCAGGATGCTTTTTTGCCGTATGTGGAAAAGGGAAGCATCATCCTGATCGGCGCGACGACCGAAAATCCGTCCTTTGAGATCAACGCCGCGCTCCTGTCCCGCTGCCGCGTGTTCGTCTTAAAAGCGCTGGAGGAAGAGGATTTAGTCCTCATGCTTAAGCGCGCGCTCAATCATCCGCTCGGCTACGGAAATGAGCGCGTAGACATCACTGACGAACAGCTTCATGTCATTGCGCGGTTTGCGAACGGCGATGCGCGCACGGCGTTAAACACGCTGGAAACCGTTGTCTTAAACGGGGAGATGAGTGCGGAAAAGATCACCGTCACGGACGAGAGTCTTTCACAATGCATCACAAGACGTTCTCTTTTATATGATAGAAACGGAGAAGAACATTATAATATGATCTCCGCGCTGCATAAATCCATGCGAAACAGCGATCCGGACGCGGCGGTCTACTGGCTGTCAAGAATGCTTGACGGCGGCGAGGAGCCGCTTTACATTGCCAGACGGCTCATCCGTTTTGCAAGCGAGGATGTCGGCATGGCGGATCCGCAGGCGCTCCCGCTCGCCGTCGCCGCCTATCAGGCATGCCATTTTAACGGGATGCCCGAATGCGACGTCAATTTGACGCAGGCGGTCGTCTATCTCTCAATGGCGCCGAAATCCAACGCGCTCTATGTCGCATGTGAGCAGGCAAAAAAAGATGTACGCGAGCTTCCGGCTGCACCCGTGCCGCTGCAGATTCGCAACGCGCCGACAAAGCTGATGGCGGACTTAGACTATGGAAAGGGCTATCAGTATGCGCATGACACCGAGGAAAAGCTGACAAAAATGACGTGTCTGCCCGACGCTCTTGCCGAGAGGACCTACTACAAACCAACGACGCAGGGAAAAGAAGCCGCTGTTGCAGCACGCCTTGCCGAGATCAAGGCGTGGAAGCAGGGCGAATGAAAAGGGGAGGAAAAAATGAACGATCGGGAATATCGCACGGGAGAACTGCTGAAGCGGTTCCTTCCTTATTATAAAAATCACAAAGCGGTCATGTTCATGGATTTATTCTGCGCATCGCTCACAACAATCTGTGAGCTGGTGCTGCCCATGATCATTCGCCGGATCACAAATACAGGACTTCAGGAGGCGGCAAGCCTCACCGTGGCGCTCATCGGAAAAATGAGCCTTTTATACCTGATCTTAAAGGTCATTGAATGTCTTGCCAACTACTACATGGCGGACGCGGGACATGTCATGGGCGCCAAAATAGAAACGGATATGAGGCGGGATGCCTACCGCCATTTACAGCAGCTTTCCAATACGTACTATAATAACACGAAAGTCGGACAGATCATGGGACGTATCACTAACGACCTGTTTGACGTGACCGAATTCGCACATCACTGTCCCGAAGAATTTTTCATTGCGGGGATCAAAGCGCTCGTTGCGTTCGTGATCTTAGCGACGGTCAATCTTCCGCTGACCGTGATGGTGTTTGTCATCGTTCCCGTAATGGCATTCGTCTGCATTAAGCTCAACCGGCGCAGCAGACGCGCGTTTGCCAAGCAGCGCGTGCAGATCGGCGAGTTAAATGCGAGCATTGAAGACAGCCTGCTCGGTCAAAAAGTCGTCAAAGCCTTTACCAATGAGGATATGGAATGCGCAAAATTTGAGACCGGCAATCAGAAGTTTTTGGAGATAAAAAAAGAAACTTACAAATATATGGCCGCATTTCAAACGTCCACACGCGCGTTTGACGGCCTGATGTACTTGATCGTAATCCTGGCGGGCGGTCTGTTCTTAAACAAAAACCTGATCACCGCGGGCGATCTGGTCGCATACACGATGTATGTCTCAACGCTCATTGCCACAATCCGCAGAATTATTGAATTTGCGGAGCAGTTCCAGCGCGGCATGACCGGTATTGAGCGTTTTTTACAGATCATGGACGCCGATATTGAGATCTTTGACGAACCGGACGCTGTCGCCATGCCAAAACCGCAGGGTGAGATCACGTTTGACCATGTATCGTTTGAATATCCCGACGATCACAACAAAGTGTTTCGCAATTTAAATCTGTGCGTACATCCGAGTGAAAAGCTTGCCATCGTCGGTCCGTCGGGCGGCGGCAAAACAACGCTCTGCAATCTGATCCCGCGTTTCTACGACGTGACGGAGGGAACCATCCTCATCGACGGCACGGATATCAAACATTACACGTTAAAGAGCCTGCGGGGAAATATCGGTATCGTACAACAGGATGTGTACTTGTTTTCCGGCACGGTGATGGAAAATATTCTGTATGGCGCTCCGGGCGCCTCCCGCGAGGAGGCGATCGAGGCCGCAAAACAGGCGGGCGCACATGAATTTGTCAGTGAATTAAAGGACGGTTATGACACCTATGTAGGCGAGCGCGGCGTCAAGCTCTCCGGCGGTCAGAAGCAGCGCATCAGTATCGCGCGCGTTTTTCTGAAAAATCCGCCCATCATGATCTTGGATGAGGCGACCTCGGCGCTTGACAACGAGAGTGAATTTGCCGTCGCAAAATCCTTAAACAGACTCTCCGAGGGCAGAACGACGATCACGATCGCACACCGGCTTTCCAGCATCAAAAATTCCGACCGCATCCTTGTTTTAACGGAAGAAGGAATCGTGGAAGAGGGAAATCATGAATCGCTGATGGCATTAAAAGGGATGTATTATGAGTTTTACACGATGGCGGATCGTATGAAATAAAAGTTTTGTTTTGCATAACTTTTATCAAGAATTTCCCTTGGAAATTCTTTCGGTGAATTAATAATTTAAAGAATTAGTGAAGTGAGGTTTTTTATGAATCGGATCAAAACATGGTTCAAGAACGTTATCGCATTTTTTGTAAAGAAGCCGGTTATTACTTCCGTTCTTCTTGCATTTATTCTTGGTTTGGGGTATTGCTTCCTATTATATATTGAGTCCCGCATTGCCTCCGGGGATTTCACCTATTTTATCAAGGACTTCTTTGAGATCGCGACAATCGGCACGCTCGTAGGATTTTTTCTGATCTACCCGCTGATCCTCTCCGTCATCAACCTCGTCATTCTTTTTTTCCCAAAAAAAAGAATGGCGTTCATCGAGCTGATCACGCTGGTTTGGGGCGCTTTCTGTACCGCGATTTATCTGCCCTTTGAGGACGTTTTCTTTTCCGCGGACTGGAATGTGCAGCTTCAGAATGCCCAGCGGCACACCCCGATCTTTACACAGACTTTCCCGACCGTCATTACTCTCGTATGTATCGCGGCTGCGGGGTATCTGGTATTACATTTCGTGCCGCTCAAAAAGCTGCCCCCGCTTGTGATCGCGTGCAGCTTTGCCGCGCTCTATCTCGGTATGTTTACGGCAGTTCTCTGGACGATTCAATTGTGGGGGGAATGGTATCCCATCCTGTATTCCGCCAACTGCATCCTCGTTATCCTTAAGCTCATGCAATATAAGATCGGAGAATGGACGGATGTGCAGCAGCAGATTCAAACAGATGAATACAAGGAATCCGTTCAGCAAACAATTAAAGAAACAGAATCACAGAATGCATCTGAGATGCAGGAAACGGCACCGATCAGTACCGCCATATATTCTAACCGGTTTCTCAACGCCTGTCATCATTTCTTAATGAACTCCCGGCACTGGCCCATTGCAGGACTTGTGCTGGCATTACCGCTGCTCGGCATACTCATCGGTATTCTGGTGTTGTTTGGACAGCAGCCGGATGCTTTCATTAAAGCGTGGACCGAGACAAGCGACTGGACATTGTCTGCACAGACCGCGCCGCAGAATCTGATTGTGGACGAACATTATCTCTGCACCGTGGCAGCAGGCGGTCATCGCCGCATCGTAAAGCCGCTGCGCATGGGGGAGCGTCACGGACACGCCGTGATCGTCAACCGCCAACTCATGATCGCCAACGCCTTCGAACAGCTTTTGGAGGAACGCACACCGCGCCTTCACCGACATGTGCGTCATTTTTATGATACTTACGGTTTTCCGGTTGCAAAGCTCATTCATTCACGTTATGCGGCGGATGCCGTCTATTTCATCATGAAGCCGCTTGAATGGCTGTTCCTCATTACATTGTATCTTTTTGATGTAAAGCCGGAAAACCGCATTGCCGTACAATATCTGCCGAAGCGTGAGAGTGCGGGATCATGATGATATTATATCCATGTTGTTTACGAAATCGGAATCAAGCTCTACCCGAAAGACATTCTCATCGCCATCGCGAAAATACCCGATCTTGCCGCCATGTTTTTCAACTATCATCTTGGAAATGGCAAGCCCAAGTCCCGTGCCGCCGTTGGTTTTGCGAGCCTTGTCGCCGCGCGAAAACGCGTTGAATATTTCCGCTGCGAGCGTGCTGTCAATGGGCTGACCGTCGTCGGCGATCTCAAGTGTAAGCTGATCGCTTGCAGTGAACCTTACACATATGATACTGCCCGTGTCATTGTACTTTATCGCGTTTGTCAGAAGATTTCCAACAACACGTGAAAACAGGTTTATATCAATCTCGCTGAAAATTTCCTTCTCGGGAATATCAATAACGAACTCAAAGCCCGCTTCGGATACCTCATTGTAATACTCCGCGCAAAGCCTCCGCAGATATTCGCACATATTCGCGTTCTCAAGGTTAAGCGTGTAATTCGGGTCGTCCATCTTAAGCATCGTGAACATATCATCGGACAGCGCACGCACCCTATTCGCTTTCATGTCGATGGTGTGATAATATCCTTGTATCCGCTCCTCGGGAACAAGTCCCGCTTCCAGAGCGTTGGCGCAGCTTTTTATCGTAGCGATCGGCGTTCGGATATCGTGCGACAGCTCAAGCAGTATACGGTTTTTGTTTTTGGTCAGACGTTCCCTTTCTGTTTTTTCGGCTTCCAGCCTGTCCGCCATAACATTGAAGGTTTTAACGATCTCATCAAATTCCGCCTCGGTTTTGATATCGATCCGCATATCGTAATCGCCCGACCTCAAGCTCTCCATTCCCAAAATGATCTTGTCAAGCGGACGTTTGATTGTTCGCTTGTGGTACAGACTTATCAGTATAATTTCGGCAATGGATAGCGGAATAAACATCAGAAAAAAGTCGGGCTGTCCGTGCGAGGAAATATTGTCTAAGATCAAGGTCGCGTTTACCTGCATTACATCCTTTCCGTAAACGCACAGAAAACGCCGCTCCGTATTCTCGGGCGCGACGTAAAATATGGCGTAATCAGAGTCGCTGTACATAGCAGTGAGCTTTAGTAGCTCGTCAGTGGTGTAGCGCTGCTGCGGCGTCTTTTTATCGCCGTAGACCTGCAGTATATTATAGTCCTCGTCCAGCTCCTCGATCCAACCGCCAAGATTCTCAATGATCTCGGCATTTATCACATGACCATTCTCGTCAATAACGGCGGTCGGATTCCAGCCTATGAGATCGCCGCCGCCGATAAACACCGCCTCCAGCACCAGACAGAGGGTAAAAGTTATCACTATCGCAATTGCAAACAGAATAAAGCTACAGACAAGCTTGAAAAAAATGCTTTTCCAAAAAAATTTTCTCTTTGTTCTCACGCCTGCTCCTTTTCGATCTTATATCCCAATCCCTTAATCGTTTTCAATATTTTTGGCGATCTCGGATCATCCTCGATCTTGGCGCGAAGATTGCTGATGTGCACCATTACCGTGTTGTCGTCGGCAATGTAGCCGTCATTACGCGCATAGTCGAATATCTGCCGCTTTGTAAATATCCTGCCGCGCCCGCTCATCAGCAGCTCCAAAATAAGAAATTCTGTTTTTGTAAGCTCCAACGCTCTGCCGTGCTTGAAAACACACGCTTCCGCACGGTTCAGGACGATATCAAAACACCGAAGTTCCTCATCTGCCGTGCTGCCCTTATAATCATAGCAGCGGCGCAACTGTGCTTTTATGCGAGCGACTACCTCCATGGGATTGAACGGTTTGGTGATGTAATCGTCCGCGCCAAGTTCCAGACCGAGAATTTTGTCGTAGTCCTCGCTGCGGGCTGTCAGCATTATTGCGGGAACGCTGCTCACAGCGCGGATCTTTCTCAGCACCAAAAATCCGTCTAGCTCGGGCATCATGATATCCAGCAGTACAAGATGCGGCTTCTCTTTCTCAAATAATGTCAGCGCAGAAGAACCGCTGTCGGCCTTGATAAGCTTGATATTTTCCCGCTCGGTGTACAACTCCAGCGCGTCAAGAAGCTCCGTCTCATCATCTGCCGCAAGCACCTTATATCTCATATACACAACTCCTCATAAATAAGTTCGATTATCGGCTTCGAGAACGTGTAACCGCCAAGTCTCCCGGGCGCGAGCTTTTCGAGTATCATACATTGAGCCATTCCGATGTAGTAATATTTTGATGAACCACTGTAATAACAGCCTATCGCGCTGATGTATTCCTCATCGTAGCTTTCGGGCAGCAATTCCTTATATGCGCAGGATTCGACATAGCATGCCGTACCTTCGACTATCGTGTAATAGTTTTCCAACGCAGTTACACTCTCGGAAAGCAGCTCTCTGCGTTCCTCGTCAGCTTGTTTATATTTTACCATATTTTCGTGTATGATATCTATATCATTGGTTTTTACGGACTCTTCCAATAGCTGCATTTGCATTTTTAGCAGTTCGACGACACGGCTGTTCCCGTCAACCTGCACGACAATTATCTGCTCGTCGATCTCCGGGCATATGTTATCTATAAAGCTCGAATAACCGGTCATCTGATAGCAGTGAAACGCCTCATGCCAGATCACCACGGCGTGATGCTCAGCGGTATATTCGGACATTCCCGTATTCATCAACGATATAAACGACGACATTTTCTCAATTGTCGGAGAGAGGACCTCGAATTTACCGTCCACCTCATAAGCCGTCGCGACGATCGAATTTATAACGGGAGACCGCTTTGTTACACTGTATTCGCCGTTTTTCGAGGTAATGCGGTAGTCTTTGTCGCCGTCATAAAATGCAACGGGATAATCCGTGAGAAAAAAGTTCTCAAATCCGAAATTACCATCTTTTTTTTCCAATCCGACAGCCATTGTGTAGACTTCGACGTTCGCCGCGGAAAGCCCGTAGGTGCCCGTTGCGAAAAATCCCGCGAGCAGTCCAATACCGACCATCGCCGCACAAATAATTCTCTTCATCATCATGCTTCCTTCCTTTTATAAAACAAAATCAGCATTGAAAACGCGTATGCCGCAAGCAGAACTGCGAATATCGTGTGCAGATCGACGCTTTTTCCGATAAGCATATTTCCGGCTTGCGTCTGCACGTCGTTGAGGTCGGGAATAAGCTTCAAAACGAACCTTACGATATCTCCGCCAATACCGCCGATCACGTCCTTGAGCGTTAAAAGCAACTCATGGAAAATTCCCGCAACAGCATAAACCGCGGCCACAGTGCCGGCGACCGTTTTGGAAAAAACAATGCTCAGTGCGGTCGCGATGATGCTCACGGCAGCAACGTTCACGCCGACCATCAGGAACGCGGGAATGAGCCGCCAAGCCTCGCCACCCTTTCCGTTGGTTATAATAAATACAGTCATCGCACAAAACAAAATCCCCTCACAGCACATTCCCGACATAATATTAGCCAGTGCCATCTCACCATGATAATCATACTGCGGAACGTTCCGTATCCAAATGAGATGACTGGTTTTGCGCTCATATTCGGCGGGAATCGTGCCAAGACCGGTTATCACGGCAAACACGCAAGCGAAAGCGTTGACCACCGTCAAAAGTATTGGCGCTAACATTTTGTATCCCGTTATGGGTTCGCCGCCAACGGTGATCGTTCCCGTTCCGGAACTAAAAATAACTAAAATAAGTATCGCGATCACGGAAATGATGTATAGTTCCTTTCGGAGCAGTTTTTCCTTAAACGCGGTCAATGCTATCGTCATTTCGCTCACCTCCCAAAAATTCGATAAACATATCCTCAAGTGATCTCTGATTGTCGTCCGAGCGGTTCCACTCTCCCATTTTCCTGCCATTTTTAATAATTATGCCTCGGTCACATATGCGTTCAATATCATTTAATATATGAGAATTTATGATAATCGTTTTTCCAAGCGCCTTGAGCTTAGTGACAAGCTGAATGATGTCATGTCTGCCCAATGCGTCAAGCCCTGCAGTAGGCTCGTCGAGAATCAGCAGCTCGGGATCACCTAGAAGTGACTGCGCGAGCGCAAGCCGCTGGAGCATACCCTTTGAGTAGCGGCTGACTTTGGTTTTACTGTCCTCCAAACCGACGGTTTCGAGCAGCCTTAACGCTTCGACTCTCCTGTTTGCTTTAGGGATATTCTGTATTCCGGCGTAGTACAGCAGAGTTTCCATTCCTGTCAGAAACGGTGGAAAATAAGGTGTTTCCGGCGAGTACCCCACGCTTATGCCATCCCTGATTTTAACTGTTCCGCTGTCGATTTTGGATAACCCCAATATCATTTTGATAGTGGTAGTCTTACCTGCGCCGTTACTGCCAAGAAACGCGAATACCTCACCCTTTTTTACGCTGAAGCTCAAGTTGTCGACAACTCGCTTCTTTTTGTACGATTTTACCAGCTCAACACATTCTATCATTTTATTCCCTCCCTTTGACACTATTCTGCAATATCAAGCTAAAATACGCTTAAAGACAACCTTAAGTTTTCCTTAAGTTTACAGACAAAAATAGCCTTGATCATTTGTGTGATCAAGGCTATTTTATATCGAATATTGGCTGGTTGGATTGTTTTGCATGATAGAATTATTCTTTTTTATGTTCCGAAAGCGCCGTTATCCTCTGGCTGACCGTCGGATGACTATAGGTAAGCTTCACCAGCAGCGGATGAGGGGTCAGGCAGATAAACGAATTGCGCGCCAATACTTTTAATGCGGAAATCAGAGCCGGTCCATATCCGTTTTCTGCCGCAAACCGATCCGCCTGATACTCGAAACGGCGGGACAGCATGCTTGAGAATAATCCCACAAACGGCGACAGGAACGCAAGACATACCGAACTTAACAGCAGAAAAGCGAATCCGTAATTTAAGCCTGCAAATCCAAAATCAGGATAAATTGCGGGAACCGAAACAAGCGCCCATGCGACTAACACCATCAAGACAATATTCACTATGTTCATCAACTGCATTTTCAGCGTATCCTTGTGCTTATTATGTCCCATCTCATGCGCAAAGACCGCTACGATCTCATCGGCCGACATCTGCTCTAACAGCGTATCATACAAAACGATCGTCTTCATTTTTCCGAAACCGCTAAAATACGCATTCGCCTTGCTCGAACGCTTCGAGCCGTCCATGACCTTGATCTCCTTGACCGTACAGTCATTTTCCTCGAGCAGTCTGCACAAACGCTCCCGCAGCTCACCCTCCGGTAACGGTTCAAATTTGTTAAAGATCTTGGAAAATATCGGATACAAAAATGCAATCAATAAAATAAACAAAAACAAGACCACACTGAACACAACGAGCAGCCAGTTGCCGAGCGCTTTATGGATTAGGATAAACAGACAGCAAAGCCCGCCGGTCAGAATCAGGTTAATGATGACGCTTTTGATCTGATCGATCACAAAGGTTTTCTTTGTCATCCGGTTAAAGCCATACTTTTGCTCTATGATCATGGAATCCACATATTCAAACGGGATGATATACAAAAGACAAAGAAGCATATCCGCTGCCAGTACGCCGATCGCCGCAGTATAATCTCCCGATAAAGACAATCCGTTTATGATCAGAGCGTACACATTTCCCCCGATCAGAATAAACGTGAACAAATAGGAAATCAGATGCCGGATCAGGGAGAGCCTTGTTTTTTCCTTATGATATTGCAGCCATTTTCCGTAAGCTTCCGCGTCATAAATGTCCTTAACGTTATCCGGAATCGGGCGATCTGCCGATTTCACCTCCAGCCATTCCATATAAGTCTGGAACAAAAATGTCAGTGCAATGACCACTAATGCGATTAATTTGTAATTCATGGTTTACTCCGTTTCCGCGCCGCCCGCTTCGCGCCGCTTGCTTTTCCTTTGCGGCTATTATATCACAGATTGATTAAAGAAAAAGTAAAGATAATATAAAGATTATTTTCTTCTTGAAATTGTATATACTTTCCTCTATAATAGAACATATATTCGGAACGTTTGTTCTTATTTAATTTTGGGATATGCGCGGGATGGTGCGCAGATAGGAGCAGATTTTGGTAGTGATGGAAAATCTTCCGCTGGAACGCAAACTGGAGATTCTTTCGGATGCGGCAAAATACGACGTTGCCTGCACCTCAAGCGGTGTGGATCGGAAAGGGAAAGAAGGCAGCATGGGAAACACGGCGGCATGCGGTATCTGTCATTCCTTTGCGGCAGACGGGCGCTGTATCTCCCTGCTTAAAATTCTCTATACAAATGAGTGTGTCTACGACTGCAAATACTGCTTAAACCGGCGCTCCAACGACACGGTGCGCACTTCCTTTACACCCGAAGAAGTAAGCGAGCTTACCATGCAGTTTTACCGCCGCAACTATATCGAAGGATTGTTTTTAAGCTCCGGTGTCCGTCATAATCCGACCGAGACCATGGAAGAGATTTATATTGCGCTTCGACTCCTTCGGGAAAAGAATCATTTTAACGGATACATTCATGTCAAAGCGATTCCCGGCGCGGCTCCGGAGATTGTAGCGGCCGTCGGTATGCTTGCAGACCGTATGAGCACCAATTTAGAGCTGCCGACGGCAGAGGGCTTGCGCCAGCTTGCTCCGAATAAGACACGCGAGACCATATTAAAGCCTATGCGTCAGATTCAACAAGGCATTGCGCAGTCCAAACGGGGAGAGACTCTCCGCATCAGCCGCTTGAGCGGAGACAGAAGCATCACAGAAAAAGAAATCGGAACAACAAAATGGGGATTTGCCATCCCTGATCCGTCGCTGCCGCCTGCTGCCGCCCTGACACAGAAAGCCGGTACGCCGCTGCATTCTTTATCGGACCATTCTGACAGGCAGCACGATAGGATACAGAATATCCCGTCAGGTACCTCGCTTATCACGCCGGACAGAACAAAGCAGCAGCTCTTTGTCCCTGCCGGACAAAGTACGCAGATGATCGTCGGCGCGACACCGGAGGATGATTATCAGGTCTTGTCCGTTGCGGAAGCATTATATCAGCGCTTTGACTTAAAGCGGGTTTTTTACTCCGCCTATATCGCGTTAAACGACGACAGCTCCCTTCCCGCATTGGGTACCAAACCCCCGCTTTTACGCGAGCATCGTCTTTATCAGGCGGACTGGCTTCTGCGCTTTTACGGATTTCAGGCAAATGAGCTCTTAACACCCGAACGCCCGAATTTTAATGTCTTTCTCGACCCCAAATGCGAATGGGCGCTGCGCCATCTTGAATATTTTCCGGTGGAGATCAACCGTGCGCCCTATCAGCTTCTGCTCCGCATTCCCGGTGTCGGCGTCAAATCGGCAAAGCGCATTGTCCGCGCCCGCAGAGGCATGAAGCTTGACTTTGACGGACTCAAACGAATCGGTGTCGTCTTAAAGCGCGCGCACTACTTTATTACCTGCAACGGAAAGATGATGTATCCGACAAAAATCGATGAGGACTATATTACCCGGAATCTCATTGACTTAGACAGAAAAAAGAACTGGGAAATCGCCTATGACATGACTTACCGTCAATTGTCCCTGTTTGACGATAAAAGTATGTGGGCAGGAGGAGTATCTATATGAATGAATATCAAACTCTTATGGAACTAAACAGAAAAGCCATCTTTGCAGAGGAAATAACAGACACCGAAAAGGAAGAAGCAGTATCCGTTTTTCTAAATGGGATCTGTTCGAAAGAGGATATCCTGAAATATAAAAGACGCATGAGGGTTCTTCCTGAGACAGACCGTATGTATCCTGATTATTATATTCCGCCGTATAACGGAAATAAAAAGCTGCGACTGATTCAGGGTTATTTGCCGAAAACGAATATTTTGTATGCAAATCATTATGAGTTAGAGATTCTTCGTCTGCTTGCCATGTTTGCACCCAGACATGAAAAGGTTCATGAAATGGTAGAGGGCACTTTGCAGCGATTGCAGCATACCTGTTTTGGGAATTCGTGCACAAAGGGGGAATGTCTGGCAACCGGAATCAGTGTGTTGCGATTTCTTGCTGTAACGAAGCCCGATGACGCAGAATGGATCGATCGACTGCTCACTCCCCTGAGCGATCGATTTCTTTCCTTCGGAACCGGACAGGCAGCCGTACAGGAAGGGATCCCTCTGTCATACTTACTAATGGCATATACTGATATTAATAACGAAAAGACCAGAGATCTCATCGCACAAAAGAAAGAGTGGCTTTTAGATCTACTGAGAAGAGGCTGGATTACGGGAAAACTGTCAAATGGAAAAATATCCGAAGGAGATACTTATAACTTAATGGGAAAATATATCATCAGAAATGCGATCGGCACGTTACCGGGCTATGAAGATATCGCGAAACATGAGATATATGTCGATAACAAGGATGAACGGTGCTACTGCAATATTTAATGCGATATGCAAATAACATCCGCAATTCGCAATTGATCTAAGAGGTACTATCTTATGGATACATTATTTACAACCTATCTTTGCGAGGATACACCGGACGGCATCTTTACGGCAATCTATGACGCATGGGCGGCACGGATACCGGACGGACAATTGAAGCTGTCCGTAGAAGACGGATACTGCTTTGAGTTGTTTACGGATTATGTCTATGTGCAGACCGACTTAGAAAAAGCAGTTAAGGTTGCCCGCTCCATCGCAAAAAAGATCAGCAAAGAAGCATACGACATGGTCTACCTTGCCACACTTTCAAGAGACCCTGATAAAATAGACGTGATCTACCGTTTCCTAAAGCTCGGCTTTCGTTACGGACACAGGGTTGTTGATCTGCAGGCGGACGAAACCGTCTGCCGCCTTTTCGACATTCAGCGCAATGTGTCAAATGAGGCGCACTTGTTTCGGGGGTTTATTCGTTTTCACCATTCGGAGCAGGGTATTCTGATTGCTAAAATACGCCCTAAAAATCAGCCGCTCCCGCTCATTGCACCGCATTTTGCGGATCGCTTACCTGAGGAGCACTTTGTCATCCTTGACGAAGTACATCACATGGGCGCTTTTCATGAACGGAGACGGCAATGGTTTCTTGCGCCGTTACATGAGGATGTGATGGATCGTATTTGGAACAGCGGTGAAAGTGCGGAGTACGAGCGCATGTGGAAAACCTTCTTTCGCACGATCGCCATCAAAGAACGCGAGAATTATCGCTGCCAGCGCACCTTATGCGCCATCCGCTACCGGGACTATATGCTCGAATTCAACAGCGCATAAACGCTATCTACCGATGATAACATTTATGCGCTGCTGCTCATCCATTTCCCTACTGCTTCGTTACCGCTATTCCTTTACTATTCTTCCATCATTGATAATACTGCGCCTGTGCGGCAAACATTTCCGCGTAAATTCCGTTTTCCTTACCTACCAGTGTATCATGTGTACCGTACTCTGCCACATGCCCGTCGCTAAAAACGGCTATGTGATCGCAGAATCGACAGGAGGAAAGCCGGTGTGAAATATAGATTGCTGTTTTTCCGCCGACTAACGAGTGGAATTGGCGGTAAATTTCATACTCCGCGATCGGATCGAGCGCCGCCGTCGGTTCGTCAAGAATCACGACCGGCGCATGCTTGTAAAGCGCCCGCGCGATCGCAAGCTTCTGCTGTTCTCCACCTGACGCTTCAATTCCTTCTTTATCAAAGGACTTAAAGAGCATGGTATCCATGCCATTTTCTAAGGAGGCAAGCTTATCCGAGAAGCCGACCTGTTCAAACAGAGCGTGCAGGGCTTCGTTTGTATGATCCTTTTCCTCTTCCCCCATCAAAATATTCTCCCTGATCGAGAATGCAAACAGCTTAAAGTCCTGAAATACGGGTGAAAACAGATTCATATATTGTTCATAATCATATTCTTTAATATTCACGTTATCTAAAAGAATCTCACCCTCCGTCGGATCATATAACCTGCAAAGAAGCTTCACAAATGTTGTTTTTCCGGCACCGTTTAAGCCGACAACGGAGAGATGCTCACCTGCCTTCAGCTTTAGATTTACATGCTCTAAGACCCGCACTTCCGTCTTCGGATAGGCAAACGACACATCACGGAACTCGATCACATGCTCCCCCGATGTAACCGGACGGCTTCCCTTTTCAATTGCAGCGGGATAATGCATAAATTTTACATATTCGTACGCATAATTGCAGCGTTTTGTAAGCTCCTGCATACAATTGCTGATGCTGACGACAGAATTTGTAAGCTCCCTGCATGCCGAGATCATCTGTGAAAAAATTCCGATCGTAATGTTTCCTTTGATTACAAGCATGCCGAGATACAGATACATACAAAAATCCCTCACCACCGTTGTTACTTCTCTGACACACTGAGTCGGAATAAAACCGTCCCCCTCCGCTTTCCAATACTTTAGGGATTCATCTGTATATCTCTCCCATTTTGTTACCATCATATCCTGTGCGTCATACAGCCGGATGTCCTTGGCATAACGAATATCCATGAGCTCATAACCGCTGTAACCGAATACACGGTTTACTTTGGAGAGTTCTTTATGAAACCGAATTTCAAGTTGATTATCTTTATGACTCAGATACATATTGATCAGCAGCGTAATGATCACCAAAATAAAGAGGACTGGCGCATGCATTGCGATCAATACAATAACGCCCACAACACGCAGCAGCGCAGAAAACATATTCAGCACCTGCATGAAAATACCATGTACACCGCCCGAATACCAATCCATTCCTGTCCGGGCAAGCTCAATCTGGTCAAGTGCCTCCTTATCCTCCGTGAGCTGAAAATCAAGCTCCATCACACGACGGCTCATCATTTCCGTAAAATAGTTTTGGAATTTTTCATCACACTTTTCCATCTGACAGCCAAGTATCGACGCAAACATGGAAATCAGAGAGCCGGCAACGGCAATGATCGCGACATAAGAAAATATCCGTGTCAGATCACGCTCACCCAAAAGCTCGTCAATGATGAGCGGTAGAAATAAAATACTCACAAAGGGATTGACCGCCTCTAAGATTGCTTTCGTTATTCCAATAAAAAAATAACTTTTCTGAAAACGCCATGCGATCGGAAAAAAGTATTGAAGTGTTTTTCTATTCACTGAATACCGCCTCCTTCCCCTCTTCCTTGTAGTACTGCGACTGAATACGGAACATTTCTGCATAAGCGCCATCTTTATGTAACAATTCCTCATGTGTACCGTATTCCACCATTTCACCGTTTTCAAACATCGCGATATGATGGCAGAAACGCGTCGAAGAAAGACGGTGCGAGATATATACCGCGGACTTATTTCCGATGATCTTGTCAAAATTACAATAAAGATTGTATTCCGCCAGCGCATCCAATGCCGCAGTCGGCTCGTCCAATACCATGATTGGCGCATTCTTATATAGGGCACGGGCAAGCGCCAATTTTTGTTTTTCGCCGCCTGAAAGATCAATACCATCCTCATAAATGATCTTTAACAACTCCGTGTCAACGCCGTCCTTCAGTTCGGCAAGCTTATCGCCAAGTCCTGACTGTATAAGACATTCCCGGCTTTTATCGCGATCTGTTTGATCCGGCGTCAGCATGGATACATTTTCAGCCATAGGGAATGCAAACAGCTCCACATTCTGGAACACGGGTGCAAACAAACGGTAATATTCGTTTCGCTTAAACAGACGAATATCAACGCCATTTAGAAGAATTTCTCCCTCGGTCGGATCATATAACCTGCAGAGCAGCTTCACAAACGTTGTTTTTCCCGCACCGTTTAAGCCGACAACGGCAAGCCGCTCACCCGCTGAAAAAGTAATATTTAAGTTATGAAGCGCATCCTGCCTCGCGCCTGCATACCGGAAGCATACATTTCGAAACGTGAACGTATAACTGTCCGTCTTCGGAATCGGAAGAAATTCATGCGGCAGATCCGGATTTTCATTTGATTTCTTTATAATATCATCGCTTTCCTCTTCTTTTTTCTCTGTCAGAGCTGAGAAAGATTCGCCCGGCCTTTCCTCGGTCTGCATATCAATAAAGGACCGGAAATAACTGACATCATGAGAATTTTTCTTGATCGTTCCGAGTGTGTTTAATGCATTCGTCATCGCTGACGTAAAGTTCATTGCTAAACCTAAATATAATGTAAAATTACCGATGGAAAGATTCTTATCCACGACAGCAAAGATCATGACTGCATAGATGACTGCCGTAGAGATCACGGATAACCCATGTGCAAATGCGGAATTATAAATCCAAAGCGTGCGGCTGTAAAGCATCTTATCCTGTTTTTCCATCAAAACTTCATGCTGCTTTTCTGACAGCCAGTCCTTCATGGAAAACAGACGTATATCCTTCGCATAATCAAAATTCTGCACAGACTGTTGCATATAATCGATCTTGCGCCAGGTAGGAGCGAGCTTATCCCAAACTTCCCGTCTGTCTTTTTTCACCGTATAAAGGAAAAAAAGATGCTGCAAAAGGCCGACAACCCCTAACACGATCAGCATTCGCCAATCAAGTACAACAACAGTGGTCAGCGTGATCAATAAAACAACGGCATTGATACCAAGATCATAGATATTGTGCATCATTCCTTCTACACCGTTCACATTTCCGCCGGTTGCCTGCTGCGCTTTCTGCTCCATATCCAGAACGTCAGGCTCCTCAAACATCTGATAATTCATGGAAAGCGCTTTTTTCACACGCTCGGTAATGACCTTCATACGCGTATAGATCATATAATACCAGCACCTGTTACCCGTGATCGCATTCATTAGCATGATCACAAGCTCAACCGAACATGCGATCAAAAGAATATGAATGAGAGGTGCCAGATCTTTCTGAACGTTCGATGACTGCACCTGTACGATATCAATGACAAATTTACCGATAAAACTTGCCAAATACTGTTCAATAGAATGACTGAAAATACCGGTGATCATTAATCCGATCAGAATCGGACAATAATGACGGATTTTTCCTAAGATATATTTCACATTGGAAAATACGCTGTATTCGTGCTGATATGGATTTTTCTTTTCGTCATTTTCATTTTTATCTTTTTCTTTTTTCTCTGACATTCCTTGTTTCACCTCAAACTGTCCTATTTAAAAGTAATATGATTACATCAAAAAACCACAAAACATATACTCATATCTGTATCCTCTTACATAAGGTGCAGCTGCTGTAGATGCCCCTGCCCGTCCAAAACTCCAGATAAAACTTCTTCCGCTATGGAAACTTGTTCTACTTCTCATCATGATCACTCTTTCTTTTTTTGTTTTTCCCATTTGGCTTTCTGTGGTTACAAGGTTAGCATAGCTTTCGGAAAGTAACAATGTAACGCTGGTTGAAGAAATCAACTATTTGTTGATGCACTCAAACAATCTCTGATTTTTTATCTTCTTTATTGATAAATCACATGAACTTCACCGAACGAGTTTTCTCCGTTCACATGAAGAAGGAACGTTCTGCTGCCGTCCGGATGTCCTTTCACACTCGAATTGCTTCCAAAAGTATCCGCAATCATCATATTCACTAACCAGGAGGAAGGAACATAAATATTGATTTCACCAAATGAATTACTGACATTCACATAGCCTTCCTTTTTTTGAGTGGGAACATTTTCAAAAAACACATTCATACTGCCGAAGCTGTTTGTAAACTGTCCTTTTTCAAAGGTCTCCGGATTAATATACTTGGAAATATTTGAAAAACTATTTGTCTGATATACTTTTTCTCCATATGTGGAAGATTCCTCTGCTCCCCATCTGCTATGGGATGCTTCCTCATCGGATTCTTCCTGATTGTCGTCATCATCAATCTCAAGATTAATCCCAACATGAACGCCTTTATCCGAATCATAGCGCCTTGTTCCGTCAATATCGTCATCATGCCCAAATTTTACATAGCAATTTCTGCCTTTATTAAACAAAATCTCCATCCCAACACTCAGTAACAAAGCTGCCAGCAGAACAGTCCATGGAGTCAGGGCAGTAATGCCAAGCTGATCGTCATAAATGATACACAGAAACGCAATCGAGAAGAAAATGGAGAAAAAACTCCTCTTGATCAAACCGCGTATCAACAGCGCCGAAAAAATAATGGTAAAGAAAACCGACCACACACTGATTCCTGTGACCAGTCCCATTTTACTGATCACTAAAAAAATTCCCATTAAAATCAGAAGCAGCCCCCAAAACAATTTCGCATAACGGGCTTTCTTTCTATAATACTGATTTCCGTTCCATTTCCAATTCCATCCTTTATTCATTATATTTCCCTTTCCTTTCTCATTTTTCTGATCACTGAAACCAAAAGTTACCGATTCCGGTTTTTTAACCGAAACCTCTTAAATACAATTCCCTCATCCGCATCTCCAGCATCTTGTAATAAGACCGCGACACGTATGTTCTTTTGTCCGAATTTCGAAATTCGATAAGGCTTGCTGACGTTAAATTCTTCTTAATGCTTAATACCTCCCGCATATTAAGCACTGTTGATTTGGATACCCGAAGAAAATAAGAGGGCAAAAGCTTCTCCAATTCGTACAGCTTATATTTCGTCTCGTACACTTCGTTCTTGGTATGGGCGTAAATGTGATGATCGTCCGCCTCAAAAAACAAAATCTCATCCAGGGAGAGATAATACTGGGATTCCCCTTTTTGAAATACATATCGCTGTGAGGAGGCGTTGATTTCCCTCACGGCTTTTTGAAGCTGCTCGATCTGATCATTTAATTCCCGACACCGGATCGTGATCTCATCCTCATTCAGTTGTTCATCGATTTCAATTTTGATTTTCATACGCTTATCATAATGAAAAAACCACTTGATGTAAATATGCTTACACCAAGTGGTTACTCTCGCAACGTAAGAAGTGAATATTTTTAATTAACAATATTTTGATTCTGTGCTTTTTCTATTTCCCTGCCGATATTTTTGATGCTTCTTGAAAGCATGATCGTCGCGATCAGATCGGAAACACCACTGTAGATCATGCCGATACCGATACAGATAAAGAGTATCATCGCCGATGCAAACGGATTCATGATCAATACGACGCCAAATACGATATTTAAGATAGAAACGATCATGACAATACCCCAGCCGCTATATTTCATACGCACTAAGTCCACTGCATTCTGAAATTTCAAAAGACCGCTGATCGTCACCGCAAAACCAAGTAAAACCGGAATAATGGAAATGACGGTCTCCACTTTGACAAAAATGAATATACCAAGCAGAATGAACACCATTCCATACACCAGATTATACCGATATGCATCTACGGAATAATCCTTTCTTATGTAATCGATCAGATTGACAACACCGACAGCAATAGAAATCACACCGACCACATAACAAATATTCTTTGCTGTCATTTCCGGCCAGATCAATAAGATCACACCAAGCGCAACATAAATAACCGAGGAAATGATCACATTCCATTTTAATTTTTTCAAAGTTTTCATGTTTTCTCATCCTCCTTAAAATTATTCATTGTCTGTTAAGTCCGCCGATTCCGTATCCTCTATCTTTTCCATTACCTCCATGTCTTCTACTGTCTTCTCATCTTCGATTTCGGGAATATTCTGTATCGCGTCCTCGATATTATCGTATTCCTGTTCGCCATCACTGATTTTTTCCCTTACCTTGGCAATTTTTGCAACTTTCATGCCGTCATTTAAGTCGATCATTTTCACGCCCGATGTGATTCTCTTTAAGATGGAAATCTCATTCATACGGAGCTGTACGATCGTGCCGCTGTCCGTGATCATCATGATCTCATGATCGTCATTGACTGCCTTTACTCCCACGACTTCTCCGGTCTTTTCAATGATCTTATAGCATTTCACACCCTTACCGCCGCGGCGCTGCACGGTAAATTCCTCTAAATAAGTACGTTTTCCGTAGCCGTTTTCGGATACGATTAAAAGAGAATCTCCCTGATGATCTAACTGCATACCGACAATTTCATCATCATCATCCAGATTCATACCGATCACACCCATCGAGCTTCTTCCCGTCGCTCTGACGTCTGTTTCCTTAAATCGGATACACATACCGTATTTCGTTACAAGGAAAATTTCCGTATCCTGATCAGTTGTTTTTACTTCGATCAGTTCATCGTCATCACGAAGGTTGATCGCGATCAATCCGTTCTTTCGCACATTTTGGAATTCCATGATCGGCGTTTTCTTCACAATACCGGTTTTTGTCACCATAAACAGATTTTTATGTTCCTCATAACCGGAAATTGGAATAATCGCGCTGATCTTTTCGCCCGGAGAAAGCTGCAAAAGATTAATGATCGCCGTTCCTCTTGCCGTTCTTCCCGCTTCCGGAATCTCATATGCCTTCAAGCGGTATACTCTGCCGAAATTCGTAAAGAACATGACATAGGTATGTGTCGTCGTCATAAGAAGATCTTCAATATAATCTTCCTCGATCGTCTTCATTCCCTGAATGCCTTTTCCTCCTCTGTGCTGCGCACGGAAATTATCGACGGTCATTCGCTTGATATAACCGATGCTCGTCATGGCAATGACCGTATTTTCCTTCGGAATCATATCCTCCGCGTCAATATCAAACACGTCATATCCGATTTTACTTCTTCTGTCATCCCCATATTTTTCTGCAATCAAGCTGATTTCTGTTTTAATAACGCCGAGAAGGAGTTTTTCATCTGCGAGAATTGCTTTCAATTCTTTGATCCTTGCCATTAATTCCTCATGCTCTTTTTCCAGCTTTTCTCTTTCCAAACCTGTCAGAGCACGCAGACGCATATCAACGATCGCCTGTGCCTGCACATCATCCAAGCCGAAGCGCGCAATGAGGTTTTCCTTCGCCTCCTGTGTGTTCGCGCTGCCTCTGATGATTTTTATGACCTCATCAATATAATCGAGAGCGATCAACAGACCTTGTAATATATGATCGCGTTCTTCCGCTTTATTTAGATCGTACTTGGTTCTTCTGGTAACGACTTCTTCCTGATGCGTAAGATAATATTGCAGCATATCCAGAAGATTCATGACCTTCGGCTGATTATCCACAAGAGCAAGCATGATCACGCCAAAGGAATCCTGCATTTGCGTATGCTTATAAAGCTGGTTCATGATGACATTCGGATTGACATCACGACGCAGCTCAATGACGATACGCATACCCTCTCTGTTAGACTCATCGCGAAGGTCTGTGATACCGTCAATTTTCTTTAATTTGACAAGTTCAGCAATCTTTAAAATCAGATTGGCTTTATTTACCATGTACGGAAGCTCGGTGACAATGATCCGGTTTTTTCCGTTTGCCATGGTCTCAATATCCGTAACGGCACGCACCCTGACTTTTCCGCGTCCTGTACGATATGCTTCTTCGCTTCCCTTTGTTCCCAGAATGATTCCGCCTGTCGGGAAATCCGGCGCTTTCACGATCGGAAGGATTTCTTCCATATCCGTATCGCGGTTTTCCTCAATCCGGTTATCAATAATCTTTACGACTGCCTTGACGATCTCGCGCAGATTGTGAGGCGGTATATTTGTCGCCATACCGACCGCAATGCCGGACGTGCCGTTTACCAACAGATTCGGGTAACGACTCGGCAGAACGGAGGGTTCTTTTTCCGTATCATCAAAGTTCGGTACAAAATCAACCGTATCTTTATTGATGTCCGCCAAAAGCTCCATGGATATTTTGGAAAGTCTCGCTTCCGTATATCGCATTGCTGCGGCGCCGTCGCCGTCCACAGAACCGAAATTTCCGTGTCCGTCCACAAGCGGATAACGCGTTGACCATTCCTGCGCCATATTGACCAGCGCGCCATAAATGGAGCTGTCTCCATGCGGGTGATATTTACCCATCGTATCACCGACGATACGCGCACATTTACGATGCGGCTTGTCGGGACCGTTATTTAACTCGATCATGGAATAAAGTACGCGTCTCTGTACCGGCTTTAAGCCGTCCCTTACATCGGGAAGCGCTCTTGCCGCAATGACGCTCATCGCATAATCGATATAGGAGTCTTCCATTTTCTTTTTCAGGTCAACTTCTTCAATTTTATCAAAAATCTGTTCATCCATATTTACAAACCATGCCCTTTCATCAACTGCAAGTCGTTACAGCTTCTTACTGGCTTACATATCAATTTCCATTCCACAAAATTTGTTTATGAAATATCCAGATTTTTTACAAATTTTGCATTTTCCTCAATAAAGATACGGCGCGGTTCTACTTTATCTCCCATGAGGGTATTAAAGGTAATATCAATTTCGGATTCATCGTCTTCATTCATATTAACACGAAGCAGTACTCTTTTTTCCGGATCCATGGTCGTATCCCAAAGCTGTTCCGCATCCATTTCACCAAGTCCTTTATAACGCTGAATTTTATTATTCTGATCGCGTCCGACTTCCGCCAATATTTTATCAAGCTCATCATCCGAATACGCATACCATACCTGTTTATTGCGCTCTAACTTATAAAGAGGCGGTTTTGCAAGATATACATGTCCCTGTTTGATCAGCTCCGGCATAAACCGGTAAATAAAGGTCAGCATTAAGGTTGCAATATGCGCGCCGTCCACGTCGGCATCCGTCATGATAATAATTTTATCATAGCGCAGCTTACTAATATCAAAATCTTCATGGATACCTGTGCCGAATGCAGTGATCATCGCACGGATTTCCGCATTTGCATAAATTTTATCAAGCCTTGCTTTTTCTACATTCAGAATTTTACCGCGAAGCGGCAAAATTGCCTGCGTTGCACGACTTCTTGCCGTCTTTGCGCTTCCGCCGGCGGAATCTCCCTCCACAATGTAAATCTCGCAGTTTTTCGGATCCTTGTCAGAGCAGTCCGCCAGTTTTCCGGGAAGCGTACTTCCCTCTAAGGCCGTTTTTCTTCTTGTTAAATCCCTCGCTTTTCTTGCGGCCTCTCTAGCTCTCTGCGCTAAAATGGATTTCTCGCAGATAATTTTTGCCACGGAAGGATTCTGCTCCAAAAAATAAGTAAGTTGTTCACTGACAACATTATCAACCGCACCACGCGCTTCAGAATTCCCGAGCTTCTGCTTTGTCTGACCTTCAAACTGCGGATCCTCGATTTTAACGCTGATGATGGCGGCAAGTCCCTCTCGAATATCATCTCCGGTCAGGTTCGGCTCGCTGTCTTTTAAAAGCTTCGCGCTTCTCGCATAATCGTTAAAGGTTTTCGTGATCGCATTCCGAAAACCGACCAGATGCGTACCGCCTTCCGGTGTATTGATATTATTGACAAACGAATATACGCTCTCGTTATACGTGTCGTTATGCTGCATGGCAACTTCTACGAGAACGTTATTCTTTTTTCCCTCAAAATACATGACATCGGGATAAAGAGCTTCCTTACTTTTGTTCAAATATTGAACAAATTCCTTAATACCGCCTTCATAATGGAACGTTTTTTCCTGCTCTAAGCCGGGACGTAAATCGGAGAGAATAATTTTTAGTCCCTTTGTCAAAAAAGCGGTTTCACGAAGCCTGGTCTTCAGTATATCATACTCAAAAATCGTCTCTTCAAAGATCGTTGCATCAGGCTTAAACGTAACCTTTGTACCAATCTTATCATCTCCGCATTCTCTTTCTTCTCTCAGCGCATAACATACTTTTCCCCGTTCATAGCGCTGCTTATAAATTTTGCCTTCATGCGCAATCTCAACTTCAAGCCAGTCGGAAAGCGCATTAACAACTGAAGCGCCAACACCATGAAGACCGCCGGATACCTTGTATCCGCCGCCGCCGAATTTTCCTCCCGCATGAAGAACGGTAAAGACAACTTCTACCGCAGGAAGTCCCGCTTTATGATTGATGCCGACAGGGATACCACGTCCGTTATCAATGACCGTAATGGAATTATCGGGATTGATAAAAACCTGAATCTGCGTACAAAAACCCGCAAGCGCCTCATCCACGGAATTATCTACGATTTCATATACGAGATGATGAAGTCCGCGAGACGAAGTGCTTCCGATATACATACCGGGACGTTTTCTGACTGCCTCAAGTCCCTCCAAAATCTGAATTTGATCTGCTCCGTATTCGGCGCTCATAGTAAATACCATACCTTTCCGTTATGATCAGTTGCTTTCTGCTACTGTTCCTTTTACAATTTGGAATACCTTATTGATCGTAAAACGATTATTTACAAAATCATCAAGACCCGTACAGGTGATGATCGTCTGAATATCTTTAATATAATTCAAAAGATAATTTTGTCTGTTACTGTCTAATTCAGAAAGAACATCATCCAAAAGCAGCACAGGGGTATCTCCCGTTATTTTTTTGACTAATTCAATTTCCGAGAGCTTTAAAGATAATGCCGCTGTTCTTTGCTGCCCTTGAGAACCGAATTTTCTAATATCCACATGATCCGCCATAAACGAAAAATCATCTCTGTGAGGACCGACTGTTGTCTGCTTTAAGCGAATATCTACCTCCTGACGGGATTTCATCTTTTTCTCATATTCGTTCACGTCTACATTCGGTTCATAATAAATTTGTATATGCTCCCTGTCGCCGGAAAGCTGCCTATGTATGTCATATATGATTTCATTCAGCTGATCAATGAACAACTTTCTGCGTTCTATGATTTTGCTGCCATACGAAAGGAGCTGCGAATCCCAAATAGACAGCGTATCTCTCAGATCAGGATTCGTAAACAAATCTTTTAACAGAGAATTTCGCTGGTTTACAATCTTGTTGTAATGATTGAGATTGTAAAGATAAAACGAATCCAGCTGACAAAGCTCCATGTCAATAAAATGTCTTCGTTCAGCGGGACCGTTTTTGATGATCGACAGATCTTCCGGTGAAAAAAAGACGACATTCAAAAGTCCTAAAAGCTGCGCGGCCTTTTTGATCTTACTTCCATCAATTGCAATACCCTTCGTTTTACTGCTCCGAAGGTGCATATCAATGCGCTGTTCCATTCCGTTTTTTTGTAAGACCGTTCTAATATGCGCTTCTTCTTCTCCGAAGCGTATGATATCCTTATCTTTGCTGCCTTTATGCGACTTCGTTGTTGCAGAAAGATAAATTGCTTCCAGAATATTCGTTTTACCCTGCGCGTTATCGCCATATAAAATATTTGTTCCTTCATCAAAGGAAAGCTCTAATTGTTCGTAATTACGAAACTGATTTAATTCCAATGCTTTGATGACCATATGAAAACCAAATCCCGCTCTCTTATCTGACGTTTGAAGTTACCGCGACTTCTTTTCCGTGAAAAGAAAACGTATCACCGTCATACAATTTTTTGCCGCGCTGCAAACTGACTTCGCCGTTTACTTTGACATTTCCTTCCTGAATCTCTATTTTTGCATCCAATCCGGAATCTACAAGACCCGCAAGCTTCATTGCCTGTCCGAGCTTAATAAAAGTATCGTTAATCGTTATTTTTTCCATTTTTTTCCTGATTATTCTTTCATTGTACTGTCGTAAAGTTAACAGGAAGAATCATATAAATATAATTTTCCTTTACATCTCTGATAAAGCAGGGCGCTTTAGCACTGACTAAATAAATATCAATATCATCATCATCAATAACCTTAAGCGCATCGATCAAAAAATTCGGATTAAAACCGATCATCATATCTTTACCGGATTTTTGAATATCAATATCCTCATTCATACTTCCGATAATGGAATTGATTTTTAATTCCATGACGCCATCAAGAATATTAATAATGATCGGCTTTTTATCTCCTTCCTTAACAAGCAGCGTTGCACGGTCGATACATTCCAGTAACACCCGCTTATTTACGGTTACCTTTGTCTCATAATCATTGCTGAGCATCTGCTCAATACGCAGATATTCTCCTTCGATCAGCCTTGATACCACGACTGTTTTGTCAAATTCAAATACAATATGTCTGTCCATGAAGAAAATATGAACATCCTTGTCAACATCTCCCGGAAGAATTTTACTGATCTCACTCAAGGTTTTTCCCGGAACGATCACTTTTTTGTGAGGATATGAATTTTTTAATGTAATATTGCGAATAGATACGCGGTGGCCGTCAAGTGAAACGACCTTTAACTTATCATCCGTGATCTCGAATAATTCCCCGCTCATGATCTTATTCGTATCATTATCAGAAATCGAGAAAATCGTTTGTCTGACAACTTCCTTCAAAGAAAATTGAGACAAAAGAATAGAGTCATTTCTCTCAATCGAAGGAAGATAAGAAAAATCTTCTCCCGATTTACCGATGATATTAAATTTTGCTTTTTCACATGTGATCGTTGTTTTATAATTCGTATCCGTCTCAACCGTAATATCATTGTCCGGAAGCTTACGCACAATATCAAGAAAAATCTTTGCATCCAGAGCAATGATTCCCTTTTCCACAATATTACCCTGAATGACGGTCTCTATGCCAAGCTCCATATCGTTTGCCGTTAAGGTGATATTTCCTTTTGTCGTGTCTACAAGGATGCATTCTAAGATGGACATCGTCGTCTTATTCGGTACCGCTTTTGAAACTGTCTGTACACCGGCTAAGAGGTTTGCTTTAGAACATACAAATTTCATTTCAGAAAAACTCCCTTCTTTGTGTGCTGGGCAAGGCCCATATCGGATAATAATATTTAAGATTTATTTCGTATCAATAATAATAATCGCTGTGGAAATGTGGATAACCTATTCTATTATACTAAATATCAAACAAAATTTCCACGTAAAAGTTGTGAAAACAGACCATATTTTATGTGTTTAAGGTAAAGTTGTTCACATTTTCCTTACTTTTAAAGCTTAAACAGGATTGATCTTTTTCTTGATAATGTCTATTTTAGCGGCCATTTCGCTGTTATTTTCCACTTCTGCCGCAATTTTATTGATTCCGTGGATGACGGTCGTGTGATCCTTCTTACTCAGCATTTTCGCAATCGCAATCAGGGATGTTTCCGTCATGGTACGGCATAAATACATACAGATCTGTCTCGGAAGAACAAATTCTGAGTTTCTTTTTTTAGACATAATATCATCCGGACTGATCGAAAAATGCTCCGCAACAACCTCTATAATATAAGAAGGAGTCACTTCACGGGCATGATTGGGTGAAATAATGTCTTTCAATGCGTTTTTGGCAAGATCTAAGGTAAGCTCCTCTTTTCTGATTTTGGAATAAGCGATTACTTTATTTAAGGAGCCTTCCAGTTCTCTGATGTTTGAAGTAACGTTTTCAGCAATGTACTGAATAATGGCATCGTCTATTTTATGATAGTAAGTTTCCGCATTTTTTAACAGAATCGCAACACGCGTTTCATAGTCCGGAGCGCCGATATCCGCGGAGAGACCGGATATAAAGCGGGACCGAAAACGCTCATCTAAGGTTTCCATATCCTTTGGCGGTTTATCAGAGGAGATGACAATCTGCTTTCCTGCCTCATGAAGAACGTTAAATGTATGAAAAAACTCTTCCTGTGTACTTTCTTTTCCTATGATAAACTGAATATCATCAATTAAAAGAACGTCTACCGTACGATACTTTTCGCGAAGCTTGATCATCATATTGGCATCACCGCTTCGGATGGACTGGATCACTTCGTTCATGAATTGTTCGGAAGTTACATAGAGTACGATCTTGTTTGGATTTTGTTCCAGTATAAAGTGTCCGATGGAATGCATCAGATGCGTTTTACCAAGTCCGGGACCTCCATACAGATAAAGAGGGTTATAAGCTTCTCCCGGAGATTCCGCGACAGCGAGCGCAGCGGACTGCGCAAGCTTATTATTGTTACCTACGACAAAGGTTTCAAAAGTATATTTGGAATTTAAGTTTGCATTTTCATGCTTGATATTGTAAATATTTCCTTTTTCGGCGCGTTTTGGCAAAGCTTCGTTTTCTTCGGTCTGAATATCTTTTTCCAATACAAATTTAATATCGTATTCATGATTCATGAATTCCGATATTGTCACCTGAAAAAAGTTTTTATACTTATTATTAATGTATTCTAAGGCAAGAGAATTATCGGCATTGGTGCCGGTAATGAGAGCAATGATCACACCATTTTCCTCATGATGAAACGAAAGAGGAGAAATCCATGTGTTAAATGCGATATTAGATACATTATACTCTGTCTTGACAATTTCTTTGATCTTTTCCCAGTTTTCTTTTAATTTCTGTTCATGATCTGAGCGAGAAGCCATTCCAAAATCCTATACTTTCTATTATTTCGTATTATTATTACTATTATATTAAATGAAAGTATTGAAAAAAGCAATCGGAAAGAATCATACACAGCCTGATTATCCATAAAATAAAAAGTTAACATAAAAGTAAGCTGTTATGTTTCATCTGTGTATAACCTTCAGGAAGAACATAAACAATTTCCACTATCCTAAAATGGAATTCATGAAGTGATTCAATTTGATTATACACGGAATATAAAATAGTTATCCACAAGATATAAACAAATTGTGGATAATATTATGTAAAGTGTATAAGTTATGATTTTTTTGTAATACCGCAATATTTAGTCCATAAAATAATGGCGAATAACTAGATATGGAGATTGGACAAAATCACGAATTTTTAAAGGATTTTTCGTGGTTTTTATAATTTCTAAAATTTGAAAAATTGTATTGACGTGGATATTTTCTTCTTATATAATTGTAACGATTGTTTTTCAATATTGTGAAATAGAATACTTGTTTCCATAAAAACGGTAACATGATAAGGAGGTGTATTATACTATGAAGATGACGTTTCAGCCTAAGAATAGACAGAGAAAGAAAGTTCACGGTTTTCGTTCCAGAATGAGTACGCCGGGCGGAAGAAAAGTATTGGCAGCCAGACGTGCAAAAGGAAGAAAGAGACTGTCAGCATAAAAAAGAGTGCTCTGCACTCTTTTTTATTAAATTAATAAGTAGGAAAGCTCAAATATGATGAAGTTTTCGGATTCCTTAAAAAAGAACAGAGATTTTCAAAATGTGTATCAAAACGGAAAGTCCTATGCCAACAAATATCTGGTAATGTATGTATTGAAAAACAATCTTGGTACAAATAGGATTGGGATCTCTGTCAGTAAAAAAGTCGGAAACAGTGTGGTAAGGCATCGCCTGACACGCCTGATCCGCGAAATTTACAGACTACATGAGGAAATGTTTAATAGTGGTTTAGACATTGTAGTCGTGGCACGAGTGAATGCGAAATCCATATTATACACGGATATGGAAAGTGCCTTGCTTCATCTTGCAAAGCTTCACAAAATTTTAAAGTGAAGTAATCCGTAATCATGATGAAAAAAATGTTGATTGGACTGATCAAACTTTATAGAAAGTATATTTCTCCGCTTAAGCGTACAAAATGTCCTTATTTTCCGTCCTGTTCCGAGTACGGACTTCAGGCTATAGAAAAATACGGAGCATTCAAAGGAGGAGCGCTTGCTGTATGGAGAATTTTGAGGTGTAATCCTTTTTCGAAGGGCGGTTATGATCCGGTGCCTTGATCAGTCCGATAGGAGGAAAACAAGTGGCAGATATTTTATTAACCTCGAATTCTACACCGATTTTTAAGTATATCGTGTGGATCCTTGGCAAGATCATCAATGTTATTTTTGAATTTCTTTATCTGATTCATATTCCAAATATTGGTCTTGCCATTGTTCTTTTTACCATTGTGATCTATATGCTGATGATGCCGCTTACGATTAAGCAGCAGAAATTTTCTAAGCTGTCTGCAAGAATGAATCCTGAAATTCAGGCAATTCAAAAGAAGTATAAAGGAAAAACGGATCAGCAGTCCATGATGGCAATGAATCAGGAGACGCGTGCTGTCTATGCAAAGTACGGTGTATCTCCCTCGGGAAGCTGTTTGCAGCTATTGGTCCAGTTACCCGTATTGTTCGCTTTGTACCGCGTTATTTATCAGATGCCTGCATATGTTACGAAAATCAGAGAATGCTTTGATGGTTTTGTGCAGACGCTCGGAAGAAATGATATTTCCTTTTTTCAGGAAAATGTCAGCAGCTTTGTATATTATCGGAAACAATTTACGGAATCTGCTCTTGCAGGTACGAAATATGGGAATATTCAGAACAGCTTTATTGACGTATTGAATCGCGCGAGCAGTTCGGACTGGGATAAAATCATTGAGCATTATGGAAGTTCTGCAGCCAATGTCAATGAGAGTCTGATGAAATACAATAATTTCCTCGGATTAAATATCGGAGATTCTCCTTCTGCCATTATTCGTAATGCGATCAACAGCGGCGCATGGCTGCTTGTTATTATGGCAGTACTGATTCCGGTTCTTTCTGCAATCACCCAGTGGGTGAATATTAAGCTCGCACCTCAGCCGGAAACAAATAATAATCAGGAACAGAGTCCAATGATGGCCTCTATGAAGACCATGAACATGATCATGCCGATCATGTCCGCAGTTTTTTGTTATACGCTTCCTGCCGGTATGGGTATTTACTGGATTGCAAGTGCGCTTGTCCGTACCGTACAGCAGATCGTCATCAATAAGCAGCTCAATAAGATTGATGTGGATGAGATGATGAAAAAGAATATAGAAAAATATAATGAAAAAATGAAGCGTATGGGTCTTCCTGCTCAGCAGATTAATAATACTGCGAAGCTGAATACCAGAAGTGTGGAAACACAAAAACCACAGCGTTCCAAAGAGGAAAAAGAAGAAGCAATCAAAAAAGCGACGGAATATTATAACAATAATGCAAAGCCGGGCAGTCTGACGGCAAAGGCAAATATGGTAAAGCAGTATAATGAAAAAAATAATAAATAGTCAGGACTATTTGGGAAGAAAGGATATGTGAAATGGATTATAAAGAGTATAGCGGTAAAACAGTCAATGATGCGATCACAGAAGCATGTAAAACGCTTGGCGTACCGAGTGATAAGCTTGATTGGGATGTAATCGAGGAAGGATCCAGTGGATTTTTAGGAATTGGTTCAAAGCTTGCAAAAATCAAAGCAAAGGTAAAAGAAGAAGAACTCAGCATCGATCAGACAGCAAAGAACTTTTTAGAGGATGTATTTCGGTCGATGAATTATGCCGTGGCAATCGACGTTTTTTATGATGAAAACGAAAAAACGCTTGATATTGACTTAAAGGGTGATGAGATGGGAGTTTTGATCGGAAAAAGAGGACAGACTCTTGATTCTCTCCAATATTTGGTATCCCTTGTAGTCAATAAAGGAACGGAAGATTATATCCGCGTGAAAGTGGATACGGAGAATTACCGCAAGAGAAGAAAAGAAACCTTGGAAAATCTTGCAAAAAATATTTCTTATAAAGTGAAGAGAACAAAACGTTCTGTTTCTTTAGAGCCAATGAATCCGTATGAGAGACGCATCATTCATTCTGCGCTTCAGAACGATAAATATGTGACGACGCACAGCGAGGGAGAAGAACCGTTCCGCCGCGTAGTCGTAACCCTGAGAAAGTTTTAAAAAAATGGAAAATGAAACAATTGCCGCGATTGCAACGCCTGCCGGAAATGGCGGTATCGGTATTATTCGTGTGAGTGGAGAACATGCTTTTTCAGTTGTTCATCCGATTTATTGTAATCGCAAAAAAGAGCATACCTTATTGAATTATCAGACACACACTATTCACTATGGCTTTATCTGCGACGGCGATGACGTCGTGGATGAGGTCATGGTGTCGGTCATGAAAGCGCCCCATACCTATACGACGGAGCATACGGTTGAGATCAACTGCCATGGCGGAATGTTTCTCATGAATCGTATTCTGTCCCTCGTATTAGCGAATGGGGCGCGTCTTGCCGAACCCGGAGAATTTACGAAACGTGCTTTTTTAAACGGAAGGATCGATCTGTCGGAAGCGGAAGCGGTGATGGATATTCTGCGTTCCAAAAATGACCTTGCACTCAAGGCTTCCATGGCACAGCTCAAGGGTTCCGTTTCTTCTAAAATAAAAGAGCTGCGCGCTGATATTCTGTATGAAATTGCTTTTATTGAATCTGCTTTGGATGATCCGGAGCATATCAGTCTGGATGGATATCAGGAACAGCTTCTTCCAAAAATAAAACATTTGTCCGATGAATGTATGAGTCTGATCCATTCTGCAGATCAGGGAAAGATAATAAAAGAAGGGATTCGTACCGTCATTGTAGGAAAACCCAATGCCGGAAAATCTTCTTTACTGAATTTGCTCCTTGGTGAAGAAAAAGCAATCGTTACGGATATTGCTGGAACGACGCGCGATACACTTGAAGAAAGTCTGATGATCGGAGAAATACAATTAAATATTATGGATACGGCAGGAATCAGGGATACGCAGGATAAAGTTGAAAAAATCGGCGTGGAACGAGCAAAGTCCTATGCGGCGGATGCCGATTTGATCATTTACGTTGTTGATTCTTCCGCTCCTCTTGATGAAAATGATGAAGAGATTATTCATTTGTTAAAAAATAAAAAAGTCATTGTACTCATGAATAAATCAGACTTAACATCTGTCATTACGGAAGATGAATTAAAACGTGCAATTCTTACCGGATTATCAGATGAGAATGGGGAAAAGAAAAATCAAATTGAAAGTTATCCTGCAAAAGATGAAAAAAATGAATTTGTGATCATCAAGACTTCAACCGGATCTTCAAGTAAGACCGGAATGCAGGATTTGGAAAAACAGATTCATTTCATGTTTATGAATGGAGAAATTTCTGAAAATTCCGAAGTCATGATCACAAATATTCGGCATAAAGAAGGACTGATCGAAGCACATGAAAGTTTGGGACAGGTCATGCAAAGTATTATTTCACAAATGCCTGAAGATTTCTATTCGATCGATTTAATGAGCGCCTATGCTTCCCTTGGTAGAATTATCGGTGAGGAAGTGGAAGAAGATTTGGTCAATGAGATTTTTTCAAAGTTTTGTATGGGAAAATAAAACAGGTAAGTATGACTGAATAAATAGTCATACCTGCCTGTTTTATTTTTATGATATTACGCCTGCTGACTCTTTTTGCCGCCGCAGTAAAGATAAAATGTGATCAGATAGATTCCGCAGATTCCGACAAGATCATAAACGATTCTGGATACCCATGACATATTTCCAAAGATTTTTGCTACCAGATCAAAACGGAAAAATCCAATCAGTGCCCAGTTGATTGCGCCTATGATAACGATTGTCAATGCAGAACAATCTAAAAATTTATTATTCATATCTTCTCCTCCTTTTCTGTTCTTATTATTTCCGAAAAGATAAAAAAAATAGATGTTAAAAAATGGCTTAAAATGAAAAATTGTCAATCATGAATCTTAGATTCATGATATAATAGATTCGAAAATCAGCCGCAAAAGAAAGTAATGAGGACGAGTATGTCGCAGATCAGAGAACAAGTTGATATATGTGTGGTGGGCGCGGGTCATGCGGGCTGCGAGGCAGCACTCGCCTGTGCGAGGATGGGACTTGAGACCGTTATTTTTACGGTCAGTGTGGACAGTATCGCGCTGATGCCCTGCAATCCGAATATCGGCGGTTCATCGAAAGGGCATTTGGTAAGAGAAGTAGATGCGCTTGGCGGCGAAATGGGAAAGAATATAGATAAGACCTTTATTCAGTCAAAAATGTTAAACCGATCAAAGGGACCGGCCGTTCATTCTCTCCGCGCACAGGCGGATAAGGCGGAATATACGCGTTCCATGCGGAATATTTTGGAAAATCAAGAACATTTAACGATCAAACAGGCGGAAGTTGTTGCACTTCTTTCAGAAGAAGTTTCAAATGAAAAAAAACACGTGACAGGTGTTCAAATTTTAACAGGCGCCATATATGAAGCAAAGGCGGTTGTGCTTTGTACGGGAACTTATCTGAATGCGCGCTGTCTCTGCGGAGAAGCAATCACCTATACCGGACCGAATGGGTTACAGCCGGCAAATCATTTAACGGATTCTTTGGAAAAACTTGGTATACGCATGCGGCGTTTTAAGACGGGAACACCTGCGCGAATGGACGGACGAACGCTTGATTATTCTAAAATGGAAGAACAAAAAGGAGATGAACGCGTTGTACCGTTTTCTTTTTCCACAAATGCGGAAGATGTGCAGATTGATCAAGTATCCTGTTATCTGACTTATACAAATGAAAAAACGCATGAGATCATTCGCGGAAATTTGGACCGTTCGCCAATCTATGCGGGTGTGATTGAGGGTACGGGGCCGCGTTATTGTCCTTCCATTGAGGATAAGGTCGTTAAGTTTGCGGATAAGGAGCGGCATCAGGTTTTTATTGAGCCGGAGGGCTTACATACAAATGAAATGTATGTGGGTGGAATGTCGTCTTCGCTTCCGGAGGATGTGCAGCTTGCCATGTATCGGACAGTACCGGGTTTAGAGCATTGTAAGATTGTTCGTAACGCTTATGCGATCGAGTATGACTGTATCGATCCGCAGCAGCTTTATCCGACCCTGCAGTTTAAGAATATCGAGGGACTTTTCAGCGGGGGACAGCTAAACGGAAGCAGCGGTTATGAAGAGGCCGCGGCACAGGGTCTGCTTGCGGGTATCAACGCGGCAAATTATGTGCGCGGAAAAGAGCAGCTTATCATTGACCGTTCCGAAGGCTACCTCGGCGTGCTTGTTGATGATCTTGTCACAAAAGAAAATTTTGAACCGTATCGCATGATGACGTCGCGTGCGGAATATCGTCTGTTGCTGCGCCAGGACAATGCGGATCTTCGTTTGCGCAAATATGGATTTCAGGTGGGACTCATCACAAAAGAACAATATGATTCGGTTCTTTTAAAACAAAAAAGAATTCAGGAAGAAATCGAACGATTAAAACATGCAATGGTTGGTGCAAATAAAACTGTGCAGGATTTTTTGGAAGCACAGGGAAGCGCGCCGTTAAAAACAGCGGCTTCGTTAGCTGAATTGATTTGCCGGCCGGAGCTTACTTATGAAACGCTTGCTCCGCTGGATCAAGAGCGAAAGCCTTTGCCTGATGACGTGATCGAGCAGGTGGAAATCGAGATCAAATATGAGGGCTATATTGCTAGACAGGTACGTCAGGTCGAGCAGTTTCATAAAATGGAAAAAAAGAAGCTTCCTGAAAATATGGATTATGATGATGTGGGCAGTCTGCGCTTGGAGGCAAGACAAAAGCTAAAACAATTTAAACCGATCAACGTCGGACAGGCTTCCAGAATTTCAGGCGTTTCCCCATCGGATATTTCTGTGCTTCTGGTCTATTTGGAGCATAAATTGAAAAAATTTTGATTTTGCAAGCGGAGGTTTTATGCAGGAATATTCTCTAACTTCATTTAGAAATCATATGGATGCGCTGCACATTACCTTGAGTGAAGAACAATACGGACAATTTATTCGTTATTATGAACTGCTTACGGAATGGAACGCTTTTATGAATCTGACTGCGATCACGGATTATGAGGAAGTGGTCTTAAAACATTTTACGGACAGTCTTTCGTTGGTCAAAGCGTTTCCGGAACATGATTTTTTATCCGGACAGGAGCTTACTGTCATGGATGTCGGAACGGGAGCGGGATTTCCTGCCATTCCGTTAAAAATCGCGTTTCCGAATCTCAAGATTACAATGTTGGATTCCTTAAATAAGCGCGTCAAATTTTTGGATGAGGTGATCACACAGCTTACATTAAAAAATATAACGGCGCTGCATGGGCGGGCGGAGGATGCCGCAAGAAAAAACGAACTTCGGGAAAGCTTTGATTTCTGTGTATCCCGTGCGGTTGCAAGACTTTCCACGTTGTCGGAATATTGTCTGCCATTCGTAAAAAAGGACGGGTATTTTATTCCGTATAAATCAGAAAAAACAGAAAGCGAGCTTGCCGAAGCGGAGCATGCGCTTTCTGTTTTAGGTGGTCATGTCATACGGGAGACGGATTTTTGTCTGCCCGGTTCCGAAATGTACCGCAAACTGGTCGTGATCAAAAAACAAGCCGTAACGCCGAAGAAATATCCGCGGAAAGCAGGACTTCCGTCGAAAGAACCGTTAAGCTAAAAAATCTAAAATCCGTTCAGCGGTCTCTTTCGGGTTTTCCAATTGCGGAAGATTTTTGGAATTTGTAATGCGGATTGTTTCAATGGAACGATTAAAATATGTATAGTTTCCTTCATTCGTATCGGAGAGCGTGGATTTTTCTCCGGAGATCATCAGGATACTGTTATTCATATTTTTTAAAGCGGAAATACAATTACTGTTTCCGTATTTTGCAAGATAACTCGAATACGCATATTTTCCTCTGAAGAAACCGATGTGGGAGGCTTCCAAATATGCGTCGATGATCGTCTCCATATCTGCAGTCGGCCGATAAAAATATTCATAGAGGAACTGCGTTTGGATAGTCACTTTGTTTGTATGGAGATAATAAATAAAAGTTCCGACGATCGGAGAATCAATAAACAGCTTGAGCAGTTTTAATTGTGTGGATGGAATCTGATTGCCTTCGTATAAATCCTGCGGATGAATGAGAATCAATTTATCCACAAATTCCGCATCGTTATGTACAGTCATGATAGCGGATATAGCGCTTAAGCCTGTTGCGACAATACTTGTTTTTTTACCAATCACTCTTTTGATAAAGTCAGTGATGAGCTGGACATAAAGATAATTGGTATAGGTCATGTTCGGTTTGTCCGACCGCCCATAGCCTAACAGATCAATCGAATAGACCGTGTTTGTTTTTGCAAGTATCTCTTCGACATGAGAAAATTCGTAAGAGCTCGAGCCCGGCGTCAGATCATGAATGAGCAGCAGGGGCGCTCCCGCACCTATTTTGCGGTATTTGATTGTTCCGAACCGCCATTGAAACTGCTGTATTTGATCCGTCGGTAATATGCTTTTTGATAAACAAGCATTGTATTCCATGCAATTCAATCCATGCATGGTTGTAAGAGCCAAACCGGATAAAGTTAAGAAGAATTTTTTGTTTTTTTTCATAAACTTTCACGACTCCCGCCTGTAGTATGTTCTGTAATTAATTTTTTGCTAAGATTGATAAAATACTGATATTATTATAATGGATTATATGGTATCATTCAAATACATATTTATGATGTAGATTTTATTTTGAAAATGGTTCCTTTTTCATTATAATCGTTGTTTTATGATTATGCTAGATGTATATCGTATCTTTTTTAGAAAGTGGAAGTGAGATCAAAGCAGCATGGAAAAAGAAATGGCCAATGAAAAACTTTATCAGGTGATCCTCGATCTGGAAACGGAGCTGGCGGAGACGCAAAAGCAGATTCAAGAGCATGAGGATCAAATTTTGCAGGCAAAAAGATATCTGCAATCTCTCTATGAAAAAGAAGATACGGATGTGAAAATTTTTTCTCCTCGTAATATAGAGAGCCGGTACAAGGATGAGATAGCCAGAAATAAAGAGCAGATTCGTGCATTTGAAAAAGAAAATCAGGCTTTCTATCATAAACAGAATGTGATTAAGAAACGGATTTCGGTGCTGCGGGAGGCATGGCAGAATTTGGATGAACGGCCGGAACCTTCTGAGGATACACAGCCGGATAATAATGACATAAATGTCAATTATAATGAAATAGACAGGGCATATGCGCATTGGGCTATGATGCAGAGGGACAAGGAAGCAGGATTGCCCATAGATAAAAAAGAAGAAAATAAGATTGATATGCCCCAAATCCTGCATGCGCTGGACAATGACAGAAAGAGAATAGCGAGCGATCTGCATGATACGATCGTGCAGGATCTTGTGCATACGATTCATATGCTCGAGTTGTGCGGCAGGTATATGGATAAGGATTTGGTACGTGCGAAATTGGAGCTTGCATCTATTGAAAAGTATTTGCGGGAAACGATTCAAAAAGCGCGGAATTTTATCAGTGATTTAAGACCGATGATCTTTGATGATTTGGGATTTCGTGAATCACTGCTCAATGCGGTGGAGGATTTACAAAAATATACTTCTATGATGATCATTGCCGACGTTGATGAGCTTTCCGGCGTCAATAATGAAAAATGTATTGTTCTTTATAGAGTTGCAATGGAGCTTTTGAGAAATGCGATTTTTCATTCGGGCGGCGATCGGGTAATATTAACATTAAAAAGAGATAACGGTATGATTGAGTTAACAGTAGCGGATAACGGCAGTGGTTTTTCTTCACAAGATAATGAGGATAAGCATTTCGGGCTTGAACTGGTAAAAGAGCGCACCTACTTGATCGGGGGAACGTTTCATATAGATAGTACCGGACAGGGAACCCGTGCGCAGATTGTGTTGAAAGAATAAGAGAGGATTGTATATGATTAAAGTCATGTTGGTAGATGATCATGAGATGGTGCGCGAGGGTGTAAAGCAGTTGATTGAATTTGACGGAGATATTCGGGTAACCGCGCAAGCGTCGAATGGAGCAGACTGCTTAAAGCTGCTTGATCAGGAATTGCCGGATATTATATTGCTGGATGTGAATATGATCGGAATGAGTGGAATTGACGTTTTAAGGGAAATCCGTAAAAATCGGATTCCGGTGAAGGTTGCCATACTGACATTTCACAATGAGGCAGAGTATTTAGTGAATCTTGTTGATATTGGTGTTGAGGGATATATCTTAAAGGATTCCAGTTCTGCAGAATTGGTCAAGGCGATCAAAGACATTTATCAGGGAGAGACCTATATTCAACCGGATCTGATTCCCGCCCTCAATTCGAGATTGATTCATCGAGATGAAGATCGAGAAAAAATTGATGCATTAACAAGGCGTGAGGTGGAAGTACTTAAATTAGTAGCGAAAGGACATTTCAATAAAGAGATTGCAATTCAGTTAGATATAAGTGAAAGAACGGTAAAAAATCATATCTCCAGTATTTTCAGAAAGATTGATGTTTCCGATCGCACGCAGGCAGCTGTCTTTGCAATAAAAAATAATCTGATCACCATATAAGGGTGCAAGGGAAAAACAAGCGACCGCGAAGCATTTTATAAAAAGCTTCGCGGTCTTTTACTGAGTAAACGCATGACTTTATGTTCTTTTTAATGACCAAACATTTCCTTTATTGCTTCATATGCAATGATCTTTCCTAACATCTCATATCCCATTGTGTTAAGATGGCAATGGTCAGAATAGTAAGCTTCTCTTGTTGCCGGGTCAAGTCCCGAAAGAATATTTTTTGCAGGGAGATCAATCACATGAAAGCCATAGCTAGCAGCAATATTTCTTTCTACGTTTCGAATAACATCGAAATCATCATATGGTTCAATCCCTATGTGCTCAACAGGATCCATTGGAATGATAAAAAAGATTTCTGCATTGGAATAACAATCTACTAAATTTTCACAGAGCCAGTTGAAATCGTAGACAAAGGTGATGGGTGAATTCAAATCACCAAGCTTACATTGTTCGCCATAAAACCAGTCGTTCGTTCCTCCTAAAATAAATACAGCGTCTGCGGGACCATAATTGACAATTCGTTTGCACATTGCATATGGACCACTTCCCCAAATTGTAGAAGCGCCGATCCCTTCATTATCGACATCAGTATGAAATAAAGTTCCGACAATTTCGGGATAACTGTTGGGATAGGGTTCTTCTATTCCGGTTTGTACACCAAGCGTGATGCTGTCACCGACGCATAAAATATTGTTCCAGCCTAAGTCAATTTTGGTAGTGTAAAAGAAATTGACAGCTTCCCGATAAAGATAATCCGTATACTCTTTTGGCGTCATGCTGTCGATTGCAGCCTGTTCTGTTTCTTCATCCGGAAAAACTGCATTTTTTAAAGAAGATGTGTACTGAAAAATTCCTTTACGAAATCCCTTCGTCTCAAAAGATCCTTTGCTTGCTAATACGATGAAATTGTAATTGCAGATAATACAAATGCATAACAGAATAGAACATAAAGTTCTATTTACTTTTTTTCTTTTTAGATTCAATGTTAGTGCCTTTCTTTATTTAAAAATTGATATGTTACTATTAGGTATTCTACTCCCTTTTCATTTGGTTGGTAAAGTATAATCTGATAAAATTTATTCGACTTTATTTAACACGATTTCTTTACTATAATTAGACAATCTTCATGTAAAAAATGTTTCACATGAAACATTTTTTACATGATATATATTTTTAAAAATGAATCATGTTTTTATTTTATAGCTTAATCGTTTTGTATTTTACTATGATTGCGTATAGTCCCAAAGCAAAATATCCGGATCATCATCTACGCCATGTGTGTAAAAGCCACTCGAATATTCCGTATATCTTTCATATATCTGAATAGAATAATAACCCAACTTCGTCTCATCTTCATCTGATTTCGTATAATAAATAATGCGCATGCGGTAAGCTTTTCCATCTACCTCAAAATCAAAAGACGGAGTCAGCATTAATGTTATTTTACCATGATTCGACCAACGCTGAAATGTATCTGATAATTCGTAATCATCATTCCATCCTGGAAATTCTTCAATCAAACGATCTATTTTTTCATCCAGATTGTCGATATTGTTTTGTGCATAGGGAGAAAACTGATCTTTAATCGTCTGTGCATCTTTTCTTTCTATTGCATCAACCAGAAAAGCAACTGTATTTTGTGCATCTTCATAAACCGGGTTTACCGTTCTTTTTTTAGAAACATCACATCCTGTTATTCCGAAAACCATAATACCACAAATTAAAATAGCTAATATCTTCTTCATAATTATTTCTCCATTTCAATTGCGATTTACTAAATAGCTTGCTACTTTTTGCAACCGTTTACTTTTCCTTTGCGGCTATTATATCATGAATCCAATCCAAAAGGGAAAAAAATCATGTGATAAACAGTCAAATCAATATCTAGTTTGACTTAAAATAATGTTTCACGTGAAACATTGTTCCTCTATCATTTTCTAAATACGATATTTATGTTTCACGTGAAACATTTTCCACAAGATATTGTGAATGTTGTTCGTGAAACATTTTTGTGTAAAGGCGTGAAACATGAAAAGTATTTTTGAACGAAAAACCGAAGACCACAAAATATAGATTCCAGATAGAATCCCACCGATGATGCTCAAAATTTTAATGAAATTATTTCAAAATAATCCGCAATCAATGGTAGAATCTCATAGCAAATAGTGTTATAATCGAAAAGTGAATTTATGAGAGATATTCGAGAGAAATCCTGAAGAAAGGAATAAAAATGGGTAAAATCATAGCAATTGCAAATCAAAAAGGGGGAGTAGGAAAAACCACAACCTCCATCAATCTGTCAGCAGCTTTGGCATTAAAGGAGAAAAAGGTTCTTGTGATTGATACGGATCCGCAGGGAAATACGACAAGCGGATTTGGTATTAACAAAAACGAATTGGAAAACACAATCTATGAATTAATTTTAGGTGACTGTTCTATTCGTGACTGTATCATTGACAATGTCATTGAAAATGTTGATATTATCCCGTCAAATGTTAATCTTGCCGCATCGGAAATTGAATTGATTGGTGTTGATAAAAAAGAATTTATTCTCAAAAACGAAGTGGACTATGTAAAAGATAAATATGATTATATCATTATTGATTGTCCTCCTTCCCTGAATATGTTGACGATCAATGCCATGACAACATCCGATTCGGTACTTGTTCCGATTCAATGTGAGTATTATGCATTGGAAGGTTTAAGCCAGTTGATCCATACTGTCAATTTGGTAAAGGAGCGTCTGAATCCTGAACTGGATTTAGAAGGTGTTCTTTTTACCATGTTTGATGCAAGAACGAATCTTTCCATGCAGGTCGTGGAAAATGTAAAAGCAAATCTCAAAGCAAACGTATACGAAACGATGATACCAAGAAATATCCGTTTAGCGGAGGCACCCAGCTATGGAATGCCGATCAATGTATATGATCCCAAGTCAGCCGGCGCGGAAGCATATATGAGTCTGGCGGATGAGATTATTGGCGGAAAGGATGAATAGGAGATGGCGACGAAAAGATTGGGGAAAGGGTTAGACGCACTGATTCCAAGTGGATTGGGTGTGGATACAAATCCGAAGAAAGCGGAAACGAAAAAAGAAGAACAAACGGAATCGTCATCGGAAACGCTAGTAAAGATCACCATGGTGGAGCCGAACAGAGACCAGCCGAGAAAAAATTTTGATGAGGATGCGTTGCAGGAGCTTGCTGATTCAATCAAACAGTTCGGGTTATTGCAACCGATTCTCGTGCAGCAGCGAGACGGTTATTATGAGATCGTGGCGGGTGAGCGTCGCTGGCGTGCCGCAAAGCTTGCCGGATTAAAAGAAGTACCTGTGATCATCCGGAATCTGACTGAGCAGGAGATTGTTGAAATCTCATTGATTGAAAATATTCAGCGTGAGAATTTGAATCCCATCGAAGAAGCGCAGGCATATAAAAAGTTACTGACGGAATTCAACTTAAAGCAGGACGAGGTAGCGGAACGAGTATCGAAAAGTCGCGCCGCGGTAACAAATTCTATGCGTCTTTTAAAGCTGTCTGAGGAAGTACAGCAGATGGTAATCAACGATATGATCTCGACGGGACATGCCCGCGCGCTGTTGGCAATTGAAGATGCGGATGAGCAGTATGCACTTGCACAGAGAATCTTTGATGAAAAACTGAGTGTACGTGATATTGAAAAACTGGTCAAGTCTATCGGTAAGCCTGCAAAGGAGAAAAAAGAAAAAGAGAAAAATGAAAGCCTTGAGGCGGTTTATCAGGATATTCAGGAAAAATTGAAGCAGCGTCTCGGTACAAAGGTTGCCGTTAGTGGGAAAGGTGATGGCGCGGGAAAAATTGAAATCGAGTTTTATTCTCACGATGACCTGGAAAGAATATTGGACGCCCTTAACAGATAACAGATCAAATAACCCGTAGCAGAATGCGGAGCATCGGACTTGAATTGAAACGGAGAAAATACGAATGAATAGTAAATTGTTGGACAGGATAGGTCTGGGAAATTTAGATATTGCGTATGTGCTGATCGGAATTTTAGCTTTGTGTTTGATTTTGTTTATCATCGTGATTGTTTGTCTGGTACAGTTGTCAAAAACGAAAAAGAGAATCAATCGTTTTATGAAAGGTGCAAAAGCGGCAACATTGGAATCAGATATCGTCGCGATCAAAGAGGAGAATACGTATCTAAAGCGTTCCACAGATCAGAATAGAAAAGATATTCGTAAGATTTATAATAATTTAGAACTGACATTCCAAAAGGTCGGAATTGTAAAATACGATGCTTTTAAGGAAATGGGTGGAAAACTCAGTTTTAGCCTTGCTCTTTTGAATGATAAGGATGACGGGTTTATATTAAATTCCGTTCACAGCAGCGACGGCTGCTATTCCTATACGAAAGAAATCACGGCGGGCGCATGCGCGATAGATCTTGGTGAAGAAGAAAAAGAAGCGCTTGAGATCGCGATCAATTCTAACCAAAAATAGATTGATCATAAAAACTATTGTAGCAGAAAAGGACTTGAGGCCAATTGAAACTAACAAAGGTGGATCAGCTTGAAGAGGGGAATGTTCTTGAGCAGGACATTATGACAAGGGACTATCAGGTCTTACTCGGAAGCGGCACGGTTTTGAAAAAAGAATATATTGAGAAGCTGAAAGAGCTTGGTATCAATGAAGTCTTTATTCATGATGAGCTAAAAATTCCGGTCAATGAGATTCTTATTTTGCGGAACGACATGGAGAAAGGTTTTCATGACAAGATTCGCGACGTGATCGAGAAGCATACTTATCAGCATAATGATGAACTGCAGGAGCTTTGTCAAACGGCCGACGCCATCATTATGGAAATTCTGTCAGAGAATAGTGTACTCGAAAAGGTCTATGATATTAAAGAGCGGAGCGCGGATCTTTATGAGCATTCTATCAGCCTGTGTACCTTAGTTACGTTACTCGCGTTAAAATATTCTTTTAGAAATGATACGGTTCACGATATGGGAATCGCATGTCTGCTGCATGATCTGGGTCTGCGCTATCTGACGTTGGATTATAAAGATACCAATATGACAGAAATGTCAGAGATGGAATTCAGCGAATACAAAAAACATCCGGTTTATGCGTATACCTCGTTAAAAAATGAAACGTGGCTGTCGAATGAAAGTAAAAATATGATCCTGATGCATCATGAACATATTGACGGTTCGGGCTATCCGCTGCATGCGACATCCATTCCGCTTACCATTCAGATTATTACCATTTGCGATATGTTTGACGAAATGATCAGCGGAATCGGCTACAAGCGGAAAAAAGTCCACGAGGCAGTCGAATTTCTGCGCACAGCGGCAAATCAATTATTTCCGCAAGAGCTTGTGGATAACTTTTTGAATTTCATAGCCATTTACCCTGTCGGAACGAAAGTGAAGCTCAGCACAGGCGAAGAGGCGATCGTCGTAAAACAGAATCATGCGTTTCCCGACCGTCCGATTATCCGCATTATCCGGGATAAAAACGGCAAAACTGTTACGAAAGAGATTGAGAGAGATCTGGTGAAAGAGGCGTCCATATTTGTGGAGGATGCTACCTGATAAAGAGAATTGTTTATTTTTAATTAAAGTTATTTGATAAAAAATCCATCAAATGAATTTCGGGAGGAGACAGACAAATGATCGACATTAAATTTTTGAGAGAGAATCCGGAAGCAGTAAAAGAGAATATCCGAAAGAAATTTCAGGATGATAAGCTCCCGCTCGTGGATGAGGTCATTGCGCTTGACAGCGAGGCCAGAAAAACACAGCAGGAAGCGGATACGCTTCGGGCGAACCGCAATAAGCTTTCGAAGCAGATCGGCGCATTGATGGGACAGGGCAAAAAAGAAGAGGCCGAGGCCGTCAAGCAGCAGGTTGCCGATCAGGCAAAACAGCTTGAGGCGCTTTCCGCGAAGGAAACAGAGCTTGGCGAAAAAATAACAAAGATCATGATGACGATTCCGAATATTATCGACCCGTCCGTGCCGATCGGAAAAAATGATACCGAGAATGTCGAAGTGAAAAAATACGGCGAGCCGGCAGTCCCTGACTTTGAGATCCCTTATCATACAGAGATCATGGAGCGCTTTAATGGCATCGATCTTGACAGCGCAAGAAAAGTTGCGGGCAATGGTTTTTATTATTTAATGGGAGATATTGCGAGACTGCATTCCGCGGTTATTTCCTATGCGCGTGATTTTATGATCGACCGCGGCTTTACGTACTGTGTGCCGCCGTTTATGATCCGCAGCAGCGTTGTGACCGGCGTCATGAGTTTTGCGGAAATGGATGCGATGATGTATAAGATTGAGGGAGAGGATCTTTACCTGATCGGCACAAGCGAGCATTCCATGATCGGTAAATTTATTGATACCATTCTTCCGGAACAGGAGCTGCCGAAAACATTGACAAGCTATTCCCCTTGCTTCCGGAAGGAAAAAGGAGCGCATGGTATTGAGGAGCGCGGCATTTACCGTATCCATCAGTTTGAAAAGCAGGAGATGATCGTTGTCTGCAAGCCGGAGGAATCGCCGATGTGGTTTGATAAGCTGTGGCAGAATACAGTCGATCTCTTCCGTTCTATGGATATTCCCGTGCGGACGTTGGAATGCTGCTCCGGCGATCTGGCGGACTTAAAAGTGAAGTCTTTTGATGTGGAGGCGTGGTCGCCGAGACAAAAGAAATATTTCGAAGTGGGAAGCTGTTCTAATTTAGGCGATGCACAGGCGAGAAGATTGAAGATCAGAGTAAACGGAGAGGACGGCAAAAAGTATTATGCACATACGCTGAATAATACGGTAGCGGCGCCGCCAAGAATGCTGATCGCATTTCTTGAAAATAATCTGCAGGCGGATGGTTCCATTCGGATTCCGGAAGTACTTCGCCCCTATATGGGCGGCAAGACGGAGATCCGCTAGAGAGAGGTGTGTTTTGCATAGATATTTAAGGGCGATTGGGTTTTCACAGATCACGACAAAAAAACAGCTTCGTGAGCTGATTACCTATTCCATTCAAAGAGCAACGGAAAAAAGTTATACCTCAGGAACCGAGGATGACTCCATGTTTGCCGAATTCAGCATGGCATGCGGTGAGCGCATCGGTATTACGGTTCGCGGGGAATTTGACGAGACAAACAATTTCACATATGATTATTATTTTCCCTATGTGCGCGGGGAGGGTGTCACAACGCAGGAGGATGTTTCCGTAGAGCGCCATGCAGCGCAGGAATCGTATGCGGGAGTCTGCGATGATATGAAAGTCGGTGTGACATTGATTTTTTATATGCAGAACATTGTACCCTACATCCGTGCAAAGAATTTAAACCTGCTTCCCGTGCGCGGGACAACGCTGACACTTTCCGCATTGTGCATTTCCGGTACGATCATGATGCCGATCGTGAAAAGCGAGAAGCAGAAGGCGAGTGTAAAAAAAGCGACTGCGGATCGCTACTCTCTTTTGGCTGCGGCAAGACGCGGGGACGAGGAAGCGATCGAAAGCCTGACATTAGAGGATATGGACACCTATACGGCAATTTCCCGGAAAATCCACACGCAGGATATTTATTCCCTGGTGGATACCTATTTTATGCCGTACGGTGTGGAATGCGATCAGTATTCTCTTTTGGGGGAGATTATGGAGTGTCGGACTGTGACGAATGTGATCACCTCGGAGCAGGTCTATATTCTGACAGTCAATTGCAACGAGCTGATCTTTGATGTCTGCATTAACAGTATCGATCTGCTCGGGGAGCCTGCCGTCGGCAGGCGTTTTAAGGGTGTGCTTTGGTTACAGGGGTATCTGCATTTTCCGAATTAAGGAAATATGGATTTGCAAAGGATTCTTCCAGAGTTTGCTTGACGTTTTAAGCGGCGTCCGTTATACTAGATTTGCAGATTTTTCATATCAGTTGGTGTAGCACAGTGGATAGTGCAGCCGCCTCCTAAGCGGAAGATCGGGTGTTCGAGTCACCTCACCAACGTTTTAGTAAGCCATAACCATAAATAGTTATGGCTTTTTCTTAAAGTTAACGAGAGATGAATAAGACAGTTTGATTGAAACATTCTCAAACCTCCAGCAGAGCTGGGGAGAATCGTGTACAATAGAGGAGCCTAGTGCCTTCTTTTGCATGCGACAGAAATGCCATGCATAAAGTGATATAAAAATTTAATGCATTGATGGTTTGAAAAAATGTGTTATACTAATACTACTAAAATTCCGAGCAGGCAGATCATAATCCTGCTGTCAGGTAAACCGTTGCCAGAAAGGGACAAATATCTATATATGGAAAACGATAAAATGAGAGTTTTTGAAGATAGAAAAATCCGTACCGCTTGGGACGAGGAACAGGAAGAATGGTATTTTTCGGTTACGGATGTAGTGGCCGTACTGACGGACAGCGTTGACCCCAAACAGTATATCAAAAAAATGAGAAGCCGTGACCCAGAGCTTAACAGTAAGTGGGGTACAATTTGTACCCCAGTTCAAATGATTGCGGCAGACGGAAAAAAACGAAAAATACAGGCGGCTACCATAGAGGGACTATTAAGGCTCGTTCAGTCAATCCCCTCACCGAAAGCAGAGCCATTTAAGGCGTGGTTATCCAGTGTCGGTGCGGAGCGAATCGAGGAAACCATTGACCCAGAGCTTACGATTGACCGTGCCCTTACTACATACCTGCAAAAAGGCTACACACGAGAGTGGATAAATCAGCGTTTACAGGCTATCCAAGTCCGTAAGGAACTGACGGATGAATGGCAGGACAGAGGTATAACGCAAGGCAAAGAATATGCAATCTTAACCAATGAGATTACACGGGCTTGGTCTGGTATGAACACGCAGCAGTATAAAAAGCTGAAAGGCTTGAGAAAACAGAACCTACGTGATAACATGAGTACGACAGAGCTTATCTTAAATATGCTTGCGGAAACTTCCACCACCGACATATCCAAAGAGGAAAAGCCGACAACCTTTGAAGAAAATCAAAAGGTTGCCCGCCGTGGCGGACGGGTGGCGGGAATTGCAAGGCAGGCTCTGGAAGCAGAAACGGGAAAGTCTGTTATCACTTCCAAAAATGCCGTAGATTTTGCAAAACTCATTGATGGGGTTGTGAAAGAGGTTGAACAGCCCAAAAAAGTTAGCGAGCTGGATAAGATGTCAGGTTGAAACACCTGTTATTTCTATCCGGCTCGTTTTTATGCGGAGGAAACGATGAAAAACGATTTGAATTTTACACAAGGAAAAATAGTAACACCTCTGCTGCGGTTTGCAATGCCGGTTTTGTTTGCGCTTTTTCTGCAGGCGATGTACGGTGCGGTGGACTTGCTGGTAGTAGGGAAATTTGCAAAGGCAGCGGATGTGTCCGCCGTTTCTACCGGGTCGCAGATTATGATGACGCTGACAAACCTGATCAGCAGCTTTGCAATGGGTATGACCATTTTCCTTGGAGAAAAAATCGGTGAGAAAAAGCCGAAGGAAGCGGGTCAGATTGTCGGCAGCGGACTTGTGCTTTTCTTTGCGATCGGCATCGTGTTCACTGTTTTGATCCCGATCGGAGCGGAATTGCTGGCACATATCATGCATGCCCCGAAAGAAGCGCTTTCGCTGACAACGGTCTACATACGTATCTGTGGAGCCGGTTCGATCATTATCATTGCTTATAATCTGATCGGCAGTATCTTTCGCGGCCTGGGCGATTCCAAAACACCGCTGCTTACCGTTGTCATTGCCTGTGTCTGCAACATAGCGGGCGATCTGTTGATGGTAGCGGTATTCCACCTTGGAACGATGGGGGCGGCGATAGCGACTGTCTTTGCACAGATGGTCAGTGTTGTCATTTCTTTTTTCCTGATCAGGCGGAAGGAAATGCCGTTTTCGATAGAGAAAAGCATGATTCGGTGGAATGACGGTATTATCAAGAAAATCTTTCGTTTGGGAACGCCGATCGCATTGCAGGACTTGTTAGTAGGGATATCCTTCCTTGTGATCCTTGCCATTGTCAACGCATTGGGGCTGACAGAATCCGCGGGCGTTGGTGTTGCCGAAAAGGTGTGTGCGTTTATCATGTTAGTACCCGCGGCGTTTATGCAGTCCATGTCTGCGTTCGTTGCACAGAATCGCGGAGCGGGGAAACCGGAGAGAGCGGTAAAAGCATTGAAATATGCCATAGGTGTGTCCCTGATCTTTGCAATAACCATGTTCTATATTTCATTTTTCCACGGCGATCTGTTGTCCCGGATCTTCGCAAAGGATATAGACGTAATAGCGGCATCAGCACAGTACTTGAAAGCATATGCTATAGATTGTCTGCTTACCTGTTTCCTTTTCTGCTTTATCGGATTTTTTAACGGTATGGAGCTTACGACCTTTGTGATGGCGCAGGGTATTATCGGCGCATTCCTGGTAAGAGTTCCGGTCTCGTTTATCATGAGCAGAATCAAACCGGTATCCCTGTTTCGCATCGGATTGGCAACGCCATGTTCCACAATTCTTCAGATTCTGCTTTGTATTGGTTGTATGATCTATGTGAAAAAGAAAAATTATGCTATACTGAAACAAAAAAGACACGGGTATACTCAGAAGTACCATGTTTACCGTATCGGCGAAACCATCAAAAAAGGGGAAACATCATGAACACGGAATTAGAGCAGGTTGTGATAGAAGTAAATAAGATTGTGAAAGGAAAGGATCCCGTGATCCGCAAGGTATTGGGTGCGATCCTTGCAGGGGGACATGTCCTGTTGGAGGATATCCCGGGCGTCGGCAAGACGACGCTGGCAATGGCGCTCGGCAGGGCGATGGACTTAGATTATCGGCGGATGCAGTTTACGCCCGATGTACTGCCGAGTGATATTGTCGGGTTTACGATGTATAACAGTGGGACGGGCAGTTTTGAATATAAGGAGGGCGCGGTCTTCTGCAATCTGTTTTTGGCGGATGAGTTAAACCGTACTTCCTCCAAAACGCAGTCGGCGCTTTTAGAGGTAATGGAGGAATCTCGCGTGACGGTGGATGGGATCTCGCACGCCCTGCCGACCCCGTTTACGGTCATTGCGACGGAAAATCCGTTCGGCGCATCCGGCACGCAGCGTCTGCCGGAATCGCAGCTTGACCGGTTTTTGATCTGCTTAAACATGGGATACCCCTCGCATGAGGCGGCGATGGAGGTCTTAAAAGGCAGCGTCGGCAGAAACCTTGATAAGGTGCAGAGCGTGCTTTCCGTGAAACGCCTGATGGAGCTTCGGACGCAGGCGGACCGGCTTCATGTGGAAGACAGTATCTACGAATATATTATTAATCTGACAGAAGCGACAAGGCGGGATGCGCGCATTGCACTGGGGATCAGCCCGCGCGGCAGTATCGCGCTGTTAAAGATGGCGAAGGCGACGGCACTCATGCGCGGCGCGGAGTATGTGATTCCCGAGGATGTGCTTACCGTCATCGGGGATGTGTGGGGACACCGTATTCACCTAAATGCCAAGGCGAAGGCAGAGGGCATGGATGCGGCGCAGGTAATTTTTGAGATTACGGAAAGGATACATGCCGTTTGATGAAAGGAAAGCTGAAACTGAGTATCAGGGGTACGCTCCGCTTCTGCCTGCTGCTGGTTGCGACAGCAGAGCTGTGGTGGTTTTTTCGCAGCTATTTCCTGTTTGTCGCAATGGCGTTGATCATCGGAAGTGTGACGGCGTCCGTGCTCCTTTTTTGGAAAAATAAGGACGGAATAAGCGCGGAGGCAATCCTGCCGACAAACCGGGTCGGGCGCGGCAGGGCGTTTTCCTTTGTGATCCAAGTAACAAACAGAAGTCGTTTTGCAGGCTTTGGCGTGAGGCTCACTTACCGATGGGGCAATGCGTTTACGCAGGGCTATCAGAAAAAACAGGAGCGGCTGTGGGCCGCGCCGCGTAGGGGCGCATGCATAAAGCAGCAGCTGGAGAGCGGCTATGCGGGGCGGATCGAAGTAGAGATCGAGCAGTTTGTCGTCCATGATGCGTTTCATATCGTGGAATATTCCGGCTGCGGGACAAGCGGCGCATGGACACTTGCCTATCCGATGCGACGCACGGGGGATGAGGATGCGCTTTCCTCCGTTGTAGAGGGATTTCCCGAGGAGGATGAGGTTAAAAAACGGGGTACAGATTACAACCCCGACTATGAGGTACGGGAGTACATTGCAGGCGATGAGTTGAAGAGCATTCATTGGAAGCTGACGGCAAAACGGGAACATTTGATGGTACGGGAGCGGCTTGCTGCAGGCAGGGAAAAAATAAATGTCCTGCTGCCATTAGGTAGCGATAAACTTGAGAACGATCAATTGATGGATGCGCTCTGCGGTGTGTGCGGGCTTTTATTGGAAAAAGGATACCCGGTGCAGCTTTTTTGGCAGGGTACGGACGGGGAGCTGAGGACAAATTATTGCTTGGAGCAGGGAGAACTTGAGGGCGTGACTGCAGAAATCCTAAGCTTCGGCGGCTTTAGGCAGCCGGAGACGGTCAAACAGCAGATGGCGATTGCTCATCCCGGCGAAAGTTATATTTTGATTCAGACAGGAGCATATCTGGGTGCGTATGGTCGGTATTAGGAAAAAAAAACAAGTGGACACATCGGATGTGCGGCTTCTCCAGACAAAAGAGAGACCGCGCTATGATATAAAAGCGGCGCTTGCAAAAGCGACGTTGGTTTTTGCGCTTGTCTACGGTTCGATCGGTGGTTTTTTATCCGCATATGAGATCGCATATCAAAAGGAACAATGTATACTCGGCATTTTCTGGCTGTCGGTTCTTTTGAGCGCAGTGTATGAGACGCGGCGGAATTGGGCGATCAATCTTGTCAATATTCTGGTGTTTCTTCTTTATGCCTATGTTGCATTTCAAAGGTTCTGGGTGATCAACAGCGGTTATTATGCTGTTGTCAACCATGTTTTGGAGGATGCGGGAAGGTATCTTGGCGTTACGAGCAGGACGGAGTATGCGCTTGTCGTGGATAATGAAAGCGTGGCGGTAACGGGATTTGCCCTGCTGATCGGCATGGTGGGAACGATCCTGCTTCAAATCCGTCTGCGTCACAAAGCGAGTCTGTGGATGACGCTGCTATTGACGTTCCCGTTTTATGCGATCCCATTTTACTTTGAAAAGTCGCCCAACGTTGGGTATATGATGCTTTTGTTTATCGGATATGCCGCGGTCGCGGCGATTCAGGGAACGAATATCCGTGAGCAGTCGGCGAAGCAGGCGTATGATATGCTGCCGGTCATCACGTTGTTTGTTGTTGTGTTTGTGCAGGCAATTACGCTGATACTGCCGCGCGCCGGATATGCGTCGGTTGTCCGCGCCAATGCCGCAAAAAAGGCGATGGAGCAAAAAGTGGCAAATGTGATGCAGTATGGTCTGTTTTCGCTGTTTGAACGCGGTCAGAACGGAGCCGGTGTAAGCGGCGGCATGCTGAGTAAGGGTTCTGCGGTCATGCCCGATTATGAGACGGATTTGATCGTGCGTTATACGCCGTACAGCTATGACCCGGTTTACTTAAAAGCGTTTACGGGAAAAGACTACACAGGGGACCGATGGACAAGCGCGGATGGTGCGGATGCATGGATGGAGCAGACTGTAGCGGGCAGGGCAGCGCGTTACGCGCACGACGAACCGACGGACAGATTGATCGGATATGCTCTTCCGGACGTGACGGTTGGAGAGCGTGATGTTCCAAGCGATGGGACGGGCAGTGCATCGGGACAGAGCTGCGGTGTGATGGAGGTTGTAAATGTCGGCGCATCCGCATCCTATGCCTACCGTCCTTATTATACGGATTATGCGCGGCGCGACGGCATCATGGATGCGGAATATGTTTATTTTCCTCCCGTCGTAGCATTGCAGGATGTGACGGAGGAAGTGGACGGGGATTATCTGATGGTTCCGGAAAGCTGCCGCAGGGCGGTGGAACGCATTTGCGGACAGGCCGGGTTTTCGGGCACGCCGAGAGAGATCGCGGCGCAGGTGACGACATATTTTGACGAGCATTATTCGTATACGCTGCGGCCGGGCTTTTATTACGGCAGCCCCGATTATATCACGCATTTTCTGTTGGAGAGCAAGCGGGGCTACTGCGCGCATTTTGCGTCGGCGGCGGTGATGCTGTTTCGCAATATGGGAATTCCTGCGAGGTATGCGGAGGGATATGCGTTTACGTATGAGGATATCATACTGGACGGTACGCTTGTGGAAGGTGCCGATTACGCGGATTATTACAGCGGTTATTCTCCCATCGGCGAAACGGCGCTTGTGGAGCTTGAGATCGCGGATACCTCCGCGCATGCATGGGTAGAAATCTATATCGAAGGGGAGGGCTGGATCGTGGTCGATCCGACGCCCGCGTCAAATGATGAGGAGGAAAGAAGCTCATTTTGGGATGATTTCTTAAATCGAAGCGAAGACGGCGGAGGTTCGGATTTCGGAGAAAGTAATGTCGGCGCTTATATCGAGACGGCAGCCAGCAGTCTTGTATTTATTCTTTCTGCTGCTGCGTTTGTGCTGTTGTGCTATTTTACGGGAAAGAATATGATCCGCAGGGTAAAAGAAAGGCGGCTGCCCGCAAGGGAGCGTGCAGGCTTGGAATACAGGCGGCTTGCCGCATATCTATCGCGAAAAAATCCGGAGTTTGCCGTACTGCGCACGATCAAAGAGCAGACGGAGTGGATCAATGCGCACTGCCGCCGTAGATTTACGGAGGAGCAGGGCGCGGCGCTTTATGAATTGTTTTTTGCTGGAGAGGCAGCGTCGAAGACGGATGTGCAATGGGAAGCGCTGACAAAGCATTGCAGCAGACGATGGTCTTTCAGGGTCAGGTAATTAAATCTTTGATGACCTCTGAAGCGATGAGCAGCCCCGCGGCAGCAGGAACGAAGGCATTACTGCCCGGAATCTGACGTTTGCCCTGTGGCGGTTGTTCTGCTTCGTCGAGATTGCCCGCGGTTGCGGTATGTTTGACGGTCTTGTCCGCAGCCGCGTTCGCATCGCTGCAGTCGGCAAGCGGTGTCATGGCGGGTTCCTTGGAATAAACGACCTTTACATGCTCGATGCCCCGTTTGCGAAGCTCCCTGCGCATAACGCGCGCAAGCGGGCATACCGTGGTTTCGGAAATATCCGCCACTTCAAAAGCGGCGGGGTTCATTTTATTTCCGGCGCCCATACTGCTGATGACGGGCGTTCCCGCATGAAGTGCCTGCTCGATGAGCATGAGCTTTCCGCTTACGGTATCAATGGCGTCCACCACATAATCATAATCATGAAAATCAAATTGATCCGCTGTCTCAGGAAGATAAAAGGTGCGATAAGTCCGAAGCTGTGCCTGTGGATTGATGGAGAGGCAGCGTTCCCGTGCGGCGTCCACCTTGTATTGTCCGATGGTAGCGGTCGTGGCGATGATCTGGCGGTTTAAGTTGGATACCGAGACCGTATCGTTATCGATTAAGTCAAGCGCGCCGACGCCGCTTCGGATCAGGGCCTCCACGACATAGCCTCCGACACCGCCGATGCCGAATATGGCAACGCGGGAACGGGAAAGGCGGGTCATTGCTTCTTGTCCTATTAATAATTCTGTTCTGGAAAATGCTTCCATAGGTTCCTCCTGACGACATGAGATTTTGGCGGCTGTCAATGATCCCCATATGCCAAAATCCCAGAAAGTTCTGTATCTGTACAGATTTATTATAGCATACTCTGTAAAAAAGGCATTAAGTATGATAAAATAATGAAAAACTCTACATAAGAGGGTGTCGGATGCATTATATTATTTTTGATTTGGAATGGAATCAGGCGGATAAAAAGCAAAATGAAGATCCGAAGCTGCCGTTTGAGATCATTGAGATCGGTGCGATTAAATTAAATGAGAATTTTGAAAAAATCGGCGAGTTTTCCCGGTTGATTCGTCCGAGCGTGTATCATACGATGCATGCGATCACGCAGGACATTATTCATATCAGTATGAGTGAGCTGAAAAGAGAACAGACCTTTACGCCGGTCATGCGTTATTTTTTGAAATGGTGCGGTGAGGAGTGCGTGTACGGCACATGGGGCTCGCTGGATCTGACCGAGTTACAGCGAAACATGGATTATTACCATTTTCCGCCGCTTTCGGACGGACCGCTTACGTATTTGGATGTACAAAAATTGTATGCGCTCGTCTATGAGCCGGAGGATGATAAAAAGCGCCGTTCGCTAAAAAACGCGGTGGAGCAGCTCGGCATCACGCAGGACATCCCGTTCCACCGGGCGTTTGCCGATGCGTATTATACAGCGAAGGTGTTGCAGCGCATCAGTGCCGAGCCGTCGGCGCAGCAGCTTTTAAAACGCGTTTCCTACGATGTATACCGGATTCCGAAAACGAGAAAGCAGGAGGTTCATATTATTTTTGATACCTACGCAAAATATATCTCGCGGGAATTTGAGGATAAACAGGCGGCGATGGAGGACAGGGAAATCGCCAGCACAAAGTGTTATATCTGTCATAAAAACTGCCGGAAGAAGCTGCGCTGGTTTACGCCGAACGGCAGGCATTATTATGCGCTTGCCTGCTGTAATAAACACGGTTATATCAAAGGAAAGATCCGTATGAAAAAGACAGAGGGCGATAAGGTATATGTGGTGAAAACCTTAAAGCTGATCGATGAGGAGCAGGCGAAGACCGTGCAGGAAAAGCAGGAGCATGCGCGCGAGATCAGACGTCAGCACCGTAGGGCGAAGCATGAGCAAAAGGCGCATGAGAAAAACGCAGACGCAGGAATGCAGGGGAAAGCACTTTGATAGGAAAGGAGTCTATATGGAAAGACAGAGCGAGCTGAAATGCATCCATTCGACGGTGCTCTCCAAAAACGGAAAACCGTTTGTTTCCGTGATGTTTGAACGCGGAAGCGATCGTGCCGAAGGAACCGTTCCGGACTGTGTCATTACAAAGAGCGAGGGCTTCACGGAGGAAGAGATCGGGGAGCTTGAGGATTATATGAAGGCGCAGAGAAAGGAGATCATAGAAAGCGCAAAGCGGATCTCCGATATTCGGCATCTGCTTAGCTGAGACGAAGTGTGGTTTCGCGGGATAAAAGCGTGACGGCGCGTAACGTGTAAGAGTGATTGAAAATCAAAAAGGACTATCCTCTGCTATAAAGAGGATAGCCCTTTTTAGCTTATAGGAAATTTCTCAATCCCGGAAGAATGCGAAGAATGTATAAGAATGCCCTGCATTCTTTTATAGCGTTACCACAATTTCGCCCGAAATGTCCGAAATGACCGTATCATTTCCTTCTACCATAAAGCTGCCGCCGGTTACGGCATCTGCCTTGACATTGACGAGACGGATGGAGCAGGACGTCTTGGTATCGACCGTGATCTTGATCTGGCTGCCGTCTTTTACCGCTTTCACCGAAAGCGCCGCCTGATTGTCCATGCCGTAGACGACAGCGGATGCTTCTTTTTGATCGCTCAGCTGATAAACGCGGATCTCCGCGCCGTCGGCGTAATCGTAATCCGGCTTGTCATCATGTGCGCCGAGCACGACAATGGAGTTTTCCTTTACCATGAGCGGAATGCTTAAATAGCCGTGTGTTTCGGTGATCCACTGACCGCCCTGTTTCACCTCTCCGGTAAAGAAATCCGTCCAGACACCCTTTGGCAGGTAGTATTCTGCAATGCTCTGATCATTGAAGATCGGCGCGACGAGCAGACTGTCGCCGAGCATATACTGCCTGTCAAGATAATGACAGGTCTTGTCCTTCGTAAATTCCATGACCATACTGCGCATGCACGGAATACCGGTCTTATTGGCGGTAACTGCGGTGGCGTACAAATATGGCATGATGCGCGCCTTGAGCTTCGTAAAGAAGCGTACGACGTCTACCGCTTCCTCATCGTAGACCCACGGTACACGGTAAGAGGAAGATCCGTGCAGACGGCTGTGCGAGGAAAGCAATCCGAATGCGACCCAGCGTTTATACACGTCGGCGGTTGACGTGCTCTCAAAGCCGCCGATGTCATGCGCCCAAAAGCCGAAGCCGGACATACAGAGGGAAAGACCGCCGCGCAGGCTCTCCTCCATCGACTCGTAATCGCTCCAGCAGTCTCCGCCCCAGTGAACGGGGAATTTCTGACTGCCGACGGTCGCGGAGCGGGCAAACAGCACCGCTTCTCCTCTGCCGCGTTTTCTCTCCAACAGCTCATGAACACATTTGTTATAAAGATACGTATAGAAGTTATGCATTTTTTTCGGGTCGGAGCCGTCAAAATAGGTCACGTTCTCGGACGGGATCCGCTCTCCGAAATCGGTCTTGAAGCAGTCAACGCCCATATCGAGCAGTTTTTCCAATTCTTCCTGATACCACCGGTACGCCGCGGGATTGGTGAAGTCCACAAGCGCCATGCCCGGCTGCCACATATCCCATTGCCATACGTCGCCGTTTGCGCGTTTCACAAAATATCCTTTTTTGCAGCCGACCGCAAAGAGCTCGGACTCCTGTCCGATATACGGGTTGATCCACACACAGATATTCAGTCCCTTTGCCTTGATGCGTCCAAGCATGCCCTCGGGATCGGGGAACACGCGGTCGTCCCAAATGAAATTGCTCCAATGAAACTCCTTCATCCAAAAACAGTCAAAATGGAATGTGCGCAGCGGGATGCCGCGATCCAGCATGCCGTTTACAAAGCTCATAACGGTGTCTTCGTCATAATTGGTCGTAAACGAAGTGGAAAGCCATAAGCCGAATGTCCACGGAGCGGGAAGCGCCGGCTTTCCGGTTAAGTCGGTGTAGTGCACGATCGTATCCTTCATGGTCGGTCCATTGATCAGGAAATAATCAAGCATGCCGCCCTCGACAGAAAATTCGGCACGTGTGACCATTTCCGTGGCGATCTCAAATGAAACGCGCTCCGGATGATTGACGAGCACGCCATAACCCCGATTGGACACATAAAAAGGAATATTTTTGTAGGATTGCTCGGTGCTCGTGCCGCCGTCCTCATTCCAAATATCCACGGACTGTCCGTTTTTGGTAAACGGCGTAAAGCGCTCGCCGAGACCGTAGATCAGCTCACCGACGCCCAAAGAAAGCTGCTGGCGCATATACGTGTTTTCGGTATCGCCCGCCGCGTCATATGCCAGTCCTCTCCATGCGGTCTTCATGTAGGCGAGATCCCTGCCGGACGATCTGGTGATGACTTCATCGCCGCGCTTATAGGTCATGGAAAAATAAGTTTTTGTGATTTCAAGCGAGAGCGAACCGCTCTGAATCGTGAGCATGTCCTCCGCATCCGTGAGGGTGAGCGGAAGCTCCTCGTTTAATGCCAGCTCAAAAGCGGGCCCTTTCTCCAGACGCCCCATGTGGTGGCAGGTGCGCACGCGCAGGATCTCAGGTGCGGGGGAAGTGATGATCATGGTAAGATTCACATAACCCAGGGTGTCCCCCCGGTGGCTGATGCGGTTTGTCGGCATACAGAGCGTTACCTTCGTCGGCTCCACTTTGGTGAAATACACCTGCTGCGGTGCAAAACACTCGTATCCCTCTTTTTGAAGCCAGCATCCGTTACTGAATTTCATGGTTTTTATCCTCCTTTTCCTATCATTCTGTAAAAAATTATGATACACTTTCCGATAAGGACAGGAATCCCTGTCCATCATAAGTTCATTATAGTGGATTTTGCCGGCAAAGACTACACCACTATTTGAACGTTTTATTGACGTAAAAAATAAATTTGAGCAATATAGTGTTAGAATGGGCTTAAAAACTAACACTTTCTAAGCAATCCGGAATAGGGGGAGGCGCCCTTGAGATCGAGTAAGAAGCAGTCGCAGGAAAAAAGAAAAAGAAAACACGCAAGTCCCGATATGACGCTGATCCATCACCTGTTCGGCAGACACGGGATCAAGCGGCAGCTCTATTTTATCTATCTGCTCGCGCTGTTTGTGCCGGTGACGATGCTCGGAATCTTTTTGATCATGAATACGAACAACCTGCTGAAAAATTACTATTCCGACATGGTGGCATCCGATAACCTGCGCATTAAGTCGATTTTTTTTGAGATTACGACGCAGATCTATAACATGTCTGAAAATATCTGCGGCGATGAGCAGCTTGCGGAAATACTCGGAACAGATTACCGGGCGGAGCATGCGTTTACGACAGATGCAGATGCTTTTATCAATGGGAACAGTTATCTTTATAATTATGCCGAGGTGGAAGAGCTGGCGATCTATACGGATAATCCCTCCATTTCCGACCATCGCGTTTTCCGGCGGGCGGAAGAAGAGGAGCAGGCGCAGGATTGGTTTTTGGAGGCGTCGGAGCAATCGCGCGTATTGTGGATGCCGTTGGAGCGGACGGACAAATACGGCAATCGTTATTGGAATCTCTGTCTGGTGCGCAGGATTCCGCAGCAGAATGATGCGTATCATGCGGTACTTGTCATCAAGATCAGCGATAATTATCTGCGCACGCGTGTGGAGAGCAGCGATTATGAAATGATCGTCAGCGCGGACAATGGGCAGATTGTCTACGCGTCGGACCGTTCGCTCTACGGGCAGCCCATGCATCTTGATATCGACCTGAATGATGCGCATTATTCTTATGCGGACAGCATGACGGTGGATGGCAGGCGCAGCATTGTCAATGTTTCTACATTAAATATGTATCAGTCCGAATCGCGGATTTACATCTGCACGCTGAATCAATATGCGTATGACGATATTTACAGAATCGTCCGCACCTGCGTTTTGATCGTTCTGACGGCAATCCTGCTGCCGGGGATCATGGTCTTTGTATACACGCATTATTTTACGACGAGAGTGGAGCTGCTTCGGGAGGAGATGCATAAAGCGAGCCACGGGGATTACAATATCACGGCGGATTTCCGGGGCAGTGACGAGATTTCCGAGGCGTTTGCCGATCTGCAGGTGATGGTGGAGAAAATACAGGAAAAAGAGGCGGCGATGTATCAGTCGCAGATCGGTGAAAAAGAACTGATGAATAAGCAGCAGGAAATGGAGTTCAAAATGCTTGCGAGTCAGATTAACCCGCATTTTCTTTATAATACGCTGGAGACGATCCGTATGAACGCGTTTGCCGCAGGCGACCGCGAGGTGGCGACCGCCATTAAGCTGCTCGGTAAATCGCTGCGTTATGTATTGGAAAATACGGGAACGGCGTCCACGACGCTGGAAAAAGAGATGAATTATATCGAAAACTATATTAAGATTCAAAAACTCCGCTTCGGCAGCAGGATTGAGTACCAGCTTATTGTGGATGACGCCATTTGTCTGAAGGATTATCAGATTCTTCCGCTGCTGCTCCAGCCGATCGTGGAGAATGCCATCCTGCACGGACTGGAGGAAAAAGAAAACGGCGGCGTTGTCACGGTGCATATTTATCTGGATGAGAATCTTCATATTGATATTTCCGACAACGGCTGCGGCATGGAACTAGAGCAGGTCAGAAAGCTGCGCAACAGCATATTGGTGCGCAATCCGGAGATCAAAGCAAGTATCGGTCTTTATAATATTAATCAACGCATCAAGCTCTGCTACGGCAGCAGGTACGGCATGAGCATCAGCAGTGTGCCGGGAAAAGGGACGATGATCTCGCTTGTCATACCGCCGATGACAGATTCTGCCATGTAAAAAAAGGCAAGTAATAGATGTAAAAAAAAAACCGTATTTTTATTGCAATAGTTATTATACACTCATAAAGTACATTCGTGTAATTATGCACGAAGCAATCATATAGGAGGGAAGAATTATGAAAAGGTTGAAGAAGTTGTTAGCAGCTGTATTCGCCTGCTCACTTGTACTTTCTGCAATGCCTGTAAACGCAGGGCAGGATGCATCAGGCCTGGCGGACGGTACGGCATACCTCAACATCAACAATGCAGATTGGGGAGAGTTTGAGGCAGAGTGGACAAACGCAGAGATTACCGGAGACGGTTCCTACACCGTATCCATGAACGCGGCAGAGCCGCAGAGTCTTGCACAGTTTAACGCTCTTGAGGTAGTAAACGGCGAGTCTGTTCTTGGGACAGGCTGTGTTCTTACCGTAGACAGCATTAAGATCAACGGTGAGGAGATCGAGATGCAGGGGCCGAGCTACACCTGCTCCGCAGACGGCGGCGGTGTTACGACCCGTGTCAATATCTACAATGAGTGGAACGCACCGGATGAGACGGCGACCGCAGGCGATGATAATCATATTGACAATCGTGTGGCTGAGGGCAGTGTAATGGATGCAACAGCATGTCTGTTCTCCTCCGATTACCTGACGGATTTCCAGTCGATCGAAGTAAACTTCACGGTTTCGGGCTACGGCACACAGGCAGCAGAGGGAGGCGCTTCTGCTCCGATCGAGGTGGAAGGTCCGGCAATGGCACACTTGAATATTAACAACGAAGCATGGGAAGAGTTTGATGCAGAATATGTGGATGTAGAGATCACCGGAGACGGCTCCTACACCGTATCCATGAATGCAGCAGAGGCTCAGAACCTTGCACAGTTTAACGCTCTTGAGGTAGAGAACGGAGAAATCCTTCTCGGAACGGCATGTGTTCTTACCGTAGACAGCATTAAGATCAACGGTGAGGAGATCGAGATGCAGGGACCGAGCTACACCTGCTCCGCAGACGGCGGCGGTCTTACGACCCGTGTCAATATCTACAATGAGTGGAATGCACCGGATGAGACGGCAACCGCAGGCGATGACAATCATATTGATAATCGTGTGGCTGAGGGCAGTGTAATGGATGCAACGGCATGTCTGTTCTCCTCCGATTATCTGACAGGTCTTCAGTCGATCGAAGTAAACTTCACGGTTACGGGATTCGGCACACAGGCAGCAGGTTCGGATGCTCCGGAAGAGGAAGCACCGGTAGCTTCTGTTGATTTTGGCGGAACTTACAATGCATATATTGGTTTCCAGACACCGAAATATTCTTTCCGTAATGCATGGGATGATGGCAGCTACGGCAGAGATGTAGCTGGCGATATGGATTATTTCAATCAGGTAACAGGCTGGGATGGCAATGATGCAGTTGTGCTTCCCGGTACATTTACCGATGCTGTGATCGCAGGTAACGGTACGTATACGGTATCTGTTGACGGCTTAAGCTTCCCGGACGGCGAGTTCGCAGATCAGGAATACATGAATCTGATCTTCTTATCCACGGATATTCCGAATACGGGTGAGATCACGATTTCCGATGTGCAGCTGAAAATTAACGGTTCCAGTGTAGATCTGATGAATGGTCCGATCATCAGCCCGGATTCTGAGCTGTATCTCAATATGCTGCTTCAGAATATCTGGAATGATGAGGTAGGTGAGATCGGTTATTATGCGGTTCCTCCTACAAGCATGAGCATCACCTTTACGGTAAGCGGCTTTAACTATGATGCAGAAGTACAGGCAGAGGAGCCGACAGAAGCTCCCGCACCGGCAGATGGTAATGATACTGCACCGGCAGAGACGACTACCTCAAATGATACGGAAGAGAGCAGCTCTAACGTAGTCCTGATCGTTGTGATCGTTGTAGTGGTTGTTGTTGTAGCAGCGGGCGCAGGCATTGTAGTAGCAAAGAAGAAAAAGAAATAATTGATTTCTAACACATTGAAAAGGCAGAGCCTGTTATGGGCTCTGCCTTATTTATGTTTTCTAAAAAGTAATGTATTTTTTATCAAGTATTGACCGTATCTTAACAAAATGATTTTCTTTATAATATTTTTATATATGGAGTAGTCTGCAAAAGAATGCGTTGCAGTCTTTTTTAGAGCATTGTGCTCCAAAAGAGTACGTGTACAAGAGTACATGTACTCTGTAAAAAGATGATGAGGGAGGTAAAAAATGAAAGAGGAGTTATCCCCAAGAGAGCAGACCGCAAATAAACTGTATATTCCGCTTCGGATTCTGATGGTATTATCTGCGGTTCTATTGTTCTTCCCTGCAATTAATCCTGCGCTGATGATCACAAGTGCAGGGCAGGCGAAGGTAAGCGGAACGGCATCCCTGTTTACTTGTGCCGTATCCTATGGAAGTCTGACGAACGGCTTAAACCGTGCGTTCCGCGTGGGCTGGATCAGTCAGGGATTGTTTGTGATGCTGTATATAGCCTGTGTGTTATTGGTGCTTGGCATTGCGGCTGCGGCTGCGGCGGGCTGTATGTCTGCCGGTAACCGCAAATTAAAAAATCTGGGCAATATCATTGCCGTTGCCGGGGGTGCGGCGCAGCTTATCGGCTCGGTTCTGATTCTGGTATTTTATTTTCTGATGCTCGATTCCGCGGATATGAGTAAGATCACCATGAAATTTCCGACTGCGGTATGGATTTATATCGTAATTGGTATGGCAGTTTTACTATTATCCATTGCGGTTATGATCTTAGTTCCCAAGGCGGATAAGGACGAACATTTTGTGATCGAATCAAAGTATAAGCTCTTTTTGATGATCATGCCGTTCCTTGTTCTTTGCTTTGCGTTTTCCTATCTGCCGCTGTTTTCGTGGAGATATGCATTCTTTGATTATACGGCGGGCGGTGAAATCGGCTGGGACAATTTTGTCGGTCTTAAGTGGTTTAAGGTTCTGTTTCAAAATGAAGCGTATACGAAGCGGTTGTTAACCGTTATGAAAAATACGCTTGCCATGAGTGGTCTCGGGCTTTTGACAAGCTGGCTGCCGATGGTGTTTGCGATCTTCCTTGCCGAGATGAAGAGCACGAGATATCGTCGGTTTGTACAGACCTTTACGACGATCCCGAATTTTATCAGCTGGGTATTGATCTATGCGATTGCATTTGCCATGTTTAATACGGACGGATTTATTAATACCCTGCTTCAGAGCTTTGGCGTCAATGCCACCGACAATTATTTGGGTGGAAATTCCCATATGTGGTTAAAGATGCTGGCATGGGGAACATGGAAGGGCGTTGGCTGGAGCGCGATCATCTACATATCCGGAATTGCCGGAATCGATCAGCAGCTTTATGAAGCGGCGACCGTGGATGGTGCGGGGCGCTTCCAACGGATGTGGCACATCACGCTGCCCGGTCTGCTTCCCACTTATACGGTTATGCTCATCATGTCGATTGCAGGTATCTTAAGCAACGGTATGGATCAGTATCTCGTGTTTACGAATGCGCAGAATAAGTATTCTTTGGAGGTCCTTGACCTTTATGTATACAACCTGGGTATCGGAAACGGAGACATTCCACTCTCAACGGTTGTCGGTATGATGAAATCCATTATCGCGGTCGTTCTGCTCTTTGTTGCGAACAGAGTAGCGAAGTCCGTCCGCGGCGAAAATATTGTGTAGGAGGTGGCGGACTATGGCGATGACAAAGCAGGAAAAGCTGGATGCGAAAGCAGAAAAAGCATACGAGAAAAAACATAAAAGAAAATATAAGCTGACCGCCGGGGACATTATTTTCAATATCTTAAATTATGGCTTCTTCGGAATTTTTACGATAAGCTGTATTTTCCCGTTCTACTATATTTTCATTAATACGATCTCAAGCCGCAGTGCGGTTACGAGAGGAGAAGTACTCTTTTATCCGATCGGCGTAACGCTTAAGAATTATTTAGATATTCTGAAAGTAGATGATGTATTCCGGGCCTTCGGTGTATCGATTACCAGAACCTTGATTGGTACGGCGTTAATGGTATTGGCAACAGGTTTTATCGGGTATTTGGTGACACAGGAAGAAATGTGGCACAGAAAGCTGTGGTATCGTTTCCTGATCATCACGATGTATTTTAACGCGGGTATTATTCCTTGGTATATGAACATGAATATGCTTGGCCTGACCGACCATTTTGTTGCCTATATCATTCCCGGCATCGTAGCACCGTACAATATCATTTTGGTAAAAACATATATTGAATCCATTCCCGGAGAGCTGGAAGAAAGCGCGTTTATGGACGGAGCAGGGTATCTGACCGTGTTCTGGAAGATTGTCTGGCCGCTCAGCCGTCCGATCCTGGCAACCATCGCGATATTCGGCGCGGTAGGACATTGGAACTCCTTTACGGATTCCCTGATCCTGATGCAGAATACGCCGAAGCTGTATACGCTGCAGCACTTACTGTATAACTACCTGAATCAGGCAACAAATATCGGCGCGGCGATGAATTCGGGCGATTCAGCGGCAGCGGCGGCAGCGGCGGAAATGCTGAATAATAAGGTCATCAAGTATACGGTGGCGATGACCTCCATTATTCCGATCCTGCTTGTTTATCCGTTCATGCAGCGCTATTTTGAGAAGGGCATTATGCTCGGCGCGGTGAAAGGTTAAGGATGCGCACAGAAACGGATCAGTCTGTATGGTGTTGGTGTTATGGGGAAACGGATCAAAGGCGGTTTCCTCTTGGATACAAATAACACAAAAAAGGAGGATAAAAAATGAAAAAGATGTTAAAGAAGATCACAGTGCTGACATTAGCCTGCGTTATGCTGATGTCCACTGTTGCAGGCTGCGGCGGGAAAGGGAAGGATAAACCGATCACGCTCACGATTTATTCCCAGCTTGCAAACTTTTCCGGTGAACAGACCGGATGGTCGGCACAAATCTACTTAGAGAAGTTTAATGTCATTGTCAATGTTGTGCCGGATCAGGATGGTGTGTTTGAGACACGTATGGAGAGCGGCAACTTAGGAGATATCATTGTATTCGGCTCTGTCGGCGGCGACTATCAGAATGCGGTCAATGCCGGACTGCTCTATGATTGGGAGGCGGACGACCTGCTTCATGAGTATGGTCCTTATATTGAGGAGCACTGCCAGAACGCGTTAGAGACGAACCGTAATATGAATGGCGGTACCATTTATGGGATCGGCCATAACCTTGCGACTTCCACAGAGGATATTGACAAGTTCATTTACACATGGGATTTACGCTGGGATCTGTATAAAGAGCTTGGCTATCCGGAGTTCCATACGCTGGATGATCTGGTAGAGGTTCTTACGGCTATGAAAGAACTTGCACCGACTGACGATAACGGCAAGGAGACGTATGCGATCGGTCTTTGGCCGGATTGGGACGGAACGATGGTTATGTATGTAAAATCCATGGCAAGTGCGTACTATGGTTATGAGGGCGACTTCCAGCTGGGTCTTTACAATCAGGAGAACGGAGAGTTTTATGGTGCGTTGGAAGAAGGCGGTCCGTATATGACCTGCTTAAAATTCTTCAACAAATTAAATCAGAGAGGTCTGATCGATCCGAACTCGATGACGAATACCTATGAGGAAATGAAGCAGAAGCTGCTTGCCAGCGGATATTTCATGTCTATTTTCGATTACAGCGGAAGCATGATCTACAATGAGAATCATGTGGAGGACAATAGGCAGATGCTCCCGTGTGCACCGCTTGACGCAAGACCGATCGTATCCGGTTTGAGCACGCTCGGAGGCAACAGAGTATGGGCGATCGGTGCGAATACGGAGTATCCTGAGTTATGTATGGAGATCATTAACTGGTTTTACACGCCGGAAGGAACGATGACCTATAACTATGGACCGCAGGGACTTTGCTGGGACTATGATGAGGATGGTCATCCCTACTTTACCGAGTTTGGTGAACAGGCATATTTGGATCGCGAGACGATGATGATCGGCGATTATGAGGGAACCGGTACGTTTAATGACGGTGCGTTTGCGTTCAATAATACAACATGGACGCTGAGTGCGGAGAACCTGGATTCGAACGGTGATAAATATGATTATCAGACATGGCCGTCCTATCAGATTCCGGCAAAATCGGAAATTGAGCAGGATTGGAGAGATTATACCGGAGCGACCAATAAGCAGGAATACATGGAAGGCAGAGGCATTTATTTAGTCACCCCGATTTCCACTTATCAGCAAAACAAGCTGGAAGGCGAGATGAAGACGAAATGGGAGGCGGTAACCGATGTGATCGTAACCTACTCATGGCGTGCGATTTACGCAAAGGATGACGCGGAATATGATCAGATCGTAGCTGAAATGATTGAGCAGGCAAATGCATACGGTTATCAGGATTGTTTGGATTTGTCTTTGGAGCAGTCCGCGATCAGATATGCGTGCGAGCAGGAATTAAAATAAGTGCTACGCGTAAAAGAATGATAGAAAACGGCGCTTTGCGACCGTGCGGTTGTTATGAATATGGGGGGGAGGCTGTTCTAAGGGACAGCCTTTCCCTGTCTTACGAGGAGTGTACTATGAGTTTTTTTAGTCCGGAGGGTGCTCTTTACCGCTTTATTTCCCGTTTTTGGGATATGGTGAAGCTGAGTGTGTTGTGGCTGGTATTCAGTATTCCGATCATTACGATCGGACCGTCAACGATTGCGGTGTTTTCCGTTACGATGAAGATGGTCGATGAGTCTGAGGGTTACGTAGCGCATCAGTTTGTGAAGGCATTCAGAGCAAACCTGAGAAACGGTATTCCGCTTGGGTGTCTGTTTATCATGTGCATGGAGGTCGTCAACTTTGACTTTCAGATGTTTCAGAGGAATGAGGAAAATCCAATGATGCCGTTGATCTTCGGTATCATTGCGCTGTTTGTCTTTATGATGGGATTTGTCTATGCGTTTCCGCTTTCTGCCCGTTATGAGAACACGCTGTTTCGTACCATCAAGAATTCCGCGGACATAGCAACACGCTATTTTGTGCGGACACTGAGCCTGTTTTTTATCCTGTTTGTAGAGGTTGTGCTGATCTTTTTTAACTGGACAACGATATTTATCGGTGCGCTGATCGGTCCGGCATGCATCTGTCTTACGATCTCGGGATATGCGGTTCCGTTCTTTCGCGAGATCGAGAAAGAGGAGGGTGCAGTAACCTATAAGCAGACGGAGAAAGAGGATGATTCCCAATAAGTAACGGTTCATCCCTGCAAGGAATCATCCTTCTTGACAGTATCGAAAGACTATGCTATGTTATAAAAGATAACGGTAACTCCGGCTGATGCGGCAGTCGGCAACAAGGAGCAGGAAGCATGCAATATTATTTCTGTAGATAAGAACCGAATAGGGTGGCACGGAGCCAGTAAGATTTTGCGCGCTGTGTCGTATTTACAGGAAAGCTGCCGAATGCTTGAGACAATATATGTGAGATCATAAGAAAAGACGCTTTGCGGATTTTCTTTTGTCTTAGATGATGAAGGAACGCAGTAGGACTGTGTTCTTTTTTTGTTGCTTTTTATCAAAGAAAAGATGCAGAAGGAGAGTATGAGTTTAATAAAGCATGGCGGCCTGTCATAAGGAGGAATGAAAATGGCACAAATATCGGTAAATCATGTAACATTTTGCTATGAGGGAAGCTATGACAATATTTTTGAGGACGTATCCTTTCAGATCGATACGGATTGGAGACTCGGACTGATCGGACGAAACGGACGCGGGAAGACGACGTTTTTGAGGCTGCTCTTGGCGGAACTGGAATATGAGGGAAGCATCAGAACCAACATCGTGTTCGATTATTTTCCGTATCGATTACGCGCGGAATACGACCTTCAAAATGCGGTTGACGTGCTCTATGAGCTTTCGCCGGAATGTGAGCTTTGGCGGGTTTTATGCGAGTTAGAGCAGGTGAAGCTGGATGCGGAAGTATTATACCGTCCGTTTGGGCAGTTAAGCAAGGGCGAGCAGACAAAGCTTATGTTGGCACTGCTTTTTTCACAGGAAAATCACTTTCTGCTCATTGATGAGCCGACAAACCATTTAGACATACAGGCGCGTGAGGTGGTGCGTGATTATTTGAGCCGCAAAAGTGGATTTATCCTTGTTTCGCATGACCGCCGCTTTCTGGATGCGTGTATTGATCATGTGCTTGTCATCAATAAGAACAGCATGGAAGTGGAGAGGGGAAATTTTTCAAGCTGGTGGGAGAACAAAGAAAAGCGGGACGCGTTCGAACTGGCCGAAAATGAAAAATTAAAAAAAGAAATCGGCAGATTACAGGCAGCCGCGCGACGTACGGCGCTATGGGCGGATAAGGTCGAAGCGACAAAGATCGGATTCGATCCGGTGAAGGAGCCTGATCGTTTTAAAAACACGAGATCCTATATTGGCATGAAATCCAAGCGCATGCAGCAGAGACGTAAGAATTTAGAGCGTCGGCAGGAAAATGCGATTGAGGAGAAATCCCGGCTTTTGAAAAATATTGAGACGGCGGAAAACTTGAAATTAAAGCCCTTGCATTATCATAAAAGCGTGCTGATCGAAGCGAGGGATCTTGCTCTTTGTTATTCCGCGGAACCTGCAAAACCACTTTTTGAAGGAGTGTGTTTTCGGCTCGGGGATGGGCAATGTCTGGCAATACAAGGCAGAAACGGCGCCGGAAAATCAAGTATTATCCGTGCAATCCTCGCACAGACAGCAGCAGACAAAGAAATAGAGACTGGGGATACACAGTGCGGTACAGGCACAGAAGAAGCGCCGCAAATCACGTCAGGAGAACTGCGTGTGCCGGCTGGTTTCATTGTTTCATATGTGTCGCAGGATACATCGTTTTTACGGGGTAGTATCAGAGAATATGCCGAAAAGAGAAAAATTTCTGAGCCATTGCTGTTTGCGCTGCTGCGTAAACTGGATTTTGAGCGGGTACAATTTGAAAAACCGATGGAAAGCTACAGTGAAGGGCAGAAAAAGAAAGTACTTCTGGCGGGAAGTCTCTGTGAACAGGCGCATCTTTATATCTGGGATGAACCGTTGAATTTTATTGACGTATTTTCCAGAATGCAGTTGGAGGCACTGATCAAGACTTATCGCCCGACGATGCTTTTGATCGAGCATGATGAGGCGTTTATACAGGAGATCGGAGCGGAAGTTCTGCGTCTGTAAAGCGGCAAGGAAGATACTTTTTTAAATTATAGGAAATTTCTTAGTCTTTCGAAGAATCTGCGAGGCAGATTCTTCGAAAGAACGCGCAGCGTTCTTTTTTATTCTCCCACCATCTGCTTTCGGAATTCAGCGGGACTGATTCCCACATATTTTTTGAATTTCTTGTGAAAGTAATCCACATTTTTATAGCCGACCTGCTCGGCAATTTCGTAGACCTTTAAGTGGTTTTCCAAAAGCAGCTCTTTCGAGCGTTCAATACGCATATGATCGACATATGAATTGAAGCTTTCGCCGACCGTCTTATTAAAGATTTTGCCAAGGTAGGCGCTGTTATACCCAAACAGCGGAGCGATTGCTTCCAGCTTGATATTCGTCTTGTAGTTATGATCAATATAATAAAGAATATCGTCTAAGACACTGTCCCGCGAAGAATTTCCAATGGCGTTCATGATCATTTCAAACTGTTCCGAAAAGAAAATCATAATTTCATAGAGATAATATTTCTTATTGATAAAATCGAGAGCGGTGGAATTGGTCGGAAACGGGATTGCCATCGTATTGTAAATGTGATTCATCTTTTCTTTGATCTGTAAATAAAGGTCGGAGAGAAACAGTCTGACCTCATCGATGTCGTTGCGGACCTGATATAGATAGAGCTCCAGCTGATAAAGGGTCTCCGCCACTTTTTTTCGGTTAAAAGTCTGCAGGAAGTCGATGAGCAGAGCGCAGAATTCATTTAACTTGTCGTTGCAAAGCTCCTGATCAATGGCCTCCACATGGGGAAGCTCCTCAAAGCCTAATGTATGTTGCCCTTGCGCACAGAAAAAACGACGGCTAAGCAGGGTGATAGCGTCAAGATAAGATTCGTTGATGCTCATAAGGTCATGTACCGGACGCCCGTAAGCGATAAACAGCGAGTCTAACGGCGAATCCTTCTGAGGGGGGGTGTTTTCGTAATGGTCTATAAAGTCCTGAAAACGCTTGAGAGCGGAAATGCCTTTTAAGAGGATCACGTCTTTATGATCCTCCTCAAAATACTCAAAAAAGTGACTGTCCTGATTGGTGACTTTTAACAGCTCGGCAAAGCTATAGGTAATATTGCCCCGCTCGATACTGAAATTTTCATAGGTCACGATCTGATAGACATCGGCGTTCATCGAAAAAGTTTCAATGCGGATGTCGTCCGGCGATGCGCAGCCGGTTACAAGATCATGTAGAAGAACGTTGCGCGCCCGCGTTTTCAACCGCTCTAAGGCATCGGTCTGATCCGCATCCATTGTTAGCTGTTCCCTGATATTTTCGATTGCGGAAGTAAGCTCGTCCTCATCGATTGGTTTCGTCAGATAGAAGTTTACCCCGTTTCTGATCGCGTCCTGCGCATAGGTGAAATCGGAAAAGCCGCTCAGGATGATGATCTTTCCCTTGAAATCCTGTGCCCGCAGCGCATGAACGACGTCAAGACCGCTCATTTTGGGCATTTTAATATCAAGCAGCACCAAATCGGGCTTTAAGCCGAGGATTCCATGCAGCGCATCTTCCCCGTTTCCGGCTTCCCCCACGCAGGTAAAACCCATCTCGTTCCAATCAATTATGCACTTCAAGCCGTTTCGAATGGCAAGCTCATCATCCGCAATGAAAAAAGTATGCATGATCTACCTCATAACATTTTAATCCTGATCACGACAGGAAGCTCGCTCTTTACGTTTGTCGTGGTAAAGTGAAGACCCTCGCTGTCCTTTGTCCAATGGATCTTTTCTTCAAATCCAAGCACGGATACATCCTCGATCAAACCGTGGAAGAGCGGCTTATTCTGATCGCTGCTGTCGGCAAGTGATCGAATGGTAATGCTGCCGTTTTCCGGATACTTCATGCAGGTGGCATAAAGATAGCCATCCCCGACGGTGAAACGGAAATCCTCACTTGTATAGCGGCTGCCGGAGGAATCACAGAATTGACCGGAAACCTCCGTTGTCGGTCCCTCCTCTGAAAAACGCCATACATGCGTATTGTATACGGCTTCCCCGTTCGTAGCAAGCCACGCGCCGATCTCTTTTAAGATGGTCGTATCCTGTTCGGGGATAGTACCGTCCGCCTTCGGACCGACGTTTAAGAGGAGATTTCCGTTTTTGCTCACAACATCGATCAGGTAACAGATAATATCCTGAGTCGTCTTATAATTCAGATTGGTCGTGTAGCACCACGAATTATGTGCAATGGCGGTGTCCGTCTGCCAGTGATAGGGCTTGGCGTCGGCGAATTTACCGCGTTCCACATCGACAATACCGCTGCCGAACATCATCGCGTCATGTTTATAGCAGATGCCGACCGGAGTACCCCATTCTTCGCCGCGGTTATAGTAATAAGCGGCGAGCTTCTTTAAGTAAGGCTTCCATGAAACATGCTGTACCCACCAGTCAAAATATAAAATGGCGGGGCGGTATTTATCGATCAGCTCAGCCGTGCGCACGAGCCAGTCCTCTAAATATTCCCTGGTCGGGATCGGCGTATCGGTCAGACTCGATTGGTCCGGCTGCTTTTGGATAGAGGGCCAGTAAAAATCGCCGCGCTTGAGCGGCTCCTTAATATCCGAATCAAAATCCCTGCCGTTTCCCATAAACCAAAGATGCTCCGCACGGTGGGAGGAGGTGGCGAACGTGATGCCCCGGCGTGTAAGCGCATCCCGCAGCTCGCCAATACAATCCCGTTTCGGTCCCATCTTCACGGAAGTAAACTCGGAAAGCTCGCTGTCATACATCTGAAAACCGTCATGATGCTCGGCGACAGGAACGACATATTTTGCCCCCGCTTCCTCAAAAAGAGCCGCCCATTTGTCCGGATCATAATTTGGCGCGGTAAACAGGGGGATAAAATCCTTGTAGCCGAAATCCTTATGCGGACCATAGGTTTTGATATGGTGTTCAAATTCTTCGCTCCCCTGTATGTACATATTGCGGGAATACCATTCGTTATTAAAAGCGGGAACACTGTAAAGCCCCCAGTGAATAAAGATACCGAATTTGGCGTTTTCAAACCATTCCGGCATTTTGAACCGTGACAGGGAACTCCAGTCGTCCTTGTACGGTCCCTGTGCAATGACCTGCTCAATCTGTGCGAGATATTCTTCGTGTGTCATACTTAATCCTCCATGCTGCCAACAGCAAAGCGAACTTGTTCGCTTTACCTCCATTATCTAAGGAACCTTCGATGTTCTCATTAATGCGTTTTGGCGTGCTTCATTCTGTGTGATAGCACCGGCAAGATCATAGGCGAGAATCTTGTCGTAGTCAAGCGCGTTAAGCCGGGCGCGCATTTCTTCATGATAGCGGTAAAACGTATCCTCATCCTCCGCAAAAACCATCCGCCATGAATAATCCGTAATGACAGAACTGCATTGGTTGCGGATGATGTAAAGTTCGTTGGATTCCTCCTCGGCGACATAATCTACGCCGGGTGCGAGAAGGAGCATATCATGTGCTGAAAGATACGTTAAGGCATTCGTACTGCCGGTATATGCCCGCCAGTCAAGGACCAGCGGCGTGGTGGCAATCGGTTCCTGAAAGGATTGCCATAACTGATAACAGTATGGATAACCATCCGGTGAAAGCTCCGTCGGTGCGACCGCTTTATAATTGAGCGTGGAGATACCGTCAGCCCAAGTGCCGCCACCCCATTCTTCCGGAACCGGCGTATCCTGATCATTAAACGCGGCCATTCCGAACTCGGTCAAAACAGGATTGCCGTCCGCGTCCAGCTCCCAGGTAAGTCCTTGCGGTCCGGCAGCGGCGTTACTGATCTGTGCGCTGTTGGCCATGATACCTTCCGGGGAGTAGAGCCAGTCAATGAAGGCGGCGAGCCGTTCGGGGTCCTTGGTGTTTCTTCCGATACAGATCACGGTTTTCTGATTGCCGTAAGGCTGGCAGCCGTAGCTGAAAATCGTCATATCTTCGATCGGCACAAGCATATATCCGCGCCCTGCCGCGCCGTTTTCAACCGTGTTATATGCCGACTGGCACTGCCACGGCCAACAGGAGTACAAAATGGAGCCGTTCGCATATTTGTCAAAAACATCGTCGTAATTCTGTATAGAGGAATCAGGATCGACGAGACCGAGCTGATTTGCGTCAAAATAAAATTTCAAAACGCGGGTATAAATCGAGTCCGGGTCTGTCAAATCTTGAAAATCGGAGCCGTCTGCCTTTGCCAGCACAAAGCCGAATTCATCGTAGCCATAATAACAGCAGGGTTGTTTGACGGCGTTCATCATATTGCCGTCCCAATTCTTAAAAAAAGAAAAGGCGTAGGTGGGCGTACCGTCCTCCGTCTCCGGATAAAGCGCCTGCATATCTTGAAGGACGGGAAGAAGATCCTCAAGCGTATGGATGGCAGGATAACCGAGGGCAGCATACAGGTCCCAGCGCACATACGGTCCGAACGTCGGCTCGAGCACATCGCTCGGCGTATCGGCAGAAAACGATGATATTTCGGAAGGGATCGCATATAGTCCGCTGCCGGGAAGCTTGTCATTCAGGGAGTTGATCGCGGCATCATAGCGCATGATCTGCTTGTCCTGTAAGTATGCGGACATATCCAGAATCAGGTCGGAATCAATAAGTTCCTGTAAATGTCCCTTTTCTCCCGAGGTAATGATCAGATCGCCGAGATTGCCTGCCGCGAAGCGTGTGGCAAAAAGCGTATTCTCGCCGCCCGTCACGTTCGGAGCAATAATATTGAGTTCCATATTAAACTTATCACGGACGATCTTGGCGAACCATCCCGATTGAATACCTTGGAAATTGGCAAGGCAGTCAAAAACATCTACGACAATAAATTCCTCATAGGGGCACGCGTCGGGATCGGTTTTGGCACGGCCGCAGCCGTCAAGCGCCGGTATGAGCAGGGCGAAGCAGAGAGCTGCCGCCGTCAGTCTTGTGCGCGCGGCGTGTCCCATACCGCGGGGAAAAAGCCGCAGCACGGAGCGTTTATTTTTATGAAAAAAAGGTATCATAGGAAGCTTCATATCTTGTGGTCCTCGCAACATTCTGTATCTTATCTATATCTGCGGCCGCTGCGCCGCCGTCTCGGTTTCCATTCGGAAGACGGGGGCGTCTTGCGCTCCCACTGCGAATGAGAGCCCCGGTGGGACCGCCTGAAGTTCAGCCCGACAGCGTCTGTCCGGACAGGCTTATCAATGCGCGCGCTCCGGTAAGCTCTGCTACGGCCCCGCCTGCGCTTTCGTTCTTTATGACGGGAGGAAAAATAATAGCTTCTGACATAGGCAATCAGGTAAAGGAAAACGGCGATCACAACCGCGCCGATGACCAAAACTGCCAATACCCGTTTGACATTGACGAAAATAATTCGTGGCTCTTCCTGTTCTAATTCCGGTTCGGGAGTCGGCATCGGGATCGGGGACGGCGCCGTAACGACCTCCTCCTCCATCGTGGGCATATCCTTAAAGCTGAACGGCGTTTCCTCAAATTGGAACGGCGCCGTCATATCAAGTGCAATATCAATCGTCGCCGAGCCGACCGGCTGTCCGTGATAAGAGTAGGAGAGCACGGCGATGGTGTCCTCGCGGTCGGTATCATAAGACAGCTCGCAGTCAAGATCTGAGAACTCGATACTGACGGGGATAACGACATTATCATGTTGGTTGAGTGATAAAATAGCTTCTGACGAACCGAAGATGTCAATGCTGGTCTCAAAGAAGTCCGTACTGTTAATGGAGTAAGTCGTTTCATTTTGGGCGACATTGACGGAGTGAAAGTTGCTGAAACCATATTCAAACAGCGCAATGGTGTCCGCAAACTGATTAGGAGACTCTTCCTTGATGATGACGCAGATAAGACGCATGCCGTCCCGCTCCGCACAGGATACTAAGGTCTGTCTGGCGCTGTCGGTATAGCCGGTCTTGGAACCGACGAGATCTTCATATACATATCGGCTGCCGTAACGATTGCCCTTGATCAGGCGGTTATGGCTGGACATGATGATTTCGTCCGGCTGTCTGTCGGAGGGATAGAGCGTGTAATATGGCGTGCATGCCATTTTACTTAACAGCTCAGAGGAAAAAAATGCCCGCGCGATCAGCGCAAGATCATACGCGCAGGTGTAATGCGCGTCGTCCGGAAGACCACTGGGATTGACAAAATGAGAATTGACACAACCGAGTTCGGCGGCACGCGCATTCATCATATCGGCAAAAGCATCCATAGAACCGGCGATATGCTCCGCTACGCCGTTTGCAACCTCATTGGCGCTTGCGACCAGCACGGCGTAAAGCGCCTGCTCCATCGGAAGCGCTTCCCTTTCGTCCATGCCGATATTCGAGCCGCCACGCGGAACGGAAAACACGGCCTCATGGGACATTACGACAATCTCGTTCATGGCGCTCTGTTCCACGGCGATCAGTGCGGTCAGGAGCTTTGTCGTGCTTGCGGGATAACCGGGTTCATAAATATTTTTGGCATAAAGAATCGTTCCGGTATCGGCATCCATTAAAATAGCGGAATACGCACCGATTTCCGGACCTTTCGGCCAGCCTGCGATCTCGTTTGTCTGCACGGGAAGCAGCTTGCGCGCCTCGGCTTCCGCTTCATAATCGACCGGCTCCGCCAAGGCAGTAAGCGGCGTAGCAAGGAACAAACAAACGCATAGAATACCGAAGAGCCATTTTTTATAAAAAGGAACGCCGCCTACTGCGGCTGTCGTATCGAAAAAAACGTGCATGGGAACCGCTCCGTCAGTCAAAATGAGTTTAACTAAAAATATGATACACTATTTTACCCCAAAACCAAAGAAAAATTGTCCAAAATTTGCAAATTTTTTCAGGTCTTCTTATATTATACTTTTTATTTGCACAAAAAAGGTGTAGAATACAAACGGATTTCTTTTAGGGAAACGCTAGTCAAAGCGTTTCCCACGCCAGATGTAATCCGTGTTTCCTTAGATAACAGTTCGATGAAGAAAGGATGTTGCCGCGATGAGACTTCGCAATATTTCCGGTTCGCGTGACGTGATCGCTGAAAGTCCTTATGTTGTGCAGGAACCGCAGCGGTATCGGGGCAGATGGGCGGAGCTGTTCGGAAATCCGAATCCGATTTTTATCGAGGTCGGGATGGGAAAGGGGCAGTTCCTTTATACGCTCGCCGGGAGGAATCCCGCAAACAATTATGTCGGTATAGAGAAGTATTCGTCCGTGCTGCTGCGCGCCATTCAGAAAATGGAGGCGGAGGAGCTGCCGAATCTAAAGCTGCTGCGAATGGAAGCGGAGGAGCTTACCGCGGTGTTCGGAAAAGGCGAGGCTGCGGGCATTTATCTGAATTTTTCCGACCCGTGGCCCAAAGACCGCCATGCGAAAAGGCGGCTCCCGTCCGCGGAATTTCTTGCGCGCTATGATGAGATCACGGCGGAGGGTGCAAAGATCGAGTTTAAGACCGATAACCGGGCGTTGTTTGATTTTGCCTTAGAGCAGCTTCCCCGGTCGGCGTGGAAGGCGGATGTGATCACTTATGATCTGCATGCGGATGAAACGCTGATGCAGGGCAATGTGATGACCGAGTACGAGGAGAAATTTTCCGCCGCAGGCAATCCGATCTGTAAATATGTGCTCACGCGCAGACAATCAAAGACCCCGCAGCAAGCTGACGGGGTATGAATCCTGCAACGTAGTAAGCTGCGGGGTCTTTGACCCTCGCGGCATTCGCCAAATGGATGCTGACGCATCCGCTTGGCTCATTACCCGCGGGAATAAAACCATCGGATGGGAGGAACGCGCATGTTCGTATTGTTTTATTTATTGTGGATCATATTGAACGGACAGCTGACCGTGGAGATCGCACTCATCGGTCTGCCGATCTCCGTTCTTGTTTATCTATTTATCTGTAAGTTTATGGGGTACCGCGCAAGCAGCGATCTGTTTCTTGCAAGGGTGTTCTGGAAGCTGATCCGATATCTGTTCGTGCTGATCTGGGAAATTCTCAAGTCGAATGTATTGACGATCGGAAAAGTCCTGCGCTTCGGAAAAGAGGCGTCCCCCGCGATCGTGTCGTTTGACGTGTCATTAAAAACGGAGCTTGGCAGGGCGCTCCTTGCGAATTCCATTACGCTCACGCCGGGAACGATCACCGTTTCGTTAAGTGACAATCATTATGTGGTGCATTGTCTGGACAAGGCGTTCGGAGAGGGACTGGATTCCTCCGTATTTGTGCGGCTGATCGCAGATATGGAGCAGGATTATGAGCGGTTTATGTCAAAAAGAGCACGAAAGGGCGGCGAAGGAAAATGAACGGGATGGTGAGCGGGCCGGAAGCGGCATATGAAATGTTATTTACACCAGTTCTGATCATACTGGCGGTCATGATTTTTTTATGCCTGATCCGGGCAATCTTAGGTCCCCGCGTATGCGACCGCGTCGTGGCGGTCAATATGATGGGAACGCTTGTCATTGTGACGATCGCGGTACTGGCGTTAAAGCTGGAGGCGGGGTATCTTGCGGATATTGGCATGATCTATGCCGTCTTAAGCTTTTTGGCGGTCATTGTATTGACGAAGGTGTTTATGGGTATTTACCGGGAGCATAAAGAAAAAAATACGGGAGGAAAAGACAATGGCGACGCTTGAGTGGGTGCGCTTCTTTGTGGGCGCGGCGTTTCTGATAGGCGGTCTTTTGACGTTTGCAGTGGAGCTTTTGGGCGTATTCCGTTTTCGTTATGTTTTAAACAGAATGCAGATCGCGGCGACGGGCGATACGCTGGGGATCGGATTTTCTTTGGTCGGATTAATGATCATGAGCGGGTGGAATTTTACGTCTCTGAAATTTTTTCTGATCGTGGTGCTGTTATGGTTTTCCTCACCCGTATCCTCCCACATGCTTGCGCGGCTTGAGGTCATGTCAAATCCGAATCTTGCCGCACATTGTGGGCTGCCGGAAGAGATTGCGGAAGAAAAGAGCAGGGAGGCAGGCGCAAGCGACCGGCTGGAGGCGTTTGTGGAACTTGATCAGGGCAGAAAGGAAGAATCAAAATGACCATTTTTATGAATATTTTGTTTTTGTTTCTTTTGGTGTGCGCCATTGCCGTGAGCTTTACAAAAAATCTGTTAAACTCCATATTGGTCTATATGTCGTTCAGCTTAGTCATGGCGCTTATCTGGCTGATGTTGGAATCGCCGGATTTAGCGATCACGGAGGCGGCGGTCGGCGCCGGTGTGACGACGGTATTGTTTCTGGTCACGTTAAAAAAGCTTTACAGCGTGCACACAGGCAAGACAATTGCATCGGAACCGAGTGAGGCGGCGGAAAGAGAAGAGGGGGGAAAGCCGGATGAACACTGAGAAGCGGTCTGTCCGGGAACAGTTTCGCGACTGGTTCTACGGAGACATACAGGCATTTGACGAGGCGATGCCGATGCGCAGACAGAAAGAGCACCGGCCGGATATAGAAGCGCAGAAAGAATATGAACGTGAGTGTGCGCGGATGCGGGAACACGTCTTCAATGTGGAGCATAACCGGGAAATGTGGCTGTTTCGCAAGTGTTTTGAGATCATGGGCATCGTATTGTGCGTGCTGATGGTCTGCGTGCTGCTCATTGCAGTGTCCTATCTGCCGCCGACGGGGCATGCGGATAACCCCGCTAATAATGAGGTTTCACAGCTCTATGTCGAGCATGGCGTTGCGGATACGGGCGCGGTCAATTCTGTGACGGGTATGATCCTCTCCTACCGCGCGTTCGATACGTTCGGTGAGACGAATGTGCTTTTTATTGCGGGCTGCTGTGTGATGATCCTGCTTTTATTGGATCATGGGGTTTTAAAGAGCTCCGCTATGGCAAACGACCGGTTTTACGAGCCGAAAAATGATGTGATCTTGCAACAGGTTGCGCGCATTCTTGTGCCGATCGTGTTTATTTTTTCAATCTATGTCATGCTGAACGGGCATTTATCGCCGGGCGGCGGTTTCTCGGGCGGCGCCATGATGGGGGCGGGCATGATCTTATATACCTGTGCGTTCGGGTTTGATAAGACGCGGAAGTTTTTCGGCGAGCGCGTGTATACGGCGGTGAAGGTTACGGCGCTTGTGCTTTACGGCGTTATGATCACTTATTACTATATTATGGGTGCGAACGGGCTTGAGAATCATATTCCGCTCGGAACGCCGGGCGCGATCTTAAGCGCGGGACTCATCCTGCCGATCAACCTGGTTGTTGGTCTGCAGGTGGCGTGTACGATGTATGCGTTTTATGCGTTGTTTCGGCGCGGCGGGTTCTAGGGCGCGAAACGGGCGAAGCGGAAACGGAGGAAGCTCATGGGAGAGAATTTATTTGCAAATTACGGCGAAGTGGTCGCGATGCTATTATTTGGCATCGGTTTTGCCAATTTATTGCTTCAAAAGAATCTGATCAAAAAGATCATCGGGTTAAATGTCATGGATTCGGCGATCTATCTTTTTCTGGCATTAAAGGGTTATATTATAGGGCGGATCGACCCGATCATCATAGACGGGGATCTGAATGCGGAGCGTTATATCAATCCCGTTCCGAGCGGACTGGTCCTGACGGGGATCGTTGTTTCCGTATCCGTCACCGCGTTAATGCTTTCCTTAACGATCCGTTTATATCAGCGGTACCACACGGTAGATTTGGATGAGATTTCCATCCTTCTGCGAAAAGAAGGAAAATGAGAAAATGTACCTGCGCTGTCAAAAGCGCGGATATATAAGAATGAGTGAGGGATGATCATGGATTTGATTTGCAATTTTCCCTGTATATCAATTGTTACGTGTATTTTGGGAGGAATCGTCAGCTCCGCGCTGAAGGGCAGAGCCGCAAAATATCTGAATGCTGTGATTTTACTGGCAGTAACGATCATGTCGGCGTTTGTGTTCGGGTATACGATCATGACGGGAGAAAGCTTCACCTATGTAATGGGCCGTTTTCCGGCGCCATGGGGAAACGAATTGCGTGCTGGTGTGCTGGAAGGCGGCATGGCGTTGTTTTTCTGTATCATTATGATGCTTTCGCTGTTCGGAGGGCAGGAGAAGCTGCACATTGAGATTGAACCGCAGAAGCTGAATCTTTATTATATTTTGTGCGATCTGCTTTTAAGCTCGCTGCTTTCACTCGTATATACCAATGACCTGTTTACGGCATATGTGTTTGTCGAGATCAACACGATCTCCGCATGCGGACTCATCATGATCAGCCAGACAGGGCGGACGATCGAGGCGGCGACACGCTATATGATCATGAGTCTGCTCGGCTCCGGCATGCTGCTGCTCAGCATCTGTATGCTCTATGATATGACGGGGCATCTTCTGATGGAAAACATCCACCAGACGCTGAGGGCGAGCGTGACGGCGGGAAGGTTCCATGTGCCGCTCATGATCACGATCGGTATGCTGTGTGTGGGAATCGCTATTAAGAGTGCGCTGTTCCCGTTCCATACATGGCTGCCGGATGCGTACGGTTATTCGACGGTTTCGAGTGCTGCCATTCTTTCCAGTCTTGTGTCAAAAGGATATATTTTTTTATTGATCAAGATCATCTACCGCGTGATCGGCTTTGATGTGATCTATGCGAGCAGAGTGACGGATATTTTATTTGTGTTCGGCGTGGCGGGCATGATCATCGGTTCGCTCTCCGCCATCAAAGAGAACGATATTTACCGCATGGTTGCGTTCTCGTCCGTGGCGCAGATCGGTTATATTTATATGGGCTTCGGGCTCGGTACGCAGGCAGCCATGGTGGCGAGCGTTTTCCATATCCTGTCGCATGCCGTGACGAAAGCGCTGTTGTTCTTATCGGCGTCGGGGCTTGCGGACGCGTCGGGCGGCAGCAGGCGCTTCCTTGATCTGACGGGATCGGGCTATCGAAATAAGATCGCCGGTATCGCTTTCGCGGCAGGCGCGCTCTCCATGGTCGGGATTCCGTTGTTTTCCGGTTTTATCAGTAAGCTGCTGTTCGCGGAGGCGTCAGTGCGCAACAACGGGAAAATGCTGCCGGCTATGATCGCGCTTGCGATCAGCACGATTTTGAATGCGATTTATTTTATGAAGACCGTGATCCGGATCTATACGCCGGTAAAGGCGGATCAGGAGACGATTTTGCTAAAAAAGCATAAGCTCTTTGCGGCGTCGATGGCATGCTTTATTGCGTTAAACATATTTTTGGGGCTCTGTTCCGACTGGATCGTGGATCTGATCGAAACGGGATTGGAGATGTTTGTATGAGCAATTTATTATTACCGATTCTTTTTCCGATCGCGGCAGGCGTCGCAATCCTTGCGCTGCCGAAAAAGGTGTTTGCGTTTGGTCGTTCCGGAGGGGAACGAAGAGGACTTTGTATCATAACCGGCGGATTTTTTGTCGTGACGGCGCTGCTTTTGGTGATGGCGCTTCTTACGACAACATCGAAGGATGCGCCGCAGATCGCATTCTTTTTGACAAGAAAGCTGCCGATCCAGTTTGGCTTTGATGCGCTCGGGCGTGTATTTGCGGTCATGATCTCCGTCGTCATGCTGCTTGCCGGCTGTTTTTCGTTTGTCTATATGAAGCATGAAAACCGGGAAAAGCGGTATTACGGATTTTACCTGATCGTATACGGCATGCTGAACGGACTTTGTTTTGCGGACAATCTGATGACCTTTTATCTGTTTTATGAGCTGATGACGATCACGAGCATGCCGCTGGTACTGCATACGCAGACAAAGGAAGCTATTCTTGCGGGCTTAAAATATTTATTTTATTCTTTCTGCGGTGCGTACATGGTGTTATTCGGACTGTATTGTTTAAGCCGTTTCTGTCTTTCCAACACGCTGACGTTCGGAGCAGGCGGTATTTTGGACAGAACGCTGGTCGAGGGACACGAGACGCTTCTTCTGGTGACGGCGTTCTTGATGATTCTCGGTTTCAGCGTGAAAGCGGGTATGTTTCCGCTTCATGCATGGCTGACAAAAGCGCATCCCGCCGCACCTGCGCCGGTATCCGCTGTGCTTTCCGGCATTGTCGTGAAAGCGGGTGTGCTCGGCGTGATCCGCGTCGTGTATTATCTGTTCGGCACACAGTTCCTTGCGGGTACGTGGGTGCAGTACACATGGCTGGTGTTATCGCTGCTTACGATCCTGATGGGTTCGATGATGGCATATTTAGAAAAGGGCTTAAAAAAGCGGCTCGCGTATTCCACGGTCAGTCAGGTTTCCTACATTTTGTTCGGACTTGCGCTGATGCAGCCCACGGCGTTCACGGGCGCTGTTTTACACATCGTATTTCATGCGTTTATCAAAGCGGCGTTGTTTTTGGCGGCGGGCGCGATCATTTACCAGACCGGCAAAAAAAATGTTTCTGAGCTTTCCGGTATCGGCAAGGAAATGCCGATCGTGATGTGGTGCTATACGATCGCCTCGCTCGGACTGATCGGTATTCCACCCGCAAGCGGCTTTATCAGCAAATGGTATTTGGCGCTGGGATCGCTTGATTTCGGTGTGCGCGCGTTTGCCTATACCGGTGTGATCGTGCTGCTTGTCAGCGCGCTTCTGACCGCGGGGTATCTTCTACCGATCACGATCAGGGGCTTTTTTGTAGGAGAGGATTACGATTATCAGGCGTTAAAAAAGAAAGAGCCGTCGAAGCTGATGACGATACCGCTGATCCTGCTGGCGGCGGCGACGCTGCTGCTCGGTATGTTTCCGAACGGATTGATTTCCTATATCGGAGATATTGCCGCGGCTATCATGCGATAGAAGGGGGGAAGACAGATGAATCCGGTAGCATTATTCATTGCGATTATGATTCCGCTTACAGGCGGTGCGCTCATTTTGGTTCTTCCTTTCAAAAAACAGAGGCAGTTTGAGATTTATACGGAGACGGTCGTGCTGATCACGTCGGTCCTGTTTCTTCTCCTGCTCACGAAAAAGCCGACAGGAACATTTACGCTGGTGAGCTTTGTCAATCATTTGACCATCTCATTCCGGCTTGACGGCATGTCCATGGTATTTGGCGGACTGATCTCCGGACTGTGGCCGTTTGCGACGCTCTATGCCTTTGAGTATATGCGGCATGAAGAAAACAACCTGGGGGAATGGCATGCGCGTCGGTTTTTTGCTTTTTATACCATGACATTCAGCATCACGCTCGGTATCGCACTTGCCGATAATCTGTTAACGATGTATTGCTTTTACGAGATGCTGACGCTCATTACGCTGCCGCTTGTCATGTATACAATGACGCGGGAAGCGATTCTTGCGAGCCGGAAGTATCTGTACTATTCGCTTGGCGGTGCGGCATTTGGCTTTATTGCGCTGATCTTTATCATTGTGTACGGAAATGTTTCGTTCCGCTACGGCGGGAGCCTTGACTTGGAAGCGATCGGTTCGAGGATCAATGTGCTTCTTTTGGTATATGTGTTTGCGTTTTTCGGTTTCGGCGTGAAGGCGGCGGTTTGCCCGTTCAATGCGTGGCTTCCTGCGGCGAGTGTTGCGCCCACGCCTGTCACGGCGCTTTTACATGCAGTCGCCGTTGTGAAATCGGGCGCCTATGCGGTCCTGCGGCTGACCTATTATTGCTTCGGCGCGGAATTTTTAAGAGGAACATGGGCGCAGGATGTCGTGCTGGCAGCGGCGATCGTTACGATTTTGTATGGCAGCGCGCGTGCGGTAAAGGAAACGCATTTTAAGCGGCGGCTTGCATATTCCACGATCTCGAATCTTTCTTATATTTTATTTGGTGCTGCCTTAATGTCTCCGGCAGGACTTGTGGGCGCGCTCACGCATATGATGTTTCATGGTGTCATGAAGATTTGTTCCTTTTTCTGTGCGGGTGCGGTCATTTGCCAAAGCGGCAGGATTTATGTGCATCAGCTTGACGGACTGGGCAGAAAGATGCCGCGTGTATTTGGGATGTTTACGTTATCGGCGCTGGCGCTGATGGGCGTGCCGGGGCTGTGCGGCTTTGTGAGCAAGTGGAATCTGGCTGTTGCGGCGATGGAAAGCGGGAACCTGCTTGCCTATCTCGGTGTGGGAGCGTTGTTGATATCAGCGCTGCTTACGGCAATCTATATGCTGACCGTCGTCGTACGCGCGTTTTTTCCGCAGAGGGAGCTTTCTTATGCCGCGCTGGAGGGAATTCATGACCCGAACTGGTATATGCTCGTACCGCTTTTTGTATTTTGCATTATGATCGTATTTTTTGGGCTGTACTCCACGCCGTTTGTTGATTTTCTGACGACGATCGGAAAAGGTTTAATTTGAAAAGGATGTGAGATGTAATGGAAGGAAATCCGATTCCGGCAATACTTATTTTTTATCCGATGTTTGCGGCGGTCGCGGTATATCTGATCGGGCGCGACAATAAAAAGATCAGGGATTATATCGTACAGCTTGTGGGTGTGACGGAGCTTCTTGCGTTTGTGATCGTTGCGGTGTGCTTTCAAGAGACGGGCGGGCTTTCGTTTGCGTGGAACGGCTTTGCCGGTTTGGGAATGCATGTCACGCTGGACGGTTTTCGTGTGCTTTATGGTCTGATCGCGGCGCTCATGTGGATGATGACGGCGCTGTTTTCCGGTGAATATTTTGCGCATTACCGCAACCGGAACCGTTATTATTTCTTTTATCTGATGACGCTTGGGGCGACGGTGGGCGTATTCCTTTCGTCGGATCTTTATACGACGTTCCTGTTTTTTGAGATCATGTCGTTTACGTCCTATGTGTGGGTTGCGCATGACGAAAAATCGGAGTCCCTTCGAGCGGCGGCAACCTATCTGGCGGTGGCGGTCATCGGCGGTCTTGTGATGCTCATGGGTTTATTTCTGCTTTATCGCACGGTCGGTACGCTTACTATGTCGTCCCTTTATGAGGCGTGTGCCGCTTGTACGGATAAGCGTATGCTTTACGCGGCGGGCATTTGTCTGCTGTTTGGTTTCGGCGCAAAAGCGGGCGCGTTCCCGCTGCATATCTGGCTGCCGAAGGCGCATCCGGTCGCACCGGCGCCTGCGTCGGCGCTGCTGTCCGGTATTTTGACAAAATCGGGCATTTTCGGTATTTTGGTCATAAGCTGTAATGTCTTTTCCCGGAATGCGACCTGGGGGGCGCTCATTTTGACGCTTGGCGTGATCACAATGGTAACAGGCGCAGTGCTTGCGCTGTTTTCCGTTGACTTAAAAAGGACGCTTGCCTGTTCGTCCATGTCGCAGATCGGTTTTGTCCTTGTCGGCGTCGGGATGCTCTGCATCTTAAACGGCGGAGGCAACGGCGTCCTGCATGCGGAGATTGCGGCACGCGGAACGCTGCTGCATATGGTGAATCATTCGCTCATTAAGCTTGTGCTGTTCATGGCGGCGGGCGTTGTGTTTATGAATGTGCATAAGCTGAATCTGAATGACATCCGGGGCTTCGGCCGGAAAAAGCCGCTGCTGCATCTTGCTTTTTTATCCGGTGCGCTCGGGATTGCGGGCGTGCCGCTGTTTAATGGCTATATCAGTAAAACGCTGCTGCATGAGAGTATTGTCATAGCCAAGGAACTGGCGTTACATGCGCCGATCGCGGACTGGGTTGGAGCAGCATTTCCGTTCGGCTATGAATGGAACGCTTTTGCGCAGTTTGTGACAAGCCCGAGGATACTGGAGATCGTGGAATGGCTGTTTTTGATCAGCGGCGGTCTGACGGCTGCTTATATGCTCAAGCTGTATATTTGTCTGTTTTGGGAGAAAAATAAGGATGCGGAAGAACAGGCGCGTTTTGACGGCATGGAGGCGTATATGAACAAAAAAAGCGCATTTGCAATCGTGGGAAGCGCTGTGCTGCTGCCGGTGATGGGATTGTTCCCGTATCTGATCACGGACAGGATCGGTGTGTTTGGTGAGAATATTTTGCAGGTGGAGACGGCGTGTGAAACCGTGTCCTATTTTGGATTGGAAAGCTTAAAAGGCGGATTGATTTCTCTTGCGATTGGGATTGTCCTTTATTTCGGCGTCGTGCGGACGTTTTTGATGAAGGATGAGAAAAGTGGGGAGCAGCTTTATATCAACAGGCTTCCTGAATGGTTTGACTTGGAAAACGGGGTGTATCGCCCGATCCTCTTAAAGGGGATTCCCGCGGTGCTGGGATTTCTCTGCCGCATTTTGGACACGCTGACGGATGGCATATTGATCGTGCTCAGAAAAACGATATTTCGGGAGAGCCCGATTCCCCATGAGCGGGAACAGGGGACGATCTTTACCGATATGGCAGGCTCTGTGGGTGACTTTTTCCATCGTCTGCTCAACCGGACGATCCGCAGAAAGCATCCGAAAACGCTGACGCGGAGCTATCGCCAGGTCATCGCTCTGAAGCGGGAGGAATTTCGCGAAAACAATGTACTGATCGCGCGCAGTTTATCGTTCGGTCTGCTGTTGTTTTGCGCAGGATTTCTGTTTACGGTCATTTATCTGCTTTTTAGAGCGTAAGGCGGGCTTTCAAGGGGACGGGCCGACGGAATCTATTGTATTTCGGGGTATGGGTATGCTACAATGTCGTGAGACATGGTATCTGCCTGAACAGGTATGTATGGTATCCGCCCGAAGAGAGATTATATGTAAGGATGGAGGACATGTTGTGAAAAAGATCATTGCCCTGTGTAAGCAATATCGTGAAATCATTGTCTATCTGATCGTCGGTGTGCTGACGACGATCGTGAGCTGGGCAGCATATGCTGTTTGTAAGCTTTTCCTGGATGTGCAAGATCCGATACAAATGGGTGTGGCCGTGGTCATCCGCTGGACAACAGGTGTGGTGTTTGCTTATTTTACGAACCGCGCGTATGTTTTCCAGAGTAAAAATCCGAATATGTTAAAAGAAGCGATTTCCTTTACTTCTTCCCGTGTAGTCACGCTGGTATTGGAGCTGGCCATCATGCAGGTATTACCGTTTGTGTTTGGCTTGGATGACTGGATCGCGACATTTATCGCTGCCGTGGTCGTCACGGTCACAAATTATATATTCAGTAAATTTATTGTATTCAAAAAGAAAAAAGAGGATCCCTGACATGGAAAAAAAAGAGACGCTCCCCAATATCAAAAAAGAGTTTACGCTTGGTTTTTCAGCGCTGGCAGTCAATACCGTTTTGCTTTATGCAGGTGTATTTCTTTTTTCTCTCATCTATAAGGCAGGGGCGAAGGAAGCACAGCTGTTATCGGCGGCTTGGGCGGGGGATGCATCCTCGCAGACCTTATTTGTGCAGCCGGTACCGGCGCTGATTGGTATTTTTCTTTTATTTGCACTCAAAAATCTGTACGATCTTCGTTTTTACCGCATTCAGCTTCAGGCGAAGAATGATCACGCGAAGCTCAGGCGTGTGATGGAATGGATTCTTTATGTGCTTGTGATGGTGCTGCTTGTCGCACTGATCTTTATCTGCTTTAGCTGCGGCAAGAACTTCTTTGACACCTATACCTTTGAGAGCGCGGCGCTTGGCAATGCGGCATATTCCCTGCTCTATTTTGTGTTACCGCTTCTTTATATCATTCATGCGGTCATCAGAATCTTTTTGAATAAAGCCGGTATCAGGACGGGGGACGAAAAACCGAAGACGCGTGCCGAACGGCGGCGGGAAGACAGGGATAAGGCGAAAAAGGCGGCCAGAAAAAAATAGTCAATGAAGATCGAAAAGCGGGCAGCCGTGGCAAAGCAATACATAGAAGGCAGGGATTATCATGAAAGTAATCGGAAAACAGAGAAACAGCAAAATGTGCTTTATCTGCGGGATGGATAATCCGATCGGTTTGAAGGCACAGTTTTATAATATGGAAGACGGAAGCGTCATGACACCGTTTGTATTCCGCAAGGAGCATCAGAGCTTTCCGGAAAGAGTGCACGGCGGATTGGCGGCGACGATGATCGATGAACTGGGACTGCGGGCAATGTGGGCAAAGGATCAGTCGGAGGAGTCTTTCGGCGTGACGATGTCATTATCGGTAAAATACCGCAAGCCCGTACCCTATGATGAGGAGCTGTTTGCAAGGGGGATCGTGGTAAAAGAAACGCCGAAGTTTGTGACGATCGTGTCCGAGATTTATGACCGGGCCGGCGAACTGCTTGTAAACGGCGAAGCGGTGTATATTAAGCTGAGTCCCGAACAGATCGTCAGCGATGCGGTGGATACGCATGATGAGATGTGTTATCTGATAGAGGATGATGTGCGGGAGCTCCCGTTTGCAAAAAAGAGTCGATAGGGCTCTTTTTTATCATAAAAGATGATACGATAGAACAGGATTATACACCGCAGAAACAAGGGGGATACCGGGTTATGAGGAATATTCGGACAGCGGATGTGACTGCTGCGATCAAAGAGATGTGCATAGAGGCGAATCATTTTTTAGCGCCCGACATGAGAGAGGCGATGGAGCGGGCGGCAAAAGAAGAAGTATCGGAGCTTGGCGGGCAGATCTTAAAGCAGCTCAAAGAAAATATGCGGCTTGCGGGCGAGGAGCAGATACCGATCTGTCAGGATACGGGAATGGCGGTCGTCTTCATGGAGATCGGACAGGATGTGCATTTTGAAGGCGGGAATCTGGAGGAGGCAGTCAACGAGGGCATCCGACAGGGATATACCGAGGGCTATCTGCGCAAGTCCGTCGTGCGCGATCCGCTCATCCGGGAAAATACAAGGGATAACACACCGGGTATCATTCATTACAGTATTGTGGACGGCGATCAGGTGACGATCACGGTTGCGCCGAAAGGTTTCGGCAGCGAAAATATGAGCCGCGTATTTATGTTAAAGCCAGCGGACGGAGCGGAGGGAGTCAAAAACGCGATCTTGACGGCGGTGCGCGATGCGGGACCGAACGCCTGCCCGCCGATGGTGGTCGGCGTCGGTATCGGCGGCACGTTTGAGAAATGCGCGCTTCTGGCGAAAAAAGCATTAACGCGTCCGGCGGGTTCTCATTCCGATATTCCTTATGTTCGCGATATGGAGCAGGAGCTGCTTAAGACGATCAATGAGCTGGGTATCGGACCTGCAGGGCTCGGCGGCAGTACGACAGCGCTTGCTGTCAATATTTTAACGTATCCGACACATATCGCAGGGCTGCCGGTGGGCGTGAATATCTGCTGTCATGTGAACCGGCATGCGGTGCGGGTATTATAAAGGAAAAAGCAGACACGAAAGCCATTTTAATTTGCAGAAAGGCGGGACTTCTGATATGAACGAGTATCGGATTACGGCGCCCTTTGCGCAGGAGACGGCAAAGCAGCTCCGCGCAGGGGATTATGTCTATCTTACAGGGACAATCTATACGGCGAGGGACGCGGCGCATCAGCGCATGTATGAGGCGTTATCGAAGGGAGAAGAACTCCCTTTCTCCATAAAAAATAACCTGATCTATTATATGGGTCCGTCTCCGGCCCGCGAAGGCAGACCGATCGGCTCCGCGGGCCCGACGACGGCAAGCCGTATGGATAAATATACGCCCAAGCTGCTGGATTTGGGAATGATCGGTATGATCGGCAAGGGAAAGCGCTCCGAGGCGGTACACGATGCGATCAAGCGAAACGGCGCGGTCTACTTTGCGGCGGTCGGCGGCGCGGGTGCGCTGTTATCAAAATCCATTACCGCATCTGAGGTGATCGCCTATGATGATCTTGGCACGGAGGCGGTACGCAGGCTGGAGGTAACGGATTTTCCGGTGATCGTTGTGATCGACAGCGAGGGAAATGATCTGTATGAAACGGCGGCGCAGGCGTATCGAAAACAGGCTTAGGAAAGCCAGATAAAAAAGCGGATCACAAAAATGATAGGGAGAGGGCGATGAGACGAATTGCGGCAATGGTGCTGAGATTATTTTTGAAGACACCATATTATTTTTTTCGCATATGGTTATGCGGCAGAAAAAAACCGGTCGATTATGAGCATAGTTATCGTGTCATCCGTCATGCGTGTAAAAAGGCGAATCATGCGGGGCGTGTGCGGATCGAGGCGCACGGATTGGAAAATCTGCCCGCGGAAGACGGATTTATGTTTTTTCCGAATCATCAGGGTCTCTATGATGTATTAGCGATCATTGATTCGTGTGAGCGTCCGTTTGCATTTGTGATCAAGAAAGAAGCAAGCAAGGTGATCCTGCTCAAGCAGATCGTGGAGGCAACAGGCTCACTGTCGATCGACAGGGAGGATCTGCGTCAGTCCATGCAGGTCATTCATGAGGTCACGGAGCAGGTGCGTGCAGGCAGGAACTTTCTTATTTTTGCGGAAGGCACACGCAGCGGACAGGGAAATCAAATGATCGAGATGAAGGGCGGCAGCTTTAAGAGCGCGGTAAAGGCACGCTGCAGCATTGTGCCGGTCGCGCTCATTGATGCGTTCCGACCGTTTGATGAAAAATCCATCAAACCCGTAACGGTGCATGTCACCTATTTGAAGCCGATTCCCTATGAAGAATACAAGGGCATGAAAACAAATGAGCTTGCCGAATTGGTGCGCGGACGCATAGAGGCATCCATTGCCGCACAGACAGCAGGCGGGAATTAAGCGGGCAGCACGCTCATTTTCCGGCAGGCGATAGGAGGAAAGAACGTGTTATGATCTATCTGTCACAGTTTACGTTTCCCGATATTGAGGAAGAATATGATTTTTTAATGGGAATCAAGCGTACCTGCTATGACACGTTTTATCCGTTTCAAGTGCTCTCTAAGCATCGGCTGAGGCAGCTTGATTTTGAGACGGTCACAATCCTTTACGGTGGAAACGGTTCGGGGAAATCGACGGCGCTCAATGTGATGGCGGAGAAGCTTGCGCTGTCGCGGGATACGCTTTACAATCGAAGTAATTTTTTTGAGGATTATACAAAGCGGTGCGGCTATCGGTTGGAGTCGGGCAAAAAGCATTGTGAAGGCAGGATCATTACAAGTGACGATGTTTTCGACTTCATGTTAAATCTGCGCACGATCAACGAGGGTGTAGACAATAAGCGGGAGGAAATGTTTGAAGAGTATATGGAGTTGAAGTATTCGCATTTTCGGATGCGTTCGCTGGAAGACTATGAGCGGCTGAAAAAGGTAAACGGCGCGCGGAGAAAAACGCAGTCCAAATATATCAGGGAAAATCACATGGATAATGTGCGGGAGCACTCGAACGGCGAGAGCGCATTTGCTTATTTTACGGATAAGATCACAGAGAACGGGTTGTTTTTGCTCGACGAGCCGGAAAATTCGCTGTCGCCCGAAAGGCAGCGTGAGCTCGTGCAGTTTATCGGGGATGCGGCGCGATTTTACGGCTGCCAGTTCGTGATCGCAACTCATTCTCCGTTTTTGCTTTCCATGCGGGGCGCAAAGATCTACGATCTGGATGAGGAGCCTGTGGACGTAAAACGGTGGACACAGCTTGGGAATGTCCGTGCATATTATGATTTTTTCAGGGAGCATGCAAGGGAATTCGAGTGAGGGACATGCGGGCGAAAAACGTAAGAGAGATGTGCGCGAAAAATAGAAGTTGACAAATGGAACAGACATTAGTATAATTACTGTTGCGTCATGACGTGAAGGAATATGTTCCTGCAAATATTGGTAGCGGATGTAATTCAGACTGTGGAGAAATACTCAAGAGGCTGAAGAGGCGCCCCTGCTAAGGGTGTAGGTCGGGCAACCGGCGCGAGGGTTCAAATCCCTCTTTCTCCGTTCAAGCAATAACTATGAGCTGCCAAGAAGTAACAGGTATTCCGAATGGAAAGAAGTATCGAAAGGTACTTCTTTTTTTACGCAGTTGTTTTTTCGCCTGAAAATTTCGTTACTACAAATCAAACAAGTTCGCTAAGATACTATCAGGGATCATCCTATTTTCTCCTCCCATGCCCAAGGTGATATCACCATTAGGATTACCATGGAAGTCACTACCTCCGGTAAGGGCCAACTTATTTTTAATAGCGATATCCTGAAGCTTTTTAGAATATTTGGAATCCTGGGACGGATGGATTACTTCGATTGCTTCTAAACCGTAATCCATAAGATTTTTAACTAATAATTCTGTTTCATCATCAGTCAGCCCATATTCTGCCGGGTGCGCCAAGGATACAATTCCGCCGGCATCATGTACTTTCCCAGTTACAACGGAAAATGGAGGATAACTGCACGCAACATAAGCGCTGCCACCTTTGTGAAGATATTTTGCCAGCGCTTCCCGTTCTGTTGACGCATATCCTTTTTTGACCAATGTTCTTGCAAAATTCATACGAGTCAGGATACATTCATCAAATGGTTTTTCGATATCATCATAATCAATACCTATTCCGACTCTTTGAAGTGCTCTTATGATTGCATGATTATGTTCATCTCTTAGTGCTTTTAGTGTCTTCATATATTCATTCATTTTTGTTGTGGAAAAATGATATCCCAGAACATGAATAGTAACGGATCTGTTACCAACGGTACAACAGGAATTTATTTCAACGCCATTCATGAACTTGATCCCAAGCTTCTTGGCTTGTTTTTCTGCCCTATCCAGCCCTTTTATGGTATCATGGTCGGTCAGCGAAACAACTGACAATTCCCTCTTTTTTGCGAGGAACAATAATTCTTCAGGCGTATAAGTTCCATCTGAGTATATTGAGTGGAAATGTAAATCAATATATGCCATTTGATCTCTCCTTAAGAATCTTTTTGATTCTTTATCGTTATATGTTTCATGAAGGGCGGTAGATCCTAATTTATCGCTTTGATTATATCGTAGACGTATACCCTGTTCAATTCATTTTCGTGATACCGCCGGATTTTTTATCAGCAACACTTAAGTTATAAAGGAAAAATGAAGAAAAGCTGTTGACAAATAAGCGCAAAAAATGGTATTATAAAAATCCACCGTCGGTAATGACCGTGGCACGGCGCATCTTAATCGGGCGCTTCGTTTCCTTTTTAAAGGGGGAAATGTAATATTCAAAGTTAGCACCATTTTTGCAGGATTTGGTTCTGTATACGCAAGGACAGAAAATTTTTAAAAAACCTGTTGACAAGCGGGAAAGTGCGTGCTAGTATATCACTGTTGCGGCTCGACCGGAAGGCCGGGAGCGCAAAAGACAGGCAGGCGGCCATCCTGCAGAAACAGAGGCTTTGAGGGCATGTTTCGGGGAGAGTAAGATGTCTGGATGCACCTTGACAAATAAACAGTAATGCAACCCTGAAAAATTCCAAAGGAACAATAAGTTCCAAAAGATTTTCAGAGAGTTCTTAAGAACAACCTAAGGACAGTAAAACGGACCGGAAGAGATTCCGGAAAGAAAGCCAGAGAGACTGGCAGGATCAAGAAAGAACGGAAACGT